>CAWBKJ010000003.1:0-27988 GCA_963789365.1 uncultured Gammaproteobacteria bacterium
TCGAGGGCGAGATCCAGCAGATGCCGGAGGATTTCCCGGGTGAGCTTGAATTCGCCGAGGTGGTCAGCGGCGCGGCGGCCGGGCGGCAACAGCTGGCCAGGAGATCACGATATCCCAATTCCCGTGGGCTTCGCGCTCGAGGATTACTCGGCCCTGCGCTTTCTCTACGCCCTGGTGCAGGAGGACCGCAGCAGAGCCCGCCAGATCGACCTCGTGCCGCAGCTCGAGGATCCGAAGGATCTTTACGGCGGCACGCTGGGCGGCGCCAGGCGCGCGCCTGCGGTTGACCGGCTAGCGCCATGGCCGCGGTCGTAGGGCTGATCGGAGCACCCACGGACATCGGCGCCGGCACGCGCGGCGCCTCGATGGGACCCGAGGCGCTGCGAGTCGCGGGCCTTCAGGCCGTGCTCGAGGCCCAGGGGGCTCGAGGTTGCTGACCTGGGCAATCTCAACGGCCCGGGCAATCCCAATCTCGCCCTCCCACGAGGGCGATCCCGCGGGCATGAAGAGGAAGTGGTGGCGTGAACCAGCTGGTAGACACGAGCATGCGCAGCTGATGGATCCGAGCAAGAATGGGGCGCGCGCGATTCTGCAGCGCTGGCAATCGGCGAAGCCGCGTCCGGCTCCGCTCAGCGGCGAGCCGGAGGCCCCGTGGCTCAGGGCAGTCCGGTGCCCATCGAGGGTGGCTCACATCGGCATCCGCGTGCACGAACTCGAGCGGTCGGTGCGCTTCTATGGAGCCGCTCGGCTTCACCAAGACAGAAGGTCCGATCGGGCCTGAGCCGGCGGCCGATCCCTTGATCACCCATCCGGCGTATAGATCAACCTGGCGCTCAATGCCGCAAACGTGGCTGAGCCCGAACATCTTGATGGACGTGGTCATAAGCACGGGCATCAATCTCTGCTCACTTCGCGCTCTCGCGCCCGGGACATCCTGCTGAGGGCGATGCTCGCGGCCGCCGGCATCGAATTGAGCGGCGGCCCGATCTGTTTCAGCCCGCTGGCCCAGGGACTTCGGTGCGCGACCCGACGGCAACGTCATTGAGTCGCACCAGCGCGAGGTGAACACCGGGCGCCGCAAAGCGTGCTCCTTCAGATCAGGGCTCGTCCACTTCTTGATCCAGCGCTCGACGGTGTCGTGCCAGGCTGTTCTGCGGCTTGAGCACCCAGGGCTTTCTCGTCCGGAAATACAGGAATTCGCTCGGTATCTGGTGCTGCTGCAGGGCCGTGCAAGCCTGCAATCCCTGTTCGACTCGTATGCGGTAGTCCTTGGCGCTGTGGACGACCAGCATCGGCACCTTCCAGTCACCCACATGAGCGGCTGGGTTGAAGCGCTCGATGTCTTCGGGATGATTCCAGGGCGTGCCGCTGTTTTCCCACTCGCTGAACCATAGTTCCTCCGTCCCGTAGGCCATCATGCGATTGTCGAAATCGCCATCATGCGAGAACGCGGCATTTCCACGCCCGCCGGACTCCGGCGTGGGCCAGTTGCGGCGATCCAGTTGATCATGTAGCCGCCGTAGCTTGCGCCCAGTGCGCAGGCGCGGTCCGCGGCCAGATAGGGAACTTCGAGAGCGTCCGCCGCCCAGCCCTTCTGCAGATCCTCGAGCGGTCGGTCGCCCGAATGGCCGGAGATGGCGTCGGAAAGGCCGTCCGTAACCGGGTCGAGCCGTGAAAGTCGACGACCACCACGGCGAAGCCGGCACCGGCATAGGTCTGCGGGTTCCAGCGGTAGTGGAAGTCATTGATCCACGAGCCCTGCGGCCCGCCGTGGATCAGAAACGCGACCGCACATTCCCGGCCTCGAAGCCATAGGGCTTCATGACGTAGCCGTGCACCGTGTCGCCGTTCCAGCCCTTGAATTCGAGGGGTTCGAAGTCACTGAACACCACGTTCAGCCGCGCGTCGTTGAATCCGTCAATTCGAGTGCGTGGCCGTCCGCGCCCAGAGGTGTACAGCTGCGCCGGCGACTTCAGCGAGTCGCGCGCGAAGATGAAGTCGCTGTCCGGCGACCGAGAAATCGCTGATGTTGGCCCCGCTCGGCGCGCGTTTCGATGTGCATGCCTGGCGATGTCGACCGCAAACAGCGCGCGCCTGCCGTTGTCATCGGCCGTGGCGTAGAGCGTGCGACGATCCGGCGAGAACAGCAGGCGGGCCTGGCTCGATCCCAGTCCGGATCGACTACGCGCGTGGGCGCCATGCGACAGAGATCGAGTTTCCATGATCGCGAGCGGTCGGCCTCGAAGTGGCTGCTTCATGGCCTCGTAGTAGAGCTTCTTGCCATCGCGCGAGGGCAGCGGGAAGGCGTCCGAGGTGGATCGCTCGCCGTCAGGTTGCGCGGCGGAGCGCTGCCGTCGGTGGGCACGGCGTAGACGTCAAACTGCATCGACCAGGGCCGCCGGGTGCGGCATCCGCACCCCGAAGAAAGCGTGGCGCTGTCCGGGGCGAAGGCGTACTCCTCGTCCCCGCCGCAAGGGCTTCGAGGGCACATCGCCGCTGATGTCTTGCGTCAGGCGGCGCGGTTCCTGCGCGACGATCCCGTCGGCATTGAGTTCGGCGAGAAACAGCTGCGTGCGCCGCCCGACCGCCCAGCGTCCCAATGCCGGATGAACAGCGACGGGAAGTCCACGCCCAGGCCTCGGTATGCACTGCGCTCCTCGAGACGCTTCTGGGTGCAGGCGAGCTCGCTGCAGTCGATGAAGACCTCAAGGGCGAGTGCCAGGTGGACTCCATCGGGCGCAAGTTCGAAATTTTGGACATCCAGTGGTAATGCGTGTCACCTGGCGGGCTTCGCCCGGGCCCTCGCCGAGCCTCCAGAGCTGATGCTGCCCAGCGGTCCGAGAGGAAGAACAGACTCTTGCCATCGGCGGCCCATCGTGGCGATGAGGCATTGCTGCCCTGAGCCGCGACGCGTCTGGCGGGATTCCTTGGCGCCGAGCGCCAGTCGCCAAGGCCGGTCACGCCCTTGTTGGCGTTCCAGGTGACTCGAACCGTGAACACCTCACGCTCCGCCCATCTGGAGCCACTTGCGGGTCCGAGACTCGATCCAGCACGACCAGATCCTTGGCCGTGAACGCTCGTTCCGGTGCTGCATTGGCCGCCGCCCCGGTGCCGGCAATGCACAGCAGGCCGGTCAGCGCGGTGATGGTCCTGCAATGTCTTCGACGATTGTCGTCCCCAGGATTTATTCAGCGCCTAACGTTGAGCGGTGGCGACCTGTACTTCATGTTACGGCCTTGGCCGGCAAGCGCGAAGCGTGCCGCAGCGTGACTCTGGTACGCGGCATCGAGGTCGATTGGCTCCCCCGGGGGCAAAGCGATTGACAGGCCGTGCACGCGGCAGGTTAAGCTTCCGCACCGCAGTAATACTAGCCTCTGCAGAAGGCTCGGGGTTCACATAAGCATGGCCGACGTAACCTCCGCTTCCTATGCGCGCAGCGATAAGCCACGCGTGGCACCGCTGGTGGCCGCGATCGAAGCGCAGGGCTGGTCGGTCTGGCGGGACCCCGCGATCACGCCCGGCCAGGAATTGATCAGCAGATCGAAGTCGAGCTGGAAGCCGCTGGCGGCCGTGCTCGTGGTCTGGACGCCGAACTCGGTGATCGCGTTGGGCGCGGGGTGAGGCCCGAGAGGGCGCCGATCGGGGCATTCTCGCGCCGGTGCGATTCGAAGGTGCCGAGCGCTGCCCATCGACGTGCGCGCGCTGCACACCACCGACCTCGATGGCATGTCCGCGGAGGAACGGGATCGGCATGTACAGCAGATGCTGCGTGCGCTCGGGGACGATCATCACGCGCCGACGCTCGACCCGCAGAGGCCGGCGCCGGCGCCGGCCGCCACCGGCGCCGACATCCTACCCGCGTCACTGATCCGCGCGCCGCCGTTCACCAACATGAGTGGCGATCCCGGTCAGGACTACTTCAGCGACGGCTCACCGGAAGACATCATCACGAAGTTGTCCCGCTGGCGGCGACTGTTTCGGGTGCGGTCGCGCTCGGCGTTGTTTCGTGACCGCGGTCTCGCCCTCGACATGAAGCAGGTGGCCCGCGATCTGGACGTGCGTTTCATTGTCGAGGGCAGCGTGCGGCGCGTGGGCGATTGCATCCGCATCAACGCCCAGCTGATCGAAGCCGAGAGTGGCAGCCACGTGTGGGCCGAAAAGATCGACCATGGGCTGGATGAATATTTGCCGTTCAGGATCGGGTCGTGCAGACCATCGTCAGCATGCTGTCGGCCGGGTGCAGGCCCTCCGACGCGGAACGCGCCCGACGCAGCTACCTCGAGCCTGGCGGCCTACGAGTGCGTACTGCAGGGCAATGTGCTGCCCTGGGATGAACCGAGGGGGCGGCGGAAGCCACCAGGCTGTTTGAGAAGGCGGTAGAAATCGATCCGGGCTATGCGATTGCGCACGCGCTGCTGGCGGCGCTCCGCTTTGGCCGCTGGAAGGATGATCCTGGCGATTCCAGCACCCTGCTGGATGAGGCCTACGTACTGGCCAGGCGCGCGGTGGAACTGGACGACGGGGACAGCACCTGTCATTCCATGCTCTGGCGCAAGTACAGCTGTCGCGCCTCTTTCGACGAGGCGGTGCAGCACGCACGGCGCGCCATCGAGATCAATCCGAACAACGAATGGAATGCCGCGGATCTGGGCTGCATCCTGATCTACACCGGGCGCTCCGAGGAGGCGCTGAGCTGGTTCGAAGAGGCCCCGAGAATATCGATCCCTACTTCGATCCGGCCTGGATTGGCGCGGACAAGGCCAGGCTCATATGCACCTGCAGCAGTACGCGCAGGCGGTCTCGGCGAGTTTCAATCATTCCTGGTGCGCGGCCGGTCCTACCCGGACGCCGGCACCGCCGTCCGCCTGCGAGGCGGAACTGGTGACATCGATCGCGCCTGGGTCACCGCGCCCACCGTCTGTTCCTGCGGCCGAATTTCTCCGTCGCGCAGTACGTGAGCAAGGAGCCGTTCCAGATCAAGGCTGATGCCGATCGCGTAGCCGCATCGCTCCGTCGGGCGGGACTCCCGGAGTGAATCGGGGGGCAAGCCGCCCAGCAGCGTACAGGCGGAGCCCGCCTGGGTCGGGAAGTATTGCGGTACTGGTTTGAGGAAGTAACCGAGGCGCACTGGTTCAATGTCAGCGGTGAGGTCGATGTCAATCGCGACCTGGTTTCTGGCTTTGCATGAGCAGCTTGCCACGGGCGATGTTTCTGCGCGTAGACTCCGCGCGAATGGCTGGCCGCCATCATCGTCGTAGATCATTTTCAACAAGCATTTCCCGTGGCTCGCGGGCGCCTATGCGGCTGATTCTCGTGGCGTGGTGAGTTCTGGCGAATGGTGCGATAGGCCAGGGACACGATCGCGATATGAGCGATGCGCAGAGGGTAACTCCCACCTGCTGTTCGAGCAGAGCGAAGGATCGTTGAGGATCAAGTGTGTCTACTGGCACTGTTCGAGAAACTGGCAGCTGCGTCGGACTGATTACGCGCGCGCATAAATCTATTATTGATCGATCGGCGCCTTCCGCACCGGAACGAGTACTCCGGCCGCGATTCCGTCCGCGGATGAGATCGGCATCGCCAACCAGCCGATGGACCGCTTCTACTGTGCGCCCGATGATCGTGCAGCTGTGAATACCTGAACCGCGCGGCAAGTCCCGCGATCCGGCGCATTCCCGATGAGTCCACCCGGCCCACGATCGTTCTCGTGCACGGGCCCTGCACGGTGCGTGGTGCTGCAAGCGTCCGCATCCCACAGCTCACGAGCCGTCGATGCGCCGCTAGGAACCGTGGAGCTGCCAAGCATCGGTGCGGTCGCGACCGGCCCCACTGTAGGACTCGAGCGGGATGCCGCGGCAGTGCAAGCGGCGATCGATGAGGTGGGACGGGCCCGCGCCACTGTGCGGCCGACTCCTACGGCGGCACGGCCAACCGCGCCGGCTTCCTACCGTCAGCCGCGCGTGTCGAAAGGCTCGGTGTATCTGTGCGCATTCGTGCCCGAATCGGGAGAGTCTCTGGTAGCGATCGGTGCGCAGCTCGCGCCGTGGATCCGGCTGCTAGAGGGCGGCTTGACGCTTCCGGACCCTGAGCAGGCGGCAGATCTCTTCGACGCGGATTGCGACGCCGCCACGCAGGCGTGGGCCATCGGGAATCTCCGTCCGCAATGCGGCGGGCCACCAGATGTGGTGGCTCACCCCGGCTGGAGAACATCCCATCGACTATATCTTCTTGTCCGCCGATCGGCCGATGCCCCGCTGGAGCGCGATCTGTCCGGCGCCGGCTCGACAAGGTCGTGGAAATCGATGCCGTCATTCCCCATTCCTCCGGAGCCCGGCGGTACCCGCCCAGATCCGCCCGCCATGGAATTGGCAACTTCAGCCGCTAAACCACTGGCCGCCTCTCTGGCCACTGCGCCGCGCCGCACGCACTCTGGTAATCCTAGAGGCCCAGCCGAATCTCGAAGGCGGATCTTTCCTCTACCGGACTCGCGCGGCCATCCCAGAAGCAACAGGCCGCTCGCCACGATCCAGCTGCCGATCACCCAGCGATCCTCGTCCACGGCGGCCGTAGCGCAATTACCAGCGCCGAGACCAATGCCACGAGAACAAAGATGGCTCCGGCCAGTCCCGCAAACACGGCGAGCAGCGACAAGGACCATCGTAGCCCGGCGCCATTCAGCCAGCCATGCGTCAAACCCAGCCCTGCGGCGAGCACGGTCATGATGGACGGCGATCGCGCGTTTGCCGCCACCAGGCCGCCGAAAACGAAAATCTGATCGCGCTCACCGGCCAGGACGGCCCCCACCTGAAAATCGTCCAGAAGGCATCCCACGAACGAACTCACTCGGGAGCACCCACAGCGCCGTCTCCCGTAAGCCGGTCCGCGCAGGCCCGCAAACAGCGAGAGCGCCATCGACCGGCGCGACATCCTCCGGACTCAGCCAGAAGCGCAGCAGACCGTTGTAAACCGGGCCCATGCCTGTGGGGTTGAAGATGCGCTCCGCTGCCTGCACTGGAGCAAGGCCGCCGAGCAGCGCCATCGTCGCCAGCATCGCCGCACCGTCGCGCTTCATGCGCATGTCAATCAACGCCTGCACGATGAAGAGACACGCCGATCGATGCCTGTATCGGCGCCGGCGGCGCGCACCAACGCCTTTCCCCAGGTCCATCATGGATCAGCCCGATCGAGATCCGAACGGCATGGAGCAGGTCCGGTCGCGAGAGCAACCCCATGCCGTACAGCAAGCCGTTTTCGTCCGCGGGCAACTCTGGTGCCGCGGGCGTGCCCGGTGGAAATTCGCGAAGATGGACACGATAGCCCCGCTACCCATAGCGGGGTGCGGCCGCCACTCGCACAGGACTGATGCGCCGAGCACGATCATTGAGGCCGTAATGCCATATTCGGTTCCGGGCAAAGGGATTCCAGAAGACCGATCAGCTCGCCGAGCGCCATTACCATCGGGAATGCCACCGGCAGGACCCACATCGCCGGCGCTCCCATTTGCGCGCCCCACAAGCCAACCGAGACCATCGCCAGCACGTGATCCAGCCCCGAGATCGGGTGCCGCAATCCGGTCAGGAAACCGACGGCTTCACCCTTCTGAATGTGCGCCGCCACGTTCCCCGAAAGACACAGCGCCGCCAGACCCACGAGCCAGCTCCGCGCCATCCCTTCGCGAGCGGCTCTTCTCATTGCACTATTCCAAACAGGATGGCCACGCGCTGGATGGTCCAGAAAGCGCCCAGCGAGCCGACGACATATCCCGGGAGGGACCGCAGCGCGCGGGGCCAGTTGATCTCCAGCACGCGAAAGGCGTGCTCGAGCACCAAGACCAGCGTCACGAATCCGAGCTGGCCGATTTCCACGCCGATATTGAAGCTCAGTAACGCCCACGGCAATTCGCTCGAAGGCAGACCGGCGCTGGTGAGTGCGCTGGCAAATCCAAATCCGTGCAGCAATCCGAAGACAAACGCCACCACCCAGGGATGACGGAGGGTAAAGCTCGTCTGCACCCGCCATGAGCGCACGATCTCGGGCCCCAGAAACAAAATGCTGAGGGCAATGGCCGCGTTCAGGGGCACCGCCGCAATCGTCGCCCAGCCGAGCGTCGCCACCGCGAGCGTGATGCTGTGGGCCACCGTGAATGCGCTGATCGTTTTCACCAGCATCCAGCGGTCCTTGACTATCAGCAGCAGCCCCAGCACGAACAGCAAGTGATCGACACCGAACAGGATATGGCGCATGCCCTGCACGATGAACGCGCTGACGGTGGCCAGCCTTCCCGGCGCGCGCTTGACTTCGAACCACGCCCGGGAGGGGTGGACAATCGCGGTCCACTTGCGGCCGTCGAGCAATTCCACCCGCACCAGCACATCCGTGATCGTGCCTTCCAGGCCGAGGAAGGAAATTCTCCGTCCTGCTAACCCGGGCGAGACCGCGAGCATCCTGCGCTCGACGAGCGAATCGGTCAGCGCCTGTACGGCCGGCGGAATGAGGTTGCGCGTGCCGTCCGGAAACTCCAGTGCGACCTGCAGCGGCGTGCCGCCATTCAAGGGCGTGCGCCACAGCACGTCGTAGCGCTCGGGCGCCGTTTCCTTGATCTCCAGATAGGCCGGGCGCGACTCGTGGGCCAGGGCGCCGGGCGCGCCGGCAACGGCAAGCGCCAGGCCGCCGAGCAACCACCATGTTCGCAGCGCCTGTGCCGCGCCCCGGCCAGCACTCACGGCATCGTCCGCTTAGCTGTTGCGTCGGTTCCCGCCTCGCCGGCGATCGCCCGCGGCAGCACCACCTGGTAGCGTGCCCTCATCGCCTCGTAGGCTTTGCGTTTGTATTCCGCATGCTGCTCTGAGAGCCATCGCGAACGCACGTCGGGTTCGATCTCCTCGAATGCCGGCACCCGCTCGGGGATCAGCGAGTCGATCCATACCAGGTGCCAGCCGTAGCCCGATTCAACCGGGCCCTGCCAGGAGCCGGGGGTTTGCCGGAAGAGCGCCTGGGCAAATTTCGATCCGAAGTCCTTGGCCAGCTGCTCCGCGGTGCGCTCGCGGTAGTAATCCTGCAGCATGAACCGGTCCGCCAGCGCCGCGGCCGGCGGATAATCCTCGGGCTTTCCGGCCAGAGTCTTGAGCGCGCGCGCGGCGTCCTGCTGGGCATTCTGAGCACGGCGGTCAAATCCAAAAAAAAGATGGCGGAAACTGGCCCTCGCCGGTAGCGCAAATTCCTGGTGATGGTTCATGAACCAAGCGCTGAGTTCCTGTGTCGTGGGCTCGTGTGCGGTGGCGACGTCTTCGGACAGGAAATCCATCTTCTGCGCCAGGCGGCGCTTGACGATGGTGTCATCCTTGTCAAGACCGAGTGCCAACGCCTCGCGGTACAGCACCTCCTCCCGTATCTTCGCTTCCAGCGCGTTCTGAAATTCCTGGGGGCTGGGCAGGCGCTGCCACTGGGCAGCGAACGCCAGGCGTAGCTGGCGCAGGTCGTCCGCTGTCAACTCAATCCGGTACGGGGCGGGGCTGCTGTTACCCTGCAGCTTCTGCACTGCCCCATAGACGGCAAACAGCAGCGCTCCGATTAGCAGGAAATGGACCAGCGGCTCGCGCAGCATACGTCGTGCGTTGCCGCCAAATCCCGGCAGCAGTTGACGGATCCGGTGCTGTTCCGTCAAGGCACGTACGGCCCGCCAATCATTGCATCACTTTTTCGATCTCATAATTGACGTAGCCGAATTCGTTGCTGCGCGCCGCCAGCAACTTGTTGCCTTGCCTGTAAACGGCGATCTCGAAGGGCGTCATTCCCACGGTGGTGACCAGGCGTCCCCGTTGAATCTCGTAGGGCGCGGGCGCTCCCAGTGCGCCGCTCGCCATCACGTCGAAGGCCTCACCGGGCTCCGGCTTCTGGCCATCAACGCTGGTGATAAGACGCCGGCCGTCCTGGCCGTAGGTGATATCGAAGTGCTGGCCGGTCACACGATTGCGTACCCTGAATGTCTTGTTGATCACCAGCTGCTTCAACTGGGCGTCGTTGAGCGCCACGGCCCCCGACTTGGTGAGCTCGGCGACGGTGAGGCCACCCTTTCCGCCTTTGCGCGCCTCTTCCGCGGTCGGCGTGTACCAGATCGGCGAGGTCCAGGCGCGCTCCTGCACTGTCGCCGGTACAAAGCCAGGCGGCGGTGCCCCGATTGTCTTGGCGTCGTAGGTTGTCCAGCGCGGGGTTGGAATTTGAATCACGCGCGCATAGTAGAAGGCATTCAGCTCGGGGTGGAAATCCGGATCCTTCCAGACCTTCATCAGCTCGGTGGCGCCGATCGTGTTGGTGTAGGAGGCATTCTTTAGGTCCACAGTGTCGCCTACCGCCGGCAGTTTGCCGGTGGCAGGATCGGGCCTACGGTCACCCGCCCAGACGACGTCGTAGACTTTCTCGAAGATCTGACCATCCTTGGTCCAGCCCTTGATAATCTGAATGCGATCGAGGTTGCCATCGTCGGGATCCTTCACGGCCCAGACGATAAAGGTCGGCGCGCCGCCCTTCTTGGCCGGCAGGTCGGCACCCATGGGCACGCCGTCCTGATAGCCGCTCCTCACCCAGTCTTTGCGCGCGAGGATGTCCGGGCGGAAATCCCAACCGCCGAAAAACCGCACCTTGATGCGTACTCCGCTGGTGCCGAAGGTCTCCTTGCGCTGCAAGGCGCTGAATATCGCATCGCGGGTGTTCGACTCTGCCCACACTCCGCCCAGCCCGGCGGTGCTCAGCAATCCCATGTTCATCCCGGTCATCTCTTTGCCGCTGAGCCGTTGCTGGGGCTTTCCGTCTACCAGCCCGTGGCCGCCGAAATAATCGCTCTGACTGTAGCCGGCGGCGCTGCTGTGGGAATCGCTCCCACCCACGAGGCCCATCTTGTACGGGTTGTAGCCGCGGGCCTGCTGCATCGCGAGGCCGTTTTCGTAGGCTTCCCGGACATAGCTGCCGTGGACCTTCGGTATGCGATCCACGCCGCCGAGCAGATAGGTGAGGATCTCGTAATCGGCGAATTCGTCGTTGGGCGAGAGCACCGGATGCGTCTCTGAGGTCCCCTTGAGCTGGTGGATTTCGGTGAGCGGCTCGTTGTTCACGCGCTCTTGCGCCCAGGCGGCATCGATCGGCCGATTCTTGCTGTCCACTTCCAGCGGAAACATCATGCCGTCGCTGAGGTTCGCGTTGTGGGAAATGGCCAGCACTTCGTTGCCCGACTTTCGCTGCCCGTCCATCCACTTCCACAGGTCCTCCGGATGATCGGAGTCGATCGAGCTGAACGGCAATGCGGGCACCTTCTTGGTGTCTTTGAAAATGATGTTACGGTGTAGATTCCGGTTGTCCGGGGTCGACGACCATTCGTAGGCGGCAAAAGTCGTGAACTTGCCCGGCTGGTTGTACTTATCGGCGATCCTCACGACCTCCTTCCAGACGCTGCCTGCCACAGCAGGGTCTAACAATTCCTTGATAGGCGTTGTGATGATGCTTGTCGCGAGCCATTGGTAAATCCTCTGGATGTCCGCCGGGCCCTGGACCTTCAGCTTTTCGGCAATGGGCAGTTTGCTCAGCTCCGAGGTCGGGTCATTCGCCAGTTTGACCGTGCCGGCATACTCGCTGTGGTCGGTGACGGCCATGAAATCCAGCGGACGTGTAATCTTGATGTCGTAGCCGGCCGGATGCTTGATGGTCTCACCGAGGGCAAACTTGTAAGCCTCCTCGGGCCCGGTCATGGTGGTGCCAAAAACGAATGCATCAAACGACCAGCTGGTATGGATGTGGGTTTCGCCGAAATAGGCGTCGCGATCAGGGTTGGCTTCGGGCGCTGCCGCCATCGCCGCGGCGCCCGCCAGGAGCGCCAGCACAGTCGCCGCAATTCGGACAGAGGAGATTCTGATGGACCGACACGTCGCAGACATATTGGTTACCTCGCTCTTATCGGTTTTTCTTATATCGAGCTACTTTAACACGCACCCGAGCGTGCGGTGAATCCTGGGGCCGCGCGCACCGGTTACATGCCCTTCGCGGCGGGCGGGCAGTCCGATAGCCGGAGGAGTATTGCGCGCGTACATGGTGAGCGGGGCAATCTCACTTCGTTCGGATGCCGCCTATATGAACTCCGTCAGTCCGCTGTCGCCGCTGTTTCATTTGCGCAACACCAAAGGCGGAGAGGCGGCGAGCGTCGCCGGGCCCAATTTGGCAAAAGGAATGCACAAGCCCGAGTATCGACTTGCGCTGCGTACGCCGGAAGCTGCGGGGCGGACGCGACAGAGGCGCTTGAAAAGCCAGATGGGATTGTCCTGAAGCTCGCGGAACCAATAGGCCGTGCAGTGAAGCCTGCTATCGTGGATTGTGGACGCCGTGAGGCCGCTTGACACGCTCTGAGCCGAGTGGTTAGCGTGACCGTGAGTTGAGGGCAACCGATCGAACAGGGGATCGCTTTGGCACGTAAGCCGCGCCGTACCGCCGGGCGAAGCACCGCGGGGGCGGCCAACGCGGCTGGCACCCGAGCGAAGCTCCGCGCCTCGCCTTCAGCCGCAGCCGCCACAGGCGATACACTCTTCAACCAGTCGGTCGAGAAGGCCTTCGCCGTACTGCAGGCCTTCGCGGCGGCCGACTCCCGCGCGCTCGGGCTGGCCGAGATTGCGGCAGCGACGCACATGACGCCGAGTTCCGCGCAGCGCTCGCTGCACACGCTGGTGCGCCTGGGGTATCTGCGCCGAGATGCCCGATTGCATGGCTGGGCGCTCACACCACGGACGCTCGATGTGGGCTATCCCTACCTTGCCGGCCACCCGGTGATCGAGCAGGCGACCCCGCACCTGATCGATTTGAATCAGGCCTGCGGCGAATCCGTCAGCCTGTCCGAACCCGACGGTGTGGACATGGTGTTCATCGCGCGCTTCCCGAGCCGCAAACCGTTTTTCATCCACATGCCGGTGGGCCGACGGCTACCGATGTACTGCACCGCCGCGGGCCGCGCCTACCTGTCCGCGCTATCGCCGGCGGAGGCGCAGGCAATCGTGGAGCGCTCGACCCTGCGCCGCTTCACGCCCACCACCCTGCACCAGATGCCGGCCATCCTGGCCCGGATTGCAGAGGCGCGCGAGGCGGGCTACGCCTGGGCCAATCAGGAGTACTACCGCGGCGATTTGACCATCGCGGCACCGATTCTCGGTGAGGGTGGCCGCCCGGTGTCGGCCATCAACATCGCCGGCACGACCAGCCGTTCGACGCTCGAGGAACTGCGCCAACAATTTGCACCACTCCTGATCGCCGCGGCGCGCGCGGCCTCCAGCAGCGTCGCGGCCCTGCGCCGCCGCTGAGCCCTGGTCGCGCGGCCGTTTGACGCTGCCGCAGCCAAGCCATAGACTCGTCCCGTGACCGATAGTTACGATTCGATAATCGATAATTGAAATTCAGGGGGCCGTCATGGGCAAATCTACCGGGCATGGCGCGGCGCTAGCCGCCATTGCCGTCGCCGCCGTCCTCGCGCCGCTCGCCGCGC
Organism: uncultured Gammaproteobacteria bacterium; assembly: GCA_963789365.1. GTDB lineage: Bacteria > Pseudomonadota > Gammaproteobacteria > Steroidobacterales > Steroidobacteraceae > FEN-1191. Next base: position 13,514 of record CAWBKJ010000003.1, read on the forward strand.
GCGCCGACACGACGCTCGAGGAAATCGTCGTCACCGCCGAACGTCGCAGCGAGCGCTTGCAGGATGTGCCGGTGGCCGTCACGGCGTTGTCGGCCAGCGATCTGGACGACCTCGGGGTGCGCAAGGCCGGGGACATCACGGCCAGCGTCCCCAACATGCTGCTCAATCTGCCCTACGGCCCGGAGGCGCAACCGACCTTCACGCTCCGCGGCGTGACTACGCAAGACTACAGCCAGAATCAGAGCAGCCCGATCGCCATGTACGTGGACGAAGTCTATAAGGCGGTCGGTGCGGTGCAAGCCCTGCAGACTTACGACCTGGACCGTGTGGAAGTGCTACGCGGCCCGCAGGGCACGCTGTACGGCAAGAACGCCACCGGCGGCGCCGTCAACTTCTACTCCAAGAACCCGAGCCTGAGCAGCCTTGAGGGCTATGCGACGGCCGGTTTCGGCAATTACGGTGCCTACACCCTGGACGCCGCCGCCGGCGGCCCGCTCATCGACAATACACTCGGCGTGCGCGCCGCGGTGTTCTACGAGAAGCGTGACGGCTGGGTGCACAGCATCTCGCCTACGCCCGGAGGAGTCGAACCGCTCAACGGCGTGGACGCGCTCGCCGGGCGCCTGACCTTCCTGTACAAGGGCGGCGACGCACTGACGGCCACACTCAAGCTCGCCGCGACCCGTTCGGGTGGCACCCCGTATGGCGCGCACGCCCTTAACGTCGATCCCGCCTACTACAGCGGCACCATCGATTGGTTCGACAACGGTGCCAAGTACGCCGTGCACAAGGATATCCGTAACGATACCGCATCACTCAAGGTCGAGTGGCTGGCGAGCGAGCACATGATTCTCACCTCCGTTACTGGCTTCGATTTTGGCCGCTGGTACACGAAGAGCGACGACGGCGGGCTGCCGATTACGCTGCGCCTGGATGATCCGAACACCTACACGTCCACCACCAACGATTTTTCCGAAGAGCTGCGTCTGGGCTCGCGCGACTCGGGCGCCTTCGGCTGGCTCGCCGGCCTTTACTATGGGCGCGAGAGCACCCATGCCACGGTCGAGTACCATTTCTTCGATTCCTACGACCTGGGCTACTTCGCCCTTCCCAATGGCACTTCGCTGTACGGATTCGACGAATACAACAACTTTGATCAGATAAAGGAAAGCAAGGCGATATTCCTCAATACCACCTTTGCCGTATCGCCGACGGTCAACCTGCAGGCGGGAGCGCGGTATACCAAGGACCAGGTGAGCATCGATAATTTCTACGCGCTCGAAGGCGGGCCGCTGGCGCCCGGGCCCACCGGCTACTCGCCCGATGGCGGAGTGATGGCCTACTGGACACAGACGATCGGGGCGCTGCCTGCGACCTATTCCAACTACCAGACCGGGACCGCCCCGCAGGGCCCGCTGCTGAACCTGAGCCAGGACAACAGCAACGTCAGCTACAAGGCCGGAGTCGACTGGAAGCCCAGCGAGAACATCCTTACGTATTTCAGTGTCAGCGAGGGCTACCGTGGTGCCGCGTTTAATGGCCAGGCCTTCAACTTTCCTGAAGAGGCGAACTTCGCCAATCCGGAAAAGCTCACGGCTTTCGAGATCGGCCTCAAGTCGGAACTATGGAACCACCGCGGTACGTTCAACGTGGCCGTGTTCCACTACGACTACAAGAATCAGCAATTCCTCGATTCCTTTACCCTGCCGGGCGGATCGGGCAGCGGATTTCACACTGTCAACGCACCGAAATCGCGCGTCGATGGTGCCGAATTCGAGTTCCACGCCCAGGCCACCGAAGATCTCGAGATACGAGCCGGCCTTGGCCTGATGAGCAGCAAGTACGTGGATCTCACGCTGCACGCAGGATCGCGCGTTTGCTGCACGGGCAACCACCTGATTCAGGCGCCGGACTACAACGGGAGCCTTGGCATCGACTGGCGCTTCGTCCACATGGCCGCTGGCGACCTGCGCCTGATGCTCGATGGTAACTACTACGCCAAGCAGTACTTCGATGCCTTTAACACTGAGCGCATCGCGCAGGGAGCGTACGGCATAGCAAACGCTCGTGTGGCATTCAGGAGCGCCGCCAAGCATGGCATCGACGCAAGCGCGTGGATCAAGAATCTCGCGAACCGGAAGTATCTCGCCTATGGCCTCAACCAGAACGATCCGGACACGGGCGCCATCGGCTTCGACTACGCTCTGGTTGGCGAACCGCGCACCTACGGCGCAGACCTCACCTACCGCTTCTGATGCAGCGGCCGGCGGGCACCCGCGCGACGGCCGCGACCGATATCGTGTCTACGCCACTGCAAGACGACGCGCCGCATTGCCTGTACCCGTCCACGGCGGGGCCGGCGGCGTCCACGCCGCCGTTGCGCGCGGATGCGCGCACCGAAGTCGCAATCGTTGGAGCGGGTTACACGGGCCTGTCCACCGCGCTGCACCTTGCAGAGCGTGGCACGGCCGTGACGCTGCTCGAGGCGCACGAGCCCGGCTGGGGCGCTGCCGGCCGCAACGGGGGACAGGTCAACGCCGGGCTTAAACACGAGCCGGACGAAGTCGAGGCACATCTTGGCCCGATATTCGGCCCGCGTATGGTGCAGCTCGCGGGCGGCGCACCTGACTTTCTGTTTGCACTCATCACACGGCTCGGCATCGACTGCGAAGCGCGCCGCGAGGGCACCATACGTGCAGCGCGAGGGTCAAAGCACGCCGCGGCGATGCTGGACTCTGTGGAGCAGTGGCGGCGGCGCGGTGTGGCCCTTGCAGCGTGGGACAGGGAACGAATCGCTGCCGCGACCGGCACCCGACGTTATGCCGCGGCCAGCTTTGATCCGCGCGGCGGCTCGGTCAATCCCCTGAGCCTGGCCCGGGGGATGGCTGCGGCCGCAATCTCGGCCGGCGCCGTGATACACGGCAACAGCCGTGCCTTGCGGCTCGAGCGTGCCGGGAGTGGCTGGCGCGTCGACACCGCCGGCGGCGCGCTCCACGCCGAGAAAGTGGTACTGGCGACGGACGGCTACAGCGATGATCTGTGGCCGGGACTTCGCACCAGCATCGTGCCCCTGTACAGCTCGATCATTGCGAGCGAGCCGCTTCCTGCCGCGTTGACCGCGTCAATTCTTCCGGGCGGCGGGGTCGTCTACGAGAGCGGCCAGATCACCACGTACTATCGCCTCGATCGCGACGGTCGCCTGCTGATGGGTGGCCGCGGCGCGCAGCGCCGCGCAACGCGGCGCAGTGATTACGAGCACCTGGTGAACTTCGCCCTCAGATTGTGGCCTGCGCTCGGCGCGGTCGCGTGGACGCACTGGTGGAATGGGCAGTTCGCGTTGACCCCGGACTCTTATCCGCGTCTGCACGCACCGGAGCGGAATCTGCTGATTGCGCTTGGCTACAGCGGTCGCGGCGTGGCGCTGGCAACCGCCGTCGGGGCGCAACTGGCCTGCGCCTGTTCGGGGCCGGATGGTTCAATGCTGGCACTCCCGGCCACACCCATTCCGCGGTTGCCGTTCCATCGGCTCTGGCGCGTGGCGGTCGCCGCGCGCGTCGCCTATGGGACCGTGCTCGACGGCCTGGACCGCAGCCACTGAGATCACCGCCGGCCTAACCCCCCGAGAATTTGGAATATTTGTGGATACTTACTCGCGCCCGATGACCGCGACGGTCCGACCTGAAAACGTTGCCGTATGCGTCTGACGAACCTAAAATCAACTCGGTCGGGCGGGTGTAGCTCAGTTGGTAGAGCATCAGTTTCCCAAACTGAAGGTCGCGGGTTCGAGACCCGTCGCCCGCTCCATTTAAATTGGCGCTGCGGCGGGAGACGCGCCACCCCACCGACGGGACTACGGCGGAACGAAGCATGAGTTCCGCCCCGGCTACGATTCCGATTCTCGTGTGGCTGACGCCCGCGCTGGCCGCGCTGTTCCTTTATGGAATCGGCCAGGGCCTGGTGAAGAAGTGGATCGGCGAGGTGTCACCGGCGCGCTTCTGCCTTTACTACGTGCTCGCCACCTCGGTGGTCAACTTTGGCTTCTTCTTTACGCATGATCATCCGCCGTTACTGGCGGCGGGCGGACGCCAATTTCTGCAGATTGGTGTGCTCGCCTACCTGTTTGATGGCATGGCGTGGATTCTCTATTTTCAATCGGTGGTGCTGGGCCCGGTGGCCATCGTCGGTACGCTGTCGGCGGCATATCCGGCACTCACCATAATTTTCGCTCGCCTGTTCCTGGGAGAGGCACTCACGCCGTTGCAGTATCTGGCCGTGACGCTCGTGATCTGCGGTGGCCTCGGTCTCTCCTACGCGCCGGCGAGCGGGGAGGGGCCGGTCACGAACCGCCGCTGGATTCCGTTTGCACTGCTCGCGCTGCTCGGCTGGGCGACGTCCAACACGCTCATCAAATACGCGTATTTGCTGCCGGCGGCGAATGAGGCCAACTTCGCGATCTGCAGCTCCATTGGCGGCGCGCTCTCGCTCGGTGTGTTCGGCTTGCTTCGTGGCAGGCAGGGGACCCACTCGGTGCGTGAGTGGGTACATTCCTTCGTGCCGATGGGCATGATGGCTGGCGGCAGCCTCGGCCTGATCATTGCCGCGCACCACGGCCCAATCTCGATCGTCACGCCGCTGATCGGCGCCTATCCGGTGGTCACGATCATTTTCGCAGCCCTGGTGCTCAAGGAGCGGATCTCCCCGCTGCAGTACGGTTGCATCGGCGCGATCATCAGCGGCATGGTTCTGTGTTCCGTCTGAGGGCGCATGCGGGCGGAGCGCAAGCGCGTTGCACCAGTCAGATCGAGGCTTGCGGCCGGAGAGCGGGAAGGTGCTCTGCGCGGTCCGAAACGGGCCTGCCCCGCGACTAGCGAAACAATTTCAGGTCGATCGAGTTGCCAACCGCCGCGTAGCCCGCATCGTTTCCGTGCAGGTAGTCCCCCATCTGCTTGCCTGCGGCCATGCGCGTCGGCTTGGCGGGGTCGCGGAAGGCCGCGTCAAAATCCAGCACCGCGTCGAATTCCCCGCCGTGTCGGATCCAGTCATTGATGGCCTTGCGTTGCGACTCGCCCTCCGCGGACCAGTACATCGCACCCTCGTACGGGGCGATGGTGGCGCCGAAGACCTGAATGCCGCGTGCGTGAGCGCGGGCGATGATCTGGCGATACCCGGCGATCATCGCCGCCGCCGTGGGTGTCTGGAAGGGCGGATCGATCACCGGTGGCGGTGCGTTGTCCGGGCCGGGCGGAAACGAAAATTTACCAAAGCCGATTCCCAGATCATTCACCCCTTCAAACACGATGAGGTAGGCCACGCCGGGCAGGGCGAGCACGTCGCGGTCGAGGCGGGCGAGCGCATTCTGTCCGGCGCCGTCTTCGAGAATGCGATTGCCGCTGATGCCCTGGTTAGCCACACCCCACGCCACGCTGCCCTTGTTCAAGCGGCGCGCGAACACGTCTGGCCAGCGGCGGTTCGAATTGGGCGTCGATCCCACACCATCCGAGATGGAATCGCCCAGCACCACAATGGTCTTGCCGTGCGCGACTTCGACCTCGACGCCGGACACGAAGGCGCGCGATTGCACGGTCCGGGCGGCCGTAAACTCGCTCGCCGAGAAATCTCCCGGCCCGGAGACAAATCCGTCCTGCACCGCCAGCTGATGACAGGTACAAAGTCCGGTGTCCTGAGGAAAATACAGGCTCAGCGACACGTCCGAGAGGGCCTTGACCGGCAGGTCGACTGGATCGCTGAGCAACGGCGCCGAGGCGGGAATCACCGCCGATGGTTGTCCGGCAAATGTCAGCTTGCGCACGCTGCTGCGATCGACGGAACCGTCGGCGTTGGCACGCGCTATCGTGGCAGCGCCGATGGTCAGCGGCTTGCTTCCGAATTCGTTGCTCAGGCGGATCCGGAGGCGGCGGCCTCCGGCGCTCAGATGCAGGACCTGACGTATGGTCTGGTTGTTCAATGCGAAGGGAAGCGGGCCGATGAGCGGCGGCGGGACGCTCGCCATGGGCGCCGCCGCCCAGCTGGTGATCCACTGCTCCGCTCCCGCGGGCGCCACACAACACATCGCCACCATCACGCCGAGGAGCGTCTTGCGCAACTGCAGGATCATGGTTCCCCCGATTCTTGAGCGCTTGCGTGCGGCCCTATGATGGCCACGCCCGCCCTAGACTGCCTGCCTGATCGGCTCCACGCAACCGGGCGCTCATGCCCGGCAGCCGCGCCGCGCGCGCCTCAGGCACCTGCCACGCGCCGTAATTCCCCGGCGACGATCTCAAATAACGGCTGCATGCCGCCGCTCACATCCTGCACCACGCCATTGACGAAGAAGGTCGGCGTCGCCCGCAGGTGGCTGCGCTGACCGCCTTGCTGGTGTTCGCGAACGCGCTGCCGGTAGATCTCGTCGTCCAGTTCCGCCTTGAATCGAATGGTGTCCAGCCCGAGGCGCGCGGCGTGCGCATCCAGGTGCGCCCGGCTCAGATGGTGCGGTTGGGTCAACAACAGATCGTGCATCGCCCAGAATTTCCCCTGCGCTCCGGCGGCCTCCGAGGCCTCTGCGGCCATCAGCGCGTGAGGGTGAGCGTCCTCGAGCGGGAAATGGCGAAACACAAAGGCCATTTCCGGGTGCACGGAGCGCAGCTGCCTGACCGAGGGTTCGACGGCTATGCAGATCGGGCACTCGAAATCGCCATACTCAAGGACGACCACCCGGGCGTGCGCAGGCCCGACCAGATGATCGGTGGCCGAGACCGGCACTGCCAGGGTAGCCACCCTATGGGGTTGATTCATTTAAGTTTCTCCCGTTCTGTTGGCGCCCCGCCGGTCGCGGCCGCGGCATCGATAGGCTACACGCCGACCCAGCTGTATGTAGCGCAGACTTGAATGATCGGCAAGCCGCCCCCACTGCGCAAGGGATGAATGCCGCGCCCAGCCCAGCCCTGACCAGTGACAGCACGCTGCTGGATGCCTACTCCGAAGCGGTCACTCGGGCGGTGCGCACGGCGGCCCCGGCCGTGGTGCATCTGGACGTGAGCCAGCTGCGCGCTGGGCGTGAGCAGCGCGGCACGGGCTCCGGATTCTTCTTTACGCCCGACGGGCTGTTGCTCACCAACTCTCACGTTGTCCACGGCGCGCAGGATATTCGTGTCAGCGCGTTCGACGGCGAGCGCTATGCGGCCGACGTGCTCGGTGACGACCCCGACTCGGACCTGGCGGTGATCCGGGTGAGCGGGAGCGGCGCGGCGCACCTTCAGTTCGCACGCTCCGGTGATCTGCAGATCGGGCAACTGGCCATCGCCATCGGAAATCCCCTGGGCTTCGAACACACGGTAACGACCGGGGTCGTCAGCGCCCTGGGCCGGAGCCTGCGTGCCAGCACCGGCAGGCTCATAGACGATGTGATCCAGACGGATGCGGCGCTAAATCCAGGGAACTCCGGCGGCCCGCTGGTCAATTCACACGGTGCGGTGATCGGCGTGAACACCGCCATCATTCCCGGTGCCCAGGGCATCTGCTTTGCGACTGCGAGCGATACGGTCCAGTGGGTGATGGGCCAGCTGCTGAGCCACGGGCGGGTGCGGCGCGCCTGGTTGGGAGTCGCCGGGGCCACCGCAAGCCTTGCGCGCCGCATCGCGAACCATCACGGCCTCAGCAACGCATCGGGCGTGCGCGTGCGCGGCGTCGAGCCCGGGAGCCCGGCCGCGGCCGCGGGGCTCGAGGATGGGGACCTGATCGTCCTGATTGACGACCAGCAGGTCACCGGCGTCGATCGCCTGCAGAGGCTGCTCGACCATCACCGGATCGGTCGAAGCAGCGAGATCACCTTCCTGCGGCGCGCCCAGAAATTGAGCGCGCCGGTCATCGCCCGGGAGCGCCCGCGCGCGCCCTGATCGCGCTAGCGATCCACCACCACCTCGAAGCCGCCGAAGATCACGCGCTTGCCGTCCAGAGGCATTGCCTTAGGATTCATGAATTTGGCGAGGCGCGGGTCCTTCATGACCTTGGCGTTCACCTGGTCGCGATGCTTGCGGTTCCGGTAGACGATAAACGAGAACCAGACGGTCTCGGTCGATTTCAGCTTCACGCCGCGCGGAAATGAGGTGAGCTTGCCTTTGGGCACGTCATCGGCAATACACTCACGGTACTCGAGCGCCCCGTGATCTCGCCACACCTTGGCGGCCAGCCGCGCCAGGCGCACGTAGCGCGCACGATTCTTCTTGGGCACGGGCAACACAAACCCATCGACGTATTTACTCATGTTGGTCCTCCGTGGGGCGCCGCAGCGGCTATTTTACTCGCGCCTATTTTACCCGCGCACGCTCGCATAGGCACGGGGACGGCAGGATTCCTGCGCAAAGCTGTGGCATGATTCGTGTAGGAATCGAGCCGTAAGAACCGAATCCGCGCGCCTGCATGCCTCGTCGGCGGCCGCGGATCAAAGGAGCCTTCGATGAGCAGAGCGGTAATGCTGGCGGGTCTGCTGTGTCTGGTGGCGGGCGCCGCGCGGGCCGACACCAATTGGAAGGAGGGCGAGAACTATTTCCTGGTCCTGCCGCCCCAGCCGACCTCGGTCGCAGCTGGCAAGGTGGAAGTGGTCGAGGTGTTCTCCTACGCCTGCCCGGCGTGCAACATGTTCAATCCGACCATCAACAAACTCAAGGCTTCCCTGCCTGCAAACGTGCAGTGGCGGTTCCTGCCCGCTTCCTGGCACGCCGAAGAGGACTGGAAGGTCTTTCAGCGTGCCTACTTTGCCGCGCAGTCCCTGGGCATCGCCGAACGCACGCACGACAAGATCTTTGATGCCATCTGGAAGACCCATGAGCTGGCGATCATCGATCCGGCCACAAACCAGATCAAGAATCCCTTGCCGAGCCTGGCGGACGTGGCCAAGTATTACGAAGGCCTGGCGAAGTTGAAACCCGGCGAATTCCTGACGGCCGCCCACTCGTTCAGCGTGGATGCGAAAATGCGCGAGGCCGATTCGCAGATCCGCGAGTACCAGGTCGATGGGACCCCGAGCGTGATCGTCAATGGCAAGTATCGGGTGACTCCCGGCAGCGCAGGGGGGAACGAGCAATTCGTGGCGCTGGTGCAGTGGCTGGTCAAAAAGGAGTCCAAGTAGCCCCGGAGACCTCCGGCCACGGCCGGCGCGCCCCAGGCGGGACTCAAGTCTCGCGCCGGACCCTTGAAGCGCGATGACCCTGCTGACGCTGCTCGACGCCGAATTGGCCTACGGGCTGACGCCGCTCCTTGACCAGGCGGCCTGCGCCCTGGATGAGGGCGACCGCGTCGGCTTGATCGGACGCAACGGGACCGGTAAGTCAACGCTCCTGGGGGTGCTTGCGGGGCGCACCGCGCTCGATGACGGCGCCGTGCAGCGCCGTGACGGTCTGCGCATCGTCACGGTCGAGCAGGAACCCGAGCTCCCGCCAGCCGACACCTTGCTCGAGGCGCTCCGGCGGCGCGGCGGACTGGAGGACATCAGCGACGATCGGCAGCGCTGGCGGGCCGAGTCGCGGCTGGTCGAGTTTGCGACCCGTCTCGGGCTCGACGGCACCATCGATCCGGCGCGTGCCTCGGGGGGCGAGCGCAAGCGTGCGGCATTGGCGCTCGCGCTGTCCCTCGAACCGGACTTGCTGCTCCTCGATGAGCCCACGAACCATCTGGACATCGCCGGCATCGAACAGCTCGAAGAGCTGCTGCTCAAGGCGCCGGCGCTGGTTTTTGTGACGCACGATCGCTGGTTTCTCGATCGGGTGGCGACACGCGTGCTGGAGCTTGATCGCGGCTGGTTGCGCAGCTATCCGGGAAATTACTCGGCGTACGAGCGCCAGAAGGCCGCCGAACTGGCGGCCGAAGCGGTGGGGCGCCGCAAGTTCGACAAATTCTGGGCTCAGGAAGAGACCTGGATCCGTCGCGGCGTCGAGGCGCGTCGCACCCGCAACGAAGGACGCGTGCGCCGCCTCGAATCATTGCGCTCCGAGCGCGCGGCGCGGCGCGAACGCCTCGGCAACGTGAAGCTCAGCATTGACGCCACCGAGCGCTCCGGTCGCCTGGTCGCCGAGCTGAGCGGGGTCGGGAAGCAATTCGACGGGCGTCCGCTGGTGACGGACCTGAACCTGAGGCTCATGCGCGGCGACCGTCTGGGCCTGATGGGCCCGAACGGCGCGGGCAAATCAACGCTCATACGGCTCATGCTCGGCCTGCTCGTTCCCGATACCGGCACGGTGCGGCTCGGCAGCAATCTGCGCGTCGCCTATTTCGATCAACTGCGGGCACAACTGGACCTGGACCGAACCCTGGCCGACACCGTCAGCGAGGGCTCGGACTTCGTGGAGGTGAACGGCAGCAAGCGCCATATCGCGAGCTATCTCAACGACTTCCTGTTTTCGGCGCGGCGCTTTGCGACGCCGGTGCGTGCGCTCTCGGGCGGGGAGCGCAACCGGCTGCTGCTGGCGCGCCTGTTTGCGCGCCCTGCGAATCTGCTGGTACTGGATGAACCCACCAACGATCTGGATATCGAATCGCTCGATCTGCTGGAGGCCTCGCTCCAGTCCTTCCAGGGAACGCTGCTGCTGGTGAGCCATGATCGCAGTTTCCTCGACAATGTCGTCACGCAGACGCTGGTCGCGCAAGGCGAGGGGTACTGGCAGGAATACGCCGGCGGGTATCGCGATTGGCTCGCGCAGCGGCCCGCCGCGGCGGCTCCGGACAGCAGCGCTGTGGCCCCAAGGCAGAGGAGCACGCCAACGGCGGATGAAAACTCGCGCCTGCGACCCGCTGCTGCACTCCCCGCGGGCCGGAAGCTGAGCTTCAAGGAAGTGCGCGAATTGAACGCGCTGCCCGCCCAGATCGCGGCGCTCGAGTCCGAGCAGCGCGAACTCACGGCGCAGATGTGCCATGCCGATTACTTTCGTGCCGGCGGGGAGCGCATGCGGACCGATCGCGCCCGGGCCGCCGAGATCGAGGCACAGCTGAGCGCCTGCCTGGAACGCTGGGAATACCTCGAGGGCCTGCTGGCCGCCTCGGCCGCCGTGCCCTGAGTTCAGACGGCGATGGTGGCGGTGAGGCGCCCGCCGTAGAATTGCCGGCGGCTCTTGCGATACAAGGAACGCCCATGCGTCAGGTTCGACGGCTGATCGGCCCACTCTTCTATAGTGCCCTTGGACTGCTGCTGGTCGCCGGCGCCCCGGCTGCGATGGGCGCGGACACCGTCGCCGCCTATACCGATTGGGACCTCAGCGACCTGTACCCGACCCTCAAGGACTGGCAGGACTCCTACGCGCGTACCCAGGCGGGTATCGACAAACTCACTTCCTACCAGGGCACGCTGGGGAAAGGCGCCGATGCCCTGCTCAAGGCGCTGGTGGCGGTCAGCGATCTGGACCGAGAGTCCTCGAGGCTGTATGTCTACGCCTCGCTGGCCTCGGACCAGGACGTGCGTAACAGCGTCAACCTGGGGCGCAATCAACAGGCCCGGACGCTGGTGACGCGCCTGGCCGAAAAAACCTCATGGATGGCGCCCGAGATCCTGCACATCGGCGCAAAGCAGATAAATGCCTACGTGGCCCAAAACACCACCCTGAGGGAGCGATTCGGGCATTACCTGGACAATATCCTGCGCGCGGCCCCGCACACGCTGGGGATCGAAGCCGAAAACGTCCTGGCTGCCACCGGCGATGTGCTCGCGCAACCGGATACCACGCACAGCCAGCTCTCCGATTCCGAGCTGCCGGTGCCCACCATCACGCTCAGCGATGGCACCCAGGCGCGTATTACACAGGCGGCGTACCAGAAGTACCGCCAATCGGCCGTGCGCGCGGACCGGAAGCTGGTGTTCGACGGTTACTGGGGCGCCTGGAAGAAATTTGAAGGTACCGCGGGCTCTCTCCTGGCCACGCAGGTCATGGGCGATCATTTCACGGCCAAGTCGCGCAAGTTTGCCACGGCACTGGAGGCCTCACAGTTCCCCGACGCCATGCCCGATGCGGTGTACCGCACACTGATCTCGGAGGTCAATGCCGCGCTTCCGACGCTGCATCGGTATCTGCGGCTGCGAAAGCAGCTGCTCGGAATTACCGATGATCTGCGTTATTACGACGGCTATCCGCCGATGTTTCAGCTCGATAGCGCCCCCAAGTTCAGTGTCGCGGACTCCGAGCGAATCACGCTCGAGGCGCTGCAGCCGCTCGGCGATGAGTACCTGGGGCTGCTCCGCAAGGGTTTCAGCTCGCACTGGATGAGCGCCTATCCGACGGAGGGCAAGCGGTTGGGCGCCTACATGCAGGGCTCCGCCTACGATGTCCATCCCTACCTGCTGCTCAACCTGAACGACGATTACGAATCCATGTCGACCCTGGCGCACGAATGGGGCCATGCCGTGCATAACCAGCTCGCGACCCATGCGCAGCCCTACGACAAGTTCGGGTACTCAACGGCGATCGCCGAGTCGGCCTCAATTGGCAACGAAATGCTGCTGAATGACTACGTGGTCGCTCATGCCGCCACCCGCGCCGAGAAGCTCTTTTACCTGGGCGAGGGACTGGAAACCATACGCACGACCTATTTCCGCCAGGCGATGTTCGCCGAATTTGAGCTGGCGATACACGAGGAACTCGAGAAGGGTCAATCGCTGTCAGGTGCGCACATGACCGAGATGTACTGCGGATTGTTGCGCAAGTACTACGGTGAGGCTCAGGGCGTCATGAAGATCGACCCGGAATACTGCATTGAATGGGCGGTGGTGCCGCATTTCTATCGCAACTTTTATGTCTATCAGTATGCGACCTCGATCGCCGGCGCCGCGCAGTTCACCGATGCCATCATCAAGGAGGGCGCGCCGGCACGCGACCGATTCCTGACGCTGCTGCGCGCCGGCGGTTCCGACTATCCGTACGAGCTGTACAAGCGCGCCGGGGTCGACATGGCGAGCCCAGCCCCCTATCGAGCGCTGGAGGCTCGCATGAACCGTCTGCTCGATGAAATTGAGGCCTTGCAGGCGCAGAAATGACCGACCGGACGGCGATTGCACCGGCCTTGCTGGAATGGCACGCGCTGCACGGACGCCGCGAGCTGCCCTGGCAGCGCAATCCCACGCCCTATCGCGTGTGGGTTTCCGAGATCATGCTGCAGCAGACGCAGGTCGCAACCGTCGTCGATTACTACGACCGCTTCATGCAACGTTTCCCCGACCTGCGTTCACTGGCGGTTGCACCTCTGGATGAAGTGCTGCACCTGTGGTCGGGCCTGGGCTATTACTCGCGCGCCCGAAACCTCCACCTGAGCGCGCAAAGGGTGATGGAAGAATTCCGGGGTGAACTCCCTCCGGACGCCACGATGTTGGCGACCCTGCCGGGCATCGGTCGCTCGACCGCAGCGGCCATACGTGCCCTGAGCGCTGGAGAACGGGCCGTGATTCTGGACGGCAACGTGCGGCGCGTCTTGGCACGCGTGTTCGCGGTCGCGGGCGTGACCACTCAGAGCGCCATTGAGCGGCGTCTTTGGCAGCTGGCCGAGGAGTGCACGCCGCAACACGATGTCGCCACCTACACGCAGGCCATTATGGATCTGGGCGCGACGGTGTGCGTGCGTCGGCGCCCACTATGCCCGGTCTGTCCCCTGGCAGGACATTGCGCCGCACGTCGCACCGGCCGGCAACATGAGATACCTGCGCCCCGTCCGCGTCCGGTGCGCCGCCGGCGTGCCGTGGTCATGTTGTTGGCGCAGCTTCGCGACGGCAGCGTGTTGCTGGAGCGGCGCGCGGAGCGAGGGGTGTGGGGCGGCATGTGGACTCCGCCGCAGTTCCCCAGCGCCGACGCCGCACGTCTTTACGCCGCGACGCGATTGGTGGATGCCGAGGTCGAGCCACAGTCGCAGACCGTGCTGCGGCATGCGTTTACGCACTTTGAACTGGAAATCTCCCCGCTGCTTGCGCGATGCACGGGTTGGAGCGGAGTGATGGATGGGCCCCCGATGCTTTGGTATAACCCCGCTGCCCCGGAGCCGCTGGGACTCCCGGCCCCCGTCAATGCGCTGATCCAGGGACTCTCATGACGCGTACCGTACATTGTGTCGTGCTTAACGCCGAGGCCCCGGGTCTCGAGAGGCCCCCTTATCCGGGACCGCTAGGCCAGAGGATTTTCGAAGCCGTTTCGAAAGAGGGCTGGGCGCGCTGGGTAAAGCATCAGGTCATGTTAATCAACGAGTACCGACTCTCGCCCGTGGAGCCCAAGGCCCGCAAATTCCTGGAAACGGAGATGGAGAAGTACTTTTTTGGCGCCGGCTCAGAGCGCCCGGGCGACTACAAAGCGCCTGAAACTTGAGTTAAGTCTCCCGATTCAAAGGGTTCACCTTGACGCTAGCGGTGCCGGCCCGGTCTAATACGCGCCCTTCCAATCGGCGGCCAGGTAGCTCAGTTGGTAGAGCAGCGGACTGAAAATCCGCGTGTCGGTGGTTCAATTCCACCCCTGGCCA
>CAWBKJ010000004.1:0-1754301 GCA_963789365.1 uncultured Gammaproteobacteria bacterium
GATAATATTCAACATATTTGCATATGAGTTGTTTGGTGCGATTTGAGCGGCTGCCTGTTGAAATATGCTGAGCACGATGGCGAAAGCGGCTGATCCGACAGTCACAGACCTAATTTGGGTTCTAGTTCCATTAGTCTTCGCGCCTTTCATTATTGATTCATTTTTCATAAAACTAATTTCCTTTCATCGTCTTGGCCTTCCGTGAACTCTCGTCTTGAGAACTCATTTCTGGCCGGTCACTGAGGTAGTGCGTAAAATCGGGCGCTAGGTTACGCAAAAAGTGATGGGCCAACGGTCGCCTAAAGGTCAAGACAGCGGATGAGGGACTCTGAACGTGGTCTGACACCGAATCGCCGATTCGAGCCCCCAAAACGCAGTCAGAAATCCATCCGCACGCACAACGAAACTCTTTCCGTTATCGCGGTGTGCATCAACAATCCAAATCGTTCGCCCGTTGGAATCAATCGCTGAGACAAAACCCAAGCTCCAGCCGCGCTTCTTGAGATTACGAGCGATGATTTCCCAGTATTTCTTGCGGAAACTAACGTCAATCGGACTTACCGCGAAGCTATGCTATCCTTGTGCCGAAGGTAAGTGAAAAAACACAAAGCCCCCAGCGGAAACATGGTTTCGCGGCAAAGAATTTCGCAGATCCGACACGAAAAGAATGGGAAATGCCGTTACTGGTTCCGAGCCTATTTGCGATCAATCTAATTATTTTTGCGACAAACATCGCATTTGGGCAAACCAGGTATCGAGAGAAGCGCAGAGAAAGCACAACAAGCGCAAACAGCATGTTTGGGGCTGAATCTTACACCTTGTCACGTTTGCGCTCCGCATAGTAACGACATTTCAACGTGATCGAAACGCACGAGCACAAGGGCGATTTTAAATACTACGATTTTAGGCGGCTGGATATTACGAGCGGTCGAGGCGGTCTTTTCTGTCCGGCCACTTCTCACTTATCAACCCGTCTTTAGCAAAATATCATCCTGAAAAAGTGAGCCATTTAGCGCCCGGAAACGGCAATTGGGACCGCCAAGCTCCCCGTTACCAACTGAGGTTGCAGCATTCTTGCTGGCTGACGACGCGCTTTAACCTTACAGTTCTGCGTGAAACCTTAACATGTGCACCGCTTCGTCAAAGCTGTTGGTGCACCACCAACCGTACCGGTTCGCGCTAGTGGGGTAGCCAGAATGAGCCTCGCAGTTCCCACATCTGCATGAGCTGAATGCCGTCCTGGCAGGGACCTAGGGGCCCAGCGGGGGACCCACCCAGGCAGGGAATCGGGGACCCACCGAGAGTCTCCAGTGTACCGAGCTCGGGGTTGGCGACTGCACCGGAGTCGGGGTTACAGCCGGGGTGGGACCCCGGAAATCGCACCCGATCAGCGTAAGACACGCGAGCAGCCAGAGCACTATTGTTAACTTTCTTATGATGCTGCCCTCCACGGTTCGTAACCTCCCGCGCCGATAGAAGACTCCAATTTTGTTCGACATTCTTGAAATCAGTCGATTCATCCTTCTTCCTCTCCTTTTCGCCGCTGCGTTGATTTCTTGGATCTCGGGTCCGGAGGAGGCGAAGAACCCAGCGGGGAAAAATGTCCTTCGCCTGATTCAGATCCATTTAGCGACGCTGAGTTTCGAAAGAATCTCACCTGGCCGTCAAGTACAAGAACCACCCAGTCACCTTTTCATCCGCACGCACAACGAACCGCTGATTGTCGCGGCGGTGTGCGTCAACAATCCAGATCGTTCGCGCGTTGGAATCAATCGCTGACACCCAGCCCAAGCTCCAACCGGCTTTCTGGAGATTGCAGGCGATTATTTCCCAGTATTTCACGAGCCGCGATTCTGCCTCTTTTTCTCTCCACACAGCAATGACGAAATGATATGAATTGGCGTAAATGGCGCGCGAAACGGAGCGGTAGCATTTTAGCCAAAGCTCCAAATACTCGCTCACGATATTTTCCGACTTGCTGTGGCCAACGTTAGTTGCTAAAGGAATCCTCTATGGACGAGACAAGTTCAGGCATGTCGGAAGAGGTCGTCTGGCGCGGCCCATCGTCGCAATGGAAAAATTTTGGCGTATATCTTTTGTGCGGCCTCTTTTGCTGGCTCATCGTGCCTATCTTTTTCGCACTAACCCGCTATCTCCAAACGAAATGTAAGATTTTTGAGCTAACAACCCAGCGCTTCAAAATCACATCTGGCGTTTCAGCAAGGTCACGGAGACGCTAATTGTACCGGGTGAAGGATATGGGAACTTGACGGTTCCGTTTCTTTCTCGATTGGTCGGCGTTGAGAATGTGCAGATGAATACCTCAGACGCGTCGTCGCCGCTTGTCTTGATCGAAGCTGTTCCAACGAGCGTTGGACTCACGGACAAACTACGCAATCAGGTCGAGATCATTCGGCAACAGAAACGCGTGCGTGAGATCGACATCGAGTAGCGACGCGCTGAGTGGCTTTTTGCGCTCGGCAAACCCGCGTAAAAACGATGGTCTGGAAATCGGTTGTGCAGAATTTAGCCGATCACATAGTGCTGTGATTCGCGTTACGATGCGGCGGGCGACGTGATTGAACTCGAGCACGCGGGCGAGATCAGAGAGTCTACTTGCGTTCACGTCGCATTTCCCGCTAGATAGTTTTCCTATGATGCCCACGCGCCGATTGTAATGGTTATGTCTGCCATTGGCTAATTCCTTGCCAGATCAAGACCGAAACTTCGCGCGATGCTAAAGCCACGGGCGGGGTTAGTGGCGAACACGCTGACGATCATTCATCAAATGGTTACCCAGTTTGAGCGTGGGAAGCCAGCGAAGTCTCGACGCACATCGGCTCAGGCCGATATTTGCCTGCGAACCCGCAGCACAAGGCTATGGTCATGATGACGCATTTATATTATGAGCGGGTTCTTTGAGGAATTGCAACGCCGAAAGGTTTATCGCGTCGCAGCCGCGTACCATCGTCGCCGCCCGGATTCTTGATTCAAATGGCCTCGGCAACGTTTCCAGCGTGGGAATTGCCGAATTGGAGTTTGCGGCTCGTGATCACACTTTTGTTAATCGGGTTTCCGATCGCGCTCCGTCCTTCGCCTGGGCCTACGACATTACTGCGCAGGGAATTCAAATTACCCCGACAAAAGGAACCCATCGGCGACGAAATCTCATTTTGCTCATCGTTACGGGTGTCATACGTCTCTGGTTCCGCTGGATTTTTTCTTCTGCCAAGGGCCGTGTTGAATAAGGTCGACAAATCAGTCGCGGTCCTGCCCTTTCAAAATTTGAGCAGCGATCCGGAGAACGCTTATTTCGCCGATGGCGTCCAAGAAGAAGTCCTGACGCGCCTGGCGAAGATCGCGGATTTGAAAGTGATTTCACGCGCTTCGACACAGCAGTAGTCTCAGAGCGAACCGGGCAATCTTGCTGAGATCGCGAAGCAGCTTGGCGTAACGAACATTCTTGAGGGTAGCGTGCAGAAAGCGGCCAATCAGGTGCGAGTCAATGTTCGCTTGGTTAACGCGGAAACCGGTTCGCAGCTTTGGGCCGAGACGTATGATCGAAAGCTGAGTGATATCTTTGTCGTCGAGAGCGACATCGCTAAAGGAATAGCGGAATCGTTGCAAGCGAAGCGAACCGGTCGTGAAGAGCAAGCGTTGGCTGCTAAGCCCACAAACAATTCGGAAGCTTACGATGCCTATTTACGCGGGCTGGCTTTTGAAGCACGTAGCAACTACTCGAGCGATGCCCTATTTAAAGCCATCGAGTTTTATGGGCTGGCCGTGCAGCTTGACCCGAATTTTGCGCTCGCCTGGGCGCGACTCTCTGGTGCGCACGCGCTTCTTTACTTTAACCGCGGCGACACAACTGCCGCTCGCCGCGATGCGGCCAGGGAAGCTTTAGAAAATGCGCAGAAACTACAGCCGAACTCGCCCGAAACCCTGCTCTTCACGGGTTATTATAATATATGGGTGCTGCGCGATTACGCGATGGCCAAAGCCACCTTCGGGCGTGTCAGCAAAATGTTGCCAGGTAACAGCCAGGTCTTATACGCCCTTGGGGCAATTGACGGCGCGAAGGACATTGGGATGAAAGTGTTGCCTATTGGGAACGGGGCCTCGCCCTGGATCCGCGGAACACGGCGTTACTGATTGAAGTGGCATTTACTTACGCCGCGCTTCGACAATTCCCGACGGCGCTAAAGCTCTACGATCGGGCACTGGATATCCACCCTGATGAGTTATCTTTACTGGCGTTAAAAGCCAGCATCTACCAGGCCGAAGGTAACCTGCAAGAAGCCGCTAAGTTATTGGTCCAGGTAAACGCACAAACGAATTCGGATGCGGCTGTTCGAGTGAAGCTGGCTCAATTCAGACTTGAACGAAATCAAACTGAGGCCATCCGGTTCTCGCAACCCCGACTAGCTCGACTCCAGTTTGCTTCCGGGCTCGACAAGGGGATGAAACAGGGGGGACTGGCATTGATCCAGCGCGTAGCCGGCGACACCGCATCAGCAAAGGCTGCCGCTGAACAGGCGCGCAACACGCTTGAGCCGCTCAGCAAGGATCAACCAGACAACGCCTTCGTTGCGGCAGCGCTGGCCGTGGCTTACGCCATACTCGACGAGAAAGGCTCAGCCCTCAACGAAGCGCAGCGTGCAACCACGCTTGTACCGAGTAGCAAAGATCAACTGTCCGGACCCGGGTTCGAAGAGAACCTGGCGCTAGTGGAGATGGTTCGTCGGCGAGAACAGTCGTGCGATCTCAACTCTCACGCGGTTGTTACAAACCCCGTATGGTGGCTGGCTTTATAACCCAGCGCCCATCACGCCGGTACTTTTAAAACTCGATCCAATCTGGGATCCGTTGCGCGCGGATCCCGCTTTCCAAAAGCTCAGCCAAGAACCTGAACATCACTGATCCACCGATCATAAACGATGCATGTCTCGTACGGTAAGACGGCCGATTAAATTTGCCGACGCGCGACGCGAAAATTCTTGAGTGTTTCGGTCTTCTATGTCAACATCCGCGGCTCGAATTAATAGCTTTCCGAAAAAGATTACTTCACCCGGATGAAACGCTATCAGCTACTGGGCTTGGTTCTCAGCGCGGGCTTGATCGTCACCGCCCCTTCGAAGGCAGTCATTCTTTATGGGACTGATGATCCGAGCATAAACACGACCGCCCCTACCGGCGAGTTAGCGGGCAGCGGTTGGCAGTACGAGGGACAATTCTCAGGCTTCCTCGGGACCGTGATCGCCTCGAACTACTTCGTTACAGCAAACCACATTGGTGGCAATGTTGGTGAGTTTCTCTTCTTTAACGGAAATTTGTACACGACGACTGCAGTATTCCGAGACACAGCCAGCGATCTCGCGGTCTGGCAGGTCGCAGGGACCTTTCCACTTCAGGCACCGCTCTACAGCAGTCCGGTTGGTACTGAAGCTAATCTCCGGTTGGTCGTCTTCGGGCGCGGGACCCAGCGCGGTGATCAAGTGTTTGTTGGCACCGATTCCCATCTGGGTGGCTGGGCATGGGGCTTTTACGATTATGTGCAACGTTGGGGCACTAACATTGTTGGTTCAATCGTCAGCGACCCCACCTACGGCAAGTTGTTGCGCGTGCCATTTGACGCAAACGCGGGGCCAAATGAGGCGCACTTATCATCGGGTGACTCGGGCGGAGGAGTGTTTGTGTTAAACACGAGCACGAACAGATGGGAATTCGATGGCGTTAATCTCGCGGTAGATGGGCCGTTCAGCATTTCCATGGATGGCAGCAATCCATTCAATGCGGCAATGTTCGATACCACCGGGCTTTTTGTACAAAGCGACCAAGGTAATTGGATAACGGCGCCTAACCCGAGCGCTTTTTACGCGACTGAAATTGCTGCCCGCAAAGGCTTCATTGAGTCAGTAGTGATGCAGCTGGTCAGCGTCGTGTCCCGTAAAACACACGGCAGAGCAGGAACTTTCGACATCAATTTGCCGCAGACGCCAAGACCAGGAATCGAATGTCGTTCGGGTGACTACGCAGTTGTTTTCACCTTCGCGAGCAACGTTTCAATACAAGGTGCACGCGTCACATCGGGCGCAGGAAGGGTCAAGAACTACGCGGTTACTGGCAATCAAGTTTTGGTAAATCTCACCCGAGTAGGTAACGCGCAGACCATTGTCTTAACGCTGGCCGGCGTGAACGACGGGATAAACAGGAGCGATGTTCAGGCAACAATGGGTGTTCTCATCGGCGATGTCACGGCGGATGGCATCGTAAATTCGACTGATGTCAACCAGGTCCAATCACAACTAGGCCAGCCGGTAACAACTTCAAATTTTCGGGACGATGTTAAAGCGGACGGAGCTATCAAACAGGACGATGTTAACATGGTTAAGTCGAAATCCGGTACGGGCCTGTGAGTAGCCTATCTCAACGAAAATTGTCTTGAACTTCGAGTCGGTTACCCCGGAGTACCAGAGTCGGCATTGGGTTGTCCACCTGCACGCCTATTTGGTCCAGATCGCGGCAAAACGGTCCTCGCCTGCGACGCTATAGCCGCTGACCAGTTCGAGCCGATAGCCCTCAGCAACGAACTGGTTGAAGGTTGCCTGGTACTGCGCTGCTGTCAGCCCGTGGCGGGCCTGCCAGGCGGGAGCGTTGGGGATTTTTCGGAAGATAGCCGCGTAGCGGTCCTGCGCGCTGTCGCCGTAACCGCAGACCACGACCGGCTTGTAGCCCTGGGCGGTGACACTGTTGAAGAAGGCCTGGTAGTCGGCGGCGCTCAGGCCATGTCGGGCCTGCCAGGCGGGGGTGCTCGGTGGCTTGCGCCAGATGGCGGCATAGAGATCCTGGCTGCCGTCGAAATAGCCGCTGACCCAGTCGAGCAGATATCCCTCGCCCGTGAGCTGGTTGAAGGCAGCCTGGTATTGCGCGGCGGTGAGCCCATGGTGGGCAACCCAAGGATCGGTGGCCCCCTGCTGGAAGATGCAGGCGAAACGCGGCCCGGCGGCGGTGGCATAGCCATTCACGAGCACCGGGTGGTAACCCTGTGCGCCGAGCTGGTTGAAGGTGGCCTGATAATCCGCCGCAGTCAGGCCGTGACGCGCCTGCCAGGCGGGCGCGGAGGCAGTCTTCACCCACAGCGCCGCGTAGAGCGGTGCCGAGCCGCCGTATCCGCTGACGTCCATTAGCTGCATTCCGTGGTTGCCGACGTAGTCGTTGAACGCTTCCTGGTATTTCTCCGCGGTGAGGCCGTGGCGGGCGATCCAGCCGCCGATCGAGATCTCCGGGGTGATGTTGTCGAGGTAGATGTTGGTGACCACGTCACGGAAGAACTGGCCGGAGCTGCCGATCGGAGAGTTGGCGAGGACGACCAACTCCATATCGCGAGGTAGGAAGTAGGCGAGGCTCTGCTCCGTCTGGTCGGCCACAGGCTGCCCGGGGGGACCTTGTACCAGAGGCCGTTCTTGTTGTAGAGGGTGCCGAGGTTCGTCGATTCGATAAGATCGATGCCGAAGCTGGCATCGAGCATGGCCTGCGCGGCGGCGGGCGACATGATCGTGCCCTGACGGCGGAAGCAGCCCATCACGTCCAGAAGATCGTTCACTGACATATGCCAACTTGTGCCGCCAGAGTCGGACGTAAGGTCGCCGGAGTTCCATCCCCCGTTGGGCGGGAAAGCGTAGGCAAGCGCGTCCGGGTCAGGGTGTGTGAACGTAGGGCCCGAAACACCGGCGGGTTGGAAGAGATTCTGAGCGACGTAGGTAGCATACGCGGTGATGGTGACGTAGTCCCAAAACTGATCCTCGAAAGGCGGGGGGAATACGGTGTTGGCCGGGATGGTGCCGTTCATGACCGGAAGCAGGATTCGGCAGAGGCTGAAGTTCATGTTCTGATAGGAATACACACCGAGGTGGGCGGCCGTAACCCCGGCGCCCACCTGGGCCTTCATGATGGGGTAGGTCGTGTCGGACCCGGTGACCCGGAAGCCGGATTTGTGCGTCATCAGCGCGGCGAAGGTGATCTTGCCGATGTTCGGGCCCTTGGGCCAATAGGCGGGCAGGTAGTCGATGATCTTCGTGGACGGCGGGAGGTTGTTCGCTGCGAGGGTGCGCGTCATGGCGATAGCGGTGATGAGCTTGCTGCAGCTCGCGATGTGCATCCGAACGGACTGCGCCCATGACTCCAACCCGTCGGCAGGCTCCTTGGCCCACCCGAGCTGGGCGGAGGCGATGGGCTGGCCGTGTTGGCGGAGCTGCATCACATAGCCGGCGGTATTGTTGGCGAGGGCGGCGCTCAGGGCGGCGACGAAGCCATCGGTATTGAAGGAGAGCGTGACGCCAGGGGCCGTTTTCCGGTGCGCGAACCTGGTCGTCCCCTCTTCCAGCCCGCGGGAGCTCGTAACGCCGCGTGTGTGCGGCGGTTGCATGACGTGGGTGGCGGCAGCGGCGCCGTCGAACACGAAGCCGCTGGGCAGAGTGATACGTTGGTCTGGTTGGTTCATGTGGTTCTTCCTTTCTTTTCCCCGCTAAAGTTGATTCTGGGTAGCGGCCGGATCGAAACGAGGCCGAAGAACCCAGCGGGGAAGCGTCCTCCGCCCGATTCAGATCCGTTTTGAATGATGGTAAAGTTCGCGTTGTACATCTAATGAGACTTTAGTCGTACGTTTCTGTGCCTGCGCTGTGTCGCTTAACAGTGCATGGGCACGTGAAACTGGAAGATCCCCGAACCGCCGATTCGAGTTCCAGAAACGCGCTGAGCTTCTCATCCGCGTGCACGACGAAGCGCTTTCCGTCGCAATGCGCGTCCGCAGTCCAGATCGTTCGCCCTTTGGAATCAAAGGCTCAGACGCAGCCCAAACTCCAACCCGCTTTCTTGAGATTGTTAGCGATGATTTTCCAGTATTTCGCACGAGCAAAACTCTGCCCTTTTTGCTCCCTCCATGACAACGACAAAATGATACTTGAACGGTCGTATTCTAGCAGGCAGCTAGTCTTGCATACTATCAAGGTGCGGTGAAGAGGCGTGCCGCTGGCGCTCAGCGGTTGCCAACGCCGTTAGGCCCCGACGTGATGAACCCGCCACTGCCGCTTTTCGAATCGGTCGAGGAGTGCCTGAAAAAACATACAGTATTTCGGTCGATGTCGAGAACGCTTGGGCCCGGCCCGTACAACGAACTCCCCTCGATGATGACGTTCGTCAATTGGTCGTCAGTAGTACCGATGGTTTTCGTTATCTTGACAGCTGAAATCGGTGTAGATATCGCGGCATTCAAGTAATTCACTCGAACGAGCGAGTTACGCAGATGCACCTCGTAGCAGTCGGTGCTGTGAATGAAACCACCTTCGCCATTTAGAAAGAGCGCATCGAAGAAACAGTTGATGAAATGGCAGTCAGCATTTTGGAATTGACCACTGAGTTTAATGCCGTACCCCTGCGGGGCATCATAGTTGCCGCCCACGTCTCTAAAGATGATGGTCCGCCAATTCCCATGAAACTTAATCAAGCCTCCGCCTTGTGGGTGTCCGGAAGGCGGAAAAGGCGGGAACGGAAAGAAGTCGACATTGGAGAGCCCGAGAAAGTGCACGTTTCCAGCGTACTGATGACCATCAGGGTATACATTAACGTCGTACCCCCGCACCACGAAGTCGCCTTCCTCTGAGTCCCCCCGAATGGCGAGAGTCACATTGCTAAGAAGACTTCTGGTGCAAAGATAAGCTTGGGCCCGAAGAGGGCCAATGTCGTTAGCTTGCCCTGCGATAATCACTGCTTCCTTTAGGAGACCCACTACGTTTACAAAAGGTTTGAACCGTATTACTTCAGGATAGTAACCAGGCGTGACTAGAATGGTCCACTGCTCCACCGGGTTGTGTTGATCGGGATCTAATAACGGAATCGCATCCATGGCGGCGCCAATGCTGGTGAAATCGACGGGGATTCCGTACCCAAGTCCAAAATCCGGGTGGCCCACGGTGAGTACGTGTGAATTGATACCAGCGAATCGAGTTTTAGCTGTCGTGTGAATATCGCCGGGATGAGAAATATCGTTTGGCATGGTTATCCCTCCTTCGTTTCAGCCGCCTGATTCAGACCCGTTGACGATTCGAGTTTCGGAAGAATCTGGTTAGGCCGTCAATCCCTAAATCCGTCGATGGGACTCGGCGAATTGCCTCAGATTAAATGACACCGAAGCGGGGAAAGAAAAAGCGGGAGTAAGCAATCGTTGCCTCATATTCGATGACACCGATGGAAACGTCGGAATCACTGAGTATGGAGAGCAAAAGAGAGTATCAACAGAAGATGCGATGGCGCTACGTGCATGCGCGAAGTCGCCGATATAAGAGCAGGCTGATTGAGGAGCTGGTTGCGGTTTGCGGCTATAGCCGCAAGCACGCGATCAAGCTGTTGAACAGGCGAGGGGTGCCGCGAGTGTTAAAGCGCAGTGGACCCAAGCCCATTTACCAGCAAGAGGTGCAGAGGGTTTTGAAGCGCATCTGGTTTGCGAGCGATCAACTGTGCGGCAAACGGCTCAAGGCGGCTCTAGCAGAGTGGCTCCCGCATTACGAAAAAGAATACGGCGCGCTGCAACAGCCGCTCAAAGAGAAGCTGGCAGTGATCAGTGCGGCCTCGATTGATCGGCTGCTTGCTCCGGTGCGAGCCAAGGCGCGACCGAAGGGCCGTGGTGGGACCAAACCAGGTCGCTGGCTCAAGAACCAGATCCCGCTTGCTACCGAGCAATGGGACGAGCAGCGGCCCGGCTTCATGGAGGCCGACACGGTGGCGCACTGCGGTGACAGTCTGCAGGGCGATTTCATCTGGAGCTTGTGCTTTACCGATCTGGCCACTGGCTGGACCGAATTGCGCGCGGTTTGGAACAAAGGATCCCACGGGGTGAGGGAAGCGGTGCACCAGATAGAGGCAAAGCTGCCCTTTTCGATCCTGGGCTTTGATTGCGACAACGGGAGCGAGTTCTTAAATCACCACCTGTGGCACTACTTTGCCCGGCGCACAGAGCCGGTGCAGTTCACCCGCTCGCGGCCGTATCACAAGAACGATAATGCGCACGTGGAGCAAAAGAATTGGACGCATGTGCGCTGTTTGCTCGGCTACGATCGGCTGGAAAACCAAGAGTTATTAGGCCCAATCAACACGCTGTATCGCGACGCCTGGGCACTGTATCACAACCACTTTTGTCCTTCGACCAAGCTGGTGGAAAAGCGCCGCGAGGGCGCGCGCCAGATCAAGCGCTACGACGCGCCCAAAACGCCTTATCAGCGGCTCTTGCAAAGTGGCGTGCTCGACAAGCAAAAGCGCGCGGCGCTCCAAGAGCAACATGCGGCGATCAATCCCTTTGCGCTCAAGCGACAGATTGAGGCTGGCTTGGAAGAAATCCAGCGGCTGGTTCGCGCCGGCAAGCGTTCAAGGGACTCCGTTACGCTCGTCCCGTCGCTCCGCTCCGGGACTCGCTCCACTGCGTCCGCTGAACGCCGTTCCAAACCCAATTTGACAACCAAAGTAGCATGAAAGCTTCGGTGTCATCGATTATGAGGCAACGAATCACCAGCTGAACTTTCCTTCGGTGTCATTTTGCCATGAGGCAACGGGTCGGCAACAGCCTCCACGCGCGAATCTCCGCTTCAAGTTCAACAAATGCGGCCGCTTTTCATCCGCACGCACAACGTAACGCTTTCCGTCCGTCGCGATGTGCCTCGGCAATCCAGATTGTTCGCCCGTTGGAGTCACATTTCCGGGGTGCGCCCCGATTCGACGCCACTGGCGCAATCCTCACGCGTTTATTTGGCGGTTTCGCGCCGGATTTCCCGCATTACATCAGTGGAAAGGAATTTAAAAAAATGAAGCCGCTCACATCGCGCGGTGATTCCGTTTATGACGAGGCCGGCAACGTGATCGAAAGGCACGGGCACGCGGGGATTTCAAAGAACCGTAACGCAATTTTGTTCGCAGGGTTTGGGCGAGGTGAAACTGGTCAGTATCAAAAACACCAACTGGGTATTGTGCTTTTGCCACATCCGCATTTTAGCAATGGGGCGATTCAATTATGGAGGCAATAAGCGTCATGAACCCAAAACAGATATTTAATACCATTCTGGCAGTTCTATTCGTCTTCCCATTGATGGGGACGTTCGCTCAGCAAGCAGCGAACTCGGGCTCTATCGAAGTAATCACGACTTTTGATTATCCCGGGACCGGAAATTCGACCTTGCCGCAAAAGATTAACGAAAGAGGCGACATCGTTGGCGAGTTCATCGACTCGAACGGAGTGACGAGCGGTTTTGTCCGGTTCAGCGATGGCAGCTTTAGCGCGCCGATCGTTGACCCTAACGATACCGTGGGTTTTACCGAAGGACGAGGCATCAATAACTCACGCACAGTCTGCGGTGACTACGCCACCAGCGATGGTAACCTTCACGGGTTTTTCCTGTCGGGCGGCACCTTCACAGAATACGATGTTCCCGGCGCGGTCTTCACCGCTGTGCTTGCGATAAACAATCCCGCCGACTTTGCCGGCACGTTTGTTGACGGCAGCGGGATCCAGCAGGCGTTCGTCAGCGTTGGCGGAACCTTAACGTTGTTTAGCGTCCCGGCAGCTGTCGCGACCCTTGCTTACGACATCAATGATTCAAAGCGGTTGGTGGTCGGATACTATATAGACAGCGCAGGAATCCTTCACGGGTACTACCGGGGTAGCGATGGGACGCTGCACTTCCCGATCGATCCCACGGGCTCCGTTGCGACAATCCTGTTTGGAGATAACAATAGGAACTGGGTGGTGGGCAGATATGCGGACGCCTCAGGCGTGACTCATGGACTCTTCTTTGTCCCGCCAAACAATTTTTTCACTTTCGATTTTCCCGGGTCAACCTTTACATCGCTTAACGGAATCAGTTCGCAGGGGAATATCACTGGTCGTTTCGTCGACGCTTCCGGCATTGCTCACGGATTCATAGCTCGCGTCAGAGGCACACCGCCGACGACTCCGGCTGGCCCGCAAATGAAGGCGAACGTTTCCCCGTCGAAGGTCGCTCCACTCAACCCGTCGCCCTCGGCGTGGGGAGGTGCAATGCCGGCGCGCTGAGTTGAGCATCGGGGGGCCTTGGGGAGGCGCTTTTTGACGATCCGGGCCTGCAGGCCCCTGCCAGCGTGCTGTGTAGTTCGAGCGCACGATCGCGTTCGATCAACGGAACCGAACGATCTGAACGGCGCGCCGCGGCCATCCGAGCATTGCAGGCACATCGGGGCAACGCCCGGTTTGCGGCCGGCTTGTGCCGCCGGACGATACATCCGACCAGCAGTTAACCTCGCGTCACTAATTCGCGTTCCAGAAACGCAGTCAACTTTTCGTCCGCTCGCACAACGAGACGCTTTCCGTCGTCGCGATGTGCGTCAACAATCCAGATTGTGCGCCCCTCGGAATCAATGGCTGAGACCCATCTCGCTTTGGCTCACACCATCGATGTAAGTGACCACGATATTTAAGTCGGATGATCGATAAGCCTTGCTCCCGTCTGAAAGCGTACGGAAGTCAACTTTATCGGAAACCATACCCCAGCGCCCAATGCGTGTGGGCTGCTGGCGATTCCTCCACGCTAACGATGATAAAGTAAGTGCTTGTGGTTTTTGGAATGATGTGCGCAGCCGCAAAGTGGTCTTTCGCCCAACTGTCTGGTTGTTCCGCGAGTTTTCCGTCCGAATTATAAATATGAACGGACACCTTTGCATGATCGACTTCCGTTCCCAGCCAGAACCAATATTCATTCCCTTTAAACAATTGTTGCCGAATCGCTTTCCTTTCACCCGGAGCGAGGTCGCCCGGCCAGTAATCCTCGCGCACGTGAAATCCTTGTTTTACATAGGGTTCTGCCGCCAGAACAGCAAATGCCCGCGCGTACACTGTGTTGGGGTCCACCCCCTGGGCGAAAATCGCAGGCGGTAGCACAACGATGGCCGGCAACAGGGAGGTCGTGCAGAGAAGGACCTTTGCGAAAGGGTTCACCCGAAATTTCTCAGTCTTTCTTGATGATGTCGTTGCCGAGCCGCGTAGTGATCTCGTTGACCTTCTTAACTGATTCGGCAGAAATGCGAGCATTGGCGACATCGATTAGAGGTTTCACCTCAACCAAGGCATCCTGAATTTGATGAATGATCGGAAGGTTAAAGTCGGACATCGCATGCAGTCTTGTCTGAAAACAGGTGAGCAGATCCGGCTGATGCAGAAGCTCAGCGCCGTCGTTGGAGAAATGCTGTTTCACCACGGAGGTCAATACTTCCGTGCCCCTCAGCCACCCGCCCAGACTAACGAGCTGCGACAACTTTTCATCGTGCACTTCGTTCATTGCCAGTTGCACGCTGTTTTGAGTGCGATCCAGTTCCTGCCGCACATTTTTCCAATTGTGCTTGTCTGCCGCATCGATGATCGCCTTGGCGTGTGGCGTGATTGAATTCCCTACGCCGATCCCCTTGGCCAGTGCCAGGACGCGCTGGCCAATATCTTTTACTGCAGGCGCATCCTCCGCTTGCACCGCTATAAAACCATCTGCGATCACCGTCCCCAGCAAGAGGGCGATACGCGGCCGCTCGGCGAAGTTTGGCCTTTCTTCGCTGCGGACGTATTCCTTCCAATTGACCGCACCGAGCTTGTTCAGTGCCCCGAAAATTTCGTTCGGTAACGGCACCACGACATCTTCTACAGTCGTGGACAATTGGTTAATTTTGACGTGCTGCGGAGCCTGCGCGCCATGAGCGCACAGGGCAAGGCCAAAGACCGCAGCTACAATTGAGTTCAAACGTTTACTAAACAGCATCTTTGGGAGCTTTGAATGTTGATTTCGAGTTCGTATTCAGGATTTAGTAACCGAACCTAAGCAGAACCGCTGTCCGACACAAATCCCGGCTCAATGGTCGGGCGACGGCACAAATTTCGTTATACCACCCTTAAGAAAATCAATCAGCCGGATTACTTGTTTTCCTCCCAGGCTCCAAAAGTTGCCAAACGTCAGGGCACCTTTGCAGTGGCTTCCTCCTCGCGAGCCAGTGACCTGAGCTTAATTATAGTGCCGGGCGTGGGGTTGTAGCCGACCACCGTTATTCCCAGAATCAGGTTGCCATGCAGCTCGCCGAAGCCAATGTGCGTCTCCTCGCCCCGAGTGACGGTTGCCATGAAGGCGTTCTCGCCGAGGTCCGGCGCGGAAATAGGCGTGAAACCCGGAACAGCCTTGCTCTTCTGAACAGCTTCCTCATACGCTGATGACGCATCGTTCGAGCTCACGTACTCATCCACGGTAATGGTCACTTTCTTTGAGTTACTACTATTGGCGTAAATGACGCTCCTTGTGGCCTTGGGACCGCCGACCGCGGTTAAGTGTGGGCCCGTGCGAGCTTCCTGGTCAACCTGAGGGAAGAAACGTCTAACCGTGCTGATCGGGATGACCACCTCGCGAGCGAGCAGAGATTCAGAAGCGCTCGCCGGACCAGCGCCCGGTGATATGGCTTGCCCGTAGGCGGCCATCGAGAGAATCGCAGCTATACCAACCAACGGTAATGCACGCAGTGTCAGTGTCGATCCAGTATGCATGTCGCTGATGCCTCCTTTCACTAGCGTTTCCCTTCCAATGATCCTCCCGTTATTAACAGCCCACGAGTACATCAATTCAATTCGCATCCGCCTTCCAGTTTTTCGCTAACGTTGTTGCGCGAGACTTCATACCATACCCCTTCGATTTTAATTCTCGCCATATTTGGACACAGCTTGCCCAAAAATTGCTGACGGTTCTGCACCTCAATTGTTAGTACCAAGGGCTTAGTACTTCCCTATCTAATCTCCACTGCACTGCCATTCGGTCGGCTCTGGTACGGCGGGGAAAACGCCATCGCGAACGCAATCGGATACGCAAAGTTCTACAGCCGGTCACAGATGCTGTGATTCGCGTTTACGATGAAGCTGGCAACGTGATCGAAACGCACGAGCACGCGGGCGAGTTCAAAGAATGGTGAAGTTTTACTTTTTGGTCAAGCCGCCGCCATTTAAGGTTGTCGTATGAGCGTGCATGGAGTCGGGATTCTAGCGATGTCCATCTCGCTGACGGTTTCTGCCTACGCGGCCAACCCTTTTCTCGATGCAAAGGACGATAAGCCGGTCTCCGCAAATTTCCGCGGGAGGGTATGGAACGACGACACTTCGAATAAGGAAATTTCGCTCACAGCACGAGTTATTACAACGCGCATTGCAAAGATGCAGTGGGGCGCGATTTTCAAAATCGAATTCACCGATCTAAAATCGCGTGCACCGGCGGATCGCGAAATTCCGTCGCCGCTGTATTTCATCGTCACAGATGATCGGATTGTCCTGCTGAACGCCTGTCCCAACCACACCGGGGTGCTTACTCTCCGCGAGATTGAAGAGGACAACGACTGCGCCGTTAAGAAGATTTCAGCGATGGACAAGTCGCCGGAATTCGAGCCGAACGACATTTACGGAATCACCACTGGCAGCTTCGAGCACCAAGAGGGGCTATGGAAAACGACAATCAATCTCAACGGCGATGTCTGTATTTACGACGCGAATCATCCCTCCGGTCATTTCACAAAGGTCGTTTGGAAGAAAGCACTTGGTCTCGTCGAATACGCGCAAGGCTACGGCGCGGAGCGGGAGGGTTTTCACCTCAAGCGCAGCACTGCGAAAAAGCAATGAGTTAGCCACCCACGATGCGTTCGACCCAAAGCTGCGACGGAAGTACCGAAATCCACGACGCGATTAACTACACAAAGCTTTTCAGTCGCTCACACAACGCAGTGATCCGCGTTTACGATGAAACGGGCAACGTGATCGCGACGCACGAGCACGTCGGCGATTTCAAGGAGCCGTGATTTTTTTACTCGCTTCGCGCCGCACTTGTCGCTAAAAGAAATTTCCCAATGACTCGGCTTTTGTCGAACTGCTCCCGAGCAAGCAAGCGGATTAGACGGAATAATTCGGTAAGATACTACGGAAAAAATTCCATCCATATCTCGTTAGATGGTAGGATTTCGTCAAAACAACCACTAAGACAACAAACATGAGACCTCCAAAGACCGCAAAAGAAAGCACGCAGCAACTCACAACGACCCCACCTAATACGCCAGCTGTCTGTGCGTATCATAACGGCCAGCTGTATTCCGAGGGTGCCGTTGTCCCGATACTGGGCAGCCCCCATTTTATGAGGGCTACGAACACCGGTACGTGGACAATAATCGGCCCCCCCTAGATCAGGATCGATCTTGGCGAGCACTTATATCGTGCACTTACCGATGCACGAGGTTCCAGTGGTGGCAGTCGTGCGCGGGTCGAGCATCCCGCGATATGGCTGTCACTGCTTTTATGCTCTCTGCGTCAGCGGCTAACTAATCAGGCGCTCGGCTACCGCTGCGCCGCCCCGAATCACCGATTCCAGTTCCAGAAACGCAGTCAGCTTTTCATCGGCGTGCACAACGAAACGCTTTCCGTCGCCGCGGCACTGCATCAGCAACGACAAAAGAGCCGTAGCCACTGTCACGGTTCCGCTGGATGATTCCGCTTCCTAAATGCCGAATACTTCGGCACAATTGTCGTTAGACCAACAAAACCTTTCACGCAATCCCTCATGCCGGGATAAGAAACATGTCACAGTGCCCGCCTCTGACAACGTTCGACTGGTTCGTTACGGAGCACAATCCTGCGGATAATGAACCACATCAAAACCGACTGCTGGACGCGATCTTTCCGTCATTCCGCAAGCTGGATGAGCACGCAGCTGAGAACAGGGAACGGCGCGTGAGCATCCATGTTTCGACAGGTGGGCTTGTTTATCAAGATCGAGGTCGGGAACGGAGGTATGCCGGGGACAGGACCCTCGACCGGGGACGCTATGCGGCTCTACGACACCCGCCGTTCATTCCGGAAGAAAAAAGCGCTCTCATCTGCGAGTTGGACGCTTACTTGGATCGCCGAATGCCATTTGTTACCAACATAATCGATTCCACAGTCACCCCGGCGGCCACCAACTCTCTGCGGGCGCAGGGACTCCCTTTACCTGAAACCCCCCATCTGCTCGTTTATTTGGAAGTAACCGAACTCAACGAATGGACAGAACGGACCGGATTAAAAAACTTGGGCCAGAACTTCCTGATGTTTCATTTGCGTCACCACCGTCTGACCATTCCCAACACTTTGGATCTTCGATACCCGGCCGCACGCGATTGGTTCACTAAGTTTTTTGTCGCTCTGGAGCGAGCATCTGAATCGATGCGAGCCCACGAGACAGGGATCATGTTCCCGCCGAAAAAGCCCATCCACGATTTTTTCGATCTCGTGCCAGTTCTTTGTCTCGTAACCCTGGGTGGCGGAAGTTCCTTTCTCCAAGGAATAGGTGCGTGGCTAAGATCAAATGGCGTGAGCGCTCTCGTTTTTCCGTCCGCTCGTACGGATTTTGGAGTGCTCTTTGAAAACGGCCAACTAATCGACAGTTGGGGCTGGAACATTGTTGATTACCGGGGTTCACAGGTGATCGAATGGCGCACCCAGTTTGGCAGAATGCCATCCTGGTATAATGAGGATGAGGGCCCGGTGGAGGTTTCAGCTTTTGGCTCTGATCCTATGAGCTGGCAGACAACAAATCGCTTCACATCGCAGCGTCGGTCTCCCGAAGAAGAGAGTCTCGCCCAACACTGTAATACTTGGGCGTTGTGCCGTTACTGGTGGCCGACACTACAACGACAACGACGACCCCGGATCATGCAGCTATCACCCGCAACGTGCAAAGGTAGTCAGTAATATGGGGCCAAGTCACGACTATGCGGATGTGCTGGTATTTCCCTGCTGCGGCGAACGAGTGCTAGGCGAAGTGATCGAGGGATTCGATATTCCTCCGCCTCAGTCACCAGGTTGCGTGAGCGGATGTCACAGGCATTTTCCTTTGGCTCCGCTAACCTCCTCTGAATATTGAGCAAGAGGTGCAACTTCGAATCGCCGCTTCAAGCTCAAGAAACGCAGTGAGCAATTCATCCGCGCATACACCGAAACGTTTGCCGTCGTCGCGATGCGCGTCCACAATCCAGATCGTTCGCCCGTTGGAATCAATCGCTGAGACGTAATCCAGGCTCCAACCGCGTCGATCGTTCAAATCTTGCAACGCGGACTTACGAACTTCGCACTGGCAGCGCTGATGGGGGCAAGTCAGAAACTCGAGAGCAATATCTCCACGTCTTTACCGAAACTTGCCGTGTCGCTCGAAACTGTTCTATATTTCGGCCGCCAAGCATACCCATCCTGATTGTCTTAACAAAATGACGAAGAAGAGCGTCTACGTCTCATCCACATTCGTCGATCTGGAGAAGTATCGGCTAAGGCTAAAAGAGATTCTGGAGCGTGCTGGGTATGATGTCGAATCGATGGAAAAGTATCCGGCGTTCGACCAACGGTCGAAGGACAAGTGCTTGGCAGACGTTGCCCAGTGTGATTACTACGTCTTAATCCTGGCCCATCGATACGGGTATGTTCCGCCAGCGGATAATCCCCAAAGGAAGTCCATTACTGAGTTGGAATATGAGCAGGTCGTTGCCAAAAAGAAGCCGATCCTAGCGTTTGTGATTAGTGAGGACCAACCGTGGCCTCCGAAGATGATGGACCCGGGCTCCCTTTCTTCGGAATCAGCGATTGGCGCATTTCGTAATCACATTCAAGAGAACCATGGCGTGCGCCCTTTTACAACGGAAGACAACTTGGCAACAGCGGTGTTGGAAGCGCTTCGAACCCAGGAAGAAGAGGAACGACAAGCGGGCATTCCGAGTGCAAGGGAAAACGAAGCAATCGAGTCCGTCAGGGCGATCCTTAAAGGTTGCTATCGACGAGCAGTCCTCACGAGAACCCATGCGCAAATGGACCACGAAGCGATGTTCGCTTCGATTGCAGAATGTAGGGAACTTGTGCAGTCAAAAGTTCCCTGCGTAAGCGACTCGCGTTTGAGCCAAAGCGCTGCCGACTTAATCTCAGCGTTGGAAGGGATCGAGCGAGAGAAGGATAAAAAGCCATGGGACTTTGCGCGAATCGATGGCTACAAGCTTGAGGCCCTCAAGCGGCTGAGGTTACTCTCACGGCTCACAGGCATCTTGTACACCCATTCCCACAAACCTCACGGAGGAGGTCTTCTTTTCTAAGACTGAAGCAGACCTCCCTCCGACCGTGTCAGAGGCACCGCCTGCCCAACAGGCCGCTCCAGCGGACTGCTGAGCATTCTGCGCACCAATACGAAGTCCGCCCACGCAAAGATCATCGCGATGTCGATCTGATTTCCGATGTGCTGCCATTCGGTCGGCTGTGGTACGTGGAAGTGAGCGACGCAATCGACCACGCAAAGTTTTACAGCCGGTCACATGATGCTGTGATTCGCGTTTACCATGAAGCGGGCAACGTGACGGAAACGCACGAGCACAAGGGCGATTTCAAAGAACCGTGAAGTTTTAACTGTCATCACGTGGGATTTTTATGTTAAAAGGAATTTCCATGACTCCGCCTTACCGAACTGTTCACCAAGCGACGCAAGCGGATTAGACGGATGAATTCCGGCAGAATATGACGGAAGCATACAAGATCTATTTCGCTAAGCGGTCCTATCATCCAGGCGCGAAGGAGATGCTGTGAGTAACGCCACAGACGGCGAGCGGGACAAGATGCTCCGCAGTGAAATTATCGAGTCTCAAAAGACTCAGGCGGATTTTCTCAAATGGAAACTTATTTCAGTTGCCGCTGTAGCCTCGATCTCGCTAGGGCTCGCTCACAGTCCCGCGGTCGAAGGGGCCAAATTACTCTTATGCCTCGTACTCTCTCATCTGTGCATATGTTGACCTAACAAGCCTTCACATCATGATTCGCATCATGACAATCGGTAACTATCTGAAGGAATCCGGCGACGCTTACGAGCAATTCGTTTTTGCCGTCCGGAATACGACAGGTGCAAGCCCATATGTCTTTGAAGCAATCGCGCTCCATGGTTCGAGCGTGGCGTTTAACGCGATCATTGTTGCGTTGGGCTTCACGCTACCGCACGGTGCCGGCAACTGGCCGTCAAATTATCTCACTGCATATATCGTGACTGGTGCCTTCGGTATCGTCACGACACTTTCTTTTGGACGTGGTACACGAGTCGCGTGAAGGAGATCACCCGTGTGGCCGAGGCGAGAAGAAGGGATGCTACCGGCTGACAGACCGATTCGAGTCAACAATTTATCCGCGTGCACACCGAAACGCTTTCCGTCGCCGCGATGTGCGTCAACAATCCAGATTGTTCAGCCTGTTGGAACCAATCGCTGACACATAGCCTCAAGCTCCAACCGGCTTTTGCTGAGATTGTCAGCGCGTTCAATCGAGAGCTTTGATCGGCCCTTCGATAATCTCAGGTTTCTGAGTGATAAATTTAGACAGATGCTCTTTTACATAATCCGCAGCCAGGTGCACTGACTCATCAGCACCGGCCTTGTCCCAAAAGACGCTAACGGAGGCGGCCTCGCCCTTACCAGTATCGAGCCAATAGTAGCGCAGAAATCCCTTCGCCTTTTTAACGATGGGCACGAACTCCTCGCGTACGCGGCGGTCGATCTCAGCACTGTCCTTTGGATTAAAATGGTAGTGGCGAATGACGGCGAACATAATACTTCTCCCTTACTGGAATTTCCGGTTTGGAACTCTGTTTCCGTGCCAGCGATATGTCCACCGCTGTTTCGTGTCAACCCGAGTCGCCGATTCCAGTTCAACAAACGCAGTCAGCCTTTCCTCCGCGTGC
The DNA here is from genome assembly GCA_963789365.1 of uncultured Gammaproteobacteria bacterium. GTDB lineage: Bacteria > Pseudomonadota > Gammaproteobacteria > Steroidobacterales > Steroidobacteraceae > FEN-1191. Next base: position 21,807 of record CAWBKJ010000004.1, read on the forward strand.
ACGACGAAACGTTTTCCGTCATCGCGATGTGCATCGCTAATCCGGATTGTTCGCCCGTTGCAATCAATCGCTGCGACGCAGCCCAAACTCCAACCAGCTCTCTTGAGATTGTCAGCGATGATTTCCCAGTATTTCTTGCCACTTTCATTTTACCCCACAGGTCGCCCCACATCTGCCGCGGCGTCGATCTAATCGACTCGTGAGTTTGTTAACCTCGTAACCTTATTGGCATAATTTGCCGAGGCCCAATGAGAAAAGCGAGGGTGACGCATAGTTCGGCAGTCGGAGTTTGAACGAGTTATTCACGGGTTGTCCGAGGGTTCTAACGACCTCCGGCGCGACGTTCCGAAACGATTCCGCTTCCTTAATGGCGACTGATTCGGCACAATTCTCGTTAGAGGGTAAACCAACCACACCATCGTTTGAAACGACCTTACGACATAATTCTCGCTGGAATTGTGATCCTGCTAGCCGATCTCGCGGCCGCGGCTAAAGGTGACGAACAATCAACTTCGCCATATGCGACCGCGGCGGATCTTTTCAGATATGCAATGAAGCTGCGAGAGCAGGCATTGCTTAAAGTTGAGCCGCCAACGCGCCCTGCGATACAACGTTTCCCATGGAAAACGAATATCGTGACCACGGTGTTTTGGGTTGGAGAACCGGCCGGAGCTAATAATCCGGTGTCGAACTACAGAAGTTCCTGGGACGCGAATTGGACAGGCAATTACGGCGGACTTGACAACCCCGATTCGTCGACGCGACGCAACTATATTCCGGTGGCGTTTATTCCCCGCCAGAATCCCTTCTATTGTGCGCTGCCGTACAACGATGTCATGCTCGGCCAGTTTAAACCGGAAGCGCCGCTTGTTATCCCATGGTTCAAACAGGCCTACACAGGACCTGGTCAATCAGTGTGCAAGGATCGCTGGGTTGCTATTCGAAAGGAAAATCGCACTTGCTATGCGCAATGGGAAGATTGCGGCCCATTTCGCACGGATGATTTCCAATACGTGTTCCAAAATGAACGGCCAAAGCCAAATCTGAACGATGGGGCTGGGTTGGATGTTTCTCCCGCAGTCCGCGATTACCTCCGACTCCAACCGACGGACACGACCGATTGGCAATTTGTCGAGGCGCGGGATGTGCCTCTGGGTCCCTGGAGAAGCTACCCGGCGAAAACCATTTCGTCATCGCAAGGCGGCAAACCGAGCAGCGATTGAAGGAACAGAAAGGGAAATAAGAGAATAGCACCGAACCGAAAAAGGACGTTCGCCTGCAATAATCAACGGCTGACACCCAGCCCCAACTCCAACCGGCTTTGCTCAGATTGTCAGCGATAGCCTTCCCAATATTTCACGCGCACCTAAATGCGGTGTACGTATTTTGGAATCCCGGACAAGCCGGGCCACAGGAAATTTGTTTACCCACTGATCGCTGCCGTGACGGGCCCCATCTTAACCTTTGCGCCACCCGCCTTTTTCGGCGTATACAGCAGAAATTGGCCGCTGCCAAGATCAATGGCTCGCGGCCCGTCGCCCACGCTAAAAATAGTCTTCTCGCCAAGGCGTGTGATCGTTTGGTCCTTGAAAGTCAGCTCACTCCGGGACTGGACACCGGTCTGCACAGCCGCGCCGTGGCGAACATCATCGTTCACTGCAGCCGGACGCGGTGATGCGTTCGATGGTAGCACTCGAACGTCCTGGATGACTTGAGTCACCTTGGCTTCTTTTAGCTCGTCCGCGCTGACCTCGTTTGGGAGCCCGCTCGCAAGCGCAAACGCAAGCGTGGCGATAGTTAAAATGTACCGGGATTGGATATGCATCGTCCCTGTGTACCCAGGAATCATCCCAAGTCTACCGAAACCCAAGGGAATGCCGCCAAAATCGTTTTTTTTGACTTAAATGGCTGGCAACACAGGCCGAAACCCCTTGCCCCGCGAGCCAAACGCAATCAGCAATGTAAGGTTTTCAGCCACTCACATGATGCCGTGATTCTGGTTTCCGATGAAGCTGGCAATGTGATCGAGACGTACGAGCACAAGGGCGAATTCAAAGAGTAAATTTTGCTCGCATCACGTCGCTCTTTTCACTAAAACACGTTTCCATGACTCCGCTTTTATCGGGTTCCTGCCAACAGCCAAAGTCAAGCCGGATTAGACTCAAAAATTGGGTATTTCTCTTGAAAGGCCCAGAAATTGGGCCGAATTCTCGTTAGACCTATGAAAACACTCGTCATTGCTCTTACCTTGTTCGCTCAATCGGCCTTTGCTCTCATCGGAGAAAACGAAAAACAGATCGAAGCGAGGTATGGACACCCTAAAAAGATCGGCAAGTTCGGGAAGGGCGGCCAGGACCGCACGATTAGTTATGTCGCGCAAGGGTTTGCTATCGACGTAGGTTTCATTGCTGGAATTAGTAGGCGCGAAACGTTTTCCACTCTGGATAAGTCTCCTATCACGGAAGACGCTATAAGGATGGTCCTCGCGATTAGTTCTGAAAAGGGCCAGACTTGGCAGAGCTTCCCCCTGTCGCAGCCTAATAGTCCTCCTAACTGGCAGCGCTCAGATGGGAAGGTGGCAGCGTTTGCTACAGGGAACATTGTTAACGTGTACCCTACTTTTGGTAATTAGGTCTAACCAGACATCTGAGGTAGTCCGTCAATAGTTTTGGGTGAAGTTATTCACGTGGCTAGGGTAGTTGGCTGGGCGAGGTATTGGAGCAAGGGGGAGCGGCGTTTTTGCAGCGGCTTGACGTAGCGAAGATGGCTAGCCCACAACATGTTTACGAACTCCGACCGCGTAAGGAATCATCGCGGCGTCGATCTGATTTCCGATGCGCTGCCGTTCGGTCGGCTGTGGTATGGCGAGCCGAATACAGCGACAATGCAGTTGACTACGCGAAGTTTTTCAGCCGCTCACGCGATGCTGCCTTCTCCGAAAAAGACAAGCTCGGCGCCTGGGCGCTTCAAAAACATCGGCCCTAAACCCATTGGACTAAAGTCCTATATACGGCTGTCGGGAGTGCCGATAATATCCTCTTGATCACGTTACCCGACGTTTCAACGTATCTTCGGTCGGACTGAAAACCGGTTGGGGGGCTTAACCTTCGCTGAGACCACCGCTTGCGCGATCTCCGGATCCAACTGGAGCCCTGAGTCAGCCGAAGTGAGGCCACTGTTCAAAGCGCCTCGTGAGGATGGTTCCTGGTTCCGCGCGGAACTGGATTGCAATACGCGCTGAGAAACAAGAACAAAACAACAAAAAGAAAGAAAAGATATGGCAACAAGGAGCAAGCAAAGAAAGTTTACAACAACTCAGATCAACGAACACATTCGGGCCATCCAAAAGGTGATCGAGAAGCACAAACGCGAAAACAAGGGCGGGCACTTCACTGCAGTTACGCCGGAGGAAATCGAGAAGAAGCTCAAGCGGATCAACTCCCCGATGATCATATCGCAAGGATGGTTCGGCACGACGCCGGCGGGAGGGACATTCAACTACAATCTGGGCATCTACAACCCTGACGCGACGCAAGCCATCTGGCTATTCGCGCATGTCTGGGTCGGCTCCGGCAACGTTGACGGGACTGTCGGCACATTCCTCTCGAACGTGGACACTCGCTTCCCGCGTTTGACTGAGCCTGCATTCGACGGCCTGAAGCTCAATGCGGGTGCGTCGGCTACGCTGAACTTCACCATCAAGGTGCCGTCCACCATCGAGAAGACCAACTACCTCGGCAACAGTTGTCTGATGCAATTCAACTGGCACGATGTGGGGACGTATCTTGACCGTGGCGTCTTTGTATTCGCTGTCTCCTAACAGGCCTAACGGTGCGCTACAGCGAGAGGCGGCGGGCGCGATAACGAGCCACAACACGATTTAATCTCCGATTCGTTACGATTCGGTCGCCTGTCGTACTTAGAAATCAGCGATGCTATCGGATACGCCAAACATCGCAACTTGTCACACAATGCTATGATTCGCGTTTACGATTCGGCGGGCAACGTGATCGAGACGCACGAGCGGGCAGGCAAGTTCAAAGAGTGGTGAATAGCCCTTTTTCCCAGCTTGCTCCCGCGCAGCCTTTTGGCGGATGTTCCCTTTATGGAGGCAGAAATGGATTGCAAGTTGCAGTCTAATTCTCGTTCGGCGTCAACCCCGAGAAGAGGTGCAGATGGCCGCTGCTAGGCAAGTTGTGCCCGGCCTGTTCGTGATCTCGACCGGGATTGTCAATACCTTCCTGATCGACGCCCCCGACGGATGTGTTCTGGTCGATGCCGGGCTGCCCGGCCGCGACGCCGACATCCTCCGCGGGGTCGCGGAGTCCGGCCGGCAGCCGACCGATGTCCGCCATCTGATCGTCACCCACGCCCACCCGGACCACATCGGTGGCCTGGCCGCTGTCCGGTCGGCGACAGGGGCGGCGGTGTACTGCCACCCGGCCGATGCGCCGATCGTCACGACGGGCGGCGGTTTCCGGCCGTTGCGCGTCACCCCGGGCGTGATCAACTGGCTGGTCTGGCGGCTCTTCATCCGGCCGATTCTCCGCCGCTTCGCACGGGTCGATCCAACTCCTGTTGATCACGCGCTGTACGACGGCCAGGTGCTGCCGGTCGCCGGCGGGCTGACCGTGCTCCACGCCCCCGGCCATTGCGCCGGACAGGTGTGCCTGCTGTGGCCACCGCACGGTGGCGTCCTGCTGGCAGCCGACGCCGCCGCGAACGTGTTCGGCTTGGGCCGATCCGTCACTTACGAGGACCGGGCCGAGGGCGAGCGGCAGCTCCGGCGGCTGGCCGCGCTCGACTTCCGGGTCGCCTGCTTCGGCCACGGCAAGGCCATCATCGGTGACGCCGCGTCCCAGTTCCGCCGGCAGTGGCCGGTGGGCAGTGCCCCAGACGCCGAACCAGGCGCTGCACCTGACCGCGGCGGCCGATAATGGTTTCGGACTTTAAGCTCCCTGAGCCGCCGAAAATGGACCGTCGCCGCGATGTGCGTCTGCAATCCAGATCGTTCGCCCGTCATGATGTCATCGATGATTCCTGCCCAATTCTGATTTGACCACAGCCAGATCGCCACTGAAGCGTTGCTGATGAGAATGAGGATATTTAAGGGGGGCGACCTTCAGGCGTTGGAGAGTAAGATTAACGAATGGCTGCAGACCGAAGGCATTGGCCTAATTCACCACGTTACCCACGCTAATAACGGCAGCATGATGGTTATCACGGTCTGGTGGGGCGAGTAGGGACTGCTAACGATTTGCTCGCCGATGTCGGAAGCACGTCATACCTACGAAGTCCGACCGCGCAAAGATCGACGCGGCTTTGATCTAATCAGCGACGCGCTGCCCTTCGGTCGGCTCTGGTATGGTGGGCCGAATGCAGCGAGCAATGCAGTTGACTATGCGAAGTTCTACAGCCGCTCACGCAATGCTGTGATTCGCGTTTACGATGAAGCGGGCAACGTGATTGAAACGCACGAGCACACGGGCGATTTTAAAGAGTGGTGAACATCACCCGCCTCACAGCCCATTACTTGGACGCGTCTGCAGCTGTAAAGCTCGTGATTTCCGAGCGCGGCTCCAAGCACCTCCGCGCCTACTTCAACACGCATAGCGGCTTTCATATCACCAGCTTCTGTCTCTTCGAGGCTCTTGGCGTTCTAAAGTATAAGATGCGCAAAGGCAAAATTTCTCGAAAGGAATACTTTGATAAGTGCTGGCTACTGCTCGCCTATTTGCGTGGGAAGCCGAAGTCTATCCATATTGACGAACTCGACATCGATAGTCTTGAAACATTTCTGTTCGCCGAGGAGTCGGCGAAGCTCTACCACCTCGATTTATCGGATGCACTGCAGTTGGTCACCGTAAAACACGGCAAATTCTGCAAGTTGGGGCAGAAATCGAACACTGTCCTTATTACGTCAGACCAGCCCCTCGCGGAAGCAGCAAAAGCCGAAGGTTTGCGCGTGTGGAACTGCGAAAAGGAGCCAGCACCACCTGACCAATGAGGCGCTGGCGCGCAAAACTTTTAGCAGCCCGTTGATACCAGGACCAAATAGAGCAGGAAAAGGGCGTGGTTAGCACGATTGAAGGGCTTACGTCAATTCGGGTGCAAAAAGCTCTCGAAGAATTTTTTGAGAAGTGATTTTGAAATGTATTTCGAAATGCTTCAAAACCGAATCAAATGGAACTTCGAAATGGGCAATTTCCGTTTAAGCAAGGCGATTGGCCCTTTGGGTAATAGGCCACCTTCAGTCAGGATAAATCAGACAACGGATTCCTTGGGAGGCATCATTTATGAAAGCGTTGTTTAGCGCCATCTTCTGCATTTTCTTTGGTGCTAATGTAATTCCGGCGGAACCGGACAAGGATGCATTAAAGAAGCTTGCCGCTCATGTTGGAAAAACCTTCTGGTCACCGCCTGAAAAACGATTGGTCCGTGCCACAACCTATCAAAAGAAAAAGGATGGTTCTGGTTCTCGGAAAAACATAAGCAATGCAACAATCAGTCTGCGCTATGCCACAGCCAAAGAAGCAGGCACACTTGCAGTTCCTCAATGGCTTCCTCGTGGCAGCATGGTCAAAATCCAGACCCAACAAGGTGTTTATGCCTATATTGCCTCTGATAACGGAGGCGATGTGGACAATCGAAAAGCGGCACACTCATCAGGAAAAACAATAGAACAAAGAGGGGCAACGGTGCTCGACTTTTGTGCTCCAAAGCAATTGTGGCCAGATTTCATTATCGTTGAAATTTACTACTACGCGGGCAAGGTCCCTTTTGATAAAATCAGCCTTGAAGATCAGAAAACGCTTTTCGCCTATGCTATGGAGTATGTAACAAAGCGTGAGTAACGGATTGAAGGTAGGACTGCGGCAGCCAAGAGCACCTCTAAATAGCCTTTCACGCGCCTATAAAGCTCGCCAGTTACTTTGTTTCTTTTAACCTGCCGAAACCAAGGCTGTTTATTAATTACGAATAAGTCAGGGTCGCCTTTAGGGGAGAGACAAAAAGCCTTATCGAAAAGTCGTCGTTGAAAATTATAAGGCAACCGCCCCTACCCGATTTTGAGGAAAGCCGAGATTTTAAAGATTTAAAAATTGTCACCCCCTCCAATAGAATTTCTAGTTCACACCTTTTCGCCGCGTCTGGTTGCAAACGCATACGACAGAACCCACTGAATCTCATTCGGCTGAAAGTCGTTGAGCCTTTTGGCAATTTCCCGCATCAATTCCCACTTCTTGAGTTTGCGATAAATCTCGATTCGCAAAGCCAACACTTCGGGGGCAGCCCGATTGAGCACAACCGCCCCCAAAAAAAGCTGGCTCGGAATCGCTTCCAAGCCAGCTTAGTGGATTTTATATCCTACGTCAGCTTAGTACCCATTGCGGTAGTAATGGTGACGATGGTGGCGGGAATAAACCCGGTGCCCACCGGACCAGTAGGTGAAGATCCCCCATAATAACCACCATGGTACGGATATGGTCGAGAGTATCCATACGGGTAATTGCTGTATCCGTAACCCGGATAGCCATAATAGCCGCCCGGAGATCCAACCCCAATTCCCCCAATTCCGACCGTAATCTGAGCGTCAGAACGCTGCATGGGAACGAAAACCAATCCACTTACCAGCAATGCAATCAAAAGAAGCTTTTTCATATATTTTCCCTTCTATTTTTCATTATCAATAATGTAATTTACCTCATCGGTGAATGCGCTGCGGGGCGGATTGTGCGAAAGATTGACCGTTTCTTGTCCGCGACAACGATTTCGAAATGCCCCAAGGCCGACTCAAATGCTACTTTGAAATGTCATTTTGGGATTCGCCGAAGGCGCCGAGACATCCAAGCGATGATTCGCCTTGATTGCATGAACTGACGCCGCAGATCGCCGCTTCAAGTTCCACAAACGCGGTCAACAATTTCCTCCGCGTGCACGACGAAACTCTTTCCGTCGCCGCGCTGCGCGTCTGCAATCCAGATCGTTCGCCCGTTGGAATCCACGGCATGTCGCTGATCCCGTCGATTATTGCCAAGTTTACGGAACCAGAAAAAACTTTCCTGTGTATGGATCTTTCACGACGGACCCGGACGCAAAACCGGTGACATCGACATACTTTCCCTCATCCGGTGTATAAGGACTCGTGACCATGCCTTTCCGGCCTGGAACCGGAATTCCATAGGGCAAACCAGCTTTTGCCTTTTCCATATCCGCGGCTGAAACACCCCGCACAGTGCCAGTAGACTCTTCTTCTTTGGAGGGGTGTGATGGTTGTGCGACTCCGGGTGGCGTCGCGGCGGCCGCAGATGCAGCTCGCGAAGTGGGTCGCCGCGTGGCGTGCGGCGTCTTCGTAGGTTGAGGGCGCGTCGACTGAGGCTGAGGCTCAGGCTGAGGCTGTAAAGGCTTGGAAATCGATTGACCAACTTTCTTGAAGAAGTCTCCCACTGGACCGGCGTTTACATAGGGTCCGCTCAAGACCAAAAGCGGGATCATCACTAACAATAAGGGGTTCACCTTCATCGCCGACAACTCAATGAATCGTCTCGTTTGTTTGGGTTGGATTTCTAAGCCTGAAAGAAAAGAAAATTTTTCCTTCGAGACGCGGGTAGCACCACTCAGAACCCAGCCCAAACTCCAACCGCGCTTCTTGACATTGTCACCGATGCGGCTGTCACACAATGGTAACTTGGAACTAATGCTAACACACAACGAAACGCTTTCCGTCGCCGCGATGCGCGTCTGCAATCCAGATCGTTCGCCCGTTGGAATCAATCGCTGAGACACAGCCCCAACTCGTGAAACCCAAAAAAGTCTCGACATCTTTGACGCGCTTCGAGTAAAAGAGAGCGGTGAACGAGAAGCGCACTGCGCAACGCAGATTGTTTCACGGGCACGGTTTATTCGCCCTGTTTATTTGCATAGCCGCCGCCGGTTCGATCTTGAGCGGCACACTGCTTGCTTTCTTCCGCCCCGAAGCGTCAACGAAGGTTTCGGAAAGAACGCTGACGTTTGCAGAGCGTGTAGCTTATCAGCGAGCGATTGAAGAAGTTTATTGGCGTCACCGCATCTGGCCAAAAGAGCGCCCCGATCCCAAGCCATCGCTCGATGCGGTGATGTCTCAGGCGCAGCTGGAAAAGAAAGTCGCAGATTATCTGCGCAATTCGCAGGCGCTGGAGGATTACTGGCAACGGCCGATGACTGCTGAGCAATTGCAGGCTGAAATGGATCGCATGGCGCAGCACACCAAACAGCCCGAGGTGTTGCGCGAACTGTTTGAAGCGCTCGGGAACGATCCCTTTGTTATCGCTGAGTGTCTGGCCAGGCCAGCACTAGTCGAGCGTTTGATGGCAAAATTCTACGGTCACGACCAAGGCAGCTGTTGGGCTCGGACTGCGGCCAGAGCACGATACCGGATTCGTAATGCAATGCTGGCCACGAGTGGCAACTACACGCTTCCCAGAATATCGGATGGGCCGAGCGGATGCATTGACGACACTTGGACAGCGACCAGCACCACCAACGCGCCCACTGGCCGATCCGGTCACACAGCAGTCTGGACCGGCAGTGAAATGATCGTCTGGGGCGGGATTGATGCGCAGCGGTCGCATTGAACACCGGCGGAAGATACAATCCGAGCACCGATAGTTGGACAGCCACCAGCACCACCAACGCACCCGCTGCCCGAAGCAGTCACACGGCAGTGTGGACCGGCAGCGAAATGATCGTCTGGGGCGGAGATGGTACCAGCGTTATCTGAACACCGGCGGCAGATACAATCCCAGCACGGACAGTTGGACAGCCACCAGCACCACCAACGCGCCCACTGCCCGAGACGGTCACACGGCAGTGTGGACTGGCAGTGAAATGATCGTCTGGGGTGGATCTGATGGCAACTGCCCGCTTTGAACACCGGCGGGAGATACAATCCCGACACGGATAGTTGGACAGCCACCAGCACCACCAACGCGCCCGATGCGCCGAGACGCTCACACGGCAGTGTGGACTGGCAGTGAAATGATCGTCTGGGGCGGAACTAATGACAGCGGCGCTATTTCAACACTGGCGGGAGATACAATCCCAGCACGGACAGTTGGACAGCCACCAGCACCACCAACGCGCCCGCTGGCCGATACTTTCACACGGCAGTGTGGACTGGCAGTGAAATGATCGTCTGGGGTGGAAGTGATGGTGCGGCAACTATTTGAACACCGGCGGGAGATACAATCCCGGCACGGATAGTTGGACAGCCACCAGCACCACCAACGCGCCCTACTGCCCGAGACTGTCACACGGCAGTGTGGACTGGCAGTGAAATGATCGTCTGGGGCGGATCTGATGACATCACGGCTCATTTTGAACACCGGCGGGAGATACAATCCCGGCACGGATAGCTGGACAGCCACCAGCACGACCAACGCGCCCACTGCTCGAAGCTGCTCACACGGCAGTGTGGACTGGCAGTGAAATGATCGTCTGGGGTGGAGCTGATGGCACTCGGCCACTTTGAACACCGGCGGGAGATACTGCGCGCAATCTGGTCCAACACCTACACCGACGGCGACGCCTACTGCAACACGCCACGGCAACACCAACAGCTACTCCTACTTCGACACCGAGACCTTCACCGACGCCGAGATCCGCGCCAACGCCTAGGCCGCGTCCTACCCCGCCACCGCGCCCGTAGCTTTAACTTTCATTGCCGTCTGAGCTGTGAGGCACGATTCTCGCTCGGAACCGAGGCTCTGCCGAGAAGCTGCAGACCACTGATACACCGATCATCAGCGTTACCGGCAAAGCGTTGGTTGGCTAGCTCAGCACGACGGCGGTGTGCGCAAAGTCTTTACCAGTTGTTCCCGCGTTTTAGCGGTCTGAAGGAGCAAGTTGACCAACCAAAAGAAGGATAACCATGTTTGTTAAAATCATTCCACCTACCATCATCGCAGGGCTTGGGCGCGTCGCGGCAAAGGAGATCCTCGGCCCCACCGGAGCCGACGCTAATCCGCTGTCACTTACCTGACGCCCATCATCTGTCACTTGGCCCCTCACTTTTGACACAACCGGGGATCCGATCGCTCTATCGCCGGGTTTTCTCGCGCGGTTTTGGCGAGGGAGACGCGCGAACGATAGCGGCGCCTTTGCCGCCAACTAATTTGCCGGAAGCGTCGAAGACGGAATAGCCAGTCTGCTTCCCGGAAGAGTCGTAGTTGTAAACGATCTTATGCAGAAGAGTGCCATCCGGCGCGCTTTGGGTTTCCTCGAGGATGCGCCCGGCATCATCGGTACTTGTAGCGACTCTTGAGCCGAACGCGGCCGTCAGGTCCGGAAATTTCCGCGGTGGAGAAACGCCCCGCATCGTCCAGCTCATAACGAATTGTCTCGCGAACTTTGCCGTCCACATCCGTGGTCGTCGCCAACGCCTTATGCTGCGCGTTATCGAAGTTGTAAACGGTGCGTGAGCCGTCGGGGTGCATCGATACGGTTACCCGCACAGCGTCACTCTGAGCTTGCTCCGGTGACTGGCCAAATCCGATCGCGGTGCCGCAGACGAGGAGGGCGCAAACAAACGCCAGCCCAATCGGTAAAAATTTCATGATCTGCGGAGCTTACGGTCAAGGTAATGCGGTGCAAGATAACGTTTATCAAGTGTCACCGGCGCGCGAGCTTGGCCCGAATTAAACCCTCACCAACCCCTCTCCCTTTCGCAGGGAGAAGCGACCTGTCGGCATGCAGCCTATTTTGTAGAGTCGGCCGTCGCAAATAAGCTGAAAATTTTTATTGACCACCTGCCGTGGGGGTGGTTAAAAGTGGGGTCAGGTGGAGCAAAATGGACGATTGTGCCACTCGACCAATGGACGCCGATTCCCCAGCCGAACGCTTCTATGCCGGAGAGTTCCGGCATTCCATCGATGACAAGAATCGAATCACGATTCCCTCTCGCTGGCGACGCGATCGTCCTGAGGAATTCATTCTTTTGCCGGAGGCGACCCATCAATTTCTCCTGGTCATGTCGCCAAAGGAGTTTGCGAAAATGAGTTCGGCTGCGGAAACAAACCAGAGTGTTTCGGCGCGTGATCGCCGGGTTTTCCTGCGGCACCTGCATGCGCGCGCTCAGCATGCAGCTGCGGACCGGCAAGGCCGGCTGGTGTTGCCGGAAGATCTTTGCCGAAAGCTTGGATTGAAAGGCGAAGTTGCTCTGGTGGGCGGACAAGGCCGCTTTGAGATTTGGAATTTGCAACGGTGGAAACGCGCGCACGAGGAGGAGACGGCTACTTACCAACACGTGGCGAAGGAAATCGGTTTATAAACGAATGGAAGCTCAAGAAGTTCTCGAAATACCGTGGCTTAAGCTGCATGCATGGCTCGTTGTTGATCCGACTGCTGAAGAGGAACCCGAGGCGCAGCCAACGGAGGATTTTGTCTATCACCGTCCGGTCTTGCTAAGGGAAATGCTGGAGTTCGTTAAACCGAAACCGGGTTTGCTCATTGTGGATGGAACATGCGGCGGTGGCGGCCATACCGAAGGCCTTTTGCAAAGTGGCGCCGACGTTGTGGCCCTGGATCAGGATCCTGATGCAGTCCGGCATGTCAGCGAGCGACTGGCACATTTCGGCCGGCGCCTCATCGTGCGACAGGCGAATTTCCGGCACGCTGGCAGCGTTTTCGACGAGCTTGGCCTTAGTAGCATCGGCGGCGCGCTGCTTGATCTTGGTGTTTCCTCCCGGCAATTGGAAAATGCGCAGCGCGGTTTCAGCTTCGTTCGAAACGGTCCGCTCGATATGCGCATGGACCCGCGAACCAAACTGACTGCTGCGAAGATTGTAAACGAGTACGGCGAAGAGGAATTGACTCGCCTGTTTCGTGAACTCGGTGAGGAACCGGCCGCGCGCAGGATCTCCAGCTTGATCGTGAAGATGCGCAGGACTTCGCCCTTTCGCGAAACTCTGCCGCTGGCGCGGGCGATCGAAAAGTTGGTCGGGCGGCATGGGCGTCATCATCCAGCCACCCAGGTTTTTCAGGCGCTGCGGATGGAAGTGAACGATGAACTTGGCGCGCTCGAGGAAGGCCTGCGCGTTTTAACTGCGCGACTTGCACACGGCGGGCGCATTGCCGTGATCACTTTTCACTCACTGGAGGATCGGATCGTGAAGAATTTCTTTCGCGATCATAGTCAGGAATGGCTCGACAAGCCGGAGTGGCCCGAGCCGAAGCGCAATCCCGATTACGATCTTGAATTAGTTACGCCGAAACCGGTGGAACCGAGCGATGACGAACAGCGCGCGAATCCGCGGTCGCGGAGCGCAAAGTTGCGCGTAGCCGAGAAGATTTAAATGAAGCACTCACGTCGAAAAAACTGTAATGCGGTAAACGCGGCCTCGCTTGCGCGCTGGATTGTGATGACTGCGTTTCTGGCGCTGGCCGGGTTGAGCTACGTTTATTTGACGCTGCAACTCTACCATCTGGGCGAGCGCAGGAAGGCGGTGGAGAACGAGCTTGTTAGTCTGCGCACTCAAAATCAAAACGCCCGCGCGCAAATTGAGGCTTTGACCTCGCGCTCGGCGTTACAACGCCGATTGAAAGAAGGCTATCTGAAAATGGTCCCCATTTCGGAGGCAAACATCGTGCGGCTGACTATTCCTCCACGATCAGACGAAGACGCGATCCAACCTGTAGTCAATCCCTCCGCCGCAAAATGAATCCAAATAGCCGAAATCGTTGCGTGCTGGTGTGCACTGGTTTTATCGGACTCTTCAGCATCTTTTCGTTTCGGCTGATTTATCTGCAGGCAATAAAGCACGATGAATACGCCGGCCTTGCAGCTGAAAAACACGTCGACATGCAAATCATCCATGCAGAGCGCGGCATGATTCTCGATGCGAACAACGAAGTCCTCGCGCAGAACATTGATCTGGAAACCGTGGTCGCCGATGCAACGCATTTTAACAACCGGCAAGCGATCGTTGCTCTCGTAAGCCACGAACTTGGCATCCCGTCCGGGGAGGTCGCGGAGAAATTAGACGGCGAACGCCGTTATATTGTGATCAAGCGGGAAGTGCCCGCGGCTACGGCAAACGCGCTGCGTCAGAAACTTCGCGCAGGCAATCTGCGCGGAATTGATTTCGAGCACGACGCCAAGCGCATCTATCCAAACGGCTCCATGCTTTGTCATGTCATCGGATTCACCGACTTTGATCATCACGGCATCCAAGGTGTGGAAGCCTCGATGGAGCAGTATCTTCACGGGCAGGACGGTTATCGTTTCATCGAGCACAATCGGGCCGGCCAGGAGATCGTACCCTACCGGGGGCAGGAGCGCGCTCCGCGCAATGGTGACCAGGTCCATCTGACCGTCGATCTTGGTCTGCAGAATATCGTGGAGAATGAAATCGACGCCGCCATGGCGCAATATTCACCGCAAAAAGCCACCATTATTCTGATGCGGCCGCAGACAGGCGAAATCCTGGCAATGGCCAATCGGCCGCATTTTGATTTGAACCTCCGCTCGGAAGCTCGACCGGAGCAGATGAAAAACCGGGCGATCATCGACATGATGGAGCCGGGCTCCACCTTCAAGATCGTTGCGGCCGCCGCCGCTCTCAATGAACGCAAGGTGCGGCCTGATTCGTCGATTTTTTGTGAGAACGGTCTCTGGAATTTCGGCGGCAGCCGCTCTGCACGATCACCGCGCGTTTTCGAATTTGAGTGTCCGCGAGATTCTCATCAAATCGAGCAACATCGGAGCGGCCAAACTCGCCCTCACTGTGGGCGACCAAAAGTTTTACGAATACATTCGACGCTTCGGATTCGGCGAGCGCACAGGAATTGAGCTGCCCGGCGAGATCAACGGGCTGATTCGGCCGCCGAAATCCTGGAGCAAAATCTCGATCACCCGTATTCCGATGGGGCACGAGATCGGGGTGACGCCACTGCAAATGACAGTGGCAATGGCGACGATTGCCAACGGCGGCAAGTTGATCATGCCGCGCATGGTGAAATCGATCACTACATCGGAGGGCAAAAGCATCAGTTCACTTTCTCCGGTGGTGCTGCGTCAGGTTATTTCCTCTGAAACCGCAAAAGAAATTGGCGATGCGCTTCGTGGCGTCGTGAGCGATAGCGGGACAGCTGCCGCCGCGGCCGTGCCGGGTTTTACCATTGCTGGAAAAACCGGAACCGCGCAGAAAGTTAATCCCCGAGGCGGATATGAAGAGGGAAAGTACGTCGTTTCTTTCGCCGGTTATCTTCCGGCCGAGCATCCTGAGTTTGTCGGTCTCGTGGTGCTCGATGATGCGCACACGAGCAAACCGGAGTTGAATTACGGCGGGCTGGTAGCAGGGCCGATCTTTTCCCGTCTTGCGGAGAAGGCCGCCCGCTATCTTGATCTTGAGCCGCATGAGGAGATTCGCAAAGCGCTTCCTGTGGAGCGAGTCGAAAAACCGCCGCGGCAGAGCGAGCCCGCAAGACTGCGTCGGCGGAACGAATCGCCTTAACCAATGCCGCACGCCATTGAATGCCTCGTCGCGGCATGTTGAAACCTCATGCAGCTCAAGACTCTCCTCGCCGCGACTCCAGTTCGCCAGGTCATCGGGCCACTTGATCGCCCAGTGGAAAACATCGCGTATGACTCGCGGCGAGTGCAAAGGAACAGCCTGTTCGCGGCATTGCGGGGCGAGAAAACCGATGGCCATCAATTCATTGGTCAAGCCATCGACAAAGGCGCGTCGGTGATCGTTGCTGAACGCGAGAACAACGATCCGCGCGTCACCTGTCTGGTTGTTGAGAACACGCGCACCGCGCTTGCTGATCTTTCGGCAGCTTTTTACGGGTACCCGGCGCGGAAATTAAAACTGGCGGCGGTCACCGGCACGAATGGCAAAACCACGACAACGTTTCTCATCAAACATATCTGCGAAAGAGCCGGCTTGCGTTGCGGATTAATCGGAACGGTGCGCTACGAGATTGGTGAGCGAATTCTGCCGGCCATCCGCACCACGCCGGAGTCGCTCGACCTACAAGAGCTGCTGGCGCAGATCGCAAATGCCGGCTGTAAGGCGGCAGCGATGGAAGTTTCTTCGCACGCGCTCGCGCAGGATCGCACGCGCGGCCTCGAATGGAACGTCGCCGTGTTTACAAATCTCACCCAAGACCATCTCGATTTTCACGGGACAATGGAAAACTACTTCGATGCCAAAGCGAAGCTCTTCACAGGGCTCGTGAGCCAGAAAAGAAAGCGCAAACCTGTTGCAGTCGTCAACATCGATGACCGCTACGGCCAACAACTACTCGGTAAAATCGACAAACGTGTGGCAGTTGTCACTTATGGCATGGGGACGCGCGCGGATTTCCGCGCTTCAAATTATCGCGCCGAGTTCGGCGGCACGTCCTATCAACTGGACGCCCAAGGCAAGAGTTACCTCGTGCGCCTTCCATTGATTGGCCGCTTTAACGTCACCAACTCTGTCGCGGCGCTGGCCGCGGCCACCGCTCTCGGAATCAACCTGCGAAACGCGGTGTTTAGTCTCGCCAAGTCGCCGCAAGTGCCGGGACGTCTGGAATTGGTTCCGGCCAGGCGACAATTCCAAGTGTTCGTCGATTACGCACACACACCCGACGCGCTGGGGAATGTTCTCAAAACTCTGCGCGAACTCGAGCCGCAGCGCTTGATTGCGGTTTTCGGCTGCGGCGGCGATCGCGACCGACAAAAACGCCCGTTGATGGCTGAGATGGCAGATCGCCTTGCTGACTACTCCATCATCACGTCCGATAATCCGCGCAAGGAAGACCCGGGCGAGATTATCGCGGAGGTCGAAAAAGGATTTCGCTCGAATCGATATGAAAAAATTGTCGATCGCACACAGGCCATTGATCGCGCCGTTGCGCTCGCCCAACCGCGCGACATTGTATTGATTGCGGGCAAGGGACACGAAAATTATCAGGAGTTCGGCGATTACACGATCCCGTTTGACGACATTCAGGTCGCGCGTCGGGCGATTGAGGATCATCCAGTGGAGTTTTGACTTTATCTGTTAGCATGAATCCACTTCCGCTTTCTCAAATCGCGCAGTTTGCCGGGGCTTCACTCTCACCCGGAGATGGCAGCGTGATGATAGACAAGCTCAGCACCGATTCACGCACGCTTAAGCCAGGCGAATTGTTCGTCGCGTTGCGTGGTGAAAATTTTGACGGTCACAATTTTGTTCAAGCCGCCGCAAAAGCTGGCGCGGCTGGGGCGATCGTTGAGTCCAATTGGAGGGGGAAAGTTCCGGAGACTTTCGCGCTGGTCCGGGCGAAAGACACGTTTGCAGGCGTACCAGCAGCTAGCGGCCAACTACCGGAAATCGCTCGCGCTAAAAGTGGTCGCGATTACCGGAAGCAACGGCAAGACGAGCACGAAGGATTTTACCGCGTCAGTGCTCGGCCCGCCGTTTTCGGGTCACGAAAACGGAAGGAAATTTCAATAACCACGTTGGGCTGCCCCGAACCGTCCTAGATGCTACGTCGCAGAGACGAAGTCGGTGTCTGGGAGATTGGCATGAATCACCCTGGTGAAGTTGCGGCGCTGTCGAAAATCGCCGCGCCTGATGTGGCCATCATCACCAACATCGGTGTCGCACACATCGAGTTCATGGGTTCGCGCGAAGCGATTGCTGATGAGAAAGGCGCCCTTGTGGAAGCTGTTAGCGTTGGGGGAACAGTCATCCTGAATGCGGACGATCCTTTTAGCGCGCGCATCGCCGCGCGTGCGCGCGCCAAAGTCGTCCTGGCGGGCGCAACTGACGGAACGATCCGCGCAGCCGAGATAAGCCAGAGCGAGGACGGAACGGAGTTCACTATTCTCGAGGGCGCGCATCGCTGCCGCGCACAGTTGCCCGTGCCCGGCCTGCACATGGTGCAGAATGCGTTGCTCGCAGTCGCCGCTGGTCGTGTCTTCGGTGTCTCCCTGGAGGAATGTGCTGCCGGTCTCGCTGCCGCGCCGCTGGCCAAAGCGCGTTTGCAGATCAAGAAGATCGGTGGCGTTGAGTTCATTGACGACAGTTACAACGCAAATCCTGATTCCATGAAGGCGGCCTTGCGCACCTTGGCGGAACTGCCCGCCGAGGGGAAACGCATTGCTATTTTTGGGGAAATGAGGGAACTCGGCTCTGAATCGGAGCGCGGCCATCGCGAGGTGGGAGAAACCGCGGCCACGTTAAAAATCGATCAGCTGATCGCGATCGGAAATATGGCGGCGGAAATTGCTCACGGCGCCAAAGATGCCGGACTCAAAAATACCGCAATCGTAGAATCGACCGCAGAAGCCGCTCAGTTGTTAGGCGAAATCGCTGCGCCGGGCGATCTCGTGCTGGTAAAAGGCAGCCGCCTGGCTCGGACCGAGCGCGTGATTGAAGCATTCCGCAATTCGCAATCCGCATTCGTCAGTTCGCCATGATGTACTACCTCCATCGCCTGAGCGATCAGTTCATCGGGTTTAATGTTTTCCTTTATGTCACTTTCCGAGCCATCGCCGCTGCGGTCACGGCATTCCTCGGCACGTTGGTTTTTGGAAACCTTATCATCCGAAAACTGACTGCGCTGAAGGTGGGACAACCAATTCGTCGAAGCGGCTGAAGTTCACCGTCTCGCCGAGCTTCATGGTGTGAAACAGGGCACGCCTACGATGGGAGGCGTGCTCGTTATCGGAGCCGTTTTTGTGTCGAGTCTTCTCTGGGCCCGTCTCGATAATCGCTTCGTCTGGTTGGCGCTGTTCAGCATGGTCTATCTCGGTGCGCTCGGTTTCGCGGACGACTATCTCAAGGTCACGAAGAAGAAATCCGACGGGATCAGCGGCCGGATCAAACTTTTTTTTCAAATCTCGCTCGCGGCAATCGTCACTGCCGTTTTCCTCACGAATCCATTGTTGGAAGTGCAGGCGCGCTCTCTTTACGTGCCGTTCGTTAAAGCGCCGGTCATTGCGAACATGAGCTGGTTCACGTTCGTGTTTTTTGCGCTCGTTATCGTGGGCTCATCGAACGCGGTGAATCTCACTGACGGGTTGGATGGCTTGGCGATCGGTTGCACCATTCCGGTGGCATTCGCATACGCATTGCTTTCTTACGCAGCCGGCAATTTTCGGATCGCGGAATACTTGCAGGTGCCTTTTTATCCGTTCGCCGCGGAGCTAACGGTAGTTTGCTCGGCCCTGATCGGCGCGGGCCTCGGTTTTCTCTGGTTTAACTGCTATCCAGCCAAAGTTTTCATGGGCGACACCGGATCGCTGGCCATCGGCGGCATGCTGGGCGTCGTCGCGATCTGCTGCAAACAGGAACTGCTTTTGGTCGTGGTCGGCGGCGTGTTCGTGATCGAAGCCGTCTCAGTGATTTTGCAGGTGTTGAGTTTCAAACTCACGGGCAAGCGATTTTTTGCCATGTCGCCACTGCATCATCATTTCGAACTAACGGGCTGGAAAGAGAGCACCGTGATCGTTCGGTTCTGGATTCTGTCGATCATCTTCGCCCTGCTTGGCTTGGCGACGCTGAAACTGAGATGAAAAACGCGCGCTACAAAAATCAAAATATCGCCGTTCTTGGTGCAGGCCTGAGCGGGAGCGCTGCGGCGCTTCTGCTCAGATCGGAGGGCGCACAGGTTACGGTGCTCGATAGCGCCGAGGAGAAGAACTTACTTAAATCGACGATAGACAATCTGCGGGCACAGGGTGTGCGCGTGATTTGCGGCGCGGCAGCGGATGAAGATTCATCCGCATATCAGACTGGCCATTTTAAGTCCCGGCATCGATCCGGCTTCCCCGCTGGCGCGCAATTTTCTCTCGCGCGGAATTGAAGTAATCAGCGAACTCGAGCTGGGCTGGCGGTCCTGTGAGACTCCGGTCATCGCTGTTACCGGCACGAACGGCAAAACGACAACGACGGAATTGCTGGCTCAAATGTTGAATGCCTGCGGCCAGCGAACGATTGCTTGCGGGAACATTGGCAAACCGCTTTCCGAAGTGGCGCGGGAAAAGCAGCCATTCGATGTGCTCACGGTTGAGGTGAGCTCGTTCCAACTGGAAGCGATCGAAACCTTTCATCCATCCATCAGCCTCTGGCTGAACTTCGCTCCCGACCATCTCGACCGTTATCGTTCCGTGGCTGATTATCGCGCGGCCAAGCTGCGCATTTTCGAAAATCAAACCGACACCGACGTCGCAGTCGTAAATGCGATCGAAAAATTTCCCGCGATTGCGTCCGCGCAAGATCACCTTTAGCGCGTACTCCGATCAAGCGGATTTCCGGCTTTCTGATGGTGCGATTGTTTACCAAAACCAAGCCGTCCTCCGTTTGTCAGACACCAAACTTCGTGGGCTGCATAACATCGAGAACCTGATGGCGACGCTCGCCGCTGGCATGGCGCGCGGACTCTCGTTCAAGGAAATGGTCCCGCCCCTGTGTGAGTATGAGCCCCAGCCGCATCGTTGCGAATTTGTCCGCGAAGTCAGCGGTGTCGATTATGTGAACGACTCGAAGGCGACAAACCTGGACGCGGTGGACAAAGCGCTGCGTGCGCAAACTAAGCCGGTCATCCTCATCGCTGGCGGCAAGGACAAAGGTTTCAGCTTTGATCCGCTTCGCTCTCTAGTGAAGGAGAAGGTCAGATCGACGATTTTAATCGGCGAAATGGCCGACAGCATCAGGCGTTCCTGGAGCGGCGCGGTCAAGTGCGAAATTGCAAACTCGCTCGCGGACGCAGTCGAGCGCGCGCATGCCAGCGCAAAACACGGGGAAGTGGTTCTGTTTTCCCCGGGCACATCGTCGTTCGACATGTTCAAAAGCTACGCCGATCGAGGCGACCAATTTCGCGCGCTCGTGCAGGCCTTGCCTCAAACAGACAGATGAAAATCCTCCGGCTCTTCAGACATAAAAAACTCGCGCCGCAACCGCGCGGCGCGCCTCGGCTGCATCTGCGGGAATGGATTACGACGACATCCCAGAGCCAAACATGAAGCTGTCGCGGGCGTTGCTCATAGTGTTGCTATTGCACGTGGTTGCCGTGTCGGGAATCATCGCGTTCAACGCAATCAAGACGCGAGAGAGTTCATTTGTACCGGCAATTCCAGCGAACACGGAAAACAGGACGGCGGCCACAGCGGGAACGCCAGTTCACGCGGACGATGCCAAACCGCGCGATGGGGTGGCACGAAAGGAAAGCGCGCCACGCAACGATGCGAAGCCTTCACATTCGCCTTCGAAGGACGAACACGCGAAGGCGCCTCCGTCTTCGGGAAAAACTTACATCGTAAAGAAAGGCGATAATCCCGTCACAATCGCAAAGAAATTCAAGGTCTCTTACGACGATCTGCTAGCTCTGAATCACATTGACGATCCCCACAAATTGCAGATCGGCCAAAAGCTTTTGATTCCGACGACGAACCAAAAGAACAGCAAGAAATGAAAATCGATGCTGGAATCTAATTATGCATCGTAAGAGCGCTTATATCCTGTTCCTTGCAGTGCTGGCACTGCTGGTCATCGGCATCGTTATGCTTTTTAGCACGAGCGCCTTTGCGCGCGACAGTCACGGCGACGTTTATTTCTTCATTAAACGGCAGGCGATTTGGGTCGGGATTGGACTTGTCGATCTGCATCTTCGCCGCGCTGATCGATTATCACTTCTGGCAGCGGACATGGTGGCTTTGGTTTGCATTGGCACTGGCGGCTCTGGCGCTTTGCTTTGTTCCGCACATCGGAATGCGCCTCAACGGATCGCGCCGCTGGATCGGCTTCGGCCCGGTCACTTTTCAGCCGTCGGAGATTGGGAAAGTTGGCCGCAATCTTTTTTCTCGCCTCGTGGTTTGCGCGATACGAAAAACCGCACGGCAACGTGCTCTTTGGACTGATTCTTCCACTCGCGATCATCAGCCTGCCGGCTGGGCTTGATGCTGGGCGAAGTCGATCTCGGAACAACGGCTTTGATCGGCACGACGGCGTTCGTCGTGATGTTCGTTGCCGGCGCTAATCCGTCTATGGCTCGGTGCTGTCTCGTTCGCCGGCCTGAGCGCTCTTCTCATTGTCGCTACACAAATCTCCGAGCGAATGGGACGGCTCTCCGCCTTTCTTCACCCGGAGAATTTCAAAGAAGACGCTGGCTTGCAGCAGATGCAGGCGTTGATCGCCTGGGGCAGCGGCGGAATGGAAGGACTTGGCCTGGGCAACGGGCGCCAGAAGATGCTTTATCTGCCTTACGCGCACACTGATTTCATTTTTCCGATCATCGGTGAAGAGCTGGGGCTGCGGTTCAGCCTCCTCGTGGTTTTTCTATTCGTGGTGATAATTGTTTGCGGCATCATGATTGCGCTGCACGCCAAGGATCGTTTCGGCCTGCTGCTCGGCTGCGGCATTGTTTCGCTCCTCGCGCTACAGGCCGCGGTCAACATCGGCGTGACCACGTCGCTGCTGCCAAACAAGGGATTGCCGCTGCCTTTTATCAGCTACGGCGGTTCGAATCTGGTCGCGTGCATGTTCGGCATCGGTTTGTTGCTGAACATTTATCGGCAGGGCATTCTCGAACCGCCGCATAAGCGACACGCCACGATGCACGCGAGGATAACACTGCGGATTTAGATGAGACTGATGAATCCTATAAGGCCTGTGCGACAACCAAAAATCGAAAACCAACTTTCATGAACGCAGTCATCGCATGCGGAGGGACCGGCGGCCATCTTTTCCCCGGCATCGCCGTGGCGGAAGTGCTGCGCGATCGCGGCCACGAAGTGATGCTGCTCATTTCCGAGAAGGATATTGACGCTCTGGCGCTTTCGGGTCGCACAAATTTTCAAGTCGAAAAACTACCCAGCATTGGGCTGCCTTCGGCATTTTCTCCAGCGTTCTTTGGATTCATTCGCCGCTTTTACGAAAGCTTGTCGCTTTGCCGGTCTCTTTACCGTAAATTCAAGCCTCAGGTGGTCCTCGGCATGGGCGGATTCACTTCCACTGCGCCGGTGCTGGCCGGACGGATACGCGGAATTGCCACCTTCATTCACGAATCAAACGCGATTCCCGGAAAGGCAAACCGACTGACAGCGCGGGTAGTGAGTGCGGTTATGCTCGGTTTCAAGGAATGCGCGCCCTTTTTTCCGAAAACGCACACGGAAGTCACCGGCACGCCGATCCGGACCGAACTGGTGCGTTTGGATCGGAAAGTTGCGCGCCAAAAACTTGGGCTACACGAAGATCTTCCGACGTTGCTCGTGATGGGAGGCAGCCAGGGTGCGAGCGGAATTAATCAAGCGCTGATCAAATCGCTGCCATTCCTGCAAGGCGCGCCGCTCCAGGTGATCCACCTCTCCGGCGCGCGGGATGAACGGCTGGTCGCAGATAATTATCGTCGCGAAAATATCCCCGCTTACATTGCCGCTTTTCATCATCGGATGGAAGAAGTTTACAGCGCCGCCGATCTCGTTGTCGCGCGAGCAGGCGCGGCCAGCTTGGCTGAGTTCGCAGCTTTTTCATTGCCCGGTATCCTGATTCCATTTCCCTACGCCACCGATGATCATCAAACGCGTAACGCAGAAATTTATGCTCGCGCTCAGGCGGCGATTCTCCTCAAGGAGTCAGAGGTCTCCGGCGAATTGCTCGCACGCAAGATCCGCGAGCTGATCCAGGATCCGCAACTGATTCAGCAAATGGCTGCCAATTGTTCGCGTCTGGCGCCGAAAGACGCAGCCGGGCGCGTCGCTACGACCATGGAGAAATACACGACTCATGAAGCCCGTGCTCTAAAGAATGCAGTCGCGCCCGCCGATCGCGTCCCACCGCTCGACTTGTCGCGATTCTTCTGACGCGTGAACATCACCGGATCCATCTCATTGGCGTGGCCGGAAGCGGCATGAGCGGTCTCGCTGCGCTTCTGATCGAGCTCGGGCACGCCGTGAGCGGCTCGGACAAGGTCACTAGTACGGAGACGGAGCGATTACAGCAGCTAGGCCTGCGGTTTCACGAGCAGCATCGTCCGGAGCATGCGGCCACGGCCGATCTTGTCGTTTTTTCCTCCGCTATCAAAGGCGACAATCCGATTCTTGTGGCCAGCCGCGATTCGGGTAAGCCGGTCGTGCGTCGCGCGGAAGCTCTGGCTGCAATCATGAGTGCAAAGCGCGGGATTGTTATCGCCGGAATGCACGGCAAAACGACTACCTCGGCTATGACTGCACACGTGTTGCGCGAAGGCGGACTCCATCCGTCGCATTATGTCGGCGCCGAAATTCCGCTTCTCGGAACGAACGCACACTGGGATTGGCGCGGCGAATATTTTGTTGCTGAGGGAGACGAAAGCGACGGCACCCTGCGCTGCTTTCATCCCGAGCACTCCCTTATTCTGAATATCGAGGAAGAGCACCTGGATTTTTATGCCGATCTGGCTGCGATTGAAAAAGTCTTTGGGCAACTCATCGATCAAACGAGCGGAACAGTCTTCTACAACATTGACGATCCCAACACCGCTCGATTGTGTGCGAAACGCAACAGCGCGGTCTCTTACGGATTTTCTGAGACATGCCCGTTATCGCGGCATCAATGTCGAGCTGCGGGACTTCGGCTCGGTTTTTTGCGTTTATCGGCGCGGCCAAAAACTCGGCCAAGCGACACTTAATGTTCCCGGAGAACACAACGTGCACAATGCGCTTGGAGTGATCGCACTCGCCTCTGAGCTTGGAATTCCATTTGAGAAGATTGCGGCTTCCCTTCGTAAATTCGAGCACGCGCGACGCCGGTTTGAGATCAAGTATGAGAGCGATCGTTTTTTGCTTGTTGACGATTACGCGCATCACCCGACCGAAATTCGCGCTACGTTGAGGACTGCGCGAGCCACTGGTCGCAAACGGGTGCTGGCCATGTTTCAACCTCATCGCTATTCCCGCACGAAAGCGCTGCGCAGCGAGTTTGGCCGCGCCTTTGATGAGGCTGATCGCGTGGTGGTCACAGATGTTTATCCTGCGAGCGAACCGCCGATCCCTGACATCAGCGGGCAGACGATTGTCGATGAAATGGTGAAACACGGTCATCGCGGTGCGAGTTACCAGCCGCGGTTCGAGCGCGTGCATTGCGATATCGGCAACGCGCTCGATGCCGGCGATCTCGTGTTCAGTCTCGGTGCGGGCAACATTCACGAGCAATTGTCGATCCTGGCGGCGGATCTGGTGATTGCCGAAAAGTTAAAGGCGATCGTCGGCGAAGAAGGTGACGTCCGCCTTTACGAACCGCTCTCGAAACACACGACGCTGCGCGTAGGCGGCCCAGCGCAATTTTGGGTCGAGCCGCGAGACGAAAAGGCTTTTTCGGACTTAATTCGGTTTTGCCGGGATGAAAACCTGCCGCTTTTCGCAATGGGTCGCGGATCGAATCTTCTTGTACGCGACGGTGGAATCCGCGGTGTGGTCGTTCATCCATGCGGCGGCGATTTCGACAAAATCGAGGTCAACAGCTCCGAAATCACCGCAGGCGCAGGTGTGAAGTTGAGGGAAGTTGCTTATGCGGCGCGCGCGGCAAATCTCGGCGGACTCGAATGGATGGAAGGAATCCCGGGCGTAGT
Source organism: uncultured Gammaproteobacteria bacterium (assembly GCA_963789365.1). Taxonomy (GTDB): domain Bacteria; phylum Pseudomonadota; class Gammaproteobacteria; order Steroidobacterales; family Steroidobacteraceae; genus FEN-1191. Next base: position 47,361 of record CAWBKJ010000004.1, read on the forward strand.
CGGTGGTGCGTTGCGGATGAACGCCGGCGCGATGGGCGCTCAAACTTTCGAGAGCGTGACGCGCATTCGCTATCTCGACGCCGAAGGCAATCCGCACGCGAAGAATCGACATGAGCTTGAGGTCTTTTACCGGCGGTTCCCGTTGCTGGAAAATAATTTTGCGATTTCGGCGACATTCCGCGCGCAGCCGGCCGAGCGTGCAGCGATTGATGGTCGCTTGCGCGAATCGCAGGAGAAACGGCGCACCACTCAGCCAATCGCCAAGAGTGCAGGCTGTATTTTTAAGAACCCCGGCAGCATTCCGGCAGGAAAACTGGTGGATGAACTGGGGCTGAAGAATTCGCGCGTCGGAAATGCGCGCGTGTCGGAGGTGCACGGCAATTTCATAGTGAACGATGGCGGCGCGACCGCAGCGGAAATGCTTCAATTGATCGACAAGATACAAAGCGCGGCGCGGGCAAAACGTGGGATCGAGTTGGAGACTGAAGTGGAAATTGTGGGGGAGCCGGGATGATATGAAAGATCTGCCAAAAAAAATTGCCGTTCTCATGGGAGGCCCCGGCTCCGAACGCGAGGTTTCGCTCGCCACCGGGCGAGGGGTATCGAAGGCGCTTCGCTCGTTAGGTGCGGAGGTTGTGGAAATCGATGTGCGGGACAAGGACTTCGAATTACCCAGCGATGTCGATCTTGCGTTCATTACGATTCACGGAACCTTCGGCGAAGACGGCCAGCTGCAGAGAATTCTGGAACGCCGCGGCATCGCTTATACGGGTGAGGGAGTAAACGGAAGCGAGATCGCTTTCGACAAAATTCGGACAAAAGAAAAATTTCGGGAACACGGAGTGACGACTCCTCTCTGGGAAGTAATTCATCCCGGGCAGCGCCCAACGTTTCCATTACCGATCGTCGTCAAGGCCCCACGGCAGGGATCAACGGTGGGCGTCGTGATCGTGAAAAGTGAAGGCGAAATCGAATCCGCGATCAGTGAAGCTGCAAAGTATGGCCGCGAATTGTTGATAGAAAAATTTGTGTCCGGTCGAGAATTGACCATAGGTATCCTCGGTGACAAAGCCTTGCCCATTCTCGAAATAATTCCCAAGGGCGGCTTTTACGATTTCAACAACAAGTATCCGTTTCTCAATCCGCAGGCGGGCGGCGGAGCAGAGCATGTCTGCCCGGCGAAGATCGACGCCGGAAAAACAAAAGAGATTCAGGAACTGGCGCTCCGCGCATTTCGCGCAGCGGGTCTGCAGGTGTATGCGCGCGTAGACGCAATTTTGTCTGGGAACGGGCAGCCGTTTATTCTGGAGATCAATACCATTCCTGGAATGACCGAGGCCAGCCTCCTGCCCGAGGCTGCGGCTGCAGCCGGGATCAGCTACGTCGATCTTTGCGCACGCATTATCGCGCTCTCTCGCGCCAGAACAGAAGGGAGCCGGGAGATGAGTCTTGGCCAAAAGAAATCCCGATCGCGCAACCGACGAGTGTCCAATGTCCGCCAGCGGCGTCAGCAGCACTTGCTAGACGTGAAGGTCCGTTCCCGCAGAGCGATACAGCATCGCATTCGAAGAGCCATGGGCGTGTTCTCCAGAGTAATCTTGCTCGCGGCGTTGCTCGGTGCCGTTTACGCGGGAGCGCGCGAAGCTGTAAGACGCCTCTTCTTCGAGAATCCGGATTATCAACTCAAGACAATTGAATTGCAGACTGACGGTACCTTGCAGCGTGAGCAGGTTTTGAAAGAAGCCGATCTGCGTGAAGGCGAAAATATTTTCAAGGTAAACCTGGCGCGCGTTCACGATCGGATACAGCAGCTTCCTCAGACCGACGAAGTCCAGGTGATGCGAAAATTGCCGGGCGAGATCGATATTCGTGTGGTGGAACGAAAGCCGGTCGCCTGGATCACTAGCGAAAAAGAAATTTCCGATCCGTTTGCGTCAGATGCTGCTTTTTTGGTGGACGCGCGCGGCGTTTTGATGAAACAAAAGAAGTTGTTGCCGGAATATTTGGGATTGCCGCTCATTTTGGGATGCTCGAGCGAAGCGCTCGAGGCCGGAAAAGTGGTCGAATCCTCCGAGGCAAAAACAGCGCTGGAGTTGCTTCGTCTGAGTACGCGCAGCTCTTTGCAAATGCGCTTTCAGATTCGAGAGGTCGATGTCTCGAAAGGTTATTGCCTGCTGGTGACGGACAAGAATCACGCGCGCGTGACGTTCGGGTTTAATGATCTGGACACGCAATTACGGCGGCTGGAACATTTTCTTGTTTATTGTGATGACTCAAAGCAGGAACTCGGGACTGTAAATCTGCTGGTGCAACGGAATATTCCCGTCACTTTCGCTCAGCGTCCGGCAACGGTTATTAACGATACGATCGAGCCCGCCGTGGAACCGCGCATCATGAAGGCAATCCCCGTGCACGCCCCCGAGACCCGCCTTCGCCAAGGCTCCGGCGGGCAGGAACCTGTGCCGTCAGCTCCGAAGACGCGCGCCGATTCGGGCGCTCTTCCCAAGGCAATTCCCAGCCAACGAAAGAAAACGGATTAACAACGATGGCGAGCAACAATTTGATGGTCGGTCTTGAGATTGGCACCTCCAAAATCTGCGTGGTCGTCGGGGAAAGCCGCACAGATGGCACTCTCAAAATTCTCGGCGTCGGCCAGACGCCGTCGCGCGGCGTGCGCAAGGGCGAGATTGTTGATTTTGAAACCGCGATGAAATGTGTGCACGAAGCAGTGGTCGATGCCGAGCAGAAAAGCGACGTGATGATCCGCAGCGTTTACGTTTCTGTCGCCGGGTCGCATCTGCAAAGTTTCAATAATCGCGGATGCGTGATGCTGCCCGAGGATCGCGATGAAATTGATGAGCAGGATGTCGAGGACGTGAAAATTAATGCGCGCGAGGTGAGTATTCCGGCGCAAAACGCGTTCCTGCATTCCATCATTCAACATTATCATGTGGGTGGACAGAACGGCGTGCTGAACCCGATTGGCATGTTGGGTCAAAAATTGGAAGCCGATTTTCATATCATCCACGGCGTGCGCACGCGTATTCAAAATACCATCCGCTGCGTGAAAGAGCTGCCGCTGGACGTAGAGGACGTTGTTTTTGGCGGGCTCGCTTCCGCGCAGGTGGTGCTCACCCAGCATGAAAAGGATCTTGGCGCGCTAGTGATCGATATTGGCGGCGGGACGACGGATTACGTGTTGTATGCCGACGGCGCGGTAAAACAAAGCGGTTGCCTGGCCGTCGGCGGCGACCACATCACTAACGATATTTCCATGGGGCTGCGCATCCCGATGGCGCGCGCGGAGAAATTAAAGATTGAAGAGGGAAGTTGCATCCTCGGCAATTGTTTGCCTGGCGAAATGATTTTGTTAAAGGACGATTCAGGGTTCGCTGGCAAAGAGATCGATCGGGAAACGCTGAACACGATCATTCACCTGCGCATGCGCGAAGGCCTCGAGCTGCTCAAACGCAGGCTCGAAGAGCAGCCGTATCTCAACTATCTCGGAGCCGGCATTTTCATTACTGGCGGTTGCAGCCTTCTTAATGGTATCGACCATCTAGTAGAGGAGATTTTCGAAATACCTGCGCACCTGGCTCACGCGCAGACTACCTGGGGCGTGACGTCTGCAGTGGAGGATCCCCAGTTCTCGACGGCGATCGGCTTGGTCAAGTTCGCACAAGTTATGCAAACGGACCGGCCGCGGCGAGGCTTCGGCCGGATGATCGGAAGATTTTTTAGCGGAATGCGATGAACGATAGGTGATTACGATATGATTCAACTCAGTAAAAATTACAGTCTCCCGGACCGCCTGGCGGAGTTTATTCCGGTAAAAGTGGTGAGCGTTGGCGGTGCCGGTTTAAACGCGCTCGATCGAATCGTGCTCGATGGCTTGGAGAAAGCCGGCGTAGTTGCAATCAATACCGATGTGCAGTCACTCACGAGTTCGGTCGCGCCGCATAAAGTGCAACTGGGGCGTACGATCACGCGCGGTTTGGGTGCGGGCGGCGATCCCGAGCTTGGTTATCAAGCCGCTGTAGAATCAACTGAAGAAATTCGCGAAGCGTTGTCGGATGCGAATGTGATTTTCGTTTGTGCAGGGCTCGGTGGCGGCACGGGTTCGGGCGCAGCGCCCTATGTCGCGCAACTGGCGCGTGAAGCCGGCGCGCTTGTGATCGCCTTCGTCACTCTTCCATTTACATTTGAGGGGAAACGGCGCAACGCTCAGGCGCAAGAAGCGCTCGCCCGGCTCAACGAGGTTGCCCACGCAGTGATTTGCTTCGAGAACGATCGAATGGGCGACATGACCGCGCCGCACGCCGGAATTCACCAGGCCTTCGCAACGGCCGATATCACGATCAGTCAGAGCGTTCGCTCGATTGTGAACCTGATCCAGCGGCCCGGGACTCATTCGCATCGGCTTCGATGATTTGCTCGCGGCATTGCGCGCTCACAACGGCCGTTGCTTGTTTGGCTACGGTGAAGCCGATTCGGACAATCGCGCGCATGACGCGCTCACGCAGGCCCTCAAAAACCCGCTGATGGATCGTGGCCGGATGCTGGCTGACGCCACGCACGTGCTCGTGCAGGTGGCCGGCGGGCCCGGGCTCACGCTTTCTGAGGTCGAAATCCTCATGCAGGAACTCGGCCGTCACGTGAGCGAACAAACACAAATTCTCTTCGGCGCCGCTGTGGACGGACGGCTGGGAGACCGCTTGAGCGTGACCATCATCAGCTCGCTCGCCGCGGAGGAGGAGGCGGGTGTGATTTCGACGCCTTCTGTGTTCAGCCCCGCATCCACGGCGCCAGTGCAGGAGCAGTACCAGCATCCCGCGCCACAGATTCATATCGAACCAGAACCAGTTGCGATGGAACCCGTGGCTCCGGAGGAAAATATTTCGTTTGAAGAACCGGTGGCAGCCGATGCGATACCGGCGCCCCCATTCGTGCCAAGTGAGCCGGAGCCGCTCCTGACCACGCCGCAGAAAAAGACGGTCCCGCACAAGGAAGAAAAAGTACCGGCCGAAAAGTCTGCGCAGGCGAAACAGGAAGTTTTGCAATTCGAGCCGGTCACCCGTGGCCGCTTTGAAAAGAGCGAGCCAACGATCGTCGAAGGCGAAGATCTCGACGTCCCGACTTATTTGAGGAAGAACATCAAGGTGAAATGACCGTTAGCTCCATCCTGAGCGGAGCGAAGCGGAGTCGGATTAGAATGTTGAATATTTAGATTTGACCCCATCGCACCTCCGTCAGCATACCGACGGTCCGCCCCCAAAATTGCTTGGCAGACCGTGACCGACCGATGAATGTTGTGAGCTAGTCATCATATCGGGTGGCGGTTGGCGGAATCGGTTGGTTAGGACGCCGCGGTGCAAAGTATGCTCGTGCCGGAGTCGCCATCGTTCGAGTGATCATTGCTTACTCCGGTTGGTGGGTTGCTTCTTTGCTGTTCGTGCTTAGTAAAAAGTTAACGACGGTGTTCGCGAACTGCTGGGGAACGGTATCCATGGCGTTGTGTTGCTGACCTTCGAACACGACCAAGCTTCGAAGCGGTAAGGAGTGCATCAACCCGTTGATCGCTAGCTTGAGTTGCGGCGAACGGGTTTTACTGCCGGTAAGCAGCAACGTCGGGACGTTCAGTGTGCTCATCCGCTTCGGATCGAAACGGTACCCAGCAAGTGCTCGAATCTGCCGAATCTGCGACTCTATGCTTGCGACGAGCGTTGGCCAGGACGGACGCGCTTTCATGGCAACGACCTCGCTCGGCGAGATCATTACGATCTCCTGAAAGAAGATCACAGAAGCCTGCTCGCGATCGCCTGCCTGAATCATTTTCTCCATCCTGGCAGCGATAGCAGTGTGGTCGAGGTCCTGTAAAGGCGGTTCGTAGAGAACTAACTTCGAGATCTTATCTGTGAGGAATGCGGCTTCCAGAGCACACACCGCTCCGTAGGAGTGGCCCAGTACGAACACGGACCCCGATCGAGAGTTGGCGACGGCCGCTACATCTTCAACTTCCTTCTGCAAAGCGTAATCCGGAGAATCGCCGCTCGCTCCGTGGCCGCGGCGATCCATCGCACAGACCGTGAAGTGCGATGCAAACAGAGGGAACAAAGGTTTCCAGCGACTGCGGTCTCCGGTGCCTCCGTGAACGATGACAAGGTTCGGACCCGCGCCCGCGCACTCGACAGCGATGAGCGTTCCGTCCTTTGATCTGACGTTGACAACTGAGCTCTTCGGCGACGGCTTTGGGGAAAAATCGGTATCAGCTGTTGCCGCCGCCGCGCTGCAAAGAAACGTAATCGCAGCAATCGTGAACGTTCTCGCCAGCGTCATTGCGCCCCGTTTATATCACTTTGTCATTGCTGCGGGGAGAGCAAAGAGGCAGAATCCCATCGCGCGAAGTACTGGGAAGCGATCGCCCCGACAAGATGTCCGCCGAGATCAAGAAGGAGATCCAGCTCGAGATCGCCCATGTTTTGTTCATCGACATCGTTGGTTATTCAAAACTTTCGATTAACGAGCAACACGCTGCCGTGGATGAGCTGACGCAGATCGTTCGCGCGACTGAGCAATTTCAAAAAACCGAGGCGTCGCAACGCCGGATCAAAATCGCCACCGGCGACGGGATGGCGCTGGTGTTTTACACGAGCCCGGAAGCGCCGGTCCGTTGCGCGGTGGAGTTGAGTCGCGCGCTCAAAGATCACCCGCGCTTGCGCGTACGCATGGGGATACACAGTGGGCCGGTCAGCGAAGTGGTCGATGTTACGGGTCGCACAAATCTCGCCGGTGCCGGTTTAAATCTGGCGCGACGTGTGATGGACTGCGGCGACGCGGGCCACATCCTGCTCTCTAAACACGTCGCCGAAGATCTGGCCGAGTTCGAGGAATGGCGACCGCTTCTTCACGAGCTTGGCACGTGCGAAGTAAAACACCGTGTGCAGCTTGGCGTTGTCAATCTCTACTCCGACGACGTGGGGAACCGTCAGTTCCCACAAAAGTTCCAAGCTCTCAAGAAACAGCGCGCCCGAGTGCGCTGTGCCGAAGTGGCAGCTGCACTACTTTTACTCGCCGGCATTGCAGCTGCTTGCCTTCTCGTTTCCAAGATGTCAGCCAGAACGGTCATGATCGTAGCCGCAGCCCTTCTCCTCGCCGGAGCGGGCTCCCTGGCGCTCATTGCCCGGGAACTGCGCAAAGCGCCGGAAGGCTATGAGGACGACCACGCCTTCCACACCGTCTACAAGGATAGGGGCGGATAGGTTAAAAGCAAAAAGTGGCCGTTACAAAGCGGTTGGAGTTGGGGCTGCGTCTCAGCGATTGATTCCAACGGGCGAACGATCTGGATTGCAGACGCACATCGCGTTCGTTGTGCACGCGGATGAAAAGGTGAACCGCTTTTCTGGAACTGAAATTGGCGACCCGCCGCGCAATCGCGACGACAACCGGGTAAACGCACGCGAGCGCTCAGAAACGAATACTTTATGTACCATGAAAGCAAAACTCATATTTTTCTTAGCTTGCTTCGCTGCGGTGACGTTAACCGCGTCTTCAGCAAACGCAGCTCGCGGTGGCGGCCGCGGCCATGGCCGTGGACACATGACGTCGATGCCGTCCCGAGGCGGAGCGACATTCACGCGCGGCACATCAGGAACATTCCAGGATAACTGGAGCGGTCGCAACTGGGGCGGTCGCAATTGGAGTGGCGGTAATTGGGGCGGCGGTAATTGGGGCGGCAGCCAATTCATCTTTACGGGTGGACTTGGTTTTCCGTTCTTCTACGGGTATCCCTATTACGGGTACTATCCGTACGGTTATCAATACGGTTATTACAGCCAGCCCGCTTACGGCTACGGCTACTACGGCAACTCAGGCTACGGCTATTACGGTAACCCAGGGTACGGCTATTACGGCAATCAAGGGTACGGCTACTACGGCAACCAAGGGTACTGACGGTAGCAACCAAGGGTATCGCTCCCGCAGCAACCAAGGATACTACGGCAACAACCAAGGGTATCGCTCCCGCAGCAACCAAGGATACTACGGCAACAACCAAGGGTATCGCTCCCGCAGCAACCAAGGATACTACGGCAACAACCAAGGGTATCGCTCCCGCAGCAACCAAGGATACTACCGCAGCAACCAAGGATACCGCTACCGCAATCAGCGGATACAAGAAGAGAGATCGTTACCGCAGAGACGCGGCGAATAAATGGCGATTGGTGACTAAACGCGCCCCGCGGGTTCGTGCGTTCCGATCACGTTGCCCGTGTCATCGTGACGTGTGGAACCCGGTTAGCTCCATCACTGGGTTGGGCGCATTGTTCATTGCAGAGATTCAGAGGGGGCGAAGGGGTCAAATCTCAACATGTGACATTAGTCGATTTTCCTTTGGGCATACCGTGCTACGAGGCGCGGATAAACCTCTAGGACACGCCGCGTTGGGGAACAAATAGATCACATCATCAAGTCGCCGCCGTTGATGTCGAGAGACGCGCCGGTGATGTAGCCGGCGGCCTCGGAGGCGGCGAAGCAAATCAAATCGGCGACTTCGAGCGCGGTGCCGAGGCGCGGCACGGGATAGCTCGCGACCAGGCGTTCGAGCAACTCGTCCGAGGCATGTTCGCGCGTCAGCTCGGTATCGATCATACCGGGGCAAATGGCGTTCACGGTGATGCCGAACTTGCCGAGCTCCTTCGCGGCTGCGCGCGTCAATCCGAGGAGTCCGGCCTTCGATGCAGTGTAGTGCGCACCGCCGAGCGTGCTCACCATCCGGCCGGCCGAGGACGAGATATTAATGATGCGGCCGTAGTGCTGGGCGAGCATTGCCGGAAGAACGGCTTTCGTCATCAAGAACGGTGCGGTGAGGTTGACCTCGATCGCTGTGCGCCATTCCTCGGCAGTAAGATCGGGGAAGCGTGTTGACAGCGGAAGCGCGGCGTTATTGACCAGGATGTCGATTCGTCCGAAGCGCTCGAGCGTGCGGCGCGCGATCTCGTTGGGGACGCCGTCCGCCGCGACATCGCCCGGCACGGCGAAGGCGCGCTCGCCGATTTTCTTCGCCATCGCCTCGGCGCGCTCGCGGTTGCGGACGTTCACTGCGACCGAGGCACCACGCTCGTGCAGGCGCGCTGCAGCAGCCCGTCCAAGGCCGCGCCACGCGCCTGTGACGACGGCGACGCGCCCCGCAAAATCAGCGTTTTCCATCAGGAGAATTGTTTCACACTGCCTGAGCTCCGCGCACGTTCATATCACTTTGTCATTGCTGTGTGGAGAGCAAAACAGGCACAATCCGATCAGCGTGAAATACTGAGAAATCATTGCTAACAATCTCTATGCCTGGGGAAGTAAATGGGAAGTAAATGGGGTCGCGTCTCAACATTGTACATTCGAATATCCAAAAATAGCCTAACGAGTCGCTGCTCTAGGCGGCTGGGGCGATGGTTTCTGGGGAAGGATGCTCGCAAGAGAAGAAAGGCTAGGAAGCCTGTGTTACTTCTTCATCAACTCCAGCACTGCTGTGGTCATTCCGACAATGCCGGTGCGAATCGTCGGCTCGGGAACGGGCGCGAACTTGCTGGAATGCAGACTCGGCAGCGATGACGCCGGTTTTCTTCGACTCGGCGACTTTTGCCGGATCGACTGCGCCGACTGTGAACATGGAGCGCCGGGATCGAGTGATCCGGCAAACTGTATTCGGAAAAATCTTCGCCGCCCATGGTCGGATCTTTCGTCACGACATTGTCGTCGCCTAGCGCCGTTTTCAGCGCCGCGGCCACGCGTTTGGTCAGATCCGGATTGTTGTAGGTCGCAGGGTCGAATTCCGCCTGAAGCACATGGACCTCGGGCGATTGTCTGGCGGAAGACCGACGGCGGTTGCGCAATCCTTTGGCGATCTGCGTCGATGGCGGCCAGCACGCGTTCGCGCACTTCCTGTTTATAGGTGCGCACCGTTAACTGCATCTTCACTTCGTCGGGAATGATGTTGTGCTTGGTGCCGCCGTGAATTGAACCCACCGTGACCACGATCGGATCGAGCGGGTTGTTTTCGCGCGAGGCGATCGTTTGCCAGGCATTGATGATCTCCGCCGAAAGCACAATTGGGTCCTTTGTCTTGTGCGGATACGCGCCGTGTCCGCCCATTCCGTGCACCGTGACGTCTACTGAATCGACGTTCGCGTAAGTGTAGCCGTCGGTGACTCCGATCTTGCCGGTCTGCATCTCGGCGTCGTCGTGCAAAGCCGAGCGCGTAATCGGCTTTGGCCAAACGCGTGTAGAGTCCGTCCTTCAGCATCGCACGCGCGCCGCCGATCGCTTCCTCTGCCGGTTGGCCGACGAAAATGATTGTGCCATGCCATTGATCCTTCAGCTTTCCAAGCGCGCGCGCCGTGCCGATGAACGCCGACATGTGAACGTCGTGTCCGCAGGCGTGCATGACTGGATACTTCTTTGCCGTCGTCGTTTTTGGTCGTGACTGTGCTCGCGTAGGGCAAGCCGGTTTCTTCGTGCACCGGCAACGCGTCCATGTCGCTGCGGACCAGCACGGTCGGGCCGTCGCCGTTCTTCATCACGCCGACCACGCCGTAGCATTTCAGATTCGGCTTGTCGTATTTGCCGAAGTTCTCGGTGACTTCGCAACCGGCCGCGCGCAGTTCCTTCGCCACGATCGCAGACGAACGCTTCCTCGTGCCCGGAGAGCTCGGGATGCGTGTGAATGTCTTTGTAAATCGACAGCAGCGACGGCAATTCCGCATCGGCCAATGATTGCGGGGTTTGTTCGCCAAGGCCGAAGACGCAGACAACGACCGAGACGAGACATGACTAGGCAGGAAAATCTTCATGTCTAGTTATGATCACAGATACGAGATTTCCGCAGATTATTCATGACCCTGACCGGCGCTTCGCGTCGATCGCGGTAAGGATCGCGACCGGTGGAGCGCTGCAGAGGATTAGTTTCCGGACTCGACTTTGAATCTGCGAAAATCTGCGCAATCTGTGGATGACTTCATGGAATTCGAGAAAAACACGCTGCTCTTCGGCGCTGATCCGACCCCGCGCATCGTTGCCATCGAGCTGGGCGAAACCGGCACGGTGCAAGTTTATCGCCGGGAAAAAGATGGATCGACAATCGCCGACGTCGAGCCGTTCCATCCGTTTGTCTGGGCCGACAGCGACGTTGTCGATCTTGGCATCGAAGCCGAGAAACTTCGCGGCGATCTGAAGTATGGCTGGCTGATCACGGTCGATAGTTGGAAGGAACTGATCGCGTTGCGTAACGGATTGAAGAATGCCGGGCGCGACTTCTTCGCGTTCACCGATCCGGTGCAGCATTACCTCACCGCGACCGGCCGCACGCTGTTTCAAAGATTTGCCGTTTGAAGAATTGAAACGAATGCAGCTCGAAGTGCTCGTCGGTTGCCGAAGGCGATGACGATCACATCATGAGCATCGCGCTTTCGGACAACACCGGCTGGGAAGAATTGATCGTTGTCGATCCAAAGAACGTTGAGGAATCGGAGCAGAAATGCGATCAAGCGACTTGACCGCGCTAATCAAGGAACGCGATCCGGATGTGATCGAAGGTCATGATTTGTTTCGGGTTGATCTGCCTTATCTCGTCGCGCGCGCGAAGAAGCTGAAAACCAAACTCGATTGGGGACGCAGCGGCGGATTTCTCCGCTCGCGGCCATCGCGACTCCAAATCGCGGAGAAGACGATCGATTATCCGAAGTTCACAATCGATGGCCGGCATTTCGTCGACACGTTTCTGCTCGCGCAATTCTATGACGTCGGAATGCGAACCTTGCGGGCTTCGAGCGGATCGGATGTCGCGCGGCATTTCGGATTCTGCGACAACGAACAAATCTCAGGGCTTACCGGCAAGGAACTGGAGCGCGCGTATCTCGAAAATTCCGAAACGTTCCGGCAACGCGCGCTCTGCGGCGTTCGCGAAACAAGCGCGATATCAGACTTGCTGAGCCCGAGTTACTTCATCCAGGCGCAGATTTTTCCCTACAATTACCAGGACGTGATCGTGCGCGGCAACGCCACGCGCATCAACGCGCTGTTTCTGCGCGAATATTTTCGGCAACGCCATTCCATTCCCGAGCTGCCGATGCCGCACGCGTTCGAAGGCGGCTACACCGACATCTTCTTCACCGGCGTGGCGCGCAACGTCTGGCATTGCGACGTCGCTTCGCTTTATCCGTCGATCATGCTCCAGTTCGATTGCTTTCCGGCGACCGATCAGCTCCAAATTTTCCGGCATTTGCTTACTGACCTGCGCAAATTTCGACTCGAAGCGAAGGCGAAAATGCGGGCGGAACAAGATCCCGCCAAACAGCATCATCTCCAGGCGCTTCAAAACACGTTCAAGATTCTGATCAACAGCTTCTACGGTTATCTCGGATTTCGCTCAGGGACATTTCGCTGATTTCGATGCAGCTGCGCGCGTCACCCAGATCGGGCGCGATTTGCTGAAGAAGATGATCGATTGGCTGAATGCATCACGGCGCGCAAGTGATCGAGGTCGACACCGACGGAATTTATTTTGTGCCACCCTGAAGAAGTGGCATCGGCTTCCGGCCGCATGCTTCAGAAAGATGCACCGGCAACGACTGCCGACTGCCAACGATCGAGCGACTGCGCGAAGGCCTGGCCAGGGAATTGCCGACCGGAATCGACGTCGAGTTCGACGAGCAGTTCGAGGCGATGTTCAGCTACAAGGCGAAGAATTACGCGCTGCTGACAAAAGATGGCGACGTCATCATCAAAGGCGGCGCGCTCAAATCACGCGGACTCGAGAAATTCCAGCGCGTGTTTCTCGAAGAGATGATCAAGCTCATCATGCAGGGAAAACCGGAAGCAGATTGGCGATCTACGAAATGAATTCGAACGAAAAATCCGGAATCGCGAATGGAAGATCGACATGTTAATGAAGACCGACACGCTCCAGGATTCACTGGAAAAATATCGAGCCAAGATCGCCGGCTCCGCGCGGAACCGGGCCGCGGCCTACGAGCTCGCCCTGGCCAGCGGCTCGGGCAACTACAAACCGGGCGACCAGGTCAGCTACTATATTAAGGCCACGCCCAAAAAGGTCCCGGCCTACGAAGCGGCCAAACTGGCCAGCGAATTCGATCCCGAAAACCGCGACGAAAACGTCGATTATTACGTGGCCAAGCTCGATGATCTTGTCAAGAAATTCAGTGGGCGGATCACGACCGTCTCAACTCCAAAACAGGAAAGCCTCGCCATTATAACCATGAATAACAAAACTCCTCATATCACTCGACAGCGCTCGCCGTTCGCGACGTATTACTGTGTCGCAGCGACCGACGATCACGCCGACATCAAAGCCGAAATCACCAAGCGCCACGATGAGGCGGTGAAGCGGTTGCAGGATTGGATCGGGCAGGTGTCGATCGCGGCCGAGAACCGCGGATATCCCGAAGGCGCCGAGTACATGGCGAAGCTCGCGCGCGACGCGGGATTTCAGCAGGCGACGTGATCAACACGGATGGGAAGCCGGGCGTGTTTGCGACGCTCGATGCCGGCGCGCCGAAAACGGTCGGACTTTATTTCATGTACGACGTGAAACAGTTCGATCCCGCGGAATGGACGTCGTCGCCGACTGAAGCGCGACTCGTGGACAAACCGCCGCTGGGCAAAGTGATCGTCGGCCGCGGCGCGGTGAATCAGAAGGGACCGGAAGCCGCGTTCCTCGCGGCGCTGCACGCGATTCGCGGCGCGGGCAAGAAGATGCCGGTGAACCTGGTGATGGTGGCGGAAGGCGAAGAGGAAATCGGTTCACCGCACATTCCCGCAACTCGTTCAGGCGACCGGAAGTGCTGGCGGCACTGAAGAAATGCGTCGGCGTTTTCATGCCCTCGGCGTCCCAGGATTTGGACGGAGTTGTCACGGTGAGCCTCGGGTCCAAAGGCGTGATCGAACTCGAGCTGGTGTCGAGCGGCGAAAAATGGGGACGCGGCCCCGGCAAAGACATTCACTCTTCGCTCAAGGCGATGGTCGACAGCCCGGCGTGGCATTTGGTCAAAGCGCTGAACACGCTGGTTTCCGACGGACGGCAACGAAATCACGATCGACAATTATCCGAAGCCGCGGCCACTGAGCGCGGAGGAGAAAGCGATGATCGCCAGCGCTGTCGAAGAGTGCGGAGCGAAGCGCAGGCGAAGAAATATATTCGCGTGCAGCATTGGATCAATGATCTGCCGTGGGAGCAGGCGAACGAACGACTCGAATCGCAGCCGACGGTCAACATTGAAGGTTTGGTCGGCGGTTACACCGGCCCCGGCGGCAAAACGATTTTGCCGCATCGCGCCGTCGCGAAGATCGACATGCGTCTTGTGCCGGACATGAAAGCGGCCGACGCGCTCGCGGCGTTGAAAGCGCATCTGGCGAAGCACGGCTTCGGCGACATCGAAGTGAACATGACCGGCGGTTACGATCCGACGAGCACGTCGGCCGATTCTGCGCTGATCAAAGCGCAGGTCGCGACTTACGAAGAATTCGGGATCGATCCGCTGCTCTGGCCGCGCAACGCCGGTTCGTATCCCGGTTACGTTTTCACCGGCGAACCGCTGAAGCTTCCGGCCGGCCATTTCGGACTCGGTCACGGCAGCGGCGCGCATGCGCCGGATGAATATTACGTGATCGAATCGGCGAACCCGAAGATCCAGGGCTTCGACGGCGCGGTGATGTCGTTCGTCGAGTATCTCTACGAGCTGGCGAAATAGGAGCGCGGCCTTGCCGCTAAAGCAAATTTGCTTCGAGATTGATCTGGGTGCCGGCGAGAGCGACCGAGACCGGACAAGTCTTTTTTGTCAGCTCGGCTTGCTCCTGAAATTTCGCTTCGTCGATTCCGGGAACGTCAGCTTCGGTTTTCAAATCGATCGTCGTGATCTTTGGAGCCGCCGCCGACCATTTCGAGTTTCACGGTCGCGGTCGTGCTGATTCGCTTTGGCGGGATGACCTGCCTTTTCCAGATTTGCACGACAGCGCCATTGAGTAAGCAGCCAGCCTCTGCCGCGCCGATCAATTCTTCCGGATTCGTGCCTTTTCCTTCCTCGAATCGCGATGAGAATGAATACGGCCCTTCGAATGCGCCGCTCCCGAGTTTCATGGTTCCCTTGCCTTCTTTCAGTGTGCCTTCCCAAACAGCCGATCCAGTTCGTGTTGCCATTGTTTTGCCTCCTTTAGATTTTGATTTGTTGCCGATTTACGTCTTCGCGCCGGGAGATCGCGCGAGCGCAACTTCACGCCGGCTCCGGCGCGGCAATGTCGCCGAGCGGTGCGGCCTGATCCCGCTTTGCTTGTGCGTCCGCTAAAGCGCGCTGTTTGCGCCCAAGCCAAACGCCAAGCACGCACCAACAAGCCGACTACCGGTACAGCAACGTAACTGATCGTGAACTCAAGCCAAGACCGAGTGCCTGCATCCCGCCATAGGACCATGCGCCCGAATTGATCGCCACAGCGATAACCAAATGTATCGATGAAACTCTTCGCTTTGTATTTGTCTTCGCGCCGCAGAACCGTGAACAACACCTCACGGGCTGGCCGCATAAACGCGAAAGTGCTTGCGCGACGCGCAACTTGAAATACGGCCAACACAGCGAGCACCGGCATGAGCCCCATCGCGGCGAAACCAAACAGGCTCAGCACCGGCATGAATAGTAGCGTCACCGTAACGCCGAGGAACTTCATCAGCCGGCCCGTGACAAAAACCTGAAGCAGAAGCGTGAGCGTGTTCACCGACAGGTCGAGTTTGGCGAAAAACGCGGTGCGGGCGGCGCGATCGGCAAAACCGACCTTGGTCAGTTCAGATTGTTGAAAATACGCCCACGTCGATGTGAGCGTATAGAGCAGAATGAACAGAAATAGGCCGAAAAGATAAGGCGATTTGCAAATGTGCGTCACGCCATCCCAAAATTTGCCACCGATCGGCTTCTCCGCGGCAGCCGCGTCTTCGCCCAATCTTGGATCGTGCCGTCGAAATTCAGCGGGAAAGAAGCGTACGCTTTGCGCGGCAATCTCGAGCATGCCTGCGCAGATTAACAGCAACACGCCGGTGCTGACATGGCGAATGAGCGACGTCGTGATGATTGGTCCTAATATGCCGCCTAACGAACCGCCCACCGCGATAAAACCGAAAAGCCGTTTGCCCTGCTCAGTCGTGAACAGGTCGGTCATGAATCCCCAAAAGACGGCGGTCGCGAAAAGATTGAACACGCTGACCCAAACAAAGAAGCATCCATCGACCCACGGTTGCTTTCCCGGAGGCATATACTGCATCAGCACGAAGAAGATGATTAGGTTCAGGATGAAAAACCGGTAGGCGATCGGAATAAATCGACGCCGCGACATCCGCGAGACGACGGCGGAGAAGATCGCGTTCGCGAAGATCATCGAGACGAGAACAACGGTGAACATCCACCAAAGGTTTTCGAACTGCGTCGCGCCGATGTTATCGCGAATTGGCCGGATCACATAATACCCCGCCAGGACGACAAAAAAGAAAATGAACCCCAGCCACAGGGCACGAACTTCGTTCGGCTTTACGTCAACGATTTTGGAGAAGAGTTTTTTCATGCTGTAGCCGCGGCCCTGTGGGCCGCGCGCACGCGTCGCAGAGCGACGCGGCTACAATTTCTTCTTCCACGCGGCAAGCACTTCTGTTTCGCGTTCGGGCGTAAGACCGGCTTTCAAATGCGATTGTCGATCTTGCGGCAACGATTTGAACCACGCGAGCGTATCGCGCGCAGTTTCGACGAGTGGTCGAAAGGTCAGACCCTTGCTCAACGCGCGATCGATTTTTGCCCGAGCGAGCCCGCTATCTTTCCCGGTCCACACTGGCATGTCGGACCACGGCTGAACCTTTTGCTCGGTCAGAAAGTCTTCGCTCACCCAGGTGAACTTTGCGTCGGACTTCAATGCGCTTTTGATTCCACCAAGCATTGCGCCGATGCCTGACGGTTTGGCTGGACCGGTTGCGTTGTAAATCCCGGTTTCACGGTTTTCGACCATGCGGATCGTCCATTCAGCAAGATCACGCGCATCGATGAATTGTACAGGGTCGCAGGCGAACCGGGTGCGAGAACTTCACCGCCACGATCGATCCGCACGGGCCAATACGTGAAGCGATCGGTCTCGTCGCGCGGCCCGACGATGAGCCCCGGGCGAATGATCAACGTTTTTCCGGGAAACCATTTCTCGGCTTCTCGTTCGGAAAGCGCTTTGAGCGGACCGTAGGTTTTGTAACCGCCTGCCTTCATCGCCTCGAGCGTCTCCTTGTACGGATCGGCGCCTTCGTATTTTTCTGTCGCCGCGGTCTCGTCCGGACCAGTCTTTACTTCGCCGTAAACAGAAATCGTCGAGATGAAGACGTAGCGCTCGACGTTGCCTTTGAGAATCTGCGCCGCGTCACGCACCCACGCTGGAAGGGTTGTCGGGTTGTCGATAGCGACGTCCCATTGTCGATTTTTCAGCGCGTCGAGCTTGCCATTTCGATCGCCAATTAATTGCTCGACTTCATTGGGCAATTCGCCTGGATGCGTTTTGCCGCGGTTGAACGTCGTGACCTTGTGTCCGCGACTAAGCGCGTACCGAACCTGGTATGGTCCAGTGAACCCTGTGCCGCCAAGAATGAGAATGCGAAGAGGTTTCACGGATTTCTCTGCGAACAGCGTGGTCGATCTCGTTCCGAAGGCAAGCGCGCCGCCGGTGGCGGCAGAGAGTTTGATGAACTGACGGCGCGTACCTTTTCATATAGTCCGCTAACTTTTCTTGTCATTCCGAGCGAAGTCTAGGAATCTCTGATCGAAAATGAAAAGACGCGAAGCTGTGAAACTGATCGGCGGAACGACCGCCGGATTACTCTTGCCAATCAGTGCCCAGGCCGCGAGCCAATCATCCATGATGATTACACGCACTATTCCATCCTCCGGCGAAAAGTTGCCGGTGATCGGCCTGGGAACATGGAGCGTGTTTGACGTCGATCTTACGCCAGCGAACGGACCGCAACTGGGAGAAGTGCTCTCGCTGTTGGTTAAGCGCGGCGGGCGCGTGGTTGATTCCTCGCCCATGTACGGCCGCGCCGAGGGCGTAGTGGGCGAGCTGGCCGCCCAATTGCATTTGCTCGATTCGCTCTTTATCGCCACCAAGGTCTGGACAAAAGGCAAAGAAGCCGGGATCGCGATGATGCAGCGTTCCATGGTTCGCTGTCGGAAGATTGACCTCATGCAGGTCCACAATCTGTCCGATGTGGAAACGCAGATGTCTTCACTTCGCGAGTGGAAAACCGACGGCCGCATTCGCTACACAGGCATCACCCATTCACAGGCGCGCGGCTTTTACGACGTCGAAAGAACCATGCGCAGTGAGAAACCCGATTTTGTCCAGATCAATTACTCGCTCATGGAGCCCCAAGCCGCACAACGTATCCTGCCGCTGGCTCAAGAGCTTCGCATGGCGGTCATCATTAATCGCCCGTTTGGTGGCGGCGGTTTGTTTGGGCGGGTTGCTGCAAAGCCGCTGCCGCCTTGGGCTGCCGAAATCGATTGCCGATCGTGGGCCCAGTTCTTTCTGAAATGGATTGTGGCCCATCCGGCAGTCACTTGCGTGATACCTGCAACAAGCAAACCGCAGCACATGGAAGATAACATGGCCGCCGGGCTAGGCCGACTTCCCGACGCAAAAATGCGTCGGCGAATGCTGGAGTTGGTCTCGTCACTGTAAGAGCCGCGGAGGGCTTTCGGGCATTCGAAAGATGTCAAATGGAAAATTTTACGTTTCTCTGAAAAAAATAAGTTGCGGGCTGGGCCGATCTGCTGGATAGGACGCGCTCTTTATGCGAAAACTTCTCACTCTTACCTTCACCATTTTGGGATGCGCGACGTTTTGTTCCGGCCGGCATCGGCGTTTGGGTTCTCGGCGCCGAAGCCGCAAGTTTGTTTACACTGATGCTTCCGGCAAAAAGCAGTCGGTCGACGTCGTGGACAAATATTATCCAAAGAAAATTGTGCAACCGTTTGCCGGGGATTCGAAGATCGATCCAAAACTGCGCCGCGCTGCGACCATTGCCGAGGAACGCGCCCGCAGCGCACTCGCTTTCGAAGTGCTGGCATTTTGTCAAGGAAGCGCTCGTTGCTGCGGGCGTGGTGAAATCCCGGCCGCAAACACCTCTGGCGAAACAAGCCGGTCAAGAGCTCGTGAACAATTACGGGTTCAAGAAACTTCCTGTGTCCGATCCCTACCAGGCGCCAGTCGGCTCGGTGTTAGTCTATGGTGCCAAGCGCGCGGCTGGTCACGTTGAGATCCGTACTGAGAACGGTTTCGTCAGCGATTTTCGCTCAAAGACACCGTCACGCCGCCCGCTGCTGGGCGTTTTCGCCAAGACGTAGTTTGAACGCTGCGCCTTCGGCGGCTTGCATCGTCTTCGGAGAAGCCGATCTACCCTGGCGAAGACGGAACGCCTCGTAAGCGTTTTCAACGCCGAACGTTCAACGCTTAACGCCCAATGCCCAATCCAAACAGTTAAGCGTTCGACGTTGGACGTTGGGCGTTTTATTTCATTTGCGTATGCCGCAAGAGAAGATCGTCCGCATCGCCATGTGGTCGGGCCCGCGAAATATCTCAACGGCGATGATGCGCGCCTGGGGAAATCGACAGCGACACCTTTGTCGTCGATGAGCCGTTTTACGCCTATTATTTGAAGGCGACCGGCAAACAGCATCCGGGTGCAGAAGAAGTGATCGCGACCGGTGAAATCGATTGGCGAAAAGTCATGGCGCAACTCACTGGCCCGGTCCCAAATGACAAGCGCATCTTTTTTCAGAAGCAGATGACGCATCATCTCCTGCCCGAGGTAGATCGGCAATGGCTGGATGAGGTGACGAATTGTTTTCTCATCCGCGATCCGCGCGAAGTGATCGCCTCCTATATCAAGAAGCGGGAGGATCCGGCACTGGAAGATCTCGGCTACGTGCAGCAAGCGGAGATTTTCGATTTTGTGCGAGCGCGCACGAAATCGCTACCGCCCATTCTCGATGCGAAGGACGTGCTGGAAAATCCAGAACGAATGCTGCGGCTGCTTTGCAAGGCAGGTCGGTGTCGAATTTAGCGAGTCGATGCTGTCCTGGCCGCCGGGATTGCGCGAGACCGATGGAGTTTGGGCAAAGCATTGGTATGGCGAGGTGGCAACGACGACATCGTTTCAACCGTATCGGCCCAGACACGATGAAGTGCCAGAACGCTTCGCGCAAAATTTACGAAAGATGCAGCGATTGCTACGAGCGGTTATACGAATGGCGGCTGCATTAAAACGGAGTCATCGCCGAGCGGCGCAGACGGCGAGGGATCTCACAAGCGATTTACGAGGCCTTTGCCAGCATCTTTGTACCTGTGTGTCGCTTGGGCCCTTAACCCGATGAGACGTTCCTTGCTGCGCTCGGAATGACAAATTGAAATGCTTCAGAAATTCGACGACCGAAATCGCGATCTGATTGTGAACATCAACGGAGCAGTTGGTGCATCGCGATCAAAGCCGGGATCAGCCCGTTCGATTCGGCTGTGCAGGGTGGTGACGCGGTGTGGGAAGGGTTGCGTCTGTACAACGGCCGGATTTTCAAGCTGCATGAACATCTCGACCGACTGGAGCGTTCAGCCCGCGCGCTGTCGTTCGCCGAAATTCCGCCGCGCGAAAAAATCATCGAGGAAATCAAACGCACGCTCGCCGCGAACAAAATGCGCGACGGCGTGCATATTCGCCTCACGCTCACGCGCGGTGAGAAAATCACGTCGGGTATGGATCCCCGGCTGAATCAGGGCGGGCCGACGTTGATCGTGCTCGCAGAACACAAGGCGCCCGTTTACGCGAAGACAGGCCTGACTTTGATCACCAGTAAAATCCGGCGCCCGCCGCCCGAGGTTCTTCGATGCGCGAATTCATCACGCGAACCTGTTGAATTCGATTCTGGCAAAGATCGAAGCGAACAACGCCGGCGCGGACGACGCGCTCATGCTCGACACGCGCGGTTTTGTCGCGGAAACGAACGCGACGCACATCTTCATTGTGCGCAACTCCGATAAATCGCGAGCAAGCGGCGATCTTGCGACCAGTCGTGTGCGTGGCATGCCCGGAGGGAATTACTCGCGCGACGGTGATCGAGATTTGTGCTGCCGAAAAAATTCGTTGCATCGAGACCGACCTGTCAGTGGTCGATGTTTACGGCGCCGACGAAATCTTTTGCACAGGCACCATGGGCGAATTAGCCGCCGTGACGAAGATCGACAACCGCCAGATCGGCGATGGTAACGTCGGCCCAATGACGAAGCGCCTCAGCGATCTCTACGCCCAGCGCACGGCGAGCGAAGGCGTTCAGGTTATCTAGGAAACGCCCAACGCTCAACGCCCAACACTCAACTGTCTGATTGGACGTTGGGCGTTCGGCGTTGAGCGTTGGACGTTGAATGATCCTACTGTCCCCAGGTTTTCGTCTTAAACGAAACTCTCCCTGATCCTTTTTCGAACGCTTCGAAGTGCTCCGGATTTTGCTGATAATACTTTTGGTGATAGACTTCAGCTGGATAAAATTTCATCGCCGGCAAAATTTCCGTGACGATTGGTTTATGGAATTTGCCTGAATGCGCGAGCTTTTCCCTTGAGGTCTCCGCGATTTTCTTCTCCTCTGCGTTGCCATAAAAAATCGCGGCGCGATAACTCGGGCCGATATCGGTAAACTGCCCGTCGGCCTGGGTTGGATCGATTTGCCGCCAGTAGATGTCGAGCAGCTGCTCGTAGGAAATTTTCGCCGGGTCGTACGTGATTTCGATTGATTCGCGATAGTTTGTCCTTTCCGACGAGACGAGCTGATATGTGGGGTTTGGTTCTGTTCCGCCAGAATAACCTACGACGGTCTTGATCACGCCGTTTGCCTTATCGAATGCCGGCTGAATGCACCAAAAACAACCGCCAGCAAAAATCGCGGTTCTTATTGCTGTCGGAGAGGAATCTTGCGCATGGCTGCGCGCGACGGTGACAGCGAGCAAGCGTTGCGCAGCCGAGCGCGAGAAGAAAGGTTCGCTTCATACTGTCGATCTTAGACACCGTTCTGATCGGCGCGTTGTCGAATAACTCAAACTCTTTTTGCTTGCCAGCGACAGGCGCGCCTGTCATAAGCCGATCGACCTCAAAGCAGGGAGACATAGAATGATCAAATCAGCCGCGGTTCTCTTCGGCATTGTCTTCTTGCTGGTCGGAATTCTTGGTTTCGTTCCCGGGGTCGCTCCAGATCAGATGTTGTTCAAGATTTTTCATGTCAACGCCGCGCACAACATCGTGCACATCGGTTCGGGAATCATTTTTCTGATTGCTGCCATGGCGGGTGCGGGAGCATCTACAGCATGGTTCAAAATTTTCGGAATCATTTATGCAGTTGTTGCTATTTGGGGTTTCACCGTTGGGACCGGCAACACTTTGTGGATGGTTTCAAACAATCCCGCAGTTACCTACCTGCATGTTGTGCTCGCGGCCGTGATGTTGTTTCTCGGCTTTGGCGCCTCTGGTAGCAAAGCGGCGGTTTGATTTCTCCTCAGCGTGCCTGCGGGCGAGGGTAGCTTAGCTCACCGCAGGCACGTCTGTTCTCGGCTGATCGCACAGTCGCCTGAGTCGCTGACGAATCGGCTCGATCTGGAAAAGATCTTCCGACGCAAAGCGCCGTTGCATGTCGATCTTGGCTGCGGCGACGGTTCGTTTCTTTGCGCGCTGGCGCAGCGCCTGCCGGACAAAAACTTTCTCGGGATCGAACGATTGTCTGGTCGGGTTCACAGCACTGCGCGTAAAGCCGCCAGTCTGGATAATGTGCGGCTTTTGCAGATGGAGAGCTTCTACGCGGTGCGTTATCTGTTGCCCGCTGAATCAGTGGAAACATTCTATCTTTTGTTTCCCGATCCTTGGCCAAAACGGCGCCATCATCGGCGCCGAATCGTAACACCAGACTTCCTGAACTCCGTTCATGCCGCGTTGGAGCACAATGGGGTCATTTACATTGCGACCGATCATCTCGATTACTTTCGAAAGATTAAAGAGATCGCCGAATCAATTCCCGGTTTTGCAATCGATGACGTTGAAGTCGATCTTCCGCAGAGCAAGTTTGGCCTCGCTTTTCGCCAAAAAGGCGCGCCGATTTACTGGTTGGCGCTGCGAAAAGTTTCGCCGGTGAGATAACTTTGCGCTTCCCAACGATCGCGACGAAAACGCAATATCACCGCGCCGGTTTGGTCCTGACGAAAAAGTTTAATGCCTCGTCTTTGCAGCTCCTCGGCCCACGCGTCGCTGACTCGCTCGTGATCGGGAAAATCGCGCGAAGTGGCAATGATCAGGCGCGCGCGCGCAGCATCGAGAAACGCTTCCGAGCCGGATTCTCCGAAGTGATGTTGCCCTTTGACAATGATGTCGCTGCGGAGATTCAAGTGGCCGGCCAACAATGCCTGTTCGGTTCTGATGCCACTATCCGACGTAAACAACATCGATGCCGCTGGCCCGATCAACAGGTGGATAACGTACGCCTGATCATCAGCCATCGGCGAGCTGAAGCTACGCGGAGGAAACAAAACATTGGCCGTGACGTCGCGTGATAGAGAGAAACTGTCTCCCGCGGCCAGAGCGTCCGTTTTGATACGACGTTGTTGAAACAGACGTTGCAATCGCCGGTGGATAGTTGAGCGATCCGGCGCCGGATTGTCCACCACACGCACTCGAGGAAAATCGTCCAGCAATTGCGCCGTCCCGCCCAGGTGAAGCGCATCGCCATGCGTGAGGAGTAAGCCCGAAAGCCGGTTTACGCCTGCCCAATGTAAATAGTCGCGGACCACACGTTGATAGTCTACGCTCACTGCCGCAGTCGAATAACCAATCCGTGTTTTTTGTGTGTAGGTGAATGGCCGCTCCCGCGCCGAGATCCAGGATAGTGATCTTGGCGACCACCTTCTCGGGCCAATGCGGATGTCCGACGTAAAAATGTCCGCCAGGAATTTGCGCGAACAGATGGACGGTCCCGATAACCAGCGTGGCCAGCGCCCAGTTGGCGTTATTAAAAATCACAGCAAGCCACGGCAGTAGCGGCGTGGAAAGAAGTGAAAGCAGCGCAATGGCGAGAACGAAAAATGCGATGGGAACAACGACGAGGTTCGCGAGCAATGAAATCGGTGTAACCAGATGGAAATACCACAGAAGTAATGGCAGCGAGCCAGCCCAGGCCGCGAGCGATACCGATGCTCCGTGGCAAAGCCATTCATATCCAGAGTGCAACCAGCGACGCGGACCATGCAGTAAGCTTCGCGGCAGGAACGGATCGATTGCCACCCAACGCTGCAAAAACCCGAAGAACGGATCGGCAAACAATACGATAGCGCCCACAACCGCGAAGGAGAGTTGAAAGCCTGTGGAGAAAAGCTCGTTGGTATTCCAGCAGAGAAGAATGAACGCCGCTGCCGCGAGGCTATTGAATAGAAAAGCTTTTCGCTCGAAAAAGAAACCGCCAATCATAATCGAAGCCATCACTGCGGCCCTGATGCTCGAAAT
The DNA here is from genome assembly GCA_963789365.1 of uncultured Gammaproteobacteria bacterium. Lineage (GTDB taxonomy): Bacteria > Pseudomonadota > Gammaproteobacteria > Steroidobacterales > Steroidobacteraceae > FEN-1191. The sequence goes on from CAWBKJ010000004.1 coordinate 71,956, forward strand.
GTGCAGTCCTGTCACTGCAGCGTAAAAGAGAAGCAGGGGAATGATGAGCGCCGCTGCGGACCTGCGCGAAAGCCGCGCCACCGTCGCCAGCATCCATAAAAGCGCGGCGACAATTCCCACGTGCAGACCAGCGACAGCGAAAAGGTGAAGTGTGCCTGTTTGTTGAAATGGTTCTTCGATGTCCTCCGGCGTCTGGTGCCTAAGGCCAAGGACGATGCCGCTGAGAAAATTCTGCACCTCGGGCGCGTCCTCCAGCCCTCGACAAAGCGCGTTTTGCATCCATCCCCGCGACTTCTGCGCGGCGCGCAGAATCGGGTTGCCACCGCCGTGTCGAATCAGCGTGCCGTCCTCCGGATAGCGAACGAAGAGCATTCGACGGACGTCGCGACGCGCGAGATAAGAGCGCATATCGAATTCGCCGGGATTTCGCGGCGGCGGTATCGGCTCGGCAGTTCCAAAAAACTTTAGTTCGTCGCCAAATTCCGGAGCGCCTTTCCAGCGCACCTGCCAGACCGCGTGTGTCGGATTGTTTTCTGCCTTCGAGTTCAATTGACGCAAGCCTTGAGCAGGAACGTCGCGAATCCGCTGGGCGCGATTTTAGGCTCGCTGATGATGCAGCCGATTGCTGTGACGACTCGCGGTCGGCTGCCAAGCTCATCGGCGAGCTCTGGCCTTCCGTGTTGCTGTTCTCAAGATTGTGCAGCAGGAAAAAGCCAGCCTCCAACGATGGCGTATGTCGCGAGCAGCCTCGGCCAGCAGATCAAAGTAAAAGCGCAGACCGCGAGAATTATCGCGGTTACAGTCAGGGCGACAGATGGAAGCGGAAAGAGTTCCGCCACGATAATTCCTATCGCGGCCATCAGCGACAGACCAACGAATGGCTGGCGCGGTGCGCTAAGCAATTTCATCTACCGCGCTTTTCGCTTATCCGGCCATTGCAAGGCAAGGCGCAATCGCGAGCGTCAATCGCCCCGAGATCTTAAAAGCGAGAAAAACCCCCAACTAAGGCGTCATCCTGAGCGCAGCGAAGGACCACCCAATCGAAGCGAACATCACGCGTAGTACATTCTGTGATCCACGACCCGAGCGTGAGGTCCCTCACTTCGTTCGGGATGACCGCGTATTGAAGCGTTGGGCCCGCTCACGATTTATCGGAGTTGGGAGTTGAGCGTTACCGGTTAAACCTGTCATAAAGATTTGGGCTTAGGCTTCAGATCGTGGCGTTGCTTCCGGGAAATGAGATGCAGAGATAGCGCGAGGCCGTATTTTTGCGCGTGCACGATCTATTCGAGGAAAAGGAAGACGTTGAAGCCGCAAATAGCGCTGCGCCACTCGCCACGCGCATGCGGCCGCGCTCGCTGGAGGAATTTGTCGGCCAGGAACACATTCTTGGGCCCGGCAAACTTCTGCGACGAGCGATTGAAGCGGATCGTTTGCCGTCAGTGATTTTTTCCGGACCACCGGGAAGCGGCAAGACCACGCTGGCCCGCGTCATTGCGGAGATGACGCATGCGAAATTCATTCGAATCAGCGGCGTGGAAAGTAACGTGGCCGAAATGCGCCGCGTCATCGCTGCCGCGACCAATCGCCTCCGAACATCGGGGCAAAGGACGATCCTGTTCATCGATGAGATCCACCATTTCAACAAGGCGCAGCAGGACATTCTTTTGCCCGACGTCGAAGCTGGAAATCTCCGCCTTATCGGCGCGACCACGTACAATCCGTTCTTTTACGTGAACAGCGCGCTCGTTTCGCGCTCGCAGGTTTTTCGACTCGAACCGCTCAGCGTGGAGCAACTCGAAGAATTGATCGACCGCGCGCTCGCCGATAAGGAGCGCGGCCTTGGAAATTACGACGTGAAGCTCGACAAGGACGCGCGCCGTCATCTTGCGAAGCTTAGCGACGGGGATGCGCGCAAATGCCTAAATGCGCTCGAGATTGGTGTGCTGACTACGCCGCCTGCTGTAGCCGGCCGCGATGAGGCCGGTCGGCTCGAGCAGGAAAAAGCAGCCATGCGAGGCCGGGGTCAACGCCCCCGGCTACAACTCGGACGTCATTCACTTCACGTTCGCTGTTGCCGAAGAAAGCATTCAGCAGAAAGCGGTCGTGTACGATCGCGCGGGCGACGCGCACTACGACACTATCAGCGCGTTCATCAAAAGCATGCGCGCTTCAGATGAGAAAGGCGCTATGTACTGGCTGGCGAAAATGCTGCATGCCGGCGAAGATTTTCGTTTCATCGCGCGGCGCATCGTAATTTTTGCCAGCGAAGACATCGGTCTCGCCGATCCGGAAGCGTTGCACTTGGCAATTGCGACGCAACAAGCCGTCGAATTTGTTGGCATGCCAGAAGCGCGCATCCCGCTGGGGCATGCGACCGCTTACATGTGCCGCGCACCCAAAAGCCGCGAAGCCTATGACGCGCTGAATGCCGCAACGGAAAAGATTGAGATGGAACAAACAAAGCGCGTCCCAGAACATCTCAAGAACAAACATTTCCCGGTAAATCCAGAAGGATAAAGGGCAGACCCGTGCGACCGGCATCTGATTTCGATCGTATCGCTTCAAATATCGCGATTTGGCACGATTATGATTCCGCTGTCAAAGCGGAGCTATACTCGACTTGCCTCGGGACTCCCGATGGAACGTATTTTATCGATCCGATTCCTCTTGAAATGCGAAGCGCTCGATGAATTGATTGGTTCCAATCCGTGTTGCGGGAATCATTGTGACCAATGGGAATCATCATCGCGCGTCTGCCAAATTCGCCGAGAAGTTTTCAGCGCCGCTGTTCGGACGAGCCGAGGCATTCCCGAATAAGGCGGCGCGCGAACTCAAAAGAGTTACCGATGGAGACGAGATTTCTGAGGAGTTGCGCGCAATCGGCATCGAAGGCGCAGGTGAGGGTGAAATTGCTCTGCACTACGCGCCAGACGGCGGAACGTTCATCATCGGCGACGCGCTGATTAATTTCGAACCGTATGGCTTTACGTTTCTGCCCGCGAAATATTGCTCGAACCAAAAACAAATGCGGCGGTCACTACGAAAACTTCTGGCTTATAAAGCCGAGCGAATGCTTTTCGCGCACGGATCACCAATTTTGTCAGGGGCAAGCGAACGGCTGCGCGGTTTGCTCGACAGTCCAAACAGTTAACCACGAATGGACACGAATAGACACGAAGAAAGTTGTGAACTGGAAGGATCGGGAGTCCAACGGAATCAGACTCTGGCGGATCGGTATCGCGATTTCTGCGGTTGATTCGTTTTTCGCACACGATCTTCGCACTGCCGTTTGCGCTTGGCGCACTGGTGGTGGCCGCAAATGGCTGGCCGTCGTTGAGACATTCTGTTCTTGGTGGTCGCGTGCATGGTCTTCGGCGCGCACGGCAGCCATGCTCTTCAACCGGCTGGTTGATTGGTCGCTCGATCAGCGAAACCCACGAACGGCTTCGCGTCACTTGCTGGTCTCCAAGCGCGCAGTCCAAATGTTCCTGGTTCTGAGCTCAGGCGGATTTGTTGCCGCAGCTTCCGCAATCAATCGGCTGACATTCATTCTCGCGCCTGTTGCTCTGGCGCTGAGTTTTTTTCTACTCAGTCACCAAGCGGTTTACCAGCGCAACGCACTTTTTTCTCGGACTGGCGCTGGCCATCGCACCGGTGGGCGCATGGATCGCGCAGACCGGACGGATCGATCTTGCACCGCTTGTTCTCGCGGCAGGCGTTATTTGCTGGGTCGCTGGCTTCGATCTGATCTACGCGACGCAGGATTACGATTTCGATCGGCGCGAAGGAATTCGGTCGCTGGTGGTGAACCTCGGAATCGCGCGCAGCCTGCGTCTGGCGCAGCTATTGCATCTTCTGACGTTCGCTGCGCTGATCGTGTTTCGGTCTCTCTGCGAAACTTGGCGCGCTTTATTACTGGTCGATGCCGTTGATTGCGGTGGCGTTGTTTTACGAGCACAAGATCGAGAAACTCGATCTGGCCGGGATCAATCGCGCGTTCTTTCAAAGCAACGCGTTTGTGAGCGCGGTTTTCTTGCTAGCAGTTTGCTTGGATCGATTGAGTTAAACTGCAAAAAATTCGAACCAGAAGCCGAATACCAAACAGGTCCGAATACCGAAGATGGAATCAGAAAACATCGGGATTTACCAGCAGGGCTTCCTGTTTCGGTCGATTGCCTTCTGTTTGATTTTTTCAGTTTTTCGGATTTCGGATCGAATTTCGGATTTCCCCACTGGGTCACATCGCGTTTAGCATGGCGACGCGTCTCTCGTGCCGCCCGCCATCGAAAGGTGTTTCGAGCCAGATTCGCACGATGTTCAGCGCCAACTCTTCGGAGATCATGCGCTGACCGATGGAAAGAACATTGGCGTCGTTATGTTGTCGCGACAGCCTGGCCGACTCTTCATTCCAGCAAAGCGCGCAACGCACGCCGTGCACCTTGTTCGCGACCATCGCTTCGCCGTTGCCCGAGCCGCCGAAGACAATGCCGCGTTCGCATTCGCCGCGAGCCACTGCTTCCGCTGCCGGACGAATGAAAAGCGGATAGTCCACCGGTTCTTCGCTGAACGTGCCGAAGTCTTTCACTTCGTGCCCCAGCGAAGTGAGCAGTTCTTTCACCTTTTCCTTGTAACGAAATCCGGCGTGATCTGTGCCGAGGGAAATTTTCATGGATCTGTCATTCCGAGCGAAGTCGAGGAATCTCTGATTCTTGATGCGTAATCGCGTCGAGTCAGAAAAGAGATATCAATGAGATGTCTCGACTTCGCTCGACATGACAATCTGTTAGCCGCCATGCAATTTTGCCAGCTCGCTCCAGATTTCGCGTTCGCGTTCGGTCAGTTTCTTCGGCATGCTGATCTGAACAACGACATAGAGATCGCCGCGCTTGCCTGAGACTCCGGGCAGACCGCGTTCGCGCAGGCGAAATCGCTGGCCACCCTGGGTGCCCGGCGGAATTTTCAGGCGCACGTTGCCTTCCAGAGTTGGCACGACCAATTCGCTGCCCAACACGGCGCGCCACGGCTCGATCTTCACCTCATGAATCAAATCGCTGCCTTCGACTGAGAAATCCGGGATGTCGCGCCAGACGCACGCGAAGAAAAAGATCGCCGCTTTTTCCGCCACGCACGCCCAGCTTCACCCTGGCCGCGCAAACGAATTCGCTGTCCTTCGTGAACGCCGCGCGGAATCTTTACCTGGTAATTTTCCACTTTGTTTGAGCCGGCTCGGCGCAACGAGACCGTTCGGGTGGATCCGTGCAACGCTTCTTCGAGCGTGACCATGATGTCGGCTTCGACATCTGCTCCGCGCTCCGCTGTTGCTTGACGTCCGCCGAATCCGCCGAAGGCGGATCGGCCGCGGCCGCCGCCGAAAAACGCTTCGAAGAAATCGCTGAACCCAGTTCCACCAAATTCGAATTGGACGCCGCCACCATCTCCGCCCCATTGATGAAACCCACCGCCGGGTTGCTGCCCTTCCCACTGCCAGCCGGGTGGCGGCTGGAACCCGCCCGGTCGATTCCAATCCGCGCCGAGCTGATCGTATTTCTTGCGTTTTTCCGGATCGCCCAGCACCTCGTAGGCTTCGTTGATCTCTTTAAATTTTTCTTCGGAGGCCTTTTTGTCCTTGGCCACATCGGGATGATATTTGCGCGCCAGCTTGCGAAATGCGCTGCGAATTTCCTCTTCGGTCGCGGTTTTCGGAACACCGAGTGTCTCGTAGTAATCTCGAAACTGTACGGGCATTTGCTCTCAAGCTTGTGCCTCCACTCAATTCGCGCAACTTTTTGAAGGATGCGTGAGCTGGGAAAACTGGTCGTGATCATCGGTGTGCTCACGACGCTTGTCGGGTTGGTGATGTGGAGCGGCTTCGCGCCGAAATGGCTGGGCCGATTGCCCGGCGACATTCGGATCGAGCGCGAACATTCCGCGTTTTATTTTCCGATCGTCACCTGCATCATTGTCAGCATTGTGCTGAGTTTGCTTCTTGTCGATCTTCTCAATCTTCCGGCGTTAACTATGTTTCAATCACCCTGATATCTGAAGCGCTGTAGCCACGGGGCTGTGGCCCGTCTGATCTTGCGCGCTGTCCGGCCGTGTGCGAACGGCCCATAGGGCCGTGGCTACAGCTTTCCAAACTCGACTCGATCAGCATGTGACGGCGTTGCTTCTTTGCCGGCGCTGCCCGCGCATGAAATCGACGCCGGTCTCCGGCGGCGCAATCGTGAGCGATGTCATGGTCATTGGCCAGGCGCCCGGTCCCGGGAACCGGCTTTGCAAAGACCTTTTGCACACACCGCTGGCAAAACGCTTTTTCGGTGGTTCGAAGAATTCTGCGGAATGAACGAGGCCGCCGTTCGATCGAAAATTTATTTCGCGGCGGTCTGCCGGTGTTTTCCCGGAAAAAATTCCAGCGGCACTGATCGGGTTCCTTCGCCGGACGAGATTCGCAACTGCTCGTCGTGGATGGACGATGAGATTCAAATTCTTGCAGCCACGTCTCATCATTCCCGTGGGACGGCTGGCTATCACGCAATTCATCGACTGCGAAAGATTGGAGGAAGTAATTGGCCGAAAATTCCGGGTCGCACGCGCCGGGCATCGCTTTGACGTAATTCCTTTGCCGCATCCGTCCGGTGCATCGCCCTGGCACAAAATTCCGCCCGGTCGCGACTTACCGAACGCGCGCTCAAATTGATCGCGCGCCATCCTGCTGTAGCGGCGCTCTCTGGGCGCGGACGGCGGTCATAGACCGCCGCTACAGAGACGACGATTAACATCCGTTGTGGTCCTTTGCGCCCGTTGTGCGTGAACTTTGTGCGAGAGTCTGCCGTGGACATTCCAACTCGCTCAGAAATCCCCGAGTCCGACAAGTGGGACTTGAGGCAGCTTTTTGCTGACGTGAGCAAATGGCAGGAGGACTTCGCGTGGTTACAGGAGACTTATCCGCACCTTGAGCAGTGGAAGGGCAGGGTGGGGGAATCGGCGAAAACGCTGGCCGCGGTGCTCGAGTTTGAGAAGTCGCTCGAGGTGAAGATGGAGCGCGTCTATCACTACGCCTCGCTCCAACTGGCGGAGGACAGCACGAACAACGAATACCTCGCGCGGATCGGCCAGGTTCAGAATCTACTTACAAAAATCGGCGAAACGGCGGCGTTTGTTGTTCCGGAAATCCTGGCGATCGACGACGACAAGTTTGCGACAATTCATTGCCGATCCGGCGCTGAAAGATTGGCGAATCAAGCTTGCACAAAATTCGGCGGATGAAGCCGCATGTGCTTTCCGAGCCTGAGGAACGTCTTCTGGCGCTGGGCAGCGTCGCGCTCAGCGGTTACGACGACACCTTCTCGCAGTTGACCGATGTGGACATGAAGTTCGGCGTCCTGACTCGATGAGACCGGGCGCGAAAGACCGCTGACGCAAAGTTCGTTCAGCTCATTTTTGGTCAAACGCGATCCTGAGCTGCGCAAACGCGCTTTCCATCAATTCTACGCGGAATTTCGCGACCATCAGTACACGCTCGCTGCGTCACTCGCCTATTCGGTCAAGGCCGATGTGTTTCGCGCAGGAGCAAGACATTATTCATCGGCGCTCGAAGCGGCCCTGTTTCCCGACGATGTTCCGGTTTCCGTTTACGACGGATTGATCAAATCGGTCCGGGCGAACTTGACGCCGCTCTTTCGCTATTTTGATTTGCGTCGCCGCGCTCTCGGATTGCGCGAACTGCATCATTACGACACGTACGTGCCGCTGGTACCGGAAATCGACACGCGCTTCACGTTTTGATCAAGCGGTCGAAATGGTTTTGGCCGCGCTGGCTCCGCTGGGGAAGGAATATGTCGATGTGCTGGCCGAAGGGTTGCGCTCGAGGCGCTGGTGCGATCGTTACGAAAACAAAGGCAAACGCAGCGGCGCGTTTTCATCCGGCAAGTTACGGCGCGCCACCCTACATCCTGATGAATTACAAGGAGGACGTCTTCGCCGATGTTTACACGCTCGCGCATGAGGCTGGCCACTCCATGCACAGCTGGTTCTCGCAAAATGCGCAGCTGTTTCAGGATTACGAGTATCCGATTTTTCTGGCCGAAGTGGCATCGACGTTCAACGAAGAACTGCTCACCCATCATCTGCTCGAGACAACAAACGATCCGAAGATGCGCGCTTACATCATCAACAGGCAAATCGATGACCTGCGCGGCACGCTCTTCCGGCAAACGATGTTTGCCGAATTCGAAAAAATTATTCACGCCATCGAGGAGAGCGGCGACGCGCTGACGCTCGATGTTTTCAAATCGGAATATCACAAGCTGCTCGAAACCTATTTTGCTGAGAATTTCGTGATCGATCCGGAGCTGGATCTGGAATGCCTGCGTATTCCGCATTTCTACCACGCGTTTTATGTTTACAAATACGCGACCGGAATCTCCGCCGCGGTGGCGCTTTCGCAGCGCGTGCTTTCCGGCGAATCGGGAAGCGTGGATGCGTATCTTGATTTTCTGCGCTCGGGCGGCTCCAAGTTTCCACTGGAGACATTGAAAGCGGCAGGCGTGGACATGGCCACACCTGCGCCTATCGAGAGCACGTTGCGGTTGTTCGAAAGTCGGCTTGACGAATTGGAAGAGCTGTTGTTGTAGGGCCGGGCCGTTAGCACTTCGACGCACGTGTGAACCGCCCACAGCGCGGTGGCTACAGCAATTCTGGACGGCGCAGGGTAGCGTCCCCTAGCATTCCTCCGATGCAACTGGAAAGCAGCCAGCTTCTTCAGCGATTGAAAGCCGCTGTTTCAGGAAAATTTCGAAAAGTTCGGCGAGCTAGGCGCGGCGGTGTCGGTTTGGCAAAATGGCAAACCGATCATTGATCTCTACGGCGGGTTTCGCGATGCGCATCGTGAAAAATCGTGGACCGCTGACACGCTCGTCCTGGTCTGGTCGGCGACGAAGGGAATCGGCAGCGCGTGTGTCTTGCATGCGTTGCAAGAACATAAGATCGACATCAGCCAACGCGTCGCCGAGTTCTGGCCCGAGTTTGCTCAGGCAGGCAAAGAAGAAATCACGCTCGCACAGTTGCTCTCGCATCAAGCCGGGCTTTGCGCTTTGGATCGGCGAGTCGATGTGCTCGACTACGACGCAGTGATTCGCGCGCTCGAGGCGCAAAAACCGCTGTGGCCACCCGGGACCGCGCACGGTTATCACGCGCGCACGTTTGGATTTCTTCTCGACGAACTCGTCCGCCGAATCGCTGGAAAGACGCTGTCGGATTACTGGCAGGAAAATTTTTCGGGACCGCTCAATCTCGATTTCTGGATCGGCCTTCCGAAAAAGGAAAATTCGCGCGTGGCAACCATGTTCGCTGCGAAGACCGAAAGCTTTCGGGGCCGAGCCGAAAAACCGCCAGTCCAGCTCGGACTTTTATGCCGATCTTGTTACACCCGGCACTTTAGCGCGCAAAACGTTTACGTCACCGTACGGCCTGCATGTGATCAGTAAGATGAATGAGCCTGCAATTCGCGCGCACCCGATTGTCTCCTTTGGCGGAATCGGGAGCGCGTCGGCGCTTGCGAAATTTTATTCCATGCTCGCGAACGGCGGAAAGTTTGATGGCCAGACTTTCTTTTCAGAAAAGACTATCGCATGGATGACCACGACGCTCGCAGACGGCATGGACCGCGTTTTTCAAATACCGACAGCATTTTCAGCCGGCTTCATGAAAGATTCACGAAATGCAGCGCGAAGAATGTTGGGTCCATCAGCAACTTCCTTTGGACATCCGGGCGCCGGTGGCAGCCACGCCTTTGCCGATCCGGAAAACAAAATTGCGTTCGCTTACGTCATGAACCAGATGGAGCAATCGCTTTTGCCCAACGAAAAATCATTGCGCCTGGTGGACGCCATTTATGGCGGGACGATTGACCTCAATCGCCGTGCGTTGACCGAATGCAGTCTTGATCGTGGCGCGACGTTTTAGTTGGACTGCGAGCGTGCCGGCTGATGACGAGGTGACGTCACTGAGCGGGATTGGCGGCGGAAATGCGCACGCGGCCGGCCGCGTTTACGACAACACATTGGAGCGCGGTGCTGGAGGCACAGGGCGAATCGCCAGCGGCACAAGGGGCGCTCGAAAAACTTTGTCGCACCTATTGGCGGCCTATCTATAGCTTCGTCCGGCGACAAGGTGCCGGGGCTAGGACGCGGAGGATCTCACCCAGGGTTTCTTCGCTCTGTTGTTCGAGCGCAAAGATCTCAGCAGTGTGCGGAAGGAAAAGGGACGACTTCGTTCTTACCTGCTCACGTCCGTCAAAAATTTTCTGGCCGACGAAGCGCGCCGCGCGCTCGCAGTCAAGCGCGGCAAAGGACAACGCTTAATTCCGTTGGACGACATTCGTGAGCATGAGCTCATCGATGTTGAACGGAGCGACAGATTAACCGCCGACCAAATCTACGAACGTCGTTGGGCCTTTACGGTTCTGGACCAAGTGATGGGGGGTCTGCGGGATGAGTATCGCAGTGCTGGCAATCTGCGCTTCTTTGATCAGATGAAGAAAATGCTCACAAACGAACCCGACCGGCCTTCTCAAGCTCAGATCGCCAGCGAGTTCGACATGACGGAGAACGCGGTCAAACAAGCGTTTTACCGGTTTCGTCAGCGTTACCAAACGTTGTTGCGAGAGGAGATTGCCCACACGGTCGCCATGCCCGGCGACATCGAAGATGAGTTGCGTCATCTAATTGGTGTGGTCCGGGCGTAGACGTGAATTACACGAAGGGCTCGACATGAATTACACGAATTATCACCAACTTCATGAGGCATAGACACGAATCACACGAAAGCTGGACACTAATTCCACGAATTATCACGAATAGAGCTGATCCAATTAGTGCGCATTGGTGAAATTCGTGTCTCGATTAGTTTGAACGAGCACTCGTCGCGCTGGGCGACAATCCATGCTGGGGCGAACCCCCGATTAGTCTGACCCACAGCTTTGGTGAAGGGCTGCTGGCGCGCATGACCAAAGATGAGGCAAGAGCGCGCACTGCGTTTGAAGCGGCTCGCGCCCAGCAGGAGAAGATCGTGCAGGCGCAGCCGGGTTACGGCCCGGCGCTCTGCGTCCTCGGCTTAATCGACGCTGCTCTTGGGCGGAAAGACCTGGCCTTGGAAGAAGGCCGTCGGGCGATCGCGCTCACGCCGCTGGAAAAAGATGTCATCAACGGCAGCTGCGTCCTTCAATATTTCGCCATCACGGCGGCGTGGGCGGGCGACAAGGAGCTCGCCTTGCAGCAACTGGAAGCTGGACTGCGTGCTCCCACCGCATCGCAAATGCTGAGCTACGGCGCCTTGAAACTGCTGCCCGTTCTGGGACCCGTTCCGCGGCGATCCGCGCTTCGAGAAAATCGTTACTTCCCTTGCTCCAAAAGAGAAACAATAGCTACGCGGGTGTTGTAGCCACCGGCCTATGGCCGGTTTCGGGCATGGCATTGCATGTCACACCGAAATAGGAACGGTCCACAGGGCCGTGGCTACAGCAAAGGCGGGTCGCCTCGCTAGCGCCGAAAGACAATTGAACCACGGATCACATGGATCAAGCCATGATTCAGAAAGAGTGGTAGGGCGCGAGCCTCCCGCCACGCTGTAGCTTAAGGCGAAGGCGGGTGAAGACACGAATTGCACCCGCCCACGGTCGCCGCGGCGACCTCCGGCGCGGCAGGCGAATTATCATGGATAGGCTGATCAACTCGCGAAAGCTTTCGGAGTCAATTGGTGTGAATTAGTGAAATTCGTGTCTGAAACTACTAGCTGGTTCGCTTCCTCTCCTTCTGTTCAAAGCGATCCGTAACATCCACGGCAGCCACGCCGAAGTGCCGCGAAGGCGGGTCCGCGGTCGCCAGTAAGTTTTTTGCCACGTCGGCCAAAATTTTCCGAAGGAAAGGGTAAAGGCCAGAAATGAGTTCTCAATAACGAGAAGTCACGGAAGGCCAAAACAAATGAAAGTAGAGAATTATGAAAAATAAGCTAACGAAAACAAGGTTTAACACTGCTCTTGGTATAGCCTGTCATTTATTCGGCAGGGCAGCATCGTTAGGAGCAGTCATTCTGACATGCCACAGCGCCGACGGCTCAGGATCTGTATGTCTCGGCCCGGGATGACAGCGGTGGCAAGGTCTTGAGATTTAGCTGGGACGGACTGCGAAGCACCTTCGCCGAGGGGTTGAAGTGCCCCTCGAGGTCTGGCCATGGACAGTGCAGGCAATCTGTTTGTGGCGGATGTTGTCAGCGACGACCCTGTCATCAGCTTCATCTACAAATTTAGTCCCGACGGGAACGCGAAGCACTTTCGCCACGCTGTCGGGTTTGCCAACGGACTTGGCCTTTGACGCCGCGGGTAATCTGTTTGTGGCGGATTACGGCAGGGGCAGCATCTACGAATACAAGCCGAGCGGGACGCGAAGCACCTTTGCCTCGGGATTGAATCGGCCTCAAGGGCTCGCCTTTGACGGGGCGGGCAATCTCTTTGTCGGGGAGACGACCTACAACGGCAACATCTATCGATACAAACCGGACGGAACACGGACCACCTTTGCTTCCGGCTTCTCTGGCCAAATGCACCTGGCCTGCGACAGTGCGGGCAACCTGTTTGTGTCGGGGAGCTTTGGTGACATCATGAGCGGCAACGTCTATAAAATTACTCCTAACGGAGTGCGAACCATCTTCGCCTCCGGGATGTATGCGCCTGCAAGTTTGGCCTTTGACTACCGAGGCAATCTTTTTGTGGTGGATTTAGGCATTCCTGATGAGGTCCCAAGCGTTATCTATGAGTTTACTCCAGCCGCAAAGCGAAGCACCTTTGCGACGGCGGCGGGTTCCGGCGATCCCGGGTTAGAGTTTAATTATCTCGCCTTCCAGCCAATACACCAAATACCAAACCATCGCCGACACTGAGGAGCTGATCAGGTGAGCGACACATCGGAACGAGAGCCTCTTCGGTCGTCGTGAAGACGCACCGGAGAGGCTCCTGGCATTCGCCGCAACGATTTCCCTTGTGATGCGCAACGTGATTGCCTCCAGAGCACGGCGACCTCTGCATCTTCCTGCGTAACCTCGCGCCGAAATGGATCTTTTAAACAGAAGCTAAGAAAGCAAAAGAAAAAGGATTCTATAACAGAGGGAAACGAAGATAACGAAAGTTTTCAGACTGGATAGAACAGAATCTTTGTTTCCTTTGTTGCCTTTTGTAACAATCTTTGGTGTCGAAATTTAGAGTGAGATATCTTTGCTCCCCGTCTTGTTCTGTTTGGTTTGCTCCAGGTACAATCATTCGAGAAATGCCGTTTTTGAGAACCAGCTCACCGCCTATGCAGTGCTTTGGCGTGGCAAGAAAATTATCGCGAATAGGCTGATCGAGACAAGGCGACGCCTGCTCAAGCGGTCGCCTGCTACGCGCCGCGGCCACGGCCAGTTCAACAGGTCCTGATGGTGGAATTTCCGGTTATCAACATCCATAGCGCCGGAAATATCCTCCGAGAGAACACTCGTTCATTCGTCTGACATGACCTGCACTAATGCTCGGCGGGACGGATGTAAACTTCAAGGTCAGCGGCACCGCTGCCGCAGGAGTTGATTACCGTCCGCTTTCTCTCTCCGGCTCGCGTCGGACAATCCGGCTACGGAGTGATCTCCCTCAACACCTTGCTTGGCCGAGAGGATCGTTCAACCATAAGCGTATAGCGTTGTGGTGACCTGGAGCCTGGCGCGGGATATGCAGTGGGAGAACGAAGTCAGCTCTAATCTGGATCTCTACGAACTGCGTGTTGGAGGCTTGTTGGTGAGGTTGACGTGACGTTCAGCTTGACTTGAGTTTTGCCTTCCGCCGCACACTATTCGCCGATAATCGTAATGAATATTTTTCGCCGGTGAGGCGCTCGCCGATGTTCGAAGAGGAAAAGGCCTTGCCACGTTCCAAGCTGCATTTTTCCGTTCGGCAATCGGAACTGTCTCGCTGGTGCGCGTCAGGACCATGCGGATGTGCGATGGCATGTCATCGCTGCCCTCGGAACCGTGTGTGAAAGTAATCGGCGTCCTCAGGCACTAGTCGATCGAAGAATTCTTCCAAGTCGCTCGCGCAGTTGGATCGGCATTCTCCATGATGACGATGCTGCAACTGGTGTGCTGGACAAAAACAGTCACTGTCCCATTTCGGACGCCGCACCTGTCGATCTTCGCCTGAACTTCATCGGTGATTTCGTACAGTCCCTTTCCGTTGGTGCGAACTTCGAGTTGGTCGTGGTGAACGCGCATCGTCTAACTTCAACATGTCATTTCTGTCATTCCGACCGAAGTGGAGGAATCTCTTATTTCATTTCGCCGCCGTTCGATCAATCAGAGATGTCTCCAGACCTTCGCATAAAGCTACGGCTTGGCAGGCTACTTCGCTCGACATGACAAGAACAAGTTCAGTGGGAAAAATAACATTGCTGGCAAAATACTCGCGCGTTGATCTCTGCGTCCGCTAGTGGCCTAATGAGTTGATGCAAACCGACATCGAGCGCGTGCTGTTTGATGAGCCCGCGATCAACCGGCGGCTTGATGAGCTTGCACAGCAAATTTCGAATGATTACCGCGACCGCGAATTGACCGTGATCGCGGTGCTAACCGGCAGCCTGATGTTCATGGCAGATCTGCTTCGGCGCATTCCGCTCCCAGTTGAAATTGGATTGCCTGAGCGTGGCGAGTTATCACGGAAAAGCGCAGAGCAGCGGCGAGGTGATTTTCAAGCAGGTCGCCCTTCCCGATGTGGCTGGCCGGGATGTTTTGATTCTCGATGATATTCTGGATAGCGGCCACACGCTCGCGGCCATCCGCGACAAACTGGAGACGGCTAACCCGCGCAGCATTCGCGTTTGTGTTTTACTAAGCAAAAGGAAACAACGGGCTCGGGACGTCGAACCGGATTATGTTGGGTTTGAAATCGAAGATGAATTTGTCGTCGGTTACGGGCTCGATTTCATGGAGCGTTATCGCAATCTCCCTTACATTGGCGTGCTGAGGAAAGAATTGCTGCCGTAATCGAGCGAATGAACTCATTCGTGATCAGGGTCAGAGTTTTGAACGCAGGAGCGGCAAGGGCACGAAGAACACGAAGAAGAAGTGGTTGTTTGGCTTCGTGACCTTCGTGTTCTTCGTGGTGAAATCATGATACGATGAAAATTCATGTGCAATTTTACGCGCAACTACGCGATCTGATTGGAATCCGTGAGTTGGACGTGGATCTTGCCGAAGGCGCGACTGTGCGGGAACTGCTCGACCAACTCTATGCGAAACAACCTGCGCTTCGCTCGCACGACAAGAGCATTTTGATCGGTGCAGGCGTAGAATTTGTCGATCGCAGTTACGAACTGAAACCGGGCGAGGAAATTGCCATCATGCCGCCTGTGCAAGGCGGATAGCTGTAGCCGCCGCCCTGTGGGCGGCGCGGCCCGTGTGTGTTCGCGAGCTGAGGTTCGCGCTTCGCAGAGCAAAGCGGCTACACAATTAGTCGCGAAAATTCTTGAAATTTGTCGCAACGCCGAAGTCGCGGCTGCGTACGAATTGAATCACTGCCTGTAGCTCGTCTTTCTTTTTTCCCGTGACCCGAATTTGCCGGTCCTGTAGCTGGCTTTGCACCTTAAAGCCTTGTGACTTGATCGCCTGAATAATTTCTTTGGCTTTATTTCCTTCCAGGCCCTGCCGAATTTTCAATTCCTGCCGGGCGTGACCGACGGATGAAATGGCGGGCTCGTCCTGTTCGATGTTGCGCAGATCGACGCCGCGCTTGGAAAGTTTGCCGATGAGAATTTCGCGTAACCCATGGAGGTGAGCGGCGTCGTCGGCGGTGAGCGTGATTTTGTCTTTCTCTGGGAGAATTTCGGCGGCTACGCCTTTGAAATCGAAACGTGTGGCCAGCTCTTTGCGCGCCTGATTAATCGCATTGTCGAGCTCCTGCGTGTCCACTTCTGAGACGATATCGAACGAAGGCATTTTCGGATTGCAGATTTTAGATTGCGGATCCGCCTTCGCCAAGGCTACGGCGGACAAGTTGTGGATTGATCAAATCCCGAATCATTGCGCGTCACGGACTAGCTTTCACGATTTTTATGTCGCCCTCCTTCGCGCGCATTGTAACTGCGGCTTCGCCTCCGCCTTGGATTAACATGTCGATCTTTGTGATCTCTTTGGTTCCGCGCTGGGCTGGTTCCTCGAAATCATTTCCAATTTTTCCGTGCTCCGTTTCCGCAACCAGATGACAAACAATATCACGTTGGGAAAAAGGCCCAGGCATTTCCGTGCGCGATGTTTGCTTGAATTGAAAATTTTCCCGGCTCCCACCAATCGTAAACCAGGGTGAGCGTGCCGCGATCCAGCATGAGCGCGACATTGCCAAAGCAGTTGTGAGCAAACATTCGCCCGCTCCCCAGGCGCGCGTGCATTCTCTGGCTGCGCATTCCATCCACCAAAACTTCACCATCGCCTAATTCCAGGCGCGCGAGATTGGCCGTTGCCGGGACAACGATGGTGTAATCAACCGTGCCGGAGCGATCGAACAGCGTCCATTTCGGTTTGGGAGGGAATTTGGTGTTGATTGAAACGGAGCCTGGCTGGATGGAAACATCGACCGCGATCTGTTTCAGTCGCTCGCGAGTGTATGCTCGCTTGATGGCTTGCACCCGCATCTCGTTTGTGTTCGAACCGTAAACGAAGACCGCGCCGTCGCCATTGATGACTGTGACGTTCGCGCTCGGTTCAATCGTGTAAATTTGCTCGAACATTTCCTCCAGGGTGCGATCCGCTGCAGACCCGCAGCCGGCCAGCGCTGGCAACAATGCGACTAACAAAAGCCTTGAACAACCTGATCCGAACTGACCGCCGCTTACGGTTGTAACTGCCGGGGTTCGCGCTGCGTTCGAAGCGCCTTGTTTCGCCTCTCCCATCGGAGAAGGGGAGAGGACTAAGATGAGGGGTAGGGCATTTAACCGCGCTTTGGAGTGGACCCTCACCTCCCCGTTTCCCTCGGCAGAGAGAGGCGAGCCCAAACGTTCTGCCAATTAGTAGCTGCTGATCGCACGCACGAATTCCATCACTGCATGTGCGTGGCTGATCAAGGGGAGAAATGCCGTCAGCGCGAGAACCGCCCAAAGCGAGGCTTCACCCCAAAAATCCTGGCGTGCTTCGCTTTGGTAATAATCGCCTGTGATATTCCAAAACGATCGTGCACGAGCGTGCACATAACGTGCGCTCGACCCCTCGAATGCGACAGAATGGTAATTGTAATCTGTGAGCGGCGAGCGTCGGCTTCTGCACTTGCCACCGTCAAATGATTCACGGCGGCGAGAACGAATAAGTGTTGGGCATGTCGGTTTCATAATTGTTGTTTCCTATGAGATGCATCGCGCATCTGAGTTGGATTCAAAAATTTCGCAGTCCATGAAGTCATCATCTGATACACTCTCATAAGGAAGGTTTGCCCGCGCGTTCCGGTTCTCATAATATCGGTCCTGGAAATTGTGCGGAAGCTGTCTCGATCCTGGTGGCAGGGCCTGCTTGTTATCGCAGCGGTAGCGGCCGCAAGCGTGCTTACGTTGATTTCGCTCCGCGATTTCCAGCGCGAAGGTGTGCCGCCGGAGAATCGTCCCATCCAATCGCAGATCGCCGGTTATGTGAGTTCGAATGCCTGCCGCGCGTGTCATCCCGGAAATTACGCGAGCTGGCACGCGTCCTTTCATCGCACCATGACGCAGGTGGCAGCGCCACAGAGTTTGCCGCCTGACATGGACAAGCTCGAGCTTGCGTTAAACGGTCGCGAATACAAAGCAGAGCGTCGCGGCGACAAGTTTTTTGTCCGCATGCGACCAGAAGGCGGCAGCTATGGTGAACCGCAGCAAGTCGTGCTCGTGACCGGTTCGCACAATCTGCAAATCCTTTGGCTGGAGACCGGCGCACCAGGGGTTTGTAGTATCGCTCGATCGAATCGCCAAGATCCACGGGCCGGCCGCCTGGCGCTACCGCCCGATCATTGAGATCCTGGCCAGCGCAAAAGGCTCGGCCGGCGCCGCTGAGCACCAGCACCCGTGCACCCTCCGGCAGCAGGCGTCCCAGCGCCACGCGCACTTCGTCGTGCATTGCCGTGGTAAAACTATTGAGGCGATCGGGGCGATTGAAGGTCAGCCGGCCAATGCCGTCGGCAATCTCAAAGATAATGGACTGGTAAGACACGGTATGGCTTGGCCTTTATGGCGACTATTTCTCGTCGTAACTCAATTCCAGCTCGGGCTCTATGGGCCGCGCCTGGCAGGCGAGAATATAGCCAGCTGCCAATTCCCAATCCTCGAGCGCCACGTTGTGCTGCAGCGTCACCTTACCCTTGATCAGTTTGACCCGACAGGTGGAGCAAACACCCGCACGGCAGGAATACGGTAGATCCAAGCCCGCGCGTTCTGCGGCCGCAAGTACCGACTCATCGTCGGCTCTCATCTTGAATTTTCGGCGCCGGCCGTCCTGAATAACCGTCACGCTCGCGGTGTGGCCGGCGGCGGCGGCCTCGACGGGCGTGTCGATTCGGCCGGTTTCGGTAGCAAAGCGCTCGAAGTGGATGGTCGCATGGACGCCCAGGGTGGTCAGTGCCTCGCGACAATTGGACACCATGTCCCCCGGCCCGCACACAAAGACCTCGTCCACGGCGCCGGGATCAAACAGCCGCCCGGCGAATTCGGCGAGCTTTCCGACGTCCAGTCGACCGTTAAAGATGTCCATGTCCTGAGGTTCGCGGCTCATGATGAAGTGCACAGCGAACCGATCCAGAAAACGATTCTTGAGCGCCAGGATGTCCTCGGCGAACATGGTGTGGGCCACAGTGCGATTGCTGTACAGCAGTACCACGCGGCTGTCGGCGTTGCGTTCCAGCATGGCCGTGATAATCGACAGAATGGGTGTGATGCCACTACCGGCCGCGAGCGCCAGGCAGTAACGGGCCGTGCGCGGCGATTCGGAGTATATAAAGCGTCCGGTAGGTCCGAGAGCTTCGACGGTGTCGCCAACCCTAGCCTCGTACGCCAGGAAATTGGATAAGCCGCCGTGGGGCTGTACCCGAATGCCCAGTCGCAGCTCGCCGACCAAAGAGCCGTTGAGAATGGAATAGGTCCGCCGGACTTCCTTGCCTGCGAGCGTCGCTCGCAATGCGACGTGCTGGCCGGGGCTAAACTGGTACTCGGAGCGCAATGCGTCGGGCACGGCGAGCGTGAGGCATACCGCATCCTCCGCAGCCGACACGCGACTGCTGATCTTAAGAGCATGGAAATTCAGATGCACTTGAAGTACTCGAAGGGTTCGAGGCAGGCCTTGCAACGGTACAGCGCCTTGCAGGGCGTCGAGCCAAAGCGACTCAGTTCTTCCGTGTCCGTAGACTCGCAGCGCGGGCAACCCACGGTTGGAGCATCCAGCCACAGCGCTCGGGGTGAGGCCACCGGATGGGCAGGCGGCGCGATGCCGTAACGCTGAAGTTTTTGCCGACCTTCCGGGCTCAACCAGTCGCTGGTCCACGGCGGCGCGAGAATTTCCGCGACACTCGGTTGCGCAAACCCCGCGGCACGCAATGCGGCGATGACGGAGCCACGAATTATAGTCGTGGCCGGACAGCCCGAGTACGTAGGGGCAAGCCCAACCTCAACGCGCCCTGCGCCGTCGCAGTTCACGTGGCGAATGAGGCCCAGATCGACCACGCTCAACACGGGGATTTCTGGGTCCGTGACCGCGCGCAGCGCGGCCCAAGCCTGCAACTCGGCGGCCGCGGCCACGCCACTTACCATTCGGCACCCGGATAGGTGCGCTGTAGGTACTGCATGTCGGCAAGCATATAGCCGAGGTGTTCTGAGTGCACACCACGACGGCCAAACCAGCGATACGACGCGGCGGCAGGCCGTGCCAGGGTTGCCTCGCCGAGCATTCCGTCCACGCGCACCGACCAGGAGGCCTCGACATCCGCGAGAACCGGCGCTACTCCCAGTCGCAACAGGGCACGGTCCTGATCGCACTCGTCGAACAGTTCACGCGTATACGGCCATAGCTGATCCAGGGCCTGTTGGGCGCGTCTGTGACTCTCCTCGGTGCCATCCCCGAGGCGGAGCAGCCAGCCGCTGCTGTAACGAAAATGGTAGCGAGTCTCTTTTAGCGACTTGGCCGCAATCGCCGCCAGTCGCGCATCTGTCGAATGCTGCAGGCGCTCGTAGAGCTCGAGCTGATAGGCATCGATGAGTGCTTGGCGAACCATGGTCTGCGCAAAATCCCCGTTCGGCTGCTCGGCCAGCACCAGATTGCGGAACTCACTCTCGATTCGAAGAAAGGCAAGCTGATCTTCGGTGCGGCCGCGACCTTCCATTTCCGCGGCGTAGCTCAGCAGCAGACGAGCTTGGCCGATTAGGTCCAGGGAAATATTGGCCAGGCCCAGGTCCTCTTCAATGGTGGGTGCGTGCCCGAGCAGTTCCCCGAGTCGCTGCCCCAGAACCAGGCTGGTGTCCGCCAGCTGCAGCAGGTGATCGAAGCGCGCCCCCGCTTCGTCCCGGCCGCCTGCTGTCCCGGGCGCAATCACAGCGTCTTCACCTCTTCGGGAATCTCATAGAAAGTCGGATGCCGATAGATCTTGTCGCGCGCCGGCTCGAACAAGGCGTCCGCATCCTGGGGGTCCGAGGCCGTGATTTCGCTGGATCGTACGACCCAAATGCTCACGCCTTCGAGGCGTCGCGTATAGACGTCGCGGGCATGTTCGAGCGCCATGCGGGCATCGACCGCGTGGACGCTGCCGACGTGCTTGTGGTCAAGGCCGCCGCGCGCACGGATGAAGATTTCATAGAGCGGCCAACCTTTGGCTGCGTTCATTGCGATTGTCCTAGTGGTTGTTGCATTTAGGCCGCGACGTCCGCGCTGCCCCGTCGCCTCTTCAGGGCGTAGGCGCTGGCCGCCTCGCGTACCCACGCGCCCTGCGCGTGGGCGAGGCGCCGTGCGCTGAGCCGCTCGCGGTTGCATGGTCCGTGGCCCTTGAGTACCTCGTTAAATTCATTCCAGTCGATATCGCCAAACCGATAGTGGCCGGCGGCTTCGTCCCACCGTAGATCGGGATCCGGGACCTTTAGTCCCAGGTAATCGGCCTGGGGAATGGTGAAGTCCACGAATTTCTGGCGCAGTTCATCGTTCGAAAACCGCTTGATCTTCCACTGCATGGACTGCGCACTGTGCAAAGACTCGGTATCGGAAGGGCCAAACATCATCAACGACGGCCACCACCAGCGATTTAGGGCTTCCTGAGCCATCTGCCGCTGCTCCTTCGTGCCATGGGAGAGCTTCAGCATGATGTCGTAGCCTTGCCGCTGATGGAAACTCTCTTCACGGCAGATACGGACCATGGCGCGCGCGTAAGGTCCGAAAGAGCATCTGCATAACGGAATCTGATTCATGATCGCCGCCCCGTCTACCAGCCAGCCGATCGCACCTATGTCCGCCCAGGTCGGCGTTGGGTAATTGAAGATGCTGGAGTATTTGGCTTTGCCCGAAAGCAATTGATCAACGAGCTCATCGCGACTTACACCCAGCGTTTCTGCCGCACTGTACAAATAAGCCCCATGGCCCCCCTCGTCTTGCACCTTCGCGATCAGGATGGCTTTGCGCAACAGCGTCGGTGCCCGAGTGATCCAGTTGCCTTCGGGCAGCATGCCGACAATCTCGGAGTGTGCATGCTGAGAGATCTGGCGGATCAGGGTCTGCCGGTAGCCCGAGGGCATCCAGTCCTTGGGCTCAATTTTCTCTTCCGCGTCGACACGCGCCTGGAACCGGGCCGCAACGGTGGCGCCTTCAGCCTCCACCGCTGCCGGTCTATTCGAATCTGTACCGTCAAGACCCTGGGTATACATTCCCGGTTCTCCGTTGCGTTGAAGCGTACCGCGCCCTCATGAGCGCAGACGCTCGTTCTTGGGATCCCAGGCGGGCTGAGTAATTACTCGCGCCGGGCGGAGGTCCCCGCGGATTGAAATCTCGATAGGCGCTCGCTCGCGCAGCAGGTTTGGCCTGAGGTAGGCGAACGCCAGGGATTTCTGGAGTGCAAATCCGTAGCCGCCACTACTGGTTAGTCCCGCCAACTCACCGCCGATGTACACCGGCTCGTTGCCCAGGCAGTCCGCACGATCGGCGTCCACCTCAAGATATGTGAGGACAATGCGGGGGCCTGCCTGCTTGGACCGAAGCGTCGCGGCCTTGCCAATAAACTCCTTGTCGTAATGGACGAAGCGCTCCATGTCGGCCTCGACCATGGTGATTTCGTTCGTCAACTCAGCACCCCAGCCGCGATAGGCCTTCTCCATTCTGAGCGAATTCATCGCGTAGGTGCCAAATAGTCCGATGCCGTGCGTGGCTCCTGCCGCCATCAGCGCATCGAACACCTGAGGCATGCGTGCCATCGGCACATGCAGTTCCCAGCCGAGCTCCCCGACGTAATTCACGCGCAGCAGGCGGACTCCGGGCACCCCGGCCACCTCGGCGACCTGTCCGGTCAGCCAGCGGAACGCCGTATTTGCAAGGTCGTGGCTGGTAATCTCCCGGAGCACCTCGCGCGCCTTGGGACCTGCGAGTACCAGGGTCCCATACTCATCAGTGACGTCTGTGATCGAGAAACGCTCGCCAGGCTTGCGGCGCCATTCCAGCTGATCCCTGTCATGCTGCTGAGCGACCGCCGCCGACAGCAGGTAGTAGCGGTCGAGAGCGAGGCGTGTCACGGTAATCTCACTCTCAATGAACCCGGCCGGAGTGAGTAGATGGCCGAGAACAATGCCGCCGTCGCGCTGTGCAATGCGGTTGGCGAAAATGCGCTCCAGAAAGGCGTGGGCGTCGGGCCCTTGCAGTTCGTATTTCGAGAATGTCGACAGATCCATGAGTCCGACGCGTTCTCGAACTGTCAGCGCCTCGTTGCGCACCGGTTCCCACCAGTTGGAGCGCAGCCATGAATAGCGCTCGCCTGCGCCGCTCGGGTCATACCAGCGCGGTCTCTCCCACCCGTATATCTGCGCGAACTGCGCACCCGCAGCCGCGAGTCGATCGTACAGCGAGGTCTTGCGCAGTCCGCGCCCTACTTCGTGCTGTTCGCCTGGTTTGAAGCAGTAGTACATGTGGTGGTAGTCCTCGATGGATACCGCCGTCGTGTATTCCTTGGTGGCCCAGTTGCCGAAGCGGCGCGGGTCGAACTCGCGCATGTTGATTTCCGACTGACCGTGAACCATCCATTGAGCGAGGTACTTTCCCGCACCGCCGCCTTGCGCAATACCGATCGAAGCGCCGCAGTGCATCCAGTAGTTGCTCGCGCCCGGAGCCGGGCCCGACAAGTAGACCCCGTCAGGAGAATGCGTGATGGCGCCCGATACCACGGTCTTGAGGCCGGCCTGGCCGAACAGCGGCAGACGCTCTGAGGCCTTTTCCAGCCAGGGCATCAGCCGCTCGAGTTCCGGCGCTATCAGTTCGCTCTCGAAGCTCCAGTCAGGGGGCTTGCCGTCCCAGCAGACGTGCGCAGTGGCGGTCTCGTACGGGCCGATCAGGATACCGTTGGTCTCCTCGCGCAGGTAAGCGTGGGCGAAGGGATCGCGCACCACGGGCAGTTCTCTCTCGAGATCGATGAGCTCCTGCAATGGCTCGGTAATCACGTAGTGGTGCAGCATATTGACGAGCGGAACATTGTGGCCGGTCCAGGAACCGACGACCTCGGAGTAACTACCGGCGCTGTTGACCACATGCTCGCAAATGATTTCGCCCTGGTCGGTGACCACTAGCCACTCGCCGGAGGCCAAGCGGCGGATATCCGTCGCGCGCGTGCGACGATAGAGTTCCGCACCCAATTTTCGGGCGCCCGCTGCCATCGCGTGAGTGATGTCGCTCGGTGAGACGTGGCCGTCCGTCACGGTCAGAAATGCCGCCTTGACTCCCCTGGTGTCGAGGTAGGGGTGATATTGCGGGATTTCGTCGGGGCCAATCACGTGCGCTTCGTACCCAGCCAACTTGGAGATGCCGTGCACGTGCTTGAGCCA
Source organism: uncultured Gammaproteobacteria bacterium (assembly GCA_963789365.1). Taxonomy (GTDB): domain Bacteria; phylum Pseudomonadota; class Gammaproteobacteria; order Steroidobacterales; family Steroidobacteraceae; genus FEN-1191. The sequence goes on from CAWBKJ010000004.1 coordinate 96,039, forward strand.
CAGCACCTCTTCATCGGTGGTAGCCAGTCGCAGACCACCGCAACCGTGCCAACTGACCGCGTGGCCGGTGAGCTTCTCGAGGCGAGCATAAAGCTGCGTGCCATACAGGTGCACACGCGTCATGTTCAGCGAGCCATTGAAGTGGGGACATTGACCCGCGGCGTGCCAGGTCGATCCTGAGGTGAGTTCCCCCTTTTCTACCAGCACGACGTCGTGCCAGCCCTCGAGCGCCAGGTGATAGAGCAGTCCAACGCCCATGGCGCCGCCGCCGACGATCACTACACGCGCATGCGATTTCATCATGGATCCTTGACGTCGGGCCTCACGGAACCGTGGATGCCCCTGCAGAACAGCCGGCCCGCACTATTTCATCGTGGGCATCACGAAGTCGGCGCGTACGGTTTCGGGTTCCGGCCAGCGTTGAGTGACGGTCTTGAGCCGCGTGTAGAAACGCACGCCTTCCGGTCCGTGCATGTGGTGATCGCCGAACATCGAGTGTCGCCAGCCACCAAAACTATGAAACGCCATTGGCACCGGGACGGGCACGTTGACCCCGACCATGCCGATTTCCACATCACGCGCAAAGGCGTGCGCCAGCGCGCCGCTCTGGGTAAACACGGCCGCGCCATTGGCAAATTCGTGGCTGTTGACGAGTTTCAGCGCGGCGCGGTAATCCGCAACCCGAACCACCGACAGCACTGGTCCAAAAATCTCTTCGCGGTAGATGCTCATGTCCGCCGTCACGTGATCAAACAGTGTTGGCCCGACATAGAAGCCCTGTTCGCGGCCGGCCACGCTGACGCCACGGCCGTCGACGGCGAGGCTCGCACCGGCGCGCACGCCCGCCTCGACGTAGCCGCGGACGCGCTCCAGAGCCTGCGCATTGACCAGGGGGCCCATATCGGTCCCGGCCGCGTCGGGCGCGCCCACTTTGAGCGCGCCTATTCGCTTGCACAGGCGCTCGATCAGCGCCTCTGCGGTCGATTCGCCGACCGCGACGACCACAGAGACCGCCATGCAGCGCTCGCCCGCCGAACCGTAGGCCGCACCGACAATGGCTTCCACCGCGGCATTGAGGTCAGCGTCCGGCATGACCACTGCGTGGTTCTTGGCGCCGCCGAGAGCCTGTACGCGCTTGCCGTGCGCAGTACCCTGCGCCTGGATGTATCGTGCGATCGGCGTCGAACCCACGAAGCTCACCGCGGCGATCTCGGGATGCTCGAGCAATGCATCGACCGCCACCTTGTCCCCCTGCACGACGTTAAAGACCCCGTCAGGTACGCCGGCTTGCTGCAACAGCGCAGCGAGCAACAGTGACACCGAAGGGTCGCGCTCGGAGGGTTTGAGTATGAAGGCGTTGCCACAGGCCAGCGCGATCGGGAACATCCACATGGGCACCATTGCCGGAAAATTGAAGGGTGTTATCCCTGCGACTACGCCCAGAGGCTGGCGAATCCCGTAGCTGTCGACGCCCGTGCCGACACTCTCGCTAAACTCTCCCTTCAGCAAATGCGGTGCGCCGCACGCGAATTCGACGACTTCCATGCCCCGCGTCAGTTCGCCTTCGGCATCGGCAAGGGTTTTGCCGTGCTCCTCAGAGAGCGTGCGGGCAATAAGCTTGGCGTTCTGCAGCAGCAGTTCCTTGAAGCGGAACAGCGTCCGCGAGCGTTGCAGCGCCGTAATCCGGGCCCAGGCAGGTTGCGCGCGCAATGCGCTTCGCACGGCGGCCTCAATCTGGCCAGCGTCGGCGAATGCCACTTCGCGCACCGGCTTACCGAGGGCCGGGTTGAAGACCGGAGCGCGCCGCTGCCCCGCTCCCGGCACGATCTTGCCGTCGATCCAGTGCCCAATGACGCCGGCTTCGGCGGCGCCAATTGTGAGTGCGGCTACCATCGCGGCGTCCTGAATGGCCTCAGGCAGGCACGGCGCGCAGCGCGCGGCGCAGGCCCTCGATCATGGCGGTGATTTCCTCCGCCGTGCTCACAAAGGGCGGAGCAACCGCCAGGCATTCACCGCTGAAGCGCACCAGCAGGCCCTCATCGAGCGCGCGCTCGAACACGCGTATGGGCTTCAGTCCGGGCTGGCCGGTGATCGGGGCGAGTTCAATGGCAGCCGCCAGGCCGATGTTGCGGATATCCGTCACGTGCGGTTCACCCTTAAGCGAGTGCACGGCTTTTTCGAGAACCGGGGCGAGTTCCGCAGCTCGCTCGATCAGTCGCTCCTCGGCGAGTACATCCTGAGTCGCGTGGGCGGCGGCGACGGCGAGCGGGTGCGCCGAATAGGTATACCCGTGGAAAAACTCGATGGCGTGCGCCGGCCCGGTCATAAAGGCCTGATAGATCTCGTCGCGGGCGATCACGCCGCCGAGCGGTACCGTCGCGTTGTTGACCGCTTTGGCGAAGGTGGTGAGGTCCGGCTGGACGTTGAAGAAGTTGGAGGCAAACGGCGCGCCAAGGCGTCCAAAGCCGGTAATCACTTCGTCGAATATGAGCAGGATGCCGTGCTTGCTGCAAATCTCGCGGAGTCGCTCCAGATAGCCGCGGGGCGGAACGATCACGCCGCTGGATCCCTGCATCGGCTCAACAATCACCGCGGCAATAGTCGAGGCATCGTGCAGGGCCACCAGTCGTTCAAGTTCCTCGGCCAGATGAGCGCCCCAAGTCGGTTGGCCTCGGCTATAGGCCATTTCCGCCGGATTCCAGGTATGAGGCAGGTGGTCGACGCCCGGGATCATCAGCGGGGCAAACATCTTGCGATTTGAGACGATGCCGCCCACGGAAATGCCGCCCAGGCCGACGCCGTGATAGCCACGCTCGCGGCCAATGATCCGCGTCCGCGAAGCCTCACCCCTCATACGGTGATAGGCGACGGCGATCTTAAGCGCAGTATCGACGGCCTCCGAACCCGAGTTCACGAAGAACACCCGGTCGTTGGCACGTCCGGCGAGCGAGGTGATCCGGGTGGCGAGCTGGAATGCCGGCTCATGGCCCATCTGGAAGGACGGTGCGTAGTCGAGCGTCTCAACTTGCCGCTTGACCGCCGCAACTACCTTGGGGTGCGAGTGCCCGAGCGGCGAGCACCACAGGCCCGAGAGGCAGTCGAACAGGCGGCGGCCATCCTTCAATGTGAAGTAACAGCCTTTGGCCGAAGCGATCAGCCGCGGTGCCGCCTTGAAATAACGATTGTGGGTGAAGGGCATCCACCAGGCGCGTAGTTCATCTTCGCGCGTATCGGGATGCAGTGGATTGACAGCGTTCATAGGGGTTTCCTCGCGTCAAGATTACCACACGGCGTCCTCCGCTTCGCCTTGCAGGAAGTGCCGCAGCGCCCTCGCAGTCGAGCACGGTCCGACCTGCGTCCGCAGCGTTTCGAACAATGCTGATCTATATAAAAGTGTTTGTTATCAATAACTTATAGTAAATATCTAATGTAGACTATGGGTACCGATTTTCTTGATCTCCTGCTCCTCCCACTCTGTCTGCCCTTCGCCAGAGCCCGACCGCTGCCGACAGGCAGGGAATTAATCGCGCGATTGCCTGAAGACCTTGCCGTCCTTCATCACGAATTCGACTTTCGCCAGTGTGTTGATATCCGCGAGCGGGTCGCCGCTTACTGCAACCAGGTCCGCATGCGCGCCCTCGGCGATCACGCCAATCTGTCCCGACATGCCCAGAAGCTCCGCCGCCTTGATCGTCGCCGACTGAATCGCCTGCATGGGTGTCATGCCAAATTCAACCTCGCGACTGAATTCCTGGGCAATGGGCTGAGTCCACGGAAAGCCACCGACGTCCGTGCCGAAGGCCATCTTGACGCCCGCGCGCAGCGCCTTGGCGAACGACACGCCGTGCACGGCCACGCGCTTGCGGTCTCGCTGACCGCCGAGCGTATCGGCCGGATCCCAGTCTCCGTAATACACGGCCATCGTGGGCACATACCAGGTGCCCTGCTTGATCATCTGTGCGATTTCTTCGTCCGTTAGATCCAGGCCGTGCTCGATCGAGTCGCAGCCACCGTCCAGCGCACGCTTGAGTCCTGCGCCATTGTAGGCGTGGCAGGCCACTTTGCGGCCCCAGCCGTGAGCCTCATCGACAATCGCCTTCAGTTCTTCCACGGTCAATGTGGGTTGGGAAATCAGGTTACCGTCGCGGTCGGTCCACGATCGATGCGTCATATACACCTTGATCCAGTCAGCGCCCTTATCGAGTTGCTCGCGTGCGGCTTGGCGGGCCGCCACCGGCCCGTCAATCAGCTGCACTCCTTTGGGGAGAGTTAGTTCGGGGGCATAGTTCTCCAACGGGTAACCGCCGGTACTCGAAATGGCCAGCGTGCACACGAACAGCCGCGGCCCGGGGATGTAGCCCGCCTCAATCGCCTGTTTGATGCCGACGTCGCCGTAACCCGCGCCCTCCGTGCCCATATCGCGCAGGGTCGTAAATCCCTGCTCGAGCGCGCGACGCGCCGATACCACCGCCCGGGCCGCTCGGAATGACTGTGATTGTTTGAGCAGCTGTACGTCGTAACCCCCTTCCGCCGGCACCTCGCCTTGCAGGAAGATGTGCGTGTGCGTGTCGATGAGTCCCGGTAGCAGCGTCGCCGCGCCCAGGTCGATGTGCTGCGCGTCCGCCGGCAGATCCGAAGCGCCGGCGTCGCGGACCGCGACGATCCGATCGCCGCGAACGACGACCGCGACGTGAGTGCGGGGCTTCGCGCCCAGCCCATCGATCATCGTGGCGGCGGTGATTATGGTGACCGGTTCCGGCACCGACGGCTCCGCGGCGAAAGCCGGCCGGAAGGATGCGCACAACCCGATGAGCAGCGCCGGTAACACTTCCAGTGTGACGAGCGCCTTCGCATTCCCGGTCATTTGCGGCCTCCTCGATACCTGGGACACAGGCGTTTGACTCGGTCCGAGCGATGACCGGGTTGTTGGCGCTCCAGAATACGTGGTTCTGTGTCAGAATTCGACGGATGGACAAGAACGCGGTTTGGCACGATCTGGGCGCCGCGGAGCTGCTCGCGCAAAAGCCTCTTCAGCAGGTCCGCGCCGGTGGCAAGTGGATCGCGCTGAGTTTTCAGAACGGCCAGTTTGGAGCCATCAGCGGTGTGTGCAATCACGCGGGCGGACCGCTGGGCCATGGCCGTCTCGATGGCGAGCTTGTGGTTTGTCCTTGGCACGGTTGGAAATACAACTGCCGGGACGGCCGTGGTGAGCCGGGGTATGAAGCGGAGAGTGTTCCCAGCTACGTGTTGAAGACCGAATCCGGGCGGGTTTGGATCGACCTTACTTCTGCAACGCGACGCCATCGCCTGCCGCATCCGCCGCATCCGCTGGCGCGACCCGTAGCCGATCACGACGGTCCGCCACGCGTACTCGGCATATCAACCACCTCGATGAGCAAATCCAATCCCAGGTATTCCACTTCGGAGGCTTTGCTGGAGGAGGCGCTACGCCGCGCGCAGACCATGGGCGCCCTTACGCAGTTGCAGCGGCTCGCGCAGCTCAAATTTCGCGCCTGCGAGGGCTACTATTCCAAGTCCGCGCGCGCCTGCACCTGGCCGTGCTCGATTACGCAGATGGATCCCAACGACCAGCTCGATCGGGTGTACGAAGCCTTCGTGCACTGGGCCGATGTGATCGTGATCGCGACGCCCATACGCTGGGGTGCCGCGAGCTCCCTCTATTACAAGATGGTCGAGCGGATGAATTGCATTCAGAACCAGATCACGATCGCCAATCGCGTGCTGCTGCGCAACAAGGTGGTTGTGCTGATCATTACGGGCGGCCAGGACGGTATTCAGGCGGTGGCCGGTCAGATGATGGGTTTTTTCGCCGAGGTCGGTTGCGTGTTTCCGCAGTTTCCGTACATTGCCCATAGCCGTGGCTGGAGCGCCGAAGACATGGAGAAGAACGTCAGTTTCGTGCAGGGCAGCGAGCAATTGCGCACCGGCGCGCAGCAGCTGGTGGAGCGGGCGATGCTCATGGCGGCAACTCTCAAGGACTCCGAGTGTACTCAGGCGCGCGTGCATCGCGGCGGACGCAAGGCAGACGGCTTGGAGTCTCCTGCCACTGATCGCGGTGCGGGACGCGAAGGCTCAGAGCCGGAACATCAACATGCGGGAGAGGAACCATGAGTCAGGTAAAGGACTTCAAATCACATCGCCAGCCTGAGTCCGAGCTTATGGCCCTGCGAATTGATCTGGCTGCGGCCTTTCGCCTTGCGGTCGATATGCAATGGCACGAATCGGTCGGCAATCACTTTAGTCTTGCGGTCTCGGGCGATGGCAGGCAGTTTCTGATGAACCCGCGGTGGGTCCACTTCTCGCTGATTCGGGCAAGCGATCTGCTGCTGCTCGACAGCAGCGACACCCAGACCATGTCGCGGCCCGATGCGCCGGACGCCTCGGCCTGGTGCATCCACGGCCGCATCCACGCACGCCTGCCGCGCGCGCGCTGCGTGCTGCACGTGCACCCCCCGTATGCGTCGGCGTTGGCGGCGCTCGCGGATCCGACGCTCAAGCCGATCGATCAGAATTCAGCGCGTTTCTTCAATAGGCTGGCGATTGATCGGGGCTACAGCGGAATCGCCGATCAACATGAGGAAGGGGAACGGCTGGCCAATGTGCTCGGTGCCCATAACAGCATGCTCATGGGCAATCATGGCGTGCTGGTGACGGCCGCTACAGTCGCCGAAGCATTCGAAGAGCTGTACTTTCTCGAGCGAGCGGCCAAGACCTTGGTTCTCGCCTACTCTACCGGCCAGCCGCTCAACGTGCTTTCCGACGCCGTGGCGGAGAAAACGGCCCAATCCTGGGACGAGTATCGAGACTCTGCCTTTGCGCACTTCCGAGACCTAAAGTACATGCTGGATAAAAAAGATGCGTCGTACCGGGATTAACAGCGACACCAGGTTTTTTTCCTCGCAGAGAGGGCAAGCTTTCGAGACGGTGCGTTGGCGGCTCGGTCGCACGTTGGAACAACCCTCCCCTGTTCCGGCAGACGCCCAGGCACTGGACGCCGCGACCTCAGGAAATTAATCAGCAACCGAAGAGGGGTTGCCCAGCGGCGAAAGATCTGTACGCTAGCTGGCCTAGCTAGCGCGACGCGCTTTACTCCCATGGGCCACTTCTTCTGCTGCGCCGCACTTAGGATCAGGACCTGTCATAACCCTAGGTGGCCCGGTACGGGCGCCGTTCCCGCACGGGCGCACTCCTTTCTATATGAGCGGCAATCGGCTAGCCTAAGTGGCTTTGACGTAACCTTGGCAGGGCACTGTGGCGCAGGCGGCGGACGTATTCATCAGCTACTCCCGCGAGGACAAGGATCGAGTCCTCGAGCTGGCCGGCAAGCTGCGGGCCGCCGGTGTGAACTTGTGGATCGATCAGGGGAATATTGACGGCGCAACGCTGTGGGGCGAGGAAATCGTCAATGCACTGGATCACGCCAAGGTGCTCTTGCTCGCGGTGACGGCCTCAGCGGCGCACTCGCACAATGTCGCCAAGGAAGTCGTGCTGTTCAGCGAGCGCAAGGGCCACATCCTGCCCGTGCATCTTGAGCAAACGACGATTCCGCCAGCGCTTAAATATCCCTTGGCGGGCATCCAGCATATCGAGTACTACCATGGTGACCCGGCTGAGAATCTGAAGACCATCCTTCGCTCGCTGGAGCGGGCCGGCGCGACCATCGCCCCGCCCAAGGAAACCAAGCCGATACCATCGAGCGAAAAGCCACGACCGTCGCCGGCGGCAGGCCAGGCGGGACACGCTGAGCAACTCATTGAGCGCGGCGCGCTTGCCGTGCTGCCCTTCGACAACATCAGCACGGATCAAGAAACGGATTACTTCAGTGACGGGCTAACCGAGGAATTGATCGCCCGGTTGTCGCTGGTGAGTGAAATCGAGCTCATTTCGCGCTGGGCGTCCATGCAATACAAGGGCCAGAGACAGGATATTCATGCCATCGGCAATGAATTGGGGGCGCGTTACATTGTAGGCGGCAGCGTACGGAGATTTCAGGACTCGGTGCGCATCACGGTCCAGCTCGTTGACGTCGTCACCAATCGGCAACTCTGGGGGAATACGTACAAAGGAAAGCTAGACGATATCTTTGACATTCAAGAGCAGGTGGCTCAGCAGATTGTCGAGGCCCTGAAGCTCAAGCTCAGTTTTTCCGAGAAAGTCTCCCTGACCAAACGTCAGACGGTCAATGCCCAGGCTTACGATCTGTACCTGCGCGGCCAAGCCTACCTGTACCGGCTGACAAAGCGTGGCACGGAGTACGCCATTCAGTTATTCGAAAAGGCCATTGAGCTGGATCCACGCTATGCCGCGGCTTATGCCGGATGTTCCTGCGCCTACGGGCAGATGTTCGGGTGGTTCGCGCGCGAAGACCAGTATCGGGACAAGGCCCAGGAGTTCAGTTTCAAGGCGCTGATGTACGACAACACACTGCCGGAGGCGTACACGGCGATGGGGCTGTCCTATTTCATCTGGGGCAAGTTCGACGAAGCGTCGGCGTCGGTCGGGAAGGCAATCGAGCTTGATCCCGACGATTTCATTGCTCATTGGACGCTGGGCCGGATTCAATTCTCCACCGGGCGAGCTGAGCAAGCCATCAGCAGTTTTCGGCATGTCATCGACATCCGACCGGCGTTCATCACGGCTCACAGTGACCTCTGCCAGACCCTCGAGGGGCTCGGTCGGACGGAGGAGGCAAAAGTCGCCGCCACACGGCTGGTCGAAATGATGCCGAACTACCTGTTGCAGAACCCGGACGATTCACGTGCCAGGATTGTCTATGCGCACATGCTCATCACGCTGGGCAAGGTCGATGTTGCAGTCGCGGAGGCGCACGCGGCGATCGAGTCGGCGCCTGGAGATTCGGTGATGTTATACAACGCCGCCTGTTTGTACGCGAAGCTCAACGAGACGCGGCGCGCGCTTGACACTTTGCGGCAGGCAATCAATGCCGGCGTCACCAATTTTCAGTGGATGAAGCACGACCCCGACCTGAACTCGTTGCGGGCTGATCCCGAATTCATCGAGCTGACAGTCGGGAAGTAGCCGAAGCGTACGCGCCGCGCGCTAGAAGTCGCTGTGCACTGTTCCCTTCGGGTAGCTGCGCAGGTCGAAAGGCGTTACCTGGTAGACATAATAATTTAGCCAGTTGGCATACAACAGGCTGGCATGGCTACGCCATTGCGCCCGTGGCGGCTGGGATGGGTCATCGTGCGGATAATAATTCTCCGGCACGCCGATCTTAAGTCCGCGCTCCAGATCGCGGTCGTATTCGGACTTGAGCGTCAACGGGTCGTATTCCGAATGCCCAGTGACAAAGACCCTCCGTCCATCCCTGGAGCTCAACAGGTATATCCCGGCGGTTTCGGAATCCGCGAGTATGCGCAAGTCCGGGATCTTCTCGACGTCAGCCCGTCGAAACTCGGTATGGCGGGAATGGGGCGCGAAAAAACGCTCGTCGAAGCCGCGCAAAAGCCGTTCGGTCGGCGCCAGCGTGCGATGTTCGAATACGCCGAACAGCTTTCTGGGCAGCGGAAGCTTGGGTATCCCGTAGTAGTGGTATAGCGCGGCCTGCGCGCCCCAGCAGATGTTTAACGTCGAGACCACATTGGTCGCGGCCCAGTCCAGGATTCGGGTCAGCTCGGGCCAGTAATCCACGGCATCGAATTCCAGATGTTCGATGGGAGCGCCGGTTATGACTAGGCCGTCGAAGCGCTCGGCGCGCACGTCCTCGAAGGAGCAATAGTGCTTGAGAAGGTGATCGGCGCTCGCGTTCCTCGATTCGTGCGAGGCGGTGCGCAGCAAGGTCACGTCCACCTGCAGGGCTGAATTGCCAATCAGGCGCAGGATCTGGGTCTCCGTGGCCACTTTGGTGGGCATCAGATTCAAGATTGCGACGCGCATCGGCCGGATATCCTGGTGAGCGGCGCGTTCCTCGCCCATCACGAAGACATTCTCGGCCTCGAGCGTCGTGCGTGCCGGCAGACTGGCGGGGATCTTTACTGGCATTGCGGTGCGTTAGGGTCGGCGGCCGGGATGGAGCGTGCCAGGTGCGGTCCCGGAAGGCCTGCGCGCGCGCTGCGTGATTAAGACTGCCATACACACCCTCCCTGCAAGTCGCGGAACGCGGTGACCGACGAAGCGAGCCTATTTGGACAGGAGTCGTCTGACCTTGGCCGCTGACAGAATGCCGCGCAGGCGCTGCACGCCGTTATCGTCGGTCTCCACCACGACGATATGCGTCAACAAAGTCTCGTCAAATAGCTGGGCGACAGCCGCCACCGTGTGACGCTCGATCTGCTTGACGTGGGCGACCTGCCAGTCGGGCAAGCGCAACATCAAGTCCTTGACCAGAACATGGGCCCGGACGGTGGAGGTCAGGCGCATGTGGCGCATCGGCTTTTCACCCATGATGTCGTAGGCCGTGATCAGCCCGGCGACCTGGCGGCGAGGCTCGTCGACCGCAAAGGCGCAGCGCACCCCGGTGTGCTTCATGTGCTCGAGGGCGGCATCGATGGTGATCGATTCGGGTACCGTCACCGAGCTGCGTTCACGAAAGTCCGTCATCACCGACAGCGCCGGGTCATTCGGGTTCGCGTACCATCGGTCGGCCCCGGGAATCTGCAAAACTGTGGCAGACAGCGGGGTAAGCGTTAGTTTGGGCATCGGGGCCTCAAAGGCGTGGCATTTCATTGTACCGTTGCCCTCTCCTGCTTCGCCAGCCGCTATCCCCCGCGCGTCAAACATAAGTCGTTACAATCCGGCGGGGGTGGCCGAACCGATGCCTAATACTGGCCAGGACATGAGATATGAGTGCGCTCAGTCGGGAGCCGACATGACGCAGGTGCTGTCCAGGGCGTGGACCGAGCTGCGATCTTGTTGGCGTACCTTGGCTGGCACCGCGCTGATGTTCACGGCGCTCGCGACTGCCTTGTTGCTGCCGCTGATCGGCTTGTTTCTCCGAGTGCTCATCGCGCGTACTCATGGCTCCGCCGTGGCCGACGTCGACATTGCCTGGTTCTTCCTTACGAGCGGACCAGGTATCGTGGCGTTGCTCCTGGTGTCCGCGCTCCTGGGCGCGGTGACTGCCCTGGAGCAGGCCTGCCTGATGAGCGTTGGGCTGGGTCAGGAGGGCGGTACAACTCTGCGCATACGCGATGCGTTTGCACACTCGGCGGCACGCGCCCTGCCGATTCTGGGCCTGACGCTTCGGCTCGTGATTCGGCTGCTGATACTGACCGCGCCCTTCGCGCTCATCATCGTCGCTGCGTACTGGGCGCTGCTGCGACGTTACGACATCAACTTTTACCTGACCGCCCGCCCGCCCGAGTTCTGGGCGGCAGCGATAATTGGCGGCGCGGCTGCGGTGGTATGCAGCTTGTCGATCGTCAAGAAAGCCGTCGATTGGGTCCTCATCTTGCCGTTGATCTTGTTCGAAAGCGTGTCGCCGAAATCCGCGTTTTCGGAAAGCGCCCGCCGCATGAGCGGAAGCCGACGACCGGCGCTGCTCTCCTTGGCGGTGTGGGCGTTGCTGGCGATCGCGCTGCCGGTGGCCGTCACGCCCCTCATGCAGGCGCTGGGACGCTTGTCAGCGCCAGTCTTCGGAGAATCGATGGCGGGAATGCTGGGCTTCGTGGGCGTCATCGCAGTCATCTGGCTCATCATCGCATTCATTCTGCGCGTGTTCATCGCCGCTTTGTTCGCATTCATTTGCGTTCGCTGGTACGTAACCACCGCGCCGGGCGGAGTTCTCGCGCTGCCGCGCCGTCCGCAGCAGCATGTACTTCGGGAGGGAGGTCGTCGGCCGGTCTCACCGCTCGCTGTCGTGGTAGTCCTCGCACTTGCCGTGGCCGCCGCCGCCGGGGCGGCATATATGCTCATGCAAAACGCGTGGACCGACCGGGCGGTACTGGTGTTTGCGCACCGCGGTGCGTCGGAGGAAGCCCCTGAAAACACCCTGGCCGCATTTCGGCGTGCAGGTGCTGAGCATGCCGACTATGTGGAACTGGACGTCCAGGAGTCCTCGGATGGGGTGGTGATGGTGGCCCATGACAGCGACTTGATGAAGGTCGCCCATGTCCCGTTGAAGATTTGGTCTTCAACGGCCGCGCAGTTGCGAGCCGTGGATATCGGGAGCTACTACTCAAGCGCCTACGCGGATCAGCGCGTGCCAACGCTCGCTGAGGCGCTGGCGGCCTGCAAGGGCGTTTCGCACGTGGACATCGAGCTGAAAGACTACGGGCACAACCAGCAGCTGGAGGAACGGGTGATCGGACTGGTCGAGGCGGCGGGGATGGAGCAGCAGATCGTCACCATGTCCTTGAGCCGCGACATGGTCGCGAAGATGAAGAGGCTTCGTCCAGGGTGGACCTCGGGCCTGTTGATTGCCAAGGCCATTGGCGATGTTACTCGCCTGCCGGTTGATTTTCTTGCCGTCGAATCCCGCTTGGCCGGGCGCGGCCTCATCCGGTCGGCCCATGCTTTGGGGAAGCCGGTCTACGTATGGACCGTGAACGACCCGGAGCGCATGATTCGCCTTATGGGCCTTGGGGTGGACGGATTGATCACCAATCGACCGGCACTCGGCAAGGAAATAGTCACCGAGCACGCAAGTATGAATCCCGCCCAACGCCTGTTCCTGTTTGTGATGACCCGACTGGGCGTGCGGGCGGAAATCGCCGAGCCTGAATCCGAGCTGCGGCCGTGAGCAGCCGCGCTGCGCCACTAGTGCGCATCGCAGGCTTGCTTGTGTTGGCGGCCATCTCCCTGGGCGTGCAGGCCGAGGGTGGTCACCACAGCTTTTGGGAAATCAAGGGTCGCAGCAATACGGTCTACCTGCTCGGCTCCGTGCACATGCTCAAGCCCATTGACAGCACCCTCGCCCCGGAGATGCTGCATGCCTACGAAATTTCCAAGGCGCTGGTGATGGAGATCGACCTGAACGATGGCGGCAGTGACGCGCTGCTCGGATCAAGTCTCGAGTTGGCGATGCTGCCGGAAGGACAATCCCTCCAGGACGTGCTGGGTACGGAGTTATACGCGGACCTGGTCAGGCACGCGAAGTCGCTCGGCCTGGATCCCGAGATCATGGATCGATTTCAACCCTGGTTCGCGGCACTGTTAATGGAGCAGACGGCCCTTAGCCAATCGGGCTTCGAGGCCGGCGCGGGAATCGATGAGCAGTTTGCCCAGCGCGCCCAGGCCGATGGCAAGCCGGTCATCGCCCTGGAAACCGTCGACGAACAGCTGGGTTTTTTTGCGCACCTCAGCGCGGAGCAACAGCGCCAGTATCTGCGCGCGACTCTTAAGGATCTGGATACCGAGGCGAAAGATGCGGGCGGCATGGTGGACGCCTGGCAACGCGGCGATTCCGCGGCACTCGAACGGCTCCTGCGCAAGGAGTCGACCGAGAATCCCGAGCTGTTCCGCATGCTTACCGTTGAACGCAACCGCAACTGGTTGCCCAAGATTGTGGCGTTGCTGCGGGAGGACCGGGACTATCTGGTCATTGTCGGGGCACTGCATTTGGTTGGGCCCGACGGCCTGGTCGCACTTCTAAAAAGCCAGGGATTCCAGGTCGCGCAGCCCTGAGGCCTGAGGTTAGTTGCCTCTCAGCTGAAGCTTCCCCATCGGAACGGCCCGATCGGGCGCAACGCCCCCACGGGGGGTCGAAATCCCGCCCGGCGCCTGGCTCCAGGGGACTCAGTTGGCCGGACCGGCGTGTCCCGGGAAGGTCGTGAACAACTGGTTGACCACATGCGCAATCGCAGCCTGCGGATCCTTCATGACCTCGTCCGAGAGCCGTCCCTCGGCAACGCCGGTCCAGATGAGCTTCTTTTGATGGGCATCGACCAGATCGACGTTGGCCGTTCCCACCTTGTAGCGTACGGTCTCCACCTCGGATGAATTGTAAACCGGCATCCCCGCGTACATGCCGCCCCGATAGCCGTAATAGCCCATGCCCATGGTCATGGACGAGCTGGGAGTGGAACGGACGTCGGTCTTTTCATCGACGTTGGCCATGAAATTCACGAGCAGGTCGGAATCGGTGTCCACTTTTCGATACCCGCGCGCACTCATCTCGGTGTCAATGGCCATTTTGAAGTGCTGGCTGAGGAGGCTGGAATAGCCGGCTTTGTCGGTCCCGACGGGATTGACATAGGCGTAGGTCCGGTAGCTTGAGAAGTTGACCCCACGGTCATAGTCGGAGCGCATCGTAGGCTTCGGCGGTGCGCAGCCCACAAGGGCCGAGAGACCCACGATGAGGGTGGCTGTTGCGATCGGCGACACCAGTGTGAGCTTGTACATATGGACCTCAAGATGAATCTGTATTCGTGAAAATGCGTCCGGCGGGCAACGCGCTGCGGGCACGAAACGGAATCCTATCATCGGAAGCCGTTTAGGGGTTGGCGCCCTGTCCTGGCCGGCCAAATCTCCTCTTCCCTTCACCCGCTTGCGAGTCTCCGACCATTCAACCGACCGGAAGCGCTGGCCCTGCGGGCGCCTCCCCTCAGGAACGTCGCCTGGCGACGCCCGATCGGCATGGCATGCATTGCATCGTGCGGGCTCAGCGGTGATCGAGGTGCCGGAACGATGGCCACTCAATTACCGCCCATTCCCCGTGCACGGGCGCCGTGACATTGATCAGCAGGCCATACTATTGTGATGGGCGGTCGCTAACCGGAGGTCGCCAACCCGAGGAGGACCGGCCCATATGTCACCTTACCGGATACGCGAGGCAACGATCGTGAAATGCCGCGGCCGCTGATGCGTTGCCGAGTGCGAGCCTGGCTGGGCGTGGCAGTCGCGGCAGCTGGCGCCTGTCCCTCGGCATTTGCGGCCGCATCGACCCTGCAAACACAACAGCCAGTGGCCAATTTCGCGTTTGCGAGCCTGCTGGGTGCCGGCGTCTATTCGGTAGAAGGACGGGCCGTGCAGATATACCGCCTACCGTTCGATTATGAACTGAGGCCTCCGACGCAAGAGCGCGTGGGACTGGACATCACATTGCCTGTGACCTTGGGTTTTTATAGCTATCAGGTGCAGGATGTGATCACCGAGGGTCTGCCAAAGACCGTCGATACCTACAGTTTTCTGCCAGGCCTTGAGGTGTCGAGGCTGGTCGGTCCGCGCTGGCGCATCGCCGCCTTTGCCGAACTCGGGGTAGCTACGGCCTATGCCGACACCAACAAAAGCCTCATTTACGATGGCGGGGTCCGCGCCCGCTATGAGTTCCAGCTCGGAAAAGCTCATTTGCGCTACGGGGCCGAGTTGCTCTATGCCGCATCGCAGGTGAGCCATGAATCGAAGGATACGATGGTGCGGCTGACCAATGGCGTTGACGCCCGATTTCGAACCGCGATGTCGCTTCGGGGCGAGGTCGTCGATTACGGTCCCTATGCCCTGAGCGAGTTGTACCCCAAGCGTCCTTCGGTGCCTGCCTCATCCACGGGCCCGCCGATAAGCGCCGCGCAGTGGGAACTTGGTGTCACCGTGGGCACGGTCAATACCGCCTATCTGTGCACGGCCAATATCTGCAAGATTCCGCTGCCCAGGATTGGAATCGGCTACCGCTTTGGCGCCGGTCTATCGGCGTTCCGCCTGGTGTTCGGCGCAGCGTTCTAGAAGCGAGCCGAGGCCTCCTTGACCCGGTATGGCCTGCGTAACAGTGAGCTCAGCGCGGCAGCTGCTACTTAATTGTGAGCTCCAGCCTCGCTGCGTTACAATGCGCCGGACGGGTGTGTGCGCAAAGCAACAAGGGGCGAAGACATGCGTTCATCAAGTGCGGTCCGACTTATGCGACCGATGGCTCTGGCCGTGCTCAGCGCGGCGGCCGGTGGCGCGGTTGCGGACACTCCTCCCCCTGTCGTGAATCTGAACAACAATAACATCGCCGTCAACGCATCACGTACCACGCCGTCGGAAGGATTGCTGACTGATCGCTTCGTCGCCAGTCTGGGTACGTTCATTGTCAATACCGATGTGACGGCGGAACTCAATGGCACAACCGTCAAGGACCCCGCGGTTAATTTCAACGACACGCTCGGCGTCGGCGGCGATTTCACCCGCGGTCGCGCCGACTTCCTGTGGCGAATCAATCCGAAGCACCACATTCGCTTTCTGGTTTTCAAGAACGAATCCACCTTCAACCATGTTATCGACCGCTCGGTTGAGTGGGGCGACTACACGTTTCAGGCCAACGGGAATGTTAAAACAGAGTTCAATTTCGACGTCTACGAATTAGGCTATGAATACGCGTTCATGCGCGGACCCACGTACGAGGTTGGCGCCACTGCCGGCGTCCACTTGCTTGATATGAAGATTGCTCTGTCCGGTAACGCTACCTTTACGGACTCCAACGGCCATACCGGGACGGCGAATTATTCGACCAAGGAGAGTAATCTTCCCGCTCCGCTCCCGGTCATCGGTCTGCGCGCCGGCTGGAGCGTTGCTCCGAATTGGTACCTCGAAGCGCAAGGCCAGATCTTCAAGTTCGACTACGAAGGTTTCAATGGCAATTGGAGCGATCTGAGAGCGGGAGTGACATGGATGTTCACCCGTAATTTTGGCATCGGCGCGGGCTACAACAGATTCAACGTCAATGTGGACGTGAATCGCGCAAAGTACAACGGCAGCGTCGATCTCAGTTATTCGGGCGCGCAAATCTTTCTGACGGGCACCTATTGATCGGTTCGGCAGCGTCTCTCGCGAGCCGCCGATGGCCAAGCGGACTCTCTCGATTCTCTCTAGCCGACGCGCCCCGTCAATGAGCCATGTGACACATCGCAGGAAGCGGCGATTTGCATGCAAAATCCGACAATTAAGATATGATGCCAGACGAGAAATCTGTGCCAACAGTGGGTTCGTAAACATTCTTTAGGAGTGCGACCGTGAAAAAGAACAAGCTAAGCAGGGTTGGAATGTGGCGATCGGCCGCGGGTCTCGTACTCGTCGCGGCATGTATTGGATTCAGTGGCGCCACTTTGGCCGCAGCGGCCGCTACGACCGACAAGTCGGCGCCGTTCGTTAAGGAATCACTGCACCAGCTGACCGCGACGGTCACGGCGGTGTCCATGGCGACCCGAGAGGTGACGCTGCGTGGTGAGGGTGGCGAACAGCAAACCATCAAAGTTGGACCCGACGCGCGCAACCTCGCACAGGTGAAGGTCGGCGATCGTCTGACTGTAAGTTATTACCAGGGCTTTACCGCACAAATGCGGATGCACGGTAAGCCCAATGAGGGCTTCGGGGATGCCTCGGGCGCGGTCCGGGCTGCCCCGGGTGAGCGCCCGGGTGGTGCGGCGGCGCAGTCCACCTCCAGTACGGTCACGATTGAAAAAGTGGACGCCGAAGGCAACACGGTCACCTTCCACCGCCCGGACGGCGTCACCGTCACGATGCCCGTTGAGTCGCCCGAAGGTCGCGCGTTCGTCAAGAAGCTTAAGGCGGGTGACGTCGTCGACGTCATGTACACGGAAGCCTTGGCGGTCGATGTAGCCGAGGCGCCGGCCAAAGCTAAGTAGCGCACTTGGCCATCGAGCCGTTCGTGCTCGGGCCGACCCGGTAATCGGTATTGCCGGTGATCGGCCTGGGTGCGCCGGTTCTGAGAATCCTTGCAACGCTGGTTGCGGGGTTGGCGCTTACGACCACCGTCTTTGCCGATGAAGACTCCCCCGTAGTTCACGGCAAGGGATTCACGCTGTATGCGGGTTACCAGTTCGGGGGGCACTTCACGGACGAGACGACGAATAAAACCGTTGATCTTCGCGAAACCTCGAGCTATGCCGCCTCATTCGACATGCAGCTCGATGAGTCGAGCGAATTTCAGGTCTTCTACAATCATCAGTCCACGCAGTTTGACCCCTGGCCCCACCCAGGCACTTCTGCCGATGTGCGCTTTGACTTCCTGCACATCGGTGGGACGTATTTTCCCGAGGAAGCGGCGCGCGGCGTATATGTGGTGGGCGGGCTCGGTGTGACCCGCGCGACGCCGGATGGGGCGGGTCTGCTACCGGAAACCCGGTTCTCTCTGAGTGTCGGCCTCGGATACTTGCTGCCCTTATCGCGTCACGTCGGTCTGCGCTTCGAGGCGCGCGGATTTGCCACGCTGTTCGGCACCAACGCGACGGTGTTCTGTTCGGGCGGATGCGTTGCCAACCTGACCGGATCTGCGCTATCGCAGGGTGAACTCTTGATCGGACTGTCGACGCGCTTCGACTGACACCAGAGCTTCTGCCAGGTAGCCGGTCAGTGCCGCAATATCTTGCTGCGGTCTTGCCCAATTTTCCTGTGTGACCCAGGGACGAAGCGCGGACAGGAAAAATTCGGCGGGTTAGACTTGAAACACCATGCCCAACCGCGACCGGCCAAGGGTAATTTTGCGTTGGCGCCTGTTACTCCTGAGCGGCCTCGCCGTCATAGTGCTTGGCGTAATAGCCCTGCTGTGGGCGGCAGCCAACGGACAGCTTACTGGAGTGATGACGCGCTGGCTCAGTGTGCAGCTCGGCCGAACTTTGGTGGCAGACGGCGGTTTGCGTATCGAAGTTGGCCGCGTCACGCGCATCACGGCCACCGGGCTCCGCCTGGCCAACAGCACGTGGGGCACTCGCCCCGACATGCTTTTAGCGCGCCGTCTCATCCTCGAAGTGGATACGCGATCCCTGCTTGAACAGACTGTTATTCTCCGATCGTTGACTATCGACGGCCTTGATCTCCTGCTCGAGCGAAGTGCTTCCGGAAAGAACAACTGGGACTTCAATCTGGCCAAGCACAACGCGTCGACGGCCCTGCCGGTCGTTGTCGAGGATGTGTCGGTGCCCTCGGCGAAGATCCGGTTTACGGGTCCTCGTCTCGATCGACCCCTCGATTTGGCCATCGACAACGTGCAGCAGCGAGTGCGTGAAGACCAGATGCTCGATTTGAGTGTTCGCGGCCATGCGAACGGGACGCCGTTGGACCTGCGGGCGAGCGTCGGCCCGTTGGCAAACCTGGTCGCGACACGTGGCATCGTGGTGCGCGTAGAGGGTCAGCTTGGAGAGATCGGCCTCAAAATGGGCGGGCACATTGATTCGCTGGCAGCGCCGGCCGACACCGACGTGACCGTGCAGCTGCAGGCCCCGAACGCGGCCTACCTAACCTCACGCCTGGGTATTCGAAATCTTGGCGATGGGCCGGTCGCTTTGGATGCGAGAATCTCACCTGTCCATGGCGGTGGCGAGATTACCGGCCTCGTGTCGGGTCGGATAGGTGAATTCGAGCTCCGCGCGCAAGGCGCATTGGCCAAGGGGGCCAAGTTCGATCGCTTCGCAATCCGATCGCAGATCTCGGGCCCCGACTTGTCGCTGGTGGGCGGCCTCCTTGGCGTGAATCGCCTCGCCGTGGAACCCTTCAAATTACGGATCGACCTGCAGCGGACCGGAGAATGGCTGAGCGTTCAGAGAGCGGATCTTGAATTGCGGACCAGCCGTGTAGCCCTCGCCGGCACCCTACGCGCCGGCAGCGGCCTGGCCGGGAGTCGCCTGGAGTTCAGTGCCTCGGGACAGGATATGGCGGATCTTTCGGCCCGTTTTGAGAAGACTGAATGGGCCAAAGGCCCGTTCGAAGCCACGGGTTCGCTGCGCGGGTCCCCACAAGGAAAAACCGACCTCCAGGGCAGGCTCAAAACCAGCCTGGGGCTGCTCACGCTGGCCGGACCGCTCGGTGCCGCCCCCGAATTCCATGGCACACGGTTCACGGCAACGGTAAGCGGTGCGGACTTTGCCCCGCTCGGCCGATCGCTGAACATTCCAGCTCCCCCGGAAGGAGGCTTTAAAGGTGAAGGTACCGTGGAGTGGAATCGCGCGGGCATTTCGCTGCGCGGCGTCCGCCTGGTGATCGCAGGAGATTCTCTGCAGCTCGAGGGTACGTTCGGCGGTCCGCGCTTCGCGGAGCTCGCGGACATTCGCTTTGACCTCGCCGGCAGCAATTCGGCCACTCTAGCGCGGCGTTTCGGCATTTCGGGTTTTCCAACCGAACCCTATCAGGTCGGGGGGAGCATCCAGCGGCGACAAGGCCGCACCATGGTTACCGCGCTCAAGGCCACCACCGCCGGTCTGGCCCTTCAAGTCGATGGCACTCTCGGGGACGCGCCCGGCTGGCAGGCCACGGAGCTCACATTCGATGCGCGCGGAGCGAACCTCGCGAGGTACAACGGCCTGTTGGACGGCACTGCCCTGCCTAAGACCAGCTTTCACACGACCGGTCGATTGACGATGACGGCCAACAAGCTCCGTCTGCGCCAGGTGCAGATCGATGTGGCCGGCACGCACGGCACCCTCTCCGCTGAGATGGCGCTGCCCCTTGATTCTGCGGCCGGGCACTTTGAACTCGAGGCGGCCGGGCCGGATGCGGCCGCACTCTTGCCCGAACTGAGAGTGGCCACGATGGTGGGCAAGAATTTTCGGGTAAGCGCTACAGGCGCATGGCTCAAGCGCCAGTGGTCACTTGAGCGTCTCCTCGTGAGTGCCGACAACGGTACTCTCAGTTTGAAAGGGAACCTAATCGTCGCGCCGCGCTTCGTTGCCACGGCCGCGCAGTGCGAAGCCCGCACCCCCAGCCTGCGCAGGCTCGGTCAGAGCACCGATCATCACTGGCCCGACCAGCCGCTGGAGATCCAGGGCATATTCTCGGCGACCGATACGACCGCAACTCTAGAGGATATGGTCGGGCGGTTCGGCAACAGTGATTTCGCGGGCCGCATCGCCGTGCGCAGTCTGAACGAGAAGCCGGACGTGGACCTCCGCGTGGACTCGAAGCTGCTCGACCTGGCCCCCTATGTCGACAAGCCGTCGGCACCTGCGCAACCCGTGGCGCCCCCGGCGCCAGGTCAGAGTCGCGGCGCCAAAGGGCTTGTGATTCCGGCGACGGAACTGACTATGCCTACTCTAAGAAACTTTACCGGGACCCTGGAGGTGCGCGCGCTGGAATTGCACGTGTACGAGCAGGTCTTTCGGGATCTGAACGTGCACGCGACGCTCCGCCAGAATCGATTCGCATTAAATCCGCTGGAAGTCAGTGCGACCGACGGTCAGATCAAGGTGCAGGCCGAGTTGACTGCGCAGGCAAAAGGCGTGTCCGCACATCTGTCCGGCACCGGGAAAAATCTGCGAATCCAGCTTGTGCCATTTGGCGTGGGTCGCCCCAACGCCAGCGCATACTCCGCCGATGTCGACCTGCGGGGGTCCGGCGCTACCCTGAGGGAACTCGCCGCCTCGCTCAATGGCCGGATACGCTTCCTGGGCAGCGGCGGGCGCATCTCCGGTTCGGGTGTCCTGGCCCGATCGAACGATTTTCTCAAGCAGCTCCTGAGCACCATCAATCCCATTGCGGTAAGGCAAGCCACCACGGAAATCGTCTGTACCGCCGTCCTGCTGCGGGCAAAGAACGGTGTACTCACCACGGACCCAGCCTTGGTGATGCGCACCGCCGAGCTCGACGTCATCAGTAACGGATCGCTGGACTTAAATAGCGAGAAGCTCGACTTGAATTTCAAGACCGCGGCGCGCAGGGGTGTCGGCATTGGAGTGGCGCAGCTTGTCAATCCCTACATCAAGGTCACCGGCACGCTGGGTAGCCCAGGCATTACGCTCGATCCCAAGGGGGCCTTGGTGAACGGCGGCGCCGCCTTTGCGACCGCCGGACTCTCGATCCTTGCGGTAACGGCCTGGGACCGAATATTTCACGACAAAGACCCGTGTGGAGCTGCTGCCGCTCACGCCGATCGCGATGCCGGCACGTGAGGCAGCCGCACGATCTGCTCAAACCTTGAGTGGCGACCCGGCCCAACCAATTACCCTCCACTGTTCTTCCCGACGAATCCGAGTACCGCCGTGTTAAAATGCCGGTGGAAGTTGTCGCTGCAACCTGTGAGGATCCCACCATGTCCGCATCCGTCCTCGCGTGCCGATTGCGCAGCCTGGTAGCCCTGGGTTTGCTGGGTCTTACCCTGAGTTCGATTGCACAGGCTGCCAAGCCACCGCAGGTCACAGAAGACGGACTTGAGCTGACCAAGGCGAAAGGCATAACCCTGCTCTATGTACGACCCGGCGCCAGCCTAGCCGGATACACCAAGGTCATGCTCGACCCGGTCGAAGTCGCCTTCAGCAAGGATTGGGATCCGCGTGATTACGGCTACGGCAAATTTGGTCTTTCAGCCGGCGACGTGAACAAGATTCGCCATGAATTGGGCGCGCTGGCACATGATACTTTCGTCAAGGTGCTCAATGAGGGCGGCTATCCGCTAGCGCCGGCCGTAGATTCCGGAGTGCTGCAGATTACGGCTGCGATCGTCAATCTGTATATCAACGCGCCGGGCGCAATGGAATCGGCGAGCTCTCGGACCTACGTTTTCAACGCCGGCCAAATGACGCTGGCCATCGCATTGCGCGATGCCGCCACTGGCACAGTACTCGTGCGTGCCTACGATACCAAGGAAGCTACCGACAGCGGCCAGATGCATTATTCGAGCGGCGTCTTCAATCGCGCGGAGGCTGATCACATCCTGCGCGGTTGGGCTGATCGGCTCAAACGGGCGCTGGACGCGGCCAAGGCACCAAAAGTACCCTGAGCGCCGGCGCCGATGGCACAGTGCCTTCGGAGAGCGGCAGTCGTATTCACCACGTTGATCAAAGGAAATTGTGATGCACACTAGAACAATCGCCCTAGCCTTCGTCCTGCTGGTCGGACTGATCGGCAGGTCGGCGCACGCCGACGAATACACCGATACGATATCCCTCTTCAAGGATGCTGGGGCCAGCGGCACTTACTTCCACAATAGCTACGGCTACGCGGTGTTTCCCACGATCGGCAAGGGTGGAATCGGCGTCGGCGGTGCCCATGGCACAGGCCATGTGTACGCACACGATCGCTATGTCGGGGATGCCAGCATGACGCAACTGACCGTTGGACTTCAGCTTGGCGGTCAGGCTTTCAGCCAGGTTATATTCTTTGAGGACGAACGGGCTTTTAAGGAATTCACGTCGGGGAACTTCGAGTTCGGCGCCGAGGCCAGCGCGGTGGCCATAACGGCGGGTGCTTCCGCGAGTGCCGGGACGACCGGCGGTAGTGCCGGAGCCAGTGGTGATAAGAAGGATGCAAAGACGGCCGGTCATTACCACAAGGGCGTCGCGGTGTTCACAGTCGCCAAGGGAGGACTCATGTACGAAGCGGCCATCGGCGGACAGAAGTTTTCCTACAAGCCACTTTAGCCGGCGAGTCGTTAGCCAACGCTCTTAGCAGACTTGTTTGACCGCGGCCTTTACTGGAACAGACTCTTGTCGAGTATGGAGCCGCTGCCAATCGGTTGGCCCAGCTCCAGCCACACGCTCCAGGAGGTGGTCGCCGCCCCGACCCCGAAAGTGAGTGGGCCGACTGGAGTCGGACCGCCGATATAGAGCGATGCTCCATAAAGTTGCCCGTCCGGGACCGGGTCGACACGGTGATAGACGTGCCCGGCCTGCAGTGCCAGACCGGCGTAAAGCGCCTTGTTCCTGAGTGGCACAAGATCTACCAGGCGCCAGAGGAAACTGCCACTGGCGGTCCAGTAGCTGCGCATACGCAGTTCATCCACCTGATAACCCGGAAAGGTTGTGCCACCCAATGTGAACGCTCGGTCAGGCGGGAGATTGTTATCGAGGTCGGCACCGCCCGCCACGAGCGCCCACATGAGATTCTTGCCCACGGGAAGCGTGGTGCCCAGACCGGCCTCTATGCGTCTCCAGTCCCGATTCGCGCCCATGGAGGTATCCGACTGCAGGTAGTCAACTTCCGCCGCGAATCCGTGTGCCGCATAGGCGGGCGCGTCACGGGAGTCGTATCTGAATTCCGCCGTCAGTCCGGCATCCCGCAGATCGAACTCGGGAAGCAGCTCAATGCCAGTGGTGACAATCGAGCGATGCTTTTGATTCCAATAGCCCACCCTGATTTGTCCGTTTTCCGCCACCGTGGCGCCCAGATCGACCTGTCCGCCGAGATCGACGAATTGATAACTGGCGACACGGTTGCCGTCGTTATAAAGCGCCTCGTTGGTGCGTTGCACTAAGAGTCCCGGCTCGACAAAATAGGTCTGCGCTACGTTCAGCGGCTGGTACAAGCTGGTTACGAACGCCGACTCGTAGCCTAACTTGACAGAGTTTCGCCACTGGCCTCCGAAAGAATTCAACCAACGGCGCACGTGCTGGGCACCGAGCACAAAATTCATCTCTCCGTCCCCGTCCGCACGCAGGCCAATGGTCGGGCGGATGAAATCGCGTCCCGCTGACTTTTCCTTTGGCACCCAAACCAACTCCGGGTTTTCGGGGTCCCCAAGCAACCGATACTCGACCGAGTCGAGATCTTCGATTGCGCCCATACGCAACGCGTCCCGGCTGATCCTCTCAGTATCGACGTCGTCACCGGCCTGCACCTTAGTAAATGTCCTGAGGTACTCGCCGTTGACGTACTTGAGTCCTTCGAATCGGACGTCCGCGACTTTTACATCGAACTTCTGATGCCTGGTAATGTTATTGCGCCAGGCAGCGTACTCCTGCGCCGATACCGAGTAAGCGGCCAGGCGGTCGGCAACCGCCAGCGCCGCGGCCTCGCCGAGCGGAATGGTTTCCGGAATCCGCTCGAAGTCTGCCGTTCCGATATCGCCCATGGGCACGTCGATACGCACGTCGCGATCCGTTAGCGTGCTCAGCTGGGCGTTCTCGTTGGCTTCTACCATGACGTCCATGGTGCGCGACAGTAGCTGGGGTGCCGTGCGCAATTGCTTTGGTTCCACTGAGGGCGACACGAGCTTGACCACGATCACGACATCGGCACAGGTTTGCCGCGCAACATCCACCGGAATATTTCGGACCACAAAGCCGTCGGAGAGAACCTGCGCGCCGCTGGTTACCGGAGCAAACGCACCGGGAATCGCCATGCTCGCCCGCATGGCCGTGGCGAGATCGCCATGATCGAGTACGACCATGTTTCCCGTGACCATATCGGTCGATACCGCGCGGTAGGGAATCGGCAGGCGGTTAAAGTCGGGCTCAAGTCGCGCCCGAGCCACGTAGCTTCGTAGCAAATCCTCGATGGCACTCGTATTGACGAGTCCGGCGGGCACCACGACTCCGCCGCGTGACAAGCTTAGTTCACCAATCGAACCTGCGAGGTCGTCGTTGCGTCGCTGCTCAATGGGCTCGAGGTCCCTCACACCGACGCCGCCCACCACCATCTTCCAATCGATGCCCCTTACGAAATGCTCGATATCGGCCGCGCCCAGCCCGGACGCGTATCCTCCGCCCACGAGCGCGCCCATGCTGGTCCCAACGACGCAATCGATGGGCACGCGCATCCGCTCCAAGACCTTTAGTACTCCGATGTGCGCACCGCCCTTGGCTCCTCCGCCCGCGAGCACCAGTCCAATTCGCGGTCGCAGGCCCGGATGGCCGCTGGCGGGGGTAGCGTTCTGGGCTTGGACAGGTGCCAGCAGACTACCTGTCGCACACACGAGCGCCGCGAACCATAGAAGCAGTACGCGCTTCCACCTCGACGCAAGTACCGCAAACGGGCATTGAGGGCGAGTTGGCGTACATCACTCCCGGATAGCCTGAAGCTGCAGGCGGCGCGGCAGGCAGCAGGCGCGATCTGCGTGGCCGCCTTCGCGGCCGCGATACTATGCATGGCGGCTCCGGAGAAGTCGAAGAGCAATTTATTGCAATCGCGTAATACGGCGCGGTCCAAAGTGCCGGCCGCTGACCGACCAGGAGCCAAGGTCCACATGCACCGGAGTACGCGACCTGGATTAGACTTACGGCGCTCACGAACCACAGGAACACGTATGACCACGCGCATCTATCGGGTATTTTCATGGATTGGGCTGCTGTTGCTTGGCGTAATTGTAGTGGGCATCGGGGGCTGGGGTGTCATGGCCCTCTGGTACTTTGACGACGCCAATAGCGTGCTGCGTGCAGCGCTTGCGGCAATGTTTGCCGTGGCGACTCTGGCCGCACTAATTTCGCTAGGGTTACCGCGGTGGCGGTGGCGAACGCTCGTGGCTTACCTGGCAGTGTTTGCCGTGCTGCTGCTGTGCTGGACGGCGCTCAAGCCCTCAAACGACCGTGACTGGCAACCCGAGGTGGCCGTCCTCCCCTACGCCACAATTGATGGCAATCTGGTCACGGTTCACAACATTCGCAACTTTGACTACCGCACCGAGAGCGATTTTACGCGGGCCTATTACGACAAGACGTTCGATCTGCGGCAACTCGAATCGGTGGACCTGATCGCTGTCTACTGGATGGGACCACAGATTGCCCACACATTTCTCAGCTTCGGTTTTGGCGGAGCGGATTACTTGGCGATTTCCATCGAGGCAAGAAAACTCCGCAATGAAGGGTTCTCAACGGTCAAGGGATTTTTCAGGCAGTACGAGCTCTATTACGTTGTCGCAGATGAGCGGGATGTCATCCGGCTGCGCACGAATTATCGCAAGGATCCGCCGGAGGAGGTTCATATGTACCGACTTCGCGGCACAAGCGCAAACGGGCAGCGTCTGTTTCTCAGTTACATGGACAAAATCAACTCACTTCGGCAGCAGCCCGAGTTCTACAACTCGCTGACCACCAACTGCACCACCAACATCTGGCTGCAATCGCGCGTCAACCCGGACCACCTGCCCTTCTCCTGGAAAATCCTGATCAGCGGGCACGTTCCCGAATATCTTTACGAGTCCGGCTTGCTGGATACCGCCTTGCCGTTTGCGGAACTGCAGCGGCGTAGTATCGTTAATGCCCGCGCGCAGGCGGCAGACCAGGAGGTGGATTTCTCCCGGCAGATACGTGCTCCGGCGCTGGCCGACGAAGTAGGCCCATAGATGAGCGCCGCGAATCGATCGCGGGCACGGCTCGGGAGGCCTAAGCCCAACCAGTGACAATGGCGGTCGGTGCCGCGCGGCCAAAAATGGTAACCCGGCAACCTTGGTTTTGTTAGGGTATGCCAAGGAATAGACAACATGGGGCCGACTGTGATCAGGCCTAGAAAAAGGCTGAGACTTCCGGGGGATCGATCAGCGCACATTGGATCGACGTGCGCAGGTCGAATCACGATGCCGTCGTTGTTGCGCCCACTTCCATAGGCCGGGTCCGCGAGATTGTCTGTGAAAGGCGCTTCACTCATTGTTCTCGGAGTGACCGTTATTGCCGGACCCGCGTACGCGTGGGTCTACCCGGAACACCGTGACATCGCCGTGCTGAGCGTCCAGACGCTCGATCCGGAGCGCAAATTGCTCTTCGAGCACTTGTGGAGCGAGGCGCGCACCGGCAATGAGAAGCGCCTCTGCGAGCAAGCCGCCGACGCCTCGCAGGGCGTGCTTCCGGAGTGCATCGACTGGGCCGCTATGTCTGCCATAGCCGGTGATCACTCCTGTTCCAGTAGGGAGATGCTCGACACCGTTGAAAAGTCCAATTGGATTCTCATGGTTGCCGATGTCGCCGCTCAGCTCAAAGTTGACCTCGCGCAAAGCGCCAGTGGGTCCACAGAGGCGCCTGCGCAGGGGGGCAGTAGTGTGCTGAATGACCTGCGTCGACAACTCGAGAGCGAAGCCGTGCGGGCGCGGCGAACCAATGCACTGCGGGTGGCCGACGTGCGCCTGCAGCGCGCCGACCCGGAATACGCAACGCGCGCCGGCTCGAACAACGCTCATTTCGTGTTGGCACGCCCGCGAACCGATTCATCTGCCGGGGATTACCTGCGGGCCGCCGTGAAGGAAGGCGCGGAGATCAACGCCGTCGGCGTCTATACCTGGTATCACCTGGCCGCACTGCAACAAGCCTCGCGCTTGGCGCACGAGACCTTGACCGCGAAGCAGCGCATCGACATTACGCGTGCGATGCTGGCGGACGAAGCCTTTGCGCTGCACTTCATGGAGGACGTGTACGCGGCCGGCCATCTTGCCGGAACCTGGGGTGACGTTTCGCAGCGCAAAGGCACCCACGATTACTACAACGAGCATGGGTTGGAGGTGACGACATGGCAGGGAGGTTCGCAATCCATGGTGTTGCTGGGCGACGCGCATATGCGCCCCGAAGACGCCGAGGTCACCGCCGCGACCGTGCGCGTCAGCCTGGAGCAAATGATCGACACCGCGACCGGACGGGCGCGCAAGACGCAGTTCCCCTACTCTCCCAAAGCCTCTGATCAACCCGCCGAGTTCGACGTCTGCAAGAGCAACTCGATACCGGCCCGCCTGGCGGGACTGCAGTCCTCGCCCGAGATCGTCCAGGTGGGCGTGGAGGTCTTGCTGCCGATGCCGGTACCCAGCCTGGGTCCGGGGCTGGGTGCGATGCCACGCTACCGGGCAGAGCTCGGTCGTTTTCTCGGCGTTGCCAGCACCCTTGACGCGCGCTACGTGGACGGAGGGTTTACGGGTCTGGAGGATGGGGGCGGCATAATCACGGGCGCTGATCTATCGGTGCGCGCCGGCTTCGGTCTGGACGGCGTGCTGGGCGCAGCCGGGGACGGATTGATCTATTTCTCGCTGGGCTTCCGCGCCGATGCTCCGTCCACAAACAAGTTTGGGAACACCGCATTCGCAGAGCAAGGCGGAACGCTCACGGCAGCGATTCCTGCGCGTTCAGGATTATCGGCAAGGTTGCGGATGCCGTTCTACCTCGTGCCGGGCGATCTGCTGCTGCTCTCACCGATGTATTTTCTGGCGCCCAAGGCATATCAGAATATGGCGGTGGTGGCCGCCAACGGCGGGCTGATTCCCTGGCAGCTCGGATGGGCCACCCGCTTCGGCCGTTTTCAATTCGTCTTGGGGCGGGAGATTGGGGTCGCCTTTTACGGCTTGCAGCACGATGACACCATGTTGACCCCGTCCACAACGCCCGGCGCGTCCCCCAGAATTGTCAATTTCAAGTCGACCTATTTCGACTTTCCGATTTTCGAGTACCGGCCCTACCGTGCGTTTGACACCACCCAGACCTCCCAATTGATCCTGCAGCTTTACTTCGGCCTGGACATACCGAGAGGGGGCAGTGTGGCGTGGCCGGGCAGCCTACCGCCTGTGGATTTGCAGCGGATTAATTCAATTGGCATGCGAGCCGTGTTTGACTGGCGGCGTTACTACTGATGGGCAAAGCACGGAGCTCTGTGATCGGGGCCGTGAAGGGCGCCTGCGTTGTTATCTGTACCTAAGGGTGGCAAGAGTCTTAAGTCATCCGGTGCGCCCTGCCATTTCCGCCGGCGAGGAACCGTCTCGCCCCAAGTTAATCTGACGTTCCAACGCGAAGGGCAGGCAAAAGACCTGCCGCCGACACGTTCATGGGTGCGCTGATTACACCTGCTCTCAAGTCGCGGTCTCAAAGAGGGGCGAGGTAGCGAATCTAACCGCGCGATTCGCAGCGCGCGCCGCGCGAAGCAGGCCCCGCTGGCACTTGCGCGCCAGCGGGGCCGTATGGCGCTACTTGGCCTTGTAGGAGAACTTCTGGCCTCCCAGAGCCGCTTCGTACATCAGGCCGCCTTTGGCGATGGTAAACACCGCCATGCCTTTGCGGTATTTGCCCACCGTCGACGCGTCATTCTTGCCGGCACTGGCCCCTGCCGATCCACCTGTTGATCCTGCACTGGCCGAAGCGCCCGCTGTGATCGCGATGGCACTGGCTTGGGCACCGAATTCAAAATTCCCGGAAGTGAAATCCTTGAAGGTGTTCTCGTCTTCGAAGAAGATAATCTGGCTGAAGGCCTGACCGCCCGCCTGCAGTCCGACGGTCACCTGGGTCATAGAGGTGTCTCCGACGTACTTGTCGTGAGCGTACACGCGGCCCTTGCCATGCGCGCCTCCAACGCCCAGCCCACCCTTGCCAATGGTCGGGAACACGGCATAACCGTAAGCGTTCTTGAAGAACTGGGCGCTTTGCCCGGCATTCTTGAAAGTCGTAATGGCGTCAGAGTACTCATCGGCCCGAGCAGGCGCGTTCATCAGGGCGAACACGGCGAGCAGAGCGCCGACAATTGCAATTCTTTTTTTCATGACAGGATTCCTATAGCAATAGTGAGGCGCTACTACTATACACCGCCCGCGCGCAGCTGGGCTAGCGCATTACCGGCAGCGGCGCGGGCCGCGGTTCCGCTGCTTCCGGGGGCCTCAGGACACGCGCCGACGAGTTTTGTGTTCCGTGCCAAGGGCGGGTGCTCAGATCTGAATCGTGACAATCGGGAGGCAAATTGAAGATCGTGCGCATAGAGAACCCTCTGGGCCATCTTTTAAGGTGTAGGCAATGTGTAGTCCGTCCCGTGCACGAGACGTTGCTGCCCCATCGGCCTCCCCGCCCAGCCTGTTGCAGGGGCGCGAACCCATCGCGCAGCGGATTTAGGGTCAGGCGCATCGTGCGACTTGCGATTCCGGGCGGTCATTCTTCGGCCCGAGAGCCAATCGTGGCTTTCTTGGAATGGGTTCCGGTTCATGGTAAGTTTTGGGCACGCGGTTCCAGCGACCGAGTCCCCGCATTACGATTGCAATCGGCAGCAACCGACGCTCTCTGACCCCTATCCAGAGTTCACGATCTCATGAATCGATTCATTCCCATTGTGGCCTCGGTACTTTCCGCAGTGGCGGCCGCGCGCCCGGCCCTTGCTTTGTCTGATTCGGTCGCCACCGAAGCGACACGGGCAAATGGAGGATGGCAGTTCGGTGCCTTCATTTACGGCTACTACCCCGATATTGCCATCAAGTCGACACTACCCAATGGCAACAGTTCGGACGTCACTGTGGACGCACACGATCTCTTCAATCACCTCAAATTCGCTGCCCTGGGGTCTTTCGAGGCGCGCAAGGACAGCTGGGGCGTGTTCTCCGATCTTATCTACATGGACGTGGGTCAGTTCAAATCCCGGTTCCACGAGTTCACCATTGGCAACATCGGCTTGCCGGCGGATGCGTCCGCAAGCCTAAACTTCGACCTAAAGAGCATCGTGTGGACGGTTGCAGCCACATACCGGACCGTGGCCCTTCAGGAAACCGTGCTGGATGTATTCGGCGGCGCTCGCTTATTGGATACCAAGGTGACTCTGGACTGGACTCTCAATGGCAACATTGGCCCGATCCCGGCTACCGGCCGCGCGGGCAGCAGCGAGTCCCGCGACAGTTACCTCGATGTCATTGTCGGATTCAAAGGCCGGAGGGCTTTCGGCACCGGTCTTAAATGGTTTGTGCCCTATTACGCCGATGTGGGCACCGGCGATTCCGACCTGACGTGGCAAGTGATGGCCGGCCTTGGCTATGCGTTCAACTGGGGCGAGCTCATAAGCGGGTGGCGTTACGTGGATTACAAGTTCAAGTCGGATTCACCGAACGCGTCAGAAAGCTTCAACGGACCCTTTCTAGGAGCCGCATTTCACTGGTAGCCCGGATCTATTACTAAAAAAGCAAAAATCCGCTCTGACAAGCCGCAGCGGGTAGCCACCCCAGCGATCGACGCACCCAAGCGACCGTCCGCACAGTGGCGTGTGATCAGCACATTGCTGTGCGTGGCGATGCTTATCGGGGTCGTCTTGGGCGGCTATGGCCTGTACCAAATGCGCAAGAGCACGCGCGTCAATGCGGCGCCGGCGATTCCGGCGCGGCAGTACGTCGGCGCGGCGGCCTGCGCAAGCTGCCATACCAAAGAGTACACGGCCTGGCTCGGTTCCCAGCACCAGCGGGCAATGCAGCACGCCAACGCACAAACTGTGCTCGGTGACTTCAACAATACGACCTTTCGATACTTCGGGATCACCTCGACCTTTTTCAAACGGGACGGACGGTACTTCGTCAACACGGACGGCCCTGACGGCAAGCTGCACGATTATCAGGTGTCCTATACCTTTGGAGTGAAGCCACTTCAGCAATACCTGATTCCGTTCCCGGATGGACGTATTCAAGCCCTCAGCATCGCCTGGGATGCGCGTCCAAAGAGCAACGGCGGGCAGCGATGGTTTCATCTTTATCCTGGGCAATCGATCAAGGCCGGCGATCGTTTGCACTGGACTGGAATCGACCAGAATTGGAACTTCCAGTGCGCCGATTGCCACTCGACCGATGTAAAGAAAAACTTCAACGTCGCCAACAACACCTTCCATTCGACATGGTCTGAAATCAATGTGGCCTGTGAGTCTTGCCACGGGCCGGGCTCGCAACATCTGGCCTGGTCGCGCAAACAGGGCAATTGGCAGCAAATAGCCGATCGAGGCCTGAGTGTCCTGCTGGACGAGCGACGCCGGGTGGCGTGGCAGCGCGGAGCGGACGAAGCTACGGCAATACGCAGCGCTCGGCGTGCCACCAATTTGGAAATCGAAACCTGCGCGCATTGCCACGCGCGTCGCGGCCAGTTGCACGACAGCGAGCCCGCGGGCCGGCCGCTCGGCGACTCCTACCGACCGGCGCTGCTGGAAGAAGGTCTTTACTGGCCTGACGGGCAGATGCGAGGCGAGGTGTACAACTACGCCTCATTCCTGCAAAGCAAGATGCACTCGATGGGCGTCACCTGCAGCGACTGTCACGATCCGCATACGCTGCAGCTCCGCGCTCCCGGCAATTTAGTGTGCGCTCAGTGTCACAACCCGGCGAAATTCGACACCTCGGCCCACTTCCACCACCCGCCGGGAACCGCTGGTGCGCAGTGCGCCGCCTGCCACATGCCGACGACCACGTACATGCAGATCGACCCACGTCACGATCACAGCCTGCGAATACCGCGCCCTGACCGCACACTCACGCTCGGCGTACCCAACGCCTGCAACCAGTGTCACACGGAACGAGGTGCGTCCTGGGCATTGGGGGTCATAAAGGCATGGGTCGCCCAGCCGGCAGCGGGCTTCCAGAATTTCTCCGAGGCCCTGTATGCGGGCCAGCACACGAGCGCCAGCGGGCGATCCATGCTGCTGTCGCTGGCCGGGGATGCACGGCAACCCGGAGTCGTGCGCGCCAGTGCCGTGGAAATGCTGCCGCGTTATCCTGGCCCCCGCACAATTGCGGTACTGCACGAAGCCCTCAAGGATGCCGACCCTCTCGTGCGCAGCGCTGCAATCGAGGCGCTGGCCAATGAGGCGCCCGAGGAGCGATCGCGATGGCTCCTTCCCCTGGCCGCCGACAGCGTGCGCTCGGTGCGCATCGATGCCGCCCAGGCGCTCGCCGGCGTGTCCCTCGAGAATGCCGCCCCGGAGGAGCGCGCAGCCCTGGCCCGCGCCACTGGCGAATATATTTCTGGCCAGCAATTTAACGCCGACCGTCCAGACGCCCACGCGAATCTCGGGATGTTCTACGGCCTCTCTGGTCAGCACGAACAAAGTGAGGTCGAGTTGCGCAAGGCACTGGCGATCGATCCCAGCTTTATGCCGGCCTCAATCAACCTGGCGGACTTGTACCGCGCGGGCGGCGATGAAGCGCAGGCGGAAGCGGTGCTGCGCTCGGCATTGAAGGCAAACGGCAAGGCGCCGTCCCTCCACTACGCCCTCGGGCTCGCGCTGGCGCGGCAGCGGCGCACCAGGGAGGCCCTCGGCGAACTGCGACAGGCGGCGCGCCTTGGGCCCGATCAGCCACGCTACGCCTACGTGTACGGCGTGGCTCTCCACAGTACCGGCAGCGCGGCCGACGGTATAAAGGTCCTTGCCGAGGCGCACCAGCGCTTCCCGGGCGATGCGGAGATACTGCAGGCTCTGGCCACCATGGAGCGCGACCGTGGCGAACTCGCGCCCGCTCGGCGCTATGCTCAACAGCTGGTTGACCTGGTGCCCGAGGACCCGCGGGCGCAGGCGCTGCTGCGGGCCCTGGCCCCGTAGGGCGAGGCTCCTAGGGGCGGCTGCCCGCGTAATCGCATGGATGTAGCGCAGGCTGCTGCGGAGTGGCCCGCAGCCGGCACCAGGTTGAGGCTCCAGGCCGTGGGGCCGCCCGAGATCGGACTCACCAAGGAGCTTTGGCGAGGGCCTCGCCCTTTGACCGTGCCCTGGGGAATCGCGGTGCAGGCCGATGTACCCTCACATTCGGAAAATCGCCCCCAGCAGTGCCAGAAGACCCAGCATTGCAATCAGCAGTGCCGTACCCCAGGACAGGGAGCGGGGCAGGTCCGGGCAGGCGAAACGCAATCTTCGCACCGCGCGGGAGTGCTGTGCCGTCGAGACGCTCAGGGCAATCAGTCCGATGCTGATCATGACAATGCCAATCGCCCGGGGCGCCATCTTGGGCCCTGCATCGCCGGCTTTGTCGCGAAGCAGTTCAAAGACCTCGGCAATCGTGAATCCAAAGGAGATCAGCGCCAAGGCGGTACGGATCCACGCCATCTGCGTTCGTTCGTGCGCCAGAAAGGTGCGCTGGTAGGCAAGTTGGGTACGGGGATCCAGAGGCGACGATGGCCGAGAGCCGGCCGGTGTCTCACTCATCGCGACACCTCCTCGATTTGGGCGACACCAGGGCTTTAAGGTCGCTGAGCGACAGATTCGATCTCAAAGTCGCCGGGGCGAGCTCATGCGCCGCTATGCGGTACCGCCGCCCCGGGTAGACCAGCCGCCGACCGCATTTGCATGCGCTGATGAGTGTCGCGTTGGGCCGGATTCTCGCGATTCGGAGGATACTGCAGCCCGGCTCCGCGGGTTTGTGCGCTCATCGAACTGGAGTTCCACGGCATCCGTCACGCGGGCCCGCCGCGCCAGCCACACCACCCCTGCCATATCGACAATTCCCGTCCAGAGCCGATTCACCAGACCGTAGTGCGATTCGCCTCGAATCCGCGGCCGATGGTTTACCGCCGCCGAGTGCACTTCCCCTCCGGCCCGACGCACCAGCGCCGGCATGAATCGGTGCATGTGGTCAAAATACGGCAGCGCCACAAACAGCGCGCGCGAATAGACCTTGAGCCCGCAACCGGTATCCGGTGTCCCATCGCGCAGCAGCCGTGAACGGATGGCATTGGCCACCCTGGATTGCCAGCGGGTATACCAACCGTCGCGCCGCCGGGTACGCCAACCGGCAATCAGCACGCCCTGGTCGCCACGTTCCTGCGCGATCGCGCAGGCGCGCGCAAGCAGCGCCGGAATGTCGGCCGGGTCGTTTTGCCCATCTCCATCCAGGGTCGCGATCCACTTGCCGCGCGCCGCCAACACGCCGGTACGAATGGCGGTGCTCTGGCCCGATTTGCGAGCGTGGCGCAGCACTCGCAGCATGGGCGTGGCGAGCAGAGCCGCGGTTAATGTAGTAAGGGTGTCGTCGGAACTACCATCGTCCACGTAGACGATTTCAAAGGGCGTGAGACCCGATAATGACGCCACAATCTCCGCAATCAGGGGCGCAACATTTTCAGCTTCATTGTGCACCGGCACAACCACGGACAATTCAGGCGGCGCGGACCGAGCGCCCTGAGCCTCACGCGCGGCACCGTCCAGCTTTACGCAATGGTTATAAATGATCCGGTTGGCGTTTTCTGGCACGGTCAAATTACTCACAAGCCCGCTGAAATTGTATAGTTGTGGCGTCCGCCGGCAGACGCATTATTGACCATCGCGGATATCATGCCATACTCTGAAAATGAGTGTGAAATAGGCCTTTTAAGTAGCTGGGGTCAACGAAATGATCAACCGCATACCACTAGTGCTGATGGGATTGCTGACGAGCGCTGCGGCCCTGCCCCAGGCGCAACCAATTTCGCAGGGGCTTGGAGTGGTCGTGTACCCCGCCAAGAACCAGGCAGCGTCCAAGCAAGCCGCCGACGAACACGAATGCTACAACTGGGCCCAGGGGCAAACTGGGATAACTCCCGGACCCCCGCCCGCGGCGAGTGCAGCTCCGACGCAGCCGACCTCCGGCAGTAGCGCGGGCCGCGGTGCGGTCAGGGGAGCGGCCGCGGGCGTCGCGATCGGAGCGGTCGCGGGCGATGCAGGCAAAGGTGCTGCGATTGGGGCCACAGCGGGCGCGCTCGCCGGCGGGAGCCAGGCGCGAAAATCTCAGCAGCAACAGCAGACACAGGCGCAACAAGCGCAGCAGACCGATGCGGCGAATCTGGCCGCGTACAATGATCGCATGGGCAAATTCAAGAAGGCCTTTGGGGCCTGCTTGCAGGGACGCGGCTACACGGTGTCGCACTGAGGCTGCGGACCAGCACCCGGCCGCGAAGATCACGGGCCGGCGCTAGATGTGTTCGGCCGTGGCGTGACTTCTGCTGCGAGTGCGTGTGCTGCGAACACGACATCTCGCAAGCCGCGATAGAAAATATATATAAAACAATATGATATGATTTAAAGCTCGATTTTAGATCATTTTTTGCAATGGACGATGGTGGGCCGTCCGGCCCGGCGGCTGCTAGTCGCGAAAGGCGTTCGCCGGAATTTTCGCGGGGGAAACGCCAAGCAGGCAGCGTGTTACATTTCAGGCCGCGTACTTGGTCGTTGCTTAGCCGGCGGCAAAGTCCCGGTCGCGCACCACAAGGGAAATCGGGTGGATCAACCGCACGTCGATGCTCGGACCTCGGGGAGGGCCGCGCTGCGAACACCGTGGCCTAAGCCCCTGCTGCTGGTGCTGGCCACCGCACTCTTGCTGTCCCTTTGGACTGCGATGCGTTTTCCGCTGCTCGATCCGGACGAGGGCCGAAATGCCGAAGTCGCTCGCGAGATGGCCCTGAGCGGGGACTTTGTCATACCCCATCTGGCCGGGATTCCCTACCTCGACAAACCGCCCGCTCTGTTTGCGGCGGCGGCCCTAGGTGTGCGGCTCTTGGGCCCGGTGCCCCTGGCCGTGCGCTTGCCGGCGATACTCGCCAGCATCGCGATCCTGTGGTTGCTCGCTCACCTCGCGCGCAAGAGCGCGGACGATGCACAGGCACTGCGGGCCGTCCTGCTCACCGCAAGTGCGCCCTTGTTCGCGGCGTTGTCGGCCTACGTCATCTTCGACATGCCGCTCGCTCTGTGCGTCACGGTCGTATGGCTCGGGCTTTCGCGGGAGCTCGTGGCTGGCGTCTCGAATCGCCGGCGCGCACTGATGTTCGCGGCGGTGGCGCTGGGCGTGCTATTTAAGGGCCCGATCATGTTGCTGTGGGCGCTCGGCGGGAGCTTCGCTACGGCACTCGTGCTGCGCGGGCGCGCGCCACTGCGCTGGCTGGCCTACTGGCCGGGCTGGTTTCTGGTGCTGGCGGTGGCCGGAGGATGGTTTGCCTTAGCGCTGCAACGACACCCGGAATACGCCCATTACGCATTTCTTGAGGAATCACTAGAGCGTCTGACCACTTCGTCGTTTAACCGTGAACAACCATGGTGGTTCGTGCCCGCCGTGTTGATTGGCGGGGCTCTGCCCTGGTCGGTGTCGACCCCGTGGCGCTGGCCGCTGTCGATGACCGCTCGGGTCGCCGCGGGTTTCCTGCTGTTCGCCTGCGTATTCTTTTCCTTGTCGCATTCAAAGCTCGTGACCTATTTGCTGCCTGTGTTTCCGGCTCTCGCGTATGTGGCGGCCGAGTCGTGGGGTCGGCGCGGCCGGCAATTGCCCCTCCCGCTGTTACTGAGTTTACTGTTTGCGCCCCTGATCTTGGTTGCCGGATCGCCGTGGCTCAATCGCTACGCGCAAGCGCACTCGGGCGATGCGCTCGCCGCCGCCATACGCGCCAGCGGAGGGGGCCGCGTGCTGTATGAGGGGTGCTATGCCCCAGGGGCCGATTTCCTGCTGAATCGCAGCTCCGCCGTCGCCTCGGACAATGGAGCGCCGCTTACCAGCAACTACATCGTGCGTTACCGCGACCTGCTGCGGCAGAGGGGTCAATGGCGACTGTACGCGACCGCAGCGGATGCACCAGCCATGGACATCGTGGTGCGCTCGACGCGACGTACGGATGCGCCGCCCGCGGGCGGCAGCAAATTCTTCCAGGACTCGCGATTCACCGCCTGGCGGGTGACGCCCGGGGAGATCGGAACGGATCTGCGCGCTGGGGCTCTGTAGCCATGTGCGGTATTGCGGGTCTGGTGGCCCCAGACCTCCCGCCGCAGGAACGGTTGAACCTGGTTCGCGGCATGGTCGCGCGCATGCGTCACCGTGGGCCGTCCGGGGAGGCCGCCTGGGACGATGGCGAATGCGCCCTCGGAATCGCCCGACTGGCCATCGTTGCGCCGAACCAGCCCGCGCGCGTACTGGACAACGAGCGCGGGGATATCGTCTGCGTAGTCAACGGGGAGCTCTACAACCACCAATCCTTGTTGCGGGAATTACGCCATCGTGGCCATGTCATTAGCGATGGCCCGGACACCGCGCTCCTGCCGCAGTTGTATGAGGAGCGTGGCGAGAACTTCCCCGAGGCTCTCGATGGCATGTTTGCCGTGGCCATCTGGGACCGACGCAGTCGTACCCTGATACTGGCGCGCGATCGAGCGGGCGAAAAACCGCTGTTCGTGGCGCGCGCCGAAGGTCGCCTGGCCTTTGCGTCCGAACCCGGCGCGCTGGTCGCGCTGCCTTGGATATCGCGCGCGCCCTCCGCCGCCTCGCTCGCCCGCTATCTGGTGCATGGCTTCTTTGCCGGAAGCGACGCGGCCTACGCGGCCCTGCGCCAGTTACCCCCCGCACATACCTTGACCGTCAGCCACGGAGTCGAGCGATTACGGCGCTATTGGCGCCCGTGGGACACCCTTAAATCGCGCCGACCGAGCGCCACGGCCGAAAACGCATCGCAGCGCACCGACGAGGCGCTCGCTTCCGCGGTGCTCTCGCGCGTGCCTGGGGAGGTTCCCTTTGGCGTGTTCCTCTCCGGCGGCGTGGACTCGGGCATGGTTGCGGCCCTGGCGGCAAGGGGGTTGGGCCATTCCTTTCCCACGTTCAGCATGCGCATCGAGCATCGCGGCTATGACGAGTCGGGTTTTGCCAGGCGAGTGGCGCAGTCCATCGGCGCGCAGCATCACGAGGTGGTGATGAGTGCGCGCGAGGGCGAGGAGGCATTGCGGGAGTGGGCGGTATTCATGGACCAGCCCCTCGGCGATCCCAGCGTATTGCCTACCTGGGCACTGGCACGTTATGCCTCGCGGCACGTGCCCGTGGTCCTGACCGGCGAAGGGGGCGATGAGCTCTTTGGTGGCTATCCCACCTACCTGGGCCATCGCTACGCCGGAATTGCCAATCGCCTGCCCGGAGCTGTCGCGGACCTGATTGTCGCTCTCGCACGGCGCTTCCGGCCCAAGCATCACCACGTCACCATGGCGCATTTGCTGGAACGATTTCTCGGAGTGCGCGGCCTGTCCGCGTTTGAGCGGCACCTGGCGTGGTTCGGCACCACGCGCGGCCCGGAGGCCCTCACACTGCTTGCGCCCGAGCTGCGGGCCGCAACCGATATCGACGCGCCCCTGTCACACGCCCGTGCGCTCGAGCAGGCCATCAGCGGCCTGCAGCTGCTGGGGAAGAACGGAAACGCAGCACTGGTGGCGTATCAATTGCTTGATTTCGAGACCTATCTGTCGGGCGACCTGCTGACGAAGGTGGATCGCTGCACCATGGCGCATGGGGTCGAATCGCGAGCGCCCTTCTTACGTTCGGCGCTGATCGAATTTGCCTTGGCGCTGCCGGAGGTCTGCAAGATTCGCGGAACGAGCGGCAAACACGCGCTCAAGCAGGCCGCGGCCTCGCTCCTGCCTGCCGATCTGCTGGCGCGGCGCAAGCAGGGGTTTTCGCCGCCGTTTTCGGCCTGGGCGCGTGGTCCATTGCGCGCGACGGTTTGTGAAACTCTCTCGCCCGATCGCGTGCGTCGTGCCGGAGTGCTGGATGTGGAGGCAACCACGCGCGTGCTCACTGAGCACGTCGGGGGCTCCAAGGATCGCGGACGGACGCTATGGACATTATTCAGTCTGCAGAGCTGGGCAGAAAATTGGCTGCTGCGCGCCCCCGCTCCGCTGTACGCATCAGCATGACGTGCGCCGTCGCGCGCCGCGTCGCCCGGGGCATGTTCGCGTCCCTGGCTGCGCTGGCGGGCTGCCCGCTTATTTTCGCCCAGGCCCTCCCCTCTGCGGCGCCGGGACTGCGCGCCGATGCGCCGATTGACGTCAACCGGCCTTACGACCAGGAGCTGCGCAGCAGCGCCGCGCCGGATCTGGTAATAGCCGTGGGCGGAAGCCTCATCATCGATTCAAACGTCGCTGCTTTGCCCTCGTGGGACCCAAAGGTCATCGAGTTACTGAACGGCAAGGCGTTCCCCGCCAGTACCACGGTGGCGGTGGCGGATTTGCAGACAACGTTCATCGAGCCGGCGAGCTTTGGCGGGTACCCCTACGCCTGGGACGGCGTGGGCGCGTACGCCGCGCCCGCGACCGTTGCGTTAGAGCTCAAGAGCAGGGGAGTGGCGATGCTGGCACGCGCCAACAGCCATGCACTCGATTGGGGGATCGAGGGCATGCGCGCCACCGGCGCGGCCCTTGACGCGGCGGGTGTCAAGCACGCCGGTACCGGGGAGCGCGAGGGCCTGGCCCGGATGGCGAGCTTTCTCGAGGAGCCCAGCGGCAAGGGTCGCGTTGCGCTGCTGTCCACGGCAACCCACTTCCGCCCGACCACCAATGCCCTGTCCTCGCACGGCGCGGCGCCCGGCCGACCAGGCATCAGCGCGATCGAGCTTCTGCCGCTGCGCCTGGTGCCCGCGCAGGAGCGAGCGCAGCTGCAAGGCATGGCCTGCCGCTTTCAGTATCCCGACGATCCACCGCATTGCACGCCGCCCGAGGCACCGCGCGCGACGGTGTCGCTTTTCGGCAGCCGCTTCGCCTCGGGCGCCTCAGCAAGCGAGGACTACTCCAGCGATTACGAAATAAACCAGGCCCACATCGCCAATGAACTGCGCTCGGTGCGCGAAGCCAAGCAGAATTCGGATCTGGTGGTTCTGTCCATATCCACCGGCCCGTGGGAGGCTTCGGGACCGAGCGCGGCGACAACCCCCAGGGCGCTGATTCTCCTGGCCCACGCGATGATCGGGGCCGGCGCCGACCTCGTGATGAGCACGGGAGCGACGGAGCTCGGTGGGATCGAGATTTATCGATTCTCCGGGGGCCCGCCCCGGCCCATCCTGTATGGCTTGGGGCGCCTGAGCTACACCCCGGATGCCGTCCCGAGGTCCGAGCGCCCCGAAGACGGTGATTCCCTCATCGTGCGCAGCGGCATCGACGGAGCGCGCGTGACGCTGGAGATTTACCCGATCGACCTGCGTGCGGCCGGAGGCCCTATCGGCGTACCGAAGCTCGCCGATACGGCTCGTGGTCGGGAAATCCTGGAGCGATTGCAGCGCCTGTCTGCGCCGTTTCACACCGTCATTCGCACCGAAGCCTACGGGAGCACGGTTCGCGGAGTGATCGTGGCCGACCAGAGCGCCGGATTTGGTGGAAGTGAGCGCCCGTGAGGCAGCTTTCACCAGTGTGGGGATGGCTAAGCGTGTTGATGGCTGTGTCGGGCGGCCTTGCCCGGCCGGCACAGGCCGCAGGCCACGCGAATGAATTTGCCC
This sequence comes from uncultured Gammaproteobacteria bacterium, assembly GCA_963789365.1. Classification (GTDB taxonomy): domain Bacteria; phylum Pseudomonadota; class Gammaproteobacteria; order Steroidobacterales; family Steroidobacteraceae; genus FEN-1191. The sequence continues at coordinate 137,531 of CAWBKJ010000004.1, forward strand.
TGGTGGCGGTGGGCGACATGGTGATTTCACGGCCGCTCTCGATGCTCCAGAACCGTGGAGCGCTTGCCGATCCGCGTCCGTTTGCAGATGCCATTGCCCTGCTCAGGCACAGTGATGCCGCCTACGGGAATCTCGAGACGGTCATCATCGACATCCGCAAATTCACCGGAGCGCCCTCTTCCTGGGATGGCGACTGGCCCTTGTCCAGCGTGCCGGAAGTTGCCCAGGACCTCGCCTCGATGCATTTCAACCTGGTCTCCCGCGCCAATAATCACGCGCTGGACTGGGGCCTGGAGGGTCTGCGTGAGTGCGGGCAACGGGTCGCGGCGGCCGGCATCGCGCAGGCCGGCGTGGGCGAGGATGCGCGCGAGGCGGCCGCGCCCGGTTACTACCGCAGTGCCAAGGGCACGATCGCCCTCGTGTCGATGGTCTCGACCTTCAGGCCGACCACCAACGCCTTGGCCGTCAGCGCGCAGGCTCCGCGGGGCCGGCCGGGCGTCAACGGGCTTACCCTTACCGAGACGCTGCTGCTGGATGCGCCCGGCTTTGCGCAGATGGCGGAACTCGCCTGCCGGTTTTCGCTCGCCACGCCCTGCCCGGCCTCACCGCTGCCTTCCTCGATCGAGTTGTTCGGGGCTCGAATGCGCATCGCCGGTCTCGGCGAAGCGGCCTACAGCCACGTCTACCAAATGGCCTCCGAGGATCTTGCGCGCATCGTTGCAGGTGTGCGATCGGCCAAGCCGGGCGCGCGTTACCTGATCGCGTCGATCCATGCGCACGAGCCCAGGGCGGACGAGGACCCCCCAGGCAGTTGGGAGGCTCCGGCCGGATTTCTCAAGACTCTGGCGCATGAGCTCATCGACAGCGGTGCCGACGCGTTTGTCACGTCGGGCATTCATCACGTCGGCGGCATCGAAATCTACCGCGGCAAACCAATTTTCTATGGCTTGGGCAATTTCTTCTGGAGTGACATTCAGCTGCCCTTGAGCGCGGATCTGTATGAGGCCAACAGCAACCGGACATACCTCGAGCGCAGCTTTGAACATCCGGACCGGGCCACCGACGGGGACCTGAGCCTGGTCATGAATGCCAACAGCGGTTTTGCGACGGCCGGTGCCAAGTCCCTCAATCGCACCTTTCAAAGCGTACTGACCCGCACCGTCTATGACGACGCCACCCAAGCCGTCAAAGAGATCCGCCTGTATCCCATCGATCTGGGCTACGGGGAGAAATTGACTCGCAGCGGCATTCCTCGCCGTGCCGGGGACATCGTGGCTAATATGGTGCTGGATCGGATCATCAGCCTGTCGGGAAACGCTGGCGTCAGGATCCGCAAGTTCCACGACGGACCCTATCTGATAGGGATTGCCACTCCGAACTGACCGGACCTGCTAGAGCAGCGAGGCCTCCTGCGGATAGCGACTCAGGATTTCGTGGCCGGAGTCCGTAATCAACACCTGTTGCTCGAGTTTGACGCCTTCGTTCCCCCCAACCTCGCCAATATAACTCTCTACGCACACTGTCATGCCGGGGACGAATTCGCCATCCTGCGCGAGCGGATCATTGGGATCGCAGCCGATGGCGGGCCACTCATCGACCAGGCCCACCCCATGCAGGAGGCAGCCATAATTCTGGTCGAAGTAGCGCGCCGGAATTTTCCACGCCAATTCGGCATATTCGCGGAAACTGCGCCCCGGTCTCAGCAGATCGCAGTTGTGCGCCACCTGTTCGGCGGCGAAGCCGTAGAGCTGCCGCTGTAGCGCAGTGGGTGTGCCGGGCTCGCAGAAGAAAGTGCGGCTGACATCGGCGCAGTAGCCGTAGGGGCCGATCATGTCGGTGTCGAAACTGACCAGCTCGCCGGCCTGGATTCGCCGATCGGAGGCTTCCTGGAACCAGGGATTGGTCCGCGGACCGGAACTGAGGAGCCGTGTTTCGATCCACTCACCGCCGTGCGCAATATTCACGTGGTGAAGTTCGGCCCATAGCTCATTTTCCGTCAGCCCGGGGCGCAACAGGCTGTGCATGCGCGCCATCGCGATGTCGGCTACATCCAGCGACGTGCGCATGCAATCGATTTCCTCTTTGCATTTGACCGAGCGTGCCAGCTCAAGCAGCCTCTGGCCCTCGATCAGCTCTAAGCCCTGGCCATGCAGCGCCTCGTATCCGTTTACGTCAGTCCGGTCCACAGCCAGCCGATGCCGTCCCGGCCCCATCAGGGCGCGCACCACCGCGTGTATTTCTTCCGCCCATCGCCGGCTCACGGGGTGGGCGTGTTCGGCGACGTCAAAAAAGGCGTGAATGAGCGCCGGACGTACTTCGGCAATCGCTGGCAAATGCGCGGAGCGCGCGATGCAATTGCGATTGGCGTACTCGAACAGCACTGCATTGCCCACGGCCGGTACGACGCAGTAGCGGCCCATGTTATGCAGCATCCACACGGTCATGTTGCGCGAGTCGAGGGCGTAGCGGATGTTGATCGGGTTATAAAGCAGCGCCGCCGAGCAATTGTGGGCGCGCAGTTGCTCCTGTACCCGCGCGTAGCGGTAGTGGCGCAGCGCCGCGAGATCGATGGGCGGTCTGGCCGGGGCTATCCCATCGTGCATCAAGCGCCCCCGCAAGATTGGACTGGTCGTCGCGGCCATGTCGTTACCGTATGATAGGCGATGATTCCAGTCCAGGGGGTCGGCGTGCGCAAAGTGAATCTACTCGTCGGGTTTTTCGCTTCATTCCTGCTAATTCCGCTGTCCCTGCACGCACAGGTGGATGTCAGTCCCGACGTCGCCGAAGCGGGCTCGATCGAAGAGATTGCCAAGGCGACGACCGAAGCGCGATTCATGTCGCCCTGGGTGAGCTATCTGCCCGCCTCGGCCACCGTGCCCTCGCCGCGCGCATTCCTGCACCGCATCGCCGGCGCGCCGGGAGAATTGGTGAATGTGGCGACGACCGACGCCTACTGCAGGGCATTGGCGGCAAGTTCCCCGCGAGTCCGCATGTTCACGATCGGCCGGACCGAGGAAGGCCGGGATATTGTCATGCTCGCGATCGCCGACGAGAAGGGCATCGCGGATCTGGAGCGACTGCGCGCGGCCACCGCCGCGCTCGCGGACCCGCGCGTGACCGATCCCCAGACCGCCGACCGACTGATTGAGAACGCACGCCCGATCTATTACTTCAATGCCGGCATGCACTCCGATGAGACCGGTTCCACCGAATCGATGTTGGAGCTGGCCTATCGATTGGCGGTTTCCGAGCAGCCCATGATCCGGAGGATTCGCGAGAACACCGTGGTGCTGATCAATCCGATCCTCAATGCCGACGGTCGCGACAAGGTGGTGGAATGGTTTTACCGCTATCTTAAGGGCAAGACGGATCCGGCCACCCTGCCCCGCGGCTCGCCGCCCTACTGGTCGAAGTACGCTTTTGTGGATAGCAACCGCGACGCGCACCAGCTGACGCTGGAATCCACGAAAGCCGTGGCGCGGATGTTCTTTGACTGGCACCCGACAGTGATTCATGACCTGCATGAGAGCATCGCGCTGCTCATGACCTGGAACGGCACCGGTCCGTACAACCCCAACATCGATCCGATCACCTTCGACGAGATGTTGGAACTCAGCTTCCATGAAGTACAGACCATGACCGGCTTTGGTATGCCCGGCGTGTGGACCTGGGATTTCGGCGAGTCCTTCTCCGAGCTCTACCTGGACTCGCTCGCCATGAACCACAACGCCATCGGCCGCGGCTACGAGACCTTTGGCAACGGTACGGCCGAGACTCTGTTGCAGAACGCGGAATCCGGAAATTCATCGCTCAGTTCGTACACGGCCCCGGCCTGGTATCGCGCGCTGCCACCGCCCTCCGAGCCGTTCAAATGGTCGGCACGCGACAATGTCAATTACAACGAGACCGGAGCCCTGGCCGCTTTGGACGCCGTGGCGACGCAAGGCAAGGCGTTGCTCGCTAATTTTTATCGCAAGGGTTATCACTCCTGGCGCAAGGGTCTGGAGCAGCCGCCTTACGCAATCCTGATTCCCGATGGCCAGGGCGATCGGCTGCGGGTGGCGCAGCTGGTGGCGCGCTTGCTGAGCCAGCACATCGAAGTGCACCGCGCCTCCGCACCGCTGACACTCAAGGAAGGCAGCTTTCCCGCCGGCACCTATGTGGTGCGCATGGACCAGCCGTACCGAAATTACGCCGCGGACCTGCTCTTGCCGCAGAATTACCCGAAGGATAAAGGCGAACCCTACGATGATGTCTCCTGGGAGCTGCCGGCCAACTATCACCTATCGGTGGTGGCTACCGCCGATCCGTCGGTGCACACGGCCAATCTGGAGCTCTTGACGCAAGCGCCGCCGCCCTCGGGAACAGTTTCCGGCACCGGTCCGGTGTACCTTCTCAAGGACAGCGGGCAGGAATCGCTGCTCGAGGCGAGATACCGGTTGGCCAAGTTTTCAATCTCGATCGCTGAACATGCTTTCAGCGCCGGCGGATCGGAATACCCGCCCGGTTCGTGGATCCTCCCGGAGCAAGCCGGACTGGCGGAGGCGCTGCAAGCCACGGCCGATAAGCTGTCGCTAGATTTCACCTCGGTCGCGGCACAGCCCGATGTGGCGCACCACGATGCGAAGCCCCCTCGGGTAGGCGTGTGGGTGCCGTGGGCCGATACCGATTCCATCGGTTGGGTGCGTTACTCGCTCGACCAAAGGCACATTCCTTACAGCTACGTGCGCGACGAGGATATCCGTGCCGGCCACTTGCGCGATCACTACGACGTCCTTCTATACGGGCACGTGGATCTGGAACTTGCCGAGCAGATCCACGGCATCCCCAAGTCCTGGGGACCCATGCCCTACAAGAAGACGGCGCAGACCCCGAGCTTCGGGACACCGGCCGAATCCGAGGACATCACCGGAGGGGTCGGTTGGGCGGGTCTGGAGGAGATCCAGAAATTCGTCGAGGGCGGTGGCTTGCTGGTCACTTTGGGCAGCGGCTCCGTGCTGGCCCTCGAGGGCGGTATCGTGCGCGGTGTGCGGCGCGATGAGGGCGGACCGCCGCGCAGTGCCGCAGGCACCGGAGCTGCGGCGGCCGAAGCGTCCACGCAGGCGGAAACCCGCACCCCGGGTGCGCACGTACGCGTGTCGTTCGTGCGGCCCGATCACCCGATTAGCTACGGCTATCCGCCGCGCACCTATGTGTTCCGGCAGAATTACCCCTTATACGCCCTGCCGCGGCGCTCGCTACAAATGGCCTACTGCCAAAGCTGCCTGGATGGGCCCTATGACCCGAACGCCGTGGTGCTCGAATGGGGGGACCGCGACGGCGCGCCATTGCTCGTCAGCGGCCAGGTCTGGGGAGAGAACGGCCTGATTGGCCGACCTGCCATCTTCGATTTGACCGAGGGCCGGGGCCATGTGGTGGCCTTCAATTTCAATCCCATGCACCGCGACCTCAACCGAGGTGATCAGCGCATGCTCTGGAACGCCTTGCTGAACTGGCAGGCCATCGTCCGGGGAACCCCCAGCACGCCGAATGCTACCAGCGTTGCCCCGAGCCGCTGATGCAGCCCGGGCGAGCGTAGCGGCGTGATCCACAGAGGCTGGCTTGGCCTGGTGACGGCGAGCTTGTGGCTGGCGCCCGTGCATACCGGCCTGGGGGCTCAAGCGGGATCGCCGGCCGCGGCTGCGGCACTCAAGGTGGGATCGCTCAGCCTGAAACGCTGCGCGCCGGTGCAGGGTTGGTGTGGCCGGCTCGAGCGACCCTTGGATCCGCTGGGCATCGTGCCCGGAAGTGTCACGGTCTATTTTGAGTATTACCCGCACTCTGATGCCGGTGCCTCGCTCGGCACCCTCGTGGCGACAGAAGGAGGACCGGGGTATCCCGCCACGGAATCGCGCGACAGTTACCTGGCGCTCTACGAGCCGTTGAGGGGTACGCACGATGTGCTGTTGATGGACAATCGCGGCACGGGAAGGTCGGGTGCCGTGGACTGCCCCGAGTTGCAGCGCGCACCGGTCCTGACCCTGGCCAACGTGGCCTCATGCGGGCGGTCGTTGGGAGCGCGCGCGCCCCTGTACGGCACCACTCTGGCCACCGATGACCTCGCGGCCGTGCTTGATGCACTCGGCATCGCGCGCATCGACCTCTATGGCGACTCGTATGGGACATTCTTCGCGCAGGTCTTTGCCGTCCGGCACCCGAATAAGCTCCGCTCGCTGGTGCTGGACGGCGCCTACCCATTGGGTGGCGGCGAATACGCCTGGTATCCGGCTTACGCGCCCGCGATGCGTGACAAGTTCAATTTTGCATGCCAGCGCTCACCGGCCTGCAGTCAGTACCCAGGCGACTCCATGTCCCACATCGAACCCGCTCTGCGCGAGTTGCGTGCGCACCCGTTCGCGGCGCGGGCGCGGGATGTCTTCGGCAGGTTGCATCATTTCACAGCCAACGCCACTCAACTGGCGCTCGTGATGTTTTCCGGCGCGCCGGCTCGCGCCTCGATACGCGAGACGGACGCGGCGGCACGGGCCTTTGTGGCCGGGGACCATCGGCCACTGCTCAGACTCATGGCTGAATCACAAACCGGTGTGGACTCCCGCGATGCGCAACAGTCTGCGGCGGCCTACAGTTCCGGGCTGGCGGCGGCGGTGATGTGCCAGGACGCTCCACAAATTTACGACATGAGCCTCCACCCGGAAGCGCGCCTGGCAGATCGCGCAAGCGCGATTGCCAAGCGTCAGGCCCAGGCCCCCGGCACCTACGCGCCATTCACCATCGAGGAATACCGTGCCATGCCGCTGGACTACGCCTTCATTGATGAATGCGTGCAATGGCCCGCCCCGCCATCCAGCTACCCCGCCGGGCGGCTCAGCGTCGGGCCGATGGTTTACCCCAACGTTCCCGTCCTCGTCGTCTCGGGCGATCTGGACAACATGACCCCCGTCGCCGACGGGGCCGCGGCAGCGGCCAACTTTCCGCGCGGCCGGCAGGTCATCCTCCGCAACAGCCTCCACGTCAACGCCCTTCCTGGCGCCCGCTCCGAGTGCGGTGTCGCCCTGGTGCGCCATTTTCTCGATACTCTGGAACCGGGCGGCACCGAGTGCACGCAAGCGATTTCCGAGATCCGGCTGGTGCCGCGCTTCGCGCGCCGCGTGCACGACTTGGAGCCGGCTTCCGCTGCTGCCGGCAATGCGGGGAGCGCTGAGCAGTTGCGTGTCGTCAGCGCCGCGCTGCTGACTGCGGGCGATGCCATGGTGCGTGCCCCGGAGCTGTCCCCGGGTGCTGGAGTGGGATTGCGAGGCGGAACCTTCGGCGTGCGCGAAACGCACGGTGCGTATCACTTGACGCTAAGGGATCTACGCTGGACAGAGGATCTGGTGGTGTCGGGCACCGTTGACTTTCCGACCCGCCAGGGCCCGGCGCACGCAAGTCTGCGGCTACGGGACGGCAAGGATCTGGACGGTACGCTCGAGGCGCAATGGCAGGAAGGCGTGTCGCTGGCTCAGGCTCACGTGAGCGGAGTGCTCGGTGGGCATCCGGTCGCCGCTGACCTGCCGGCACCCTGAGCGCGGCGGATTAGCGTTTGCGGAGCGACGCCGGCGGGTCAGACCGCCATTGACCGGGTTGGTTGTCGGGCCGCTACGCGGCTTCGTCGCTGTCGCGGCGCAGGGTCGCGAAAACCAGTTCCATGCCCACGCGGCGAAGATGCGATTCGTAGATCGCGTTCCCCGCAATCCACAGATCCGGAACATCGCTCCACCCATCGCCGATCGAGGGGATCGAGTCGACCCGCGCTAACAATCCGCGCTGACGCAGCGCTCGGGCAAAGGAGGCCATATTTGGAGTGGCCACGCGCTGAACAGGAATCGTCCTGTACAGTGGGGTCTCGCCAATTCCGGAATCAAGAGGACCGTTCATCGTTGCACCTGTCTTAACTTCTCTTAACGTCGTATGCACGCTCTTATGTACACATGACTCATGATAGCGGTTCGTGGTTCCAAGGGAATCTGTCGGCCGAGCGCGACACGACGTTAACGCTTGCGTGCAGTGTGCGTGAGAGAGGTGTCACTGTGATGACAACTGTTGCCAGGCGTGTCTGGGTATCTAAGGAATCGGTGGCCAGTGCGCACCACAGCCTCGGCAAGCTCGTTGCGGCTTGGCCAATTCTACGAGCGCAGCGACGCCTTCCCTCCCTGGTTACGGGGCTGTAACCGGCATCGCCCCCACAAGAGCCTTGCCGGCCAACCATCCATCACCCGCTCGCCTTTTATTGAGGAACTATCAGCTGAGACTCAATGTTTGGACAGACCGTTTTCGCTTGAGCACGGCCAGAAACGCAACACGCCCGGACGCCGCCACGGCGAATGCCGCCCCGAGCGGGGTTTCCCGGCGACGCCCGGCGGGTCGGGTATGTGGCACGAGCACCTCTCCCCACCCCGGCATTCGCCAAACCGGCACTAACGCGGATCGGGCGGGTTTGGGCGCGACGCGCGGCGCCTAAGTTCGAGCACGGTGTAGCTCAGCCCCGCCGCGAGCACAAACGCCAGCGCCGCCCCCAGTTCCAGGCGCGGCAGCGTCGAGAGCATCCAAAGTATGATCGCGCATGCGGCCAGCGGAATCAGCGGACCGAAAGGCACCCGAAACGGTGGTTCGTCGCTGACGACGTTCTTTGCGCGCAGCCGCAGTACGCCCAGGCAGCACACCAGGTACACCAGCAGCGTGCCCGAGCTGGCCAATGTGCCCAGCTGCCGAAAGGTGCCCGACAATGCAAGCAACGCGCAGACCGCCGAATAGACGCCGATCGCAACGGCCGGAGTACCGAAACGGGGGTGTATCGCCGCCACTTGCCGCGGGAGCTGTCCTTGCTGCGCGAAGGCGTGCAGGACCCGGGGCGTGGACAGCACGTCTGCGGCGATGCAGCCGCAGGCTGAAATGACCACCGCCACCACCATCAAACCACTTCCCCACGAACCAAAGACAATCTTCGAGGCATCCACCAGCGGCGCCTTGGATTGGGGCAGCGCAGCCCCGAGCGTGCCCTGCGCGACCAGCTGCAATCCCATGTACAGCCCCGCAATGATCAGCAGCCCCATCAGGATACCGCGCGGGATGGTCCGGGAAGGTCGTATGACCTCGCCGCTCATGCTCAGTGCGGACTCGACGCCGATGAACGCGAAGAACAGGATGATCGATGCCTGGGCAATATTTTGCAGCGACGGCATGCCCGGCCAGACGAACTTCGCAGGATCGATGAAGAAGGCGCCACCGATGACCAGCAGAGCCAGCGGCGCGATCTTTACGATCGTCAGCACCGCCGAGAGTCTCAAGCCGTAAGTGACGCCGCGAATGTTGACAACCGCCACGGTGGTGAAGAGCGCAAGGACAATGGCAACGCGCACCCACGGCGCATTGAGTGCGGGCAGCACGGCGCTGAGGGTGTCCACCAGCAGGTTGATAATCGCCGCGTCGGCCGCCGCCCCGGTCGTGACCCAAAGAACCGTCCCAGCCACGCCACCGACAATGGGCCCGAACGGCGCGCTGGCGTAGGCGTAAAGGCCCCCCGCACTGCCGACGCGGCTGCCCGCCTCGGCCAGGCACAGGCCCACCAATCCAAACAACACCGCGCACACCAAGTAGGCGAGGATCGCTTGCGCGCCAAGAATGGCGGCGATGATTGCCGGCAATCCAAATATGCCGGCGGCGATGGTCAGGTTGACGACGTTGAGCCCAAGGCTGCCGACGCCGACCACGCGCTTGAGGGGCATCGCTTCCGGCAATTTTTCCACCGTCCGGCCGAGCTCTTTCAGTTCGCGCCTAAGCGCCCTGCTGCTGCCAGTTCAGGGGCGCAATCCTGGGCAGGATGAACAGCCAGCCCACCAGGCCGAGCACGTTGATCGCAGCCGCCAGCACAAAGGCGCTCACAAAGCTATTCGACCAGTCGATGAGCATCCCGGTGAGTGCAGGCGCGATGATGCCGGCCACATTCCCGCAGGTGTTCTGCACACCGACCCACCGCCCGGCCGCCTGCGGGCCCGCGAGGATCTGCGGGATCGCATAGACGCCCGGCGAGGAAAGGCCACAGACCACCTCGTAGCCGAACAGGCAGGCGATTGATCCGTTGATCGGCAAGAGCACCATGCCCACCATGCAGCCGATGGTAGCCACATGACTTAGGGCCATGACCCCCTTGTAGATCAGGTCGGGCGAGCGCCCCGCCCGGCACCAACGGTCGGTGGCCCAGCCCATCAGCAGTGCGCTGATGGCATTGATCAGGTAGGCAGCCCCGGCGATGGCGGCCATGGTCGCCATCGAGAAGCCTCGCGCCTTGACCAGATAGACCGGCAACCAGGCCAGAATGAAGTAAAAATTGTAGTTGCTGGCAAAGTGCCCGAGCGACGCACCCCATAGGCCCCGTTGGCGCAGGATGCGAGCGAAGGACGGGACGTCGCCGCCCACGACTGTGGGCTTTTCGACGGGGCGAATCGGAGTGCGCAGCCACGGCCACAACCACAGCAGCGACAGGCATCCAAACAACACGAAGACCGGGCGCCAGCCAAAGCTCGCCATCAGCATTCCGCCCAGGTAGGTGCCAATGGCGGGGCCCACGAGATAGCCGAAGCTCAAGACGCCGTTTGCCATTCCCAACTGGCTCACGGGTACTTCACTGGCCAGCGCCTTGGATGCGCTCGGGAATGCCGTGCTTTCGCCCAGGCCCAGCAGTAGGCGCAACAGCAACAGCATGATCAGGCCGTTGGCCAGCCCGGTCAGGAGCGTGGCCACCGACCAGATAACGACCCCGCCCGCGAGCACCCGCCGGGCGCCGTATCGCTCTGCGAGCCAACCCGCCGGCGCCATCGCCGTGACGTAGGTCCAGAAGAATGCCGAGAGCAGGAATCCCAGTTGCGTCGAGCTCAGGTGCAGCTCGTCCTGGATCAAGGGGGCCGCGGTGGCCAGATTGCCGCGGTCAATGTAATTGATGCCCACGGCAGCGGCGAGCAGCAGCACCACGCGCACGGGATTGGCAGGCGCAGGCACCGGACTTACAGCAGGCGACGATGTAACGACGGGTTGAATACGACCAGCCGGAAAATTAACGAGTATTTAGGACATCAAGCAGCGGCTTGGCTGCCTTGGGCACCGCCGCGTCATAGTCCTCACCCAGAAGCGCGGCGATCGTGGCGGCGATCTGTGACTGGGTGACTCTGGCCACGTTATGGCGCTCGCCGAGCGCTGGGGTATCGGGGCCAATGACGGCGATCCAGATGTTTTCCGATCCTTTCTGGTCAACTCCGTGGTCCTTCCAGTCCACTAGGCCGTGTCCGCGTCCGTGATCTGCAGAGATGATGAACGTCGTCTGGTCCTTGTATTCCGGCATGGACTGCATGCGTTGCCATAGGGCGGCCACGTAACTGTCAAAGCTGTGCGCGGTCTGGAGCACCAGGTCGTATCGCCCGCTGTGGGCCCAGCTGTCCGTGTCGCCGTAGCCGATGAACATCACGCGCGGGTGGTGCGCCTGCAGGTAGTCCAGGACGCTGACATTCAGGAAGGAATCAAAGGGATCGGTGCCTTCCAGGCGCGTCGTGTTCTCGTAGAGGCTGCGCAGCAGCAGGCCGCGCGGACTGTGATCGGTCGCGTCCACCAGATTAGAGCCAGAGCGCACCGGCAAGTGACTGCGCTTGTCGTTAAAAATGTCGTGAAAATTTTCCCAGGTCCCGAAAATGTCCACCTGGTCCTTAAATCCGGGCCTGCCCGCCAACCACTCAAACACGGTCATGTTGGGGTTGGGTCCGTACTCGTTGGTATTGATGCGGGGATCCGGAAATCCCGTCGACATCTCGTTGTACCCCGGATACGAAAAAAACAGGCCATTGGTGATCTGCGCGCGGCTTCCGGCCAGGAAATTGCCGAGCAGCTGGCCCTGCGTGGCCACGGTGCCCCAGATGAACGGGAACAGCAGTTTGCGGCTCTTGCTGGGGTCAGGGTCGTAGAATCGCTTGCGCAGCTCGTCGGCCGAATACCAGCCGCCGGCGTCGGACTTGTTGATCAGTTCCAGTTCCGCTCCCCCAAACATCTCCTCCGGACGCAAGCCGTCGCTGATGATCAGCACCACGTTGCGGGTCTTTCCCGCCAGCGCGCTCGACCCGTAGGCCAGCGCGAGCAACGCGATTGCGACACTGAAAGTTCTGCTCATGTAATTGCTCCCTGTGCCCCGCAGCGGCAAGCCCCCCCGACCCGGTGACGCAAATTACCATACCGCGCTGCAGCCGGGTGGCCGATTTGGCGCACGCGTCCTAGAGCCCCCGCGATATGACTTCCTTCATGATTTCGTTGGTGCCACCGTAGATGCGCTGCACACGGCTGTCGGCAAACATGCGGCAGACCAGAAACTCTTCCATGTAGCCATAGCCGCCGTGCAGCTGCACGCATTCGTCCAGGACTTTTTGCTGCATGTCGGTAATCCACCACTTGGCCATCGAGGCGGTCACCGTATCGAGCTGGCCGGCGCTGACGCGCTTGATGCACTCGTCAATAAAGGTACGGGCAATACGCACGACGGTGGCAATCTCCGCCAGCTTGAACTTGGTATTTTGAAATTCAAAGATCGATTGGCCGAAGGCCTTGCGTTCCCTCGCGTAGCGCAGCGTTGCATCCAGCGCCCCTTCCATGACGGCCACTCCGCTGACGCCGATGAGAATGCGCTCGTATGGCAGGTCGCTCATCAGCTGATACATGCCTTTGCCCTCTTCGCCCCCCAACAGGTTGGCGGCCGGCACGCGTGCACCGTCGAAGAACAATTCGGCCGTGTCCTGGGCGTGCAGGCCCATCTTGTCCAGCACGCGACCGACCCGGAAGCCGGTCAGCCCCTTGGTTTCCACCATGAGCAGGGAAATGCTCTTCGAGCCAGGGCGCGGGTCGGTCTTGACCACGAGGGCAATGAGGCCGGTCAGCAATCCGTTGCTGATGAATATCTTTGAGCCGTCGACGACGTAATGGTCACCGTCGCGAACCGCACGCGTTCGAATCCCTTTCATGTCGGAGCCGGCCCCGGGCTCGGTGATGCCGATGGCGCCGATCAGTTCCCCGCGCGCCATGGCCGGAAGCAATCGGTGCTTCTGCTCCTCGGTCCCGTGATTGAGCAGATAGTGGGCGGCAATGCTGTGCACCCCCTGGCCGAATCCGCTCAGGCCGCGGCGATTGAGTTCTTCGTAGACCACGGCCTCGTAGCGGAAATCGCCGCCGGCACCGCCATATTCGGCCGGGATGTCCGTGCACAGGAACCCCAGTTCACCGGCGCGCCGCCAGATGTCCGCACCGACATTCTGCTGCGCGCGCCAGCGGGCTTCTTGCGGCATCATCTCGGCGTCTGCGAACCTTGCCACGGCGTCACGAAAGATCTGCAGGTCATCGTCCATCCACGGCGATCGTGCCTCGAGCATTGCATTACTCTCCCGCGAAAAGGTGTGGCATCTTACTGCGTCGTTGTGGAGCTCGCACCGCGCCGCCCCGGCCCGCTCAACGGTAAATCCTCTCGGCGCGCCTGGAAAGATTCGTCAGCAACTCGTAGCGGCTCACCCCGGCCAGTGCGGAAATCTCCTCGAGCGGAGTGCCGCCGCCGATCAGTTCGACATGGTCGCCCACGCTAAGTTCTGCGGGCGGCACCGCACTGACATCCACCGTCAGCAGGTCCATCGACACGCGGCCCAGTAAGGGCGCGTGCCGCGCACCCCGCGCGGCGTAGCCGCGGTTACCCAGCGTGCTCGGGTAACCGTCCGCATAACCCACATCGACCGTCGCCACCCGTGCGGGCGGGGAGAGCTGTCGGGTGGCGCCATAGCCGACGCTGACCTGCTCGCGCACCTCGCGAATCTGCAGCACCCGGCCCTCCATGCGCACCACTTCGCTCATCGGGTTGGAACCGAGCAGAAAGGGCCTGGCTCCATACAGGGCAATTCCCGGGCGCACGAGGTTGCCGTGAAATCGCGCGCCCAGGAAGATGCCGGCCGAGTTGGCCAGGCTCCAGGGAACTGCCGGCCAGAGCCGCCGCAGCCGCTGGAAGCGCTCGAGTTGTGCGTCGTTCATTGATCGCTCGGGCTCATCGGCGCAGGCGAGATGGCTGATCAACAGCGTCAGGTTCAGCCCCGATCGCAGCGTGGCTTCCTCGCACAGGTCTTGGAATTCCGCCGCCGAGAGGCCGGCGCGCGTCATGCCGGTATCCAGCTGCAGGGCAGCGGGCGCGCCGCCTGCCTGGCGCGCCCAGGTCTGCGCGTCGGCGATGGTGTTCAAAACGGGCTGCAGATTGTGGCGCGTAAACACGGCCATTGTGCCGGCCGGCAGCTCGTTCAATACGTAAATCCGTGGCGTGCTCTGCAAAGCCCGCAGTTCGATGCCTTCGGCGAGCGTGCTGACAAAAAACGTGCGGCAACCCGCGTCCACCAAGCGCGCCGCTACCGGGCCCACGCCCAGCCCGTAGGCGTTGGCCTTGACGACCGCGGCGGTCTCGGCGCTGCCCGCGCGGGCAGCCAGCTGCGCATAGTTGGCGGCAAGCGCACCGAGATCAATAGTTATGCGCACGGGTGGTGGCGGGCGGTGAGCGTTCAGGCGCCGCTAAACGGGGTAAATCCACCGTACTGGCGCGAAAAATACAGCAATGGCTGCCCGTCGCACGTTTGCACTCCCTCCACCATGCCAACGACGATGGCATGATCGCCACTCATGAATATCTCGTGAGTCAGGCACTCGATCCGTGCCAGTGCACCGGGGACCAAAGGCACCTGTAGCTTGGGCCCGGTTTCGAACGACTCGGGGCCCATTCGGCCGCGGTCCTGGTTGGCGAAGCAGCGCGCGACACTCGCCTGTTCGGCGCTCAACAGGCTCACTCCGAAGGATTTACTCGTCACCATCGATGCGTAACTGGCTGTGTGGTGCTGGATTGCAAACATGACCAACGGCGGGTCAAAGGACAAGGTCACGAAAGAGGAGACGGTCAATGCAATGATCGCCGAGCGCTCGTGATCGTAGGCCGCAACCACCGCAATAGCGCCCGCCGAGGCGCGGCCCAATTGCCTATAGACTTCACCCGAGATCGGCATCGGCGCTCCCTAGGCCGACGGTGCCGGCACGAAGTCCACCAGCTCCGCACCCTCGCCTACCTGTTCGCCGGCCGCGACCTTGAAGGCGCGCAGTGTGCCCGGGCCGGGCGCCAAGATGGTGTGCTCAATCTTCATCGCCTCGAGTACCAGAAGCGGTTGACCCCGCGCGACTTCGGTGCCTGCCCCGGCGATCAACTCGATCACTCGGCCAGGCATCGGCGAGCGCAGGCCGGTGGGATCGGCAGCAATCGCAGGGGTGATCGTCAGCGGATCGAGCTGCGTGATCGCATAGTGCATCCCCTTGATGAAGACATGCTCGGTAGCGGCCGAACGGATAACGGTGGCATGGGAGCGACCCGAGTCAATCTCCAACGTCAGTTCCGTGTTCCCCTCCAGTCGCCCACGGGCGATGGAGGTCTGTCCGTCCATCAGCAATTCCCAGCCCACGGGCAAGTAGTGAATCTCGATGGACTTTTCGAAAGCGCCACTGCGCAAGATCAGGGTGCGGCGGGCCCGCGCGCCCAGACGCCAGCCATCCTGGACCCCCCAGGGCGATATCTCCGGGATAACGCTCAAACGCATCAGGATCGTCACGGCTGCCGCCAACCACGCTTCCCGACCCGGGTTCGCAGGCTCGGGGAACAAGTAATCGTGCTGCCGCTCGATCAGTCCGGTGTCCAGATCCGCCGCGGCAAACGCCGGGGAGCCCACCAGGCGGTTGAGGAACGCGACATTGTTGGCCACGCCGACAATATGCACCCGGTCCAGGGCCTCGTGCATGCGCATCAGCGCCGCTTCCCGAGATTCGTCCCAGACAATGAGCTTGGCGATCATCGAGTCGTAGTACGGAGTAATCTCATCGCCCTGCCCGACCCCGGCGTCCATACGCACGTGGCGCGAGGCCGGTGGGGACGAGAAATACTCCAGGCGCCCGGTCGCGGGCAGGAAGCCGCGCTCGGGATCCTCGGCATAGATGCGCGCTTCCAGCGCATGGCCCGAAATGCTCAGCTGCTTCTGGGTCAGAGGTAACGCCTCGCCGGCGGCCACACGCAGCTGCCATTCCACCAGGTCCAGGCCCGTGATCATCTCGGTGACCGGGTGCTCCACCTGCAGCCGGGTGTTCATCTCCATGAAGTAGAACTCGCCGCTCGGTGCGACGATAAATTCCACCGTTCCCGCGCCCACGTAGCCGACCGCGCTGGCGGCGCTGACGGCCGCGGCCCCCATCGCCGCGCGGCGAGCCTCGGTCATGCCTGGTGCGGGGGCTTCCTCGAGGACCTTCTGATGGCGCCGCTGCACCGAACAATCGCGCTCGAACAGGTGCAGGCAATGGCCCTGAACGTCCGCAAACACCTGCACCTCGATATGGCGCGGCTGCAAGAGATACTTCTCCACCAGCACCCGGTCATCGCCAAAACTTGCCGCGGCCTCGCGCTTGCAACTATTCAATGCGGCGTCGAAGTCGCTGCCCTTATCCACGCGCCGCATGCCCCGGCCGCCTCCGCCCGCGCTCGCCTTGATGAGCACCGGATAACCGAGGCGATCCGCCATCTCACGCAGGAAGCGCGGTTCCTGATTGTCGCCGTGATAGCCCGGCGTCAGGGGTACGCCGGCCTGCTCCATCAGGGTCTTGGCGGCGGACTTCGAGCCCATCGCCCGGATCGCTCCCGGCGGCGGCCCGACAAATATCACGCCGGCTCGTGCGCACTGTTCGGCAAAAGCGGCGTTCTCCGAGAGAAATCCGTAGCCCGGGTGCACGGCCTGAGCACCGCTGCGTCGGGCGGCCTCCAGGATTGCATCAGCGCGCAGGTAACTCTCGCCAGGCGTCAGCCCGCCGATGCCCAAAGCCTCATCGCACTCCGCAACATGGCGCGCCCGAGAGTCGGCGTCCGAATAGACCGCGATGGTGCGTATCCCCATGCGTCTTGCCGTGCGGGCAATCCGGCAGGCGATCTCACCGCGATTGGCAATCAACAGTCGGTCGAGGGGCGCCATCAGTGAACTCTCACATCCGGAAGATGCCGAAGCGGGTGGCCGGAATCGGTGCATTGAGCGCGACCGACAGACCCAGTCCCAGCACCCGGCGGGTATCGAGCGGGTCGATCACGCCGTCGTCCCAGAGCCGCGCCGTGGCGTAGTAAGGGTGACCCTGACGGTCGTATTGTGCCCGAATCGGCGCGGTAAATGCCGCCTCGTCCTCGGCGCTCCAGCTGTGCCCCTTGGCCTCGAGTGCATCGCGCCGTACTCGCGCCAGAACGTTGGCCGCCTGTTCACCGCCCATGACACTGATGCGCGCATTGGGCCACATCCACAGAAAGCGCGGCGAGTAGGCGCGGCCACACATGCCGTAGTTGCCGGCGCCAAAGCTGCCGCCGATGATGACCGTGAGCTTCGGTACCTGCGCGCACGCCACCGCCGTCACCATCTTCGCACCGTGCTTGGCGATGCCTTCGTTTTCGTATTTGCGCCCGACCATAAAGCCCGTGATGTTCTGCAGAAACACCAAGGGGATGCGCCGCTGGCAGCACAGTTCGATGAAATGAGTTCCCTTGAGGGCGGATTCGGAGAACAGTATGCCGTTGTTGGCCACGATGCCCACCGGGATGCCCCAGAGGTGCGCAAAGCCCGTGACCAGGGTCGTGCCGTAGCGGCTTTTCCACTCGTCGAGGTCGCTGTTATCGACGATGCGCGCAATGATCTCGCGTACATCGAAGGGCCGGCGCGGGTCCGCCGACACGACGCCATACAGCTCCGAGGCGGCAAAGCGTGGCTCGAGCGGCGCGCGGCGCTCGATTTCAGGACGCGCCCCCTGGTTGAGGCCAGCCACGATGCGCCGTGCGATCCCCAGCGCGTGCGCGTCGTTTTCTGCCAGATGATCGGCAACCCCGGAAAGTCGCGTGTGCACGTCACCGCCGCCCAAGTCTTCAGCGCTGACTTCCTCCCCGGTTGCGGCTTTGACCAGCGGCGGCCCGCCCAGGAATATCGTTCCCTGGTTGCGTACGATGATGGACTCGTCGCTCATGGCCGGGACGTACGCACCGCCCGCCGTGCAGCTGCCCATGACCACGGCGATCTGGGGAATCTCGGCGGCCGACATGGTGGCCTGGTTGAAGAAGATTCGGCCGAAATGGTCGCGGTCGGGAAATACTTCATCCTGGCTGGGCAGGTGCGCTCCGCCGGAATCGATCAGGTAGACACAGGGCAGGCGATTCTCGCGCGCGATCTCCTGCGCGCGCAGGTGCTTCTTGACCGTCATCGGGTAGTAGGTGCCGCCTTTGACGGTCGCATCGTTGCACACGATCAGGCACTCGCGGCCGGCCACACGGCCGATGCCTGTGATCAGGCCGGCTCCCGGAGCCTCGCCGTGATATAGCCCGTGCGCGGCCAGCTGCGAGAACTCGAGAAAGGGCGTGCCCGGATCAAGCAGCATCTCCACCCGGTCGCGGGGCAGCAGCTTTCCGCGCGCTACGTGGCGCGCCCGCGCACTGTCGCCGCCGCCGAGCGCGGCAGCGGCAAGCTGGCTGCGCAGGTCAACGACCAGTCGTTCCATCGCCTGGCGGTTGGCTTGAAACTCCCCGCTCCGGGTGTCGAGGGCCGACTCGATCATCGCCATGTGTGGCCTTGCCTTAATCGTCCGATTGTCGGATAATAGCACTATTATTAGAATCGGAGCAAGTTGATGTCCACCCTCGACGCCTGCGACTTTGACTTCGGTCTGGGAGAGACTCTCGATGAGGTCCGAAGCCAGGTGCGCCGTTTTGCACGCGCCGAGATCGCTCCCCTCGCCGCACAGATTGACCGAAGCAACGAGTTTCCACGCCAGTTGTGGCCGAAGCTGGGCGCCCAGGGCCTGCACGGGCTCACCGTGCCGGAACGCTGGGGCGGGGCTGATCTTGGATATCTGGCGCACATCGTGGCGATGGAGGAAATCTCGCGGGCCTCCGCCTCGATTGGCCTGTCTTACGGGGCGCACTCGAATCTGTGTGTGAATCAGCTGCGACTCAATGGCACCGACGCGCAGCGCGATCGCTACCTGCCCAAGCTGGTCAGTGGCGAGCATGTCGGGGCACTCGCGATGTCTGAGCCCGGTGCGGGCTCGGACGTCGTATCGATGCAGCTGCGCGCCGAAAAGCGTGGCAGTTCCTATGTGCTGACCGGCCGCAAGATGTGGATCACCAACGGTCCGGATGCCGACGTGCTGGTGGTTTACGCGAAGACCCGCCCCGCGGCCGGATCGAAGGGAATCACCGCCTTCATCGTGGAGCCGGGGTTTCGCGGCTTCAGCACGGCCCAGAAGCTCGACAAGCTCGGGATGCGAGGCTCGAACACCTGTGAGCTGGTGTTCGAGGACTGCGAGGTGCCGGAGGAAAACGTGCTCGGGCAGCTGGAGGGCGGCGTCAAGGTGCTCATGAGCGGCCTGGACTATGAGCGTGCCGTGCTTGCCGCGGGGCCCTTAGGGATCTTGGCCGCGGTACTCGATCTGGTGGTTCCCTACGTGCACGAGCGGCGGCAGTTTGGCGAACCGATTGGTACCTTCCAGCTGATGCAGGCGAAGATCGCCGATCTGTACACAAATCTCACTGCGGCGCGTGCGTTTGTCTATGCCGTGGGCCGGGCCTGTGACGCCGGCAAGTGCACCCGACAGGACGCCGCGGCCGCCATTCTTTTCTCCGCCGAGAAGGCCACGCTGGGGGCGCTCGATGCGGTGCAGATTCTGGGGGGGAACGGTTACATCAACGATTATCCGGCGGGGCGCTTGCTGCGCGATGCCAAGCTCTATGAAATCGGGGCCGGGACCCAGGAGGTGCGCCGGCTGCTGATCGGGCGCGAGCTGTATCAAAGGAGCGCCTGATGGTCGAGTTCGCGCCATTGGAGTTCGAACCTGCCTACCGCAAGGTCGCCACCGCGCTGCTTGTGCGTATCAACGATCGGAGCCTGAACGCCGGCGATCGCCTGCCCGCTGAGCTGGAGCTGGCAAGGCAGTTTGGCGTCAATCGCTCAACCGTGCGCGAAGCACTGCGCGAGCTTGAGTCCGCGGGCATATTGCGCCGCCATCGAGGCTCCAAGCTCATGATGGTCAGCCGCCCGGAACGCGCGACGATCGCCGAGGGCCTAAGTCGCGCCCTCGCCTTGCACGATGTCACGATTCGCGATGTGTGGGAGGGACTGACGATCCTCGAGCCTCCCATCGCCGAGGCTGCCGCGCGCGCGCGGCGGCCGGCCGACCTGGCCGTGATCGAGGCCACTGTTGCACAGGCCATGCAACGCGATCCCGAAGCGGCGGCGCGTCAGGCCGCCGATTTTTTCCGGCACGTTGGAGAAGCGACGCACAATCGAGTGCTGATGCTGGCCCATGAGTCCCTGTTGCAATTGCTCGCTCCCTCCCTGCGCACGATCATTGACGAAGTGGCGGCGGCACGGGCACGCATCGCCACGGCACAGCGCAAGATCCTGGACGCAATCCGGGGGGGCGATGCAACGGCGGCGCGTAACTGGAGCGAAAAGCATATTCGCGATTACCGCCGCGGCTTTGACCTTGCAGGTATAGATCTGGGAATTCGCGTCCAGCTCTAGCGAGGGCTCCGTGCACCCCGGCTCGCGCGCCGCCTCGGTATTGACCGACCGAATAAGCAAACCTAAGCTGCGGGTTTGGCACAGAGAAAAAGATGACCACATGGCACTCGAGGCTGGCGCGGCTCTGCCTGGGGCTAGTGCTATTGGGGGTTGCTGCGGTGCTGCAGGCGGCCCCGCCTAAACCACGGGCGCGAGATCTGGGGGTTCCGTTCACCGGTACGCCAGGCGCCTGGGACGCCATCACCGATGTACCTGGGGTCGAAGTGGGAGAAGTCACCCTTATTTCAGGCTCCGGGCCGCTCAAACGCGGTGTGGGACCTGTGCGCACCGGAGTCACCGCCGTCCTGCCGCGTGGCAAGGCCTCACCGAGCGATGCAGTGTTCGCCGGCTGGTTCACGCTCAATGGAAATGGCGAGATGACCGGCACGACCTGGGTCGAGGAATCGGGGTTGATGTTCGGGCCGGTCATGATCACCAATACGGAGAGCGTCGGTGTAGTGCGGGATGCGGTTATTGCCTGGTCATTGGCGCGATATCACGTTGATCTGGGCGATACTTGGCAATTGCCGGTTGTGGCTGAGACCTCGGATGACTGGCTTAACGACATGGGTGGGTTTCACGTGCAGCCGGAACATGCCTTCGCGGCCTTGGATGGCGCCAAATCCGGCCCGGTGGCGGAAGGCAACGTCGGCGGCGGCACGGGCATGATCTGCTATGAATTTAAGGGCGGCACGGGAACTGCTTCACGGCGTGTCAACGACAGCTCCGGCCAGTACGTAATCGGTGCCCTGGTGCAGTCGAATTTTGGGAGCCGTGAGCAACTCACGGTCGCCGGGGTACCGGTCGGTCGGGAAATTCCCGATGACCAGGCCTATCAGGAGAGGCCGCACCATGGGAAGGATGTGGGTTCGATCATCGTCGTGCTGGCCACCAACGCCCCCCTCCTTCCCCACCAACTCAAGCGCATCGCCCGCCGCGCCTCCATGGGCATTGCGCGCACCGGCGGTACTTCAAGCAATGAGTCGGGAGAGATCTTCGTGGCTTTTTCGACGGCCAACTCTGGTGCGGGGTCCGCAACCGGAGTGCCCTCTCTGAAAATGATTCCCAACGACCGGCTGACGCCCTTCTTCCAGGCCACCGCCGAGGCGACCGAAGAGGCGATCATCAATGCGCTGGTGGCCGCCGAAACCATGACGGGCATCAATGACCGGCGTGCGATTGCCTTGCCGCACGATCGACTGGTCGCGCTGCTGGAGAAATACCATCGCCTTGAGCCTCATTGATGAACAGCCGCTGATCGGTTCATGAAACCATACGACGTCATTGTCATAGGCGCCGGCCACAACGGCCTCGCCAACGCTGCCTTCCTGGCCAAGGCTGGCCTGAGAGTCCTGGTGATCGAGGCCAATCCCTACATTGGCGGCGCAACCGTCAGCCGCGAGTTGTATCCGCACTGGACCTACTCCAATTGCTCCTACGTCTGCGGTTTGCTGCGCCCCGAGATTTACCGTTCGCTGGAACTGGCACGTCACGGACTGCAGATCGTCCCTTACGGGGGCGGCGTCACCTTCACTCGTGATGGCGACATCCTCGGCGGCTATCTGGACAAGGACATCAAGCGCCGCGAAATCGCGCGCCACAGCCCGCGCGACGCCGATGCCTACATGCGCTACTCGCGCGACACCATGCGACAGTGCCGACTGATCCGCACTTTGCTGATGCGCACCCCGCCCGACCCGAGTTCGCTGGGCTGGCGCAACATCCGGGAGATGATTCACCTTGGTGGTGAGTTCGCGAAGCTAGGTGAAATGGGCATATACGACACGATGCGTTTCTACATGCTCTCGATCGCCGACTACCTCAACGAATATTTCGAATCTGACGTCGTCAAGGCAACCTTTGCCGGCAGCGGCATCATCGGCACCGCACTCGGCGTGCAATCGCCGGGGACAGCCTATGTGTTATTGCACCACTACATGGGTGACGTCGACGGGCAGATGGGCGCCTGGGGCTTCGCGCGTGGCGGTATGGGCGCCGTCAGCAAGGCTTTGGCCGCCGCACTCCTCGCCCACGGCGGTGAGATCAAAGCCGGCGCCGGTGTCGAGCGCATCTTGGTGCGAGGCGGGCGGGCCTGTGGCGTCGCGCTCAGCAATGGCGATGAATACCGTGCCGAGGTGATCGTCTCGAACGTCGATCCGAAGCGCACATTTCTCAAGCTTTTTGGCGCCGGTGATCTGCAGCCCGAAGTCATTCGCCTGGCGCGCAACTTCAAGATTCGCGGGTCCTCTGGAAAGCTCAATATCGCGCTTGACGGGCTGCCGGATTTCCCGGCCCTGGGAGCCGGTAATCCGCTGATCAGCGGCGATATGCATTTCCTCGATTCGCTCGAGCGCTACGAGCGCGCCTACGACGATTGGAAGAATGGCACCTGGTCCAAGGACCCCTACCTGGATCTGCTGATACCCTCGGTGACCGATCCGACCATGGCCCCCCCGGGAAAACACATGATGTCGGTATTCGTGCAATACGTGCCGCCGCTGGTGCACGGCCGTGAATGGACCGACGCTGACCGTGAAGCATTCAAACAAACGGTCTTCGATCAGATCGCGCGCTACAGCCCCAATTTTCGCAGCCTGGTGCTGCACGCCGAGGTACGCACACCGCGCGAACTCGAGGCCGAAGTCGGTCTCACCGAGGGCAACATCTTCCAGGGTGAACTGACCTTCGATCAGCTGTTCTTCAATCGCCCATTCCCGGGATATGCCCAATACCGCGGGCCGGTCCGGGGTTTGTACATGTGCGGTTCCGCAACCCATCCCGGCGGCGGTGTCATGGCCGCACCAGGTGCCAACGCGGCCCGCGAGATCCTGCTTGACCTGCGCCGGCGCTCCAGCGTTCCAACGGGGTGGAGCGATGACTGAACGCTTACCCACGCTCATCGTCGGCGCCGGCCACAATGGATTGGTGTGCGCCGCGTACCTGGCACGCGCTGGACGCAAGGTGGTGGTGCTGGAAGCCTCCGATACGGTGGGGGGCGCCGCCGTGACGCGTGAGTTTGCGCCAGGATTTAAGGTTTCGGCGGTCGCGCATCTGCTGCACCTATTGGATCCCGCGATCTGCCGCGAGCTATCCCTGGAACGCCACGGACTGAGTTATGCGCACACCGCCCTGCGCACCGTGGCCCTGTCGATGCAGGGCTCTCCCCTTATCATGAGTGGCGATGAACTTCTGGGCGCGGTCGTGTCGGCCGCCGATCGCAGTGCGTTTGGCGCCTATCGCGCGCGCATGCAGAAGTTCTCTCGGTTCATCGCACGCCAGCACCGGCGCGTGCCTCCACGCCTGGCGTTCAGCTCATGGCGTGATGCCCTGGCGGCGGCGATGCTCGCGCTCGACCTGCGGCGCCTCGGGCGGCGCGATATGCGCGAGTTTCTGCGGGTCGCCACCATGAACATCTACGACGTGCTCGAGGATAGCTTCGAGAGTCCGCTGCTCAAAGGCGCGTTGGCGCTCGACGGTGTGCTCGGCGCCCGGCTCGGCCCGCGTTCAGGCAACACGGTCTACAGCGCGCTCTACCGCAATAGCGGAAGCGTCAACGGACGCGGCGGCGGGCTCGCGCTGCCGCGCGGGGGCATGGGAGCGGTGAGCGAGGCCCTGGCCGCCGCGGCACGCGCCGCCGGCGCCGAGATCCGTTGCGGGTCGACCGTCGCCCAGCTCTTAGTCAAGGAGGGCCGGGCTGCCGGGGTGCGACTCCAGCAGGGCACGGAGATTGCGGCCGAGTGCGTGGTCTCGAATGCCGATCCTCGCACGACGTTGCTGCACTTGCTTGGCGCGCGCCACCTGGAGGCGGAGTTCGCGCGGCGCGTGCAGCATCTGCGCACCGCCGGAAATGCCGCCAAGCTTCATCTCGCACTCAGTGGCGCGCCGCAGTTTCGCGCCCTGGACGCCGCGCAGCTCGGCGAACGACTAGTCATTGCGCCGGACCTGGAGTACATCGAAAAGGCATTCAACCCGGCAAAGTACGGCGAATGCTCGCCGCAACCGGTTCTGGAAATCACCGTCCCTACGGTGCATGACCGCAGCCTCGCGCCGGCGGGCCAGCACGTGCTGTCCGCGATCGTGCAGTTCGCGCCCTACGATCTCAAAGGCGGATGGGCTGCCGGCAAAGCCCGCTTCCTGGCGTCCGTGATGTCGTTGCTGGAGCAGTACGCCCCGGGCATCGGCAGTCGGGTGCTACATGCCGAGCTGCTGACGCCCGCGGATATCGAACAGCACTTCCGGATCGCCGGTGGCCATTGGCACCATGGCGAGCTGGCACTTGATCAATTCATGATGCTGCGCCCGGTACCCGGTGCCGCACAATATGCCACGCCTCTGGAGGGCCTGTACCTTTGCGGCGCGGGCTGCCATCCCGGGGGCGGGGTGATGGGCAGCGCCGGGCGCAATGCGGCGCGAGTGGTTCTCGGAAAACGGTGACCTATGCTTGCCCGTGATCATTTTCACAAGGCCGTGTGCGAGACCCCGTTTCACGCACGCACCTCGGCCTTGAATCAACTGAACCTGTGGCATCGCTGGCGTGATCACACCGTTGCCGACGCCTACTTCGACGTCGGCATGGAATACAACGCGATTCGCAATTCCTGTGCGGTGTTCGATCTGTCGCCGATGACCAAGCACCTGATCACGGGTCCGGACGCACTGGCCTACATGAACCGGTTGGTGACCCGGGACGTGGCCAAGATCAAGCCAGGGCGCGTGGGCTATGGCCTGTGGTGCGATGATGCCGGGCAGGTCATTGACGATGGCACCATATTTCACCTGCGAGAGGGCGTCTACCGGCTGTGCTCACAGGAGCGCCAGCTCGATTGGCTGCTCTGCTCGGCACTCGGGTTCGACGTTAAGGTGGTCGAGGAGACCAATGAGGTGGCTGGGCTGGCCCTGCAGGGTCCGACCAGTTGCGCGGTGCTGAAGGAGCTGGGACTGGCAGGCATCGAATCCCTGACACCGTTCGGCCTGCGCAGCTACGGATTTGAGGACGCGCAACTCACGGTTTCGCGGACTGGCTACACCGGCGACCTGGGCTACGAGCTGTGGATCGATCCGAATCGGGCGCTGTTGCTTTGGGACCGTCTGTTTGCGGCGGGCCAGAATCACGGCATCCGCGCCATCGGCACCCTGGCGCTTGAAATGAGCCGCGTCGAGGCCGGCTTCATTCAGGCCGGGGTCGATTTCCTGCCGGCGGACCGGGCGATTCGAACCGACCGAACCCGCTCTCCCTTCGAACTGGACCTCGGCCGGTTGGTTGATTTCAGCAAACCAAACTTTACGGGACGTCGCGCGCTGTGGAGCGAGCAGCAACGGGGCTCGCGATACCGCCTGGTGCGGTTGGATGTAGAGGGCAATAAATCGGCGAAGGATGCGTATATCTACGATCCGCAGCGCCGGAACATCGGGGTGGTTACCTCCTCCATGTGGTCTCCGGCCGCCAAGGCGAGCATTGCGCTGGCCTCGGTCCGGATGCCATGGGGAAAGTCCGGCGAGGAGTTGCTTGCCGAGATCTTCTACCAGAAGGAGCTCAAGTGGAATCGATTCATGGCGCGCTGCCGTGTCGTCGACGGCGCGTTTTATGATCCCGTACGCCGGCGCCAGACCCCGGCGCCCGATCGATAGGACTACATCGGCCGGCATGGGCCAAGGTATACAACGCTTCTGGACGGGTCCTACCGGCCAAGGGCCGCCACAGATTGATCGTGCCCAGGGCATGCATATCTGGGACAAGTCCGGAAAGCGCTACATCGACGTCACCTCCGGACCCATCGCCGTGAACATCGGTCACGGCAACGCACGCGTGCTGGAGGCGATGCGCGAGCAGGCGGCGCGCGTTTGCTTCGCCTATCCCAGCAATTTCGAGAGTGCCGACAGCACCGCATTGAGCGAGCGGCTCGCAACTCTCGCCGGCCCCGGGCTTGAGTGCGCGTTTTTTGTCTCCAGCGGTTCCGAAGCCGTGGAAAAGTGTCTGCAGTTTGCGCGCCGCGCGACGATTGCTCAGGGTCAGCCCGGGCGCTATAAGATCATCAGCCGAAACCCGTCCTATCACGGCAGTACGCGCGCAACGATGGCGCTTTCGGCTGATCCGGCCTATGCGCCGTACCTGAGCGGATGGCCCGCGGGCCTGCAGGTGACCGCTCCCCTCAGTTACCGCCCTCCCGAAGGCTTCAGTCACGCCGAGCACGCAGTCCATTGTGCCGAGGAACTGCGCGCGCGCATCATCGCTGAAGACCCCGGGCAGGTGCTGGCCTTCATCATGGAACCGGTGATGGGGTTTTGCGGCGGGGCTGCGAGCGCACCGCCCCAGTACTACCGCAGGGTGCGGGAAATCTGCGACGAGTTCGGTGTCTTGCTGATCTACGACGAGATCGTCAGCGGTGCCGGCCGCGCCGGCACCTTCCTGGCCGCAGAGCACTGGCCCGGAGCGCGCCCGGATCTGGCGATTCTCGCCAAAGGTCTGGGGGGCGGCTACGTTCCCCTGGCCGCGTTCCTGGCGCCGTCGCGACTGGTCGATGCCGTCGCGGGTGCCGGCGGCTTTCACGTCGGCCACACGCACAAGGCCCACCCGCTCGCCTGCGCGGTGGGCTTGGCGGTGCTGTCGGAGACCGTCGAGCAGGGACTTATCCCCCGGGCGCGGGACAGCGGCGCGTACCTGCGCAGCCAGCTGGAGCGTTTGCAGGACGGCAGCGCCATCATCGGTGACGTGCGCGGGCTCGGCATGCTCAATGCGGTCGAAATTGTGGCCGACCGCGAAAGCAAGCGCATGTTGCCGCGCGAACTTGACGTGGTTGGCCGCATTCAAGCCCTGGCGCGCGATCAGGGATTGCTTATCTACGGCCGGCGCACGCACGGCGGTCGATTCGGGGACTGGATCATGGTCTCACCGCCGCTGATCGCGACGCGAACGGATGTCGATGAGATCGTCGAACGGCTGGGACGCTGCCTTGCCGAGTACGAGAGCGAAGTGGCGGAGCGGGCCTAGCGTCGCGATTCGAACACTTTGCGGGCCGCGGCAATCTGCGCGAGCGTCAGATCGCGTTCGGCGGCCGTGTTGTAGTCCGGATGATCCTTGGCAGCCGCCGACAGGCGATCTACCCAGGCGATAAAGTAGTCCGCATCCTTGCCGCAGTGCACGTCGGCGCCGTGCCGAACTGCAAACACCGGGCTGGTCGTGGCGTAGGGATAGATATCGTAGATGTCGCGGTCCGCATGCTCATTCCAGGCACGCAACAACACCCAGCCAGGTGCGGTGACGCGCAGCGATAGATCGATATCCGCGCTGCGCCGGTCCCCGCCGAGCGGAATGTCGCGAACCACTTTGCCCTGCTGCACCAGTTGCAGATGGTCCATGGGCACGATCGAGCGCATAAATCCCTGCACGTGCAGGTTGGCGCCCCCTGCGGGCACCTCGACCTCGCTGCCGGGCGACTTGCCGTCCACGGTCAGGTTGAGTAGAGCACTGTTGGTAGCCATGCTGCGGCCGGTCTTGAGCGCTTGCAGCCAGTTTTTCAGGCGCGAGTGCAATTCTGCAGGTCCGGTGTCTTTCGAATCGTGCACTCCGTCCTGCACGAATACCCGGTACAGCCCCACCGGGCCGTGCAAGGAAGCGAAATTGGCCATGGCATCGGTGCCACCAGCGGCTGGGATTCTGAAGCCGCAATTGAGCAGTCGATGCCAGACCTCCGCCGTGGCGCGATGATTGTCTGAAAACCCCAGCACCTCGTAGTAATCGACCTTGCCGAGCGCCACATCGACCGGCAATTCGCTGGTCAGCGTCGCATCGTGCGCCGGGTCGGGCACATGATCGTAGGGGTGCACGTACCCGACCAGCGCGGATTGCGCGTGAGCCATGTCGGCCACCGCCGCATTGGTGGGGTAGAGGCTGGCCGCCGCCGTGTTCGCGTAGGCGGCATAGCCAGGCAGCAGGAAGTGATCGTTCAGGCCCAGCAGCCCCAGGTGGCCCCAGTAGCTGGTGTGGAATTCCTGTCCGTGTGAGAGCAGCACCGAGGCAGTGGATGCGGGGTCGGGTTCCGGGGAGAAATAGTCGTAATCCGGGATGCGCTGCTCCTTATTGACGACCAGATCGAAGACGACATCCAGATCCTCAGCGCTCGCCTGGCGCACCAGGTGCTCGGGGGTGTTGCGGTAGGCGCCGGCGTAATCCATGTGCACGTGCACGTCCGCGCTGTGCCAGGTCGCGCGCCAGGCGGGCGGCAACGGCAGTGGTTTGAGCGAAATGTTGACCGTGACCGTTTCGCCGGCCCGGACAAGTATGTCGCTACGTGCGATCTGAGTGGCCAGACCGCGATACACCGTTATCTTTGCGGTACCCGGGGGCAGCGCGAGCGATGATTGGCCCTCGCTGTGGAAATAGTGGGTCTCAAAGGGCGCCAGCGAGCGATCGTAACCGTCTTCTGAGTGCATCCAGGCGTCATTGGGTGCGTAGGCTCGACCGTCGGCGGCCACCACCGCAATTCGCGCCGGCACCTCGGGACCGTGCACCGCACCGGTGATGTGAAGTTGCAGTTGACCCATGGGCTTGAGGTAGCGGCGCTCCTTTATCGAAACGACCTGACTCTTGGCGCCCGGGATTTCCATCACGTGGATCTGTGTATCGCCCGTGCTGTTACTGATGTAGGCGATGTGCCGTCCGTCGGCGGACCAGCGGGCCGCCGTGGCATCGCCCACGCCGTAGGTGAGTGCCAAAGGATCGCCATTCCCGGCCGCGGTCGTGCTCCAAATCTGATGCCAATTGCGACCGGCGTAAGAGGCATAGATGATCCTCTTGCCGTCAGGCGACCAGTCCGGGCGCGCCCGCCACGTCGTCTCTTCCTGCCGCACCAGATGAGGCTGGGCGTCGCGAGTCAACGCCCGCCGCCAGATGGACCCGGTGCCGTAGATGATTTCAGGGTTGCCGACGTAGGCGAGCTCGCTGCCGTCCGGGGACCAGCTGGGCGAGAGCTCGTGATCGTAGGCACTGTAGTAGTAGCGCGCGACCGTGCTCTTGCGCTCAGGCCACAGCGCACCACCCTCGAGCCGGCCCCCATTGAGCCCGCCAACAAACACATGAAAGTGCCCCGTGCCCGACGTTGACACCCAGGCGATGCGCTTGCCGTCGGGCGACCAGCGCGGCTCGCAATTCACCGCACCGCCACTGGTAACCTGCTGGACCACCCCGGTGGCGAGGTCCAAGACCTGCAGCTCGAGGGCATCGGCCAGATAGCGGGTAAACACGACCCGCGCGCCGTCGGGTGAGACGTCGGGCTGATAGTCATATCCCGGCCCTGCGGTCAGTTGCACTGCGGTGCCCGAGTCCAGGCGTTGTTCCCAAAGGCTACCCTGCATGGAGTAGACCAGTGTTCGAGCATCGGGAGTAAAGGCGACGCTGCTCGGCCCGCTCGTGAGCTGGGGCAGATACATTTCGCGAAAATAATAATCGTGCGGCACGTCGATCTGGTTGAGTACCGGTCGCCGCTCCGCCGGTGCGCCGATGGCCGCGCCGACCAACAGGCCTGCGCAGGCATAGCTCCAGGCGCGCTGCAAGTTAGTCTTGCTCCGCGAGCACTTCCTGAAAGGACCGGTGCAGCATGTCCAGCCCTTCATCCAGCACTTTGGGCTCGATCATCAGCGGCGGGATGATCCGCAGTCCGCTGGCCCCGCATTCGAGCAGCAGCAGGCCGTTTTCGTACGCACGGCTGACCAGCCGCGTGGCAAATTCCTTGGCCGGCGCCTTGCTGAGGCGGTCCTTGACGAATTCCATGCCGATCATGAGTCCGGCACCGCGCACATCACCGATCACCGGGAATTCCTGGGCAAATTTCTTAAGCCGCTCCAGAGCGCGCTCGCCCATCACCCGCGCATTCTCGGTATAGCCTCCGCTTACGAGCTTGAGCGTCGCGAGGGCCGCGGCGCAACATACCGGGTTGCCGCCGTAGGTATTGGCGTGCGATCCGGGCGGCCATTTCTCCATGATCTTTCGCGCCCCGACCATGAGCCCGATGGGCATCCCGGAGCCCAGGCCCTTGGCCAGAGTCAGGATGTCCGGGCGCACGTCGGTGTGCTGCCAGGCAAACATCTTGCCGGTACGACCGATTCCCGACTGTACCTCGTCAAAAATGAGATAAATTCCGTGCCGGTCGCACAGCGCCCGCAGCTTGGCGAGAAAGCCCGCGGGAGGCACGATGTAGCCGCCCTCCCCCTGGATCGGCTCGACCAGGACCGCGGCCACTTCGTTGGCGGGCAGATTGCGCTCCATGAGCTGCTCGATATACGAGATGACCGCCTGGCCTTGATCATCACCGGCGAATAACGGGCGGTAGGGATTCGGATACGGCACGTGCACGACGCCTGGCATGGCCGGGAAATAGCCACGCTGCTGGGTGTGCTTCGAGGCGGTAAAGGCGAGCGAGCCCATGGTGCGCCCATGGAATGCGCCCAAAAAGCCGATGTAGCGCGATCGCCCGCTTACCTGGCGAGCCAGCTTCAGCGCCGCTTCCACCGCTTCGGTGCCGGAGTTGCCAAAGAAGGTCATCGCCGGACCGCTGACCGGATCCAACGCGGCGATCGCCTCGGCCAGCTCCACCTGCCCTTCGTGCCAATAATCAGAGGAGATATGCAAGAATCGATCCGCTGCCGACTTGATCGCCGCAACCACCTCAGGGTGACTGTGCCCGGTGGAGCACACCGCGATGCCCGAGGCGAAGTCCAGGAAGCGATTCCCGTCGACGTCCCACACTTCCGCGCCGCGCCCGCGTCCCATGACAAACGGATAATCGCGCACGTAGCTGGGCGAGACCACCGCTCGGTCGCGATCGATGAGGGCGCGCGCCTTGGGGCCGGGGAGTACCGGGCGAGAGACTTTGGGCTGAGGAACGCTGTTCATACCTATTCCACCCGTGTTTGTGATTGTTCGCGTTGATAGAGCGCCAGGTAATAGGCCGACGCGATGCCCTTGCCGGTGTTACCGGAACCCTTCCAGCCCCCGAAGGGTTGAAAGCCCGGCCAGGCACCCGTGGTCGCACCCTGGGGGCGATTCGCGTAGGTGACGCCTGCCTCGACATTGTCAAAGAACCAATCAATCTCGTTTTCGGCCCCGAAGAAGCCGGCCGTCAGACCGAGCTCGCTGTCGTTGACCAGGCTCATGGCCGTTTCGCGGTTGGGGACGCGCGCGACCATCACGATGGGGAGAAACATTTCCTGACGCCAGAGCGGATGCTGGAGGGGTGCCTCGGCCAGCGTCGGCAGGCAAAAATATCCGGCGGAAAGCGCGCCATCCGTCAGGGTGTGGCCGCCAGCGATGATGCGGGCCCCGTCGGTCTTCAATTTGGCGCAATAGCTCTGGTAATTCTCATACGCCGAACTGTTGATGACCGGTCCAAGCCAATTCTGGCGCACCGTGGGATCGCCGACCGTGATGGCCTGGGTCTCCTTCAGCACCGCAGCGATCAGCGCGTCGGCCGCGCTTTCCTCGACGAAAATCCGCGACAGCGCTGAACATTTCTGGCCCCCCATGCCGAAGGACGAGCGCAGAATGCCGGCAGTGGCGCGCTTGAGGTCGGCACCGGCCGTGACGATGGCGGCGTTCTTTCCTCCCATCTCCGCGATACAGGGTTTGGGCACCGGGCCCGCGACCATGCGGCGTGCGATGCTCATGCCGACTTGGTGCGATCCGGTGAAAGTAATGCCGGCAATGTCGGGGTGTCCCACCAGCGCCTCGCCCGCCACCGAGCCACTGCCGTTCAGGTAGTTGAACACGCCCGGAGGCAGGCCCGCCGCGTGCACGCAATCGGCCAGCATGCGTCCCGACCAAGGGGTGTCGGTGGCGCATTTGAGGACCACGGTGTTCCCGGTGACAAGCGCCGCGGCCACCGGCCCGCCCGACAGCGCAAACGGGAAGTTGAAGGGTGATATGACCGCCCAGGGGCCATAGGGCTTCATCACCGAACGATTGCGACTTCGAAATCCCTGTACCGGGTCGTCCGGCAAATTGTGATCAAAATTGCCCTTGAGGTAATCATCGCAATAGAGCTCAAAGAAGTCAGCGGTTTCTTGGACTTCGCCTAGGGCCTCCAGCCGATTCTTGCCCACCTCCAGACTCACCGCAGCGGCGATTTCATACACGCGCTCCGCGATAATTTCGCCCACGCGTCGCAGCAGCCGAATACGCTCGTTGACCGCCAGACGCTTCCATGCCGGGAACGCCCGCTTGGCGGCCGCCACGGCACGGTCCACGTCGGCGGCACTGGCCTCCGCGAAGCGACCCAGCAGCTGGCCGTGGTCGATCGGCGTGAATTTCTCGCGAGTTGCCGCCGCTGGCGGGTCGCGCCCGTCGATATAAAGAGAGTGGGTTTGCGAAAGCTTGCCGCGGACCCGATCTAGGGCCGCCTCGAACGCCTGATGGAGCGATTCGGGCGGATCGTGCATCGTCGCGTAGGTGAGCTTAAATCCCATGCCACACATTCTGGCACAATTTGCAGGCGCTTGACGCGCCGGTGGAGCGCCTCGGGTGCGGTGGGAAAACGAGCCCTGGCGGCGCGGCAGTTCGGTGCGGAATCAGTGCTTTCGCCGCCGCCCCGGGCCCTTGCGGCGCTGCGTTGATCCCTTGGACTTTTTCTTGGCGGCCCCTTTACGTGGGGCGGCGCCGTTCCCGGCGAGCTCTTCCGTGAGCCGCAACAGGTAGCTATGAAAGGAACGGCTCAACCCGGGGTGCGCAAGGGCGTATTCCACCGTGGCCTGCAGGTAGCCCAGCTTGCTGCCGCAGTCAAAGCGCTTGCCGGCAAAGCGGTGGGCGTACACGGCCTCGTGGCTCAATAATCGGGAGATGCCGTCGGTAAGTTGAATTTCACCGCCGGCGCCGTGCCCTACCTGGCGGAGCTGCTCGAATATGCCAGCTGTCAGCACGTAACGACCCACCACCGCGAGAGTCGAGGGGGCGACTGCGGGCTTGGGCTTCTCGACGATGCTGCGGATGCGGCTAACGGTCACACGTGCCGCGTCGACTTCAACAATGCCGTACTTGTCCGTATCTCGCCGCGGTACCTCTTCAACACCGAGGACGCTGCCGCGGTGAAATGCAAATGTGCCCGCCATCTGCTTGAGGCAGGGAACCTCGGCGTCAATCAGGTCATCGGCGAGGTGTACGAAGAACGGCTCCTGGCCGACGGCGGCTTCGGCACACAGGACAGCGTGTCCGAGCCCGAGGGGCGCGGGCTGGCGTATGTAGATGCAGGTGGCGTAACTGGGCAGAACGCTGCGTATCTGTCGCGCCAGTTCGGTCTTGCCTTGGGACTCGAGGAGCTTTTCGAGCTCGGGATCAGAATCAAAATGATCCTCGATGGCACGCTTCGCAGCACCGGTCACAAACACCAGTCTTTGCGCGCCGGCAGCGAGCGCTTCCTCCACCGCATATTGGATCAAGGGTTTGTCGACGACCGGCAACATCTCTTTGGGACTGGCCTTGGTCGCCGGCAGGAACCGTGTGCCGCGACCGGCCACCGGAAACACGGCGGTCCTGATTTCAGGCTTCATATGCGTCTCTGTCGCAATGGGACATGCTCCTATTATAGAGGGGTAGCGCGCCACTGCCTTGTGCGCTAGCACACGCCCGTGGGTGGCGGCAGGCTGCCTTCCCGCACGGGCGCGCCAGCATGTCACGCCCAAATGCCATTTGTGTGACGCCGGTTGCAGTCGCGCGCCCGCGACAACTGGCGTTACCGCACAGCCAGTCGGCGTAGGAACAAAAGCTAATCGCGGATCGGGCGGTCGGTGCCTTCGTTGACCCGCTCGCGCAGGTCCTTTCCCGGCTTGAAGTGCGGCACGTACTTGCCATCGAGAGCCACGGCCTCGCCGGTCTTCGGGTTGCGCCCCTGGCGGGGCGGCCTGAAGTGCAGCGAAAAACTGCCGAAGCCGCGGATCTCGATGCGGTCGCCCTGCGCCAGGGCATCGCTCATGATTTCGAGCATCTGCTTGAGAGCGAGCTCGACGTCCTTCGCGGGCAGATGCTTCTGCTTGGTTGTTATGATTTCAATCAATTCAGACTTGGTCATGCCACGCCCAGCCCTAGTTGGCAAGCTTCAAGCTCAGTCACGCTCTGTGGTGTTCATCTGATCTTTCAGCAGATCTCCAAAACTGGTCCCCGAGGAGGGTTGTTCGGAGCGATAGTTCTGAACCGCTTCGGCCTCTTCGTGCACTTCCTTGGCCTTGATCGACAGCGAAATCGAGCGCGTCTTGCGGTCGACGCCGACGAACTTGGCTTCCACCTCGTCGCCTACCTTCAACACCTGGCGAGCATCCTCGATCCGGTCGCGCCCCAGTTCGGAGGCGCGCAACTGACCCTCGATGCCGTTGCCCAGATCGATGACGGCCCCGCGGGCATCCACTTCCCGCACCGTGCCACGCACGACGCTGCCCTTTGGATTGTCGGTGATGTAGCCGGAGAACGGATCCTTGGCGAGCTGC
The DNA here is from genome assembly GCA_963789365.1 of uncultured Gammaproteobacteria bacterium. Taxonomy (GTDB): domain Bacteria; phylum Pseudomonadota; class Gammaproteobacteria; order Steroidobacterales; family Steroidobacteraceae; genus FEN-1191. The sequence goes on from CAWBKJ010000004.1 coordinate 172,693, forward strand.
TTGATGCCCAGAGAGATGCGCTCACGCTCCGGGTCAATCGCCAGGACCATAGCCTCGACTTGCTGGCCCTTTTGATAATTGCGGACCGCCTCTTCTCCGGGCACGTCCCAGGAGATGTCCGACAGGTGCACCAGGCCGTCGATGTTTCCGGCCAGCCCGATAAATATGCCGAAGTCCGTAATCGATTTGATCTGGCCGGCGACCTTGTCGCCGCGATTGTTGTTCTCGGCAAATTCCTTCCACGGATTGGCAGCGCACTGCTTCAGGCCGAGCGAAATGCGGCGCCGTTCCTCATCGACGTCCAACACCATGACTTCGACTTCCTGCCCGGTATGCACCACCTTGGCGGGGTTAACGTTCTTGTTGGTCCAGTCCATTTCCGACACGTGCACCAGACCCTCGACACCGTCTTCAATTTCCACGAACGCGCCGTAGTCGGCAATGTTCGTGATCTTGCCAAACACGCGGGTGTTGGGCGGGTAGCGGCGCGCAATGTTCTCCCACGGATCGGCTCCCAGCTGCTTGAGGCCGAGAGAGACGCGTGAGCGCTCGCGATCGAACTTGAGTATCCGCACCTCCACTTCATCGCCGACCTTGACCACTTCGGAGGGGTGCTTGACGCGCTTCCAGGCCATGTCGGTGATGTGTAGCAGGCCATCAATGCCACCGAGGTCGACAAAGGCCCCATAGTCGGTGAGATTCTTGACGGTGCCCTTGACCACGGCACCTTCCTGCAGGTTGTCCATAAGCGCATTGCGCTCGGCGGAGAACTCCTGCTCCACCACCGCGCGACGCGAGACCACGACGTTGTTGCGCTTCTGGTCGAGTTTGATGACCTTGAATTCCAACGGCTTGTTTTCCAGGTAGGCCGTGTCGCGCACCGGGCGCACGTCCACCAGCGAGCCCGGCAGGAACGCGCGCACCGTTTCGATGTCGACCGTAAAGCCGCCCTTGACTCGACCGGAAATGATGCCGGTGACGATCTCGCCTTCATTGAAGGCCTGTTCGAGGCGCGTCCAGGTGCGGGCACGCTTGGCTTTCTCGCGCGACAAGCGCGTCTCGCCCGTGCCATCTTCGACGGCGTCGAGCGCCACTTCGATCTGATCGCCAGCCTTGACCTCGATCTCGCCCAGTTCGTTCTTGAACTGATCGACCGGCACAACGGCCTCGGACTTGAGGCCGACATTGATGATGACCACATCGGGCGTGACTTCCACCACCAAGCCCATAAGGATCATGCCTGGGCGAATGCGCTGATTCGCCAGACTCTGTTCAAACATCTCGCTGAAACTTTCGGTCATGTATTCTCTCGCGCGCCGTTTTAACGGGGCACGCTCTGTTGGCCGCAGGCGCATCCGACGCCAAGCGGGTTGGTTAACGATGGGGTCTTGGGCTTCCCTGCCCTACCCGCCCTAAACTGTCCTCATTTCCACAATTCGCGCTGCTCACCCAGGCGCCAGATGCAACCGATCACCGCCGCTACACTGAGCCGGGTGGAATCGATCACGACCGCGTCCTCGGCGGGCACCAGTGGGGAGACCGGGCGGGATGAATCCTGCCGATCCCGCTCCGCTATCTCGCGCGAAAGGGCGGCAAGGCTAACACCGGAATCCTTTCCTTTCAACTGCTTATATCGCCTGAGGGCCCTTTCCTCGGGACTGGCGATAAGGAAGATCTTCAACTCGGCCTTGGGGAAAACGACCGTACCCATGTCCCGCCCGTCGGCCACCAGCCCCGGGGGGGTGGCAAAGGCGTGTTGTCGAGTCAGCAGCGCCGTTCGGACTTCGGGCCAGGCGGCGACGCGTGAAGCGCCCTTGCCTCCCTCTTCAGAGCGCAGAATCGAGGTCACATCTTCCCCGTGGAGCAGGATCCGCTCCGAGCCGTCCGGTCGCGCGCCAAACTGACTGTCGAGCGCCCTGGCGAGCCGCGCATGGCCTTTCCGGTCGTCCGCGGCCAGTCCGGCATTAATGCCCGCCAGCGCCACCAGGCGATAGAGCGCGCCGCTGTCGAGCAGGTTCCAGCCCAAGCGGCCCGCAAGGCGCCGGCTGACGGTACCTTTGCCTGCACCGCTCGGACCGTCCACGGTGACGATCGCAACCGCCAGGTGCGGATTTCGGGCGACCGGTCCCGGCTTCATGGCCCGGCAACCTCAACCAAGGACAGACCCACCCGGCGGGCCGCTTCCCCAAATCCGGGGAAAGACGTGGCGACGTTTGCCACGTCCCTGATCTCGATCGGGCCGCTCGCGCAGGCGCTGGCGATGGCGAAGGCCATGGCGACCCGATGATCGCCATGGCTGTCCACGCGCCCTCCCTGCAGCCCGCCCCCCTGAATGCGGATCCCATCGGCGAGCAACTCGCAGCGGACTCCCAGTGCCCTGAGTCCCTCGGCCATTACCGCCAGGCGGTCGCTCTCTTTGACGCGCAATTCGGCCGCACCGGTGACCACGGTCTCGCCCGTGGCGCAGGCCGCTGCAATGAACAGGACCGGCATCTCGTCGATGGCCAGTGGCACCAACTCAGCCGGGAGGATCGCGCCGCGCAAGGCGCTGGCGTGCACGGTGATGTCGGCGAGCGGTTCCGGCCCGTCCTCGTCCAGCGAGGCGACCGAAATCTGAGCACCCATCAAGCGCAGCATGTCCAGCAATCCCGTGCGCGTCGGGTTGACGCCGACCCGCCGGATGGTCAGACCCCCGTGCGCCGCGAGGCAGCCGGCGACAATGAAAAACGCCGCTGAGGAAAAATCGCCGGGTACTTTGATGCGGGCGCCGCGCAGCAGCTGCCCACCCGACAACGCCACCGTGCTTCCGCGTCGCTGCACGGTGGCACCGAACGCGCCCAGCATGAGTTCGGTGTGATCACGGGTCGCGGCCGGTTCTGTGATCCGGGTGAGGCCGCGTGCCTGCAGGGCCGCCAGCAGGATCGCGGACTTGACCTGTGCGCTGGGCACGGGCAACGTGTACTCGATCGCGCTGAGTGCGGCGCCCCCATGCATCACCACCGGCGGCCGGTCCGCCTGAGTGTCGATGCGTGCGCCCATCAGGCGCAGCGGCTTGGCCACACGTTCCATGGGGCGCCTCATCAGCGACTCATCACCAATGAGCGTGCTGGAAAAGCTCTGGCCGCACAGCACGCCCATGAACAATCGCATCGCGGTACCGGCGTTGCCCATGTCCAGCGGCCCGGAGCTCGCTTGCAGTCCCTTCATGCCCACGCCAGTGACCACAACTTCATGGGGCGCCGGTTGCTCCACGGAAACGCCAAGGGCGCGCAACGCGCCCAGAGTCGCATGGCAATCATCGCTTTCCAGAAAGCCCGTCGCGTGCGTCTGCCCAACCGCGATGGCCCCCAACAGCAGCGCCCGGTGAGAAATCGACTTGTCTCCGGGCACGCTCAGTGTTCCGCCCACCCCTGTCACCGGGGCGGTGTGGAAGCTGCGGCAGGCGGGCCCGCTCATGCGGCTCGCAGCAGCGAGCCTAGCCGCTGCAGCAGGCGGTCATTTTGCTCCGGGAGGCCGACCGACACCCGCAAATGCTTCGGGAGCCCGTAGCCTGCCACCGGTCGCACGATCACTCCGCCGCGCAGGAGTTGTTCGTAGACGTGCGCGGCCGCCCCAACCTCGACCAACAAGAAATTGCCCGCCGAGGGCGCCACCCGGACACCGATGGCGCGCAGCGCACTCGCCATGCGCTCTCGTTCCTCGACCACCAGGCGCGCGGCCTGCTGAACGTGAGCCTGATCGGCCAAGGCCGCGGCGGCTCCGGCCTGCGCCACGTTGCTTACATTGAACGCCGGCCGGATGCGGTTCAATGCGTCGGCAACCTCGGGATGCGAAACGGAATAACCCACGCGCACTCCGGCCAGCCCGTATGCCTTGGAAAAAGTGCGCACCAGCACCAGATTCGGGAACTCATTCAACCACGGCAAGCCGCTCTCGCAACCCGTGAGCCTCGCGTATTCGACGTAAGCCTCGTCGAGCACGACCAGGGTGTGGTCGGGCGCTGCAGCGATGAACTCGCGCAACCGTTCCCGATCCACCCAGGTTCCGGTGGGATTATTTGGATTGGCAATGAACACCAGCCGGGTATCGGAGGCGATCGCTCGCGCCATAGCATCCAGGTCGTGTCCGAAAGGCATAGTGTCTTCCGGAGCGCGTGCGGGCACTTCGATGCTGCGCGCCCCGGTGGCGCGTATCACCAACGGGTAGATTGCAAAGCCGTACTGGGAGTACACGGCGCTGCAATGGGGTGTCATGAAGGATTCCGCCAGCATCAGCAACAGCTCGTTCGAGCCGTTGCCGACGGTTATGCACTCGGGGGCCACGCCGAGGTGCAGCGCGAGTGCCTGTTTGAGCAAATGGGAGCTGCCATCCGGATAGAGCCACGCCTCGGCCAGGGCGGCGCCCATGGCGGCCAGGGCGGCGGGGCTGGGACCGTACGGATTTTCGTTTGAGGCGAGTTTGACGATATTGCTGAGCCCGTACTCACGCTCCAATTCGCCGATCGGCTTTCCCGGCACGTAAGGTGAAAGCGAAAGCACTGCCGCGGTGGCCAGTTGTCCGGGATGCGCGGGCCTGTCCTTGTGATTCGCAGCCATCGCTACAGGACGGAGCGCGGGTAGGAGCCAATGATCCTAAACAGCGAGGCCTGCTGTTTTAGGCCCCGCAATGCGCGTGCCACGGGAGCGTCGCGGGCGTGGCCCTCGATGTCGATAAAAAAAACATAATTCCACTTACCGCGGCGCGACGGTCGCGATTCAATGCGCGTCATGCTGATCCGGTTGGTCGCCAGCGGCTTGAGCAGCCGGTGCAGCGCGCCCGGGGCCGCGGTACTGCTGGTGGATACCAGCAAGGTGGTCTTGTCAGCTCCGCTGGGCTCAAGGAGCTTGCGGCCGATCACCAGGAAGCGCGTGGTGTTGTCGGCGCGATCCTCGATCTTGCTGCACAGCAGACGCAGGCTGTAGACCTCGGCGGCCGTTTCTCCGGCGATGGCCGCGGTGCCAAGCTCATCGCGAGCGCGGCGCGCACCTTCCGCATTGCTGCTGACCGGTACGCGTTCAATTCCCGGCAGGTGCTCGTCCAGCCAGCCACGGCACTGCGCCAGCGCCTGGGCATGCGCGCAGACCCGCACTACGCTCTCGAGCGATTCCATGCGGCCCATCAGGCAGTGGTGTATGCGCAGCTCCACCTCACCACAAATATGCAGCGGGCTTGTGATCAGTCGATCAAGAGTGTGGGTGATCGTGCCTTCGGCGGAGTTCTCGACCGCGGCGACCCCGAAGTCGGCATTGCCCGCCTCCACCTCCTGAAAAACCTCATCGCTGGTGCTGAGCGCCAGAGCTCGCACCGAATGCCCGAATTGCTTGTACACCGCCGCCTGGGTGTAAGTGCCTTCCGGGCCAAGGAAGGCCACCTTGAGAGGTTCCTGCTGCGCCAGGCAGGCCGACATGATCTCGCGGAACAGGCGCGCGATCTCCTCGTTGCGCAAGGGGCCGTGGTTTCGCTGCAGGGCCGCGCGCAGCACCTGAGCCTCGCGATCCGGTCGGTAGAAGTCCACCGTGTGGCCGTCCTCGTGCTTGGAGATGCCGACCTGCTGGGCCAGCGCCGCACGATGATTCATCAAATCCTGGAGCTGGATATCGAGCGCATCGATTTGATCCCGGATCGTCGCTAGCGCCACCCGACCTGTCCGGGGTTCTCTCGTCCCAGAGTTCGCCCTTTTCTTTCTTGCCGCCATGTATCGCCTCAAGCCCGTGGGAGTCATTGCATCCGCCACTCTGCTCGCACCTTAGCCCTTATGCATGGCGCCGGGCAAAGTCGTCCATAAATGCCACCAGCGCCTCGACGCCCTCCGGGGGCATCGCGTTATAAAGACTTGCGCGTATGCCGCCGGCCACACGGTGGCCCTTAAGGTTCAAAAGACCGGCCTGCGCCGCCTCTTCGACGAAAACCGAGTCGAGTTCGGACCTGGGCAGCGTGAAGGGCACATTCATCCAGGATCGGCAGGCCGGGGCCACCATGTTGCGGTAGTAGCCGGAACCGTCAATGGCGCGGTACAGCCGCTCGGCCTTGGCGCGATTTCGCTCAGCCATGCCTGTCAGGCCGCCGTTTCGCTTGATCCATTTGAATACCAGGCCGGCCATGTACCAGGCGAACGTCGGTGGTGTGTTGAGCATGGAGTTGTCATCGGCCACGAGTCCGTAATTGAAGACTGCCGGGGTTACCGAGCGCGCCCGGTCGAGCAGGTCCTCGCGGACAATGACGACACATAGCCCGGCCGGGCCGATGTTTTTCTGTGCGCCGGCGTAGATCAGCGCGTAGCGGCTGACTTCAAGCGGCCGCGACAGTATCGTCGAGGACATGTCGGCCACCAGCGGCGCGGTCACCTCGGGAACAAATGGAAACTCCACACCGCCGATCGTCTCATTCGGGGTGTAGTGCACATAGGCCGCGCCGGGCGTGAGCCGCCAGTCCCGTTGGGGCGGCACGTCGCAGTAGCGGCTGTCGGCGGCGTCTGCAACCACATTGACCCGGCAGTAGCGTTGAGCCTCGCCTAGGGCTTTGCGAGACCAGTGGCCGGTATTGACGTAGTCGGCGGTGGCCTCAGGGGGAGCGAGATTTAACGGCACGATCGCAAACTGGGCAGTGGCGCCCCCCTGCATGAACAGCACGCGGTAGTTCGCCGGAATGGCCAACAGCTCGCGCAAGTCCGCCTCGGCTTGCTCCGCGCAGGCGTAGAAAGCCTTGCTGCGATGACTGAGCTCCATCACCGAAGTACCGTTGCCGCGCCAGTCGAGCAGTTCCTCGCGAGCCTGTTCCAGGACCTCGGTCGGTAAAGTGGCGGGACCCGGGGAAAAATTAAACGGCCGCACGGCTCTCCTCAAAAAGCGCGCCGCCGATCAATTAATCGGCAGCAATCCAGCGCCCGGTGGCTCCGGGTCTATTCGACGGTTCCCGGCGGGCTGCCGCCTTCGCCCGGTATGGTGGCCTCGCCGCTGTTCGCGTCGGCCGGTTCAAGTACTTCGCCGTCGCCGTTTTCAAGACCCTCGACACGTTCGATTCCGGTCAGGCGCTCGCCCTCGGCCAGCCGGATCAGGCGCACCCCCTGCGTGTTACGCCCGACGATCGAAATATCGCTCACTGGCGTGCGCACCAGGGTGCCAGTTGAGCTGACGAGCATGAGTTCCTGGGCGCCGGTGACCTGAAGTGCCGCGACCGTGTTGCCGTTGCGCTCGGTGGTCTGCAATGCAATGACCCCCTGGCCGCCGCGATTGTGGGACGGAAAGTCATCCAGGGGCGTGAGCTTGCCGTAACCGGTCTCGGAGGCCGTGAGGATATAGCCTTCGCCGAGCGCGATCAGTGCGATCAAACGCTGGTCAGCAGACAGCCGCACCCCGCGTACACCGGCAGCGTCGCGACCCATCGGCCGCACTTCATCCTCATGAAAACGAATGGCCTTGCCGCCGCTGGTGCACAACAAGATTTCACGCGTGCCATCGGTGAGTGCCACACCCACCAGGCGATCATCATCGCGCAGGTCGACGGCGATGATGCCCGAGGCACGCGGGCGCGAAAAAGCTGCCAACGGGGTCTTCTTGACCGTGCCCAGACTGGTCGCCATGAACACGAAGTGCTGCTCGTCGAACTGTTTGACCGGCAGCAAGGCGTTTATTTTTTCGCCTTCTTCCAGCGGCAACAGGTTGACTATTGGCTTACCGCGCGATCCGCGCCCCGCCTGGGGCAACTCGAACACGCGCAACCAGTAGATCTTGCCGCGATTGGAGAAGCAGAGCAGCGTATCGTGGGTATGCGCGATGAAGAACTTCTCGATGAAGTCTTCGTCCTTGACCGCGGTCGCCGACTTGCCGCGCCCACCCCGACGCTGCGCCTGGTAGTCCGATACCGGTTGGGCCTTGGCGTAGCCAGCGTGCGAGAGCGTGACCACGACATCCTGCGGTTCGATCAAGTCCTCAGTCGACAGGTTGAGATGATCGCGGCTGATCTCGGTGCGGCGTTCATCGCCGTAGGCCTCGCGGATCTCAACGAGCTCGGCACGGATCACCTCCGTGAGCCGCGCTGGCAGCGCCAGGATCTCCGAGAGTTCCATAATCCGCGCCAGCAGCTCGCGATATTCTCCGACGATCTTGTCCTGCTCGAGCCCGGTAAGCCGGTGCAGGCGCATATCGAGGATGGCCTGCGCCTGCACCTCGCTCAGTCGGTAGCCCCGCGAGGTCAGTCCATACTCGGGAGCCAGATCGTCCGGACGCGTCGCGGTGGGCCCGGCGCGCCCGAGCATCTCGGCGACCGTGCCGGGCTGCCAGTCCCGGGACATCAAGCCAATGCGCGCCTCGGCGGGCGCCGGCGCCGCCTTGATCAGGGCTATGATCTCATCGATGTTGGCCAGCGCCACGGCCAGACCCTCGAGCACGTGCGCCCGCTCTCGTGCCTTGCGCAGCTCAAACACCGTGCGCCGCGTGACCACCTCGCGGCGATGGCGCAAGAACGCATCGAGCAGGTCGCGCAGGCTCATGAGCCGCGGCTGGCCATCCTGCAGCGCAACCATGTTGATGCCAAATACCGTTTCCATCGGAGTCTGCGCGTACAGTTTATTGAGCACGATCTCGGCGATCTCACCGCGCTTGAGTTCGACCACGATGCGCATGCCGTCTTTGTCGGATTCGTCGCGCAGGCCGTCCCCGGCGATTCCGTCCAGGAGCTTTTCACGCACCAGATCGGCGATGCGCTCGATCAGCCGAGCCTTGTTGACCTGGTAGGGAAGCTCGGTGATCACGATGGCCTGGCGTGTGCTCTTGGAGTCGATCTCCTCGATGGTGGCGCGCGCGCGTATCGACAGGCGTCCACGACCGGTCTTGTACGCGGTGGCGATCTCCTGCGCGCCGTTGATGATGCCACCGGTGGGAAAGTCGGGTCCGGGCACGATCTGCATAAGGGCGGCCAATGAGATCGTCGGATCGTCAAGCACACTCAGGCAGGCAGTGACAATCTCCGTGAGGTTATGCGGCGGGATGTTGGTGGCCATGCCGACCGCGATCCCCGAGGAGCCATTAATCAGCAGATTTGGGACCCGCGTCGGCATGACCGACGGCTCGGTCTCCGATTCGTCGTAATTGGGAACAAAGTCGACAGTCTCCTTGTCGATGTCGGCCAGCAATTCGTGGGCCAGCCGGGCCATACGTACTTCGGTATAGCGCATCGCCGCGGGCGCATCGCCGTCGACCGATCCGAAGTTACCCTGACCGTCTACCAGGACGTAGCGCATCGAAAAGTGCTGCGCCATGCGGACGATCGTGTCATAGGCCGCGGTGTCCCCGTGCGGGTGGTACTTGCCAATCACGTCCCCGACGACGCGGGCGGACTTCTTGTACGGTTTGTTGTAATCGTTGCCGAGCTCGCGCATGGCGTGCAATACCCGCCGGTGCACGGGCTTGAGTCCGTCACGCACATCGGGCAGCGCACGCCCGACGATGACGCTCATGGCGTAGTCGAGATACGACTTGCGCATCTCGTCTTCGAGGTTGACGGGTAGTATTTCGCGCGCTATGTCCATGCTCAGAAAATCCCTGTTTTAGCTGCAAAAGTTTACCACAAAGGACGCATATTGCGGCGCGATCGAAGCGCCGCGCCCGCCTTTCAGCGCGCCCCGCTATACTGCGCCGCTGCAGCTCTACCGAGCGCGGAACATCAAGGTCAGCAAAGCGGCAAAGCACGATCGTGGCGACTAACATCGACAGCGCAGAACTGGCGAAATTCGAGGCGCTGGCACACCAGTACTGGGATGCCGCGGGCCCGCTGCACACCCTGCATGCCCTCAATCCGCTGCGCGCCGCATACGTGGCGGCGCGCGCTGCGCTTGCGGGTGAGGCCGTCGCCGATGTGGGCTGCGGAGGTGGTCTGCTGGCCGAGGCGCTGACACGGCACGCAGCTCGGGTTACGGCCATCGATCTGTCGCCGAGCATGATCGAGGTAGCAAAGCTCCACGCATCGAGCGTTCAACTGGCGATCGACTATCGCGTGCAGTCGGCGGCGGAGCTTGCCGATGAGGCCCCCGGCCAGTTTTCGGCCGTGTGTTGCATGGAACTGGTCGAGCACGTTCCGGATCCGGAGGCGCTGATCGCCACACTGGCTCGCCTGCTGCGGCCCGGTGGCTCGTTGTTCGTGGCCACGATCAATCGATCACCGCGCGCATTCTTGGCGGCGATTGTCGCGGCCGAGTACCTGTTACAGCTGGTACCTCGCGGCACGCACGAGTACTCGCGGCTGGTACGCCCGGCCGAACTGGCCGGCGCGGGCCGCCGCGCCGGGCTAACGCTGCGTGAGATCGCCGGTGTGGCCTATGACCCGTGGGCGCGACGCGCCCAGCTGAGCGCACGCCCGGACGTGAACTATATTGCGCATTTCTCGCGCCCTGCGGCACTCGCGTGAATCCGACGACCCGCGCTCGCGCTGCACTGTTTGATCTTGACGGTACGCTGCTGGATACGGCGCGCGACATGGCTGCAGCGTTGAACGTGCTGCTGCTGGAAGAGGGCCGCGCGGTGCTGGCTCTCGAGGTGGTCCGGCCCTTCGTCTCCAATGGCGCGATTGCACTGGTCCGCATTGGCTTTCCCGAGCTGGGAGTGGGCAGCCCCGAATTCGAAAGCCTGCGCAAGCGCTTTCTGGCGCACTATCGGTCGGCCTTGTGCATTCACACCCAGCTGTTTCCAGGATTTGAACGGGTACTTGCGATCCTCGAAGCGCACGCCCTGCCCTGGGGCGTGATTACCAACAAAGCCGCGTGGCTTACCGAGCCGCTCATGGAAAGCCTGGGTCTGAGCGCGCGCGCGGCGTGTGTGGTGAGCGGCGACACATTGCCGGAGCGCAAACCCCATCCGCGCCCGTTGTTGCATGCCGCCGAGCTCATTGCTGTTGCGCCAGCCGACTGCGTATATCTCGGCGATGCCCTGCGCGATGTGCAGGCCGCTCGAGCGGCGGGCATGGTGCCGCTCGGGGCGCGCTTCGGCTATGTAAATTCCGCCGACGATCCCGGCAGCTGGCCGGTCGCCGGATGGCTGGATGAGCCGCGCGAAATCCTTTCCTGGCTGCAACTCCCGCCGGGTGCGGCGCACTGATGGACACCGCGCTCCTGATGCTGCTTGCCGGATTACTGTTGGGGGCACTGACGGCACTGCTGATCTCCTGGTGGTACGCGCGCCGGCAGGGACAGGCCGCGGCCGAAATCGAGGCGCACCTGGGCGGGAGATTTGCGGAACTGGCCGGCAGCGCGCTGCGCGACAATTCCGACATGTTTCTCAAGCTCGCGCGCGAGTCCTTTGCGCGCGAGCAAGCCGGCGCGCAGACGGCGCTCAGGGAGCGCGAGACCGCACTAGGCCAAATGGTGGAGCCGATCCGCAAGGCGCTGGAGAAGACCGAACAGCAGCTGTTGAGCTTCGAGCGCGACCGGCGCGATGCCTTTACGAGTCTGCGCACGCAGCTCGAGCAACTGACCCTGGGGCAAAACGCCCTGCAGCGCGAGACCCGCAATCTGGTCGGCGCCCTGCGGCGTCCGGAGGTGCGTGGCCGCTGGGGTGAGCTCACGCTACGGCGCGTCGTCGAAGTGGCCGGCATGTCCGAGCATTGTGATTTTACGGAACAGACCACGATAGCCACGAACAACGGTTCACTGCGACCGGACCTGATCGTACGCATGCCCGAAGGCCGCGATTTGGTAGTGGACGCGAAAACTCCTCTCGATGCCTATCTGGATGCGATCGAAGCGACAAGCGACGAGGCGCGCGCCGCGGCTCTGGTCCGGCACGCCCAGCAGGTTGAGGCGCGCGTGCGCGAGCTGGCCAGCAAGGCCTACTGGAGCCAGTTCAAGAAGAGCCCGGAATTCGCAGTGCTGTTTTTGCCCGGCGATCAATTTCTGAGCGCCGCTCTCACCGAGCGCCCAGACCTGCTTGAGAACGCGATGCGTCAGGGCATCATCCTCGCCACACCTTCGACCTTGATCGCGCTGTTCAAGGCGGTCGCATACGGCTGGCGGCAGGCGGTAGTGGCCGAACACGCGGCGAAAATCCTCGATTTGGGCCAGGATTTGCACCGCCGCCTCGGCAGCTTCGTGGGTCACCTGGAGAGGACCGGAGAGAAACTCGGCGCTGCGGTCGACGCCTACAACAGCGCCGTGGCATCGCTTGAACGGCAGGTCTTGCCGCAAGCGCGCCGCTTTACGGAACTCGGCGCGGTAAGCGGGGAGGCACTCCCCACGCTCGAACCGGTCGATCGACTGGTGCGCAGCGCACGGCTCCACGCGGACGATCGGCCGCAGGCAATGCCACCGGAGAGTCAATAACGCATGCTGGATGCCGAGGAGATCCGAAGCTACGCGCCGCCGCCGGACCTGCTGCGTGGCCGGGTGATTCTCATCACCGGGGCCAGCGATGGCATCGGGCGCGCCCTCGCCTTACGCGTCGCCCGTCTGAGTGCGCAGGTTGTGCTAGTCGGGCGCAACCTGCGTCGCCTGGAGGCGGTCGAGGCGGAAATTGCCGCTCTGCACACCGTCGGCGCGCCGAAGGGTGAAGCGAGCATCGCGCCACTTGATCTCGAGAAGGCATTGGCGGGCGACTACGACCGCCTGGCGGCGGCTGTGACGGAACGCTACGGGCGGCTCGATGGCCTGGTTCACAACGCCGCCGCGCTGGGTGTGCTGGCCCCGATCGAACATGCCGACATGCGCAATTGGTGTCGCGTGATGCACGTCAATCTCACAGCGGCCTTCGCACTCACCCAGGTGTTGCTCCCGGCGCTGCGCACCTCGGACGACGCCTCGGTGATCTACACCTCAAGCAGCGTGGGTCGGCGCGGCCGCGCCAACTGGGGCGCGTACGCCGTATCCAAGTTCGGCATCGAAGGCCTAAGCCAGGTATTGGCCGACGAATTGGCGGGTAATTCGTCAGTGCGCGTCAACGCGATCAATCCCGGGCCGACGCGCACCCACCTGCGCCGCCAGGCGTATCCGGCGGAAAATACCGAACTACTGCCGCTGCCCGAAAGCATCGTTGGCCCGTACCTGTGGCTGCTTGGGCCCGAAAGTCGCGGGACTACGGGGCAGAGTCTGGACTGTCAGGTCCCGCGCCCGCCGCAGGGGCCGGCGGCGCGGGCTTGAGCAGCGCGCTGATTTCGTCCGGCAATAGCTCGCGCCAGCGGCCACGGGCCAGTGAACGCTCAAGCTGCAGGGCGCCGAGTCGAATTCTCAGCAGGCGGCTGACGGTGATTCCCTGGCGCTCGAGCAGTTGGCGCAGATCATTGCCGCTCGCCCCTAGCGTGTCGATCTGGTACCACCGATTGCTGCCGGTGCCGCCGGCAGCGGCAATGCCGAGTATTTTAAGGTTAGTGCCACGATCGAGGTGGCCGGCCAAAACTCCCGCTTCCTGCGGGGGCGTCAGTTCGCCCCGAACGCGCAGGCTGAAAACGACGGTCTGAGCACGTACCGCGCGTTGCAGGCGAGCGGCAAGTTCGCCATCTGCGGTAAGCAGTTCCAGTCCCCCATCGACCTGTGGCATTGGACTGATACTCATGAATCTCTGGCCGGTGCGTCGGGGCAGGCCAGCTGCCATGGACTCATTGTTCTCTGGGGTGCTCAGGAGCTGTTGCGTGGGCGAGCGGTGGCAGAGCAGCACAGGAAGCTCGCTGCGACTGCGCGGCTGGCGGATCAGGCGGCCATCGAGCCGCAGTTGATCACCCTCCTCGACCCGGTCGCCCAGGGCGGCGGCGCGTCCGTTGACGGTGAGGCGCCCGGCCCGAATCCACTGTTCGGCTTCGCGGCGCGAAGCCAATCCCAAGCGGGACAAGACCTTTTGCAGGCGCTCCCGCTCCGGCGCGTGCGCCATGGCTAATCGTCGCGCGTGGCGCCGGCTGCGACCAATCCGGGCCTTCCGGCGGTGAGTTCGGGGGCATTGCCCGCCTCCTCGTCCGGATCACCCGCGTCATCGCTAAGGACGGCTTGGGCGGCCGAGCCCGGCTCGGCCTCAGCCCCGAGCTCCGCGCCGACTCCTGGATCGGCCTCGGGGTCCACCGGCAGCACCAGCTGGGGATCAATCTCATCGAGGCCGCGAAGCTGCGCCAGCGGCGGGAGCTCATCGACACTGCGCAGTCCGAAATAGTCTAGGAATTCTCGGGTCGTGCCCAGCAGTTCCGGTCGGCCCGGCAGCTCGCGATGGCCGACCACACGCACCCAATTACGCTCCTGGAGCGTTCGGATGATGTTGGGATTGACCGCAACGCCCCGGACCGCCTCGATTTCGGCGCGCGTGAGCGGCTGGCGGTAGGCAATCAATGCCAGCGTCTCGAGCAGAGCGCGTGAGTAACGCTGCGGCCGTTCGGGCCACAGACGCGATACCTCGGCAGCGAACTCGCGCCGCACCTGAATCCGCACGCCGCTGGCGGTTTCCTTCAACTCCAGGGCGCGCGCGGAATACTCCTGCTCAAGTGCCGCCAGGCTGGCACGGATTGCTGCGCTGCCCGGGCGGTCAGTGTCGCCAAACAAGGCGGCGAGTTCATCGATTGCCAGTGCCCGGCCGGCCGCCAGCAGGCCGGCCTCGACCACATTCTTGATGTACTGCTCGTTCATGGCCTGCTCCAGACTGGCGCTAGAGGGGGGACGGTTCCCGGTCCGAGCCGGGCACCAGCTGAAGTGTACGCACTGGCGCGGCGCGGCGCACGTGGAGCGGCGCCATGGCCTCGGTCTGGACGATGTCGATCAGGCTTTCGCGCAGCAACTCCAGGATCGCCACGAAGGTCACTGCCACGCCCATCCGGCCCTCCTCCGCGGCAAACAGCCTAGTAAATTCCACGAATTCTCCGGTTTCCAGTGCGGCCAGCACGCTGCTCATGCGCTCTCGAACCGACAGGGGTTCGCGCTGCACGTGCAGGTGAGCGAACATCTGCGAGCGTGTGGCTACCTCGCGGAATGCCAGCAGCATCTCGCGCAGCGTGACTTGCGGCACGGCCCGCGAAACCGGCCGGTCGCGCAGTTCGGCGCTAGCCTGGAACACGTCGCGCTCGAGCCGCACCAGCTGATCGACGTCGCTGGCCGCGCGCTTGAAGCGCTCGTATTCCTGCAGACGGCGCACCAGTTCGGCGCGCGGGTCCTCCTCGCCGTCGGTGGCACCGGCCGGTCGCGGTAGCAGCATGCGCGATTTGATCTCGGCGAGCGTGGCGGCCATCACCATGTACTCGCCGGCAAGCTCGAGCTGCAGCTCCTGCATCAGGTCGATGTAGCGCATGTACTGCAGCGTGATTTCGGCAATCGGAATATCGAGGACATCGAGGTTCTGGCGTCGGATCAGGTACAGCAGCAGATCGAGCGGGCCCTCAAAAGCTTCCAGGAACACCTCGAGCGCCTGCGGCGGAATGTACAGATCGCGCGGCATGTGCGTGATCGGCTCGCCATTAACAATGGCAAAGGGCATCTCCGCCTGCTCCGGGGGCACGACGGCGCTGGCCGGTGGCAGCGGACGGGTGGCGACAATCTTAAGATCAGGCTTCATGGCGGGTACCGTCGGCTAGCTTACTCGCTACGCAGGTGCATCGAGCGGCGCACGTCGTCTAAGGTGTGGCGCGCCGACTCGCGGGCTTTCTCGGCCCCTTCCGCGAGCAGATTCTTGATCAGCTCGGGGTTATCCTGGTATTCCCGGGCGCGCTCGCGCATCGTGCTTACTTCCGCCACGATCTTGTCGATCAGGGGCTGCTTGCATTCCAGGCAGCCTATGCCGGCACTGCGACAGCCCGCAGCCGCCCAATTGCGGGTGGTCTCGTCCGAATAGATCCGGTGCAGGTCGAAAACCGGGCATTTATCCGGATCGCCCGGATCGGTGCGCCGAACCCGCGCCGGGTCGGTCTGCATGCTCTTGAGCTTTCGTGCAACGCTGTCGGGGTCCTCCCGCAAGCCGATGGTGTTGCCATACGACTTCGACATCTTGCGGCCGTCCAGGCCGGGCACTTTGGGCGTTGCCGTCAGCAGTACCTGGGGTTCGGGAAGGATGCTTACCGTAGTGCCCTCAAGATAGCCGAGCAGCCGCTCCCGATCAGCCACTGTGATACGGGTGTTGCCGCTGACCAGGTTGCGCGCGCGCTCCAGTGCCCCCGCGTCTCCCTTTTCCTGGAACTGCTTGCGCAGCTGGCGGTACATGGTGATATTGCGCCCGCCGAGCTCCTTCACGGCGCGCTCGGCCTTGGCCTCAAAGTCCGCCTCCTGGCCGTAGAGGTGATTGAAGCGACGGGCGACTTCGCGCGCAAACTCAACGTGCGCCACCTGATCCTCACCCACTGGAACGAATGCCGGACGATAGATCAGCACGTCCGCGCTCTGCAACAGCGGGTAGCCCAGGAAACCGTAGGTAGCGAGGTCCTTCTCGCGCAATTGCTCTTGCTGATCCTTGTAACTGGGCACGCGTTCAAGCCAGCTCAGTGGCGTGATCATCGACAACAGCAGGTGAAGTTCGGCGTGCTCGGGTACGTGTGACTGCACGAACAGTGTGGCCACGCTCGGGTTGAGCCCGGCCGCCAGCCAGTCGATCAGCATCTCGTGGATCAGCTCCGGCAGCTCCGCGGTGTTGTCGTATCCGGTGGTGAGCGCGTGCCAATCGGCCACGAAGAAATAACATTCGTACTGGTATTGCAGGTCCACCCAGTTGCGCAGCGCGCCGTGGTAATTACCCAGGTGTACTTGCCCGGTCGGGCGCATACCGGACAGGACACGCCTGGCTTGCGGAACAGAACTCATTCCCTGACATTATACGGGCGGTCGCGCCGTTCGTCTCAGGCTCCACTGACCGCGAAACCGGGCAAGTGACCGCGACCCTGGCGCCGAATTACCGGCGGCGAGACGGCCAGATCGACCACCGTCGTCGGTTCCAGGCCACAGTTTCCGGAATCGAGCACGGCGTCAATCTGATGCTCAAGGCGGGCACGAATTTCCCGTCCGTTGGTGAGCGGCGCGGTCTCTCCGGGCAGTAACAAGGTGGAACTCATGATGGGCTCGCCGAGTTCCGCGAGCAGCAAATGCGGTACCGGGTGGTCAGGAATGCGAATGCCGATCGTGCGCCGCTGCGCGTGCTGCAAGCGGCGCGGAGTCTGCCGGGTAGCGGGCAGGAGAAAGGTAAAGGGGCCGGGAGTTGCCGCCTTGAGCAGCCGAAACTGCCAGTTCTCGATGCGCGCATAGCGACCAATCTCGGCCAGATCGGCGCATACCAGGGTGTAGTGGTGGTGACGGTCGGCGTCTCGAAGCCGGCGAATGCGCTCCAGGGCCGCGGCATCGCCAATATGACAGCCCAGCGCATAGCAGCTGTCCGTCGGATAGGCGATCAGCCCGCCATCGCGCAGGATCTGCGCCGCCTGGCGGATCAGCCGCGGCTGCGGGTTTTGTCGGTGCAATTCGAAATATTGGCTCAAGAGGCTAATATACGCGGCCGCGCCAAGCGCGCGTCCGATTCACGTCCGGGACAGCAAATGATCGACTCATGCAAGCCGCGCTGAATTTCCTGCCGCTGGCGGCGTTTCTGCTGGCCTACAAGTTCGGCGGCATCTATGTCGCCACGGCGGTGCTGATGGCGGCCATGGTATTGCTGGCGTTGGTGGATTACCTGCGGCTGCGGCGCGTTTCGCCCATGCACGCCGTGAGCACGGTGTTGGTGCTGGTGTTCGGGACGGCCACGCTGGCTTTCCACGATCCGCGCTTTCTGAAGGTCAAGCCGACGCTGCTGCTGTGGATCACGGCCCTGGCATTTCTTGCCAGCCAATGGGTGGGTGCAATGCCGCTGTCGCAGCGGTTGCTGCAGCCGACACTGGCGCCGGGTGCGAGCCTCTCGCGGCTGCAATGGCTGCGAATCAATCTGATTTGGGTGGGTGCCTATCTGCTGTTGGGCGCGCTTAACCTGTATATTGCGCACGCCAAGAGCGAGCAAACCTGGGTGTATTTCAAGGTATTCGGGTTGACCATCGCCGTGGTCATCTTATTCGTTGGCCAGGCGGTGTGGCTGCAGCGGAGGCGAAGCTGATGTGCGAGCGTGCCGCTTGATGAGCGATCCTGTAACGGCAGCCTCCCGGGTTGAACGAATCCGCACGGTAGTGCAGGATGGTCTGCATCCCATTCGGCTAGAGATTCGTGATGACAGTGCCGCCCACGCTGGTCACGCAGGCGGGGGCGGTAAAGGGCACTTTTACGTTCGCATCGTGTCTGACGTGTTTGCCGGCAAATCGCTGGTAGAGCGACACCGTCTGGTGCACGATGTGCTCGCCGCCCTCCTGGAGAGCGATATCCACGCTTTGGCATTAAGTACCAAGGCACCTGATGAGGTACCGTAACTTAGTTGTGTAACTATATGAGATACAAAATGAATATTGCTAGAATATCGCTCGTAGCGGCGCTCGCGTTGTTGGCCGCCTGCGCACAGAAAGGTGCGCAATCAACCGGCAGCCCGACGGCGCCCAAGCCAATCGCCACGGTAAACGGGCAAGCGCTCACGGCCGCGCAGTTTGAATTGTTCAGCAAGGCGGTCTCCGGCAAGGCCTCCTCCGAACTGAACGCGGCTCAGCGTGCTCAGGCACTCGATACGCTGGTGCGCGCCGAGGCGGTCGCACAGCAAGCAGAGAAGGAAGGCCTGGACAAGCAAGGCGATGCGCCGCCCTCACTGGCGCTGGCGCGGCTGCAAATCCTGGAACAGGCCGCCATGACAAATTTCCTCAAGGACCATAAGGTGACGGACGCGGAGCTCAAGGCCGAATACGACACGCAAGTCGCGGCGATGCCGAAGACGCAATACAAGGCGCGGCACATCCTTGTGAAGACCAAGGAAGAGGCCGATCAGATCACCGCCGAGCTCAAGAAAGGCGCCAAGTTCGAGAAGCTGGCCGCAGAACATTCTCTCGATGGCTCCAAGACCAATGGGGGCGATCTGGGTTGGTTCAGCCCCGCAAATATGGTCAAGCCGTTTGCCGATGCCGTGGCTTCACTCAAGAAAGGCGAGACTACGCCAGCGCCGGTGCAGACGGAGTTTGGCTGGCACGTCATTCGTCTCGATGACACGCGAGAGACCACGCCGCCGGCGTTTGACACGGTCAAGGACCGGCTGGTGCAAATCGTCGAGGCCAAGAAATTCAAGGCTTACGGTGATGGTCTGGTGAGCGTCGCCAAGGTCGAGAAGAACCTCTAGCCTCTAGCCACTGAGCGCGGCGGTCAGCATGCTGCGGAATGCGCCCACTGAGCGCGCCACCGGTGCGGCCGGGTTGGCCTGGTAGCCCGAGGCGCTCAGGCCGCGCTGCGTCGAGACGGCGAAGTTCCGGTCCAGACGCAGGGCCTGGTCAGCAAGTCTTCTGATCAGGTAACGAATCGCCTGGTCGGGAGCCGCAGTGCCGTTTCGCCAGTAGTCGAAACACTGCAGCCTGCAGGAACCTCCAGCCACTGGGACCACCTGCAGGGCGCTGAGCCCGTCGGCTCGTAGCTCAAATACCAGATTGGGCCAAACGAACTGGCGCCGCCACGCGGAAATGCCGGCGGCGCCCGCCAGGCTGGCGAGGCGCTGGGCAGACCAATTTTCTGTGCGCACCGGCGTGGCAAGCCAGCTGATCTGGCCATGCTGCAGCTCAATTTGCACGTTTGGCGGGGAAAATCGCTGCACCCCGCCTATGGACTCGTGATCGGGAAGTCGGTGCGCGAGTAGCTGCTCCACGGTGATCTTCCAGTCTGCAGCGACCTCGTACTCTGCAAAATCATAGGCCTGTCCAAGACCCTCGTTCCACTCGGCGCTCGGAGCATCATCCAAGGGCGAAGCGGGCAAGGTGAGCGTGCCGTTGCTGGCGAATATCAACCCCGACATGGAACTCACGTTCATGGACGCCAGACGCGAGTCGACGTCGGGCAGACGGCTCCGGCCGGTGAGTTCAAAATCGAGCTGGTGCAGCGGGCAGGACAGGTGGCCGTCAAAGTGACCGCGGCGCTCGGTGGCCAGAGCGTGGGGCCAGTGAGGACAACTATTGTGGAAGGCACGCAGCTGAGCACCGTCGCGCAGCACCAGCACGCGCGTGGTCGTGAGCTCGAGCGTGAGGTAATCCCCCGTCCTGGGAAGCTCCTGCTGGTGCCCAACCAGCTGCCACGCCCTGGCAAAGCAGCGTTCACGCTCCAGGGCAAAACGGGTTGCGGCCGGCAACTTGCTCCAGCCCGAAGCGCCCGCCGGAGTTGGAAAATAGCCCGGAAACACCGACGCCAGATACGCCAGGCAGCGATGCCGAGCGCCGACCCGATCGACGTCACCTTCAGTTTGAAAGGCAATTCCCTGCCACAGCACCTCCAGGGCGCCAATCAGTCCCAGTGCGATCGCATCGGCGTCCAGATGCTGCTGCTGACTCTCCTTGATCATGCGGTTCACGAGATCGAGCACCAGCACGGCAAAGCGGTCATCCTTCTGCCCGCAGATCTCCTGATATTCCTGGCGCGCGGTCGCCTCCCCCCAAAATGCATACCAGACCGAGACCTTGCGAGTGCTGGCAATGGCGGGATCGAGATACAGCTCAACCAACTTTTGCAGGGCCTGTACGGGCGCGTCGCGCAGCCGGCCGACGGGCTCGAGCACCTGGGCTTCGAACTCGGTAGACAGGAAACGCAACGAGGCCAACAGCATCGCGCTCTTGGACTTAAAGTAGAACCGCACGATCCCCGGTGACAGCTTGGCGATAGCCACGACTTTTTCGACCGTGGTCTGTGAGGGACCATACAGGTGCAGCGCCGAGATGCATGCGTCGATCAGCCGCTGACGCTGGCGGCTGGCGGACAACCGCTGGCGCGAGCCGGGCGCGACGGACGGCGGCGGCTTGGCGCGTCGAGTCTTCATCCGCGGGCTCCGGCCGGGACACGTGCAGCGCCGCGGGCTGGTCCGAGCGACAATTTGCCGAGTAAAACTGCCGCCGCTTTGGCATAGTCGCGCATCAGATGAAATCCAGCCTCCTGAATAAACTCCTGACCAGCAAGCACCGTCGCTGGCTGATCATTGCACCGCCGCTGGTATTTCTGCTGGTCTTTTTCCTGATCCCGTTTGGCTTCGCCCTCGCAATCAGCTTTGCCGAGACCGCAATCAGGGTGCCGCCCTTTACGGACGTGCTTTCGATTGATCAACACCACCATGTGCACCTGGTTTTGAAGCTGAACAATTACCGCTACCTGCTGACTGACGAAGTGTATGCGCTGTCCTATTTATATTCGCTAAAAACCGCGTTCTTTTCCACGCTCATCTGCCTGCTGATCGGCTACCCGATGGCCTATGCCATCGCACGCACCTCCAAGCACACACAGAGCATCCTGCTGCTGATCATCATCCTGCCCTTCTGGACTTCATTTCTGCTGCGGGTTTATGCCCTTGAGGGGATCATCCGCGAACACGGGTTGCTCAATCAGGCGCTGCTGTGGCTGGGAGTCATCCACCTACCCTTAAAGCTCATGCACACCACTACTGCTGTGTATCTGGGAATCGTGTACTCCTATCTGCCGTTCATGGTCCTGCCGTTGTTCGCGACCCTGGAAAAGCTCGACCACACGCTGCTCGAAGCCTCCGGAGATCTGGGCAGCCCGCCGTGGCGGGCGTTCCTGGATGTGACCCTGCCTTTGTCGATGCCTGGAGTGATCGCGGGATCGATGTTGGTGTTCATTCCCGCCATCGGTGAATTCGTGATTCCCTCGCTGCTGGGTGGTGCCGGTAACCTGATGATTGGGCGTGTGCTTTGGGACGAATTTTTTGGCAATCGCGATTGGCCGGTGGCCTCCGCGGTGGCCGTCGCATTCCTGCTGCTGCTGGTGGTGCCCATCGCCGTATACCAGCACTACCATCGCAAGGACCTGGAGGGACACGCGTGAGCGAACGCCATTCGCCTTTGCTCATGACCGTGCTGGCGATCGGCATCGCGGTCCTGTATATCCCGATGCTGGTCATGATGGCCTATTCATTCAACTCCTCGCCCCTGGTCGGCGTCTGGGGCGGTCTGTCGACGCGCTGGTATGCCGCGCTGGCCGGGAATGACCAGCTCATGTCCGCCGCTTGGTTGTCGCTGCGCGTAGGCTTTGTGGCCGCAACCTCGGCGATGGTGCTGGGTACCCTGGCAGCCATTGCTCTGGTGCGTTTCAAGTCTTTCCATGGTCGCCTGGCGCTCACCGCCATGGTCAATGCCCCGCTGGTCATGCCGGAGATCATCACGGGTATCACCCAGCTGCTGCTGCTGATCTCCATGCTGCACCTGCTAGGCTGGCCGCATCGCGGATTTTTTACGATCGTGCTCGCGCACGTGGCGTTTTGCACCGCTTATGTGACGGTGACCGTGCAGTCCCGCCTGGGGACCGCCGACCGTTCGCTGGAGGAAGCGGCCATGGATTTGGGCGCAGGCCCGGTCCGCGCGTTCCTTGATACGACCCTGCCCATTATTGCCCCGGCTCTGGCCAGTAGCTGGTTGCTGAGCTTCACGCTGTCCCTGGATGATCTGGTGATATCGAGCTTCGTTTCCGGGCCTGGCGCCAGCACCCTGCCGATGGTCATTTATTCCAAGGTGAAATTGGGTGTGAGCCCTGATGTCAACGCTCTGGCGACCCTGATCATCGCGCTGGTGGGTACCGGGGTGTTGATCGCCGGGCTGCTGATGCGGCGCGCGGAACGTCAGCGGGTGCGCGATTTGCAGCTCGCCGCCCAGTAACGACCGCTATTTTCCAGTCTTGATGCGCGTCCAAACGCGGGTCCGGATCCGCTCGGTCGCAATGCTGACCTCAGCGCTGGGGTAAAGACGTGCCTCGATTTCCGGCGGGGGGTACAACACCTTGTCATTGAGGATGTCGGGCCGCACGTAGGCGCTGGCCGCCAGATTGGGGTTACTGTAATAGATCTCGTTGGTAATCTCGGCGATGACCTGCGGATCCATTATGAAATTCAGGAATCGATGGGCGGCAATGGGATGGGGGGCGCCTACCGGTATCAGGAGCGATGAAAAAGTCCGGTTTCCGCCCTCTTTGGGTATCGTGAAAGCCAGATGGACCGGGGCCCCGGCGGCCCGCGCCCGGGCCATGACCGTGGCGTAGTCCGCCGACCACGACATGGCGATGCAGGCCTCCTTATTGGTCAGCGCGTTCATGTACTCGATAGAATCGAAACTGCGCACGTAGGGGCGTACCGCCATCAACAGACGCTCGGCGGCGGCGAAATCCTCAGGCCGCGTGCTGTTGGGATCAAGATGCAGATAGCTCAAGGCCATGCCGATGGTGTCCTCGGGCGAATCGAGGAACGATACGCCGCAATCGGCAAAATGCGCCACGATCTTGGGGTTGAAGATCATGTCCAGGCTGTCGACCGGCGCGTTCGGCATGCGCGCTCTTATCATGTCGACATTGTAGGAAAAGCCGCTCACCGCCTGCAGATAGGGCACTGCGTGGCGGTTGCCGGGATCGGACTTGTCTTGAATGGCAAGGATCCGCGGGTCCAGATTCTTCCAATTCGGCAGCAGCGTCTTATCGAGCGGCTGGTACACACCGGCCTTGATTTCCCGGCTGAAGAAATTGGATGAGGCGCTGACCACATCGTACCCGGCCTCACCGGCAAACAACCTCGCTTCCATCGTCTCCTCGGCGTCATAGGTGTCGTAGATGACCTTGATGCCGGTGAGTCGCTCGAAGCGTTGCAGCGTCTGGCTACCGATAAAATCGGCCCAGTTGTACAGATACAGCCGCTTCTCCTCCGCCGAGGCGCCGCCCGCGAACCCGAGCAGCAGCAAACTCAGGACGCACCCACGGAGAACTGTGCTTACGGTCATTGTCTTTGCCATAAGTCGACTCGGCGTCGAACTGCGCCGCTGCTAGTATAAAGTGTCGCTCACAGAAGAAGTCGGTTACCGACCTCGGGGGGGCTTGAGAATGCGAAGTCAGCTTAAATTCCTCGCGCTCTACTGGCCACTGGCGATCGCACTGCCGCTCGCCCGAGCGGCGGGCGACGGGCCAGCGCCAGCGCCGGTGGCCGACGTCGTGTTGACGCACGCCAGGATCTACACCGCCGCGGCGGATGCGCAGCTGGCCGAGGCGCTGGCGTTTCGACAGGGCAAGCTCATCTACGTCGGCGATGCCGCCGGCGTGCAGCCCTTTGTTGGCGCGCATACGCAGCGCGTGGATGCGCGCGGGCACTTGGTGGTGCCCGGCCTGGTGGACTCGCATATCCACCCGGTGGACATCATTGACGTGGATCAATGTGACCTCAACAGCGTTGGCAAGTCGCTGCGGCAGCTTGCCGGCTTCGTGCAAGGCTGTATCAAGCAATTCCACCTTGCACCGGGCCAATGGCTTGCGGTGCACCAGTGGAGCTCGACGGCCGACAATCGTCCCGACGCTGAATTTCCTACCCTGCGCGCCGCCCTGGATAAGGGCGCGCCGGCAAATCCGGTGTACCTGATGGGCGATGACGGTCATCGCGCCGCGTTCAACAGCGCCGGCCTGGCCGCAGCCCGCAATCCGGCGGGCCAGGTGATCGGGATCAGCAGACAGACGCTAAGCGGCGAGTTCGCGCGCTACCGACTGCTCATCGGCGTTGATGACCGAGGGGAACCCAACGGGGAGGTCAATGAGGAAGCCCAGAACCTCATGGATACCGGCTACGGCGACTACACCGGGCTGCAGGCGGCCCTGGCCAACCCGGACCGCATCCCCTACCTTCTGAACCGCGCCGGCATTACCGCAGTGCTGGACGCCGCGGTGACTGCGGAGGGCCTGCCCGTATACGAAAAGCTCCTCGCCAGCGGGCACCTTACCGCGCATGTCAGCCTGGCCCAGTATTTCAATCCGGACCGCAACCGCGACACCCAGGGGCAGATCGACTACGCCGGCATGACGGCACGCGCGGTTGCCGTGCGCGCCAAGTTCGCCAACAACCCCTTGGTGCGTGCCGATTTCGTGAAGATTTTTGCCGACGGTGTGGCCGAGGGCAATCCCTTCGCCATACCCCCGACACTGGGCAACGCCGCGATGCTCTCGCCCTACCTGCAGCCCAGATTCAGCCGGGACGCCGACGGGCGTCCGACCGTGACCGGCTATGTGGACACGGACTCGGAGATTTGCAAGCAGGTGCGCGCAAATGACGGGCAATTCCGGGACGTCGCCATGTTCATCAAGGCGCACGGCTATCATCCCGGTCAGTGCCGGATATCGAACGGGCAACTGAAGGACGACCGAGCGGTGATCATGGAGTACGCCAAGCGCATGCATATGGCGGGATTCAATCTTCATATCCACGTCATCGGTGACCGGGCGGCGCGCACGGCGATTGACGCTATCGAAGCGGCGCGCGCCGCCGATGGCGTCAGCACCACGCACGACAGCCTCGCCCATCTGCAATTTGTGCAGCCCGAGGACCTCGCCCGAGTGGGCCGCGATCATCTTTTTGTCGCCTACACGATGTGGTGGGCGACCTCCAACCTCGACTACGACATGACCATCGTCCCGTTCGTGCAGCACGTGACCGGCAACAGCTACGCCAGCCGTATGACGCCGGGCAGCTTTTACGTGGAGAACAGCTACCCGGTGCGCGCGACCAGGCAAGCCGGTGGCATCGTCGTCGGCGGGTCCGACGCCCCGGTCGGCACGCGAGACCCACAGCCGTTCGTCAATATGTCGACCGGCGTATTACGGCATGCGCCGGGCGACAAGGCGCTCAACGCCCGCCAGGCCATAACGATCCGCGAGGCGCTCAATGCCTACACCATCGACGGGGCGCGTTTCCTGGGGCGCGCCGGTGAATTCGGGTCGCTTGAAGTGGGCAAGTCGGCGGATTTCGTGGTGCTTGACCGGGACATCCTGGCTCTCGCCGATAAGGGCAAGGCCGATGCCATCGCCGGCACAAAAGTGCTTGAAACCTGGTTCCGCGGTGCGCGCGTCTATCACGCATCGAGCAAGGAATCGCCATGAGTGGGTCAGGCTCGACACTGCGCCCGGCGCCCGCAGGACTTGCGCTACTCCTGTGCTCGGGACTGGCGGCCGCGGCCGCGAGCCCCGGTGGTGCGGGAACCGGAGTGGACCCGGGGCGACTGGGGCGCGCCGAAGCAGTGATCCGCGAGGAGATGCAGACCCAGCAGATACCAGGACTGGCCGCGGCGATCGTCGATCACGGCAAGGTGATACTCGCGCAAGGGTACGGATTCGCCAACCTGGAACACAACGTGCCGGTGATCCCCGACACGGTTTTCCAATCGGGTTCGGTGGGCAAACAATTCACTTCGGCGGCGGTCATGCTGTTTGTCCAGGACGGCCGGCTCTCGCTGGATGATCCGATAACGCGATACCTGCCCGAAGCACCGGCCGAGTGGGCGGATATCCGCATTCACCACCTGCTGACCCACACTTCGGGGATCAGGGATTATGGCTATGAGGCCAGTTACGACACGCGCCGTGCGATGACCGAAGCCGAGCTGGTACGTATGGCCTGTGCGCAACCGCTCGAGTTCCAGCCCGACGAACGCTACAGTTACAGCAATACCGGATACCTGCTGCTCGGGGCGATCCTGGGTCGGATTGGCGGCCGTCATTACAGCGAAGTGCTGCGTGAGCGCATCTTTGAGCCCCTGGGCATGAAAAGTGCCCGCCTGATCGATGAGGCGGCGATCGTGCCGCACCGGGCGGCCGGCTATCGCCTCTCCAACGGACAGGTGGCCAACCAGCAATGGGTTGCCCCGGAGCAAAACACCACAGCGGACGGGTCTCTCTACCTTTCACTCAACGACATGATCGCCTGGGACCGGGGCCTGCGCGCCGGCCAGATCCTCAGCGCCGCCTCCTGGAACAAGGTGTATACGCCCGTCACCCTCAGCAGCGGCAACACTTACCCGTACGGTTATGCCTGGGAGGTGTACAAGAGTCATGATCAGGAAGTGCACGCGCACAGTGGCGGCGTGCCGGGGTTTGCCACCTACATTGTGCGCTACATTGGCGATGACCTGAGCGTCATCGTGCTGACCAATCTCGAAGACGCGGACCCCGAGCGCATCGCGCGGCGCGTTGCCGGTGCATTGCGCGATGACCTTCGTAACCCAGACCCCCGGCCTATCGCCGATTCAGACCCTGCACGCCGCACCGTCCTGACGCAATTGCTGGACCGAGCACGCAAGGGTGCCCTCACCGCCTCTGACCTGCCGCACGTACGCGGCGGCTTTCAGCCCAGCAACGCCATTTCCTACCGCAGCCAGTTCAAGGACCTGGGTGACCTGCAATCCCTAACTCTGGTGGCGCGCGATCGACTGGGTGACGATCAGTACTTGCAGTACCTCGCGAACTTTGCCCACGGTCGCCGCCTTGTCGATTACACCGTCGATAGCCACGGCGGTACCGTTGACCTCGACATCAGCCGGACCGATTAGCCGAGCTCGGTGAGGTACCACTCCACGAAGCGCCTCGTGTAGGTTTCCTGCAGCGAGTATGGGCCCGGTTCGTAGTAGCGCGAGTTCACGCCCTGCTGGTTGCGTTCAATGATCTGCTTGTCCTCGATGCTCGTGACCCGCCATAGCCAGTTCAAGCGCTCGGTATCGTAATCGCGCCCGGCGATCGCCTCGCCATGCACGAGCCACAGTACTTCCATGTCGGTGCGATCGACGCTGCGCGGAATGAAGCGATACACCACGCCGTGGTCCGGATAGGCCAGAAAGTCGCTGACCGGGCCGACGTCAAAATAAGTCGAGCTGCCGTCGGCAACCTGAAACGCGCCCATCAGCGGCGCCAGCAGCCTCCCGTCAGGGGATGCGCTGAGGTGACCGTCCAGAAGCGCACTGCGCATGACGGCGATGGACTCCTGACCGGCGCGCGCTTGCAGGCCGTAACCGTCCACATCGGTAATCTTGATGCCAAGAGCGGCACTGCGTTCCCGTGCGGCGCGCTCAACCTCGGCCGCCTGCGCGGCGGGCCGGGCATACACGTGGCGACGGGCGAACTCCGGGTGCGAGGGCTGGCAGTGATAGCACTCCATGTAATTCTCGATGGCGAGCTTCCAGTTGGCATGGATCTCGAAGCTCTCCCGATGGGCAACCTTGGCCTTGGCCCAGCCGTGAGTTCCCGCCGCCTCGGCCAGCGCCCGCGCGGCGTCATCCAGAGCCGGGGGTTGCGGGGAGAAACTTACGAAGATCAGTCCCTCCAAGACCCGCACTGCGAGCGATTTCAGACCGAAATCCTCGCGCCGGAATGATTCGGGCATCTCGCGCGCGGCGCGCAGTCGTCCGTCCAAACCGTAAGACCACGCGTGATAGGGGCAGGTAAATCCACCGCCCACGGCAGACCCTGAGCGGTTGACGCAGACCCGGGATCCGCGGTGGCGGCAGACATTGAGCAAGGCATGGATCGTGCCGTCGGCCGCGCGGCTCAAAATCACCGACTCGCGGCCCAAGTCAGCCAGGAAATAGTCGCCGGTGGAAGGAAGGCTGCTGACGTGTCCGGCGCAAAACCAGTGCCGCAGCAGCAGGCGCTCCAGGTCCTGCTCGAAAATGGACGGATCCGTGTAGTAAGCGCGCGGCAGAGCGTGCCCAGGCTTTGGACGCTGGGTATCGATGGTGCTCACAGCCTGGGGGTCGTTCTATAAGTGCATCGACGCATTCAGCCCAAAGGTGCGCGGCCGAAATGTGTACTGATTCTGCTGCTCCGACAGAAAGTTGGGATTGAAGGAATCCGCCTGTCCCAGCTGGTAGTTAGTGATGGTGTGCGAGTTGAACAGATTGTCGACGAACGCCGCCAACGCCCAGTCTCCCACGGTGACGCCACCACGTAGCTGTGCGAATGCGGTCGAGGGCTGCGTGTACGTGTCCGAGTTGTACTGCGAGGTAGTCGGGTCCTGCAGGTTCGCAATCCAATGATTCCGGCTCTGGTACTGGTAGTCGAAGCGGACGAAGGCGGGACGGTTCGCCGCATGGAAATCGTACTCGGCGCCGACGGCGACGGTCCACGGAGGATTCAACGACGGCGCCAGATTGATCGATCCCTGCCCTGAGATTCCATTCCCATCCCTGGCCAGGGGCAGGCAGGGGGTGGTCGAGGCAGACGGGCAAAATTGCGCGCGCAAGGCCGAGTCCGCCGTGTAGCGCGCGTCGGTGTAGCCGAGTGCGACGTCAAATTTCATCGGACCCAGACCCATGTCCGCCTGCAGGTCAAAGCCCTTGGCCTCCGCCGTGCCCAGATTGTCCGTGAACTGAAGGCCGCATGCGCCCGGCACGTACACATTTTGCTGAATGTCCTGCCAGCGGATGAGATACACGCTGCTGGCGATCCGGAACGCCGGGCCAAAGTTATTTTTGGAGCCGATTTCGTAGCTCTGGGTGGAGTCGGACTTGTAGATCGGCGGCGCGCCATTCGGGTAGCCGGTGTTGTCCAGATCCTGGTCGCAATAAGACGGGAGCGGCGCGTTGCCGCCGCCGGCACGAAACCCCTTGGCATAGGTCGCATAGAAAAGATTGGCCTGATCCATTTGGAAGGCGACACTAACCTTGGGTGTACTCGAGGTCTCGGAATGCGAGGCATAGGTGGTTGCCGGGTCGCCCGGCCCGTAATTCAACAGGCCATCGGCATAGTGACTCAGCGAAAACGAAAGATTGGCGTATCGCTCGCCCACCGTGATGCGCCACTGGTCGGTGAACGCGTAGCTCAACTCGCCATATCCCGCCGTCTGCCGATCGGTCGTATGGTTGTCATTGTAGTAGGTCACGCAGGCCGGGATGGCGGTGTAAGTGCCCGGCTGGCCGGGACAACTGTAGAAGTCTCCGAAGACGTCATCGATCGCGTTTACGCCATAGAGAAAATCAAAAAACGGGACGATCTGCTTATCGGTCAGGGTCTCCAGGCTCTCCTGCTTGGCTTCCTGCCAGAAGACCCCCACGGTCCAACGCCAGGGAGACTTGTCGTCGGTGGATTGCCAGCGCAGCTCCTGCGACCAGGTGCGTTGGTTGTTGGCTATGACGTTGGGAGACTGATAGTTCGCAAACGCCGCCGGCAGGTGAATGCCCTTGCCATCGATCAGCGGGTACCAGTCGCAGGGCGCCACCGCATTGACCGAAGTCGCGCCGCAACCGCCGATTATCACGCCGAAATTCGGATCGGTATTGATCGGATTAGTGGGCCACCCCAGCGACTGGTAATAAGCGAGATCGTAGACCGTGCCCTGGTAGGCCGTTTGCTCATCGCGGTGGTAATAAGAGGTGTTAGAGATGATCTGGCTGCGCTCAAGATTCAGCTCCAGCTTGAGCGCTGGCAAATAGTATTTGTCAGATCCCGGCAGTCGCTCCGGTGTGGCGTTGTTGAAATGGCCGCTGCTGGGATTGGAATAGGCGGCCCAGAAAGTCGAGTCATCGTGCGTCTGGGTATCCTGATAAATGACACTGGGAGTTACATTCAGAATGGAGACCGGCTGCCACACGGCCGCCAGCCGCAGCATGTACGAGTAGCCGTGATTGGCATCGCTCTCGGTGACGGCCCCGGTGGTCGGATCAACGCGATCAATCCAGCCACCGTCCTTCCGGTACCAGGCGCTGCCCCGTACCCCGAGGGTTCCGTCGATTAATGTCATGCCGTGGGCCGCGCCCAGTTCATAACTGGGCTGGCCGCCATCGGTAAATGCCAGTTCGCTGCGCACATAGGTGCTCGATCCGTGCAGCTTGGGCGCCGCGAGTATGTAACGCACCGTGCCGCCTTCAGAACCGGCGCCGAACAGCGTGCCCTGCGGTCCGCGCAGTACCTCGACGCGATCCAGATCAAACGTTCTTGGCAAGGTGTCGTCCGGATTGAAGCCGACTGAGCGCATCTGGATCGGTGTGTCGTCGATGTATATGCCGGTCGTGCCGGCGCCGCCCGAGGAGGAAATGCCGCGGATCGAGATCTGGTTGGTGATTGAAGTGTCAATGTTGACGCCAGGCGTGTAACGGACGAGATCCTGCATATCCTTGATGCCACGCGTGTCCAGGGAATCCTGACTCATTGCGGTCACGCTGATGGGCACTTTGCTTAGCGCCTCGGAGCGCCGCGTGGCAGTCACGACTATCTCCTCGAGCCCCTCGGAGGCTGCTGCCGCCGGCGCCTGAGCGCGCGCCTTGGCGCCAGGATGAAGAACCAGCATCAGGACCGCGATCAGGGCGGCCAGAGTCGTCTGGCAAGCAGAGAATCTTTTTATATTCACGATGATCTCCTCGATATCAGGACTGCAGCACGATCGCCGCGTTCGCATTCCAACTCAGGTAGACCTCGTCGCTCCAATCAATCGACCACTGCGAGGTGCGCTGGTCATTCTGTGCCAGGACCGTAAGGACTTTACCGGAGGCCATCTTGATCCGGTAGGTCGATCGATTCCCGAGATAACCCAGCTCCCACACAACGCCCTGCAACTGATTGACGCGCTCCCCCGGAGGCGGCACTTTGCTGAGGCGGATCTTCTCAGGGCGCAGGGCCACCCACACCCGTTGGCCCGCGGCGACGCGCCCCAGGTCATCCACGAGCAAATCGCCTCCGGCCTCGGCGCAGCTGACCCGAATCCTGCCCGACTCAATCGCCGCCACCGTACCCTCGAACAGGTTAGTGGTGCCGATAAAATCCGCAATGAATCGGGTCTGCGGAAACTCATAGATCTCCGAGGGCGTGCCGACCTGCATGACCTTGCCCCGGTCCATGACGGCAATGCGGGTCGCCAGCGCCATGGCCTCGTCCTGGTCATGGGTCACGACCACGAACGTGGTGCCCACCTGATACTGAATATTGATCAACTCGAATTGCGTTTGCTCGCGCAGTTTCTTATCCAGCGCACTCAGTGGCTCATCGAGCAACAGCACCTTCGGCCGGCGTATCAACGCGCGTGCCAGGGCCACCCGCTGGCGCTGGCCCCCGGAAAGCTGATGTGGGCGGCGCTGCGCAAGAGGACCGAGTTGCACCATGTCGAGTGCCTCTTTGACGCGCTGCTTCTTGACTGAGTCCTCCAAAGACAGCCGGCGCAAGCCGTAGCCCACGTTGGCCTCCACGGTCATGTGCGGAAACAGCGCATATGACTGAAACATCATGTTGACCGGACGTTCGTGAGGTGGCACGTTGTTCATGCGCGCGCCGTCAATGGTAATTTCGCCTGCGCTGGGCTCCACGAAGCCGGCCAGCATGCGCAGCAGAGTCGTCTTGCCACAGCCCGAGGCCCCTACCAGCGCAAACATCTCGCCCTTGAAAATGCGCAGGTCCACCGTATCCACGGCCGTCACTCCCGGATAGGTCTTGCACACGCCCGCTATCACGACCTGGGGTATGGCATTGGGATCCAACCAGGGCCGTTCAGCGAGATGCTTTGGATCCGGCTGGCTCACCTAGAAGTCTCCGGGAGGCGTGGCGCGGCGCCGCTCGGGCGCGAAAAACGGCTTGGGGACCACCTGTGCCTTGCGCATTCGGCGTTCCCAGACCAGTTCACGACAAAGATAGATCTCCGCCCAGATGTTGGCGCTGCCTTCAAAGTACGGCGCGTCGACCATAGCAAGTGCAATATTGCGTTTGCAAGTTGGCGACCAGATGGCTGAGCTGATGCTGCCGATCGGTTTACGGCCGTCCGCATCGGCATAGAGCAGCGCGTTGGTCGCCGGTTTGTTGCCTGCGATATCGAGGCCCACCAGCAGGCGGCGCAGGCCGCGCCGCTTTTGTTCAAGCAATGCCCGCCGGCCCGTAAAGTGCCCTTTCTCGAAATCCACCAGCCACTCCAGTCCCAACTCCAGAGGTGAGCGGTCGGTGCCCACGCGCACGCTGCTTTCCGCCGACACGAAATCCACCTTGGGGCTCAGAAAGCCGGCCTCGATGCGCGCCACGTTGAGCGCGCGCGATCCAATCGGGCGGATTCCCCGGCTGCGTCCCGCGAGCAGCAAGGCATCCCATAGTGCGCCCGCCTGCGCCGGGTCGACCCAAAGCTCGTAGCCGAGGTCTCCCGTAAAACCCGTGCGCGAGATCATGAGTTCCATCCCCGCGCTCGCAAAGAAGCCAATCTCAAAGGGCCTGAGTCGCTCGATGCCGGCCAGTCCCATGCTCCTGAGCACTGCGCAGGAAGTGGGTCCCTGCATGGCCAGGGCGGCAATATCGGCGGTTACCTCATCGATGTGCACGTCGAATCCGATGGCCGATCCGAGCAACCAGTCGAGCTGCCATTCGGCCGTGCACAGCCGATACTCATTCTCGCCGAGGCGGAAAAGCGTGCCATCATCGATGATGGCGCCGTCGTCATTGCACCAGATGCAGTAACTCACGCGGTTGACCTTGAGCCGGCTGATGTCACGGGTGAGCAGACGGTTCAGGAAGCGGCTGGCATCGATACCGGTGATGCGGTATTTGACCATGGGTGTCAGGTCATACAGCGTGCTCGCGTTTCGGATCGCGAAGTATTCCTGTTCCATGGTGCTAAAGACGTCCACCGTGCTGTAGCCGGCCCACGGAACGAAGCTGTCGACCTGGCTCAGTGCCCGCGCGCGCTCATGAAACGGCGTAGGCAGGAGCGGTTGCTTGAAGTGCGGAGGGAGCTGTGGTTGCCGATCCATGTTCGTCACGCGACCTCTGAGAGTACGCGGCGGGCGGCATTGCGCCCGGCCAGGCCCATGACGCCGCCTCCCGGATGGCAACCGGCCCCACAAACATAAAAGCCCGGCAGCGGCGTGGCGTATTGCGCCGCCCCCGGTACCGGCCGAACCATGAAAAACTGATCGAGTGCCAGATCCTCGTGATGCCAGTGGCCACCGGTCACGCGGAACTGCTGCTCCAAGTCCTCCGGCGTGAGTAACTCACTCCCCACCACCAGAGCGCGTAATCCCGGCGCGTATTGAGCGATAGCGTCAATCAGCAATTCGCTAAACCGCGCGCGCTGGGACGCCCAGCCACCGGCAATGCGATAAGGGGCGTATTGGACCACCGCGGAAAGTACGTGCTTACCGGCCGGCGCCAGGCTGGCGTCGTGCACGCTCGGTAAGGTGATCTCGAGCGCCGGCGACTGGGAGTACTCGCCATACTTGCTGTGGTTATAGGCGTGTTCGAGGTAGTCGAGTGAAGGCGCCACCAGCAGCCGCGAACCGTGCGCTTCCGCCGGCAGGCCGGTAAACACGGGCAAATCTGCAAGGGCGAGGTGAAGCTTGGCCGCCGCGCCCTGGGTGCGCAGATGGCTGACCTGCCTCACAAAGCCCGCGTCCAGGTGCTCGGCGCCCACCAGGGTGATGAATGAGGTCTTGGGATCCGCGCTCGAGATGACCGTCGTGGCGGCGATTTCCTGGCCGCTGGCAAGACGCACGCCGCAGGCTCGATCGCCCCGGACCAACACGCGTGCGACCGCTGTGCCGGTGCGAACCGCCACTCCGGCGTCACGCGCCGCGGTGGCGAGCGCATCCGCCACGGCGCCCATCCCCCCGATTGGCAGTGCCAGGCCGTTGGCGCCGGCCCCAAACTGGGTGGCCAGCCGATACAGCAACGTCATCACCGTGCCGGGCGAGCGTGGGCCGAGATTGGTGCCCAGCACGGCGTCCAGACCGATCGCACCCTGCAGCAGCGGGCTCTGGAACTGTTCCTGCAGCAGATCGTAGACGTTCATCCCGCCGATGCGCAGCAACTCGCGCAGGTCGCGGCGCCCGAGCCGCCGCATGCGCCACCCCGTACTGAGCAGGCTCAAGCGATCGGCCCAGCGCTTAGTGCCCAGTCGCGGCGGCAACTGCGTCAACAGCGGATTGAGGACGCCGGCAAACCGTGTCATCTGCCTGCGAAATTCCGCGTAGGCCTGCACATCCCCGGGCCGATCCAGGCCCTGGATGGCGTTTGCCACGGAGCCGATGATCAGCGGTGCAGTAGCGCCATTGAGGGCGACGGTCGACAAACCGCGCGCTGCCCAGCGCAACCCGTGCCGTTCCAGGGCGAGATCCGCGATGAGGCGCGCAGGCATCTGATGAAGCAAATGCGCACCAACCGAGGCGCGGAAGCCGGGTGCGAATTCGCGCGTGATGGACATCCCGCCGACTCGATCGCCCGCCTCGAGCACGGCTACGCTGCGCCCCGATCGGGCCAGGTAGGCCGCGCAGCTCAGGCCGTTGTGGCCGCCGCCGATGACGATGCAATCGTAACGGTCGCGGTTGACCGAAATGCTCGTCATGCCCTGCCGCCCACACGCAGATCTCGCAGTAGCGCACGGGCCGCATTGGCGCCGGGCGCCCCCATTACCCCGCCGCCCGGGTGCGTGCTGGAGCCACACAGGTACAGACCGCGCACGGGAGTGCGGTATTGGGCGTAGCCGGGCACCGGTCGGTTGAAAAGCAACTGGTCGAAGGTAAGCTCGCCCTGAAAGATGTTGCCTTCGGTCAGGCCGACCTCATTTTCGATATCGGATGGCGTCCGCACCTCGGCATGCAGGATCAACTCCCGAAAGTTCGGGCTGTGGCGGGCGATGGTGTCAATGACCGTATCTCCGAATGCCTTGCGCTTGCTGGCATCCCACGGCCCGCTGGCCAGCTGGTAGGGGCAATACTGCACGAAGACCGACATGTAGTGCTTGCCGTCGGGGGCCATGGTCGGATCGATCTGCGATGGAATGAGCATGTCGATGTACGGCGCGCGTGACCACCTGCCGTCCTTCCAGTCGTCGTAGGCGCGCTCCATCATCTCGATGGTGTCCGTGACGTGCATGTCGCCGCGGATGCAGGGGGCGCCAGCGGGAATGGCCGGAAAGTCTGGCAACGCATCGAGCGCGATATTGAGTTTCCCGGACGAGCCGCGGATCTTGAAGTTTCTCACCTGGCGCACGAAATCCGGAGGCAGCGCGGCGCTGTCGATGGTCTCCAGAAAGGTACGGCGCACGTCCATGTTCGACAGTATGTGCTTGGCGTGTATGACCTCCCCGTCGGTCAGCACCACGCCCATCCCGCGCCCACCGCGTACCAGGATCTGTTCGACGCCGGCGCCGGTGCGGATATGCCCGCCACTGGCCTGCAGTGAGGTTGCGAGCGCCGTGGTGACCGCTCCCATGCCGCCGCGCGCGAAACCCCAGGCGCCGACGGTGTCATCGATGTCGCCCATGTAATGATGCAATAGCACGTAGGCGGTTCCGGCCGAGCGCGGTCCCAGCGCAGTGCCGATGATGGAACTGCCCGCCATGTGCGCCTTGATGATCTCGCTCTCGAAGTACTCGTCCAGAAAGTCCGCTGCGCTCATGGTCCAGAAGCGCAGCGTCTCGTACATGCGGCGCTCGCCAAGGCCGTGAAAGTGCTTGCCCAGGTAAAGCAGCTCCTGAATGTCCCGCGGCTTGAACGAGGTGGGGTCGGGAGGCTCGCGCATCAGCAGGGGTTTAATGAACTTGCACTGGCGGATCACATCGCGTGTGTAGCGATCGTAGGCCTCGGCGTCTCGTTTGGAATGGCGCGCGAGCTCGCGACGCATCGCGTCATGATTGTCGTAGACCGCCAGGTGGCCGCCGTCGCGCATCATCGTGCAGCCGCCGTCGTAAGGAATGATCTGCAGGCCGAAGCGCGGCAGCTCCAGCTCGCGCATGATCTCGGGGCGCAACAGACTGCACACGTACGAGCAGTTCGAGTAGGTGAAATTCTGGTACAGCTGGCGACTAACGGCAGCCCCGCCAATGTACGGGTTACGTTCTAGGACCTGCACCTTGAGCCCGGCGCGCGCCAGGTAGCAGGCCGCCACCAGGCCGTTGTGCCCGGCACCAATTATGAGGACCTCCGGGTTCTCGCCGCTGCTCCCCATGGCCAAGGCGGGCGAGCTAGGGATGCTGCGCGCCGCGGACCGCGAGCGCGGCCGCGCGCGTATCGCGCAAGGTCGCATCTACCGCGCGTTCAAAGGCCCTCAGCGTGTCGCTCAGGCAGGATTCATCGTGCGCCGCGCTAACAAACCAGGGCTCGCGCGAATCAGGTTCGCACAGTATGAGCTCGTCGTGCAGTACCTTCGCCATGGCGTCGTAGAATGTATAGTCGCTGCCCTTCCAGTCACGATAATTGCGTGGCGGTTGCTGCGCGAAGTACAGGCCGCTCATGGACGGGTGGCCGACAAAACTGTGGGGAATGCCGCGCGCTCCGAGCAGGGCGTGCATGCCATTGCGCAAGCGGGTGCCGTAGTCAGCGATGCGCTCGAGCGCGTCAGTCTCGTCGAGTATTTCGAGGCACTTCTCAGCCGCCGCCATCGACACCGAATGGGCGGTATAGGTGCCCCCGTGGGCAACGCCCTTGCCGAACTTGCGCATGATGTCCTCGCGCCCCGCCAGCACCGAAATCGGATAGCCATTGGCCACCGCCTTGGCGAAGGTGCACAGGTCGGCGCGCACTCCGTACAGTTCCTGGACCCCCCCGCGTGCCACGCGGAACCCGGTCTTTACTTCATCGATGAGGAGCACCGTCCCGTACTTGTCGCACAGCTCGCGCGCCGCCCGCAGGTACTCCGGTTCGGCCGAGATGCCAAGGCAGTTGCCCATGATCGGCTCGATCAGCATGCAGGCAATGCGCCCTGCCGTGCGCTTGAACACATCCTCCAGCTGATTGGCATCGTTGGCCTGCACAAAGTGAGCAAAGCCGCGCAATCCGAGCGGGATGCCCTCGCTGTAGGGGTGAACCTGCGGATCGCCCACCTGGCTCCACTTCTCCATGGGGGTGTACCACATGGCCGCATCGAACAAACCGTGGTAGCCGCCCTCGAGGATGATGTAATCGTCCCGCCCGGTATAGGCGCGTGCTAGACGCAGTCCGGCCATGACCGCCTCGGTACCCGAGTTCGAAAAGCGCACAAGCTCAGCAGCCGGGACCATCTTCGAGATGCGCTGCGCGACTTTGTATTCACGCTCCGTGGACAGCGCAAACACCCCGCCGACCTCCATGCCGGCTCGGGCCGCGGCGTCCACGCGGGGCTCGGCGTAGCCCAGAATTGCCGGTCCGTAGCCGAGCCGGTAGTCGACGTATTCGTTGTCATCAAGATCAACGACTCGGGCGCCGCGCCCGTACTTGACGTAAATCGTGCGATCTTCGCCCCAGTAGCGAAAGTTCGACGCGACGCCCAGTGGCAGCCGCGTGAGGGCTTTCTTGAAATGCGCGTTGCTGTTGGTCAGTTTTCTGCCCATGGCAGCCTCCCTGAACCTTTGGTTATGCACCCGACGATACCGCCCGGAGCGGGTGTTCAAGTAACTATATGATCATATACTTAAGGGCTTTGAAAGCCCCGTGCGATGATTTTCGCCTTCGCGAACTTGAGCGCTTCGATTAATGTCTCGACCGATGAATTGGAAATAACCAATTGATTATTATCAATTTATATTGAATCATGCGTTGCTTAGGGGTTCGACTTGCCAAGCGTCCAACCGGCCGCGTAAATTGCATGATTGTATAACGATTACTGGAGGGCGCAGTCATGAGGCCGACCCTAGCGGCGAGCGAAACCATCGATACGACTCAGCCCCCCCACGCCCTGCCCGCCTGGGTCTATTCGCACCCGGAAATGACCCGTCTCGAGATCCAGCGCATCCTGTTGCCCAGCTGGCAGATTGTCACGCATGTCAGTGCACTGAAAAAGGCGGGCGACTACGCGACTTTGGATATCGGTCCCGAAAGCGTGTTTGTGATCCGCGATCGCGAGGGCACCATTCGCGGATTTCACAACGTCTGCCGGCACCGTGGCGCGCGGCTGGTCGATGGCACGGGCACCTGCCCCACCTCCGTCACCTGCCCCTACCATGGATGGTCATACCGCCACGATGGCGCTTTGATGGGCCTGCCGGTGCGGGAGAGCTTCCCGGGCCTCGATCGAGCGCAACAGTCGCTCCGGCCCATCAAGGTCGACACTGCCTTCGGCTTTGTATTCGTAGCCTTGACCGGCAGCCCGCGCCCGGTGCGCGATATCTGGGGCGTGCTGGGTGAGGAGTTGGCTCCGTACCGATTCGAGGACATGGAGCCGCTCGTGCCGGTTTACCTGGAGCACTGGAACGTTGATTGGAAGATCGTGATGGACAATTACCTGGAGTCTTATCACGTGCCGATTGGCCACCCGGGACTCAACCGGATGTTTACGCCGGATTATGAGGATCAGCTGGGCGTGCCAGGGGTGGCCCGCGGCGCGAGCTGGTTTCGCGAGAAGTTCTCGCCGCGCTGGTCGGAGCGCATGTATCAGACGATGATCGGCGGCGTCACCCAGCATCTGCCTGAGCCCAACCGACGTTGCTGGCGCTTCTACAGCATGCTGCCTAATCTGGGCATCGACGTCATGCCGGACCAGATGGATTTCTTCCAGATCCTGCCCAACGGTCCGGGCAAGTCGATTATTCGCGGTGCCCTGTTTGGTCTCCCGGACCAGCGCCGTGAAATGCGCATTGCAAGATATTTGAGCGATCGAATAAATCGGCAAACCAAT
Source organism: uncultured Gammaproteobacteria bacterium (assembly GCA_963789365.1). Lineage (GTDB taxonomy): Bacteria > Pseudomonadota > Gammaproteobacteria > Steroidobacterales > Steroidobacteraceae > FEN-1191. The sequence continues at coordinate 212,099 of CAWBKJ010000004.1, forward strand.
CGTGAAGATGCGTGGCTGTGTGAGCGCGTTCAGCGCGGCCTGCAGTCCAGCAGTTACGTGCCCGGGAGACTCTCTGGTCTGGAGCGCTGGATGCTCGAATTTCACGAACTGCTTCGCGAGCGGATCCCTGAAGTACAGCTCCCGAGCGCGCCGGCGCGCTTCGCCTGAAGCATATTGGCTTATTTATTATCAACCCGATACCATAATTAGCTATGAATAACGAGGTAATGATCACCTGTGCCATCACGGGTGATGACACTAAGGTTACAAAGAGTCCCTATTGCCCGGTGACGCCGGAACAAATCGCTGCCTCCGCCGTCGAGGCGGCGCGCGCGGGTGCCGCAATGGTGCACATTCACGTGCGCGAACCCGAGACCGGCGCCTTCAGCATGGAGACGCGGCACTATCGGGAAGTCGTCAAGCGCATTCGTGAGAGCAAAGTCGATGTGCTGGTGAATTTGACCTGCGGCATGGGCGGCTACATCTACGTGGGCGACAATGGCATGGCGGATACGCCGGCGCCAGGCACCGATTTCGTGTCGCAAGAAGACCGCATGCGCCACATCATCGATCTTTGCAATGAAGGCCAGTATCGGCCCGATGTGGCGACCCTCGACTGTGGCAGCCTTAACTTTGGCGACACGAATCGGGCCTATATTTCGACGCCCAATTACTTGCGCAAGGGCGCCGCGATACTGCGTGATCTGCGGGTCAAGGCGGAACTGGAGATCTTCGACACCGGCAATCTGTGGTTTGTCCAGCAGATGATCAAAGAAGGGCTGATCCCGGCCCCTCCGCTGGTGCAGCTGTGCTGTGGCATACCCTACGGCGTGCCTGCCGACGCCGGGCACCTGCTGGCGATGGTGAATGCGCTGCCTGCCGAGAGCATCTGGACTTCCTTCGGGATCAGCCGCATGCAGATGCCGTGGGTGGCCCAGTCAATATTGCTCGGCGGCAACGTACGGGTCGGCCTGGAAGACAATCTGTACCTGAAGCGCGGGGTCTATGCCAGCAACGCGCAACTGGTCGAAAAGGCACGGACCATTATTGAAGCCATGGGTGCGCAGATCATCACCCCGGCACAGGCCCGAGACCGGCTCAAGCTGCACTGAGCGGTCGATGTGAAGGCGCTGAAAATCTACTCGACGGCAATTGCACCTGAGTGGATCGACTACAACGGCCACCTCCGAGACGCCTACTACGGACTGATCCTGAGCTACGCCTGCGACGCGCTCATGGATCAGGTCGGGCTGGATGCCGACTATCGGCGCACCACGAGCTGCACGCTCTTTACGCTCGAGCAGCACATGCATTTTCTGCACGAAGTCAAGCAGTCCGACCGGCTCGATATTGAGGTGCGCGTCCCGGCGGCCGATCGAAAGCGCATCCACGCCGCGTTTGATTTCTACTGCGAGCGATACAGCGACCCGGTAGCCTTGGGCGAGATGATGTTGTTGCACGTGCGCCAGGATCCCGATCCGGCCGCCGTGCCCTTCCCACCGGCGATCATGTCCGCCCTCGAGGGGCTGGTCGCGTCAACCTCAGGGCTGGAGGCGCCAGGTCCGCCCTCCCGGCGCATCGAGCTGCGAGTACGCTAGGTGGCCGACCCTCCCGCGCTCAGCGCTGCGGCCATCCGCCGGCTGTTGCGACCCCAGTCGGTGGCGTTGATTGGCGGTTCCTGGACCGATGCGGTCGCTGCGGGAATTCAGGCCATTGGCTACCGCGGTGAGGTGTGGCGGGTCAATCCCAATCGCAGCTCCGATGCGCACGGTCGTTACTATCGCTCGGTGGATGAATTGCCAGGCTCCCCCGATCAGGCCTTTGTGGCCGTGCGGGCTCCAGAGGTACCGGGCGTCGCAGCGGCACTGGCGCGCCGCGATGCCGGCGGCTTTGTATGCTTCGCCTCGGGTTTCTCCGAACTGGGCACGCCCGCAGGCCTGGCCTTAAGCGAGGATCTGCTCATTGGCGCCGGGCCGGTCCCCTTTTTCGGGCCGAACTGCTACGGGATCATCAATTTTTTTGATCGCTGTGCGCTGTGGCCAGATCAGCTGGTAGGCGACTCCCCCGAGCGCGGGGTGGCGCTCATCTGCCAGAGCGGTACCTTGGCCATGACCCTGATGTCCAACGACCGCTCAGTGCCCATCGGCTACATCTTCACGGTGGGCAACCAGACGCGCCTGGCGCTGGAGGATCTGATCGAAATGCTGTGCACGGACGCGCGGGTGAGCGCGTTCGGACTGTACGTTGAGGGCATCAAAGACCATGAGCGCTTCGCGCAGGCCGCAGCCGTCGCGCGTGCGGCCGGCAAACCCATCGCGCTGGTAAAAGCCGGCCGGACCGAAGTGGCCGTGCGTACCGCGCAAAGCCACACGGGCGCATTGACCGGGAGCGATGCGGTTTTCGACGCCTTTTGCTGCCAGGCGGGTATCGCGCGCTGCGACACTCTGAGCGGCCTGTGTGAAACGCTCAAGGTGCTTCACGTCGGTGGACCCTTGGCAGGCCGACGCGTACTGGTGATGGGCTATTCGGGCGGCGACATGGCCATGACCGCCGACGTGGCACGTGACCTCGGTCTGAGCTTTCCACCCTTCCAAGCGGAACAGGCTCAGCATTTGCGGAAGCTGTTGGGGGAGCGGGTGAGCGTGGCCAATCCGTTCGACCTGCACACCTATATCTGGTTTGACTTGCCGCGCCAGCGCGAGGTCTATGACTACGTCATGACCTGTGGCTTCGACTCCGTGGCTCTGATGCTGGATTGCCCGCCCGAATCCTCGGACCTCACCGCCTTTACTAACGCAATCGGGCAATTTGTAGCGGCCGGCGCGGCTCGGCCGGCCGCCCGAGCCGCGCTGCTCGCTTCGCTTCCGGAAACGCTTCCCGGGCGCGTGCGTGCCGACTGTCTGGCGTCCGGCGTCGTTCCTCTGCAAGGCCAGCGCGAAGCTCTGCAGGCGCTCGATCAGGCGGGCGCCGTAGGCGAGAGCTGGCGCGAGGGGGCACGAGTGCAGCTGCATCGGGCCGCCGCGGCGCCCGCAGCGCTGCGCACACTGCCCGAATTTGAGGCCAAGGCGGCGCTCGCCGCCTATGGAATGCCGATTCCGCAGAGCCGCCGCGTGCCTGTGGGCGAGGCGGTGACGGCCGCTGAGGCGATCGGCTACCCGATCGTCATGAAAGCCGCCTCCGGCTCGCTCGCCCACAAATCCGATGTGGGTGGTGTGGTGCTGAATATTCGCACGCCGGCCGAAGCTGCCGCTGCCGCCCGCCGGCTTGGCCAGCTCGCCGACACTGTGCTGGTCGATCAAATGGTGGTCGATGGCGTGGCCGAACTTCTGGTGGGGGCCATCGTCGATGCTCATTTCGGATTGACGCTGGTACTGGGCGCCGGCGGCGTACTCACGGAATTGTTGCAGGACACCGTCAGCTTGCTGCCGCCATTCACGCGTAAGGCGGTCCACAGCGCGCTGCAGCGGCTGCGGGTGTATCGTCTGCTGGGTGGTTACCGTGGCAAGCCGGCGGGCGACGTGCCTGCCCTGCTTGATGCCATCATGGCGGTCGCTCGCTACGCCGAGGATCATCTCGCGGTGCTCGCAGAACTCGATGTCAACCCGATCATTGTTCGCCCCGTCGGTGCGGGTGTGGCCGCGGTTGACGCGTTGATTCGTCTGGGCAAGGAGACTTAGTCATGCCTCATGGAATTGAAGTTACCCGCGACGGCGCCGTGGTTGAGGTGCGCCTGGACCGACCCAAGGCCAACGCCATTGATCTGGCGGCCAGCCGCACGCTGAACGATACATTCTCCGCGTTTCGCGATGATCCCGAACTAAAGGTCGCAATCGTGACGGGCACCGGCGAGCGCTTCTTCTCCGCAGGTTGGGATCTCAAGTCCGCCGCCGGTGGCGAGAAGTCCGATTCGGACTGGGGCGTGGGCGGATTCGCCGGCCTGAATCATCCGCGCAATCTCAATAAGCCACTGATCGCTGCCGTGAACGGCATCGCCTGCGGCGGCGGGTTTGAGCTCATGCTGGGTACCGACATTATCGTCGCCGAGGAGCATGCCACCTTTGCGCTGCCCGAGATCAATGTCGGCGTGTTGGCGGACGCCGGCACCATCAAGCTGCGGCGGCGAATTCCGTATCATGTGGCGGTGGAGTTCCTGATGACAGGCCGGTGGATGGACGTGGCTGAGGCCAAGCACTGGGGATTGGTCAATTACGTGGTGCCTAAGGGCAACGCATTGACGCGCGCGCGCGAGCTCGCGCGCCAGCTGGCGGCTGGGCCGCCGCTGCTGTTTCCGGCAATCAAGCAGTTGCTGCGCCATACCGAGATGGTCGCCGAGCACGAGGCCTTCGAACTCCACGACTCACTCGATGCGGTTCAGCGGGTCTTGCGCTCCTCGGACCTGCTCGAGGGAGCCAGGGCATTCTCGGAAAAGCGTACGCCGCGCTGGAGCGGGCGTTAGCCGCCCAGGGGGCGTAGCAACGCGCGCGAGATGATATGGCGCTGAATTTCGCTGGTGCCGTCCCAAATGCGATCGATGCGAGCGTCACGCCAGATTCGCTCCAGTGGTAGGTCCGACATCAGGCCCATGCCGCCGTGGATCTGCAAGGCCTCATCCGCCACCATGGCCAGCATTTCAGTGGCCTTGAGCTTGGCGATGGCAAAGTCCGAATCGGTGGCCGTACCCTGATCATTTTTCCAGGCTGCCTCCAGCACCAACAGTTCTGCAGCTCTGAGCTCGACCGCCATGTCCGCCAATTTGAAGCTGATGCCCTGGAATTTGCCGATGGATTGACCGAACTGCACGCGGTCCACGGCCCATTGTTTGGCCAGGCCTAGCGCCCGTTCGGCGCGCCCAAGGCAACACGCCGCCACCTGCAGGCGTGTGGCGCCCAACCAGGTGTTGGCCACATCAAAACCCTTGTCCACCTCGCCCAGCACCGCCTCAGGACCCACGCGACAGTCGTTGAATTGGAGAATGCAGTTGTTGTATCCCCGATTGGAGACGTTCCGGTAGCCGGGAAGCACCTCGAAGCCCGGATGCCCCATGTCCACGAGGAACGCCGTCATCTTCTTGCGCGGTCCGCGGGTGGCAGACTCCTCGACGCTCGTGGCCGCGATCAGAATTACAAAATCCGCATGATCGGCGTGGCTGATGAAATGCTTGGTGCCGTTGATGACAAAGTCCTTGCCGTCGCGGACTGCTGTGGTCTTCATGCCACGTAAGTCCGAACCCGCTCCCGGCTCGCTCATGGCCAGGCAATCGGTGCGCTCCCCGCGAACCGCCGGCAGCAGGTAGCGCGTGCGCTGTTCACCTTGGCAGGCCATCAGGATGTTGGAGGGGCGTACCACGCAGTTGTAGTGCAGCGCGTAGTTGGCCTTGCCTAGTTCCTTCTCGTACAGCACCCAGCTGAGCGTGTCGAGTCCGCCACCGCCTACCTCGGTCGGCATATTGGCCGCATACAGGCCGGCCGCGATCGCCTTTTGCTTCAACTCATTCATCAGTTCCGGGCGCAGCAGGCCCGTATCTTCGACTTCCTTTTCATGCGGGTAGAGCTCGTGCTCCACGAAATTCCGGGTGCTCGCAATGATCAGTTCCTGCTCTTCGGTTAGCGCAAAGTCCATGCCTGCTTCTCCGTTTGTTCCGTGCCGGTCGACGCATGCGCCCAGGTCCGCAGCTGCGCCAGGTGCATGCGGAGCTGCCCGACCTGCTCGCTCGCGGGCCAATCCCTGGGACTGGACACGGCACTGGCGATGATTCCGTTGACGAAAGCAATGATCGACCTGGAAACGTCGGCGCGCAACCGCGCCGGCCAGCGCGCCGATTCCGACCAGTGTTCGCGCAGGCAGCGGTCGAACAGGCGCCGGTACTCGCGATGGACCCAGGTATTGAGGCGCTTCAACTCGGGGTCCGCCGGCAGCTGCCCCCAAAATGAGATCCAGAATGCGCACTCAGTGCGTCGCTGCGCATCGATGGGCAACGCTTCGCTGAGCACGCTAAGCAGATCGACGGATGTTTTATCGGCTCGCTGCGTGAGCCGCAGTTCGATCCGTCGCAGGATCAACCGCAGCGCCGCAAGAATGATCTGTTGTTTGGACTCGAAATAATGGGCCACCATGCCTGTGGTAGAGCCGGCGGCCCGTGCGATGTGGGCGACCGTCGCCTGCGCGAATCCACGCCGCGCAATGACCTGGCAGGCGACCAGTGCGATCTCGTCGCGGCGTCGGGCGTGATCGACTAGCTTGGGCAACTCTCAATCCCCGGTGGGCGGTTGACCTACTGCGCGTCCCAGTTGCACCGGCGCCGGCTCAGTGGCCTGCGCTGCGCGGATTCGCTCGAGCATGGTGAGGATTTGCTGCGGCGCTGCTTCGGTTCTGGCGCTGGCCACGCCCACATGCAAGTGCATCTGCTCGCCCGTGGCGACAAGCTTGTGGTCGCTGGCGCGATGCAGGCTGTGGAACACGCGCAGGCGCTTGGCATCGAGTGTCACGAGGCGCGTGCCGACATAATACGAGTCGCCAAGTTTCAATTCGCCCCGGTGCGTGGTATGCGTTTCGACCGTGTAGTACATGCCGACGCGCTTGCGATAATCCTCGTCGATGCCGACCCGGCGGCATAACGCGTCCATGGCATCGCCGAAAACCTGGTGGTAGCGCGAGTCCGTCATGTGCCCGTTGTAGTCGATCCATTCGGGTCGCACCTGTCCGGCAAGCGGCGCAAGCGCGCCGTCAGCGGCGGCGGCGCTCACCTTTCCGCCGGCATGGTCCGCATACAGTCGCTGCTCTAAAGCTCGCAGTGTGGCGCCGGCGCCGATGTTGGATTGACGCAGGACCTGCTGAATTGCCACTAGGTAGTCGTCGCGAAGCCGCTCGAGTTCGCGGATCGAGCGGCCCTGTGCCTGCGCCTGGGTGCCCTCCACCATGCGGTCAATCAAGGCGTCGGTGAGCTCTGGCGCCTCAAGTTTAGTCCAGGGCCATTTCAGGCAGGGACCGAACTGTTCGAGCATGTGGCGCATGCCGCTCTCGCCCCCAGCCAGATGGTAGATCAGATTCATGCCCATCGCGGCCCAGCGCAATCCGGGACCATAAATGATGGACTCGTCCAATTCCCCGGTGGTGGCCACACCTTCGTTGACCATGTGCAAAATCTCGCGCCACATCGCCTCCTGCAATCGATCAGTCAGGTGCCCGGGAACCTCCCGGCGCACGTGCAAGGCGTGCATCCCGATATAGGTGAAGAACTGGCGCGAGGACTCGATGGTGGCCGCGGCCGTCTGCTTGCCAGCGACCAGCTCCACCAGCGGTAGCAGGTATACGGGGTTGAACGGATGGGCGACCAGGAAGCGCTCGGGAGCGCGCATATGCAGCTGCAAATCCGAAGGCATCAGGCCCGAGGTGCTGGAGGCAATGATGACCTCGGGACCGGCCGTGCGGCTCACTTCCGCCAACACGCGTTGCTTGAGTTCCAGCTGCTCCGGGATATTTTCCTGGATGAAATCCGCTTGTCGCGCCATGGCGTGCAGGTCGGTTGTAAAGGACAACTTCCCCTTGGGCGGGAGAGGCGCCAGCGTCAAGCGTGCCAGCGCAGGCTCCGCGTTCGCCACCGCCTCGCGGATCCATTTCTCCATTTCGGGCTTGACGTCGGCGGCGATAACATTCACCCCAAAATGCAGCGCCCGCGCCGCCCAACCGCCGCCGATGACTCCGGTTCCCAGCAAGCCGAGCGTTTTAATCTCCTTCACGATGCAGTCCTCGCTAGTTGGCAGCGCCCAGAACCGTGAGCCACGTCCCGTGAATGGGCACCTTTTTAATGTAACGGCTATAATATAATGGATCCCGGACACGAGCGGCGCGCAACATAGCCGCGCCGTGTCCGCGGTAAATTCGCGGGGGTGCGGCTCGTATGCAAATTAGGTTTGGGTCCGGTGGCACGTTGCGCCGGGCACTGGGTACGTTTGACCTCGTTTTGCTCAACATCGTTACGATCATAGGTCTGCGCTGGTTGTCTACCGCAGCGCAGATCGGGCCCTCAAGCTTGGTCTTGTGGGGGCTGGCGCTGCTGACGTTCTTCATACCCTCGGCGCTAGCGGTGCTGGAGCTGAGCTCGCGCATTCCGCACGAAGGCGGATTGTACCAATGGACCACGGCGGCCCTGGGCGATATGCACGGCTTTCTTGCAGGCTGGGTTTTCTGGCTGTCGAATCTGGTGTTCTTCCCCTCGCTGCTGCTGTTTGCCACGGGCGTCTTTCTGCACCTGGGCGGCCAATCCTGGATGCGGCTCGCGGACAGTCCACTCTATAACGGCATTGCCACCATTGCCCTGCTCTGGGCCGCCACGCTCCTCAACATGGTCGGTCTCGCGCGGGCCAAGTGGCTGCAGAATCTGGGTGGCATGGCCACCGTCGCCGTGGCGGTGCTGCTGCTGGTCGGCGGCGCCGTGGCCTGGCACGGCTATGGATCGGCCACGCCCTTCACGGCGGCAAGTCTGCTGCCAGACTTCAGCGCACTGCCCACCCTCAGCGCCCTCTCGATATTGATCCTTGCCTACGACGGCCTTGAACTTGGGCCCATCATGGCCGAAGAGATCCGTAATCCCGCCCGGGTGATCCCGCGCGCGGTTTTCTTGGCGGGCGCCGTGATTGCCATTGCCTACGTGGTTGGCACCATGACACTGTTGGTGGCCCTGCCGCCGTCCCAGATCAACGCCATCACCGGGATTCCTGAGGCCCTGCAGGCGATTGGGGTCCGCGCCGGCATGCCATTCTTTGGGGTGCTGACCGCCGCGCTGCTGACCCTTGGAAGCATCGGGGCACTGGGCGGATGGATCACCGGCAGCGCCCGTTTGCCGTTTGTGGTCGGCCTCGGCAATTACCTGCCGAAGCGCTTTGCGGCGATTCACCCGAAGTTCGGGACTCCACACGTGGCACTGCTCGCGCAGGCAGCGGCTACCACGGTGGTATTGGTGGCAGCCATTTCGGGCTCAGCCATACATGAGGCTTATCTGCTGTTGATCGACATGACCGTTGCGCTGGTCTGCGTGGTCTGGGTATACATCTTTGCCTCGCTCCCACTGTTGCGGCGCCGTGCCGCGGGACGCAATGCGGGTGTGACCCTGATTCCCGGGGGCCCGGTGGTATGCTGGTTGGTGTCCGGGCTGGGAATGGCGGCGACCATATTTGCCGGTGTCGTGTGCCTAATTCCGCCTCCGGGAAGCGCGCATCCTGATTTGTTCGTTCTCAAGGGGGTTGGTGGGTGTGTACTGATACTAGTGGCCGGCGTCGTCCTGTACGCACAGGGCAGCAAACATCGCGCCCGGCGCGGCTAAGGGCCGAAGTAGCACCGTTCGCTGCCGCGCTCACGCTGGCATGAGCGAGTACAAGGATCCAACGCCCGAGCTGCGAGCCAATCGTCGCCAGGAGATATTCCGGGTCGTCAGAGGCTGCAAACTCACCGGGCATCGCGGTGACGTACTCGCATTTGAACCCAGCCCGACTACGTCGGGTCCAAGGCCGGTGCTCGCTGATAAGGAACTACACCCGATACGCCGAGTAAGGCTGGGAAGTGTGATCGAAGATGAGTCCGGCGCCCCCGAAGCTCCCGACACGCCTCGCTACTCCGAACCGAATGATTGACGGAAATTCGGAGCTCACATGAGTACTGTGACGCGGTGGTTCTCCGAAATATCGACCGCCTCGACCAACGATGTGCTGACCTTTCAGTTTCCCACCCGCGATATTGATCCGGTCGGTGGCGTGGACCGCCATAGCGGTGTCTTTGTGTCGGTCTCGGAATTGAGCGCACCGCCGCGCGGCCTTGCCGATTACCCGGCCATCGGCTCGGCATCGATCAGCGCTCGAAACGTGGCGCCGGCCGATGACGGCACTGTGCAACTCTGGCTGGCCGTCGCCCCAGCGGATGCCCTCAACCTGAACGTACGCATCCAGTTCCTGGTCAGCAACGACTAGGACGGCGCGTCGGGCTTAGGGGCGCGTGGCGCCAGAAGCTCGAGCCTGCGCGGGAATCCGGTCAGCGGGGTGGTCGAAGGGCCAAGAGTTGCAGGGACCATGCTGCGGGGTACATCATCTTAACGATGGGAGCGAATATTAAGGAGAATCCAATGAATACAGTTCGTGTACACGCGCTCGCGTTGACCCTGATCGCCATGGCCGCCTCTCCGCTGCTTTGGGCAGCGGATCCAGCCGGCCCCATGCAACCGGAGGAGATCAAGTGGGGCCCGGCACCGCCGGTGCTCGCTGCCGGTGTGCAGATGGCCGTTCTGGCAGGCGATCCGGCAAAAACAGGCCCAGTGACCTTGCGCCTGAAAATGCCGGCGGGTTACTCGATTGCGCCACACTGGCATCCGACGGACGAGCGCGTGACTGTGGTTTCGGGGACTCTGGGGCTGGGGATGGGCGATACCCTCGACAAGAAAAATTCCAAAGTTCTCAAGGCGGGCGGCTGGGGCGTGGCACCGGCCAATATGCACCACTTCGCCTGGACCAAGTCGGGCGCCGTCGTGCAGGTCGATCTGATGGGACCGTTTGCCATCACCTACGTTAACCCTGCCGACGATCCGAGCAAGAAAAAATAGGATTGCGCGGCGGTTGCTGGCCGCGCCGGCTCACTGCAGCCGGTGCGCGGCCAGGACCCTGTAGTGAGGCTGGGCGAGCTCTGCGATCCGTCCGAGCTCCGCGGGCAATTTGAGCGCGGCCTGCGCTGCTGGTGCCTCAAATCCGGTCGTGCGTTCGACGGACTCGTACCAGGCCGGCGCCCAGACACCGTCCGTGTCGCGCCGGCCGGGCGCCCAGCTCAGCATCGCACTCGTGTAGGAGATGTTCAGGGCCTCGCACAGGCGCTGGAGCGTTCTCCCGGGATTTGCAAGCACGTCCGTACCCTCTATGACCGGTGGCGCGGCGCCAAGCCGGTCCGCCTCACGCTCGAACAATTCCCTTTGCTGCACGATACCGATGTCCGAAAGCTCGATGTGGGTGCGTTTTTTCAGATAGGAAGCAAGTACCGCGGTGGGATCGCGTATCAGGAATGCGTTGCGCATCGAGCCCATCCACTCACGGCCAAAGTCATCGAGCATGTGATGAGTCATCAGTTTTTGATAAAAAATCGGCTTGCCGCCGGGCACCGGTCCCAGCAATGCCGCGACGACCAGACGCCAATCGCTGGGCTGGGAGGCCAGAACCTCGTCGCGCATTGGATGGAGTGATCCGCTGCCGGCCAGGTAGGCCGCATAGAACGGCTCATCCACCACGGCGGTGTCTGATCGGGCGCCGAAGGAACGCATCAGGGCCGTGGAGATGTTGCGCGGCCCCGACCACATGGCGATCCGGACCGGCTCGGCCCCGCTCATGCCAGCTGGGCCGCCTGCGCGTCCTGTAATCCGCGGTACAGCTCATGCACGCGCTGTGTAACGGGCCCCGGCAGCGCCGCGGACAGCGAGTGCCCGTCGATCACGCGCACGGGTGTGATGCCGCCGAAAGTGCCGGTTACGAAGGCCTCCTGCGCCTCGTAGACTTCCGGCAACGCAAAATCGCGCAGTTCCACCGGAAGACCGGCGGCGCGGCAAAGACTGATGACCTGGCCGCGCGTGACACCGTTAAAGCAGTAGCTTCCCTTGGAGGTGATGACTGTGCCAGAACGCACCATGAAGAAGTTGGTGGCGTTGCAGCTCGAGACAAAGCCGTGCGGATCAAGCATCAGCGCTTCATCGGCGCCGGCCTCGATGGCTTGCAGCAAAGCCCTGATGAGATTCAGGCGACTGTGGGAGTTCAGTCGCATATCGAACATCTCCGCTGGCGTACAAATGATGCTCGAAGTCGCCAGGCTCAGGCCCTGGGTCATCAGTTTCGGATTGGGCAGCTTGTATTCGGCGACGATGGCCACGGTCGGTCGGCCCAGAGCATTGCGCGGATCCTGATTGGGGGCGGCCTTCTCCCCGCGCGTCACCATCAACCGGATATGCACGCCGTCGTGCATGCGATTGGTGTCGATGGTGCGCTTGAGCTCGCGCAGCAGCGTCACTCGGTCGAGGCCCAAGTCAAGGCTAATTTGTTGCGCGCCCCAGTACAGGCGATCTAGGTGCTCCTCGACAAACAGCAGCGCCCCCTTGTGCAGCCGGATGCCCTCCCAGATGCCATCCCCCACCAGGAATCCCGCGTCAAACAGCGACACCTTGGCCTCGGCGCGCGGTACCAGCCGGCCATTGAGATAAATCAGGGCCTGGGCGTTGCGCGGATCGGGAGCGAAGTCCTGGCTGCCGGCCATCAGAAGTCTTTCACCGGCGCTTCCACACCTGCTTCATCCATTTTTCCACCTCGTCCGGGTCACGCGGCAGGTTGGATGAGAGCACCCGATGCCCCTTGGCTGTGACCAGCACGTCATCCTCGATACGCACACCGATGCCGCGGTACTTGGCGGGCACCGTCAGGTCATCCACCTGGAAATACAGGCCGGGCTCGACGGTCAGCACCATTCCGGCTTCGAGCTTGCCGTACTTATAGTTCTGCGCGCGCGCCTGCGCGCAATCGTGCACGTCCAATCCCAGCATGTGGCTGACATTGTGCAGGGAATAACGCCGGTAGAACTGGTTCTCATCACGCAGGGCTTCGGCAGCCGACACCGCCAGGATCTTCAAGCGTTCGAGGCCCTCGGCCAGCACGACCATGGCGGCCTGGTTCGGTGCCATGAAGTCGATGCCCGGTTTGACTTGCCCCAGCGCGGCCTGTTGCGCGGCCAGCACGATTTCGTATATGGCGCGCTGCTCGCGGCTGAAGGTGCCGGAGATGGGCAGAGTACGGGTGATGTCCGAGGTGTAGAGCGAATGGCCCTCGATGCCTGCATCGAGCAGCAGCAGGTCGCCCTTGCGGATCGCCCCGTCATTCTGCTTCCAATGCAAGGTGCAGGCGTGCGCGCCTGAGGCCACAATCGAGGTGTAGCCCACGTCGTTGCCCTCCATGCGGGCCCGCGTCCAGAACACACCCTCGAGTTCGCGCTCATTGGTCGCCGTCTTGAGGCGCGCGATCACATCCTCAAAGCCCAACTTGGTCGCGGTGACCGCGCTTTGCAGCGCCTTGACTTCGCTTGCGTCCTTGAGCAAGCGCATCTCAGACAGAAATACCGCGAGTTCCTGGTCGTGGCGCCCTTGCTCGGCACGCTCGGCTTGCAACATGAGTTCAGTAGCGTCCGAGAATCCGCGCAGCACCCTCATCCGGGAACCGGGCTGGCGGGCGCTCTCCAGTGTGGACTGCAGCGCGCTCAGGGGCTGGCAGCTCAGCGCATATCGGGTCGCGCACTCTGCCACGCCGAGTCTTGGGCCTTCCCACAATTCGCCCTTATTCCGATCGGTGAAAAAGGTGGTGTCCGACTTGCCGGGGTTGGGCTCCACAAACAGCACATGCTCGTGCCCTCGCCCCTGGCGATTCGGGATCATCAACAATACGCAGTCCGGTTCCAGGACTCCGGTGAGATAGTAGAAATCAGTTCCCGGGCGGAATACGTAGTACGTATCGTTTGCCCTGACCTTGCGATGCCCGGTCGGAATGACCAGCAGTTCGTTCGGAAAGTTTTGTGAGACCCGTTCACGCCGCTTGCGGAACGCGGTGGCGTTCGGGAGTACCTTGGGCAGTTTCCGGCCCTTTGGATTCCAGCTCTTGAGCATGAATTCCAGCAGGTTCGGCGGAACCTCGGAATCGTAGCTGTTTCGGGCCGGCGTCTTGCCTGCGTCAAAAGTACTCATGGGATTTACCTTAAAATTGCTCGGTCGCATCGGGGCGTGGGGGGGCTAAGAACTATAACGCCTGCGCGCCGATGCAGGCAATGCGTGTGCTGCACGGCAGCGCCGGGACAGCGCTAGTGCTGCCGCTTTTCCAGGCTGCGCGGTGCCGCCAGGCCGCCGTAGCGCTGGTCGATCTTATCGAGCAGTTTGTCGGCCGCGGCACGCTTGCCGCTGGAGATCAACTTGTCCACCTTCTGAAACCCTTGCTCCAGGTCCGCATCAATGGTGGCTCGGCAGCGCGCCAGCCGTTCGGGATCGGTTTGCACCCCGCCGTCCAGGCTTCCGAGCGCGCGGGCAAGCGCGGTGGGTTGTGCTACCGCATGGCCCAGATAAGGCTCAATGATGCTTTCGGCATTGAACACGCACCACTCTCGCATCGAGCGCACACTCAATAAATCCTCGTCCACGCGCTCCGCGTCGTGCTCGCCGGTAATGTAGATCAGGCGCGTGTCGCTCTGGAACTGCTGGAACAGCTCGCGCGGCGGAAGTGGGATCGGAGGTTCAGCGCTCGCATCGCCGAGTGAATCACTGCCGGCATTTAATATGGCGCCCCGGAACAGATCCGGGTAACCGATGGCAAGTCGCAGCGCGATCTTCGATCCACCAGAGAATCCCGCAATGTAGATGCGCCGCGGGTCCACCGGATAGTTCGCAACGATATTCTCTGCGGCGAGCAAGGCCAATGGTTCCCGGCGTGCCATGGTATTTTCGTTGTTCCCCGACCGGGCCGCGCTCACAAAGAGCGCACCGTACCGGTCCAGTACCTCCGCCCACCCTTCCGGCACTCCCGCCTGCTGCCATGGCGGCACGAACACCACGAGCGCGTAACCGTTGGCCGGGTGCTGGGCGGGGACATAGACAATGTACCGCTCGGCGGCAAGATCAACGGGGTAGCCGGAGAGGGTTTCTCCTGAAGCGGCGAGCTGTCGTTCGATCCTTGCCGAAGTCGCCGGACTGAGCAGGCGCCGGACCATTTCGCGGTTACTCGAGGTGGGCCCGTAGTGGCTGAAGACCACGTCGCGGTGGAACTCGCCGCCTGCGGTCGCGCCATGCAACTCCGCCGGGCTCAGCGCTAGCAGCACAGCGAGGCTACATGCGCCGCGCCAGGTTTGGCTTACCCGCACCGCCATGCCAGCACTGTCCTGCTCTGGATCCACACCTGCACTATGATAGAGTCCAGCCGAGTTGCCCGGGAGATTTACCATGAATTTAGCCGCCAAAGTGGCCCGCGCCTCGCTTCTTGCGCTCGCGGCCTCATGCGTTTTGCTCAGTGCCGGCCACGCGGCCGACAGTTATGATGCTGCGGTCGCTCGCCCAGGCAGAAGTCCTGCGGATATCAAGCGCGATGCCTTGGATCATCCGGCCGAAATACTGCGCCTGACCGGCATCAAGCCTGGAATGCACGTTGCCGATCTGCTGGCGGGCGACGGTTACTACAGCGAACTGCTGGCAAACCTGGTCGGGCCGTCCGGTCACGTGCTGATGGTCAATAACAGCGCCTTCGACCATTGGTCCGACACCGATCATCAGGTGCGCCTCGCGGGCAATCGCCTGCCCAACGTTGAGTACCGAATCGTGAATCTTGACAAGATGAACCTCGGGATCCGTACGCTGGATGCGATCGTGCTGAGCAAGGTGTATCACGACCTGTATTGGGTCGACACGCAAAACGAGACCAAGGGGTTGTGGCCAAAAATCAATACCGCCGGGGTGCTGGACCAGCTGGTGCAGGCTCTGAAGCCCGGCGGGGTGCTGTTGTTGATAGACCACTCCGCCAAGGCCGGCCACGGCAGCGCAGATGCCTCGACATTGCACCGGATAGATGAGGCGTTTGCCCGTCAGGATTTCGGCAAGCGCGGCATGCGGGTCGTTGCGAGCAGCGACCTGCTCCGCCGCAAGGATGACCCCCGCGAGCAGATTTCCTACAAGGAACCCATGCTCGGCAAGACCGACCGATTCGTGCTGGTTTTCAAGAAAGGCACGTAAATAGTCGCGCGCCCGGCTACCTGGGCAGGTCCATACTCCAGATCTCTGGCGGAGACGCCGCGGCCGGGGAATTGAGGTGTCCCTGATCGTCGACGCGATCCCAACCGCTGTTGCTGATGAAGTCAAATCGATTTTCCCGCACTACGCCGTGCGTCGGGTCGCCCAGGCCAGGCACGCGCGCCAGGACGACTTGCCAGCTCAGGACCCGAGTGAACGAGGGATCCAGACGCATATACAGCAGGCGCTCTGGAACCGTACCGTTTTGAATCGCGATCAAGGCCTGCCCGTCAAGGTAGAGGCCATCGATGCCGTATACGGCGAGTTCAGGAGGATGCTGCAGCCATGAAACACCCTGCGGTGCCTGCAAATTGACAATCGCGATTCCGCGGCTGTAGTCGGCGACCAGCAACCGCGTGCGGTCGGGCAAGGGCACCGGCGTTTGGGGTGAACGCAATGCGCCCGGGAATACACGTGTCGCCAGTGCGGCGCCCGGTTCGGGTGCAATGCTGTATACGCCACCACCCACGCCGTCGGAAACATACAGCTCGCCCTTGGAATCCAGCGCCATGTCTCCGAAGGCATGAGCGTGTCCGTCTTTCAGTTCAAATCGATCTTCCTGGACGCGGTTGTTCAGGTTGACGCGTAGGACGGCCGACCGGCCCGCGTCGGCAGCGCGGAACGGCGGCGAAATTGCGCCTGCCACGGTGCTGATCCAAAGGCGCGCACGCGCGGCGTCCACCGCGAGCGCATAGATTCCCCAGGCCGACAGTTCGGTCGGAGCAAGAAAATCGCCCCACCGGCCGGTCGCGTCGAGCGCGAGCACCTTGCCCTTGTGGACGCTGCTTAGATATCGGGCACCGTTCCGTGTGTCGAAAGCAAGGTCTTCGGCTACCAGGTCGGCATCCGGTGCGATCGCCACCCGTTGGTACGTGCCCCTGGGACTCAGTCCTTCGCGATATATCTGCTCCAGCAGCTTAAATGCCGGACCCGCGCGCATCGAGCGGAATTCAGGCTGAGTCGCGGGGTCCCCGAAATCGAGCTGCGAGTGAACGTAGGATTTCAGGTAGCCCAGACTCGCTTCCGCGTGGCCCAGACTGGCTTCGAGCTTGGCCAGGCGGTAGAGGATGTCCGGACGGTTGTCGAGAAGCTCAGCGAGTCGCAGCAACTCGAGCCGGCATTGCACTGAGTCGGCTCGCGGGCAGTCCTTCTCTGCCTGAGCGGCCACGCGTGGATATTCGGACACCCAAGATTCCGTCGGTGCCGTGCCCTGAGCGCCCGGCAAGATGGCTGGCAACGCGAACCAGCCAAGCAGGATTCCCGCCATTTTGCGCGCGATTGCTATGGCCCGATTACCTCTGAATGCCGCCTGATCCATGGACGTCGTCGGCCATCGGGGGAGTCCCTTTCGGCGCTCCCCAAGCTGGCAAGTCCTGCCACTTTTTGAGGCGATGCCAGCCCGGCGAAAGCACGTCGGGGGGGCCCGATAGTGCAACGATCGTTCGGACCATGTCATTCACCAAGGCAATCGCCGAACCGGTGAGCAGCAGGTAATAGATCCGATTGCTAATCATGACGGTGTCGGATGGCCAGTCGCCTTCGGCGTGAAAGTATTCTACGGTGAGCTCGCCGCGACGCTCCGAGTGTTCCGGTTTGGACGGCAGCACGTGTTGCGTGTCGACGTCCTTGCGCACTCCGTCCTGGCCTAAATGGTACACGCCGGGGATCACGTTTCCGGTGTCCTTCAGCGTGGCATCCTTGTTGGGCTCTACGAAGAAGATGACGTCGTCAGGACTTGATCGTTCCAGCATCACGAACGTGCGTGGCAATGCGACGTATCCATACAGGTGCCTGAACAGGAATACGTGCTCCAGATTGCCGCGCGCAGCTTCGCGCAAATACTGCCTCTCCAGGTCGCCAGGTTGCCCGGCCCGGGTCAGTGTGGCCAGCGAAAGACAGATCCATGCCAGTATGCCGGCGACGTATCTGACAGATATGTGTCGAACATCGCCGGTCATCACGGCTCCGCCGAACATGCGACCCTGCCCCGGCTACTAGTTGAACTTGTATTGCGCACCGACATAAAAGGAGCGGCCGTAGACGTTGTAGTTAAATACATTGTACGGAACGGCTTCCGTGCCCGGGTAGCTCCGGTCCGCGGGCGGCATGGCATCAAATGCGTTGATGAGATTCGCAGCGAGCTGCAACTGTGGCGTCCATTGATAGCGCGCACTGAAATTTGCGGTTGTCCACGGCGATAGCGTCCCGGCGCCGGGCGAGCCATAGCCGTACACGGTCGCAAGGTAGTTGGGGGTGCTGCCATATCGATCGACGTAGGCGGTGGCGCTCCAGCGACCACCATTCCAGCTGAGCGAAGCGTTGGTCTTGGACTTAAAGTCCGTGCTCCAGGTTGGATCGCGAAGTGCATCCAAGGTGGGGTCGCCCGGATAGACCTGGTTGGTATGTTTAAGCATGTCGTTCCAGGCGAGCTGGACTTCGAGGTTGCCGTAGCGGCCCAGGCTCGCCACGTATCGGCCCTCGGCGACAAAGGCACCCACCGTCTCATTCGAGACGTTGATTTTCGGGGTCGAAATGCTCAACAGCAGGCCGCTTGCGTCACGCGAGACCTGGTTCAGTGCAGCCACGCAGGTGGGAGAGTTAATATCGAGGGTGCCCTGCCGGCAATCGTTTTCGGTCCGCAGTAACTGATCGGAACTTTGCTGATTGACCTCGTTGCTGATGTCCCAATGCAGATAGTCGAGATTGAAGGTCAGGTTCCGGAGCGGTGAGAGCACCAATCCCATGTCCCATACCTTGGCCGTGATGGGTTTCAGATGGGTATTTCCCGTGGTCGTGCCAGGCACCTCGATCCCGCTGTCCGGACAGTTCCCGATGGTGGGTCCGCTGTAGCCCTCCAAGGCGCAGGAATAGTAGTCGGTCACCTCGGTGTAATATCCGCTCGGGCCTTGAAATTCATCGGAGAGCGTGGGTGCCTTGAACGCCGTGCCGTAGCGGCCCCGCAGCAGTAATTTTTCCCAGGGACGAAACTCCAGGCCCAGGTTATAGGTGGCCTTGCCGATAGTGTCACCCGCGACCCGATAAGAGTCATATCGACCTGAGGCCGTCACGGTCAGCGCTTTGAGGACGGGCAGCCGCGTCTCGGCCGTCAAGGCATAACGCGACCGATGCCCATCGCCGGAGACGGCCGTGTATCCGTAAGTCTCGCCCGTCAGGAAGCGCGGGTCTGGGACATAGGACCAGCCCTGATCCCCTCCCTCCGCCACCAGTGCAAGTCCCGCGTTGCCTCCCGGCAGCGCAAACACCGACGCGTTGGTCAGCTGGCCGCGCAGCATGTTGTCGGAAGTCTCGGAGTGCGATGTGGCGATCCCGCTAAAGCTCGCATATTGGCTGGAAGTGAGCGGCTTGTAGAATTCCGGGTAGTTCGGTTGGAAGGTGGGGTAGTAGTCGTATAGCGGATCCAGGCCCAGGTTCGGACCTAGAATCGAGGAGAAGAAACTCCCCGCCAGGTCATCCCACAGCACATGCGTCTGCTCGGTTAGCTTCTGTTCGGTACGGGTAAAATCCAGGGTGTACTTCCAATCTGATGCGGCCACGGCTCCCTGAGCGCCGACGGTGACTCGATAGGCGTTGGTGGTGTCGGTGTTGAGGGTATTGCCGAGCCCGCCACTCTCCTCTGGCGAGAAGCCGCGCTGAAAGTTGACCACATCGGTGGTCACTACCGTGGGATCGTAGTAATAGCCGTAATCCACCGAGGTGAGCCAGTACAACAGACCCTGGCTGTACTGGAGTTTCTTGTGATTGAGCAACACATCCCCGTACAGCTGCAATTCGGGCCCCAAGTCCGCGGTGGCATGCACGTAGCCCTGGGTACTCTCGCTCCCATTGCTGATGGTGTTGAATCCAGCCCTGGTCGTTCCGCAGTAGTTTCCGTAGCCTGCGCGCGTATGTTCGGCGACACTGCCCCCGTATAGGCTGGCAACGTTGGCGCAGTGGCTCGGATCGACGAAATAGTAATTTCCGCTCGAGTCGGCGAGCGCGTAATCGCGCTCGGCAACCACCGGGCCGGTGCCGCCGGTGAAGTAACTGCTCGTCAGATCACGCTGGTATCCCCAGATCGGACTGACGTTGTCGTACTGGATGCCGGCGAGGATTTGGACGGGGCCGGCGCCGAACGTATCGGCGAGTGCGATGCGCCGATCGCTGCCCCCGCCGTCCCCGTAAAATCCATAGCGCGCCTCGATTAGGGGCGCGTCGAGCTTCTTGATCATAACGACGTTCACCACGCCGGCGATGGCGTCCGAACCGTACAGGGAGGACTGGCCGCCAGGCAGGACATCGATGTGGTCCACGAACGCTTCCGGTATGCCACCAATGTCGGTAACGATGTCACTGCCGTTATACAGGCCCGGGTAGTCGGACATCGGTCGGCCATCGACCAGATACTTCACGTAACTCGGTGACAGGCCGAACATGCTCAGGGTTTGGGCGCCCGGCGTGAAATTGCCGGTATATTGTGCGCCCTGCACGCTGCCGCTTGAAAAGACGCTCTTTTGCAGGGCGTCGGCCACGGTAGTGAAGCCGCGCGCCTGCATGTCCGCGGCGGTTATGGTCGTCGTCGTGACCACCGTCGCATCCCGTGCTCGGGGGATCAAGGAACCGGTGATAACGATTTCTTCCAGGGGCGCTTCCACCTCGGTGGCCACCGGCGAAGCTTGCGGCTGGTCCGCGGCCCAGAGCGAGTGCGCGCAACTACCGGCCAGGCTGAAGAGCAATGCCGTCAGGGTCGCGGTGAATGTGCTTGAGCGCGGCATACTTGAGCTCTCGATGATTCTAAAGCGGCGCGTTGTCAGTCGCAGGCGAAGCCCGTCCGCACCTGCGGAGAATCGTATCACTATTGTCGCCAAGCGGTGGCGACCAAGTGGCTCGGCGCGAGCCGATTGAGTTAAGCGTGCGAGCGCGCAGCGCGCGCGCGCAGGGCGCACAGTTCGAGCTCAAGTTCCTCGATACGACGCAGCAGTGTCAATGCCAGGGCGACGCCATGCAGGTCGACTTCAAAGTCACCGCGCAATCGTGCCGCGGTCCTTGCCACCTTAAGAGCACGGGAATCGCGGGTTGAAATAGCGCCGCTGTCAATCAATTCCTCGAGTTCCGCCCGCGTCAGGTGAGAGCGCTCAGCCAACTCATCGACACTGTACTCGACCCGCTCGTCCACCCAGGTCACTTCGGTCACCTCAATCTTCATGGGTTGACTCCCGCACTAGTTCCGACCGTGGAGCGAAGCCCGAAGCGTCGGCCAGCTCCTGGAGCAGTTCCCGTTCGCGCGCGGTCGTGGTCTTCGGCATGACAATTTTCGAAACGACGTACAGATCGCCGCTACCGTTCTTCGGGCGCGGCAGCCCTCGGCCTGAAAGTCGCAGCGTCTGACCGGCCGCGGTACCCGCGGGAACTTTCAGTTGTACCGGTCCTCCCGGGGTCGGCACCTCGACACTGGCGCCGAGCGCGGCTTCCCAGGGCGCAAGTGGCAGATCCAAATGAAGGTCATGCCCGTCGGCGCGGTACAACCGGTGAGGCAGCAGGCTCACGGTCAGGTACAGATCACCGTCCGGGCCGCCGTTAATACCCTTCCCGCCCTTGCCCGCGAGCCGCAACCGCTGGCCGTCGGTGGCACCCTTGGGCACCCTGACCTTGAGGGTCTTAGGCACCCGCACCGTTCGACCCTCCGCGTCGTATTCCGGCACGCTGATGTTCAGCTCCATGAGCGTGCCTTGAAAGGCCTGCTCTATGGTGATCGCGGTACGTAACTCGTAGTCCTCGCCGCGGAATGACCTGCGGCCGCCGGCGCCACCGCTGCGAGCTCGGCCTCCGGCCAGACTTGCGAGCAGGTCCGCAAGATCGATGCCTTCGAAGGATTCCTCGGGGCCTGCTGCCCGAGGACCCCAGTCTGGGGGCGGAGTGAATTCCTGCCCCGGCGCGTGCGTCCCGAGCTGATCGTAGGCGGCACGCTTTTCCGGATCCTTCAGGGTCTGATAGGCCTCGGCGATTTCCTTGAATTTGGCCTCGGCGCCGGGCTCTTTGGACACATCGGGGTGGTATTTGTGTGCCAGCTTCCGGTAGGCTTTTTTTATGTCGGCATCAGTCGCGCCCCGCTCGAGTCCAAGGCTGGCGTAATAGTCCTTGAATTTCACGATCTAAGCTCGATGCCTTCCCCGCCTGAGTGCCAATAACCGAGGCAACGAGCGGCGCACCAGCGACCATACGAAGGCGCCGCGCCCCGCCACCTTGAGCACGCGACCAGGTCCCATGACCATCAGCAGCAACAGGCTCCCGGTAACAATCGCGCGTCCGCCTCCGGAGCGAAGGAAGGCCGTCGCCCTGTCGAGCACGCGCAAATGACTGGAAATCTCACTGGCATCATTGCTGATCCGGGATCGCAGCGCGGTGCTTTGCCGGAGCAATTCGTCGCGGCGGGCGGCCAGCGTGGCCTCGTCTGCTCTCATCCGCGCGGCCCGTCCAGGGTGGCGACATCGCGCTTGAGCTCCTCAATGGTTGCGGCCAGCAACCGCGGCCGCTCATGCAGGCGGCGGCGAACCACGAGCGCTGCTGCAATCGCCATAGTTGCGAAGAACGCCGTAATGGCGCCGGCGGCTAACAGGCGATGCGTATCCCAAAATATTATCAGCACGGTGAGTGAGAGTGTCAGCAGTGCGAGCGACGCGCTGAACAGCGCGACGACTGACCAGAGCATCACGTGGCGCGAATTCAGGAGCCTCGCCTCCATCTCGACGCTCACCAGTTCGATCCGGGTATGCGCAAGTCTGATGAAATTGGCTAAGGCACTGCGCAGCGAGTCAAACAGCCCGATGCTTGGGTGGGCGCCGTGCTTGGAATCGTTCACGTCGCTGTCTGCCTAGCGCCGGGCGAGCAAGAGCCCGATGAGCGCGCCGATTCCGGCGGCGGCGGCGATTGCAGGCCACGGATTTTCGTGCACGTAGCGATCGACTTCGCGCACGGTCGCGGTCGCTCGGTCCTTGAATTCCCCTTCCAGGCCCCTGAGGCGCGCGCGCGCCTTGTCAAGGGTCTCGCTGGCGCGCTTGCGTGCATCGCGTACGCGCTCGCTCGCATCGCTAGCGGTCGCGGCCAATAGAGCTTCGGCGCTGGCGGCGACCGATTTGAGATCGTCCATGAGCTGGTCGATAGTGGCCTCGGTCATTTGCTACCTCCATGGCTGCAGGCTCGTCACCTGCGGGGCTCGCGGTTGGTCAGACCGGTTGCATTTGATCACGCGACTGGGACATCCTGCGCGTGTCGTACTCACCTCATGGATTCTCGCTGTAGATGAATAACGAATCAAGCCCGTTGGCGGGCGCCCGAGCAGAAGCGCCCAATGCCCTACACACCGATACCGAGAATCCGACAGGTGTATTTCCTGTCGATGAAGTTCGTCGGCAATTTCCGGCCCTGCTCAGGCCCTGCGCGTACCTGGACAACCCGGCGGGCACGCAGGTACCCCGATCCGTGATCGAGGCGGTCGCCGCTGCCATGACCGACGCTGCGAGCAACCTCGGAGGTTTTTTCCCCGATTCGCAGGCGGCTGAGGCGATCTACGAGCGCGCACTCACGGCAATGGCTGATTTCCTCGGAGGCTCGTCTGCCCGGGAAATTATAGTGGGTCAGTCCATGACCATGCTGACATTCCAGATGTCCCGCTCGCTGGGTCACGGTTGGCGCGCCGGCGACGAAATCATCGTCACTCAGATGGATCACGAAGGAAATATCTCGCCGTGGATTAGGCTGGCGGAGGAGCGAGATCTGAGGATTCGCTGGTTAGGCTTCAACCGCGACAGCTGGCGCATCGAGCCCGCGGATCTCAAGCCGCTGTTGAATGAACGCACGCGATTGCTCGCACTCAATTACGCAAGCAATCTCACCGGATCGATCAATCCGGTCGCTGCTCTGACGCGCATGGCCAAGCAGGCCGGTGCGCTGGTGTACCTCGACGCGGTGCAATTCGTTCCGCATGCCAAGGCGGAGGTCACGCAATTGGGCTGCGATTTTCTCGCCTGCTCATCCTACAAGTTTTTCGGTCCTCATCTTGGCATCTTGTGGGGCCGTGAGGAATTGCTCACCGAAGTTTACCCGTACGCCGTGCGCTGCGCGCCGCAGGCGCCGCCGGGGCGTCACGACACCGGCACCCCGCAAACCGAAATGCTCGCCGGCCTGGCGGCCGCGGTTGATTACCTCGCCTGGCTGGGCGCTCTCACCGGGGCGGCGGGCACACGTCGCGAGCGAATCAGCGCCGCCTACCGGGCGGCGACGGCCTATGAAATGCCCCTCGCACAGTTTCTCATTGATGAGCTGCTGAAGATCCCCGGACTCCGGGTGCACGGCATCACCGATGCCGGCCGACAGGCTGAGCGCGTCCCGACCATTTCCGTCACTCATTTCAAACATGCCAACACGGCCTTGGCGCGCTCCCTTGCCGAACAGGGGATCAACGTCTGGTCAGGGCACAACTATGCCTTGGAAGTAGCTCGAGCGCTGCAGCTGGATGAGCGTGAGGGGGTGCTGCGCATCGGGCTGGCGCACTACAACACGATCGCTGAAGTCGAGCGCATCATTACTGCGCTGCGGACACTGCTGCGCTCCTGAGCTCATGGGTCGCAATCAGATCTTGACCAGGAGCTTGCCCAGGTTCTGACCGGCGAACAGCGCATTCAGAGCCCCCGGCAGCTGCTCGAATCCCTCGACGACGGTCTCTTCGTAGACGATCTCGCCGCTTTTCACCCAGGGCGCGACGATCGCCTTCATTTCGTCCATGCGATGCACGTAGTCGCGCGCCAGGATCCCTTGGATGGTCGCGCGCTGGAACAGCATGTGTTGCAGCAATCTGGGGCCGGAATCGGGGCGATCCAGGCCGCCATCGTATTGGCTGATTGCACCGCAGATGATCACGCGAGCGCGTCGCTTGATCAGCGGAATCACCGCGTCCGTCATCCAGCCCCCGACATTGTCGAAATACACGTCGACGCCGTCGCTCAGACGCTGGATCTCGGCGGCCAGGAGCGCCGTGCCTGAGTGCACTCGATAGTCGATGGCGGCGTCGAGTTTCAGCCGCTCCAGGAGAAAGGCGCATTTGGCCGCGCCGCCGGCGATGCCCACCACTCGGCAACCGGCGCGCTTGCCAAATTGCGCCACCAGGGATCCGACCGCCCCGGCGGCGCCCGAGACCACAAGCGTCTCTCCCGGCTTGGGCCGGCCTGCATCCATCAGGCCAAACCAGGCGGTTCGTCCGGGCATGCCCAGCACGCCGAGCGCCGTTGTTACGGGCGCGGTGGCCGGATCGAGCTTCTGCAGCTCATCGGCGTGGGATTTATGCACGCGCTGCCAGCCGCCGTAGCCCAGCACCCAATCGCCGAGGGCAAAGCGCTCAGCTGGCGGTGGCCATCACCTGGCCCACGGTGCCGGCGCGTTGCACGATGCCCAGGGGATGGGGCACGTCGTAGGTATCGCGCACCGCTTGTTGAATGCGCATGTACGGATCGACGCTGATGTAGCGGGTGGCGACGAGCACTTCATTCGCCGCGAGACTCGGATCGAGCGCGATCTGACGGCGTTCGTAGTGCTCGGCGCCTACCCTCCCTTCCGGGCGGCGCGCGTAGATCCACTGTTCGTTTTCTATCGATCGAGCCATAGGTACTGGTAGCTGACCCCGATGGTGTCGAAATCGCCGCCAATCGTGGTGCGCGCCCCCCGACTATAGGCGAATTTGAGTGCCTGCCAGCGCCCCAGCGGCAAGGCCAGCGTGACCCCGACTCTGGAATTATGTTGCAGGTCGATGTTGCGCTGGCCGTCGATGGTGGTGCGGCCGCCCGTGTAGTAGGTGCCGTCCACCGCCACCCACATGTGCGACCTGATCGAGTAGATCGCGTGCAGCTGTACGGCGCCAATCGGCTCCTGGGAACGCACCCGGCCCCGCAGGAAGTCGGTGTTGTTGGTAAATATCCAGGCGCCGGCGTCGGCCTCGAACGTCCACGGCCCATTGGTGCGGCTGACGCCCACTTCAGGTTTGAACGACCAGCGGTTCGAGCCAATATTGATCAATTTCGTGTCGTTGTAGTCGCCGAGCGGTGGGGCGATGATCAGACTCACCCCAACGATTGTTTCGGGGTGATAGGCCGCGAACTCGCGGGCTGTCAGGGCCGGGGCGCCATACAGGTTGACCGCCAGCCGCACTTGGGGGTCGCCGAGGCCCGTCGGATGCACCGACTGGTATTGCCCGAGGTACTGTCCGTTCACGTCGCCGTGCAAGTAGGGAACGAAAACGCCGATATTGGCGTAGTGGCCGAACATGCCGAGCGTGCGACCGTAGCCGAGGCTCAGCGTGTTGATGGTGGCGTGCAGGTCCTTGACCGGCAGGGCCGGATCGAGAGCGACCGCGCCGGTGCTGTAGTTCTCCGAGGCGATGGCGACGTTTGCCCCTGTCGGTGAGGGGGCATAGGCATTCGGGGTCAATTGCTGTGCCCGCACCACAGTACCCGGAAACAGCGCAGCAACCAGCAGTGCTGCGCCGATGGCCCGCGACGCCCGGCTCAGCGGGCCCTCTTTTGCGCGGGCACGAGCCGGGCGATCAGCTGCGCATGCGGGTGCCGGCGGGATCGAACGGGGCCTGCGCGAGGCGCACGGCGGAGCGGCGCTCGCCGATGATCTCCACGGCAAAGCCTGCCGTTGCTCCAGCATGCGCCGCGTGGACATAGCCCAGCGCAATGGATTGACCCACACTGTGACCGTATCCTCCCGAAGTTACCCAGCCGACCACCTCATCCTCATAGTAGATCGGCTCGTCGCCGATCGCATCAGCATCTTCCGCCTGCACCGCAAGAGTAATGAGTCGTCGCGTGCCGCCTTGCTTTTGTTCGGCGGCGGCGGCACCGCGGCCGATGAATTCTCCTTTGGCCAGGTTGACGAAGCGACCCAGTCCGGCCTCGTAGGGCCCGTAGATTGGCCGGTATTCACGCGCCCAGGTACCGAAGGATTTTTCCAGGCGCATCGCGTTCAGTGCCCTGCCCCCGAAAGGCCGCAGCGCAAATGGGCGTCCGGCGGCCAGCAGTTGATCGTAGAGCACGCGCTGATAATCCGCCGTAACCCAGATTTCGTAGCCGAGGTCCCCGGTGAACGAGACGCGCCCGACCAGTGCCGGGATCATACCCACGTCCATCGGCCGAAAACTCATGAACGGGAACGCCTGGTTCGACAAATCCTCGTCGACAAGTTGCTGCAATAGCGCGCGACTATTCGGCCCGGCCACCGATAGCCCGGCATATTCCATAGCGCAGGGCCGAATCGCTACGCCCGCGCCGGGCTGCGTACCTGCAAACCACCGCAGGTAATATTTCTCCGCCGCGTAGGTGCCAACGACAAACACGCGCTCCTCGGCGACACGGCAGAGTGTGAAATCTCCGATCAGCTGGCCGCGCTCATTCAACATGGGTGAGAGTGCGATGCGTCCTACCGCAGGGACTTTGTTGGCCATCACCCGCGATAACCAACTGACGGCCCCCGGACCCGTGACATCAAACTTGCCGTAGTTGGTCGTCTCGATCAGACCGACGCTGTCGCGAACTGCCGCGCATTCACTCGCCACGTGCTCGTGCGCGTTCGAGCGCCGGAAGGTCACGTGCTCGCGCGGCTCGCTCCCTTTGGGCGCAAACCACAGGGCGTGTTCCAGCCCGCAATATTCCCCAAATACGGCATTCTCGGCCTGCAGGCGCTCGTACACCGGAGAGGTGCGAAGCGGCCTCGCCGCGTCCAGTTCCTCGTTGGGAAAGCGAATCCGGAAGCGACGCGAATAATTCTCCCGCACCTTGGCGTTGGTGTAACTGAGGGTGGCCCAGTCACCAAAGCGAGCCACATCCATCGCCCAGATATCCGCGCCTGGATCGCCCTCGACCATCCAATTGGCCAAGGACAGGCCGACCCCACCTCCCTGGCTGAAACCAGCCATGACGCCACAGGCCACCCAGTAGTTGCGCAGGCCTGCGATCGGTCCCACTAGCGGATTGCCATCCGGCGCGAAGGTGAAGGGCCCGTTGACGACCTTGCGGATGCCGAGTTCGCCAAGCCGCGGAAAATGCTGAAACGCGACCTCGAGGCTCGGTGCGATGCGTTCCAGATCGTTCGGCAGCAGGTCCTGGCCGAAATCCCAAGGGGTCAGCCTCGGGGACCAGGGCACGCCGGCGCGCTCGTAGGTGCCCAGCAGCACCCCGCCCCGCTCCTGTCGCAGGTAGATCTCGCCCTCGAAGTCGATGCAATGCAGTAATTCGGGCCGTCCGGCAAATTCGGGCAAGTCGTCGGTGATCAGGTACTGGTGCTCCATGGCCAGCACCGGGAGCTCCAGACCGACCATGCGACCGACTTCCCGGGCCCACAGTCCGCCGGCGTTCACGACGTGTTCGGCATGGACCGAGCCGTGCGTCGTGATCACATCCCAGGAGCCGTCGGTGCGCTGGCGCATGTCCACGACCCGGGTCTGGCGCACGATCTCGGCGCCTCCCATTTGCGCGGATTTGGCGTAGGCGAGCGTGACTCCCGACGGGTCGATGTGCCCTTCAATGGGATCGAGGATTCCGCCTAGGAAATGCTTCGGGTCCATGAGCGGATAGATCTTGGCCATCTCGCTGGCGCTCAGCAGCTGCAGGTCCATTCCCAGGTACCGGCCGCGCGCCTGGGTCATCTTCAGCCAATCCATGCGTTCGCGAGAGCCGGCGAGCATGACCCCACCGGTCACGTGCATACCGCAGGACTGGCCGGAAATTCGCTCGATTTCCTCGTAGAGTTTGATGGTGTATTGCTGCAGCTTGGCCACGTTGGGATCGCCATTCACCGTGTGCATGCCTCCGGCGGCATGCCAGGTGGAGCCCGAGGTGAGTTCGGCGCGCTCAAGGAGCTGCACGTCCTTCCAGCCCAGCTTGGTGAGGTGGTAAAGAACGCTGGCGCCCACGACGCCACCGCCGATCACAACCACTCTTACGTTTGTTTTCATATCAGGATCCAGGCGCGATGGCCGCGGCTAGGTGACCGGCGGCGCGCCGCCTTCCGCCTTGCGCCGTTCTACGAAAGCATCGAGCGCCTGCACCTTGGCCGGATCGCGCGTCGGTGCGACAAAACTGTCCAGCTTGGCATGCCAGATCGCATTCGCGCGCTGCGTCGCGGTGCGCGCGCCGTCCTCATGCCAGGTGCCATAGTTGCGCCAGTCAGACACCAGCGGAGCGTAGAAGGCGGTGCGATAGCGTTCCATGGTATGCGCGCAGCCAAAGAAGTGGCCTCCGGGCCCCACTTCCGCGACCGCCTCCACGGCCAGGTCGGCCGGCGATGCCCCCACGGGTTGAAACATCTCGGCGAACATCTGCAGCATTTCGATATCGAGGATGAATTTCTCATACGAGGTCGCCAGGCCACTCTCCATCCACCCCGCCGCATGCAGAATGAAGTTGCAACCTCCCATCAGTGCCCCCCACAGGCTCATCTGAGATTCATAGGCGGCCTGTGCGTCGGGCACGTTGGCGGCAGTTGCATTGGAGGAGCGCCATGGCAGGCCGATGTGCCGGGCCATCTGGCCGGCGCCGATCGCCGCCTTGACGTACTCCGGTGTGCCAAAGGCCGGGGAACCGGACTTCATGTCGACGTTGGAGGTAAAGCTCCCGTAGATCACCGGCGCTCCCGGGCGCGTGATCTGCGCCAGGGTCAGGCCCGCGAGGGCTTCGGCGTGCGCCAAGGTCAGCGCGCCGGCGATGGTGACCGGCGCCATGGCTCCGGCCAGCGTGAAGGGGGTGATGATGGTGGGCTGGCCGGCCAATGCGAACTCGATGATGCCCTCGGACATGGGGATGTCCAGCTGCAGGGGCGAATTGGTGTTGATCACGGTGTAGGTACAGGGCCGCTGAGCGAATTCCTCCGCACTCAGGCCGTGCGCAATCTGCAGCAGCGCGAAGTTGTCGGCGATCTGCTGGCGGCCACGGGAGAAAATGAACGGGATCTTGTCGGTCAGCAGAAGCTGGGCGCGCATGACTTCCAGGTGGCGCACGTGCACGGGTATGTCCTGGGGCTCGACCGCCCCGCCCAGCACCTGAATGACCTCAAAGCTCTGGCACAGCTTCATCAGGTTGCAGAAGTCCTGCAGCGTCCCGGCGCGCCGCCCGTTCTCGATATCCATGATGTTGGGCGGTCCGGAGGTCGGGGCCATGGCCACGTGACGCCCGCTGACCTGGGCGTCGTGGGCGGCATCAAGGGCATGCAGGGTGAGCGCACGGGGCGTGTGGCTCAACGACTCGGCCACCAACCCTCGATCCAGGCGCACCACCATCGAGTCCTCGTCGACCTGCCCACCACCGGCGGCATAGCGTGCGCGGCCGTCGGCCGACAGCACCTTCATGCCCTGGGTCTCGAGGATGTCGAGCGCCGCGCCATGGAGCGCCTGGATCTGATCGTCGGAGAACACCCGGAGCGGCTCGAAGGGGTTTTCGAGGTGCCGGTAGCTGAGGGATCGATCCGGCGCGGCCGCCAGCGTTTCGGGCGCGCCAGGTCGACGGCGACCGCGGCGCGCGGCGCGCGCTTCAATCTCACTCATTCGAGACGGCCAGCCGGATGCGCGATTCCGCCGTCGGCGCAGCCCGGCCAAAGCGCTCGATCAACCAGGAACGAAACAGCGCCACCGCTGCGTCGCTGAGCGCTTCCGGGTGCGTGATCAGGTAGTAGCCGTAGCCGTCATCGAGCGTGGCGTCGTGGGGCCTGACGAGCTGGCCGCTGCGGATTTCCTCCGCGAACAGATTCTCGTCCAACAGCGCCACCCCTTCGCCGCTCAGGGCGTACTGAGCGGCCAGCGTCGCGGTATCAAAAACCAGCCCGCGCTCGAAGTTGACGGAACTGATGCCCGCCTGACGCAGGAACTGCGCCCAAATGTGATGGCGCGGAAGTTCGGCCAGGCGCACATGGATGAGTTCATTGCTTGCCAGGAAGCTGGGCAAATCGTGGCCGGCGTGTTTCGCGGCGACACTCGGATGGCACAGCAGACTCAAGCGCACCGGCCAAAGCAGGTCCGCGATCATATGCGTGACGGTGGGCTTGGAGTAAATCACCGCCACGTCCACGTCGCTCTGCGGTGGCCCCACGCCGTAAGGACTCACCAGGTCAATCTCGATTTCCGCGCTGGTGCGCCGGAAATCCCTGAGGATCGGAACGGCCAGCTGCACCGCAAAACTCGGGGGCATCTGTACCCGCAGCCTGCGCTGCGTCGGCGTGCCCTCGTTGCGAATGTCATCGAGCGCGTACTCCAGCCGGTCGAAGGAGCGCACCACGGCCGGCAGCAGGTGCTGGCCAGCCTGCGTAAGCACCAGTGCGTGCGGACGGCGTTCGAACAGTTGCGCACCGATCAGGGTCTCGAGGGCGATGACGTGCCTCGACAACGCGCTCTGGGAGATCAGCAGCGTATTGGCCGCAACCGTGAAGCTGCCGTGCTTGGCCACGCCCTCGAAGGCGCGCAGGGCGTTGAGGGGCAGCCAGCGCCGGCCAATGGCAGGTCTATTCATGGCTGCGCATAGTAGCGCGGCTCGACGGGCTTGGTAACGACCGGCGGGCCTTAGGTTTCCATGACATTTTTCGATACCGACATGCCTATTATCGGCTTTCCGGCTACGGCCAATTATGGAAACCTGCCCCGATGGCTACCGCGCTGGCAACTCGCACCCGTGCCGAATGGGAGACCCAGGCCCAAAGCCTGCGTCCGGACGGCCGCGCCATTATTGGCGGACAGCGGCGGGCGGCCAGCAGCGGCCGTTCCTTTGATGCCATCAGCCCGATCGACGGGCGCGTCCTCAGCAGCGTGGCCCGGTGCGACACGACGGAGGTCAACGCCGCAGTGGCCGCCGCGCGCGCCACGTTCGAGGAAGGCGTGTGGCGGCACGTGGAACCGAAGGAGCGCAAACGCGTGCTATTGCGTCTGAGCGAGTTGATTCGCGACGACCTTGCCAGTCTGGCATTGCTCGAAACGCTCGATGTCGGAAAGCCGATCCGCGATTCCCTGACTGCCGACGTGCCCTCGGCCGCCGATTGCATCGCCTATTACGGCGAGTTTGCCGACAAGCTGTACGATGAGGTCGCTCCTACCGGACGGAACGACCTGGCGCTGATCCGCCGCGAGCCCCTCGGGGTGGTGGCCGCGATCGTGCCCTGGAACTATCCGCTGATCATCACGGCCTGGAAAATTGGCCCGGCGCTGCTGACCGGCAATTCCGTGGTCCTCAAGCCCGCTGAGCAGTCGCCGCTGACGGCTCTGCGCCTGGGCGAACTGGCCTTGCAGGCCGGGCTACCGCCGGGCGTGTTGAACGTAGTGCCCGGGTTCGGCGAAGAGGCCGGCAAGGCGCTGGCACTCCATCCGGATGTGGACATGGTCACCTTTACCGGTTCGACAGAAGTCGGCAAATTGATGCTGCGCTACGCGGGTGAATCAAATCTCAAGCGCGTGGCGCTGGAGCTGGGCGGCAAGAGCCCGCAGATCGTGTTGCGGGATGCCGATCTGGGCGCGGCGGCCAGCGACATCGCCTGGGGCATTTTTTACAATCAGGGCGAAACCTGCAATGCCGGCTCGCGCCTGATCTGCGAGGCGGGCATCAAGAACGAACTGCTGGCCGAGATCAAACGGGTCGCAGCCACCATCACGCTGGGCCATCCGCTGGAGCCCGCCACCTGCATGGGCGCGTTGATCGACCAGGGCCACATGCAACGGGTGCTGGGCTACATCGATGGGGGCGTGGCGGACGGCGCACAGCTGAGCCTCGGGGGCCGCCAGACTTATAAGGAGAGCGGCGGATACTACGTGGAGGCCACCATACTCGATGCCGTGCGGCCCGAGATGCGCGTGGCGCGCGAGGAGATTTTCGGCCCGGTGCTTGCAGTCACCGCCGTCAAGGACGAGAGCGAAGCCCTGCAGCTCGCCAACGACTCTGTCTTTGGCCTGGCGGCCGCGGTCTGGACCCGCGACATCGACAAGGCCCACCGGCTCTCCAATGCCCTGCGCGCGGGCACCGTCTGGATCAACACCTATTTTCGCTCCAGCATGGCCACGCCCTTTGGAGGCTTCAAGCAGTCAGGTTTCGGTCGCGACCGATCACCCCACGCGATCGACAAATACACCGACCTGAAGACGATCTGGACGACCTACCGGTGAGCGCCCTGCCCCTGCCCGCGAGCGGGACGGCGCCCGTGCACCGGATCCGCTCGGTCGAGGTGTCGCACCACCGCATCAGTTGCGCGCCGCCCTTTCATGCCAGTTGGGACACCAAGCCCCGAGAGCACTTCGATGCGACCATCGTGCGCGTCGCGACCGACACTGGCCTGGTCGGCTATGGATCGGGCGATCTGATGCTGGGCTTCCCAGGCCACGAGCCGCTGTTCGTCGGCTGGGATCCCTTGCAGATCGAGCGCCACTACCGAGTGCTCTCGCACCTCGACTTCCACTACGGCCGATGCTGGCCGCTCGACCTGGCACTCTGGGATCTGATCGGCAAAATCACCGGCCAGCCGTGCTGGAAGCTGCTCGGCGGCCTCGCGAATCGGGTGCGCGCCTACGCCTCCTCAGGCACGCTGCGCGACGCAGCGGCGATGGCCGAGGTCGCGGAAAAGTATCTGGCCCTCGGCTTCCCGGCGATGAAGTTGCGCTTCCACCGCGGCGACTGGCGCGATGACATCCACGCGCTCGAAGCCGTGCGGGCACGTGTAGGCGCGAAGCTCGAGCTCATGGTCGACTGCAACCAGGGCTGGCGGCTTCCCTGGGATACCGAGTCGCCCTGGACCCTCAAGGACGCGATCGCCGTTGCCAGGGAACTGGAGCGACTCGATGTGTACTGGATGGAGGAGCCATTGCATCGCGCCGACCGGGTGGGAATGCGCGATTTGCGTCAGGCTACACCCGTGCGTATTGCGGCGGGCGAGATGACCCGGCAGCTGCACGAATTTCGCGACCTGATCGCCGAGCATTGCGTCGACGTGCTACAGCCCGACGTGGCTCTGGTGGGTGGCCTGACCGGCCTGCGCCGCGTCGCGATCATGGCGCAGGAGCACGGCATCATCTTTACGCCTCATACCTGGACCAACGGCATGGGTGTCACCGCAAATGCGCACCTGGCTGCCGGGCTGGCGGATTCACCCTACCTGGAATTCCCCTTTGACCCGCCGGAATGGAATCTGCAGCGGCGTGATTTCATGCTGCGCGAACCCTTGCGCGTCGACCCGCAGGGCTGGATCAATCTCGGCGACGCCCCGGGTCTGGGCTATGAACTTGACGCCGCCGTGCTCAAGGACACGAGGCTCACGTAGCGCCCGGGTTCAGACTCGCAGTTTCCAGGCCCTGATCGGCGCGCGTAGCTGCGGCCCACTCGGAGTTGATGTCGAGCGAGCGACAGCACCACAAGTAGACGATGGAAGACACGGGCAAGCCGACCAGCATCGCCAGGTCTGCGCCTCCCAGCGCCTTGGCAACCGGTCCATGGTAAATCCCGGTGCTGAAAAACGGGATCATGGCCGCAAATCCGCAGCCGTAGGCCAGCAACCCGCGCCAGCTCCAGCGCCCGTAGATCCCGTGCGGGTTGAAGATCTCGCGCACCGAATAGTGGCACTTGCGCACCCAGTAGAAGTCCACGAGATTGATTGCGGTCCAGGGCGTGAACAGGTAGAGCAGTACGCTCAGCAGGTCGGCGAACCGATCGACGAAATCCTTGGAAGCCACCAGGGCCATGCCGATGGACACCGCGGCCGCAATCAGCAGCGTAACCACGCGTCCCTTGGCCCCGGCGTGTTGCGGCTTGAAGCAGTCGGCCACACTCAGCAGGGTTAGCGATGCGCCATAGAAGTTGAGCGCCGAAATCGTCACGAGTCCCAGCAGGCCGCCGGCTAGCAGCAACCAACCGAAGCCGGGCACCAGAGCGTCGGCGGCCTGCTGCACGGCGCCGGCCACGTCGGCGCGGGGGTGGACGGCCGCCGCAAAGGTCCCCACCAGCATCATCCACACGCCACCGATGAAAGCGCCCACGTAGGTCCACAGGAATGACTCGGTCACGCCCACATCCGGGGGCAGATAGCGCGAGTAATCACTGACGTATATCGACCAGCTGAGCTGATAGGCGGCGGCGGCAAAGAAAGTTACCAGGAACGGGATCGCCCTGAATTGCCCGAGGCTCAGCAATGACGGGGCTACGGGAACCCACACCAACACGCCCAGAGTGAACACGCCAAGCAGCGCTAGCATCAGGTAGGCGAACAGCCGTTGCAGCCGGTGTATCCAGTCATAGCCGACAGCGGCTATCACGAATGCAATGAAATTAAACCACAGGATGATGGTGGTGTTGCTGGCGGTGCGCCGGCCCATGAGGTGGTGCACCGCCTGTGCCCCGAGCACTCCATTGAAGGCGTTGTAGCCGATGTAGGCAATCAGGGCCACGACCCACACCAGAAGCGCGCCCATGTACCCAAACTGGGGGCGCGACTGGATCAGCTGCGGCAAGCCGAGCTGTGGTCCCTGGGTGGAATGAAAGGCCATGAAGAACGTGCCCAGGGCGCAGCCACCGATCACCGCAATCGCCGTCCACAACATCGTGCCGCCAAGGGCTATGCCTATGACTCCGACGGCCAGCGTCGCGAGGTTTGCATCCCCCGAGAACCACACGGGCCACAGGTCACGCACTTTTCCGTGGCGCTCGGCGCGCGGCACGTAGTCAATCGAGTGCACTTCAATGAAGGGTCGATGCGCCAAGCAATCCCCTAGGAGCGAGCGTGGTGTGATCCCAAGCCAGTATAAGCGGCGCTTTTGCGCCGCGGGCGCCCTGGAAACCGGTCATCTGCTGACCGACGAGCCGAGCATAGATAATGAGTATTCAATATGTTAAAGCGATAATCTAGCCTAAATCCACACTAGGCGCGCAGTCGCAGACCCTTCGGATCGTAGAGCGGCGCAAGTCGGACTCGCGCTGCTCTGGACTCGCCCAGGATGTCGATCTCAAGTGCCTCGCCTTCACGCGCGAGCTTGGTGGGCACGTACCCGGCAGCCAGACTCTTGCCGAGGCAATGGCCGTAGCCACCAGAGGTTACGTAGCCCACGGCACGGCCTTCCTTGATGATCGACTCGTAGCCGACGACGTCGGCATCCGCGGCCTCGACCTCCATGATGACGAAGCGGCGCCGCGGGCCCGCCGCCCGCTCCGCCAGGGCCGCCTCGCGGCCCATGTACCCGGTCTTGTCAAAGTCGATGAAGCGATCCAGACCGGTCTCGGCGGCGGTGTAGTCCGGGCGGAAATCCTTGTTGAAGGATCCGTATCCCTTCTCCAGGCGCAGCGATGAGAGCGCCCGGCCACCAAAATGAATCAATCCAAGCCCTGCGCCCGCCGCGCGCAGTTCCTCGTACAGCGTGAGAAAGTAATCGGGCGTGGTCCACAGCTCGTAGCCGAGTTCGCCGGTAAATCCTGCGCGCGCCAGGATTGTGGGCGCCAGGCCCACGGCGGTCGGTCTGACGTCGAAGAGCCTGAAGGCCGACGCGGAAATATCCTCGCGTAGCAGTGGCTGGAGCAGTTCCCGCGAGCGCGGCCCGGCAATGCACAAGCCGACCAGTGTGGAGGCGGCCGATCGCAGCGAGACATCGGCCGGCGGCTCGCTCGCCTGCCACCAGCGCATGTGAAATTCTTCCGCAAATCCTGAGCCAAAGATCATGAATCGCTCGGCATCGAGGCAGGCAATCGACAGATCGCCCATGATCCGGCCCGCCGCGTTGAGCATCGGCGCGAGCGCGAGGCGTCCGGGCGGCGGAAGGCGCGAGGCGAAGACACGATCGAGCCAGGCGCGCGCGCCGCGGCCGGTCACCTCGTATTTTGCATAGTTGCTGGTCTCGTAGAGGCCGACGGCGGCGCGCACGCCGCGGCACTCGGCCTTGACGATCTCGAACGCTTCCGAGCGCCGATAGGTCGGTGTTTCGGTCGGCGCCACCCCGGGCGGCGCGAACCACAGCGCCTGCTCCAGACCAAAATTCGCGCCCATCACGGCGCCGGCGGCGAGCAGCCGATCGTAGATCGGCGAGCGACGCACCGGGCGCGCCGCCGGCAATTCCTCGTTGGGATAGGCCAGGCGGAAGCGCCGCGCGTAATTTTCGGGCACCTTGAGGGCGGTGTACTTTGGGGTCGCAAACGCACCGAAGCGCGCCACGTCCATGGAGATAATGTCCTGGCCCGGATCGTTCTCAGCCATCCACCGCGAGAGCACCAGCCCGATTCCGCCCCCCTGACTGAATCCGGCCATGACAGCGCAAGCGACCCAATAATTGCGCAGTCCACGCACCGGGCCGACGAGCGGATTGCCGTCGGGCGCAAATGTGAACGGCCCGTTGATGGCCTTGCGGATGCCGGCGCGACCCAGGGCCGGAAAGTGTCGGAAGCCGAGTTCGAACTGCGGGGCGAGCCGTTCAAAGTCGTCCGGCAGCAACTGCATCGAGAAATCATCCGGCGTGCTGATCGGCGACCAGACAACTCCCTGCGGTTCGTAAGTACCGATGAGCGCACCGCCGCGCTCCTGCCGCATGTACAGCTCGCCGGCGTAATCGGTGGTGTTGACGATCTCTCGCTCCCGCCCCTGCAGTTCGGGAATGTCCTCGGTCAGCAGATAATGGTGTTCCATGGCCAGCACCGGCAGTTCAATGCCGACCATGTGGCCAACTTCCCGCGCCCACAGCCCGGCACAGTTGACCACATGCTCAGCGTGCACTGTGCCCTTGTCGGTCACCACGTCCCACGAACCATCACGCCGCGGTTGCAACGAGAGCACGCGCGTGTGGCGTTCCACCGATGCGCCGAGCGTGCGCGCCGCCTTGACGTAGGCGTGCGTGGTGCCCGATGGATCGCAATGACCCCCGTCCGCGCGCCACAGCGCCCCGATGAAATAACGGGCGTCGATCAGTGGATTGAGGTGCTGCGCTTCCTCGAGCGAGATCATCGCAGTCTCCATGCCCAGATAGCGGGCGCGCGAGCAGATCAGTTTCAGGCTGTCGAGCTCACCTTCCGTTGCCGCCAGCATCAACCCGCCGTTGGCGTGCAGCCCGCAGGACTGACCCGACATCGCCTCGATTTCGCGATACAGGTCGATCGTGTATTTTTGCAATCGAGAGATATTGGCCTCGCCGTTAAAGGTGTGCATGCCGCCGGCCGCGTGCCAGGTCGAGCCCGAAGTCAGTTCGCTCTTTTCCAGCAGCAGCGTGTCGGTCCAGCCAATCTTGGCCAGATGAAAGAGCGTGCTGGCGCCCACAACTCCGCCACCGATAACCACCGCCCTCGCGGAATTTTTCACGAGCCGCTTCCCCCAAACATTTCGACCGTCGCGCGCGCCGATGGCGGCAAAAATCCGCACAGTGCCGCACTGGCGCTGAGCCATTCGCGAAAATGACGCGCCGTGCTCGAGGGCGTCAGCACCAGCAGGCCGCTGGGAATGGCGGCCACGACCACGCTCGCCTGCGCCATGATCGTGGTGATCGCCCGCCCGGTGGGCAGGCCGAGCTCATGCAGGTCCACGCGGCAGGAGCGCGCCAGCAGCTCGCGCGCTTGGGGACCCGCCAGGTGCAACACGGCGAGGGCCGAGGACAGGTCGACGGCAATGCCGAGACCGTTGCAGGCCGTGTGCCATTGCGCCGCGCGCGCACCGGCCACGGTCGCCGGCTGCAAAACCAACCAGCGGTCCGGCCGCACGCTCATCGTCAGCCACCGGCCGGTGGCGACCACCCGGCCAAATCCTGGCAAGCTGAGTCCGCGCGTTGCCGCGATGCCCTCGATCTCCCGTACGCACCCGCGCCGCGCCGCAATCTCCACCACGTCCGACCGATAGTCGCTCAGTTGCCCGCCCGTCTCGGCCGTCTTTGTCGTGCCGGGCTCATTCGCGGACACGACGGTTCTCCGGGTCGAACATGTGCGGACTTAGGATCTGAACCTCGGTCTGTTCCTGGTGCACTGGGGAGGCCGCGATCAGGCGCTGGCCGTGGCGCGCGCGCCCCGCCGCAAGCAGAGCGAGGCCCACCCAGCCGTCAAAGGCCGCCGATGCGCTGGCCGAGGTCAGGTAACCGAGGCTCGCCTGGCCGGCCCCCGGTCGAAGCAACTGCGCCCCGTTGCGCAGTCGCCGGCCGGCATCGAGCGGGCGCACGCCCACCAGCTGCAGTCGATCCGGCGCGCTGAGTCCGGGACGCTGCGAGAGCGCGCGGCCCACGAAATCACCCTGTTTCTTCAGGAGCCGGTGCAAGCCCAAGTCATCGGCGCTGGTATTGCCGTTGAGCTCGGCGCCCGTGACGTGGCCCTTCTCGATGCGCAGCGTATTCAGGGCATCGAGCCCATAGGGCACGATGCCATAGCGCGCGCCCGCCTCGAGTATCGCGCACCAGGCGGCCCTCGCATGTTGCGCGGGCACGGCCAGCTCGTAGGCGAGCTCGCCGGAGAACGATATGCGGTACACCCGGCCGGCGATTCCGGCCACCGGCGCGGCGGCTGCGGACATGAATGGAAAGGCCTCATTGCTCAGGTCGAGCCCGCTCACCACGGCGCTCACCACTTCGCGTGAGCGCGGCCCGGCGACGGCAAATTGCGCCCACTGGTCACTGACGTCGGTCAATAGCACCTCGAGATCCGGCCACACCGCCTGCAGCTGAAACTCCAGGTGCTCGAGCACTGCCGCGCTGTTGGCGGTCGTAGTGGTGACCAGGAAGTGCTCCGCTCCCAGTCTCGAGGTTGTGCCATCATCGAGCAGCATGCCATCTTCACGCAGCATGATGCCGTAGCGCGCGCCGCCAATCCGCAGCGTGGAAAACGTATTCGCGTACACAAAATCAAGAAACTTCCCCGCGCCGCTTCCCTGCACGTCTATCTTCCCGAGAGTCGACAGGTCGGTAATGCCGACCGCGCTGCGCACCGCGCGCGCTTCCCTGAGCACTGATTCCCAGCCCGGTTGCTGCGAATACACCAGCGGCCGCAGCCATAGGCCGGTGTTTACGAAAGTGGCGCCCGAGGCCTCGTGCCAATCGTGCAGCGGCAGGCGTCGCTTGGGTTTGAAGTGCTCGCCCGCCTCTGCGCCCGCCAGTGCGGCGAACGGGATGGGCTGCAGGTACGGCCGCGGCTGGGCCTGACCGACCTCGGCCACGCTCAGTCCGCGCGCGTGCGCGAGGACAGCGCTGCCGACCAGGCCGCCAATGCGTCCCTGGTCGGTCGCCATGCCGTGCGTCGTATAACGCTTCATGTGCTCGACGTGCTCGTAGCCCTCGCGTGCGGCCAGGCGCACGTCCTCACAGGTCACATCGTTTTGCAGGTCGACGAACGACTTGCCGCGGCCCGGCACCTCCCAAACCGCGCTGATCAGGGCGTGGTTCGGATCGGGCGGGAGTTGGGGCGAGTCGGCGTTGGCGCTGCTCAGCTCGGTGCCCAGGAGCGCTGCGATATTGCGGGCCGCCAGCTCCCCGTCGCGGGCGGCCGCCGCCAGGCCAAACACACCGTGCGCTGCGCCCGCCAGTTGAGCGGCGCCGGCGGGGAGCGCCGCGACGAACGCCGCGATTTCCTCGCGCCATTGCAAGTTGGCGCGCAACTGGCCGGCCAGCGAGAGGTTGGGCGTAAATCCGCCGGATATCAGCAGACAATCGGCCTCGAGCGTACGGGCGGCGCGCCCGTCGCGGTGGGCAACGCGCACCGCGCGCAGCGCGCCCCGTCCGCGCACGGCTTCCACCGCCGCTCCGGTGACCACTTCAATGCCGAGCGCGCGCGCGCGCTCGGCGCCAGGACTGGCCGCGCGTACATCGATGACCGCGCGGCAGGTAATTCCGGCGGCGGCAAAGGCGTACACGGCTTCGTAAGCCTCGTCCGTGTTGAGAAAAAACACCGGACGGCGGCCCGCCACGACACCGTAGCGCCGCAGGAATTTGTGCGCGGCGCCGGCGAGCATCACCCCGGGCACATCGTTTCCGGGAAAGGCGATCAGGCGCTCGATCGCCCCCGTGGCC
Organism: uncultured Gammaproteobacteria bacterium; assembly: GCA_963789365.1. Classification (GTDB taxonomy): domain Bacteria; phylum Pseudomonadota; class Gammaproteobacteria; order Steroidobacterales; family Steroidobacteraceae; genus FEN-1191. The sequence continues at coordinate 252,934 of CAWBKJ010000004.1, forward strand.
AGTATCGTCGCCCGGGCCCGTACCACCCGCAGGCGCTCGCCCAATCCGCCCGCGCGGGCGGCTTCAGAGGGCGTCAGGGTCTGGAGCGCTCCGAATACGCCCTGACCGTAGGCGCCGATCACGGCCGTGCGCGTCAGACAACGCACGCTGGCCATCGTGCCAAGTGCCTTGCAGGCGGCCTCGCGCCAGCTGCTCCACCGATCGTCCAGGAGCGAGCCCCCGCCCAAGACTGCGTCTTCATCGACGAGCATGACGCGCAGTCCGCGCAGGCCTAAGCGCTGCGCCGCGGCGAGACCGGCCGCGCCGGCGCCCACCACCAGCACATCGACGTGATCGTGCACGGTCTCGGCTGGCGCATGCGCCGCGCTGCTGCCGGCATGGAGTCGTCCCAGGCCCGCAGCGCGGCGTAGCAGCGGCTCGTAGAGGAGTTCCCATAGCCGACCCGGCGCCATGAAGGTTTTGTAGTAGAAACCGGCCGGCAGGAATCGGGCCAACAGGTCGTTGACCGCAAGGGCGTCAAAGCGCAGTGAGGGCCAGCGATTCTGGCTTTCAACCACGAGCCCCTCGCGCAGTTCCAGCGTCGTGGCGGGCCGATTGGGCTCGCGGCCATAAGGGCCGAGAAGCTCGACCAGGGCGCAGGGCTCCTCCGGTCCGCTCGTCACAATGCCGCGCGGGCGATGGTACTTGAGGCTCCGCCCCACAATGCGCTGGCCGTTGGCGAGCAACGCCGAGGCGAGCGTATCACCGGCCAGGCCCCGCATGAGGCGGCCGTCAAAGCGAAATTCGAGCGGCTTGTGGGAGTCCGTCAGCAAGCCCGGACCGATTCGTGCCGGCCCCAACATCAGCCTGTCACCGAACGAATCTCATGGGTAAGCGTGTGGCGGTCCACCTTGAGGAGCTTGCGACAACCCCCCACGTGCAGCCACCACTCCAGGTGCCAGTCGCAAGGGTTCTCGCGCTCGTACACGTAGGCCGCGAAGGCGGATGCGGCTGCCTCGGGCGCGGGACGCGAGACGGAGGCGTCGCCGCGATAGCGAAATTCCAGTTCATCGCGCACACCGCACCACGGACAGTAAATACGCAGCATGATTTCAGGGGTGCGGTTCAGTGCGCATAGGGATAGGGACCAATGCCGCGCTCGTCGACGGTCCGGCCCTCGGCAAAGCGGTACAGGTCCATGTGCGCGGCCAGCGGATGGGATGTGCCGTGGGCGATGAGGTGCGCTGTGCACATGCCGCCGGCGGGAATGGCCTTGAAGCCCCCGTAGCACCAACCGCCATTGAGGATCAGCCCGTCGCGCGGGGTCTTAGAAATGATCGGCGAGCCATCCATGGACATGTCCATCACACCAGCCCATTGCCGCAGCACCCTGAGCCGCGCGAGAGCGGGCATTACCGTAACTCCCGCTGCTGCGACCTCTTCGGCCGTGTACAGCGAGCCGCGCTGGCCGTAGCTGTTATAGCCGTCGATGCCGCCGCCAAACACCAGTCCGCCCTTGTCCGACTGGCTGACGTAGAAGTGTCCCGCGCCATAGGTGAGGACGACATCAAGGATGGGCTTGACGCTCTCGGTGACAAAGGCCTGCAGCACGTGGGTCTCGATCGGCAGGCGCAGATCCACCATTGATGCCAAGCGCGAGGAGTGACCGGCCACGGCCAGGCACACAAGGTCGGCGCCGATGTGGCCTCGCGTGGTGTCCACGCCGGTGACACGCTGGCCGGTGCGCCGGATGGCGGACACTTCGCAGTGTTCGACGATGTCCACGCCTGCGCGCGAGGCCGCGCGCGCGTAGCCCCAGGCGACCGCATCGTGGCGCACGGTGCCGCCGCGGCGCTGCAAAAATCCGCCGAGCACGGGGAAGCGGCCGCCATCAAGATCGATCAGCGGCACCAGCTTTTTCACCGCCTCGCGGCTCACTGGCTCGGCGTCCACCCCCAGTACCCGCATCGCGTTGGCGCGGCGTGTGAACAGGTCGCGCTGAGCCTCCGTGTGAAACAGATTGAGGGTTCCACGCTGGCTGACCATGGTATTGAAATTAAGGGTGCGCTCGATGCGCTCCCACAGCTGCAGCGAGTAGTCGTAAAAGCGAATATTGTCCGGATGAAAGTAATTTGAACGGATCAGCGTCGTGTTGCGCCCGACGTTGCCCAGCCCGATCGGACCTTTTTCAAGCACCGCCACATCGGTGATTCCAAATGCGCTGGCCAGGTAGTAGGCGGTCGCCAGTCCCTGACCCCCACCACCGACAATCACCACCTGGTAGCGCGGGCGCGGCACCGCCTTGGCCCAGGCCCGCTGCCAGCCACGTTGCCCCCTGAGGCCCTCGAGCAATAAGCGTGCGCCGGAGTAGCGGCCGCCGCCGTGCCGCGCGGCCGGAGCGGGCTGCGGGTGGATTGCTGGCGACGCCTTCATCGGTGCTGCGCATAGTAACGCAAGCGGCCGCTAGGCGGGACTTGACGCGACCGCCCATAAGCGACAACTTGCGCCGGAGGGAGGAAGAGTGAGGAAGATCCTGAATTCGCTGTGCGCCTGCATGATGTGGACGGCGCTCTCCTCTGCCCCGCTGCACGCCGCGGTCGTGGTTTCCTCGAAGTTATCGAGCGAGTCGGTAATGATCGGTCAGATGATGCGGCTCCTGCTCAACGCCAACGGGATCCCGACCGTGGACCGCACCACACTGGGTGCGACTCCTGTGGTGCGCAAGGCGCTGATCGCGGGCGAGATCGATATCTATATTGAATACACCGGCAACGCGGGGTTTTTCTTCAACCGCGCCTCCGATCCGGCCTGGAAGGACTGGCGGCAAGGCTATGAACTCGGCGCGAAACTGGATTACGCCGCCAACCACATCGTCTGGCTCACGCCCGCCAATGCCAGCAACTCCTGGGCGCTGGCGGTGCGTGAGGACGTCGCCGCCGCCCATCGACTGAATACCATGAGTGATTTCGCCCGCTGGGTCAGCTCCGGCGGCCAGGTCGTGCTCGCCTGCTCGGCGGAATTTGCCAACGCCGGCACTCTGCGCTCGCTCCAGCAGACTTACGGCTTTAAGTTGCGCCCCGACCAGCTCATTGTGCTCGCCGGTGGTGAAACCTCGGCCACGATCGGCGCGGCCGCCGCGCGCACCAACGGGGTCAACACCGCCATGGTCTACGGAACCGACGGCGGTATCGTTGCCGCGAATCTGCGGATCTTGCAGGATGATCGCCATGATCAGCCCGTGTACGCGCCGGTTCCGACCATCCGCGAGTCGGCTCTCAAGGCACAGCCGCAGATTGCGCGGCTTCTCCAGCCTTTGATGGCGAGCTTTGATACCGCGACCCTGCAGCGCCTCAACGCGCGCGTCCAGGTGGACGGCGAGTCCGCCGAATCGGTGGCGGCCGATTACCTGCGGGCCAAAGGCCTCATGCCGTGAGGCCCAAGCTGCCACGGTCGATCGACCGGTTGGGGGCGCTGCTGGCGAGCTTTGCGGCCGCGGCGCTCCTGTTCCTGCCCTTTGTGGTCCACAAGGCCAATCGCATCGTGCCCGGAACCCCGCGCAGTGTGGTGGAAGTCCTGCCGCCGACGACGGCGGCCCTGGTGATTGTCGCCGTGGCGATCGCGGCCGCGGTGGCGATTCGCATAGCCAATCCCTACGCACGCCTTGCCAGCGCCCTGCTCGGCGTGATCGCCGTTTCGCTGGCCGTGGCCGCTGCCGGCCACGCGCTCACCCCGCTGGGCAACAAAGTGGTGCGCATCGCTCCCGGCTCGGGATTCTGGCTGCTGCTGTGCAGCCTCGGCCTTATGGTCACCGACTCGATCACGAGGTTGCGGCCCGGTCCACTCATGCGCGTGCTCGCCCTGCTGCTGTTTCTGGGCGTGAGCACGGCAAGCCTCGCCCACGGCACCTTTGACCAGCTCTCGGTCATGCGTGAATACGCCGTCAATGCCGTGCGCTTTGCCCATGAGCTCCGCCAGCACCTGTGGCTGGCCGCGGGCTCTCTCGGCTCTGCGCTCATTGTGGCGCTTCCGCTCGGGGTCCTTTGCCATCGCGTTCCGAGATTGCGCGGCGGGGTGCTGGGCGTTTTGAATCTGGTCCAGACCATACCGGCCATCGCGCTGTTCGGCATCCTGATGGCGCCCCTGGCCGCGCTGGCACTGGCATTTCCACTGGCTGCGACGCTCGGCATCCGGGGCATCGGTACCGCACCGGCGCTGATCGCCTTGTTCCTGTATTCCTTGTTGCCGGTGGTCGCCAATACTGTTCTGGGCCTGCAGCGCGTTTCGCCCGCGGCGGTCGAGGCGGCACGCGGCATGGGCATGACTCGCAGGCAGATCTTAGGGAGCATCGAATTACCCCTGGCCCTGCCGGTGATCATTACCGGGATCCGCATCGTCCTGGTGCAAAATATCGGACTGGTGGCGATCGCGGCACTCATTGGTGCAGGTGGCCTGGGTACCTTTATATTCCAGGGCATCGGCCAGACGGCCATCGACCTGGTGTTGCTCGGAGCCCTTCCGACCGTGGCGCTGGCCTTCTCGGCCGCCGTGCTGCTCGATGCACTGGTCGAGGCCATGGACCGCACACGACCATGATCCAGATTGAGCATCTCAGCAAGCAATACGGCGCGGCCCGGGTGGTCGATGACGTCTCCATGACGATCGAGCCGCACTCGGTCACGGTGATCGTGGGAACTTCGGGCTCGGGCAAGTCGACCTTGCTGCGCATGATCAACCGGCTCGTCGAGCCGAGCAGCGGCCGGGTGCTGGTCGACGGGAACGACACCGCTGCCGAGCCGGCGCACTTGTTGAGGCGGCGCATCGGCTATGCCATCCAGGGCCACGGACTGTTCCCCCACCGGACCGTGGCCGAGAACATCGCGACCGTGCCGCTGCTCCTGCAGTGGGAGCCCTCGCGCATCCGTGCGCGGGTCCGTGAATTGCTCGGAGTGTTTCAGCTCGACCCGGAAACTTACGCAGACAAGTTCCCGCACCAGCTCTCAGGCGGCCAGCAGCAACGCGTGGGCGTCGCACGGGCACTGGCCGCCGAGCCCAACGTGCTGCTCATGGACGAGCCCTTTGGGGCGCTTGATCCCATCATCCGGAGCAAGGCGCAAGAGGATCTGCTGGGGATCCAGCGGCGTTTCGGCACCACGATCGTGCTGGTCACCCACGACATGGACGAGGCGTTTCGGCTCGGCGACCGTATCGCGGTCATGAGCGAGGGTCGGGTACTGCAGTACGATTCACCGGCCAGGCTCCTCACCGATCCGGCCGACCCGTTCGTGGCGCGCATGACCGGCAGCGCCGATCGAGCCCTGAAATTGTTGTCGTTGATCAGTGCGGGCGAGGCGGCCGTGGCCGGAGCCAGCGGGGCTCTACCGATCCCGGCGAGCGCGTCCCTGCGCGATGCCCTGTCCGAACTGGTCTGGAGCGGCGCGGACTCCGCCGCGGTCATCGACGCCGAGGGCCGCTCCTGCGGTGCCCTCACCATCGCCGACATCCTCGCGCACGGACGCTCGCGCTGATGCCGCGGGGCGCCACGATACTGCGAGTGTCCGCCCTCGCCCTGCTGTCGGCCTTCTTAATCGCCCCACAGCGATTTGCCCCGTTGTTTGAGCCGCTGACCCAATACGGTGCGCCGCCCATATACGATCAGGGCAACCTGCTGACCCTGACCCTGGCCCACCTGGGTACCGTTATCGCCGCCGCCGCTGCCAGCACGCTGGTCGCCGTGGCCCTGGGGATCGGCGTAACGCGCGCCAGCGGCGCCGAATTCCTGCCGCTGTCGAGAACCCTGGTCAACGTCGGCCAGACGTTTCCGCCGGTTGCGGTGCTGGCCGTGGCCGTCCCGCTGGTCGGCTTCGGCGAGAAACCCACGCTGATCGCCCTGTTCGCTTACGGCTTGCTGCCCATTTTCGAAAACACCATCGTCGGACTGAAGTCCTGCCCGCCCGCGCTGCTCGAAGCGGCCAGCGGCATGGGCATGAGTGTCTGGCAAAGGCTCCGATCGGTCGAGCTGCCACTGGCCATGCCCATGATCCTGGAGGGCGTGCGCCTGTCGCTGGTGATCAATGTGGGCACGGCGACCATTGGCTCCACGGTTGCCGCCAAGGGTTTGGGCGAGGTGATCATCGCCGGACTGCTGTCCAACAACACGGCGTTCATTTTGCAGGGCGGCCTGCTGACCGGTCTTATGGCAATTCTTCTTTACGATGCCATGGCTACCCTCGAACGGCGCTATTTCCGGGCATTCCAGATCGATTGAGCGCGGCATTAAGTTAATGCTAAGGAGACCCAACGCACGGTTCGACCCCTTGTGCGCGAGTACAATGTAGGACTACCATCTACAGAGGTGTAGGATCTTACTGATCCGAGTGTAAGCCCAAGGTGATTACGACGACCGGCGCAAAAAGCTTTAAGACCGCAGCCATAGAATGGCCCACGCTGCTGCTGGTCATCGCCACCTACGGTGGCTGGCTCACCATCACCCTCGCCTATACCCGCCTACCGCTCCTGCTCTTCGCCACGCTCGGCGCTCTGTTGCTGACTCTACACGGCTCATTGCAACACGAGATCGTCCACGGCCACCCGACACGCTGGCCGGCGGTGAATCGGCTGATGGCAATGGTTCCCCTGTCGCTGTGGCTCCCCTTCGTTCGTTATCGGCAGAGTCACCTGCAGCACCATCGCGACGATCGGCTCACCGATCCCTTCGACGATCCGGAGTCCTATTACTGGGCGCCGGAGGAACTGGCGCAATTTAGCGCCCCAACGCGCGCCTTACTTTTGATCAACCAGACGCTGGCCGGCCGGATGATTGTCGGTCCGGTTTGGACCATCGGCCGATTCTTTCGCCATGAGTTGCGCTCACTGCTCAGGAACAAGCCGAACGTGCGCCGGGTGTGGCTCGAACATGTGCTGTGGTGCGTTCCGGTTGTGCTGTGGCTGAAATTTGTGTGTGACATGCCGCTGTGGGTCTATGTGCTGACCATGATCCTGCCGGCCACGGCGATTGTATTGATCCGATCCTTCGCCGAGCATCGGGCGCTCCCGGGAGTGCGCGAGCGCATCGCGATCGTCGAGCGCTCGTGGTTCCTTGGCCCGCTGTTCCTGTTCAACAATCTGCACTCGCTCCATCACGAGGCTCCCAGTATTCCCTGGTATCGCTACAACGCCCGCTATCGCCAGATTCGCGAGCGCCTGGTCGCCGAAAATGGCGGGCTCGTTTATCGGACGTATTTCGACGTCGCGCGTCGCTTTCTGCTCACGCCGCACGATGAGCTGCAGCACCCCAGACTCCGGATACGAGTCCCTCAGGCGGGCTGATCGTAACCGGCCGCCCTGGCCTCCGCGTCCCAGTCGAGCAGCATCGAATAAGTCCCTTCGCTCACGGCGGCAAAGCCCTCAAGCTGCAACAGCTTGCCGTAAGCATCAAACCATGGCCGCTGCGCCGCTCCCAGCAGTGCGGCCCGGAGGCGCTCCACGATCTGCTGCGGCACCGTCGCGCCCGCGACCAGGGCGGGCATGGGTGCGAGTGGCGTGGACGCCAGCACGCGAATGCCCGCGGTGAGTTGCGGCGCGTGACGGGCGATCAACATATGCCAATAGGCATCGAGGGGCCCGACGTCGATGCGTCCCTCGCGCACGCTGTCGAGAACGTTGCGCGCGGTGATGAGATTGCCGAGCATTTCGCGGTACAAGACGGGCCGTTGCGGCGTGCGGTAGCCGAGCAAGTGATGGCGGAAGGCGTTGAACCCCGACTGGGAATGCGCCACGGTGTAGCCGGCACGATCACCCAGGGTGTCTTCGAGGGTCTGGTAGCTGCTGTCCTGGCGCACGATGAGATCCGTGCGGTACACGGCACGCCCCTGCGCCCAGGCGGCCGCCGCGATGGGCGCGGCGATCGGGATGACCGGTGCCAGCCGCAGCGCAATCGGGTACCCGCACATGAACACCAGCCCCAGGTCCGAACGGGCCCAGAGCCCCTCGAGAGGCTGCGGTGCCGGGTATGCGAGGTAACTGAGCGGGACACCGGCCTCCTCCGCCACCTGCCCCAGCAACTCCTGCCAGCCGCGCTCGACTTCGGGGGTCACCGCATACATGCGGGCATTCATGATCAGCGGGGTCATGGACCGGTTCGCTCGAGCGCTCAGCCGCTGCGCCCGATCTCGGCGGTCCGCCGCGCGATATAGGCATCGAGCGCTTCCTTCACTGCCGGATCGAGCGGGGGAGCGACGTATTCGGCCAGGAGCTTTTTCCACAGGCCGGTCGCCCGCTGGGTCGCGTTGCGGGAGCCCGCGTCGGTCCAGTTCTCGAAGTTCGACCAGTCGGACAACAGGGGCCGAAAAAAGGCATTTTCGTAACGGGCCAGCGTGTGCGCGGAGCCAAAGAAATGCCCACCGACCGGGATCTCCTTAATGGCCTCCACCGCCAGATCGTCATCACTGAATTCGACCGGCTTGAGTATGGCGGCCCAGTTGCGCAACAGTTCGGCGTCCACCACGACTTTCTCGAGCGACGCGGTCAGCCCGCCCTCGAGCCAGCCGCAGGCGTGATTGATCAGATGGCTGTGACTGAGTATCGCCGCCTGGAGCGAAAAGGCGGTCTCGTAGGTGGATTGCGCGTCCACTGTGGGCGAGGCGTTGACCGCGCTGCTGCGCACCGGGAGCTTGAGCCGGCGAGCGATCTGCGCGCTGGCAATCACCGCGTGCACGTACTCAGGCGTGCCGAAGGCGGGCGAGCCGGTGCGCATATCCACATTGGAGGTGAATCCTCCCATGACGCAGGGTGCGCCGGGGCGCACGAGCTGCAGCAGCGTGACCACTCCGAGCGCCTCGGCCGTTTGCTGCACCAATGCGCCCGCGAGTGTGATCGGCGCCATCGCGCCCATGAGCGTAAAGGGCGTGATGACCACGCATTGCCCGTGGCGGGCCAGGACCATGATGCAATCGAGGATCTCGGCGTCCACCCGCCGCGGGGAATTGACGTTCGTGACCGTGAGCAAGGTCGGTCGGGCGGCCAGTTCCTCGATAGTGCAACCATGCTCGATGGCTGACATGGCAATCGCATCCTGCGCCTGCATGCCACCCACGCCCCGCGCTGCCCAAACGATGTCCGCGTATTCGATGTGGGCCTGAAAGATCGCCAGATGCCGCACCGGCACCGGGATATCGACCGGCTCGACCACAATGCCGCCCTGCCAGTGCAGGACGCCGAGCGTGTGGGTCAGCCGCAGCAGGTTTCGGAATCCCTCAAGATCGCCATAACGGCGCCCTCCTTCCATGTCGCTGATGTTGGGCGCGCCGCTGACGGGCCCGAAATTAACGATGTTTCCGCCCACGTGCAGGTGGCGTGCCGGATCGCGGGAATGAAGCACGAAGCGTTCAGGGGCGTGGGCCAGCTGCGCCTCGACCAGATCGCGGCCCATGCGGACGATTTGCGAGCTGTCGTCGACCAGCGCCCCAGCCCGGCGATAGTAATCGAGGGCGGCGGCGTTTCTAATTTCAAGTCCGACCTCCTCCAGCACCCGAAAAGCCCCATCGAGGATTCGCTCGATTTGTTCGGAGGTCAGGATCTCCAGGGGCGCCCAGGGATTGCTGAGCCGGGCGATGGGCGCGAGCGAAGGGCCGGTTGAACGTGCGGAACGCCCTCGTTCACGCCTTCTGGGGACCGTCGGCACGTCGGGGTTGAGCGGTTCCGGCGCATGCGGGGGCGGATCTGAGCGGGTCACGCGCGTGATAGTGAGGCCTTGATGAGTCCCCGTGCAACAGCGGTCGAGGCAGGCCCAGGTCTGGCGCGAGCGGTGTGCAGCGGATTTGCTCAAGCGTTCCGGGGCCGGGAAATCCTGAAATCTGGCTGCAACAATCCGACGTTATGGTGTTGTTTCTGAGTCTCAGAGATCTAAAATAGGAATGCACAGATCGAGAATTAACATCGACCCGGACTAGATTCAACGCAAAAGGGCGCGTAGAGTCGGCCCGGAGTTTGCGCCGGCACTCTGGCCGGGGTGTTGGCACGGGGCTATTTTTCTAACAGGGGACGTCACTTGAACTCAAATCAATCGATTCAGCGGACCATTTTGGCCATTCTGGGTACCGCGGGCGCTGCCGCGACAATTGGTCCGCGTGCCATGGCCGCTGATACGACCGCGAGCGGCACGGCAGTCGTAGGTCTCGAGGAAGTTGTTGTTACCGCGCAGCGCAAGTCTGAAAACCTCCAGGACGTACCCATCACGGTGCAGGCGACTTCCGCCGCCCAGCTGCAGCAGCTCAACATCACCACGGTCAACGAGCTGCTCAAGTACACGCCGAACGTGACCTTCGCCGGCAACGGTCCGGGCATGGGCAACATCTTCATGCGCGGCCTCAGCTATGGTGGCGCCCCCGGCCAGTCTCAGGCCACCATCGCCCCGATGCCGAACGTGGCGCTGTACCTCGACGATCAGTCGATGGCATTCCCCGGCCACAACAACGACGTCTACCTGGTGGACATGGAACGCGTCGAGATCCTTGAGGGCCCGCAAGGCACCCTGTTCGGCGGCGGCTCACAGGCCGGACTGGTCCGTTACATCACCAACAAGCCCAAGTTGGACAAGACGGAAGGCGACGTGAACGCCAGCTACGGCACCACCTCGGGCGGTGATCCCAACAGCAGTGCCAACGCGACCATCAATCTGCCGCTCATCGACAACAAGATGGCCCTTCGCTTGAGTTTCTTCACCGACACTCGCGGCGGTTACATCGATAACGAGGTCGGTACCATCCAAGTGCCGGCCTATGACACGCCTATACCGCACGCCGCCGGTCCGGTCACCAATAACGCGGGCATGACCGGAAAGAACCTCAATAAGGCGACCTACCAGGGCGGTCGTGTGTCCCTGGACTATAAATTCACCGACGACTGGGATCTGCTGCTGCAGCAGAATTTCCAGACCTTGGAGGCCGACGGCTATTTTTCATCTGAACCGATCGGTCCGAACGGCCAGGCCCTGGCGCCTTACCAGACCATGTCTTTTGCGCCCGCCTGGGATAAGGACAGGTACAACAGCACGGCGTGGACGTTCAATGGCCGATTCCCGGCGCTGTTCGGTTCCGGCGGCGACTTGAAGATGGTCTACACCGGCAGCTATCTCAATCGCCAGGTCGATCAGCAGAACGACTATTCCAATTATCTGACCTCCCACCACGGTTCGTATTACGCGTGCAGCGGGTCGGGGGCCGGATACGCCTATTTCCGCTCGAGCAAGCCGACCACCTGCTACCCGGCGGTGGGCACCTGGCGCGATCAGGTGGATATCACCCACCAGAGTCACGAACTCCGAGTGAGCACCTCGGATGACAACCGATTGCGGGCCCTCTTAGGCGCGTTCTACGAGGACAACGTAATTAAAGACAACATGAACTTTAATTACATGCCCATAAACCAGTGCGATCCGACCAATCTGGCGATTTCGCTGGCGGGCGGTCCGGATTGCGTGGCGGCCACCGGCCCGACCGTGGGTTACTACGCGGGCGATCCTAATCTGCGCTTGGGCACGAAGACGGCGTTTGGCGAAGATGTCAGGCGCGGTTTCAAGCAGGTGGCGTTCTTTGCCTCGGTCGATTTTGACATCATTCCAAAAGTGCTGACCTTGACCGGGGGCACGCGTCACTACCATTACGACGAATTCGAGCAGGGCTCTGAATATTTCAGCGCCACCTCGAGCGTCCTGAACGTGCCGAATGGGACCCAGCCGGTCAAAGGGTTTGGCATCAATCTGAGCAAGAGCGAGAGTGGATTTAAGAGCCGCGCGAACCTGACCTGGCACATCACGCCGGACATCCTCAGCTACGTCACCTGGTCACAGGGTTTCCGTCCCGGTGGCTTTAATCGAACCAAGGTGGGGCTGGATGGCACCGTCGTGCTCAAGGCCGTGGCACCGGCCGGCGCCGGCGGGGTCGACAAGCAGTTCAACAAGCCGGCGGGTTACGATTCAGACGATCTGACCAACCTGGAGTTGGGGCTTAAGACCGAGTGGTTTAATCACCGAATCCAAATCAATGGGTCCTTGTACCAGATGGACTGGAAGAATGCCCAGTTGGTGCTGTTCGACCCGGTGCATCTGGGCAACACGACCTTCGTGGTCAATGGTCCGAGCTATCGCGTCAAAGGCCTGGAGATCCAGGTGAATGCCCGTCTGACCGACAGCCTGTCCCTGCAGGGCTCGGGCGTGTGGAATCATTCCGAGCAGACCGACGCACCCTGCCTCATTGCCAACCGGGCCACACCCACCGGTGCCGCGGTCGGCAGTTGCATCACTCAGGTCAACGGCGTGCCCTACACCAATCCATACGGTATTTTGGGCACCTCTCCGGCCTTTTCGCCTCCGCAGCAATACAACGCCCGATTGCATTACGATTTCGCTTCGGGAGACTTCAAGTACTTTGCGATGGCGGGCATGAGCTTTATGGGCGCGATGCGTAACCAGCCGGCCAGCTACCCGTCTGGCGACACCATTGTGGGCCCTCCAACCACGACCTTGCTCAAGTACCAAATGGCCAGTTATACGACCTATGACGCGGCGCTCGGCATTGCCAAGGACGCGTGGACGCTGCAGTTGACGGGAAATAACCTCTCCAATGAGGACGCCAGCACACATACCAGCTCGGGCCAGTTCATCAAGTCCGAGGTCCCACTGCGACCGCGCGTAGTGACATTGCAATTCGGCTACAAGTTCTAAGCCGATTCGCTTGCAGTAACATTAGGGGCGGACCTCGTGTCCGCCCCTTTTTTATGGAATTACATGACCGATACGGATGTCAACGACGCCGCGGCTGTGACGGCGACCGAGATCGCCTCGCTCCGCGCGCTGCTCAGGCAGAAGCAATTCGCCGAGGTCTTGGCCACGGGGAATGCGCTGTTGGCCCGAGCGCCCGAGCAGCGCGACGTCCTGGTGTTCGTGGCCATCTCGCAGCGGAATCTGGGCCAGGTTGCCGAGGCGTTGCAGACTCTCGCCGTCCTCGAGCACCATCATCCCCGCTTCAGTCGTTTGTTCGAGGAGCGTGGCCACTGCTTTGTCGCCCTGCGCCAAGCACCCCAGGCGGTGCAGGCTTTTGAGCAGGCCGTCAGTCTCAACTACGCCCTGCCCGCCAGCTGGAGCATGCTCGAGGGCCTCAACCGCATGGCAGGAAACCCCGCGGGCGCGGCCGCCGCCGCCAGTCAGCTCGCGACCTTGCGAAAGCTCCCGCAGCCCGTGGTGGCCGCCACGGCGCTTTACCTGGACGGCGACCTGGAACTGGCCGAACCCATGGTGCGCGCCTATCTGCTGCAACGGGGTAATGAGGTGGAAGCCATGCGGCTGCTGGCCCGCATCGGCATCGCCCGCAAGGTATTCGACGATGCGGAGCTGTTGCTGGCGGCGGTCCTTGAGATGGCACCCGACTACCGGGCGGCACGCGCGGAATACGCCGAGGTCCTCATTGAAATGCAAAAGCATTCGCAGGCCACCCGCGAACTCGACCGACTGGTGCGTGAGGATCCCGTCAACCGGCTGAGCTATCAGGGCCTGCAAGCCACGGCGGCCGTCGGTCTCGGCGAACACGAGCGGGCGGTGTCTCTCTACCGTGAGCTGCTGCGGGGGAACAGCGCGGATGCGGACGTGCACCTGTCGATCGCGCATGCGCTCAAGACCATCGGGCGACGCGAGGAGGCCATTGAGTCCTATCGGAACGCGGCCGCCGCCCGCCCCGATTTCGGCGACGCCTACTGGAGCATTGCCAACCTCAAGACCTACCGGTTTACGCCCGAGGAACTCGCTCGCCTCAAGGCATTGGTGACCGCCCCCGGGGTCGGCCCGGTCGACCGCTATCACCTTTGTTTTGCGCTGGGCAAGGCCATGGAGGATCTGGGCGAATACGCCGAGTCCTTCCACTATTACCAGCAGGGCAATGCGCTCAAGCGCGCCGAGAGCAACTATCGCCCGGAGATCATCGAGAACAACACCCGTTTGCAGATTGAGGTGTGCACACGTGAGTTCTTCGCCCGACACCAGGGATGCGGAGCCATAAATCCCGACCCGATATTCATCGTCGGCTTGCCACGCGCAGGGTCCACATTGCTGGAGCAGATTCTGGCCTCGCACTCCAAGGTGGAAGGCACCCAGGAACTGGCCTACGTGCAGCAGATCGTCGCCAAGCTTCGCGGCCGGGACCCGGATCTGAGCAATCCCCGCTACCCGCGCGTTCTCGACGAGATAGGCAGCGAGGAATTTCGCAAGATCGGCGAGCAGTACCTGGTCGACGCCCAGGTCTTTCGCCACGGCAAGCCGTACTTCATAGATAAAATGCCTAACAATTTTAGGCATTTAGGTCTACTTCATCTCATGTTACCTCATGCCAAGATCATCGACGCGCGACGCGAACCCATGGCCTGCTGCTTCAGTAATCTGAAGCAGCTCTATGCCAAGGGCCAAGAGTTCACCTACAGCTTTGAAGATATTGCCCGCTACTACAGAACGTACCTGGAACTGATGCGACACTGGGATCGCGTGCTGCCTGGTCGGGTCTTGCGCATGCAGCATGAAGACGTGGTCGATGATCTTCAAGGCAGCGTGCGCCGGATGCTGGATTTCTGTGGCCTCGATTTCGAGCCCCAGTGCGTCGAGTACCACAAGACCCAGCGGAGCGTGCGCACGGCCAGTTCCGAGCAAGTGCGCATGCCCATCTATCGGGAGGGCCTCGAACAGTGGAAAAATTTCGAGCCCTGGCTGGGCGAGCTCAAGAGCGCCCTGGGCGATGCGCTGACCCGCTATCGCGATGCCTAGGTCAAGCACGCTCAGTCCGCTTGAGATCGGAGCTCTGGTGGCGCTGGTCAATGCGGACCGTCTGAGCGAGGCGGAAGAGCAGAGTCGTGCCCTCCTCGAGCGACATCCCACGACGGGAATACTCTGGAAGATCCTCAGCGTGGCGCTTGTCCGGCAGGGCAAGGACGCGCTACAGGCGCTGAGAAATACCACTGAACTGATGCCCGAGGATGGCGAAGCGCATCGCAACCTGGGTGCCGCACTCTACGACCGTGGGCACTGGGCCGAGGCCCTGCTGAGCCTGCAACGGGCGATGGCCCTGCAGCCTGCCGAGGCGAGCACCCTCCTCGACGCGGCCAATGCTCTGCGCAAACTCGAACGACCGGCAGATTCGGTGCCCCTCTACCAGCGGGCGCTGCAACTCGATCCACGCGATGCGGAAGCCCACAATAACCTCGGAAACGCCTATCTCGAATTGCGGCAGTATCAGAACGCCGAACACTGGTACCAGCGGGCTCTGGCAATCAAGCCGGACGACGCGCAGATACTGTGCAACCTCGGATCTGCGCAATCGGCGCTGGGACGGCGTGAGGAGGCGGTGAGCAGCTACCGCCGAGCGCTGGGCAAAGATCCCGCTCTCGTCGATGCACTCAATGGCCTGGGCAATGTGCTGCGGGACTTGGGCGACCGTCGCTCGGCCGTACCCCTCTTCCATCGGGCCATCGCGCTCGATCCGCATCGCGTCGAGAGCCACGGCAACCTGGGAGCGGTACTGTTTGAGATCCACCGCGTCGATGAGGCGGTGGCGAGTTTCAATCAGGCGCTGGCCCTAGAGCCAAACTACACCCCGGCGCACCTGGGCTTGGCGCTGGCGTTTCGGCAGCAGCGTCGAGCAGAGGAAGCGGAATCCAGTTGCCAGGCGGCGCTCGCCGTCGATCCAAACTACGTCGAGGCGGTGAGTCTGCTCGGTGAGTTGCGGGCGGACCGAGGTCAATTTACTGAGGCGGAAGTGCAATTCCAGCGGGCCATCGAGCTCAATCCGAACTATGCCCCCGCCTATTCCAGTGTCGCGACGCACCGCCGAATGACCCTCGATGACGCGATATGGCTCGAGGGCGCGAAGTCTCTGGCGGCGCAGCCATTGCCACTGGCCCATGCCATTGGTCTGAACTACGCACTCGGCAAGTACTACGACGATATCGGTCAGTACGAGCTCGCCTTTGATCGCTACACGCAAGCCAACCGCTCGAGCAAGCGCTTGACCCCGAGCTACGACCGCGGCCAGCTAACACTGCGGGTCGACCAGATCATCCGCAGTTTCGATGTGGCGTTCGTGCGCCAGGCCGGCAGCCCGGCAAGCGCGTCAGATCTGCCGGTGTACATCGTGGGCATGCCGCGATCGGGCACCTCACTCGCCGAGCAGATCCTGGCCTCGCACCCCTGGGTCTACGGCGCCGGCGAGCTGATGTATTGGAATGGCGCCTACGAGGCCTTCAGGCAGGCCGAAGTGAACCATCAGGATGCCTTGGAACGCATTCCCGGCCTGGCGCACGATTACCTGGAGCGATTGCAGAAGCTGGGGGGCCGTGCGACCCGGGTGATCGACAAAATGCCGGCCAACTTCTGGTACTGCGGTCTGCTGCACGCCGCCCATCCGCGGGCCCGAATAATTCACATGCAACGCCATCCCTTCGACACCTGTCTGTCGATCTACTTTCAGAATTTTTTCAACATCGGCGCTTATGCCCACGATCTGGCGGACCTGGCCCATTTCTACGGCGAATACTTGCGCGTGATGAGCCATTGGCGCAGCGTATTGCCGGCCACGACGTTGCTGGAGGTCCCCTACGAGGCCCTGGTGGATGAGCCCGAGATCTGGGCTCGGCGCATGCTGGATTTTGTCGGGCTTCCCTGGGACCCACGATGCCTGGACTTTCACCAGACCGAACGGGTGGTCATCACGGCCAGTAAGTGGCAGGTGCGCCAGAAAATGAGCCGGCGCTCTGTGGGGCGCTGGCGAAATTACGAGACGCACATCGGCCCGCTGCGAGTCTTGAGCCCTCCGGCTCCGCCGGGCACCGGCGCTGTTGCCGGCGACAGCGCTCCGCGACCCGCCTGAGCTAGTCGCTTGCGGCGGGAGGCGGGAAGCGGGCCCGTACTTCGGTATCGTTGAGGTCCTGATCGTTACGCACGTACATGCGGCTCGCCTCGCGCTGCGGCTGAAAATCCCAGGGGGTATAGCGCCCCATCCGCAGGGCGCCGTCGACCAGGTGGCGCCGGCGCTGGCTGGCGAGCACCTGCTCGTGGACGGCCGCAAGAGACCAGCGGCGGCTCACTTCATCGCGAAACTCCGCCACCCTCGCCGCCTGGTCCACGGCGCCGGCGAGGTTGAGCTGCTCGAGCGGGTCGGTTGCAAGATCGTACAGCTGGTCCGGATCGACCGGAGAGTGCACAAATTTGTGGCGTCCGCGCCGGATCATCACAATCGGTGCGATGGCTCCCTCGGCCAGGTACTCACCGACGACCTCTTCCGGCCGGTCCTGCGCACCAGGCGCGCGGCCGCTGAGGCAGGCGAGCAGGCTGCGACCATCGAGGGGCGCGGCGTAATCGGTGGCACGGCCGTCCTGGCCCAGCTCGACCAGGGTCGGGAGCACGTCCAGGAGCGAGGCGTGTGCGCTGACGCGCCGCGCCGATAAGTGGCCCGGCGCACACACGATGAAGGGAATCCGGCAGGCCGGCTCGAAGAAGTTCATCTTGTACCAGAGGCCGCGCTCGCCCAGCATGTCCCCGTGGTCGGCCAGCAGGATGACGATCGTGTTGGCATCCAGACGCGAGTCCTTAAGTGCGCCGAGTAGCGTGCCCACCTGATCGTCAATGTAGGAAACCGCACCGAGGTAGGCGCGTCGCGCGGCGAGGATCTGCCGGTCGCTGGGCTGCTGCAGATCGAGCCCGATCACGTGCCGGAGGCGGCGCGAATGCGGGTCATCGGCCACCGCGGAGGCCGCAACCTGCGGCATCTCCACGTCGCTGTGACGGTAGCGATCCCAGTAGTTCTGCGGGATCGCGTAGGGATCGTGCGGATGGGTCATGGAGACCACCAGGCAAAACGGCCGCGAGTCCCTGGCGCGCGCAATGTCAAAGAGCTTCTGACGCGCCGCGTAGACGACTTCGT
Source organism: uncultured Gammaproteobacteria bacterium (assembly GCA_963789365.1). GTDB lineage: Bacteria > Pseudomonadota > Gammaproteobacteria > Steroidobacterales > Steroidobacteraceae > FEN-1191. Next base: position 270,864 of record CAWBKJ010000004.1, read on the forward strand.
CGTCGAAGTCGATCTGGTTGGTGCGCACGCAGGGTCCTGCCTGCGTGACCGAGTCCATGGTGTGGTACCAGGAGGGGCGTTCCTCAAAGCGCGTCCAGTCGGGCGTCCAGCCAAAATCAGCGGGGTAGATGTCGGTCGTCAACCGCTCCTCAAAACCGTGCAACTGATCGGGGCCGCAAAAGTGCATCTTGCCGCTGAGCGCGGTCTGATAGCCGGCACGGCGCAGGTAATGGGCCAAGGTGGGCGTCTGCGCGGAGAAGCCGGCGGCGTTGTCGTAGGCGCCGATCCTCGAGGGCAGCTGCCCGGCGAGCATGGACAGGCGCGATGGCCCGCACAGCGGGCTGTTGCAGTAGAAGGATTCGAATACGACGCCACGCTCGGCCAGCGTGTCGATGTGCGGGGTGAGCGCCCGTCCCCCGTAGGCACTGAGCGCTCCGGCCGTGAGCTGGTCGGCCATCAGGATCAGAAAATTAGCTGGCATTGAGGCTCCTCAGCGCTTCGATATGCTCCGGGCCCACCCCGCAACAACCGCCGATGATTTGCGCACCGCGCGCGACCCAATCATGTGCCCATTGCAGGTAGGCCTGTGGTGTGACGTCGTGGCGCAAATCGGTGAGGCCGGCATTCGCCTCGATGGGCTGCTCGGCCGGCACGAAGGCATTGGCATACACGCCGATCCGCATGCCGTGGGCCGCGCCGCCCAGGGCGCTTCGTACCCCCAGCGCCTCGCTCACGGCCGCCCCCATGACCTCCGGACGGCTGCAGTTGAAGAGCACGGCAGCGGCGCGCAGGCGCGCAGCCGTGCCCACCGCCTCGGCCACGCCCTCGCCCGATCGCAGTCGCGGGCCGGCGCCCTGCCCCTCGCCATCGGCCAGCGTGAACGAGAGCCACAGGGGCTTCTCGTCGGCGCCCAGCACCTCCCGCACCAACTCCGCTTCCACCCGCGCGCTCAAAGTCTCGGCGAGCCAATGATCGGCCGACGCTCTGAGCGCATCGACCAAGGTCGCAAGGATCGGGCGGGCCGCGGCGGCATCGAAGCGCTCCGCCTTGTAGGAACCGCACGGCGGCGGCAGGCAGGCGGCGACGGCAACGGGGCGTGGGGCGGCGTCGGCCACCGCCCGCGCCAGTTGCCCCGATAATGCCGCGAGGGCGTGTCCCTGGGAGGCAAAGCGCGCCTGCCCCAGGTGGAAGGGCACCACGGCATAGCTGTTGGTCGTGATGACATCCGCACCTGCGGCCACAAACGACTCATGCACGCGCGTCACGAATTGAGGAGCCAGCATGAGTGCCCTGGCCGACCATTCGGGCTGGCCAAAGGGCGCACCGATCCGCAGCAACTCGCGCCCCGTGCCCCCATCCAGCAAGCAGATGCGATTCACGGTGGCGAGCTAGGGTTGGGCGGGCCGGTTCGGCGCGCGCTGCAGGAGCTCGAGTCCCTCCGCGTAGTCACGCTGAAATCCTTTCCACAGGGTGACGCCCGCCGTGCCCGGGCTGATGGCGTCAAACGCCGTGCCCGGCGGCGCCTCCCAGTGCCCGGTGCTCGAGTCTTGCACCGGCACGTCGAGGTAGGCTGCGCGAGTCTCGTCGCCCTTGACGAAGCGATCGAGAAACGCCGTGATCATGTGCAGATTGATGCCGATGATGCGGTCCTTCCGCCACACCGGGTCCTCGAACCAGCTGATGTCCCAGACGCCGTGGCGCATCTCGGCGGGCGCAGGCCCAAAGCCCAGCGCGTGGCCCGCTCCCTGGTAGGTCAGCAGGTAGCGATGCGCTCCTGTGGCGGCCTCCAGTATGGCGCGCGCACCGCTCCCATAGTCCACGGAGTGATCGTGGTCGCCTGCGATCAAAAGGAGCGGTGCGCTGATGCCAGCCAGTCCGGCCGATCCCCACACGGCCACTGATCCACCCCAGGGCGCGATTGCGACTACGGCCTTGAGGTTTTGCACCTGGATCGATTTCTGTTCGGCGCCGCCGCTCGCAAAGGGCGCCATCAGGGCGCCGGGTATCAGCTTGAGGGCTGCGCTTTGCGGATCAAGGCTCGCCCCGGCACCGCAGAGCACGCCGTAGCCGCCCATCGAATAGCCGATCAGTGCCGTGCGTGCGGGATCGATGAGCCCTTCGTGTGCCAAGGAAGCCTGCAGCGTGCGAGTCACAAAGGCGATATCGAGCGGTCGTCGCAGCAGCATTTCGGGGATCTCGGCAGGATCCGTACGCGATCGATCCTCGTGCCGGATGGCGGCCACGACATAGCCCTTGGAGGCCAGATTCTCGGTCAGCCAGCTCAGGGCGACGGTGACGTTGCTCCGACCGTGCGAGACCACCACCAAGGGAAAAGGTCCCGCCAGGGCGGGCGCATCGCGCACCGCCAAACCCGGCATGGTGAAGCGTACCGGGGGCTTGGGATTGGGCGGCTCGGATTGCAGGCTTGCGCTGTACACCTCCGCATGAGCGCCCGCGTGAAGGCTGGCCGGATACCACAGGTCCACCACCACGGGCCGATCCTTGCCGGGCGCGAGAACGTCCACGGCGCCATGCTCCACGAGGGTCAGGGTTCGCACCCCGACCGCAAAGCGACCGAGCGCGGCCAACTCGGGGGAGTCGATCGCCGGCCGGCTTGGGGGCTCATCGGCCCGGGTAGAACGTGCGGCGCCTCCCAGCAGGCTCACACACGCCAACAGCGTCAGTATTCGCAGAAGCCTGGGTCGATAGGGTGGGCGCATAGGCATCGCCTTGTATAAGTAGTGAGTCACTTAAGGGTCGTCGGCCAGCAGCATGGCGGCGCCCTTGTGGGCGATCATCGCCGTGGGAGCATTGGTGTTTCCCGAGGTGATGGTCGGGAAAATCGAGGCGTCCATGACGCGCAGTCCCTCGAGACCATGGACTCGCAGTCGGTCGTCGACTACGGCGAGCACCGGATCCGGTCCCATCATGCAGGTACTCACAGGATGAAAGACGGATCCGGCCCGCGCGCGGAAATCCTGCAGCAGCGCCTCATCGGTGGTCTTCTCGGGACCGGGCAGCGTCTCACTCTCGATCAGGGCCGCCAGCGGAGGCGCCGCCGCGAGGCGCCGAAGAAAACGCGCCCCGGCAAGCACGTCGCGCAGGTCCTGGTCGGTCGACAGGTAGTTGGGATAAATGGCCGGCGCCACCTGGGGGTCGGCCGAGCGGATGGCGAGGTGCCCGCGGCTGGTGGGCCGGCAGGAATTGAATGAGGTAATGAAACCGGGAAAGGAATCAGGATTCATGAGACGACGCGTGCGTTCGCGCGTGCCGGTGTAGCTGGCCGGGTTGAAGTACAGCTGCAAGTCCGGGGCCCGCAATTGCGGACTGCTGCGCACGAAACCGCCGCCCTGATTGACGCTCATCGACAGCGGTCCGCTGCGCGTCGACAGGTAGCGAACTCCGGCGCTGATTTTTCCCCACCACGGGTAGAGCGCGTTGTTGAGCGTCGGCACGCGCGAGCGGTAGACGTAGTTAATTCCGAGGTGGTCTTGCAGATTCCGGCCTACGGCCGGGAGGTTCAATACTGGCGCAATCCCGAGCTGTTGCAGCAGTTCCCCCGGTCCGACCCCTGAGAGTTGCAGGAGCTGCGGGGAATTGACGCTGCCGGCGGCAAGTAACACCGCGCGGGCGGCGTGCGCCGTTACGCTGCGGCCCGCCCGCAGATAGGTCACACCCACGGCGCGGCGGCCCAGAAAATTGATGCGCTGCGCGTGGGCGCCGAGCTGCACTTGCAGGTTGCCGCGCCCGAGCGCCGGACGCAGGAAGGCCGTGGCGGTCGATTCGCGGAATCCGCGGCGCGTCGTGATCTGGTAGATGCCGACGCCCTCGGGGCTCGGGCCGTTAAAATCCGCCGTGAACTTCAGACCCAGCGTGGCGCAGGCGTCGACATAGGCGCGGCACAGGGGATGGGCCGCCTGCGACACGTCCGTGATCGAGAGCGGGCCACCGGTGCGCCGCTCGATCGCCTGATAATGCGGCAGGACATCGCTCCAGCCCCAGCCGTGGTTACCGAGGTTGCGCCAGTCGTCAAAGTCGCTGGGCAGGCCGCGCGCGTAGACCATGGCGTTGATCGAACCTGACCCGCCCAGCACCTTGCCGCGTGGCCAGAAGCTGCGTACCCCACCCAGGGCCGGTTCGGGCTCGGCTTCGTACATCCAGTTGACTTCAGGGTTATTGAAGGTGCGCCCGTACCCGATCGGCACACGGATCCAGAAGCGTCGGTCCGTGCCGCCCGCCTCCAGCACCAGGACGTGGCGCGTTCCATTGGCGCTGAGGCGATCGGCGAGCACGCAACCGGCCGTGCCCGCTCCGACGATGATGTAGTCGACTGTCTTCAATGGAATCTGCGCCCTAGATGACGGGGTACCCGACCATATCCAGGTGCAGCTTCGAGTCCGCGTACGGGTGCGCCAATGCCACCGCTTCGTTCAGTTCGACGCCGAGCCCCGGCTCGGCGGGCGGGATGACAAAACCTTCGCGCCAGTTGATGGGCTTGCGCAGGAGCTCGGCATGAAAGCCGTCCCATCGCTCTATACCCTCGAGAATCAGAAAATTGGGACTGCAGGTGGCCAGCTGGATGTTGGCCGCGCCGACCACCGGTCCGCAGTACAGATGGGGCGCCAGTTGCACGTGATGCACTTCGGCCATCCCGGCGATCTTCTTGGCTTCCAGTATCCCCCCTACTCGTCCGAGATTCATTTGCAGGATGGCCGCGGCGCCCGCCTGCAGCAGCCGGGCGAAGTCATATTTCGTGGCCAGGCGTTCGCCGGCGGCGATGGGAATGCGTGTCGCACGCGCCACCTTGGCCATCTCCTCGGGCGCATCCGGGGGTACCGGCTCTTCCAACCACAAGGGGTCATAGGGTTCCAGTCGGTGCGCCAGGCGAATGGCGCCGGCGGCCGTCATCTGCCCGTGGGTGCCGAACAGCAGGTCTGCCTTGTTGCCCACCGCCTCGCGCAGCTGGCGCGCAAAGCGCTCCGAGAGTTCGAGCGCCCCGAGCGAGAGCTGGCGGCCGTCGAACGCCGAATAAGGTCCCACCGGATCGAATTTGAGTGCCGTAAATCCCTGGCGCAGGTACTCGTGCGCGCGTGCGGCCGCGAGGTCTGGATCCTGATACACGTCGGTCGCATCGCCCGGCCGGGCGTAGATGTAAGTGTACGTGCGCAAGCGCTCGTGCACTCGCCCGCCGAGCAGGTTGTAGATCGGTTGCCCGGCCTCCTTGCCGACAATATCCCAGCAGGCCATCTCCAGAGCACTCAACACTCCCATCAGCGACAGGTCCGGATGCTGGCTATAGCCCGCCGAATAGACCCGGCGCCACAGTTTTTCGATATTGTGCGGATCTTCCCCGCGCAGGTAGCGCTCGAACACATCCTCGATCATCTTGGCGACCAGATCGGGGTGGAAGGGTACGCAGTACGCTTCGCCGAGCCCCTCGACGTTGTGGTCGGTGATCAACTTCACGAACACGAAATAGCGCCCACCGTAGTTGGGTGGCGGATTGCCCACCACGAAAGTCTTGATGTCCCTGAGTATCATTTCCGGACCTCTGCATCGGCCAGCGACACGGTGGCGGCCGAATTGGCCCCCGCGATTCGCAGAACAGGAGACTCGCGCATTCAGCCCGTCCGGCGAACTATCGACCCAACTGCGCCAGCGCGTAGTTGAGCGGCGCTCCCGACACCTTGATCAGGCCGCTGAACGGGGTTGCCAGCTCCAGAATCAGGAATACCGATGCGGCGACCGAGAGCGCGCAGATCAGCAGCACCGTCGTGGCTGTGCGATTTGCCGGCGCAAACAGCCCGAAGCTGGAGAAAATCAAGCTCAACCAGCACACCACGATCACCAGAAACGGCCCCGGAACCGAGGCATCCGTTTCCTCCAGCATGGTCCAGCGCGCCGTCACCAACTGATCAGTGAGCTGCAAAGCCTGGGCCTGGAGGCTGCGCTGGAAATCATTCTGGGGTGCAAGCTGCCGGATTCGCTCGATCAGCCCGTAGGCCGCGGATTCGGTTTCCGCGGACTGCAGCACGACCGCATCCTTTCTGGCGTCCGGCCACGTCAGCTCTATGCGTCGCGCCAGTGTAGCCCGCAAAGCCGCCCGTATCGGGCCCGTTTCGGGTCCAAAGTCGGCGAGCAGCCGATCGAGCATCAGGACGTTGACTGCCGTCTGCTTGAGTTGGCTGGCCTCGAAATCGAAACTCTCCTTAGCGGAAGTGGTCACCATGGCCAGTAGCAAAGCGGTCAGGCTTCCAATCAGACCCATACTCAGCTGGATGACATGTCTCGTATCATCGCGCAGGTGCTCCTTCGGGAGCACCCGGCGGATGTAGATGCCAAACATCAGACCGGCGCATACCCACCCGAAAACAAGGAGGGCGATTAGGGTACTGTGCATTTTTATGGTCCTCTGATCAGCGCGGCGACCGGGTTCGCGAGCTTCTTGGCCAGCCCGGTTTCAGAGTCGGTGGTCGGATCAGCCTCAGCGCCAGCTATCGTCGGGGGGCTGGACATCGTGCCCATGCCGCCAAGCAGGAGGAGCGTCAGCGCCCGCGATCGGGCGGGTGATTGCCACGGTGTGTCGCGTTCAGACAGCACGACCGACGTCCCCCCTTAGGATCCGTTTCCCCAATCGCCCGCTTCGCGAGCGGCTGAATTTTGTGGCGCACAGGCTCGGATTTGCGGGCGGCACTATACTATCGCTCCCGGATCCATGCCACGGCGCAGCAGCGGCCGGGCCATGGCATAGCTTGTTGGCTGTGCGCGCCGAACGGCATATGAGGACTTCAGGTCACACCACTGTCAATTCGGCGCGTGGGGGAAAGCGGAGCATGTGGGCGGGCACGCGATCTGCCGCATCCTCGGGCTGGCGATGAGGAATGATCGCGTGCCGCACCATGCGACGGTGGCCGGATTCTCGCGTGATGCGCGACTGGGGCCACGCTGGCCCCCGAGGGGCGTGGGCCGCGATCGCCAGGCCAGGCTGAAGGTGGCCCACTGGGTCCGGAACACAAGGTTAAAATCACGTAATAAATTGCGCCGAGTCGTCACTTTCCGCGGTCCGGGACTCCGTGAAGGGCACCGGCATTGACCGCAGCGCAACGTCGCGAAATACGAGCCAACAGTGCGTTGGCGTGTCGCTCATGATCGCGGTTGGCCGATGAGGATTCGTTGCCAGTCTCAAGCCAGCGCCGGTTGCAACAATTGATTTTCGATTGGCTTCCGAAGATAATCGCCGGGATTCCATCCGTGACGTGCACCACAATAATCGGCCGCCGTTGGAGTTTCCTCATGAACAGAATCCGTACTCTGGCCAGCCTCAGCGCGCTGGCTGTGGCGATGGGCGTTTCTCAGTTCGCTGCGGCCCAGGACGTCAGTTTCGACAAGTCCTTTCTGACGGACTACAGCCGCTTGGTGTCGCGGCAAAGCGGCGAAGGCACGGATTTTGCCTTTATCGCACCGCGCGCCGTATCGGGTGAAGCGAAGTACAACGCCGTGATGGTGGATCAACCGGTGATCCTGATGAGTCCCGATTCACCGTATAAGGGCGCCAAGCCGGAAAATCTGCTGGCCATCGCCAACGGCATGCGCGCCGCGATGAGCGATCGTCTAAAGGCGGGCCATTACAATGTCGTCGAGCAACCCGGGCCGGGCGTGCTGTATCTGCGCATGGCGCTTACCGACCTTCAGTTGGTGAAGAAGAAACGCGGTCTCCTCGCCTACACGCCCGTGGGCGCGGTGGTGAAGCTTGGAGTGGATGCGCTTAAGGATTTCTCGCAAGAGTTCGACATCTTGAAGATGGTATTTCAATCCGAAATCACCGATAGCGCAACGAACGAGGTGTTCGCACAGTACGTGGGAGTGCGAGGCGGTGGCGACAAGCCCATTCGTATGGACTTCGACAAGATCAAGCTCAATATGGACGAGTACGGCGCACGTCTGAGGTGCCGCCTGGACAATGTTCAAGGGCCGGCGGACAAACAGATCGACTGCATGGACTCTATCGCTCGTCGCGCGCGCGAGGATGCGACGGCCAAGTAGCCAATCCGGCGCAGGCCGCGTTCCCTGCCCGGACCACAGTGTGCGCAGCAACTGCGATTCTAGTTGAGTGCACCCGGGTTCCTTGCGGAGAAAACATTACAGACAAGGTTACTAAGGTTTTTAGGCCAGACTGCCGCGCCGCACCGGTCGGCATCAATGGCCAATCGACATCGCCGTGAGGCAGGTACCGTCTTGCTACGCTAAGTTAATCATCCGTCTGTTTTAGAGCCATCCAACACTGGGCCGTTTCCTCATGCGGTCAGCGCGAAGTCCTGGAACGAGCAGCTACCCCGCGATGGCGGCAATCGCCGCGCTCGGCGTGAATCCCCGCTCGTGCAATAGCTCCCAGTCACTCGACCAGCCGCATCCCGACTAGTTCTTCATCAGCCTATCGAGGAATTTATGAAGCGCATAATCCCCCTGACGGCCACGGCGCTTTGCGCGTCGTTGGCGATACCCTTCACCGCCTCGGCCGCGGAGGCCGTCGCTGTCGATGTCAGCCGCCCGGATGCGTGGCAGTTCAGCGCCTTCATTTACGCCTATTATCCGGATATCAACAGCAAGGTGACATTTCCCAACGGACAGTCTTCCGACATCTCTGTGAATGCCAGCGATATCTACAACAACCTCAAGTTCGGCATGATAGGGGCCTTCGAGGTACGCAAGGGCAGCTGGGGCGGGTTTACCGACGTCATGTACATGAATGTCGGCCAGTTCAATTCCAGGTTCCACAACTTTACGATTGGCAATGCCGGCTTGCCGGCGGACGTCTCGGCAAGTGCAAATTTCGACATGAAGAGTACCGTTTGGACGCTGGCGGCCACATACCGGCCTGTAAACACACAAGCGGTCAAATTGGACGTGCTCGCCGGCGCGCGATTGCTCGATCTCAAGCAGTCACTGCAATGGACGCTCAATGGCAATATCGGGCCAATCGCCCTGCCGGGACGCGCAGGGGAGCAATCGGCCAAGGACCATTTCACGGATGGGGTTGTCGGACTCAAAGGCCGCCTCGCTTTCGGGCGGGACTTGAAGTGGTTCGTACCCTACTACGGTGATGTAGGGACCGGAAATTCCGACCTGACTTGGCAAGCGGCCACCGGCATCGGCTATGCATTTAACTGGGGCGAGATCATTGGTGGCTGGCGCTATCTCGATTACCAATTCAAATCCGATTCGAAAATTGACTCCATGAGTCTCAACGGCCCAATGCTGGGAGTCGCCTTCCACTGGTGAGCCGCTGCTCGAGAGCGTGAACACAGGCGCGCAACGCCGGCGCGAGGCCCGGTAACGGCAGCCACCCGCGGCCAGGGCGCGCCGAGCACGGTCATGACATCGGCTCGCAGCGCCGCACGCCGGCACCGGAAGGATGGTGGACCCTAAACTTGAATTGAAGCACGCGCTAGCGGCACGCCGGTAGCCCGCTCCTGGTCGGCCACGATGCCGCGCACCGACCAGAAATAATGGAACGTGGCCCAAAATCCGGTCGGCACCAGGACCAGCATGGCCAGACGGAGCGATTCGGCATTCTCGACATGTCCGGGCCCGAGCCAATCGCTCAACGTGCCCACCCCCACCGGGGCGACAATCAGGTTGAGAAAATTGGCCGCAAACAACGTGGCGGCGCAGAACACGGCGCGCATGCGTGGCTCGGCCAGATTGAGCAGCAATCCGAAACACGGGCCAATATAGAAGTAGATCGAGGGGATGAAGAACCAGAACAGCACACGCACCAAGGGCAGCGAATGCGTGGTGTAGATCACGAGCGACACGGCGCTTGCCGCACCGATCCACCAGCCCATCAGGCGCACGATGCGCCGCGGGTCGGCCATCGATGGACGGGTCAGCAACCAGCCCGTGAAAATCGTCGCGGCACCGCCGCCAAACAGGTGAATCTTTCCGGTGATCGCCCCGGCCTGACCGGCCGACAGCCCGTAATACTGGTTGAGAAACATCGGCGTCCAGTACATCAGGCCCCATCCCCAAAGCGCCGTCAGTGCGCTGGCCGCCATCACGTGAACCGCGGAACGCTGCGACCACAGATAGCGAAGCGCATCCATGAATGAGGGCTTGTGCTCGGTGATGTGCGCATCGAGGTTGCCGCGCCGTGGTTCGCGCACCGTGAAGTAAATCAACGAGCCCACCAGCAGGCCCGGCACCCCGAGCCACAGGAACGGGGCCCGCCAGCCGTGAAGATCGGCGATCGCTCCGGTCGTGTCGGAGGCAAAATAAGCCCCGATAGGCGCACCCAGCGAGAATACGGTCAGGGCCATGGGCCGGCGTACCACCGGGAAATAGTCCGAGATCAACGAGTTTGCGCCGGGCGTGCCGCCCGCCTCGCCCACCCCGATGCCGATGCGCGAGACCAGCAGCTGCCAGTAATTGCGCGACAGGCCGGTGCACATCGTCATGACCGACCAGCCAACGATTGAGGCGGCGACAATATTGCGCCGGTTGCCGCGATCGATCAGCCAGGAGATCGGAAAACCCATGGTGATGTAGAACATTCCGAGCCACAGGCCCGTGAGCGCTCCCACGCCACCGGCCGTCAGGTGCAGCTCCACCCGGATAGGCTCAAGGACCTGCGTCACCATGTAACGGTCGGTAATGCTCAGCGTGTACACGGCGCACATGAGAATCAGCACATACCAGCGTGCGGCGAGCGATGGCGCCGCCGCCACGGTCCCCGTTGGTGCAAACGCTTCCGCCTGGTTCATGGATAAGATGTCCGGCAAGGCTGTTGACGCCGATATTGCCTGAAATGCCGTGCGCTGTTCGATCTAACGGCCTGGGCTGACCGCCGCGAGGCGATTTCAGATGCGGCGGCGGCGCTACATTCCTTTTTTCGATGGACTCGGCGCGGGACTCGTCCTCGAGGATCGTTGCGGGCGGAGCTGTGTACACTGCCATGGCCGGCCCGCCCATCGGGGCGGGCTACGGATGGCGATCGCGAGGTAAATTGTGGACTCTCTAAGGATTGGATTTATCGGGCTCGGCAACGTTGGGGGCAAGCTCGCCGGGAGCCTGTTGCGCCACGGCCTGCCGCTGATCGTGCGTGACCTCAACGAGGGTCTGGTGGAAGCTTTCGTGGCGCGCGGGGCGCGCAGCGCGGCCTCGCCCCGCGAGATGGCCGAAGAGGTGGACCTGCTCATCACCTGCCTGCCCTCGCCGGCTGCCTCCGCGGCCGTTCTGGAAAGCGCGGACGGAGTGCTCGCGGGCCTCAAGCCCGGGATGATCTGGCTGGAGATGAGCACCACCGATCAGGCCGAAGTCATTCGGCTGGGCGCTCTGGTGGCGGCCCGCGGCGGACTGGCGATGGATTGCCCAGTGTCAGGGGGCTGCCATCGCGCCGCGACCGGAAATATCTCGATTTTTTCAGGGGGGAGCCGTCAGGCCTTTGAGAGGGTGCTGCCGGTGCTGAAAATCCTGGGCCGGCAGATCCTTCACACCGGCCCGATCGGTTCCGCATCCGCCCTGAAGGTGGTCACCAACTACCTGTGCACGGTGCACCTGTGTGCGCTCGCCGAGGCCCTCACGGTGTGCAAGGTCGCCGGGATGGACATGAACACCGCTTATGAGGCGATCCGGATTTCCTCCGGAAATTCCTTCGTCCACGAGACCGAATCGCAGGTCATCCTCAACGGCAGCCGCGACATCGGCTTCACGATGGATCTGGTCATCAAGGACGTGGGGCTGTTCGACCGATGGGCGCAGGAATTACGGGTCCCGTTGGAAATATCACCGCTGGTGTTGAATATCTTCAAGGATGGGATGCAGCGCTACGGCGCGCGCGAGCACTCGCCCAACATCATCCGGCGCATGGAAGAAGCCTGCAGCGTGCGGGTGCTCGGCACCGGATTTCCTGCGGAAATGATCGATGATGAGCCCGAAGCGGAGGGCTACGAAGTCAGCGCCAGGAATATCTAGCCAAAACCCACCACAGCCTTGAGCTCGAGGAAATCGCCGATGCCCCAGTCCGCGTATTCGCGCCCGTTACCTGATTGCTTATAGCCGCCAAAGGGCGCGGTCGTATCCCAGTCGGGATAATTCACGTTGATTTGCCCGGCCCGCAGCTGCCGGGCCACTTGGCGCGCGTGCTCGGGACTGCCCGACTGCACGTAGGCGGCCAGGCCATAGACGGTGTCGTTGGCTATTTCGACCGCCTGCTGCTCCGATTCGTAGGGGATGATCGAGAGCACCGGACCGAAGATTTCCTCGCGCGCGATGGTCATGCCGGGCCGCACCGGCCCAAATACGGTGGGCCGCGCAAAGTAGCCGCGCTGCAGCCCGTTCGCTCTCCCCAGTCCGCCGGTCACCAGGGCGGCTCCCTCGCTGATGCCGGATTGGATGAGCTTTTGAATCTTGTTGTACTGCGTCTCGCTGACCACGGGCCCCAGCTGAATGTCCTGACCGCGTGGATCGCCCACGGTATGGGCTTCTGCCGCCTGCTTGGCAAATTCGAGGGCCTCCTGCAGCTGAGCCTTGGGGACCAGCATGCGCGTAGGTGCGTCGCAGGACTGGCCGCTGTTGCTGAAACAGGCGGCCACGCCTTGCGTCACGGCCGCACGCAGGTCCGCGTCGGGGAGGATGATGTTGGCGGACTTGCCGCCGAGCTCCTGGGTCACACGTTTGACCGTGTCGGCCGCGCTCTTGGCGACCATCACGCCGGCCCGGGTCGAGCCGGTAAAGGAGACCATGTCGACATCGGGGCTGGTCGCGAGCGCCTGGCCGACGCTCAGGCCGTCGCCGTTGACGAGATTGAAGACCCCGGGCGGCACACCCGCAGCGTGCACGATTTCCGCGAAGATGATGCCATTGAGTGGCGCGATCTCGCTGGGCTTGAGCACCATCGTGCAGCCCGCGGCGATCGCCGGGGCCACCTTGGTCACGATCTGGTTGAGCGGCCAGTTCCAGGGCGTGATGAGGCCCACGACGCCGATGGCTTCGCGGATGATGCGCGTCTTGCCGCGCTGCTGCTCGAATTCGAACGCCTCGAGGGCGGCGATGGTGGACTCAAGGTGAGCGCGTCCCGCCCAGATCTGCGCGTCGCGCGCGAACTGGATGGGCGCGCCCATTTCATCGGAGACCACCTGCGCCAGTTCCTCGGCACGCTCGTTATAAAGGACCAGCATGCGCTTGAGCAGCGCCAGGCGCTGCTCCTTGGAGGTTTGCGCGAAGGCCGGGAAAGCCGACCGCGCCGCGCCAATCGCGCGCGCTGCGTCGTCTGCATTGCCCATGGCGATGGTGGCAATGGCGCTCTCCGTGGCCGGATTGATTACCGCCTGCGTCGCCTTGCTGAGCGGTTCGACCCAGGTCCCATTGATGTAGAAACGACCGGTGTTTTTCATGGACCTATGCTACGACATTTTCCAGTTGAGGATGGATCGGGCTTAAAGTACCGTCAAGTGGAACTAGCGGTTACGGGGGGTCATTGAAGAGGTCATCTGCGACCGACGGTGCTGGCGAAGAAGCGTTGTGGCTCGGCCTCGATACCGGTGGCACCTACACCGATGCAGTGTTGCTCGCGGGCGGGCGGCGCGTCGTGGCAAGTGCCAAGGCGCTGACCACTCACTGGGATCTCACCGTCGGCGTCCGCGAGGCGATCGGCGCAGTCCTAAAAGAACTGCCCGGCACGGCCACGCGAGAACACGTCCAGCTCGTGTCTGTCTCCACGACACTCGCCACCAATGCCGTGGTCGAGAATCGCTTCAGCCCGGTGGCCACGATATTGATCGGTTTTGACGAGGGCATGCGGGCACGCTCCGGGCTGCAGCGTGACAACGCCGGGCCAGTGATCATGGTTCGCGGCGGGCATGACGCCACCGGGGAAGAACTCGAAGCGCTCGACGAGCCGCGGCTGGCCGCGGCGGTGAGCGAATGCTCGGCCCTGGTCGAGGGCTACGCGGTCGCCGCCTGCTTCTCGGTACGCAATCCCGCACACGAACTGCGCGCGCGGCAGCTGATCCGCACCATGTCCCCGAAGCCCGTGACCTGCGCCCATGAGTTGAGTTTCAAGCTCGACGCCCCGCGGCGCGCGCTCACCGCAGCGATCAATGCGCGATTAACTCCGCAGATCCGACACCTGATCGAGGCGCTCACGGCAGTGCTCCAGGGGGAGCGCATCGACGCGCCGCTCATGATTGTCAAGGGTGACGGCTCCTTGATGAAGGCCGAGGTGGCGCTCGAGTATCCGGTCGAAACCATACTCTCCGGGCCCGCGGCCAGCGTCGTGGGTGCGGGCTTCTTGACCGGGTTCGAGGATTTTCTGGTCACCGACATGGGCGGCACGACGACCGACTGCGCGGTCGTGCGGGCCGGGCGGCCCGCCATCAATGCCGAAGGCGCGCTGATCGGCGGCTGGAGAACCATGGTGGAAGCGGTTGACGTGCGCACCACCGGTTTGGGCGGTGACAGCCAGGTTTCCGTCAATCGCCATGGCCGCATTATGGTGGGACCGCGCAAAGCCATGCCGCTTTGTTTGCTGGCGCACCAGGCGCCCGCGGCGCTCATCGAGCTGCGTAAGCTGGTGACGCTGCAGCACCTTCCCGATCACGCCACGTTATTTGCACTGCGCAATCCCGGGCGCGATGCCCCGGCTCACCTATCGGGCATCGAAAGGCGCGTGTGGAATGAGCTGAGCCACCAACCCCGACGAGTATCGCAACTCCTGAGCAACGCGCCGGGCCTCGCCGCACTGCGACGGCTCGCCGATGCAGGGCTTGCCACCGTGGGGGCATTCACACCGACCGATGCGCTGCACGCGCTGGGAAGGCAGCAAGGGTGGAACGCCGAGGCCTCGGAACTGGGGGCGCGACTGCTGGCGATGGAAGAGCGCAATATCCTCGGTGCCAGTGACGCGGCGGACGCGAAGACCTTCTGCGAACGCACCGTCGAACACGTGATCCGCGAATCGGCCCGGATGGTGGCTGCGACCGCACTGGCCCACGACCCGGGCATGGAGGCTCAGCGGGGATCGTGGGGCCTACTGGGTGACCGGCTCATCGATGAGGTGGTGGCCGGCCGAGCTTTTGCAAAACTGGTGCACGCCGGGGTCTCGCTCGCAACGCCCCTGGTCGCGATCGGCGCGCCCGTAGGGGCGTATTACCCGGAGGTTGCGCGCCGATTGAACGCCACGCTGTCTATCCCGCCGCACGCCGCGGTCTGCAACGCCGTGGGCGCGGTGGCCGGGGTGGTTTCCCAGAGCATAGAAATACTGGTCAACCAGCCAGCATTCGGCGTGTTCCGCGTCCACGATCCCGCGGGAAGCCGCGATTTTGGAACCTCGGAGCCGGCGATCGGTTACGCCCGAAAAATATCCGAGCAGCTTGCGCTCGAGGCCGCGCGCCGCGCGGGAGCCGCCGACCCGCACGTGGACAGCGCAGTCATCGAACATCGCGCGCAGATGGGCGCTTCGGACTACCTTGCTGAAGCGCAGGTGCGCTCGACCGCGACGGGGCGCCCCTTCGCGGGGCATCTGCGCACCGGGGGGTAGCACAGAATTCGGGCGAGCGGCTCAGCTCTTGATGCGCTCATTCTTGGGGTCGTACCAGGGCTGGAGCTGTACGCGCGCGGGCCACCGCCGGCAGGCCACTTCGACTTCCCACTGGCCGGTGGCCAGCCAATCGCTCGTGACCCCGCTCTCGGCGCTGACGTAACCCATGCCGATCGAACGCTGCAGCCGAAAACCCCAGGCCCCGGATTTGATGGAGCCGACGATGCGACCGTCCCTGACAATGGGCTCTTCATGATAGAGAAGCGGCGCATCGGTCGAGGAGTCCTGCAGCATGACCTGCACCAGGCGCTTCGGCAGCGCGCCGCGCGCCCGCTGCGCCAACAGGGCTTCGCGGCCCAGAAATCCGCCGGGCTTTTCCCAGGCCACCGTAAAACCGAGACCGGCCTCAAGCGGGGTATCCTCGTCTGCGATGTCGTGGCTCCAATGGCGATAGCCCTTCTCGACGCGACAAGCCGCCATGGCATGGTAGCCCGCGTGCTTGAGTCCAAACGGCGCGCCGGCCCTCAGCAACTGCTCGTAGACGTCGAGACAATGCTCTGCCGGGAAATACAGTTCCCAGCCGAGTTCGCCGACGTAGGTGATGCGGCTGGCACGGACGCGGGCGTAGCCAATCTCAATTTCGCGCGACCGGCCAAAGGGATGCGCGGCAGTTGAAAGATCGGCGCCCGACAATCGCTGCAGCAGCTCACGACTGCGCGGCCCCATCACGCCCAGCATGGCAATGCCCGCCGTGACATCCGTGACCGAGCAGCGCGCCCCGGCGCGCGCTTGGATATGCTGCCTCAGCCAGGCCAGATCCCGCGTCTGACAGATCGCCGAGCTCACCACCATGAACTCATCCGCACCGAGGCGCGTGATCGTAAGGTCCGCCTCGATCCCCGCGCGTTCGTTGAGCCATTGGGTGTAGACAATGCGCCCCGGCGCCACATCGACATCGGCAGTCGAAAGCTGATTGAGGATGGCGCAGGCGTCGGCCCCCTGCACCAGAAACTTGGCAAAACAACACTGATCGTAAAGCGCGACCTCATCGCGCGTCGCAAGACACTCGCTGCCGCAGGCATCGAACCAGTTCTGCCGCCCGTAAGAGTAGGCGTACTGAGGCGTTGAAGCGGGGGGTGCAAACCAGTTGGGCCGCTCCCAGCCCGCAGTCTCGCCCATGCAGGCGCCGGCGGCTACCAGGCGGTCGTGCAAGGGCGTGCGTCGCGCGCCGCGCGCGGTCTGGTATTGGTAATACGGCCAGTGCATGGCGTACAGAAGACCCAGTGTCTCGACGGTGCGATCATGCAGATAGCGGCGATTGGCCTGGAACGGCATCACGCGGCGGATATCGACATCCGCCAGATCCATCGGTGGCCGACGGTCGAGAATCCACTGTGCCACGACTTTGCCGGCCCCGCCGCTGGAGGCGATGCCGGTCGAATTAAAGCCGGTGGCAATGAACAGATCGCGCACCTCGGGAGCCTCCCCGATGTAGAAGCGATCGTCCGGCGTGAAGCTTTCGGGGCCGTTGAAGAACAGCTGGATGCCGGCATCCGCCAGGACCGGAACCCGCTTGACCGCGGCATTCAGGATCGGCTCGAAATGGTCGTAATCTTCGGGCAAGGTCTCAAAGCTGAAGTCCTCGGGGATACCGCGCATTCCCCAGGGTTTGGCGACCGGCTCAAAGCAACCCACCAGCAGCTTGCCGGCATCTTCCTTGTAATAGGCGCACTCATCGGTCACGCGGAGCACCGGCAGATTTCCTGGCAGACCCTTGATGGGCTCGGTCACGATGTAGAAATGCTCGGCGGCGTGCAGCGGGACTGCGACCCCGCAGGCGCTGGCCAGCCCGTGTGACCACATTCCGGCGCACAGAACCACCGTGTCAGCCCTGATGTCGCCGGAGTCGGTATCCACCCCGACTGCTCGCCCCTGTTCAACGCGAATCCGGGTCACGGTGGTATTTTCAAAGATTCGTGCGCCGCGCATCTTCGCGCCCTTGGCCAGGGCCTGCGTGGTGTCGATCGGATTGGTCTGCCCGTCCTTGGGCAGAAAAATGCCGCCCACCAGATCATCGACCGCCAGCAGCGGCCAGCGCTCCTTGATTTCGCCTGCCGTCAGTACGTCGATTTCGAGGCCAAAAGTCTTGCCCATCGACGCACCACGCTTGAGTTCCTCAAAACGCGCCGGCGTTTTCGCCACGCTGACTGATCCGTTCTGCTTAAATCCGGTTGCCTGCCCGGTTTCGGATTCCAGGGCGTGATACAGGTCGGCGGTGTACTTGGCCAGTTCCGTCAGATTGCGCGTGGCGCGCAGTTGTCCCACCAGCCCCGCCGCGTGCCAGGTCGTGCCGCAGGTGAGCCGGCGGCGCTCGAGCAGCACCACATCGGTGATCCCGATCTTGGTCAGGTGGTAGGCAATCGAGCAACCCGCGACGCCACCCCCGACGATAACGACGCTGGCCTGAGCTGGAAGAGTCATCCGTCCTTAGGTACCCGCAGGCCGCATGCCCTGGCGCGCGAGGCGCACCGGGAAACGGCGACGAATCTCCGCATCGATCGCCTCGGGGACGTGTTGCGGGTAGTGCGTGGCAAGAATCTCCGCGAGCTTGCGGGTGGCGCGCTCCGAAACACTGCTTGCGCCCTGCTCGCGCCACTCATTCGGACTGCGCCGATCGCCCACCGCCGGATACAGGTACTCGGTCTGCATCAGCTGCAGGGTCTGGCCGCTGCCCAGAAAGTGTCCGGGTCCATTCAGGCACACGTCCTTGATGGTCTCGAAGGACAGTCGCTCCTCGTTGACCTCGATTCCTTTGATGGTGCGTTGCGCGGCGCCGATGATGTCGTTGTCTATGATCAGGCTCTCGAGCGAAAAGCCCAGCAGGCTCGCGTGCATGCCCGCCGATTCATAGATCATGTTGACGCCGCTGTTGCCCACCAGCGCGTGATTGAGCGCCTTTTCCGCGCCCGACTGACCGTCGGGAATCTTGGAGTCGGTCATGCCAGAGGCCGTGCCGCCTGTCAGCTGATAGAAGTTCGCCATTTGTCCGGCGGCCGAGGACAGCAAAGCCTGTTCCGGACTCCCTCCGGACATCGCCCCGGTGCGCAAATCGGACACAAAACACCAGGTGCCAAATATGGCCGGATGCCCGGGCTTGATGGCATTGACGTACACGAGGCCGGCCAGCACCTCGGCCACCTCCTGAGCCAGAGCACCGGCCAGCGCTGCCGGCGCCGTGGCCCCGGCCTGACCGGCCGACAACAGCAGCACCGGCATGCCGCCTCGGACCGCCACTTCAAGGCAGCGGCAGGCGTCCGCCGCGAACTTCATCGGAGGCACCACAAAGCAGTTGGACTGGCTGACAAAGGGGCGCTCACGCCACTGCCGCTCCCCGCCCGCGATCGCGTGCAACATTTCCAGGGACTTGTCCAGATGGTCCGCATGCACCCAGCTGCTGCCCACGTGCTTGGTCGTGCTCATGACCGAGGCGTAGCAGGTGTTGAAATCCATCTCGTAAGGATCGGGTATGTCACGGGGCACGACCGCCCGCTGAAAGAAGTGGATGTGATCCATCACGTCAACCACACGGCCAATGTCGTACAGGTCCTGGATTGTGGAATCCCGGTACCCGGTTTGCGGATCGACGATGTTGACCGCGGCCCCCGCGGTGCCGAAGTACGCCCGTTTGCCCCAGGGCTCGAGGTCATGTTTCCGATCCTGACCGTGCAACACGAAATTCCGGGCCGCCTTGGCCAGGGTATCCTCGACCAGGGAGCGCGGATACAACAAGCGGCCCTGCGGGCTCATCGTGCATCCCGCCCGCGTCATGATCTCGATGCCGGTGTCCGTGGCGTCGCCCAGCCCCACCTCGGCCAGCAGACGTAAGGCAGTCTGGTGGATTTGCTCGACGTCACTGTCGCTGAGCGGCCGGTACCGTCCGCTCGTCATGCCCGGGCGCACCGGACGCAAGTGATCCGGGAGCGGACCGGCCCGTTCAGCCCGGCGGGCGTCGCGTCCTGAGGGGCGTCGGGCTACAATCGGGGCGTCGGTCACGCGGTTACTCCTTGGCGTCGCGGCAAGGATTATCGCTCATTCCACGATTCTTTGGAGGCAGACGTGAATCGCCTGGTCAGTTTTACGCAGATGAAAGACGGCACTCGCGAGGACTATCTGCTCCTCGATCAATCCGAGCGAGAGTTCGCGACTCAGCTCCCGGACCAGGTGCTGGGTGCGCTGCGAGATCTGGACCACTCGGTGGAAGGCTATCCGGTCACCCGGCTGGGGCATTCTCTTCAGACCGCGACCCGCGCGCGGCGCGACGGCGCCGATGACGACTTGGTCGTTGGCGCGCTGATCCACGACATCGGCGATTTGCTCGCCCCGTACAATCACGCTCAGCTTGCCGCTGCCGTTATTCGCCCCTACGTCCGCGAGCAGGTGGCGTGGATCGTTGAGCAACATGAACTCTTTCAGACCTATTACTACGTGCATCACATGGGCGGCGATCGCTTCGCCCGCGAGCGATTGCGCGAGCATCGCTGGTACGAATCGTGCGTGAATTTCTGTGAACGTTATGACCAGTCGTCTTTCGATCCCGCCTATCGGAGCATGTCGCTGGCGGAATTCGAGC
Organism: uncultured Gammaproteobacteria bacterium; assembly: GCA_963789365.1. Classification (GTDB taxonomy): domain Bacteria; phylum Pseudomonadota; class Gammaproteobacteria; order Steroidobacterales; family Steroidobacteraceae; genus FEN-1191. The sequence continues at coordinate 291,029 of CAWBKJ010000004.1, forward strand.
CGCTGCTACGCCAGGTCTTCAGTCGCGCACCGCACGATCCGCGCTACACCGCCGCCGCATGATCGGATCTAGGGCCTTCAACTGGCGGCGCTGCCGGCAGGCCGGCGCGCTAGTGGTCGCGGCAAGCGCCGCCGCGGCGCTTGCAGGGACCGTGGAGCACGCGCCGCCGCAACTTCCGCCGATTCGCCACGTGTTCGTGGTCATGCTCGAGAACCAGCCGTTCGAGAACACTTTGGGTGCCCATTCCCAGGCACCCTATTTGAAGCAATTGGCGCAAAAGGGCGCGCTGGCCGTTAATTATTTCGGTATCAGCCACGAAAGTCTGGGCAATTACCTGGCGCTCATAAGCGGCCAGGCGCCCAACGTGAGCACCAATTTGGACTGCGAAGTCTTCGAGGAATTTGTCGCGACCGGCGCTACTTCGGACGGTCAGGCCATCGGCAAGGGCTGCGTGTACCCCCCGAGCGTCACGACCCTGGCCAACCAGCTTGAGTCCGCAAACCTGACCTGGAAGGGGTACATGGAGGACATGGGAAGCAATCCGCGCCGCGAGCGCGCGACCTGCGCGCATCCGCCCATTGGCGCTCCGGATAACACCGTGGAGGCCGAGGTCGGCGACCAGTACGCCGTGCGGCACAATCCCTTCGTTTATTTTCACGCCATAATTGACGGCCCCAGCTGCGACCGCCAGGTGCGCAACCTGTCCGCCCTCGCCTCCGATCTGAAGTCGGTGGCCGCGACTCCCAACTACCTGTTCATCGTTCCCAATCTGTGCCACGACGCCCACGATGGTACGGGGGGCGGTCACTGCGTCGACGGTGCGCCCGGCGGACTCTTCGCCGCGGACCAGTTCCTGCGCCATCTGGTGCCCCAAATTCTCGCCTCGCCCGCCTACCGCCGCGACGGTTTGTTGATCATCACCTTTGACGAATCGGATCTGGTGGAAACCTTGGACCGTGGCACCGGTGTTAGCGTGCTGGGCGGTGATGGCGCGGCCTGCTGCAACGAGCCGCCGGGCCCGAACATCCCGCCGTACAACCCCGCTGCGGTGGGCACGTGGGAAAAGATGAACGGACCGGGCATCATCGGTCCGGGCGGCGGACGTGTCGGTGCGGTCGTGCTCTCCCCATACATCCGCCCGGGCACCATATCGATGACACCCTACAACCACTACGCCTTGCTCAAGAGCGTCGAGGAGCTGTTCCATCTGCCGCTCCTGGGCTATGCCGCCCAGCCTGGTCTACAGGGCTTCGGGACCGACCTCTACACCAGCCCGGCAAGCACCCGGAACTGAGCCGCTTCAGGCCGGTGCGGGTAGTGCCGGCACCGAAATCCCCTGCTCCTGCAGCACGCTGCGCAACAGATCCGGTCGATCGCTGATCATCCCGTCCACGCCATTCGCCACAAGTCGCCGCATATCCTCGGGCTCATTGACGGTCCAGGGGATGACCGAGAGGCCGAGCTCGTGCGCCTGAGCGAGTGCCGGTGGGTCCAGGTCGAGGTAGTTGGGCGACCAAACGGCCGCCCCAATTGCTTGCGAAAGTCTGGGCACCGAGCCGCCAAAGTCCCTGATGTCCAATCCTGCAAGCCAGGGCGAGGGCGCGGAACGGCCGGAATAGACCGTATCATCCTCGCCCTGCTGGTCGGTGAGTGCCGCGGTGGCGATTGCGGGCGCCAGTTCCTGCACCAGTCTGAGCACCCGCCAGTCGAAGCACTGGATGATCACGCGTGCCTCCAACCCGGCCCGCCGTACATCCTCGAGCAACAAGGACACGAAGTCCTCGGGCGCCACGGTCAGTGCGGGCTGCAAGGGGAACAGCTTGGCCTCGATATTGAATCGGACCTCCCGCTCCTGGGGCGCGGCAAACAGCGCAAACAGCTCGGCCAGGCGCGGAATGCGCTCGCCGTCCACCGGCTGCTGCTGCGGGAACTGTGCAGCGTAAGCCGTGCCAGGCTTTAGCCGGCCCACGTCGTATTGCTGCAGCTGCGCGTAGCTCATAGCGCAAATGGGCGGTCCTGGACCGTCCAGAAAGCGACCTTGCGCGTCCCGGGTGTGATCGGGATTGGGCTGCGGATCGTGGCTTATGACCACCACGCCATCGCGCGTGACCGCGCAGTCGAGTTCGAAGGTGGTGACTCCCAGCGCACGGGTGCGCGAAAAGCCGGCCAGAGTATTCTCGGGCCACAGGCCTCGCGCACCCCGATGTCCCTGGAGATCGAACTTGCCGTTGGCCAGTGGCCGAGACTGCCGCATGGTTCTAGGCAAACTCCGCGGGTGACGCGCGGCGCATCTCACAGTAGCATTGGCCGGCGTGCGCACCGGCGCGATTACCGGGGTCTTGGAGACTCATAATGATGAAGCCCATCCTCTCGATATTGCTCGTGGCCGGGCTCGGCTTGGGCGTGGCCGCCCGCGCGGACGATGCAAAGAAACTGCGCATCATCACCTGGTCCGATTACGTGCCCGCCGAAGTCATCGCGCAATTCAAACAGGAAACCGGGATCCAAGTCGAGGTCTCGCTGTCCAACAACGAGGAGATCATCTCGAAGCTGCGGGCCACGGGCGGCGCCGGGTTTGATCTTGCGCAGCCCTCGCAGGACCGGATCATCAGCGCCCAGCAGGAATTCCGTATCTACCGGCCCTTTGACCTGAGCAAGGTCAAGGTGGCCCAATTCATGCCCGACCTGCTGGCAACTGTCAAAAAGAACGCCTCGCTCGATGGCAAACTCTACGCTTTGCCCTACGTGTGGGGTGCGGAGGGAATGGTTGCCAACACCAAGCGCGCCAAGATCACCGACTATCAGGACCTGTGCAAGCCCGAATACAAGGGTAAGACCACGCTGCGCCTGAGGCGGCCGACCTTGATGGCCTTTGCCTTTGCCTTGGGGAAAAATCCGTTTTCGTTGTACGGAGATCCCAAGTCGTACACCGCGCTGATGGAGCAAGTCGGTCGTACCCTGACGGCCTGCAAACCGAACCTGCGGTTCTTCTTTGACAACAAGGACCAGCTGCTCAACGGCATGCGGACCAACGAGGTGATCGCGGCCATGTCGTGGGACTCTATCGCCTGGAAGCTGAATCGGGAGAACCCCGATATCAAGTTCATCAATCCCAAATCGGGCGCGATTTTCTGGCTCGACACTTTCGCTTTGCCGGCCCGCGGCCGGAACGACGCCGGCGTATACGCCTGGATCAATTTCACGATGCGCCCGGATGTCGCCGCCAAGATCGCAAAATCCATTGGCAACTTCACGGCATCGCAGGGCGCCGCGCAGCTCATGGACCCGCGCGTCAAGGCCCAATTTGCCGAGAGCTTTCCTGACGGTCTCAAGAATGCGATCTGGTATCCGGCCATACCCCCCGGTCTCGAGGAGATTGAAGGCCGGGTGCTCGACCGGATCAAGGCGGCCAATTGAGCGTGCCCGCAGCGGCCGCTGAGATCACGGCTCCCGACCTCGAGGCACGCCGCGTCGTCAAGCGGTTCGCCGGACACGTGGCGGTCGATGGCTTGTCCTTCAGTGTGGCGCGGGGCAGTTTTTTCTCGATCCTAGGCCCGTCCGGATGCGGCAAGACCACCCTGCTGCGCATGATTGCGGGGTTTATCGCGCCCGACGAAGGGGACATTGCCATCGGCGGGCGCAGCATGGCCGGCGTGGCCCCCAACCGGCGCCCGGTCAACATGGTCTTTCAGCAGCTGGCGCTTTTTCCGATGATGTCGGTCGGCGAGAATGTGGCCTTCGGGCTCGCGCGCCGCGGCGTGGCGCGGGCCGAGCGCACCCGCAAGGCCGAGGCCATGCTCGAGCGCGTCGGCCTGGGCGGCGCAGGCTACAAGCGGGTGGACGAGCTTTCCGGCGGCCAGCGCCAACGAGTCGCAATCGCCCGCAGCCTGGTGCTCGAGCCGACGCTGCTGTTGCTGGACGAGCCGCTCGGCGCGCTCGACCTGAAACTGCGTGAGCACATGAAAATCGAGCTCAAGCAGTTGCAGTCCGCCTTTGGAACGACCTTTGTGTATATCACCCACGATCAGTCCGAGGCCCTGGTGCTCTCGGACCACGTGGGCGTCATGAACCGCGGCCGCTTCGAACAGCTGGGTACGCCACAGGAACTCTATTATTCGCCGGCGACGCCCTTCGTGGCCGCATTCGTGGGCGCCAACAACCGCATCGTCGGCAAGGCCGTGGCCGTCGAGGGCGAACTGGTGGAACTGCAGTCGGCCGAGGGCTGGGTCATCCGCGCGCGGCGAAGCGGTCCCATCGCCAAGGGTGCAGCGGTCGAGGCCTTCGTGCGGCCTGAGGCCGCCACCATCGGGCGCAGTGCCGGGGAGCTGGGCGCCGGGCCGCAGCAGACGGTTTACCAGGGCGTGGTGGAGAGCCTGCTGTTCGATGGCGCCAATTCCGCGGTGCTGCTCCAGGAAAAGAGCACCCGCTTCGAGTTTCGAATCGCCCTGCCGCAGACCGGCCGCTACGCGGATCTTAAGGTGGGCGAGGCCATCGTGTTCAGCTTCGATCCCACGCGCGCCGTGTGTTTTGCGGCCCCGGCTCCCCATGCTTGAGGCGGCGGCGAGCACGGCGTGGAACCGGCGGCTGATGCTGGGCCTGCTGCTGGCCCCGGCGCTCCTTTGGCTGTTCGCGCTCATCGTGCTTCCGCACCTGGACCTGGCGCTGCTGTCGTTCCGCGAGCGGACCGGGCCGCGCGAATTCGTGCCCAGCCTGGCGCAGTATCGGACTTTTTTTTCCGAGCCGCTGTACTGGCACGTGTTCGCCCGCACCGCGGTGATGTCGGCGATTGCCACGGCGCTGACGCTGCTGATCGCATTCCCGGTCGCCTGGACGATCGCAAAGCTGGCCACCGGCCGAATGGGGGCGGTGCTGTTCATGGTCTGCCTGATTCCCTTCTGGATCAGCGAAACGGTGCGCACCCTGGGCTGGATGATCCTGCTGCGCGAATCCGGGGTGCTGCCCGCACTGCTGACCCATCTTGGAATCACCGCGGTGCCGGTCGAGTTGCTCTACCACGATGCCACGATACTGGTCGGTCTGGTCTACACCTCGCTCCTGTTCATGGTCGTGCCGCTGGTCGGGAGCCTTGAGAGCCTCGATAACTCGCTGATTGAGGCCGCCTACGACCTGGGCAGCAGCGGTTGGTCCGTATTGCGCAAGATCGTGATACCGCACGCGGCGCCCGGCATCACGGCCGGGTGCATCGTCGTGTTCATGCTCACGCTCGGCAATTACCTCACGCCTACCCTGCTAGGCGGCAAGAACTCGCTGTGGTTTACCGAACAGATCTATTCCCAGTTCATCACGCGCTTTAACTGGGAACAAGGCGCCGCGCTGGGCTTCCTGCTGCTGGCGCTGTCGACCGCGATGGTCTGGGTTGGGCTCACGCTCAGCGGCCAGAAGTTCGCCGACGTGATGCGCCGAACATGATTCCCTCGCTCCCCCGGCCCGCTGTGGCTGCGCGTCAGTACCGTCACGCTTCCTGGGGGCGTTCCTGGTGTTTCTGTTTCTGCCGCTGGTTATCGTGGCGGTGTTCGCCTTCAACGATGCTCCCTACCCTGCCCCACCTTGGCATGGATTTACGCTCGACTGGTTCCTGGGGAACGCGCGCACCGGCCGCGTTGGGTTGTTCGGCGACAGCGAATTGCTCGGCAGCGTGTGGACCAGCTTTGTCGTCGCCTGCTGGGTCACCGTGCTGTCCTTGGTGGTCGGGACCACCAACGCCTTTCTCATGGAACGCGGCCAGTTTCCCGGCAAGGGCGTGCTGTCGATGCTGATGCTGGTGCCGCTGGTCATCCCCGGGGTCATTCTTGGCATCTCGATTCTGGCCTTTGCCAGCCGCATTGCGGATCTGTGCAGCGATATGTTCGGGTGGGACGTAGACTTCCTAAGACCCGGCCTGCCGCTGGTGGTGCTGGGCCAGTTCTCGTACATCGCCGCGATCGCGACCCTGACGATCAGCGCCCGCCTCAAGCGTTTCGATCGCACTCTGGAGGACGCGGCGCTCAATCTTGGCGCCTCACGCGCCGCGGTGCTGCGGACCATCACGCTTCCGTACCTGCGCCCGGCGCTGATTGGTTCGGCGGCGATCGCGTTTTTGATGTCCTTCGAGAATTTCAACACCACGCTGATGCTCGTGGGCGCGGACTCGCCGCTGACCATCATGATGTACGGACGGATGCGCGAGGGCGCGACACCGGTGCTCAATGCGGTGAGCCTGTTCCTGATGGTGGCCTCGGCGCTGCTGGCCCTCACGCTGATGCGACGCAATGACCGCAAGAGCGCCTAGTCCCGGGCGCCGTTCGTGCCAGTGGCATGGCACTTCGAGCCCAGCGGTCTGATGTGAACAGCTCGTTGCAGGTTATCTAGGTGTCCGGCACCTCGATTCTGATCAATTTATCCGGCTATGTCGGCCTGCTGTTGTGGGGCACGCACATGGTCAGCACCGGCGTGCAGCGCGGCTTTGGCACCTCGCTGCGCCGAGCGCTGGAACGAAACCTCGGCGATCGCTGGCGCGCCTTCTTCACCGGCTTGGCGATTACTACACTGCTGCAGAGTAGTACCGCGGCCGGTCTGATGGCCACCTCGTTCACCGCGGCGGGAGTCATCGCACTGGCCCCTGCCCTGGCCGTCATGCTGGGCGCCAACGTCGGCACAGCGCTGGTGGCCCAGGCGCTCTCATTCAACGTGGCGATTATCGCGCCTCCGCTGCTGCTGGGCGGGGTACTGGCCTTTCGCTGGTCGAGCGGCAGTCGCCTGCGCAACATCGGTCGCGCCGCAATCGGCCTTGGCCTGATGCTGATGGCGCTGTCAGGACTTCAACACACCTTGGGCTCGGTCGAGAATACGCCGCTGCTGCGCTCATTTCTGCAGTCGCTCGCGAGCGATCCATTGCTGGCGGTGGTGCTCGCCGCAATACTGACCTGGGGCTGCCATTCAAGCGTCGCGATGGTGCTGGTCATCGGCTCGCTGTCGGCGAGTCAGGTCATTGGCGCCCCTGAGACGCTCGCCCTGGTGCTAGGTGCAAATCTCGGGGGCGCATTGCCGCCGCTGTTCCACGCCTCCACGCCGGAAGCCCGTCGATTGCCGTTGGGCAACATGCTGGTGCGCCTGGTGGGCGTCCTGCTGGCGTTACCGTGGCTGACTCCACTCACCCGCCTGATGGAACGGCTGGTCCCGGGCGACGCGCGCCTGGCGGTCGATTTTCACCTGCTGTTCAATCTGGCCCTGGCCGCCTTGTTCCTGATGAATGTCAAGCGCACCGCGGGGCTGCTGCTGCGTCTCCTGCCTGATCCGCCGCGCCCCTCGGACCCGGGTCGGCCTCTGTACCTGGAGCTTGCAGCGGTCGATTCAGCCACGGTCGCGCTCGCCAACGCCTCTCGCGAAACGCTTCGCATGTCGGACCTCATCGCTGCGATGCTGCAAGGAGCGCTCGCCTTGCTGCGCTCGGGTAACCCGGCGCACGCCGTCGGTATTGCAGCCAACGACAAGGCCACGCGCCAGCTGGGTGGAGCAATTCGCAACTACCTGGTCGCCATCGGCGGCGAGCAGGCCCTCGACGACTGGAGTGAAGGCGCCAAGGGACAGGAAATTCTCTCGGCTGTCATTAATTTCGAACACGTGGCCGACATCATCGCCAACAGCCTGACAGATTTTGCCGTTAAGCAAATCAAGCGCGGGCAACTGCTGGCCCCCGAGGAGATCGCCCTGGTGACGGATATGTACGCCGAGCTGGTCGAGAGTCACAGGCTGGCTTTGGCCGTGTTGCTGCGCGGCGATATCGGCGATGCCCAGCGCTTGCAGGCCCGAAAGCGCCAGTTCCTGAAAATGGAATCCGACGCTACGGCCCTTAGCGTCAAGTTGTTGCGGCAAGCCGCGGTGTCGGCACGCAGCGAGGGAGCGGATTCGGTCAACCTGGCCGTGGAGGAAAGCGGATTGCTGCTGCGAATCGTGCGCGATCTGAGGCGTGTCCATTCGCACCTGGCCAGCATCGCCTATCCCGTGTTGCGACGCTCACCTCGCAGGCGGTCGCGCAACAAGAACCTGCTCCGTGATGAGCCGGAGCAACTCGAGTAGCCGGGATTGAATACCGCGCAGCTACCGCTGACGTTTTTGCACAAAATATTGTCGCAAATAGAGTGCCACTACCCGGGCCAGTGGCTAGACTTAGTCCGAAGGGGTGCCCAATCATGAAGTCTCATGCTCGAGTCGTGGTCATTGGCGGCGGTGTCGTGGGTGTCAGCACCCTCTATCACCTGACCAAGAAGGGCTGGTCGGACGTGGTGTTGGTGGAGCGGGCCGAACTGACGGCGGGATCCACATGGCATGCGGCTGGATTGCTGCCGCTGTTTAACATGAGTTACACCGTCGGCCAGTTGCACAAGTACTCGGTCGATCTGTACAAGCGCTTGCAGGCGGAAACCGGCCAGGACGTGAGCTTTCACGTGACCGGGAATCTGCGCCTGGCAACCCACGCCGCCCGCATGGACGAATACCTCAAGTATTGCGGTACCGCCAATACCATCGGCGTACCGTTCGAGGTCATATCCCCTGCGCAGGTCGCCAAGCTCTGGCCACTGATCAATCTGGGCGATGGCGCCGAGACGGCCAAGATCGTGGGCGCTCTGTATCACCCGGATGACGGTCATATTGCGCCGGCGGACCTGACGATGGCGTTGCGCAAGGGCGCCCGCGCGGCCGGCGCTGAAATCAACGAGCACACCGAGGTCACGGGCGTGACGCGCACCGCCACGGGCGAATGGCGGGTCAGCACCAACAAGGGTGAGATCGTTGCCGAACACGTGGTGTGCGCGACTGGCAACTACGCGCGGCAGACCGGACGCATGTTCGGTCTCAACGTGCCTGCGATTCCGGTCGAACATCAGTACATCCTGTTCGAGGAATCGCCGGCCCTTAAGGATTACCGCAGCAGCGGCGGCCGTGAGCTTGCGGTGCTGCGCGAATCCGATCAGTCCTACTACCTGCGCGAAGAGCGCATGGGCTGGATCCTGGGACCCTACGAAAAAGGCGCACCCGCACGCTTTGCCGATGGCGTGCCCGATTGGTTCGGCAAGAGCCTGTTCGAGGGCGACCTCGAGCGGCTTGTGCCCCATGTGGAGGCCGCGGCACGCCGGGTGCCGGCACTGGGTGGCTGCGGCATCAAGGACATCATCAACGGCCCGATTTCCTACACGCCCGACGGCAGCCCGCTGGTGGGCCCGGCCTGGGGCGAGCGAAACCTGTGGCTCAACGAAGGGCACAGTTTTGGAATCACTGCCGCGGGTGGTTCCGGCTGGCAACTGGCGGAATGGATTGTCGAGGGAGAACCGGGCATTGATTTGCTGGCGGTTGATCCGCGGCGCTTCGGTCCTTACACCTCCAAGCGCTATGTGGTCCGCAAGAACGAGGAAACCTATCAGGAGGTCTTCACCATACATTTCCCGGACGAAGAGCGCCCGGCCGCGCGTCCGGCCAAGACCAGCCCCGTTTATGGCCGGCTCGATAAGCTTGGGGCGGTATGGGGTCAACGTTACGGCTGGGAGCGCGCCAACTGGTTTGCGCCGCCCGGCGTGGAGCGCAAGGACCGGTGGAGTTTCCGGCGATCAAATTACTTCGAGCACGTCGGCAATGAATGCCGCCGGATGCGCGAGCGCGTGGGCATCATCGACCTGACGCCCTTTACCAAGCACGAGGTCGGCGGCTCGGGCGCCGAAGCGTGGCTCGATTCCCTGGTTGCCAACAAGGTGCCGGTCAAGGCCGGACGAATTGCGCTTTGCCACGCGCTGACCAAGCGCGGTGGCATCCGCTCGGAATTTACAATCACGCGGCTGCCCAACGGCAGCTTCTATGTCGTCAGCGCCGGCGCGGCCGAGCGCTACGACGCGGACTATCTGCAGAAACGGCTGCCTGCGGACGGCTCGGTCAGTCTGCGCAACATCACCCCCAATCGTGGGTGCTTTGTGCTGGCCGGTCCGCGCTCGCGCGAGGTGCTCGCCAAGCTCACCGATGCACCGCTCGACAACGGCGCCTTTCCGTGGCTGTCCAGCCAGGTGCTGGAAGTGGGGCTCGCGGTCGATGTGCTCACCCTGCGCGTGAATTTCGTCGGCTCGCTGGGATGGGAGCTGCACTTTCCGATCGAGTACGCCCACCACCTGTTTGACGCTTTGTTCGAGGCCGGGGCCGAATACGACATCGGCATGGCCGGCATGCGCGCGATGGAATCGATGCGTCTGGAGAAGTCCTACCGCATGTGGGGCACCGACATGACGCGCGACTACACGCCCTTCGAGACCGGCCTGGAGCGCTTCGTTCGCCTCAATAAGGGAGAGTTTGTGGGGCGCGAGGCGTTGCTGAAGCAGCAGGCGGCCGGTATTCCCAATCATTTTGTGACCCTGCAGGTGCACGAGGTGACCGATGCGGATCCGCTTGGAAACGAACCGCTGTTCGATGAAGGCGGCGCGATCGTGGGTCGGGCCACGGCCGGCGGCTACGGCCATGTCGTGAAGCAAAGCATCGCGATCGGCTACGTGCAGCCCAAGTTTTCCGCGCTGGGGACCAAATTGCAGATTGAGATCCTGGGAAAGCGTCATCCTGCCACCGTGGTGCACGAGTCGCCGTACGATCCCGACAACCTGCAATTGCGGAGCTAGAGGACCTAGGGGCTGTGGACCGGCGCTGATGCGAAAATTCTCTGCGTGGTCGCTGTTGTTGGGCGGGCTGTCGGGCCAGCGCGGCTGGCGCGAACAGTGGCGTGCGGCGGTGCCCAAGGCCGGATACGACGCCATCATTATCGGCGGCGGCGGCCACGGGCTGGGTGCGGCCTATTACCTGGCGAAGCAACACGGCATCCGCGATGTCGCGGTGCTGGAAAAGGGCTGGATCGGGGGCGGCAATACCGGGCGCAACACCACCATCATCCGCTCCAACTACCTGTTCAGTGAGAGCTCGGCGCTGTATGACCATGCGGTCAAGCTCTGGGAGTCGCTCTCCCAGGAGCTGAACTACAACGTCATGTACTCGCCGCGCGGGGTACTGATGCTGGCCCACAACGTGCACGACGAACAGGTGGCCAAGCGCCACATTCACGCCAACTTTGCCAATGGCGTCGACAACGAGTGGCTGACTGCGGCGCAGGCCAAGCAATTCTGCCCGCCGCTCAACATCGATGGGTCGCTAAGATACCCGGTCCTGGGCGGTGCGCTGCAGCGTCGCGGTGGCACGGCGCGACACGACGCGGTCGCCTGGGGCTACGCGCGAGCCGCCAACGCGCTGGGGGTCGACATCATCGAGAACTGCGAAGTGACGGGCATGCGCCGCGACACCAATGGCGCAATCGTGGCGGTGGAGACCAGCCGTGGCCTCATCGAGAGCCGCAGGGTGGGTGTCTCGGCCGCCGGGCACAGCTCGGTCGTTCTCAAGAGCGTCGATGTGCGCCTGCCCCTCGAAAGCTATCCCCTGCAGGCGCTGGTCTCCGAGCCCGTCAAGCCGGTCCTGCCGTGCGTGGTGATGTCCAACTCGATCCATGCCTACGTCAGTCAGTCCGACAAGGGCGAGCTGGTGATCGGCGCCAGCACCGATGCCTACACCTCCTATACGCAACGCGGCGCCCTGCACGTGAACCAACATACGCTCGAGGCAATCTGCGAACTGTTTCCGCTGTTCCGTCGCCTGCGCATGCTCCGTAACTGGGGTGGCATCGTCGATGTGACCCCCGACCGCTCGCCGATTCTCGCCAAGACCCCGGTACCCGGACTGTACGTCAACTGCGGCTGGGGAACCGGCGGGTTCAAGGCCACGCCCGGCGCGGGACACCTGCTCGCCTGGACGATCGCGCACGATGCCCCGCATCCGCTCAACGCCCCCTACACGATCGAGCGCTTTCGGGACGGCAACCTGATCGATGAGGCCGCCGCCGCCGCGGTTTCGCACTGATGCTGCTGATCCCCTGCCCTTACTGCGGCGCGCGCCCGGAGCTGGAGTTCAGCTACGGCGGCGAGGCGCACGTCCTTCGGCCGCCGCCGGGTACGGCTCCCAGCTCCGAGGCCTGGGCTGCATTTCAATACGAACGCAGCAACACCAAGGGACCGCACGCGGAACGCTGGCGTCATATTCATGGCTGCGGCCGGTTTTTCAACGTGGTGCGCGATACCACGACCGACCAGATTCTGCGCAGCTATCGGAGCGGTGAATCGTGAGCGGGCGCTGGCGCGTTGCGGATCGGGGTCAGGTTGACCGCAGTCGCGTGGTGCGCTTTAGCTTCGACGGCCGCGCCTTTCAGGGGCTCGCCGGGGATACTCTGGCTTCGGCCCTGCTGGCCAATGGCGTGCATCTGGTCGGGCGCTCCTTCAAATACCATCGGCCGCGCGGGCTGATGGCGGCCGGGCCGGAAGATCCCAACGCCCTGGTGACGATACGTCGCGATGCCGCGCGCTGTACGCCCAATCTCAATGCGACGCAGGTCGAGCTCTATGAGGGCCTGGTGGCCGAGAGCCAGAACCGCTGGCCGTCCCTGCGCCTGGATGTCGGCCAGACCAACGACTTCTTCTCGCGTTTCATCCCTGCGGGCTTCTACTACAAGACCTTCATGTGGCCTCGCAAGGCGTGGCATCGCTGGTATGAGCCGCGCATTCGTGCCGCCGCCGGATTGGGCCGTGCCCCCACGCTCGCCGATCCGGATCACTACGGGCAACGCTATGCCCATTGTGACGTGCTGGTGGTGGGCGCCGGGCCGGCGGGCTTGGCCGCAGCCTTGGAGGCTGGCCAGTCCGGCCAACGGGTGCTGCTCTGCGATGAGCAGGCACAGTTTGGCGGATCACTCTTGTGCGAGCGGACCGAAGCGTCGGACGGCACTCGTGGGCCGCAGTGGCTGCACAGCACGCTGGGACGATTGCAGGCCATGCCGAATGTCCGCCTGCGCTCGCGCACCACCGCCTTTGCCTATCTGCCCCACAACATGATCGCGCTGGTCGAGCGCATCACCGACCATCTACCGGCGCCGCCCACGCATCTGCCACGCGAGCGCCTTTGGCTGGTGCGGGCCACAGAGGTGGTTCTGGCGACGGGCGCAATTGAACGGCCTCTGGTGTTCCCGGGCAATGACCGGCCCGGCATCATGTTGGCGGATGCCGCCCGGGCGTATCTGAATCGCTACGGTGTCGTGCCCGGCGCGCGGATTGCAGTGCTCACGGCCCATGATGACGCCTATCGGGCGGCGCTCGATCTGCACGCGGCGGGCGTAGAGATCGTCACCATCGCGGACGTGCGCCAAAACGCCCACGCTGCGGGTCCCGCGGCCGCACGCCAGGCGGGGATAACAGTCCGGAGCGGCGTTACCGCGCTCGGCACACGCGGCACCCGCCGTGTCAGGGCGCTCGCCCTGGCTAGCTGCGACGCCGCCGGCGCGGTCAATGGCGCGACCGAGTGGATTGGCTGCGATACCGTGCTGATGTCCGGCGGCTACACGCCCAGCGTGCATCTGTTTTCGCAATCGCGCGGTCGCCTGCGCTGGGAAGAGTCTGCGCAGGTTTTCGTGCCCGAGGTGGCGGCCGAACGATGCCGCTGCGTGGGCGCTTGCAACGGCACGTCCGACGGGGGCCCGGGCTGGCTCGGCTCCCTGCCCCAACCGGCCCGGGGCGCCAAGGGAAAAGCATTCGTGGATTGGCAGAATGACGTGACGGCGGCCGATCTGGGCCTGGCAGTACGCGAGGGCTTTCGCTCCATAGAACACATCAAGCGCTATACGACCACAGGCATGGCGACCGATCAGGGCAAGACTTCCAACTTGAATGCGCTCGCCATTGCCGCCAAGGGTCTGCAGCGGCCGATCCCGCAGGTCGGGCTCACAACCTTCCGCATGCCCTACTTGCCCGTGAGTTTTGGCGCGCTGGCCGGCTACGCGCGGGGCGAGCTGTTTGCGCCCGTTCGGATGACGCCAATACACACCTGGGCGATGGAGCGTGGCGCGGTGTTTGAGCCGGTGTCGCTGTGGCAGCGCGCCCGCTACTTTCCGGCACGCGGTGAGGACATGCACCGGGCCGTGGCGCGTGAATGCCTGAATGTGCGCCGCAGTTGCGGACTGTTCGACGCCTCGACCCTTGGCAAGATTGAAGTGGTCGGCCCCGACGCGGTGGAGTTCATGAACCGGATGTACGTGAACAGCTGGAATTCTCTGAGCCCGGGCCGTTGCCGCTACGGAATCTTGCTGCGCGATGACGGCTTCGTCTTTGATGACGGGGTGGTGGCCCGTGTCGCCGAAGACCGATTCCACGTCACGACCACGACGGGCGGCGCTCCGCGGGTTCTCGCTCTGATGGAGGATTACCTGCAGACGGAATGGCCACAGCTGAAAGTATGGCTCACCTCGACCACGGAACAGTGGGCGGTCATCGCGCTGCAGGGCCCTAAGGCGCGTTCGGTGCTCGAGCCCCTGGTCGAGGGGATGGACTTGTCGTCAAAGGCGCTGCCGCACATGGGCGTGGTGCGGGGCCGGGTGTGCGGCGTGGGGGCGCTCGTGTTTCGCGTGAGCTTTACCGGTGAGCTGGGTTTTGAAATCAACGTGCCGGCGGACTATGGATTGGAAGTCTGGCGCGCCGTTTGGGCGGCCGGACAGGCGCACGACATCTGCGCCTATGGGACGGAGGCGATGCACGTGCTGCGTGCGGAGAAGGGCTACGTCATCGTGGGTCAGGACACCGACGGCACGGTCACCGCCCATGACGCAGGCCTCGCCTGGGCCGTCGGCAAGAACAAGGCGGATTTCCTGGGGTATGCGGCGATGCGTAAGGCGGCTCTGGTCGACCCAGATCGCAAGCAACTGGTGGGGCTGCTCACGCATGATCCGAGTGAGGTGCTTGAGGAGGGCAGCCAAATCGCTGCGCAATCGGGGCTGCGCCCACCCATGGCGGTCATAGGTCATGTGACCTCGTCCTATCACAGCGCCTCTCTCGGCCGATCGATTGCACTGGCGCTGGTCCGAGGCGGACGCGCGCGTATCGGGCAAACGCTCTTTGTGCCGACTCCACGCGGCGAGTCCACAGTGACCGTGGCCCATCCGGTCTTTTACGATCCCAAGGGAGAGCGGCTCAATGGTTGATGTGGCTCTTCGCCATGCACCCCCGGCGGTGCCGGGGACGTACTGGCGCATGCTCCCGCCGCTGACGCGTTATTCACTGCGCGTGGATGCGGACCTCGCCGCGGCTCGCGTCGGACTGGCATTTCCCCTGGCTCTCACGACCTGTCGCAGCGTCGAGCAGGACGATTGGGCGGCCTTATGGCTAGGTCCCGACGAACAGCTGCTGATCGGTCCGGAAGCGAAGAGCTCAGTCCTTGTATCGGCAGTGAGCGAGACGCTGCGGGGTCTGCCCTATTCCCTGGTCGATGTGAGCCACCGCCAGGCGGGCCTGGAGATCATCGGCGCTCATGCCATTGAGCTGCTCAACGCCGGCTGCCCGCTTGATCTGGATCTTGCGCAGTTCCCGGTGTCGGCGTGCACCCGCACCGTCCTCGCCAAGAGTGAGATCGTGCTGTGGCGGCGCGCAAACGAACAATTTCATGTCGAAGTCTGGCGCTCCTTTGTTCCCTACCTGACCGAATTTCTGGCCGTCGTGGAAAGGGAATTTCTAGGATCAGGAGATCGTTGAGATTTCAGATGACCGGGATTTGCTTCGGCGGCCCGCGGCTTGCTTCGATCGCCGCCTTCGGGGAAGATGTTTCGCAACAGGGGAAACAACAATGTCACGACATACTCCTTCCATTGAACGTAAGTGGCACACCCGCGGGCTGCTATGGTTTTGCGCCGCCTTGGTTGTGGGCGCCCCGCTGATCGCCCTTGCGCAGCAGGCCGCGGAAGCGACAAAGGCTCCTGCGGCTGATACGGGTGGGCTCGAGGAAGTTGTCGTCACGGCGCAACGCCGCGAGCAGAAACTTCAGGACATCGGCATCTCGGTCACCGCCCTGAACAATGAGGCCCTGGCCAACCTCAATATCACCACCGCCACCGACATTGCGCGGGCGGTTCCCGCCCTGAAAATGAATGCCTACTCGTCCTCTCAGGCGGTCTACAACATTCGGGGCGTGGCGCAGAACAGCTACGGCGACGAGCAGGAGCCGCCGGTCGCGGTCTATCAGGACGACAGTTATTCCAGCTCCATCAATCTGGCGAGTTTTCCGGTGTTCGACCTGGCGCGTGTGGAAGTGCTGCGCGGCCCGCAGGGCACGTTGTTTGGCCGGAATGCCGACGGCGGCGCGATCCAGTTCATCTCCCGCAGACCCACCAAGGACTTCGAAGGCTATGTAACGGCGACCTTTGGGACCTTTGGCCAGCAGATTTACGAGGGCGCGCTCTCCGGACCGCTGGCCGACAATTGGCAGGGGCGATTGGCATTTATCAGCAACCAGGATAACGGGTACATCAAGGAATGGAGTCCGGGTCAGGAAGACCGCGGCGCCAACCATCACTATGCCTTGCGCGGGCAGATCTCCTGGCAGCCGACGGACAGCATCAACGCCAACTTGATTCTTCGTTATCTGCGTGCGGACCACGAACGTCAGGCCGGACTCTATTCGCACGAGCCGGCTTGCCCGAACGCTCAGCACCAGGGAGAATTTCTCGGTGCGGGCGTGTATTGCCCCTATTGGGGAGTGACCGGTACCACCGGGACCGGCTTCGTCAATCCCAAGATGATCCCGAGCCGGGGCGGTACGCCCTGGGCCACCGAGGAGACCTCGACCTCCTTCGTCGACCGCAATATCAGGTCGGCGACCCTGCGCCTGGACGTCAAGGCTGGAAGCGTCGATCTGGTATCGATCAGCGACTTCCAGAAGGGCAACAAATTCTACACTGAGGGCGGCGATGCCTCGCCCGACTTGGGCGTGGTGTTCTATCAGGGCAGCGACATCACGCAGTACTCTGAGGAGGTTCGCGCCTCCACCACCGTGGGCGCCAACCAGATTGTCGGCGGCCTTTACGGCATGAAGGTGGAAGGCAGTTACACCGGGCAGTTCGCCGACCCCTTTTACGCCGATCTGTACGGCGGTCCCCAATACGCTTACGTTCCGTACATCACTGCCCGGCAGGACACCACCTCGTTCGCGATCTTTGCGCAGGACGAGTGGAAGGCCACCGACCGCGTCAGCTTGATAGCCGGCCTGCGCTACTGGCGCGACCAGCGCAACGGCGCGTATTATGGCGATGAGGGCAGCAACGGAATTCACATCGCCTTCGACCAGAACCAGGTGACGGGCACCTCTTTCGGTGTCCCCTTCGACCAGTCCGTGGCGCCGATTACTCTTACGCCCTCTGACGCCAAGGAGACTTTTGACGACGTGACGGCTCGGCTCGAGCTCGATTTTCGCGTCAACCAGGACGTGTTGCTATACGCCAGCTATAACCGAGGCAGCAAGAGTGGTGGCTTTTCGTTCTCCACCGGTACACCGTTCGCCGATTTTCCACCTTCGGTGCCACTGGGCACGGACGCGCAATTCCTGAACGGCATTCCCTTCAAGCCAGAAGTGCTGGATGCCTACGAGGCGGGTTTCAAATCCACGATCAACAACCGCACGACTTTTGACGTCAGTGCCTTCTACTACGACTATCATGACTATCAGGCCTTTGTGCAATTGGGCGTCAACCAGACCGTCATCAACCTGCCGGCGGAGGCCTATGGCGTCGAAGCGGAACTCAACTCCCACCCGATCAATGGCTTGACGCTGCAAATAGGCATCTCGGGGCTCAGTTCGAATGTTCGGAACATCGTTTTGCCAGACACTGTGACGCACGTGGAACATGATTTGCCGCAGGCGCCGGATCTTTCGGGAAACGCACTGGCGCGATACGAGTTTCCGGTGGCTAACGGCTTTCTCTCGCTGCAGACCGACGTGCAGTACACGGACAAATTCTGCTTTACCGTGCTGTGCGCTCCGGTAGAGAAGGAAGCGTCCTATACCGTCACCAACGCACGCATCGGCTATGGGCCCGCCAACAAACGCTGGGATATATCGGCGTTCGTGAACAATATTACCGACGCGGAATACCGGGTCTATGCCTTCGACAGTTCGCTGTTTGCTGGAGTGGTCGCCGGCGTCTATGCCAAGCCGCGTACCTATGGCATCACAGGCACCTACCGGTTCGGTGCCGGTTACTAGGGATCTAGCGCTGACGGGCCTGCCAATTTTCGGCCACGAAATACGGCGCCGCGAGCGGCGCCAAGGGCGGCTTGTCCAATATCGCGTCGGCCAGCTTCTCGGCCAGCATGATGGTGGGCGCATTGAGATTGCCCGTGGTGATCGAGGGCATAATGGAGGCGTCCACCACACGCAAGCCCCTCACCCCGTTCACGCGGCCCTGCGGATCCACCACGGCCTGGCTGTCATCCGGGGACCCCATGCGGCAGCTGCACGACGGATGGTAAGCCGTCTCTATCCGTTGGCGTATGAACTCGTCAATCTGCTCGTCCGACTGCACGGCCGCGCCCGGTTGTATTTCACGCCCGCGGTAGCGATCGAAGGCAGGTTGGGCAAAGATCTCACGCGTCAAACGCACACACGCCCGCATTTCTTCCCAGTCTTCCGGCCGGCTCATGTAGTTGAAAAGGATGCGCGGGTGATCTTGGATGCGGGCGCTGCGTAGCCGCACCCAGCCCCGGCTTTGCGAACGCATGGGTCCAATGTGGACCTGGAAGCCGTGCTCGTTGGCCAAGCTCGAGCCGTCGTAGCTCACGGCCATGGGCAGGAAATGGTACTGGAGGTTGGGAAAACGGATCCCGGCACGGCTGCGAATAAAGGCGCCAGACTCGAAATGGTTACTGGCACCAAGCCCGTCGTGACGCAGCAGCCAGCGCACGCCGATTAGAAATCGACTCAGCGGATTGAGCGCCGAATAGAGTGAGACGGGCTCCTTGCAGCTCATCTGAAAATAGAACTCGAGATGATCCTGCAGGTTTTCCCCGACTCCCGCCAGGGCCTGCACGACTTCAATGCCCTGGGAGCGCAGTTCCTCGGCGGGCCCGACACCCGAAAGCTTGAGCAGCTGCGGCGAGCCGATGCTACCGGCACACAGCAAAACTTCCCGTCGCGCGCGCACTCTTCGTTCCTGGTCGCCGAGGCGGTAGCACACGGCCTGCGCCTGGCGATCGTCGAACTCCATGCGCGTGACCAGCGCGTGCGTTCGCACCGTCAGGTTCTTTCTGCCCATTGCAGGGCGCAAATAGGCGCGGGCTGCACTACAGCGCCGGCCGTCACCCACGGTCATATCGAAACGACCGAATCCCTCTTGCTGCGCGCCGTTGAGATCACCGGAGGACGGGTAGCCGGCTTGCCGGCCGGCCTCCAGCCAGGCGGCATGCAAGGGATTGCTCAAGCTGCCGTAGGAGGTCTGCAGTTTTCCGGACCCACCGCGATAGTCGTTGCCGCCCTCGCCGCGTCGCTCGGCACGCTTGAAATACGGCAGCACTTCGCTGTAGCTCCAGCCCGCGGCACCCTCATCGCGCCAGCGTTCGAAGTCCAGGGGATTGCCGCGCACGTAGACCATGCCGTTGATTGACGAGGAGCCCCCCAGCACTTTGCCGCGCGGGGTGGAGATTCGCCGCCCGCCCAGATGCGGTTCCGGTTCACTCTGGAAGCCCCAGTTGTAGCGCGGCATGTTCATCGGGATGGAAAGTGCGGTGGGCATCTGAATGTACATCGAGCGATCCGAGCCGCCGTACTCGAGCACCAACACGCGGTGCCGACCGTCCTCAGTGAGCCGATCGGCAAGCACGCACCCCGCAGATCCTGCGCCGATGATCACGTAGTCAAATTCTTCCATGACCTAAACTCTGTGGGAAACCACGGCGCAAGGAGATCAATACGGCGCATCGACGTCGCGCATGGCAACGTAGACACTCTTCAGTTGAGTATAGTGTTCGATGGCCGCGCGGCCGTTCTCGCGCCCCAGGCCCGATGATTTCACGCCCCCGAAGGGCAGTTCAATCGGCGTGATGTTGTAGTGATTGATCCAGCAGGTTCCCGCCTGCAGTTGTGCGATCACGCGATGCGCGCGGCCAAGATCGCGAGTGAAAACCGCCGCCGACAGGCCGAACTCGGTGGCGTTCGCGCGCCGCACCACCTCCTCCTCGTTGTCGAAGGCCAGCACCGTCATCACCGGGCCGAAGATTTCCTCGCGCACGATACTCATCTTGTCCTGACACCGGTCAAAGACCGTGGGTGCCACAAACCAGCCTTTGGCGAGTGCGCCCTCGCTCACGCGGTGCCCGCCGGCAAGTACGCGGGCGCCCGCGGTGCGGCCCTGCTCGATGTAGGCCAGCACCTTGTTCATGTGAGCCTCCGAAATCAGGGCTCCGACCTGGGTCGCCGGATGGAGCGGGTCGCCGATGCGCATCTTTCGCACCCTCGGCAGCAGGCGTTTCAAAAAGGCCTGCATCACCGAACTGTGCACGAAGACGCGCGTGCCATTGGAGCAAACCTCGCCGGCCGAGTAGAAGTTCCCGAGCAAAGAGCCGGATACGGCGTTATCGAGGTCGGCATCTGCAAACACGATGATCGGCGACTTGCCGCCCAGTTCGAGCGTCACCTGCTTAAGGCTCGCGGCCGCATCGGCCATGACGGCCCGACCGGTAGGCACGGAACCGGTGAGCGAGACCTTGCGAATCTGCGGATGACGGCTCAGGAGCCGTCCCGTCTCGGCCGGCCCCTGCAACACCTGGAACAGGCCGGCCGGCAAACCCGCCGCCTGGTACACCTCCTGCAGCTTCTCGGCGGTCAGTGGGGTCAGGTCCGCGGGCTTGAAGAGCATGGCATTTCCGCAAGCGAGCGCCGGGGCGGACTTCCAGCAGGCAATCTGCAGCGGATAGTTCCAGGCGCCGATGCCGGCGACGACCCCCAGGGCCTCGCGCCGCGTGTAACCAAAGGCACTGGATCCGAGGTCCAGGTGCTCGCCCGCGATCGTGGGCGCCAAGCCGGCGAAGTACTCCAGGCAATCGGCCCCGGACACCACATCGACAACGCGAGTCTCCTGGATGGGTTTACCCGTGTCGCGCGTCTCGAGGGTCGCTAATTCGTCGTTCCGTGCACGAAGCATGTCGGCCGCACGGCGCAGCACGCGGCCGCGCTCGGTGCCGCTCAACGCGGCCCAAGCAGGCTGAGCGGCTCGCGCCGCGCGTACGCGCGGTCTCGACGGCTGCAACGCCGGCGATGCGCACGCTCGCCAGCACTTCGCCCGTGGCGGGATTGATAGTGGAAAAGCGGGACGGCGCGGCGTGGTTCCCTGGGCGAGCGCCCGAGGCGGTGCGCGGCGGGCGGCGAGCTGTTTTCTTCTTCAAAGTAATGCTTACCTGGCCGGGATTCGGCGCGATGCATGGCTATAGCGCGTTCGATCTGTGTCAAAATCCCATCATGCCGACCAGACGAAGCGGCGGTCAATAGCGGAGCAACTATGATGCTCAGACCCATCGGCCTCCGACGCGCCAGAGTCCGGCGAACTGTTTTTACCGCCCGGTGGCCATGGCTCGCCGCCGCCTGGCTGATTGCCTCGAGCCACTGCGTAGCCGGCTGGGCCGAGCCGGTAGCCGCCTCCACCGAGCCACCCAGCTGCCAGGACGTGCACCTTTCGGATATTGGCTGGACCGACGTCACCTCCACCACCGCGATTTTTTCCGTGCTTCTGCAGCAACTGGGCTATCAGCCGAAGATCACGGTCCTGTCCGTGCCGGTGACCTTTGCGGCAATGAAGAATCGGGACATCGATGTCTTCCTCGGCAACTGGATGCCGGCGCAGTCCGCGAACCGAAAGCCTTTTGAGGAGGATGGTTCGGTGCAGGTCATTGGCGCTAACCTGCAGGGGGCCAAGTACACCCTCGCGGTGCCCGCTTATACCCACGCGGCGGGATTGCACGATTTCTCCGACATTGCGCGCTTTGCCGATGCACTGGGACACACGATCTACGGAATTGAACCTGGCAATGACGGCAACCGCTTGGTGTTGGGCATCATCAAGCAGAATGACTACAACCTGGGGAACTTCAAGCTGATCGAATCGAGCGAACAGGGAATGCTCGCTCAGGTGGAACGCGCCGTACAAGACAAGCGACCGATCGTTTTTTTAGGGTGGGACCCGCACCCGATGAATATGCGCTTTGATCTTCGCTACCTCACGGGGGGCGACGCGACGTTTGGACCGAATTTCGGGGCCGCGACCGTATACACCACCACCCGAAACGGGTACAGCACGGAGTGCCCGAACCTGGGAAGGCTTCTCAAGAACCTCAAGTTCACACTGCGCAGCGAAAGCGAAATGATGAGCGCCATCATAGACCAGCACCTGCAGCCGGATGTCGCCGCCAATGCCTGGCTGAAGACACACAGTGAACTGGTGGCGCGCTGGCTCGAGGGGGTTCGCAGCTTTGACGGCCGCCCGGCATTGCTGGCAATTCAGGGAACAGCAGGGATTACGTCCGGGCGATCCTTCGAACGCTGGGTGACGACGCACAAGATTCCGCTCGGCGACACGATCGCGGTCGGCATTGAGTACATCAAGACGCACGGCACCGGTTTTTTCAACGTCATCGCCCTTGCTATCCGCGGTAGTGTCAACGGGGTGACCGCGGCGCTCGTGGCCGTGCCCGCTGCTGTGCTGATTGCGGCATTGGCCGCGCTGGCGTGGGTGCTGCGCCGCTCGGTCAAGCTGATGCTATTCGTGGCCCTGGCGCTGCTGTTCATCATGAACCAGGGTTACTGGCTCGCGACACTGGAAACGCTGTCACTGGTGCTGGTCGCCGCTGCCTTATCAACGCTGATCGGCGTACCGATAGGCATTGCCGCGGCGCATCGGCCGCGTCTGTACCAGGCGCTGCGCCCGGTACTGGACCTGATGCAGACGCTCCCGACATTTGTCTACCTGATCCCGACCCTGGTGCTGTTTGGTCTTGGGGTCGTGCCAGGGCTGATTTCCACGATCATCTTTGCGCTGCCGGCGCCCATTCGCATGACCCATCTGGGCGTGTCATCCGTGCCTCAGTCACTGCGCGAGGCTGGCGAGGCTTTTGGTGCCACACCCATGCAATTGCTTTGGAAGGTGGAACTGCCCAGCGCCGCAAAGACTATCGTTGCGGGCATTACCCAATGCATCATGCTTAGCCTGTCGATGGTGGTGATCGCAGCGCTGGTTGGCGCGGGAGGCTTGGGCGTTCCGGTGGTACGCGCGCTGAACTCAGTGCAGGTCGGCATGGGGTTCGAAGCGGGATTTGCCATCGTACTGCTGGCCATCATTCTTGATCGCATGAGCCGGCCGTCGGACAAGGAAGGCGCATGACGCACAGCGCCCTTGAGTTCCAACACGTCGATATCTTGTTTACCCGTCTACAGGGCAGGAAGGCCCGGCACGCGCTGCGCCTGGCGCTCGAATCTCTCGATAGAGGCGGCACGCGCGCGCAGATTGCCGAGCAGTTTGACGTGGTATTGGGCGTGGCCGATGCGAACCTGAAGGTCCAGCATGGTGAAATCTGCGTGCTCATGGGGCTGTCGGGCTCAGGCAAGTCCACCTTGCTGCGTGCGGCCAATGGCCTCAATCCGGTAACGCGCGGGCACGTGCTGCTGCGCGATGGCGATGCGCAGGCGGACGTCGCCACCTGCACGGCCGCGAATTTGCGGGGGCTCCGTCGCAAACGAATTGCCATGGTATTCCAACAGTTTGGCCTGTTGCCGTGGCGCACGGTGCGTGACAATGTGGGCTTCGGACTCGAACTGCGGGGCGAATCCGCTGCGCAGCGCGCCCGCGTGGTTGACGAGAAGCTCGAGTTGGTGGGTCTGTCTTCCTGGGCGGATCGCTTCGTCGGAGAACTTTCCGGTGGCATGCAGCAGCGCGTGGGCCTGGCGCGAGCCTTCGCCACCGACGCCGACACGCTGCTCATGGACGAACCGTTTTCCTCGCTGGATCCGCTGATTCGCACCAAACTTCAGGACGAACTGCTCGCGCTCCAGGCGCGGGTAAAAAAGACTATCCTGTTTGTGAGCCACGACCTGGATGAAGCCTTGAGGCTGGGCAATCAGATATCCATTCTGGAGGGCGGCCGAATACTGCAAACCGGCACCGTGCACGATATTGTGCTGCGGCCAGCGCACGCGCGCGTCGCCGAGTTCGTACAGCACATGAACCCTCTGAACGTGCTGCGCGGGGACATGGTCATGCGCCACCGCAATACGCTCACGGCAGTCGGCAACAACCACGAACTTCTGATCGACTCTGCCGGTCGTTACGTGGTTTCTGTGGATCACACTGGGCGTGCCGCGGGCGCCCGCCTCGATGGACAGGTCGTTGTCCTCAGGGCTCCAGGGGATCCGCCGCCCGCAGATGCAACGCCGGGCATCTATATGGCGCCCAGCACCATCACGCTCCAGCAGATCGTGGAGCTGTGTGCCCAGAGCGGCCATCCGGTGCTGCTGCAGGAGGACGGTCAGCTGTGCGGTGTCTGCGGCGAGGCGGAGATCCTTAGCGCCCTGGCAGGCTCGTCCTACGCCCAGGCGACTAACTCGCCTCCTTAGGATGCCGCACTTGCACAAGTCAAGGCCGCAATCGGATTAGTCCGCCGGGCCTGCGGCTACCATACTGGGGATCGACCCGCGCAGGAGTGCAGACTATGGACGAAACTTCCGCCTCGGGCCCCCGGGGCCGTCGCCCCAGCGGGCGCGATGCCAAGCGTGCCGCGCGCACCGCCCGCGCTCACAACTTCGTTCCCTACATCACGCGCAAGATTCCCTACTACGAGGTGCTGGGCAATGACGGCCTGGAGTTGCTCGAGCACAACGCCGACACCATCCTGGAGGAGATCGGCATCGACTTTCGGGAAGATCCCGAAGCCCTGAGCCTGTTCAAAGCCGCGGGAGCCGACGTCAAGGAAGAGCGGGTGCGATTCCCGCGCGGCCTGTGCCGCTCGCTGGTCCAGGCGAGCGCGCCCCGTGAATTCACGCAATACGCGCGCAACCCGGCGCATAACGTCGTGATCGGCGGGGCCAACACGGTATTCGCGCCCGCCTACGGCTCTCCGTTCATTCGCAACCTCGACGAAGGCCGGCGCTACGCTCGCATCGAGGATTTCCGGAATTTCGTCAAGCTGGCCTACATGGCCAACGGCCTGCACCACTCCGGTGGCACGATCTGCGAGCCGGTCGATCTGCCGGTCAACAAGCGACATTTCGACATGGTCTATAGCCACATGAAATTCAGCGACAAGCCGTTCATGGGCTCGGTCACCCATCCGGAGCGCGCGCGCGACACGGTGGAGATGGCGAAAATCCTGTTTGGTGCCGAAGCGACCGATCCGGCCAGCGGCCGCCTGCGCACGATGACCATCAGTTTGATCAACGCGAACTCTCCGCTGACCTTCGATGCCACCATGCTCGGCGCGCTCAAGGAATACGCCCGCGCCAACCAGGCGACAATTGTCACGCCCTTCATACTGGCCGGTGCGATGTCGCCCGTGACCGTCGCCGGCACGGTCTCGCAGACGCTCGCCGAAGCGCTCGCCGGCATGGCGCTCACTCAACTGGTCAACCCGGGAGCCCCGGTCGTGCTGGGCAGCTTTGCCTCGTCGCTGTCGATGCAATCCGGAGCGCCGACCTTCGGCACGCCCGAGCCCGCCCTGGTGCTGTACATCATGGCGGCACTGGCGCGACGCCTGGGCGTGCCGTTTCGCTCCGGGGGGGGATTGTGCGGCTCGAAGATCGCCGACGCCCAGGCGGCCTTCGAGGCAGCCAACACGCTCCTGCCCACCTGCCTGGCGGGGGTCAACTTCGTGCTGCACGTCGCGGGATGGCTCGAGGGCGGACTGGCGATGGGCTACGAAAAATTCGTGATGGACGCCGATCAGGCGGCCATGATGCACACGCTCCTGGCCGGCGTCGATCTGTCGGAGAACGGCCAGGCGCTCGATGCGGTGCGCGAAGTCGGGCCGGGCAAGCACTTCCTGGGGTGCGCGCACACCCAGGCGAACTTCGAGACGGCCTTCTATCGCTCGCCGCTCGCGGACAACAACAGCTACGAGCAGTGGGAGGCGGAAGGCGCTCCCGATATGAACAAGCGCGCTAACGTCCTCTGGAAGCGTCAGTTGGCGGAATACGAGGCCCCGGCGCTCGATCCGGCCGTGGACGAAGCGTTGCTCGACTATATGAACCGCCGCAAGGGCTCGTTCCCGGACTCCAACGTCTGAGCGCAGTCCGGGGCTAGAGCTTGCAGCCGGGGTCGAACCGCTCCACGGTGCGGCTGCCTGCCGACGAGTGGCTGCTGCCGGGCTCCAGGCTGCCGCCGATCACCAGCACGGCGCCCTGAAACAGCACGGCCCGCGCGAAGTTCCGAGGTGTTGGGAGCGGTGTGAGGGGAACCCAGGAGTTTCCGGCGCGATCCAGGCGCAGCACATCGGCCAGCACCCGCCGCTGTGGCTGCGATTCGCCGCCGAATATGTAGATCGATCCACAGGCGGAAACGGCGCCGTGTGTACCGCGAGCCGGAATGGCCGCAGCCGGCAGCCAGCGATCGGCGGATGGGTCGTAGCGCCACACATCGCCGAAATCCTCCAGCCCGCTGCGCCCGCCGATCGAGTACAACGAGCCCTCGTGCACGACAGCGGCCGGGCTTCCCATGGAGCGCGGCAGGGGCGCCAGGGACGACCAGCGATCCGTCGCCGGGTCGTACACCGAGTGATCGGCGAGCGTCGATTCCGAATTTCCGCCGCCGATCACGTGGAGGCGGCCCTCCAGTACCGCAACGGCATGTCCGCCCCGGGGGCGTGGCAGGGGCGCGGCCTCGCTCCAGGTATGCGCGACGGTGTCGTAGACCAGGACCTGCGCCGTCGGCACGTTGGTGGTGGTATCGAAGCCGCCGATCAGGTAGATCCTGTGTCCGAGGGCTGCGGCCGCAGGCGCGTTCAGACCGTGCCCTGGAAGCGCAGACTCTTTGCTCCAGACGTGCCCGTCGTAACGCTCCACGTCAAGGACCGGCTGTCCGTCGGCGCCGGTGCCGGCCAGCACATAGACGGCATCATCGGCCACCGCCACGGCGTGTGCGGCGCGCGCAATCGCCATGGGGGGAGCCGGCGACCAACTCTCGGAAGCGCTGAGACGTTCGCTGCCGCTCGTGCACAGCACAACCAGGCACGCCGACACGATGCTGCGCTTCATGGCCTCAGGGCGGCGCAGGCCATTGTGCTGACTGCGGGATGCCCTCGTCGAGCTCGTAATAATCCGATTTGTCGGCGGTAAAGATGTGCTGCACGGTTCGCAGGCCTGTCGGCGTATCCAGCGTTCCGGCCATGATGCAGGTCTCGGTCGAGTCAGGCGCGGAGGGTTTCCAGAACAGATTGCCGCCACAGCGCACACAGAAGCCGCGCTCGGCGCTGTCCGATGATCGATACCAGCGCAAGGTGGCCGATTCCGTCAGCTGCAAATCCTCCAACGCCACGCGCGTGGCGGCCACAAAGTGCCCGCTGGACTTGCGGCATTGCGAGCAATGGCAACCGATGACGTTGCGCAGGGCCCCGCGGACTTGGTAGCGCACCCCCCCGCACAGGCATCCTCCCTGTGCCCCCACCGCCTCAGTCACAGAAACGCCGCCGCTAGTCGCTGCCCGCCCTGTATTGCACGATCTGACTTCTGCATCTCATCCACCCTCGAGGAACACCGCACGCGCAGGCCTATATTATTCGGCCGCGGGGTCGGCGGGAACTGTGCTCGGACAAAAAAAGAGGCGCCCGTTTGGGCGCCCCTGAGTGATTGGCGTTGGCGGCCCCGTTGCGGGGCGCGAGGCTTACTGGCACTGGTAGAGCACGATGTCGTCCACGTACCAGCCCTGGTTGCCGCCACAGCCGTCGTTGCCAATATCCCAGCGCAGCCGCACGTTGTCATTTTTCTTGGCGTACGGGGCGAGGTTGACGATCGACTGGCCCCAGCTTCCGGTGACTTGGCCGCCGTCGGCACCCGTAAACGCGGGCTGGCCAGCGATCGGATCGGTGTTGCCCTCGGCCGCGGTGAACAGCGTCGCGTTGTAGGGGTTATAGACATAGTCCGACGCCTTGACGACTTTCCACGGTCCGCCATTGACGCTGATCTTGAGGTTGCCCCCGTCCCAGCCGGATTCCGTCGCGACGTAATGGCTAAAGGCCAGCTGCGGCGAGGTGACCTTGGTATCCAGCAGGATCTGCGGACTGGTCAGGTGCAGGACTGCCGACTCATCGCCCCCGGGCGCGCAGGTACCGATGTCCGGATCGGCACCGAAATAGGCCCGGCCGCTGTGATTCCCTGGCAAGTTGCTGACGATGGTCCACTCGCGCGGCGTGAAATCACGCGTTGTGCCGCTGTGAGTGGTGGTCCAGCTGTCCTTGGCAGCGGCCGGGGCGTTGCCCTCAAATCCGGTGCGGAAAATGGTCTGCACCTTCTTGGGACTCTGGCACAGGGCCGGCGGGTTCTTTGCCAGCAGCGGCTGGAACCCGCATTGCGTCGGCGGACTGCGCATCTCGACTGCGACCAGCGCCTTGGCGACCTGGGCGCAATCGGAATTGCTGATGACCTCACCGGACGGCTTCCCATCCGTCAGCGATTTCAGGTTGGCCCCGACCAGATCGGAGCAGGATTGCTCAAGCGCGTCGGCATGATCGGCAAAGTCAGTGGCCGGTCCCTGGTAGACGGTCTTGGCGCGGAAGTAGACGTGCAAGGCCTTGGTGAGGCCAATGCCGGTGAGAATCTGGCCGTTGTAATGGCCGCCATCCACCATCAGCGCGTAGGCGTGATTATCGACGCCGGAATTGGTGTGCACCCCGCCCGCGTCGTCCGCAGAGCACGCATACTGCAGCGTGTCGCTGACCTTTCCGGGATTGCCGTAGCAGGTCGGGTTCCACATGTCGCGCAGGCCGCCGATGATGCTCGGGTCCTTGCCATCTTCGCCGAGGATCCAACGCACGGAGTTATCGGTTGAGGCGGCCATGGCGATGGTCGCATTGGCCGGCAGGTGGCTGTGCAGCAAGGCACCGTCGGCATTGGAGACCTGCACTCCGGGCAGCGCGTCCGAGCCGGTCAGCCCGATCAGGCCCGCCGGGTCAGCGACGATGATCGCGCCCACGGCGCCGGCATTGAAGGCGTTGGTGGTCTTGGTGACCGATCCGCACAGGCCTCCGGCCCAGTCGATGAGCGCGATCTTGCCCTTGACACCGCTCACTGTGGTGCAGGCGTCGGCAGGGCTGCTCGCCGCCACCGCGCCGGTCACGGTCACCGGCAACGGCGGGTGCAGCAGCGTTGATAAGGATCCATAGCTGCCCGCGATCGGGGCCGGTGAATTGACCGTTAGCTTGGGCGGTGGGACTCCGCTGCTGCGGGCCGAGCAACTTCCGGTGGTACGCGGTTTGTCGGGTCCGTCCAGACCACGGCCGTTTATGCGGTCGACCGTCTCACCGAATATGTCGGAGTTGGCTTCGTTGAGCGCACCCGGCTGCCACTGGTAGATCAGATCGTCGGTGTACTGGGTGTAGGCGTGGCTCCACTCGTGAGCCGTGATGTCATCGGCGGTGAAGCCCGGGCAAAACGAGATGAACACTCCGTTCCAGGAAGCATTCGGGCACTCGTAACCACGATCGAAAATGGAGTCCATTGTGGCGCCCTTGCCATCGAAGGAATCGCGGCCGAAGGCATTCAGATACATGTTGTACGTGTCCTTCGAGACCCGGATCATATTGTCGGCTTCAACATTGCCGGTTGGGAACGCCTGACCCTCGACCCAGAACGGATTGCCAGGATAGGACGGGGGCACATTCGGCAGGTTCTTTCCGTCATAGGCACGACGTCGGAGTGAGTCGGGTGTGCCGCTGATCCGATCGATGAACTTGCCGGTGTGGGCGTCGATGTAAACGAACTCACGAACTGAACTGCCATCTCCGACCTCCACCTCGTAAGCCAGATGGTTGGGGCCGGGCACGCCCTTGGCCAGACCCTCGCGGAACACGAGCAGTCGGTTGCCGCGCGCGGCGAGCGTGGTTCCCGGCTTGAGGGCCAGCACGTACTGCACGGCCACCTTTTCCACCTCGGCGGTGCTGCGCGCGGGCGCGGAGGAGACCGTGATATCGGGGACCAGCGTCCCGGTCACCACCGACACCTGCCCTGCCGCGTCGAGGTGCACCTTGAGTACCGCACCAAACACGGGCAGTCCCGCATACCGCTGGGCGTACGTGAAGTGTGTGGTCCCCACGCTGTCCGTTTCCGTTTTCTGCAGCTGCAGCTCGGCCACCCCCGTGCTCAGCCCGAATGCCTGTGAGTGCTGGTTGATAAATGCCGTCGCGTTGTCGCGCATCGCCTGCGCGCTGGGTGCGACTGAACTGGCGGCGGCGCTTGGCGGGAGCCGTACGAACCGGGCCGTGCCGGTGGCGGGATTGATGCTCACCCGTGTTCCGCCGCGTTCGGCCTCGAGCCTCTGGATGGCTTCCGGATTGCGAGCGTCCGCAGCAGTGGCCGCATAAGTCGAGGCGCACATCGCCGCCAGCAGAGCAATGGTGATCGAAAATTTCGACGCCAGGTGATTCATGATTCCCCCTACCAAGTTTTATTCTTGCGTCCTTGCCGCCTGCGCCCACCGTGATGGGCTCGTTCGGTCTTCGGAGCCGTTACCCGCGCCACAGTTCCCTTAGTCCAGTGCGCGCGACGCTATGGCGCAACGGTACTACCGTCACTGCCTCAGAGCAATGCGCATCGCGCCTAGCGTAGGACGGAGCCCTACACTCACCCGACGTGCCGCCAGAAACGGCTCGAGGACTTAACAGAAATACACAGATTGCTGCGGTTGCGGACCGAGCGGCGCCCACGGCGGCGCGTCAAGGCACGGCGCTCAGGCCGGTTTCGTGGTCGGCCGCCGGTTGCGTGCTCGGGTGCCATCGCTGGGTTCGGCCGCGATGGGTGGAGGCAGGGTGACCACGGCTCGCAATTTTTCGTACGGCGCGTTCTTGTGCGGTATGGCCATCGCCTCTACAAAATGCTGCTGAAAGCGCGGCTCGATGGCCGTTTCGATCTTCTCGACTCGGCGCACCAGCCGCTCGATTTCCCGGCGTGCCTCATTGTCCAGCAGCGCTATGCGCGCACCCGCCCCTGCCGCATTGCCGGCCGAAGTGACGTGGGCCAGATCGCAATCGGGGATCATGCCAAGCACCATGGCGTATTTCACATCGATATGCGCGCCGAAGGCGCCGGCGAGGCGAATCCTGTCCACCTGCTCAACGCCCAGGTGTTCCATCAACAACTTGATGCCCGCGTACAGCGCGGCCTTTGCCAGCTGGATCGCCCGTACGTCCGTTTGCGAGATCTGCAGGGTGGTCGTCCCCTCATGCAGCACATAGGAAAAGGTCCTGCCCGAGGGCACCACGCGCTTGCTGCGCTTTGCCAACGAGCCCACCACGACCCCATCCTGGCTGATGATGCCCGCGAGATACATTTCCGCGACCACCTCGATGATGCCCGAGCCGCAGATGCCGGTGATGCCGGTGGCGGCGGTCGCGGCCTCAAACCCGGGTTCGTCGGACCACAGCTCGGAGCCGATGATCCTGAAGCGCGGCTCGAGCGTGACCGGATCGATACGCACCCGCTCGATGGCACCTGGCGCAGCGCGCTGGCCGCCGCTGATCTGCGCGCCCTCGAAGGCGGGCCCGGTCGGGCTTGAACAGGCCAGCAGGCGATCGCGGTTGCCCAGCACGATTTCGGCGTTCGTGCCCACGTCGACCAGCAGCGTCAATTCCGAGCGCAAATCCGGCCTCTCGGCCAGGATGACGCCGGCGGTATCTGCGCCGACGTGCCCGGCGATGCAAGGCAGCACGTAGACGCGCGCATTCGGGTGCAGTTTCAGGTCCAGCTGCGACGCCTGGACAGTGATCGATCCGTCCGTGCACAGCGCAAACGGCGCACCGCCGAGTTCAACCGGGTCGATGCCTAGCAGCAGATGATGCATGATCGGATTGCCGACGAACGCGGCCTCGAGGACTTCGCCTGCCGTCGCTTGGGCCGCCTTTGTCACATCCGCGATCAGCTCGTTCAGTGCCGCGCGCACTGCGACGGTCATTTGCTGTGCGCCCTCCGGGTGCATCATGGAATAGGACACGCGGCTCATCAGATCCTCGCCAAACCGGATCTGCGGGTTCATGGCGCCGCTGGTGGCCAGCACATTGCCGGTCAGCAGGTCACACAGGTGCATGGCGATGGTGGTCGAGCCCACATCTACCGCCAGGCCAAACGCTCGTTCGTGCAGGCCCGGCCACACGGCGATGATGTACTTGCGCGCGTGCACCGCGACCGTGACCGCCCACTTGCCCTGACGCAGCACCGGTTGCAGGGTCTGGAGCAGTGCCAGATCGCATTCGAGATCGACCAGCGCCCACTCGCGCTCCAGGGCCTGGCAGAGCCGCTGCAGATCGCTGGCCGGATTATGCATGTCCGGCTCGAGCACTTCGACATAGTGGAGGCTGACGACCGGATTGAGCGTAATTTCACGCTCATCGGCCGCCTTGCGAATGACCTGACGATGCACCTGGCTGCTGCTCGGCACGTCGATCACCAGGTCGCCCTGAATCTTGGCCTGGCAAGATAGCCTTCGATCGGTAGCCAGCGAGCGGCGCCTGGCGTAGTTCTGCTCCGTCTCGCTCACTTCCGAGAGATTTTGCGCGCTGGATTTCACGCCGTGTTTGGCAAAGTCCCCTTCCATGACCGTGACCTGGCAGCGCCCGCACATCGCCCGGCCGCCGCAGACCGAATCCACGTCCACGCCCAGTGAGCGGGCGGCCGCAAGCACATTGGTGCCGAACGGGAAGCGCCCTCGTCTTCCCGAAGGGGTGAACACGATCAATGCATCTTCACTGGCCATAAAGATCCGCGGCGCTATGCCCGGTCGCTAACCGCGACGACGCATGCCGACCTCGCGCCGCCCACGCTGAGCCCCTTCGGCGCCCGCGACGCCCGGGGCCGGAACCTCACGGTACTTGCTGATCCAGTTTGCGCAGTGCGGGTCATGCCCCATCATGACGTCGGCACCCAGGCAGGCTTGCATGATCTCGCCGTGCAGCGGGTTCGTGATCGCCGAGGTCAACCCGGCGCCGATCGCCATCGTCAGGAACGCGGCGTTGATGCCGTTGCGATTCGGCAGGCCAAAGCTGACGTTCGAGGCTCCGCAGGTGGAATTGACCTTCAGTTCGTTGCGTAACCGCTGCAGCAGGTGCATCACCTGGCGCCCCGCCAGGTTGATGGCGCCAATCGGCATCACCAGCGGATCGACGATCACATCGCAGGCGGGAATCCCGTGGTCGGCGGCGCGTTCGACGATCTTCTTGGCGATTGAATATCGCACGTCCGGGTCCTCGGAAATTCCGGTCTCGTCGTTGGAGATAGCCACCACCGCGGCTCCGTACTTCTTGACCAGCGGCAACACCGACTCCAGGCGCTCCTCTTCACCGGTCACGGAGTTGACCAGGGCCTTGCCCTTATACACCGCGAGGCCAGCTTCCAGGGCGGCGACAATCGAAGAGTCGATCGATAAGGGTACGTCGGTGACGCTTTGCACCAGTTGCACGGCGCGCGCCAGGATGGCCGGCTCATCGGCCAGCGGAATACCGGCGTTGACGTCAAGCATCTGCGCGCCGGCCTGCACCTGCGCCAGTGCGTCGGCGGTGACGCGGCTAAAATCGCCGGCGGCCATTTCAGCCGCCAGAATCTTGCGTCCGGTCGGATTGATGCGCTCGCCGATCATTACGAAGGGATGGTCAAAGCCGATGATTACCTCACGGCTGGCCGAACTAATCACCGTTTCCGTCATGTAGAGGTCCTCGTGTCTGGTGCGGATAAGTCACGCCCCGGGAACCAGGGCTGGCGGCCGGCGAGCACGCCGGATCGCTCGACAATTTCTGGGACCGATTGTTCCTGGCGGTAGGCCATGATGTGTGCGCCGGCCACGCCGCGGATTTCCCGCAGCTCCTGGAGCAATTCCACGCATAGCGTGATTCCTTCGCGTTGCGCGTTGGCGCCGGCAGCGCTGAGGCGCTCGATAATGGCGTCCGGGATGTACAGGCCGGGCACATTCTTGCGCATCCAATCAGCGGTCTTGGCCGAGCGCAACGGGCCTACGCCCACCAGGATGTATATCTTATCCAAGAGTCCCAGATCCTCGACCCGGCGCATGAACTCCCGCAAGCGCGTCATGTCGTAGCAATACTGCGTCTGGATGAACTGCGCGCCGGCGGCGATCTTCTTGGCGACACGCAGGGCACGGAATTCCAGCGGATGGGCGGAAGGATTCTCAGCCGCGCCCAGAAACACGCGTGGCGAGTGGGTGATCTTCCGGCCGCTCAGAAACCGGTGTTCGTCGCGCAAGGTGCGGGCGGTATTGAGCAGGCTAATCGCATCCAGGTCAAAGACCGGCTTGGCCTCGGGGTGGTCCCCCGCCTGCACGCCATCGCCGCTCAGGCACAGGATATTGCAGACTCCCATAGCCGCGCCGCCGAGGACATCGCCTTGAATCGCGATGCGATTCTTGTCTCGGCAGGAGATCTGCATGATCGGCGCATAGCCCACCCTGGTCAGCAGCGCGCACACTGCGAGGCTGGACATGTGGCAATGGGCGCCGCTCCCGTCGGTGGCGTTGATCCCATCGACGTAGCCATCAAATACTCTCGCGCGGTCGTAGACCTCCTGCGGGTCGGCCGAATCAGGCGGGGCCAGTTCCGTGGTTACGGCAAACTGGCCGGCGCGCAACACGCGCTCGAACCGTCCCGGGGAAGTGTGTCCCGGCAGTATCGGCAGCGGATAGCCGGGAACCGGTTCGTCATCAAACTTCATGGCCGGGGCGCCGTCTTTTCCTGCACCACGCGCAGCCAGGACGAGCGCCCCTGCAGCCGCCGGTCGACCGGGGGCTGGTCCGCATTTAGCGCCGTCTCTCCGTCGGGTATCCTTGCCGCCCCGGCGACAGCTTCCACCCATACGCAGCGCATCCCCGGGTTCACTTCGCAATTCCCGTTCTCGCGTACCCCGCCGCAGGGACCGTTGCGCAGCTGCTTGGGACAGTTCATGGGACAGGACATGCCCGTGGCGCTCAGCACGCACTGGCCGCACATCTTGCAGTCGAACAATGCGCCCTTGACGACACGTTCCATGGCCGCCACAGGGCGTTCCAAGCGCTGGTAGCCGATGGCACGCAACAGCGGATGGCAGGCGACCAGCGCGGTTTCGAACTTCCCGTAGAACCAATTGAGGCCGCGTGCGTGACGCACCGACCAGCGCCGTATTGCGTACATCTAAGGACGCTCCGCGTCCGCCGGATCCGCCGCTGGCTCAAGCCCGTGGGCACGAATCAGGCGCTCGAGGTCTTCATCGCTGTAGCGGGCCTCGATGCGCTCGGCTTCGGCGCGTGCCAGTTCCTTCAGGTCACCGGACACCGGGAGCGGATCGCTGCGCTTCCAGTCCGCCAGATAGGCGTCGGAACTGCCCTTGCCCGCGCGCATCGCGGCGCGATCGACCGCCTCCTGGAAGCGGTGCGTCAGCTGCACCTTGGCGGTATCGCGGCCCTGCTTGACGACCACCTGGGCGGGAATGTCGCGCCAGGAAATGATGATCAACGAGGCCATGTCGCCCACTTGATGGGGGCTTCCGCAGGCGCGGAAGCCACGTGCCGCAAGCTTCGTTCGAGTTCCCCGTAGCCCGTGATCAGCGTCTGGAATTCAAGACCCAGGCGCTTGGCGATTCGCTCCGCCTGTGCCACATCGCTCTGTGCCTCCTCCTGTATGAGGTAGACCACGCGTCGGTAGTTGCGGAAATACTCGGCAACGAGCTCGGGGTGGCGATCGATTCCCAGGGTTTGCGCGACCAACCGGTCGAAATGGCGAACCAGAAAATCAGTCAGATAGAAAGTGCCAGGCTCCTGCTCAGCGAGCTCGCTGAAGCGCTGCGCAGTCGCAAAAAACTCATAACAGTGCGCGCCCGGCAGACGCTCGACGCCCTCTTCCGCCAGCACCGCGTCAAGACTGCCGCCGGTGC
The DNA here is from genome assembly GCA_963789365.1 of uncultured Gammaproteobacteria bacterium. Taxonomy (GTDB): domain Bacteria; phylum Pseudomonadota; class Gammaproteobacteria; order Steroidobacterales; family Steroidobacteraceae; genus FEN-1191. The sequence continues at coordinate 327,053 of CAWBKJ010000004.1, forward strand.
CACAATCTGCGTAAGCCACAAAGATCCTGGCGTAGCGAGCGCGCGCCGCGCGGATGGCCTCACGCACCTTGCCCGGGATCTGTTTCGGGAAATTATGCAGTTCGGGTGGCAGGCACTGGATGTCCAGCGCCTCCCAGCGATTGATACGTCGCAGGGCGGCGATCTCCTGCGCCAAAGCTCCGCAGGCAATGATCAGAGCGCCGGGTGCGGAGGCAGTCACGAGCTTCGTCCCCCGAGGGACTAATGCGCCCGTGCGGCGTTGCGGCGGGCCAGCAATAGCGATTTGGCGGTCTCCACGGCGATTGCCGCGTCCCGACAATACGCGTCGGCACCTACTGCCTTGCCGAATTCTTCGTTGAGCGGAGCCCCGCCCACCAGAACGATGTAATCCTGACGGATGCCCTTCTCTTTCATGGTATCGATCACAACCTTCATATAGGGCATGGTCGTGGTCAGCAGCGCGGACATGCCGAGGATATCCGGCTTGTGCTCTTCGAGCGCCGCCAGAAATTTCTCGACGGCGTTATTGATGCCAAGATTGATGACTTCAAAGCCGGCGCCCTCAAGCATCATCGAGACCAGGTTCTTGCCGATGTCGTGGATGTCGCCTTTGACGGTGCCGATCACCACTTTGCCGATGGGCTCAACGCCGGTCTCGGCGAGCAGGGGGCGCAGGATCTCCATGCCCGCCTTCATGGCATTGGCGGCCAGCAGCACCTCGGGCACGAAAAGTATGCCGTCGCGGAAATCGATGCCGACAATGCGCATGCCCTCGACCAACGCGTCGTTCAGCACCCGCTCGGCGCTCCAGCCGCGCTTAAGATAAATATGAGTCGCTTGCTCAACCTCGGTCTTCAGTCCGTTGTACAAATCGTCGTGGACCTGCTCGGCAAGCTCCTCGTCGTTCAACGAGTTAAGGTCAAATTCCGCGTCAGGCGCATCGCTCATAAATCGGTCTCCAGCAAGCTGTGCGAATGGTATGTGGGGCCTACCGTCGGGACTAGTCGCTTCGCGACCGGGGCATGCCTGCAGGCGACAGCGCCTCCCCGCGGGCATCGGATTTGAGGGATTTGGTCACATTGGGTATTCAAGCCAGTTCCTCACGCAGCAACACCGGCAAACGTCCGCGGCCAGCCGGGTGGGTATGACGAATCTGGCGCTCGGCACTGGGCGGGCAGCCGAATTCCCTCCGATAGCACTTCGAAAAGTGCGGCGGCGACTGAAATCCGCACGCCGTGGTGATGTCCATGATCGGCATCGCTGTTTGCAGCAGCAGTTCGCGCGCGCGCCGCAGCCGCATCTGCAGGTAATATTTCTTGGGCACGCAGTCGAGATGCCTCTTGAACAGGCGCTCGATCTGGCGCCGGGAAAGGCGGGTCGCCCCGGCAATGGCATCGAGCGACATCGGTCGCTCAATGTGCTCCTCCATCAGCTGTGCGACCTTGATCAGGCCGTCGTGGCTGGCGCCCAGCTGCGCTCTGAGTGGTACAAACTGCTGGTCGCGGTCATTGCGCGCGCGATCAACAATGAACTGCTCGGTGATCAACTGCGCCACGCGCGCACCCAGCTTGCCCTTGATCAGGTGCAGCATAAGATCAAGCGGCGCAATTCCACCCGAGGCGGTGTACCGGTCCCGGTCGATCGTGAAAACCTGGTTGCTGAGCATGACGCGCGGAAATTCCTCCCGGAGCGCCGAGAGATTCTCCCAGTGGATTGTGGCCCGATAGGTGTCCAGGAGCCCGGCGCGCGCCAGCGCATATCCACCGGTGCACAGGGCACCGAGGCCCGTCTTGCGGTCGGCGAATCGGCGCAGTGCCCTCAGCAGCGGCTGCGATACCCCTTCGCGCACCTGCACACCGCCGCATACAAACAGAATATCCACGCGATCGAGCGTCAGGAGCGACCGGGTAGAGCTCAGTGTCAGACCGTTACTGGCGAGAACGGGTTCGCCGTCCAGACTTACGATGGACCATTCATAGGCCGGCTGTCCGCTGATGCTGTTGGCCATACGGAGTGGCTCAACCGCGTTGGTCAGCGCAATCATCGAATACTGCGGTAGCGTCAGGAACGCAAAATGGCTCTTTTGGGATGGGCTCTCGGATTGCACTTCGTTCACCGCGCTGCCAGATCACTCACCTGTCGGAATGCGACGATATTCTTGTCTAAAAGCGACGTTTTTGCAAATCCTGGCCAATTTCCGACATTCGGTGAATTCCCCTACTCTGCCGGCATCGAAAATCCCCGTGGGCAATGCGAGAGTCCCTGATCCACGGGGCGAGAATCGCTCGGTTGGCTTCATCCAGACGCCCTTAAGGTTTGTGCGAGCCGGCACGCCCAAGCGGGGTTTGCCAGGACCAGCGCGCACTCTCGGGTGGCTAGGTCATCGAAATTTGAATCAGGTTCTCGCTCGCCCTGCTCCGGTCTGCGGGCCGGCTGCGTGGGATGCCAGGGTGCCAATCTGATGGCGGCCCTTGACGGCATACCACCCTAGTCCAGCGCCGAGAATCAGGGCAATGTAGACGAAGGCGCCCCAGGTGTTGTACCAGGGCGTGCCGTAGACTCCTTCGCGCGGCCACGCCAGATTGAGCGCCATTCCCGCCCCCCACAGCACCGCCAGGACGTTCACGAACAGTCCCCACCGGCCCATGGTGAAGTAGCCTCCGGCCGCAAGGTCTGCAGGGGGCCATTGCCCCTGCAGGCGCTGCTTGAGCATGGGGCCCGTCACCATCAGATAGGCCAGGTAGATCATGATGACCGCGATCGAGGTCAGCACCGTGAAGATCTTAGGCTGCCCGATGTTGACGATCAGGATCAGCTCGGCGATTACGCCAATCACGACCGCAGGCACGATCGGCGTCTGAGTCTTGGGATTGACCCGCGCCAGCTTCTCCCCGAACGGCAGCGCGTTGTCGCGCGCCATGGCGAAGCTTAGGCGGATAGCCGCGGTGTGCACGGCCAGCGAGCACACCGTCACCGCGACCACGATGCAGACCAGGAAGATCTTGCCCAGCGGGCCCCACATCACCTGCTCGACGATGAATTGCAGGCCACCACTGCTGCTCCCGATTCTCGGATCGGCCAGGTTTGGCGCCGACATGACCGCAAACACCAGGATTGCGCCGCCGATCACGAACGAGGCCAGTATGGCGCGCAGAATGGCCAGGGGAGCGGTGCGTCGAGGCTCCAACGTTTCTTCACCCAGAGAGCTGGCGGTGTCAAAGCCGTACATCACGTAGCCTGAGGCCAGCGACGCCACCAGGAAAGCGCCAAGAAAACCCCCGCTCTTGCCCGCCCCATAGCCATTGGTGGAGAAGAACACTGCGGGACCCCGTGTGATGTGGAGTGCCAGAATGATTGCGATCAGGCAGGCAGCAATCAGCTCGATAAATACGCCCGCGCTGTTGATCGCCGCCATCAACCGCACCCCGAGTGCATTGACGACGGTCGTAAACAGGATCAGAGCCGAACCGAGAATCACCGCGTTGGTGGCGAAATCGTAAGGGCCGCTGCCGTCGCCAACCATCTGAAAGCCGCTCCACAGTCGCGGTAGGTTCAGTTGCAGCGCGAGCACGACCGCCGACAAGGTAACAATTGACGCCGTGAGCATCAGCCAGCCCGAAGACCAACCCACGATCCGGCTGCCCAGTTGCTTCGACCAGTTATAGACCGATCCGGCGATGGGATATTTGGCGGCCAGCTCCATGAAGCAAAGCGCAACCGCCAGCTGACCGACGAGGACCAGCGGCCAGGACCAAAGGTACGCTGGACCAGCGGTGCCGAAGCCGAAAAAGAAAAGCTGGAAAGTGCCCGTAAGGATCGAGATATAGCTGACCCCGGCGGCGAAGCTCCCGAACGCACCGATGCTGCGATCCAGCGATTCTTTGTAGCCGAAGTGCTCCATGCCGCTGTCGTGCCGATCGGAAGTCTCGTTATGGGTCATGCGGATGTCCTCATCGGATACGGGTCTAGGCGCGGTGGCCCAATGGACACTTCGCTGCATGGTGCCCCGCGTGCCTATTTGAAAGTGAGCCGCATCCGTTGGCTGATTGAATATCGTAATTGCGACTATCGCAGCGATGACGAGCGTCAGAGCGGGCGTGTTTCGTGCAAGGGTCTGACCCTTGCTGTGAATCGAGCGTTCCGGAGTATTCGCGTGCTTTAATTGCAGGGTCTTGTATTGGGTCTGGAGATTCGGTGCCAGCGGGCATTCAGCGGAAGCCTACCAGATGCAGGCCGCGATATCGTAGATCCGGAATTCGAACCATGCCTCGCACCCATTCGTTGGCACGAATAAGGTCTTTGCGTTTAATCGAACAGCACGACATGCGCTGATCGCAAATACCCCGACCCCTTCATCGCGTCCTGCCCTCATCGTGGTTCTAGATCATCCGACGCCTAGAAGAGCGGTGTCGGTCAATGGTCCTTCAACAGAATTGGCCGGATTGCTTCCTTGGGTTCGGACTGACGTGCGGCGATTACAGCCGCCCTGCCGCGGCTCGGTGTTCACGAGAGGGTCGCCTCACATTTATTATATAATCAATAGGTTATATGACTAATCTAGATTTATTGGAGAATAATGGCGAACGCCTCGCGCTGGACGCGACAGAAACCGCGCAAACCGTCATGATTCAAAATGCGGTCCGGGGGCTCGGGCATTGAGCCGAGGCTCCGTGCTGCACATCCCGTAGGTCACATAGGATTTGCGCTTAATGCCGAGCAGAACCCCTGAGGGCGAGAGCCGTGGTTGGATCGTGCCGATCGGCGGTGCCGAGAACAAGGAAAACGACCGTCATATCCTGGAACGGTTCGTGCGCGTGTCCGGAGGCGGTGACGCCAATATCGTGGTGATCCCCACGGCCAGTCGGATGCACGAGACCGGGCCACGCTACGAAAAGCTATTCTCCGAGCTGGGTGCCGCTCAAGTGGCCACCATGGATTTCGACACACGGCGCGATTGCCAGGAGCCCGGGCGCCTCAGGCGACTCGAGGAAGCGACTGGAATTTTCTTCACTGGCGGCAACCAACTGCGCCTGACTACCCTGCTCGGCGGCACCCCTGTCGCCAAGCTGATCCGCGTGCGCAATGCCCGCGGCGTCGCCGTCGGCGGCACCAGCGCAGGGGCCAGCATCCTGAGCGAACACATGATCGCATTCGGCGATGAGGGCTCGGCAGTGATCTCGGGCAGCGTGCGGCTCGCGCCCGGCCTGGGGTTAACCAATCGCTTCATCATCGATCAGCATTTTCGAGAACGCGACCGCCTTGGGCGGCTCATCACGGCGCTTGCCTACAATCCCTTCGCGATCGGGATTGGTCTCGATGAGGACACGGCGGCTTTCGTCGGCCCGGACGAGACTATCGAGGTGGAAGGGAGCGGCGGCGTCACGGTCGTGGATGCCGCCGATGTCAGCTATTCATCAATCGGCGAGGTTGCGGAGGGGCAGCCGGTGTGCATCCTCGGGCTGCGATTGCATATCCTGACCGCCGGGGCGACCTTCAACTTGCACACGCGCCAGGCCTCCGCGTCGGCACGGATTCGCGCCAAGGAATAGCGCGCGTGCGAATCCTCGATCGGTCAGTCTTTGTCGGGCCCTCGCTGTACGCACATTTCCCCGTCATCCGCCTGGAACTTGATCTGGGTCCGCTCGAGGCGTGGCCAACCGGGCGGCTCGGCAACGAATTCATTGACGCGCTTGCCGCGGCCTTACCAGGCCTCTCCGAACACGGCTGCTCCTATAGGGTGCCGGGCGGGTTTCTGCGGCGGATGCGCGAGGACCAGGGGACCTGGCTGGGGCACGTGCTCGAACACGTCGCAATCGAGTTGCAAAATATTGCCGGCGAAGCGGTCACCTTCGGAAAGACACGGAGCGCTGGCGGCCCCGGGATCTACAGTGTCGTCTACGAGTATGCTCAGCGCGATGAGGGCATAGCTGCCGGCGAGCTGGGACTGCGGCTCCTGTGCTCGCTCCTGCCCGCGGCCCTCCGCCCCGCCGATGCCGTGCCCAAAGACTGGAACTGGCCCGAAGCGCGCGATGAGTTCATTCGCTTCGCGCAGCGCCGCGCCTTGGGTCCCTCGACTGCCTCGCTGGTGCGTGCGGCCGAGCAGCACCGCATTCCCTGGTTGCGCCTGAACGATCAGTCGCTGGTCCAGCTCGGTCACGGCAAGTTCCAACAGCGCATACAAGCAACGGTCACCGGCCGCACTCCGCACATTGCCGTGGAGCTAGCCAGCGACAAGGAAGAGACCAACAAGATTCTTGCGACCCTGGGGCTACCGGTTCCCAAGCAGGAACTGGTCAACAGTCCGGTGCAGGCGGTTCGTGCGGCGCACCGCATCGGATTTCCAGTGGTCACAAAGCCCTACAACGGCAACCACGGCAGGGGCATCTCCATCCGTCTCATGACCGATGAGGAGGTGACGCACGGATTTAATGCGGCGCGCGAGCACTCGCGCTCGGTGATCGTGGAGACTTTCCTGGAAGGCGACGATCACCGCTTGCTGGTCGTCAACGGCGAGCTTGTCGCCGCCACCCGCCGCACGCCAGGGCACGTTGTGGGTGACGGAACACACAGCATCGCGCAGCTGATCGAGGTCGTGAATCAGGACCCGCGCCGGGGCGTGGGACATGAAAAGGTGCTGACGCGGCTGGAACTGGACGCCCAGGCGCAAAAAATGCTCGAACGCGCCCAGCTGAGCGCCGAGTCGGTGCCCGCTTCCGGCCAGATCGTGTATCTGCGCTCGACTGCCAACCTGTCCACGGGCGGCACCGCAACTGACGTGACCGATGTCATTCACCCTGACAACCGCGAAATGGCCGAGCGCGCGGTGCGCGCCATCGGCCTGGATGTCGGCGGCGTCGATTTCCTGTCCAAGAACATTACCGAGAGTTATCGCAAGATCGGTGGCGGCATCTGCGAGGTCAACGCTGCGCCGGGCTTTCGCATGCACGTCGCGCCCAGCGAAGGCACGCCACGCGATGTGGCCGGCCCCGTGATTAGCATGCTATTTCCGCCGGGATCGGCCTCCCGGGTGCCCATCGCGGCCATCACCGGCACCAACGGAAAAACCACCACCGCGCGCATGCTGGCGCACATCAGCAAGATGGGCGGCCTGACCCCTGGCCTGACCACGACCGACGGCGTGTACATCAACGGTCAGCGTACCGTGCAGGGGGATATGACCGGCCCAATCTCCGCACGCATGGTGCTGGCCGACCCGCAGATCGATATTGCGGTGCTCGAGACTGCGCGCGGCGGCCTGCTGCGCGCCGGCATGGGCGTCAACGAGGTCAACGTGGGCGCCGTGCTCAACGTGCAGGCCGATCACCTCGGCCTCAAGGGCATCGATACCCTCGAGCAACTGGCGGAGGTCAAGCGAGTGGTCATCGAGGTGGCCACTGACTGTGCCGTACTCAATGCCGATGATCCCCTGGTACTGAAAATGTCGGGTTACACCGAGGCCAAGAACATCTGCTACGTGACCCTCAATCCCCATCATGCGCTGGTGCGCGAGCACGTTCGCGCCGGTGGGCGGGCCTGCGCGCTGGAGGCCGGCGTCAATGGCCAGATGATTGCACTCTACGACCGGGGCGGCCAGATTCCGTTGCTGTGGACGCACCTGATACCGGCAACGCTCGAAGGGCGCGCCACCCACAACGTGCAAAACGCCATGTTCGCCGCGGCCATGGCCTTTGCGCTGGGCATCAAGCTCGATGCTATTCGCCAGGGATTGCGGACCTTTGATTCGACCTTTTTCCAGGCCCCCGGGCGCATGAACGTCTTCAATGAGCATCCCTTCAAGGTTCTCTTCGACTACGGACACAACGCCCACGCGGTTGCGGCGATGGCGGATCTGGCGCAACGCCTGGACGTCACCGGCCGGCGCATCGTCGTGCTGGCGGGGCCAGGCGATCGGCGCGACGAGGACCTGGTGGCCATAGCCCAGGCGGTCGCCGGCCGCTTTGACCACTATATTTGCAGGCGAGACGACGCCCTGCGCGACCGGGCACCCGATGAGGTTCCGCGCATCATGGCCGGGGCGTTGGGCGCCGCCGGAGTCGTCTCGTCCTCTATCTCATGCATTCCGGACGAGCAGGAGGCCATTGAGGCGGCCCTGCGCATGGGGGCGCCGGGAGACCTGTTGCTGATTTTTGCCGATGCCCTGGTGCGATCCTGGAAGCAGATTACGAAGTTCAAGCCGGTCGGGGCCCCGCCCGCGCGAAGCAGCCCGCAGTTCACCGCCGAGCCCGAGGAACTCGCCCTCAGCGCTCCGGGCACCGCCAAGGGTCCGGACGTTCCTGCGACGGACTTCGCCGCCGAGGGGTTGATTCGCGACGAGCGCGGTGTGCGCTTGGCACCGGAGATCGAAGACTGATCCTCGCGCCCGCGCTGCCGTTTGACGATTCGCGGCGCCTCACCGGCAGCAATCTATTCTTTGCGTCCCCGGGTGCCGTACTCGAGGTCGTCGGTATCCCGGTCGACGAATCCCTGCTCAGCGCGTGGCGAGATCGCATCAAGCGTGCATGCACCCGCTTGAGCTGGCAGGTTTCTGGCATCGTGGCGAGGGTGCACGCCTCGGGCGCCTCCCTGGCAATTGCCGCACCCTGCGACCTGCTGTTCCTCGCCACCGAGGTCAACGAGTGGGCGTGGTGCGCGTCGGTTCTGGAAGGGGAGCCGTCACGTTGGCAGGGACTGGAGCAAGCCCTGCAGGCCGCCGCGCTGGCCGATGTCCTGGACCCGGAAACTCTACTTCCACCGGTGCTCGAGGAATCCGCGGCGATGGCGCGATTTGAGCAGCTGGCCGCGCGCGAGATCCGCACCGACCTGCGCGCGTTGCTGGCCGAACGGGCGCGCGCGCGATCTGCCGTACGTGCTTGACGAGACCGAGCTGACCCTGGGTGCGGGCTGTGGTGGACGCAGTTTCCCGCTCGATGCGCTGCCTGGCATTGATGAGGTCCCCTGGGAAGCGTTGCATGATATCCCGACCGTTCTGGTCACCGGTTCAAACGGCAAGACCACCACCGTGCGCCTGCTCGCGGCGTGCGCGCGCGCGCACGGCTGGCAGTCCGGGTACAACTGTACCGACGGTGTGTTCATCGACCATGAAATCCTGGCCAGCGGAGATTACTCCGGGCCGACCGGCACTCGTTGGGTGCTGCGCGAACCCCGCTGCCAGGCGGCGATTCTGGAGACGGCGCGCGGGGGCATCCTGCGGCGGGGCATTGCCGCCTCGCAGGCGCAAGCTGCCATCGTCACTAACGTCAGCTCGGATCACTTTGGCGAGTACGGCATTGACGACCTCGATGGACTGGCCGACGCCAAACTGTCGGTGGCCGGGGTGCTACGGCCTGGCGGCGTGCTGGTGCTCAACGCCGAGGATGCGCTCTTGCGCGCCAAGGCAGCGCGTCTGGAGCAACGCTTCGGTCGCTGTCCGGCGCTCGGATGGTTCGCGCTCGATGCCGATCTGGAGATGCTGCGTACCCATCGCGCGAAGGGAGGTCGTACCTGTGGGGTGCGCGGGGGGCGGCTCATTCTAACGGACTTCGACGGCGAACATGATCTTGGCTTCGTGGAAGCGATGCCGCTGACCATTGGCGGATACGCCCGCTACAACATCGCCAACCTGGCTGGTGCGGCCCTGGCGGCGAGCGCGCTCGGCATTCCCGCCGGCCTCATCGCTGGCGTTTATGCTCGATTCGGCGCCGAGGTCAACGACAACCCGGGCCGCATGATGCGCTACGACATCGGCGGCGTGCAGGTTTTGCTCGATTACGCACACAATCCCGACGGCTTGCTCGGCTTTCTGGCTGTCGCCGAACAGCTGCGCGGAGGTACCGGCCGATTCGCAATTTTGCTCGGACATGCCGGCAATCGCCAGGATAGCGACATCGAGGAATTGGCCCGCGTCGCGGCCCGCTCGCGGCCCGATCTGGTGGTAGTAAAGGAGATTCCGACGCACTTGCGCGGTCGCGCGCCGGGCGAAGTCCCCCGCCTCATCCGCAACGCGCTGCTGCGCGCAGGCGTGCCCGGCTCCGCGGTAATGATGCAGTCTGGTGAGCTCGAGGCGGCGGAACAGGCGCTGCAATGGGCGCGCGCCGGCGATGTCGTGGGACTGCTGGTGCACGGACCGGCCGCCCGCGCTGCGGTGCTGGCGATGCTGCGCGATCGCACAGCGCGCGAGCGCCCAGGACCGCAGGGACCGGACGCTAAGAGCTGATCTCGCGGGCCGGCGCCTCGCCCCGCAGCAACCGCTCCAGGCCACTCTCATCGAGCACGGGAACCTCGAGCTGCCGGGCGCGCGCCAGCTTCGAGCCCGCCTCGGCGCCGGCAACGAGGTAGCTCGTGCGCTTCGATACCGCCGAACTGACTTTGGCGCCAAGAGCCTGAAGTGCCGCACCGGCCTGCTCGCGCGTCATCGTCTGAAGGGTTCCGGTGAGCACGACCGTGACTCCACCGAGGGGGCGGGCGACGCGAACGACCGGCGACGCTTCGGGCCACGAGACGCCCGCGGCGATCAATCGCTGCACAATCGAGTGATTCGAGGATGAAGCAAAGAAGGTTTTTATGTGCGCGGCAATGACCGGGCCCACATCGGGGACCTCCAGTATCTGTTCCAGGGTGGCCGCCTCGAGGGCGCCCAGGGTGCCAAAGTGTGCGACCAGGGCGGCGGCGGTCGCCTCGCCGACATCCCGGATCCCAAGGGCGTGCAGGAAGCGCGCCAGTGAGGTGCTCTTGCTTCGTTCGAGCGATGCGAGCACACGGGCGGCCGACTTGTCGCCCATGCGGTCAAGCTCCGCCAGCGCCTCGGCGCGCAGCGTGTACAGATCGGCCGGCGTGGCGATCATCGCCTTATCCACCAGCTGATCGATGAGCTTGTCGCCCAGGCCCTCGATATCCATGGCCCGCCGGCTGGCAAAATGACGCAGCGCCTCCTTGCGCTGGGCCGCGCAATTGAAGCCGCCGGTGCAGCGCGCGGCTGCCTCGCCCTCCACGCGCACCACCGGGAAGCCACAGACCGGGCAGTGGCTTGGCAACAGGATGCGCCGTGCGCCCTCGGGCCTGCGCTCGGGCAGCACGCGCACCAGTTCCGGGATCACATCTCCGGCTCGGCGTATCACGACCGTGTCGCCGCATCGCACATCCTTGCGTTCGATCTCGTCCATGTTATGCAGGGTGGCATTGCTGACCGATGCGCCGCCGACCGTGACCGGCTCCAGACGGGCGACCGGGGTGAGCACGCCGGTGCGGCCCACCTGAAACTCGACATCGCGCAGTACCGTGAGCGCCTCGTCGGCCGGGAACTTGTGAGCCACGGCCCAGCGCGGTGCCCGACTGACCTGGCCCAGGAGCTGCTGGTCGGCACGGGAGTTCACCTTGTAGACGACCCCATCGATCTGGTAGGGCAGGCTCGGGCGGCGCGCGGCCAGTGCGCGATAGTAGTCCAGGCAGCCGGGGGCACCTGCGACCACCCGTGCTTCAGGATTGATGCGCAACCCCCAGGCCGCGAGCTGCGCCAGCAGTTGCTCCTGGCTCGTCGGTTCGGCGGTCCCGCGCCAAGCCCCGATGCCGTAGAAGAACACCTCCAGGGGTCGCGTGGCGGTAATGCCGGGGTCAAGTTGCCGCAGAGCACCGGCGGCCGCGTTGCGCGGATTGACGAACAGTTTCTCGCCCGCCGAGGCGGCGCTTTCGTTCAGCCGCTGAAACCCCGCGATCGGCATGAAGACTTCGCCGCGTACTTCGAGTTCAGCCGGCGCCGTTCCCAGCAAGCGCAGCGGCACCGAGCGAATCGTACGAACGTTGGCCGTCACCTCCTCCCCGGTCGTGCCATCGCCTCGTGTCGCGGCGCGCGTGAGCACCCCCTGCTCGTAGCGTAGCGAGACGGCCAGGCCATCGAGCTTGGGTTCGGCGCAATATTCCACCACTTGGTCCGTGCCCAGGCGCTCGCGCACACGCCGATCGAAGTCCTCGACCGCCGCATCCGCAAACGCGTTGTCCAAGCGACAGCATCGGCATGCCGTGGCGTGCCGCGGCAAACGCCGCACTCGGGGCACCGCTTACTCTCTGCGTCGGTGAGTCTGAAGTGATCAGCTGCGGATGCTGGGCTTCGAGGGTGCGCAACTCATCCAGCAGCCGGTCGTATTCGGCGTCCGGCACTTCGGGGTCGTCGAGGATGTAGTAGCGATAATCATGGCGCGCGATCTGCGCACGCAGTTCCAGCGCCCGGGTCTCGGCGCTGCTCAATCCGCCGCTCGCGCAGCCGCTGGCGCGCCTTCGATTGCACTCAGGCAGCGCTGGCGCCAGGGTCCCGCCTCGCCGGCACTGAAGGGCGCACTGTTTTCGTCCTGAACGCATGCCGCCCACCCGGGCCGCGACCTCCACGGCCACTTGCGCGAGTCGCTGCAGGGCTACTTCGGCGCTCACCGGGCCAGGAAATACGGCGAACACATTGACGCCGGCAAAACGCTGGAAATCCATGGTGGCCGGATCGAGCATGCCGGGACGGACCAGGCTGGCGGCGCTGATGAATACCCGTCCGTCCTCGCCGGCGAGGTGGAAGATACCGAACTGGCCGTGCCGAAACCCGCAGGCCGCCAGACCCTGGCGCAAGGCCCGGCCAGCGAGCCGATCCTGCCGGGCCGGCAGTACGCGTAAGGTCACGATGCGGCGCGCATCCTCCGCCGGCCAATCGACGATCAGCTCGGGCAATGGCTCCGCGGGCACGGGGTCCACGGCGATGGCCTCCGAGTCGTCCGGGGCGGCGGTCGCATGCTCCGACCAGTCGATGACCGGTGGAGTGCGGTGCAGATCCCGATCACGCGTGTCTGCAAACTCCAGCGGCGCGTGCTCGATGCCTGAGACCGTGTCCTGCTCGGCCCTTGTTGGTGCGGGCGGATCCAGTACCGGCTCGCTCCGCTCCACACGCGTGGCGGGGATTTCCGGAGACTGACGCGGCCGCCGGCGCTCCCACCAGACCAAAAAGGCAATAAATAGCGCGCCGGCCAGCAGCAGGATCGGGCGCAGCCAAGCCATGGGCTCCTCAGACCGCCGCGAGTCGCACGGCCGCGTCCACGTCGACTGACACCAGGCGCGAGACCCCAGGTTCGTTCATCGTCACACCAAGCAGTTGCGAGGCCAGCTCCATCGTTGCCTTGTTATGCGTGATGAAGATGAACTGCACGCGGCTGGACATTTCACGCACGATGTCGCAGAACCGGTCCACATTGTGCTCGTCCAGCGGCGCATCCACCTCATCCAGCAGGCAGAACGGTGCCGGATTCAGATCGAAGATCGAGAATACCAGGGCGACAGCGGTCAGTGCCTTCTCTCCCCCCGAAAGCTGAGAGATGGTGCTGTTGCGCTTGCCGGGTGGTCGCGCCATCACCGCTACCCCGGCGGCCAAAGGATCCTCGCCAACCAGTTCGAGATAGGCGTGCCCGCCGCCAAACAGGCGCGGAAACTTCTCCTTCAGCCCGGCGTTTACGCGATTGAACGTGTCCTCAAAGCGCGAGCGCGTTTCCTTGTCCATGCGTCGCATCGCATCCTCAAGCGTTTTCAACGCGTCGTTGACGTCCCCGTACTGGCGATCCAGGTAGCTCTTTCGTTCCGACTGCTGCTGCAGCTCCTCAATGGCCGCCAGGTTGACCGGGCCCAGACGCTCGATGTCCGAGCGCACATCGCCCAGCCGAGATTCCCAATCGCCGACCAAGGCTTCATTGGCCAACGAGGCCATGACCTCGGTCAGATCGCAACGCGTCTGCGCGAATTGCTCGGCCAGCGACTCGCGCCGCACTCGCGATTCCTGGGCCCGCATGCGCGCCTCGTCCATGGACTGGCGCGCGGCGGCGACCCGGCCCTCGGCGGCCAGGCGCCGGTGCTCGAGCGCGCGCAGTGCGGAGTCAGCATCCTCAAGGGACTGGCGCGCCACGGCCAACTCGGTTTCGATTTCAAGGCGGCGGTCCAGCGCGTCCTGCAGTCGCGCCTTGAGCTCGTGCACAGGCGCATCACCGTCGGCCAGCTCCGCAGTCAGATTCTCGTGCCGTTGCGCCAGCTGGGAGCGTTGCTCAAGCAGCCGTGCCGCCGTGCCGACCATGGATTCATGCGTGGAGCGACGGCTTTCGTAGCGCACCAACATGTCGCGCAGTGCCAGTTGCGCAGCCTGAGCCGTGGTGCGTGCCGTGCCGGTACGCTCCCGATACATTTCGCGCTCATCCGTAAGCGTGGGCAAACTGGCATCCAGGCGCTGCAACGCCTCGAGTGCCGAGCCGTGAGCCTGCCGGGCCTGCGCAACGTCCTCAACGGTACGTGAAATCTCGCCGGCCACTTCATCGCGATCCGCCTCAAGTCGCAGGCGGCGCAGTTGTGCCTCGTCCAGACGGAGCCGCGACGCGCCCAGCTGGGCGCGAAGCTCGGCGTGTTCACGGTGGGCGCTTTGCAGCTGGCGCTGGGCCTCGTCACGCGCGCGCTCGGTTTCCTGCACTTGCGCGCGCAGCGTAGCGCGCGCCTGATCACAGGCCTCAAGGGCCGCTTCGGCGCTCGCGCTCGCGCGACTGAGCTCCTTCAGGCGTTGCGCCCTCTCCAGCACGCCCGCATGCGCATCGCTCCCCCGCCGCAGGCGCAGCCAGCTGGCTCCGACCCATTCGCCACCGGGCGTAACCAAGGATTCGCCAGCGGCCAGTTCTCGGCGCCGGCGCAATGCCTTTGCCAGCGTGTCGCAGGTGCGTACCGAGCTGAGCATCTTCCGAGCCGCCTCGGGGCCGCGGACCTTCGCCGCCAGTGTCGCGCCATGGTCTGCGGGCGCCTCTTCGCCCGCGCCAGCGGTCGCGGTCGTTTCCAGAAAGCCGACGCTGCCGCGTTCCAGGTGTTGCAGTTCCTCGCCCAGTTGATTGAGGTCCTGTACGCACACGGCCTCGAGGTAATCACCCAACACGGTCTCGACGGCGCGCTCCCATCCGGAATCCACGGTCAATTCCGCGGCCAGGCGCGCCATCTCCCCTTGTCCGGAGCGTCGGCCGAAGTCCTCCAGCCATGCGCTCACGCCCGACTCCTTCTCGCCCAGCGCCGCCTGCTGTACGGCCTCGAGCGACAGGAACTCGGCCCGGACCAGGTCGCGACGCCGCCGCAATTCCTCGAGCCGCTGCTCGGTTTCCTGCTGCTGCCCGCGCAGTTGTTGCGCGTCAGCCAGCGCCTCCGCAAGGCGCGCCTCCAGAGCACCGGCGTGCTGGGCGGCGGCCGCTTCATGCGTCGACAACTCTTGCAGCCCGGTGCTGTCATGGACACGTCCCAGAGCTTCGTGTTCGACGGCCAGCCTATCGGCCTGCCCCTTCAGCCTGAGCAGCTGGCTGTCCAGTTGCTCGATGCGCGCCGCCTCAACTTCGCTCCCCTGGCGCGCGCCTCCCAGTTCGCGGTTATAGGTTTCCCACCGAGCCTGCCAGTCGGCGAACTGCGTGTCGGACGCGGTCAACGACGCCACAGCGCCCTGTTCAGCGGCCCTTAGCGCCTCGAGTTCGGGGGTCAGGACGGCAATTTCCGCCTGCAGCTGCGCCACACGCTCCTGGTCGGTGAGGATATGCGCTCCGACCTCGGCGAGCGCGACATTCGTCTGCGCCAGATCCTCGCGCTGGCGCGTGCGCAACTCGGTCGTATACCGGATGTTCTCCTCGGTGCGAGTGACCTCGGCGCCCAGCTCGTAATAGCGCCCCTGCACCCCGCTGAGCTTCGCGCCAAGCTCCTCATGAAACTCGCGCTGCTTTTCCAGCGCCGCTTCGCAGGCGCGCTGCTCGGCAAGTTCCTGCTGCATTACGAGTTCGGCCGAGCGGGTGGCGGCGTCCTGCACCACCGCTCCACTGTCGAGCTCGCGCATGCGCAATGCGAGCAGTTCTGCGGTTAGCGTCCGCTCGCGGGAGCGCAGATCCTGGTAGCGACGTGCCGCCGCCGCCTGGCGCTGCAGGTGGCGAATCTGTTTGTCGACCTCGTCCCGCAGGTCCTGTACCCGTGCCAGGTTTTCACGCGTGTCGGCGATCCGACCCTCGGTCTCGCGACGACGTTCCTTGTACAGTGATATGCCTGCCGCCTCTTCTATAAAGGCACGCATGTCGTCGGCCCGAGCCTCGATGATGCGCGAAATCATGCCCTGCTCAATGATCGCGTAGCTTCGGGACCCCAAACCGGTGCCCAGGAACAGTTGCGTTATGTCCTTGCGCCGGCAGCGTCCCCCGTTGATGAAGTAATTCGAACTGCCATCGCGTGCGACCACGCGCTTGAGGGATACTTCCGCGTAATTGGCGTAGGCCCCGCCGATCTTGCCGTCACCATTGTCAAACACCAACTCCACCGAGGCCGTGCCAATGGGCTGGCGCGAGCTCGAGCCGTTGAAGATGACATCGGCCATCGATTCGCCACGCAAGTGTCGGGCCGACAGTTCGCCCATCACCCAGCGCACGGCGTCGATGACGTTGGATTTGCCGCAGCCATTGGGTCCGACGACACCGGTGAGGTTGCTGGGCAGCAGTACCGTGGTCGGATCGACAAAGGACTTAAATCCCGCGAGCCGAATTTTGCTCAGTCGCATGTAGGATGAGGCTCCTTGAGTTTCCAGTGAGTCGCTAGACCTGCGGCAACCCGCGCGCCGGTAGTGTAGATTATCCGCACGCGGCTTTCGATCACCGCGCACCCCTATGCCAACGCTTCCAGCTACCCTCCTTGAGACCTTTGCCAATCCCGCACCGGGCCGGGATTACACGATCCGCATGAGCTTGCCGGAATTCACTTGTCTGTGCCCGCGCACCGGCCAGCCCGACTTCGCGACACTGGAGCTGGATTACGTTCCGGATCGGTTGTGCGTCGAGCTCAAGTCCCTGAAGCTCTACATCTGGTCGTTTCGCGATCGAGGCGCTTACCATGAGGCGGTGACCAATGAGATTTTGGGGGTACTGGTGAGCGCCACCGAGCCACGCTACATGCGCCTGGCGGCGCGCTTCAACGTCCGGGGAGGCATCACCACCACGGTGGTGGCCGAGCACCGTTGCCCGCGATGGGAACCCACGGCGCCCGTTGTACTGCCCTGAAGGATCCGGCAGCAAGGCTGCCCGGCTGGCGCTGATAGTGACCCAGCTTTTCACACTGTACACCGCTAAGCCCACCGGTATAATCGCGCGCTCGAAAATTGACCCAAACCTCGATTCCGCCCGCTAAGGAGGGCGAAATGCCCACTAAGAAACCCGCGTCAAAGGTCCGCAAGGCGACCCGGACGCCGGCCGCCCGGGCCGCTGCGCGCAAGCCAGCTGCGCACCGGACCGAGCCCCGTAAAGTTCCCGCCTCCGCACGCCGTACGGGCGCCAGCCGCCCGGGGGCCAGTGTCGCGCGACGAGCCGTTGCCGTCAGGCCCGCGGCCCGCGCTCCGGCTCGACCGGTTGCCCTGGCGGCCCGCCCCGATCCTGCCAAAGCGGCCACCCCGGTCCGCCCGGCCAAAGCGGCTGTCCCGGTTCCGGGACGCAGCGCAGCCGCGCCGGTCGTGCCAGCGCCGCGGCCCACGCCGCGGGCCAGCGGCGAGCGGGACGAAATGGAGGGTGTCGAACCCAGCAGTCTTCTCGCCGGTCCGCGCAACGTAAAACCCTACGTAGCCAAACGCGGCGAACAATACATGGGCAAGCAGCAACTGAAGCATTTTCAGGAGATCCTGACCAGCTGGAAGCGGGATCTGATGATGGAAGTCGATCGCACCGTGACCCACATGAAGGACGAGGCGGCTAATTTTCCCGACCCCAATGACCGGGCCACCCAGGAAGAAGAGTTCAGTCTCGAACTGCGCACCCGCGACCGGGAGCGCAAGCTCATCCGCAAGATCGACGAAGCCCTGAAGCGGGCTGAGGACGGGAGCTACGGTTACTGCCTGGAAACCGGCGAGGAAATCGGCATCAAGCGTCTCGAGGCCCGCCCAGTGGCGACCTTGAGCCTGGAAGCGCAAGAACGCCGTGAGCGCCGTGAACGGCAATACGGCGATCGGGACGACCGCTACCGCTAAGGGCGCGGTGCCTGGCGCGGGTCGGTTTGCACCCTCGCCTTCCGGCGCGCTCCATTTGGGCTCTCTGGCGACCGCCACCGCGAGTTTCCTGGACGCGCGCCATCAGGGTGTGAGCTGGCTGTTGCGCATCGAGGACCTCGACACGGCGCGTACCCGGCCGCAGGCGGCCGATTCGATCCTGCGCGTGCTCGAGTCGCTCGGCTTCTGGTGGGACGGCCCGGTGGCTTACCAGAGCCAGCGCCTGGAACTCTATCAACAGGCCCTCGATGAACTCGCGGTGCGCGGCCTCGCCTACGCCTGCAGCTGCACGCGGGCGGACCGCGGGTCCACCAACGATAGCGGTGGCTACCCGGGGACCTGTCGGCTCGGAGCGCGGCGGTCCGGTCCTACAGCCATGCGCTTTCGGGCCGATCTGAGCCCGGTGGGACCCTTGATCGACAGACTGCACGGACTCGTTGACTTCGATGCCGAGGCACTGGGCGATCCGATCGTCCGGCGCCGTGACGGCTGCTTTGCCTACCAACTGGCGGTAGTCGTCGACGATGCCGCGCAAGGGGTAACCGACGTAGTACGCGGCGACGATCTGCTGCCGAGCACCTACTGGCAGCGCTCCCTGTTGCGCGCGCTCGGCCGACCTGAGCCCCGCTATGCCCACGTGCCCTTGGTTTGTGAACCTGACGGCGCCAAGCTGTCTAAGTCCAAGCGGCTGTTCGCCGTGCCCGATGAGCCGGCCGTGCAGCAACTGTGGCGGGTCCTGAGCCTGTTGCGCCAGTCTCCGCCTACAGAGCTGGCGCGCGGGTCCCTGGGAGCGCTTTGGAGTTGGGCGATAGCCCATTGGCGGCTGGAGGCCTTGCGCGGTGTGGCAACCCTGCCAGCCGATTGATATGGTAGGGCTTCTTGCCGGGGAGGTGTGCGATGAGCGAGCCGCGCCTGATCAAGAAATACCCGAATCGGCGTCTATACGATACCGAACTCAGCCGCTACATCACGATTGACGACGTGCGCGCGCTGATTGCCGCCCGCACTCAGCCGCGCATTATCGAGCAGCGCAGTGGCCGCGACATTACCCGCAGTGTGCTGCTACAGGTCATCGCCGAGCAGGAATTGGGCGCTGCCGCGCGGCTGAGCGAGGCATTTCTCGCCGAGTTGATACGCAGCTACGACCTCGCACCGGCCGCCGCTACCTCCTCGCACCTGGAAGGGAGCCTGCGCGCCTTTCTCGCCGCGGGCGGCGCCGAACAGCGCCGCCCCTGAGGTTCAGGCCGCAGGACCCACATCGCGCATCGACAGGCGCACCCGCCCCTGGCGATCCACTTCGAGCACCTTGACGCGAATCACATCGCCTTCGCGCAATTTATCGGCCACGCGCTCGACGCGTTCCTCTGAAATTTGCGAGATATGCACCAGACCATCGCGCCCCGGCAGGATGGTGACAAAGGCGCCGAAATCCATGAGCTTGGCGACCTTGCCTTCGTAAACGCGGCCGACCTCGATGTCGGCGGTGATCAGCTCAATGCGGCGCTGAGCCTCGCGGCCCGCGGTGCCGATCACCGAAGCGATCTTGACGGTGCCGTCGTTCTCGATATCGATCGTCGTGCCCGTCTCCTCGGTAATCTGCCGGATCACGGCGCCACCCTTGCCGATGACATCGCGGATCTTCTCAGGATCGATCTTCAAGGTGATGATCGACGGGGCCCATTCGGACATCTTGGCGCGCGGGGTCTCGAGCACCTTGGCCATCTCGCCCAGGATATGCAGCCGCCCGTCGCGTGCCTGCGCCAGCGCCACCCTCATGATCTCCGGGGTGATGCCCTCGACTTTGATATCCATCTGCAGGGCGGTAATCCCCTCACGCGAGCCGGCGACCTTGAAATCCATGTCGCCCAGATGGTCCTCGTCGCCGAGGATATCGGTGAGGACCTGGAAGCGATTGCCTTCGAGCACCAGGCCCATGGCCACGCCGGCCACGGGTGCCTTGACTGGCACGCCCGCATCCATAAGCGCCAGGCTGGTTCCACAGACGCTGGCCATTGAACTGGAGCCGTTGGATTCGAATATTTCCGAGACCACGCGGATCACATACGGAAAGGCGGCCATATCGGGCATCATGGCATTGACGCCACGGCGAGCCAGGTTCCCATGACCGATCTCGCGACGCTTCGGACTGCCCATCATGCCGGTTTCGCCCACCGAGAAAGGCGGGAAGTTGTAGTGCAGCATGAAGCGTTCGCGCCGGTCGCCTTCGAGTGCGTCGATGATCTGCGCATCGCGCGTAGTACCGAGCGTGGTGGTGACCAGCGCCTGGGTTTCGCCGCGAGTGAACAGCGCCGAGCCGTGCGCGCGCGGTAACACCCCGACCTTGACGGTGATGGGGCGCACGGTCTTGAGGTCGCGACCGTCAATTCGGGGTTTGCCGTCGAGAATGCGCTCGCGCACGATCTTGCTCTCGAGGCGGAAAAATTCGTCGCCGACCTGATCGGACGTAAACTCCGGCGCGTCGCCCGCAGTCAGTGCCGCGCTGACCGCGGCCTTGATTTCCTTGATGCGCGCATAGCGTTGCTGCTTTTCAGTGAGCAAATACGCTTCGCTCAGCGCGGCAAGCGCCTTGGCGCTGACCGCGTGTTCCAGCGCCGCATTCTTTGCGGTGCCCGCCTCCGCCCAGCGCGCCTTGCCCGCTTCGGCGGTCAACTCGTTGATGGCCTTAATGGCCACCTGCATCTGCTGGTGGCCAAACACCACGGCGCCGAGCATGACATCTTCCGAAAGGCCGGAAGCCTCCGACTCCACCATCAGAACGGCGTGCGCCGTGCCTGCGACCACCAGATCCAATTGCGAGGCCACAAGATCGGTGCGATTCGGATTCAATTCATATTGGCCGTTCCGGTAGGCAACGCGTGCGCCGCCGATCGGGCCCTTGAAGGGTACCCCCGACAGGCACAATGCCGCTGAGGCGCCGAGCATGGCCGGAACGTCGGCCAGAATCTCCGGATCGAGCGACAGGACGGTGGCCACAACCTGGACGTCGTTGAGAAAGCCGTCCGGAAACAACGGGCGGATCGGTCGATCGATGAGCCGCGAGGTGAGCGTCTCGCGCTCGCTCGGACGGCCTTCGCGGCGGAAGAAGCCCCCCGGGATACGGCCGGCGGCGTAAGTCTTCTCCTGATAGTTCACGGTCAGGGGGAAGAAATCACGGCCGGGGCGCGGTTGCGCCTCGGCGCAGGCCGTCACCAGAACCACGGTATCGCCCATGGTCACCAAGACCGCGCCGTTGGCCTGACGCGCCAATTCGCCGGTCTCCAGCGTTACGGTGTGCGGTCCAAAACTGAAAGATTTTTTGCAGACAGTCACGCTTCAACCCTCGGAATACGGATAGGTGGAATGAGTACGGATACGAGTTTTCGATTGGGGAACGGCGCTCAAGACCTGCGGCGCCGCGAGCGCCGCGCTAGCGGCGCAGACCAAGACGCTCTACAACCTGCTGGTAGCTCGCGGGCTTGTGCGCCTTGAGGTAATCCAGAAGTTTGCGGCGTTGATTCACCATGCGCACGAGTCCGCGACGCGAGGAGTGATCCGCCTTATGGGCGCTGAAGTGCTCTCCAAGCCCGTTGATACGCTCGGATAACAATGCAACCTGCACTTCAGGCGAGCCGGTGTCCTTTGGATCCCGGCGATACTTGGCGAGTACGTCGCCCTTCTTTTCCGTAGTCAGAGCCATTACGCGAAAACCCTCTGGTTCTAAATATGTGGTCCCGTTTTGAAGCCGGGCATTGTAGCGGCAGCGGGCCCAACCCTCAAGCCGAACAGCCAGTTACGGCGGCGCGGAAACCCCGGTTGCAAACAGTCGCAACGGTCGCACGGTACCGCCCTCCATGCCCATGCCCAGCCCCAGGAAATGGCCTGAGGGGCCATAGAGGCGCACCGGCCCGCCCTCGGCGCCCATCCCCGGGATCGGCTGTCCGAATGACAGGGCGCGTGTCTGGCTCGGTGACAGGCAAATCGAGGGCAGGTGCGCCACGGCCCGGTCGGCAGGCAGCAACACCGCCCGAGGCGCCTGGGCCTGGAGCTGTTCGAGCGTGAGCATGGCTTCGCCGCGAAACGGCTCCACAAAGTCCCGTCGCAGGGCGATCACGTGCGCACAGCTCCCCAGCCGAGCTCCGAACTGCTCAACCAGCGTACGGATATAGGTTCCCTTGGAGCACTCGACCCTCAGGCGCACCGTAAGGTCCGAGTAACCCAGCAATTCCAGTACGTAGACATCGACGGCTCGCGCTGAGCGCTCGATGCTCAGGCCCTGGCGAGCGAGCTTGTAGAGCGGCTGGCCTTTCACCTTAAGGGCCGAGTACATGGGCGGTACCTGCAGCTGGGGACCGCGCAGGCCCTGCAGGGCCGGGGCCAGGGCGGCCTCATCGATCCTAGGAACAGGTTGGCGTTCCACGATCGCCCCCTCGGCATCGCCGGTGTCGGTGCGTTCTCCGAGTCGCATCTCCACGGTGTATCCCTTGGTACCGGCCAGCAATGCGCCGGCGACCTTGGTGGCCTCGCCAATGCAGACGGGCAGCATTCCGGTGGCCAGCGGATCGAGGCTGCCGGTGTGACCGGCCTTCGGGCGTCCCAGCAGGTACCGCACCCGCTGCAGTGCCGCACTTGATGTCAGGCCCAGGGGCTTATCGAGTAACAGGATGCCGCAGGCCGGTGCGGCCTCACTGCTCATCGGCGGGCTGGGCGCTGGCGTCGCTGCCCGGGGCAGCGTTCTCCTCGAGCCGTCGATCGTTGGCAACCGCGGCGTTGATCAGCTGCGTCAGGGCTTGGGCGTGTTCAAGGTTCGTGTCGACCAAGAACTCCAAACGCGGCGCGTGTCGGAGCCCCAATTGGCGAGCAATCTCGCCCCGCAGGAAGCCGGCGGCGCTGCGCAGTCCGGCCAATTGCTCATCCACATTGCGACTGGTACCAAAGGGCAGAAACCAAATGCGCGCACAACTGAGGTCCTCAAGCAAGGACACTGCAGTGATCGTCAGGTGGCCCACGCGCGGATCCTTGACGGCGCGTGGCACCAGCTCGGCCAGTGTTCGCTGCATTTGCGCGGCAATGCGCTGGGGCCGCGAATTGCGCTGTGGCATGGATATCGTCTCGGCTTCGATCTATTCGATAGTGCGCACGATCTCTGTGCGCGAATAGCACTCGATCTGATCGTTGGCACGGACATCCTGGTAATTCTTCACGCCGATGCCACACTCCGTGCCGGCCCGCACTTCGCCAACATCGTCCTTGAAGCGCCGCAGGGATTCCAGTGCACCCTCGAAAATCACGACGTTGTCGCGCAGCACTCGAATCGGGTTGTTGCGCTTGACGGTGCCCTCGGTGACCAGGCAACCGGCGACGACGCCGAACTTGCTGGAGCGGAACACCTCGCGCACCTGCGCCACGCCCACGATCGTTTCCTTGATCTCCGGGGCCAGCAGCCCGCCCATCAGCTGCTTGATGTCGTCAATAGCCTCGTAAATGATGCTGTAGTAGTGAATCTCGACCCCGGTTTCCTTGACCGCTTCGCGCGCGCCGCTGTCGGCACGCACGTTGAAGCCGATAACGCGGGCTTTGGAGGCGGCCGCGAGCTGTACGTCGGAGGCCGTGATGCCGCCGACCCCGCTGGCGATGATCCGCACCGCGACCTCGTCGGTCGAGAGTTTGCTGAGCGCATCGCGTAACGCCTCGGCGCTGCCTTGCACGTCGGTCTTGATCAGCACCGCGACCTGGCTCGCCTTGGCCTCGCCCAAAGTCGAGAAGACATCCTCGCTTCGCGCACCCTGCTTGGCGAGTTTGACATCCCGGGTCTTGCCGAGCCGGTGCAGGGCGACATCGCGCGCGCGCCGCTCGTTCTCGACTACCAGCAACTCATCGCCAGCATTAGGCGCACCGGACAGGCCCAATACCACCACGGGCACCGACGGTTCGGCCTGTTCAACCGGGTTGCCGGCTTCGTCAAACATGGCGCGCACTCGCCCGAATTCGCTCCCGGCCAGAATGTAATCGCCGCGCTTGAGCGTGCCCTTCTTGACCAGGGCCGTCACCACCGCGCCGCGCCCCTTCTCCATGCTCGCCTCGACTACGAATGCCGTGGCCGGGCCGCCCCGCGGCGCCTTGAGCTCCAGCACTTCCGCCTGCAGCAGGATGGCCTCGAGCAGCTGGTCGATGCCATCACCGCTGCGCGCGGAAACATTGACGAACATGTTCTGGCCACCCCAGTCCTCAGGAATGACCTCATGCTTGGCCAGTTCGTTGCGCACCCGCTCCGGATCGGAGTCGGGCTTGTCGATCTTGGTCACAGCCACGACCATGGGCACGCCGGCGGCACGCGCGTGCTGGATCGCCTCGATGGTCTGCGGCATGACCCCGTCATCGGCGGCCACGACCAGCACCACGACGTCGGTGACACGCGCGCCGCGTGCGCGCATGGCCGTGAACGCGGCGTGACCCGGGGTATCAAGAAACGTGATCATGCCGCGCGGAGTTTCGACGTGGTAGGCACCCACGTGCTGCGTGATGCCTCCGGCCTCGCCCGAGGCCACCTTGGTGCGCCGAATGTAATCGAGCAGCGATGTCTTGCCGTGATCGACGTGGCCCATGACGGTGACGACCGGCGCGCGGGTCTCGGGAACCAATTCGGCATCGACCGCCTGCAGGTCGGCCTCGATATGCTCTTCCTTGAGCGCCGTGGCGCTGTGGCCGAGCTCCTCGACCACCAGAATCGCCGTGTCCTGGTCAATTGTCTGGTTGATGGTCGCCATGACGCCCATGTTCATGAGCACCTTGATGACTTCCGTGGCCTTGACCGAGAGCTTCTGCGCCAGGTCGGCCACCACCACCGTCTCGCCGACAGCCACATCGCGCTTGACGGGCGCGGTGGGCCTTTCGAAGCCATGACGAGGCTCGGCGTCGGTCGGCGCGGTACGCGCCTTGAGCCGCTTTTTCTTCTTGTGCCGGGCGCTGACATCCCCGGCAATGTGCAATTCCTGGCGAGCACCGAATTTGGGACGGTTCTCCTCGGTGGCGCGGAAATCGGGCTTCTCGCGCGCCGGAACATGGGCCGGACGGGCCGGCTCTTCGCGCCGCGGTTCGCTTCCTCCGCGCCGCACACGCTCCGCCTCCTCCTGGGCACGCAGCTCGGCTTGACGACGCGCTTCTTCCTGGGCGCGGACCCTAGCCTGCTCCTCCTCGATCAGTCGCCGGTTGGCCGACTCCATCGATTCACGCTCGCGCCTCTCCATCTCTGCCTTGGCGGCGCTGGCTTCCTGGGCGGCCTCGACTTCGCGGCGCTGCGCGTCGATCTGTTCCTGGGCGGCGCGATTCTGCTCTTCGAGCACGTCGCGCTTGACGTAGGTGCGCTTGACTCGCACTTCCACGCTGACGGTGCGGGCACGGCCCTGGGTGCTGGCCAGCTTCAGCTCGCTCTGGGTCTTGCGCTTGAGCGTGATGCGGGCCGGCGCCGAGCCGGCGCTGGCCGCCGCCCCGCTCCCGTGGCTGCGGCGCAAATGCGTCAGCAATTCGAGCTTCGCGTCCTCGCTGATAAAATCATCGGCACCCGCCACGCTGATACCCGCCTGATCAAGCTGCGCAAGCAACTTGTCGACCGGCACCTTGAGGGCCTCGGCAAATTGACTAACGGTGACGTCAGCCATGTTGCTGGGCCTCGAACCAGGGCTCGCGCGCTTTCATGATCAGCGTTCCGGCCTCTTCCGCCGACAGTCCCTCGATGTCCGACAGGTCGTCGACGGCCTGATCGGCGAGGTCCTCGCGTGAGCGGACCCCGCGCCGCGCCAGGGCCAGCGCCAGGTCCGGGCTCATGCCCTCGAGCGTCAACAGGTCGTCGGTCGGCATCGCGGCATCGAGCGTCTCCTCACTGGCGATCGCCTGAGTCAGCAGCACGTCGCGCGCGCGATTACGCAGTTCCTTGATGATGTCTTCATCAAACTCCTCGATGCCGGCCAGTTCGGCAGCCGGTACGTAGGCCACCTCCTCGATCGAGGAAAAGCCTTCCTGCACCAGGATGCTGGCGACGTTCTCATCCACGTCCAGTTGCTTCATAAAGGAGGCGATCAATGCCTTGGATTCCGCCTCGCTCTTGGTTTCGGCGTCGGATTCGGTCATGACATTGAGTTCCCAGCCGGTCAGCTGACTGGCCAGCCGGATGTTCTGGCCGCCGCGGCCGATCGCCTGCGACAGCTTGTCTTCGGCCACCGCGATGTCCATGCCATGGCGCTCTTCGTCGACAACGATGGACTGCACCTCGGCCGGCGACATCGCGTTGATGACAAACTGCGCCGGGTTGGCGTCGAAGGGAATGATGTCGACCCGCTCTCCGGCGATCTCGTTGGAGACCGCCTGCACGCGCGAACCACGCATGCCGACGCAGGCCCCCACCGGATCGATGCGCGGATCATTGCTCTTGACCGCGATCTTGGCGCGGATGCCCGGATCGCGCGCCGCCGCCAGAATCTGAATCATGCCCTGGCCCACTTCGGGCACCTCGAGCTTGAACAGCTCGATCAGGAATTCCGGTGCGGTCCGGGTAAGAAATAACTGTGGCCCGCGAGGTTCGGCACGCACTTCCTTGAGGAATGCCTTGACGCGATCCTGGGGCTTGAGCTGTTCGCGCACGATCATGTCGGTGCGCGGCACGAAGCCTTCCGCGTTGCTGCCAAGATCGACGTAGATGCCATTGCGGTCGATGCGCTTGACCACACCGCTGACCAGCGTGCCCACCCGGTCCTGATACTGCTCGACCACCTGCGCCCGCTCGGCCTCGCGCACCTTTTGCACGATCACTTGCTTGGCCTGCTGGGCGGCGATGCGCCCGAACGCCGCCGATTCCATGGGTTGCTCGACATACACTCCCGGGGCCGCGGCTTTGTCGACATCCAATCCGTCCTCGAGCCGCAGCTCGGCTTCCGGATTCTCGATTTCGCGCGAATCGTCGGCGAACACCTTCCAGCGGCGGAAGGTCTCGTAGTCACCGGTCTTGCGATTGATGGCAACGCGCACGTCCCACAGCTCGCTGTGCTTGCGACGCGCCGCCGCGGCGAGTGCCGCCTCGAGTGCCTCGAAGATGATTTCCTTGTCGACGCCCTTCTCGTTCGAGACGGCATCCACAACCAGGAGGATTTCCTTGTTCATCGCTTTCTACCCTTGATGGACTTGTCCGGCCACTCCGGAATCAGTCGCGCCCGAAAAATTTCCGCGTAACCTACCGGCACCTGCATGTCATCGACCGCCAATTCAATACCCGTCGATGCCGGCCCGCACCAGCTGACCGGTAGTACCGTCGCCGACCGTCGCGCGGCGCGATCAGTTCCACCTCGACCCGCGCCCCGGCGAAGCGCGCAAAGTGCGCCGGCGTGCGCAGTACCCGGTCCAGTCCCGGCGTCGACACTTCCAGCCGATAGGCCGTCGGTATCGGATCGTGGACATCCAGCAGCGCCGAGATCTCGCGACTGACCCGCTCGCAATCCTCAATGCCGACACCCTCCGCCCGATCTATATATACACGCAGCGTTCCCGACCCGCGTCCACCGCCAAACTCGAGCTCCACCAGCTCGTAGCCGAGGTTGCCCAGCAAGGGCTCGACCAGCGCCAGCAGCTTTTCGTTCAAGCCCACCGCCATGGATTCCTCCGGGCGCCACCCAAAAACAGCGGACCAAAAAAAAGGGCCGCGGCCCACCTAAACGAAAAAAGCCCCAAGTGGGGGCTTTAAAATCAAGCTCTTGGCCGCACAATCTGCGACTGTCCGTAACCCTCGTTCAGGGGGCTACGGCCACCGGGGGCGGATTTTAGTGCTTTGTCGTCCTGAATATCAACCCTCAAGCGACCGCCGCCCGATGGGCGGTCACGGCGCCCGCTAAGGGTCGCATCGGCCATCGACACATACAGCTCGCGCCCGCTGACCGCCAGGTCAAAGCGCACCCGCCGGTCCAGTCGTGCCGCCAGTGCCGCCACGAGCGGGCGATCGATGGCGTAGAGCTCGATCTCGCCGACACGGTGTATGGGCTCGGCCGCCAGGCGCTCAAGCAGCCCGCTGAGGTCGCGGTAGCGCGTACACCGCGACGCGCGGTGCGGCCTTTGCCGCCTTGTGCAGGCGCGCCGGTTCGGGCGTGCCGACATCGATCCAGCTCTGCAGCCGGCCGGTCAGGTCGCGTATCTCAAGGGCCGGCGCGTCCGGATTGGACAGTCCTCCGCTCGAGAACGCCAGACCTTCGCCGTATTCCAGGCAATAGGCCAGCACGCGCGTCATCAGGTATTCGGCGGTCTCCGACGGATGGCGCGCCACGCGAAAATCAAGCGCTTCATACACGCCGCGGTCGGCGTCATTGAGCGAGATCTGGAAGCTGTGGACGGTCGCGTTGCGGACCACTGTAGCAGCTTAGCCGGGGTTACGGCTGGTGATGAACCAGGTGCTGGATGGCGCCCAGACCCCCTTGGGCGTGGCGTAGCGTGACAGCGTCGCTCGTAGCGCGCTGACCACCTGGGGCTTAAGGCGCTCTCCTTCCTCGCCCGCCAGGCGGATGATTTCACCCGCGGGGCCCAGCGCCATGGCAAATTCGATCGCATCGTCGAGGTCGCGCCCGATGCAGATATCGGTGTCGAAGCGCTCGAAACAGATGCCGCGGTAGCCTGCGGCCTTAAGCATTGCACTGACCATGTCTGGACCTGACATCGAGAACGGGCCGGGCCCACAATGCACCTGGTCGGTCTCCTCGTGCGAGACCACCGGCACGATCTGCCGGACGCACAATTCCGCATCGTGCAGCCAGGGATTGTCTTCGCGCTTGCGCCATACCACTTGGGTAAAGACTCCCCCCGGCTTGAGCGCCGCGCGGATATTGCGCAGCGCAGCGCCCGGCATCATGAAGAACATGGTGCCAAAGCGCGCGAACGCCTGATCGTAGGGGCCGCGCAGATCATCGCATTGCGCGTCGGCGCTAAAGAAGGAAATATTGGAGACGCCGGCCGCCTTTGCGTCCTCCTGGCAGGCCGCGATGAAATTTTCGGCGCAATCATTGCCGACCGCCTCACCGGACGGGCCGACTTCGCGTGCGATGCGTACGGTGCTGTCGCCGAAACCACAGCCAACGTCCAGCACCCGAGAGCCTTGCGGAAAAAGGCGCCGCGAAAACAGCTCGTCGCTGTGACTGGCCAGGCCGCCGATCAACAGGTGCTTGAAGCGCACGAATTTGTCGAACAGCACCGTGTTCCACGCCTGGATGACGACGTTGTTGTCATTCATGTGCTGCGCGCTCCCGCTTGTCGTCAAAGAAAAGGGGCTCTGCCCGATTACGGCAGAGCCCCAATTAGGACTATAGAACCTGTCGGGCGCGAGGTCGCGGCCTTCTAGCAGGTTGACGGCGTCCTACCGTCACAGGCCGGCGCTTAGTTGCTCGGCGGCATCGGCTTCGGCGTTACGGTCTTGGCCGGCGCATCCGACATTGTCGGGGAAGCACCGAACTCACCCTCTTTGACGTAGAAATTCAGGTTGTCGCCGACCTTGAGGTCCGACGCCTTGGTTTCCTTGCCATTGATCGTGACCATGCCGCCACCGGACGTGCTGACCGTGATGTTCCCGACTTCCGTGCCGGCAACGTTCTTCATGGCAACGACAGCGGTGCCATTGGACATTGACTTCACGGTGCCCGAGAACTTGGCGTATCTCATGCCGTTCCTGGTGTCCACTTCCTGGCAACCGGCAGGAGCGCGCGGGTGTTCCTTAAGGAACTGGGCGTTCCACTTGATCTTCATGCAAGCATCGATGCCCTCAATGGTCGTTTGGGCAAACACACTGGCCGAAGCGGCGCATAGAACAGACATCAATAAAATCTTGAATGGCGACATTAATATTCTCCGAGTTATCGTTGTGCGGACGCGCGGCCGGATTATAACCATCGACCGGAGCCCATTTCCACTGGCCTAGGGTATAAATTTGTCGCTCCCGAGCCACGGACTCTCCCCCACTGGCCCCGCAAATCGAACTCGGATCGCGCCGCGCCCGGCTCTAATTCAACGGGGCGTAGCTGACCGGCGGCCCGATTGCGGCCTTCCCCGGCCCGTGGGGCCGAGCAGGGCTGCTGGAGATCACCGCGAGGCGAAGTTCCCGGCGGGCCCGGGGCCGGCCGTGACCGGCCCAGTCCGTTTATCCCGATCGCCAGGCCGAGCGACTCGACCGCAGCAGGGGCGTCGTCGGGGGAGCCTCCAAAGGAGCTTTCGGTCGTCCCACCGGAGCGCCGCCTGAGGGCGGACCCTCAGGCGGCACGCTGTCCGGCTTGAGCCTCAGGTCCACGCAGGGGAATGAGGAGTTCGAATCGGGTGCCGTGGCCAAGGCCTTCACTATGGGCGCTGATGCTTCCGCCCAACGCGCCTAAGGTATTGGCACACCAATGCAGTCCGGAATTCGTGGCCGCCGACTTGCCCGAGTCGCGCCTTTGGAAAAGCTGGGGCATGTCGTCTGGCGCGACCCCGGTGGTTTCATCGGTAATCGTTAGGCGCAAGGCCCGTCGATGCTCGGCGGAGAGCACCTCGGCCTCGATATGCACGCGCGAGCGCCCCGCTCCGGCGCCGGCCGCCGCCTCGGCCGCGCTCTGAAGAATGTTCTGCAGCACCATCCCCAATGTCGTGCACGGCAGGTAGAGAGTGCCCAGTGCGGCAAGCCGCGGGGAAATGTCGAGCTCCAGGCGTGCACGTTGCGCCGGGGCCATCTGCCGCAGGCTCAGTGCCACCAGTTCGGCGGGTGACATGGGCAGCAGCACCGCTCCGCCGCGCTGGAGCTTATGCTGTTCGGCCAACACCGTCTGGATGATGCCAGCCTGCTCGATGATATCGCGGAGTTGCTCGCTTGCCACGCCCTGGGCGCGCTTCAGTTCTGCGATCGACAACAGCAGGAACCTGTGCAAGTCGCGCCGGCGTTCCGCGTCCTCCGGGCCATGTTGTAGTTCAAGCATCGCTTGGTGCAGGTCATCCAAGGACACGGTGCCCAATTGTTGCTGCAGAGTGGCAACGTTCACCGAGAGGGGCGTCATGGCGTTGCCGAGGTTGTGCAACACGCCGCTGGCATTTTCCGCCGCGCCCGATTCGAACGACCGGTCTACCAACTCGCGGCGCGTCTGGGCGAGGCGTTCCACCATATTGTCAAAAGCCCCGGCCAGCGTTCCGAGTTCGTCGCGGCTATCGTAGCCGAGCCGAGCCGACAGATCGTCGGCCACGGCAATGCGCTGGGCGTGATCGGTGACTCGTGCCAGCGGGCTCAACACGATGCGCCCCAGCAACACCATCAGTGTTAGCAAGGCAATTCCGGCGGCGGCGGCCACCATGCGGGTTGAGTATTGCACCGCTTCGGCACCGCGGCGCGAGATGGTCCGCGGGACATTGATCCCGAAGATCAGCAGCGGCTCGCCCGATGCGTTGGCGAAGCCGCGCTCGATGCGGGTCGTCATCGCCGATTCAGTGAGCTTGACCGCTCCGGCCCAGATTTCCTTATACGGGCTCGTGCCGGCACCGGGCGACTCTTTCCAGGGGCGCATGTCCAGCTTGACCTGAGCCTGATTGCCTAGCCGCAACAATTCAGCGTTATTGAGAAAACGCCCCATGATGACCATGCCGCGCGTCGGACCTTGACCAAAGCCATCGAGGACCGGTGCGCCCGAAGCAATCAGAACCCCGCTGTCCGTCGCGATAAGCCCGCTGATCGGCCGCCCCTGCGCGAGCGCGCGCGACCATTCATTTTCCAGGTGGTCTGTGCGATTCAGCCGGATCGGCAAGCGCTTTCCGGAAAGCGGATCGAGTGCGCGGTTCCAGTCGATTCGTCCGTCGGTTGCCACAAGCGCGATGTAGTCCACTTTGAGAGTCTTCACCGCCGTGTCGGTGAGCGTGTCATGCTCGTATGCGGCAAAATGCCGGTGCATGTAATTCCAGGTATCGTTCCAGTTGCCCCAGTCGGCGGCCTGCGCCCCCAAGGCTTGCTCCTCACGTTCGACGGCGTAGACCACGCGCTGCATATCGGTGCGAGCGCTTTCCCGCTCGAGTTCAACAAACTTCGGAAGGACCAGGCGCTGCTGAATGCTCCACTGCGCGGCGAGCAGCGCGGTAAAGAGCAGTCCGAGCAAAATGGTTACTTTGGCACGTACACGCATGTCGAGCGATCCAGCCGTGGGCGTGTCGCGGCGGGCACGCGCTGAACATGCAGCGACCGGCCCCATGCGCCTTAGGGCGCCCAGATGCTCAGCATAACCACGCCAGGACCTCGCAGACGGTATGCATGTCACACAAACCGGCCTTCGGACGGGTCAAGTAATGGTTCTGGCGACGCGTTGGCAGCGAACCTGCAGCGCACAGCCGCCCCCGGGCGCGTCCGGAGGTGCGATGTGCCGCCCGGACACTAAGGATTTGCGGTGATCGATCTCGAGCTCTCACCGGAAACTGCCGACGCGGCCTGCCGCAGGGTATCGACGGATGCGTTGGCGTAACTGGCACGCAAGCGCCCGAGCCGGTCAACAAGATAAATCTGCGAGGTATGCTGCACCAGGTACGGACCGCCTGGCGTGTCGGGAATTCCTTTGAAAAATACGGCCGAAAATTGTGCGGCAATCCCGCGGACGGCACGCGGATTTCCGGTCAGGCCCACACAGCCAGGCGACATGTGCGCGAGGTAGTCCTTCATGAGGGCGGGGGTGTCGCGATCACCATCGACACTGATCATCACGAGTGCCGGACCGTCAGATTCGGCGGAATCGGCGAGGAGTCGAAACTTGGCCAGTGTTGAGGGGCACACGTCCGGACAGTGGGTAAATCCAAAAAATATGAAAGCCGGCCGGCCTCTGAGCTGACTGAATTTGAAGGCCCTGCCCTCCTGGTCGGTGAGTTCAAAGTCTTCGATGGGTTTCGGAGGCGCAACCGTCTCGACTGGATTTGATGATGCCATCGCTGTTCGCGCCATAGGCAGCGCGAAAACAAGCACCGTGCCGCTTGCGACCATCACAGCAAACCAGGCAGTTCGGCCAAGCCCGTAGCGACGAAAGTGAACTCTGGACGCAGTCGGCATTTCAGCCATGGTGAGCTAATGCGCCACGGTCATCACTTGCGAGGACGCCAAACTGACATTGCCGGCAACGTCGTAGGCTTCGATGGTGTATCCGTACGTGGATCCTGGCACTGCGGTGGAGTCGGTCCACGCGGCGCCTACCGTGCGTGTCAACTCCGTACCTAGCGTGCCGTCGGTAGAACGGTAGATGATATAACCTGCAACACCGATATCGTCTGCCGACTTGATCCAGGAAATTAGTGGCTTGCCGTTGGAGATCCTGAGGGCAAGGATTGAGGGTTGCGTGGGAGCCTGGGTATCGGCCTGAACGTTGACTTTGATGATTTTGCCGATGGAGGGAACGCCGTTGTAGTCGATGACAAACAACAGATAATACCCTGGGGTGGCATCGCTGGCACGATTTGGCGCGAAAACCAACAGCGTACCGTCGGTAGCGGCAGTAAAGGGCAGTTCGACGAAGCGCTGGTCCATGTTGAAACTGTGCGTGACCGCGCCGGTCTTTACCAGCGTCACCCGGTTCACAGCCGATGCTGTGACGTTGATTGTGAAGCTCTGACCGATATCCAGGGCGTCGGGGGCCGAATCAATGGTCGGACGTGACGCCATCTCACCTGAGGACGTAAAAAGATAGGGTGGGTAGTAAATCTCTGCATTCAGGTTCTTTAGTGGTCCCGGGGCACCACCCCCGCCCACCAGCACGGAGGCATCAGGCAAGAGCAGAGCCATTGAATGATACAGGCGGGGGATGGTCCCGCTTGCTCCCACGGTCCAGATTCCCGTGGCGGGATCCCATATCTCCGCCGAATTATTTACCCCGCTCAGCACATTAACCACGGCGCTGCCCCCGGTCGCAAGCACCCGGCCGTCGGGCAGCACAGTCCCGGTCACCCACTGACGGACACTCGACATGTGACCGGTCATGGAGACTTTGGGCTTTATGACGGTTAGGTCAATGATCAGCGCTCCGTTTGATCGACCACCGAACTGCAGAATCTTGCCCGGTCGATACATCACGGCGCTGGCGGTCTGCGAAGAATTGGCCGCGGCCACCCTGCCCGCCGAAGCCATCGATCCGGTACCCGCTGTAACCACGTAGTACAAAGCGCCATGGTTGTCCAGGCCGAAAATCCGCCCATCAGGCGCAACAAAATTGCGAGGGTAGAACCACCCTATGGCGCTGGTCGCCGCGCCGGTCAGCAGACGGAAGTTGCCGCTGGTGTCGCGCACCTCAGGAAAGTCTGTGCCGTGATCACCGCCCTGGATATACACCTCACCGTTGACCAGGGTTGTGGAAGTTGAGTACCAGCGTGCTCGGTTGAGGTTGTTGCCGCGGGTCAGCGAGTTGTTGGTGTAGTCGTATAGATTGGTGTTGTTGTTGCCGATGTTCTCGGAGTTAGCACCGCTCCATGTGTCTCCACCTGCTAGAAAGATGACGCCGCTCTGGGGCAATACCACCTGTGAGCTGCAAAAGATGTCGGTCTGGGTCTGGTTGGGCAGCGTGAGGTGGCCACCAGCGAGTCCCGCCTGGGGATCCCACACGTCGTAAAAAAAGTAGCCACTCTGTTTGCCATTGCTCTGGCTTCCATAGGTGACGACGCGTCCATCGGGCGTGAGCGTTGCATGGATTGGAATCATGGGCCAATTATTGCCGGACGGTGATTGCCAGGCGCCCACCAAATTGTCGGCCCTAGATTTGATCGCCGCACCGACTAGAATCCATACGCCGATCAAACCGAATACTGTTCCCCGCCAGAACTTGCGCATGGTTCGGTTCCTGTTGACCGTTGTGTTTTGTCCGGCGATGCGCGGACTTAAAAATCATGCCGGCGGAAAGTGGACGCAGAAACCAGACGCTGCTCCGCGTTCTTATTTTCAATAGCCACGACCCCCCTCCGCTGCACGGTATGCTAGCGTATAACGGTCCGGCTTTGTACTCGGGCGG
This sequence comes from uncultured Gammaproteobacteria bacterium, assembly GCA_963789365.1. Classification (GTDB taxonomy): domain Bacteria; phylum Pseudomonadota; class Gammaproteobacteria; order Steroidobacterales; family Steroidobacteraceae; genus FEN-1191. The sequence continues at coordinate 362,087 of CAWBKJ010000004.1, forward strand.
CCCGCCCGCCTCGTGTGCCGTGGTTTTTCTTAATCTCGTTCCGAACTACGGTTGTGTTCGAACCCCATCCATATAATCATGGGCCCTGCACGCAGCACATCTAGGACTCCAGCCATGCGGCCGCAGCTCCTCCCCTGTTCCGCCGACTCGGCCACACGCTGGTGAAGCTTGCAACGATAACGCTACTGGGTGGACTGCTCGCACTGGCCACTTGGTTCACGCTGCGCTGGTGGGTTATCGAGCGCGCACGGCACCGGGAAAATCTGGCCCGAAAGATCCGTCCAAGTACGGAAGACTGTGCGGTCGGTTTTGTCACCAACTTCTTTGACGCGCTCGGCATTGGCAATTTCGCGCCCACGACCGCATTTTACAAAATGCGGCGTCGGATGAGCGACGAGGACATTCCCGGCACCCTAAATGTGGGTCATTCTTTGCCGGTCGTAGTCGAGGCCCTCATATTTATCTCGGCCGTTGCGGTTGACGTGGTGACGCTGGCCACCATGATTGGGGCCGCTGTCATAGGCGCCCGGCTGGGTGTAGGAATCGTGGCTCGACTTCCACGGCGGGCAATTCAGCTTGGCATGGGCGCGGCGTTGCTGGTGGCCGGCGCCTTGTTTGCCGCAAAAAATACCAACTGGTTGCCTGGCGGCGGCGCCGAGCTTGGTCTGCACGGCGCATCGCTAGTATTTGCGGTCGCCGTCAGCTTTGTACTGGGCGCTCTAATGATGCTCGGCATCGGCCTGTACGCCCCCTGCCTCATTCTCGTGAGCCTTCTCGGCATGAGCCCTCTGGCGGCATTTCCTATCATGATGGGGTCATGCGCCTTCCTGATGCCGATCGGTGGCGAGCGCTTCGTGCATACCGGGCGCTATAACGTTTCTGCAGCCCTTGGACTTACGCTGGGCGGCATTCCCGCGGTGCTGATCGCCGTGTACGTCGTTAAATCGATGCCCATGATCTGGCTGCGCTGGCTGGTGGTATTAGTGGTCCTCTACGCGGCGATACTGATGCTGCGTTCCGCGCTGATCGGGCGCGGGCGGCTGGAGACGGAGAAGTTCGGTCAGTGACCTAGGGCAGGAGCGGTCTTGGCGATGGCAATGTAATCGTCGATCTGGTGCTCCAGTACCGGCAAGGGCAAGGCCCCATTCGCCATTATCGCATCGTGGAAGGCCCGGACGTCGAAACGTTCGCCCAGCGCCTGGCGTGCTTTGGCGCGTAGTTCCCAGAGTTTGAGCTCGCCCATCTTGTAGGCGAGCGCCTGACCTGGATTTGCAATGTAGCGGTCCGTTTCGGTGCGCACCTCCTGCGTGGACAGGGCGGTATTTTCCGCGAGGTATTGCAAGGCGCGGGCGCGTGACCAGCCCATGGCATGCATGCCGGTGTCCACGACCAGCCGACAGGCCCGCCACATCTCGTACGACAGGCGACCAAAATGATCGTACGGGGTCTTGTACATTCCCATTTCCTCGCCCAGCTTCTCCGAATACAGCCCCCAACCTTCTCCAAAGGCGTGCGAGTAGAAATCGCGCCGGAACGGCGCCACGTCGGTGAGCTCGCGGCCCAGCGAGATCTGCAGATGGTGGCCGGGCACGGCTTCGTGCAGGGCGAGCGCGGTGAGCGAATACAGGGGGCGCTTGTCCAGATCATAGGTATTGACCCAGAACTCTCCGCCCGTACGTCCGCCGATCGGGGCCGGTGAATAGCGCCCACCGGTGTAATTCGGCGCCAGCTCGGCCGGTACCGGCTGCACGCTGTAGGGCATACGCGGAAGTTTGCCAAAGTAGCCTGGCAGCACGCCGTCGATCTGCTTGGCGATATAGGAAGCGTCCTTAAGCAGCTCGTCGGGCGTGCGCGCGTAGAATTGCGGGTCTGTGCGCAAGAACTCCAGGAATTCCGGAAACGTGCCTCGAAAGCCAGTCTGGCGAATGACGGCATCCATATCCGCGCGAATCCGGGCTACCTCCTTCAGACCAATTTCATGGACTTGGCTGGGGGTCACGTCCAGGTTCGTATAGAACTTGACCAGCGCGTTGTAATACGCCCCGCCTTGCGGCATGTCGCTCGCGCCAACCGTGTGGCGCGCCGCCGGCACGTATTCCTCAGTGAAGAATTTGTGCAATCGCTGATAGGCCGGAATGACTTCGGCTTGTATCGCCTCCCTTCCGGCAGCCGTGAGTCGATCGCGTTGCGCGGGATCCATGGTTTCCGGCATGCGGGTGAACGGCTCAAAGAACGGCGTCTTCTCGGCCGTTTGGTACTGCTGGCCGTCAAGGACCTTGATTATCCCGGGCATGATGGCTGCGGGCAGCGAAAAGCCAGCGCTCAGCCCGGCACGCATATTCGCCTGTTGCTGATCAAAATAGGCCGGAATCGAGTGCAATCGGGCGATGTAGTTCTCATAGTCGCGTGGGGTCGACATGATCACCCCGATCGCCATGCGCATTACTTGGATATGAAACCCTTCGTCGCTGGTCAGTGGAATCCGCCAGGTCTGGTACGGGCTCAGAGCCAGTCGGTGATGGATCTCGAAATCAAATACGTCATAGTTGACGCGGTTCGCAGCAGTGAGAGCCGCGCGGTCTATGCCCGCCAGGCGCCGCGCGTAGTCATGGTCGCGTTCGTCGCGCCGTTTATAGTCCTCGGGTTTCACTTTGGCCAATCGATCGTCGTAGTCGCGAACCCCTTCCTGCGTGGCATACAGGGGATCATCCTGTAGTCGACTCGCCCATTCGTCCGCGAGCAACGCGCGCAGTACTATGTCCGCGTTTGAGGCATCACGCGCCGACTCGGCCGGAATCGCCGGGCAACACGCCACGGCGCAGGCAATGATGATAGCGATGCGATTGTTCATGCGCGGCGTGCTCCCTGAGATCCGCTTTGTGTTGCGGCCAGCCCCATATGGCCGGCCGGTATTCTCCCGGCAAAGGCCGGGGGAATCCACTTCAATACCGTCCCTTTTTCCGCGCCCTTCAGTCCGGCGGCCAGCCGATAGCGAGCGGCATCTACGCCAAAGCGAGAACGTGCGCTGCAATGCTCATACGGCGTTTCGTTCCAAGTCGGCGGGTGGAACCAGAATCAATTTTCCAAAGTGCCTCTTGTCGAGAAATTCGCGCTGCGCATCCGCGATCTGCGCCAGCGGAAAGCTCTTGGCAATGATAGGTCGTATTTCGCCACGTTCGATGTATTTGATGAGATTCGGAAATACCGACAGATCCCAGGCCGTACAGCCTATTAACGTCAGGTCCTTCAGGTACAAGGTGCGCAAATCCAAGGCCACCAGAGGGCCCGCAATGGCGCCGGATGAGGCATACCGGCCCCCGCGGCGCAATACCCGCAGCAATTCAGGAAACACCGGGCCGCCGACGATATCGATCACGAGATCGAAGGACCTCTCTCCCAGGGAGGCCACGATGTCGGCGTCGCGATCGATCACTCGATCAGCCCCTATAGAACTCAGCGCCGAGAGTTTCGACTGCGCGGCGATTGCCGTCACCTGCGCGCCCCGCCGCCTGGCGAGCTGCACGAGCGCCGTACCCACCGAGCCGGACGCACCGCTGACAAGCACATGCTCGCCTGCAGCAAGTTGGGCTCGAAGGATTAGATTTTCAGCCGTCCCGTAGGCGCAGGGTATCGAGGCCAGTTCGGAGTCGGTCCATGTGCACTGAACCGGGAACACTTCCGACGCGGGTAGCTTCACGAACTGGGCAAATGCGCCGTCAAAATCGCAACCCATCCACATGCTGGTCGTGGACGACGCTCCCGGCGGCCGTACGCACGGCCTGACCAATACCCGCGATCCGAGGGCTGCGTAGTTCTCGCCAGCCTTTGCGACAGTGACCACCCGGCCGCAGCAATCGGTGCCCTGAATCAACGGAAAGGGAGTCGCTCCGCTCCAGCCGCTGGCCACAGACTCCGGAGTCCCCTCTTCCGCCGCCAATGCCGCAAGGCCGGTTCCCTCGGTGATCTGCGATGCATACCAACCCACGCGTGTATTGATTTCCGTGTTGTTAATACCGGCCGCCAACACCTGCAGTAACACTTCACCCGATGTAGGAATCGGTCGGGGCACATCCCGGTACTCAAGCCGCTCGTAACCGCCAATTCCAGTGGTAACCACGGCCTTCATGCTTGGCTGGGACGGCGAAAGTCGAAACCGGTCGCCATGCGGTTCAAGTCTTTCCCTAGTACTCATCGGTCCCCACCGTATGCTCGCGCCGGCTTCGGGAGTGTCAACCGCAGGCGCCGCCGAGCATTCCGGATTTGACCTCTGGGTTGGGAGGGTTGCCGAGCCAGATCGACAGGAAAGTCCTGCCAAAGTCATCGCCTGCGATCGTACCCTTGTTCACACCATTGACGCTTACCTCCAGGCCCGTGCCAGGCTTGAAGGAAAATTGCAGCCGCTGGCCCGATTTGATGTCCGACATCCACCTGGTAAGTGTGTTGACACGTTCCTGCAGAGCCGGCAACTGCCCGCCGCCGTTTCTTTCAATGCCTTCAACCCAACCCTTGTTAATGTCCTTGGCAGCCACGTCGCGTACAAAATGCAATATCAACTCGTACGGAGCGGTCGCGCCGAGTATGGCGTTGGCATCGGATGACGTTTTTGCAACGTACAACGCGGCCACGTAGACCTTGACCTTAAATACCGTCGCCAGGCGCGTGCCCAGGCCATTGAGTGCCAGAGCCCGGCCATCACTGTAGGCCTGGTCCGCGAAAGCTATCCCCTGGCATTCTTTGCTGTGCGCCGTCGCGGCGCCGAGTACCGCCAGGACTAATAGGGTCAACAAGCAGTTTTTGCCGCTCATTTCGCCTCCCGTGCTCTCCTCATTGCGCACAGTGTATATGAAAAGAGGACGGCTCCTCGATACCTGCGGCTCAGAGAGCCGTTATCGATGGTCCCCTGCCGGCGGCTCTCGTGGTGCGCGTGGCCGCCGCTCCGTCCCTCTAGGGAGTTTGTTCTTTGAGTTTGTCGAGCACTGCCGAGACCACCGCGTCGCAATGCCGGCCCCCAAACTCGTAGAGATCGCGCTCGGCGACGTCCACTTCCCGCGCCAGGGAATCTCGCAGCAGTGCTTTTGCTCGAAAATGCCTGCTCCTGACTGTTTCCTGCGGAATACCAAGAACATCGGCCGTCTCCTGCACGCTCAATTCCTCGACTGAGCGCATGACAAACACCACCCGCAGGATTTCCGGCAATTCGTCAACTTTGCGTTCCAGAATCTCACGCACTTGCAGTCGTGTAAGCGCGCTCTCAGGCGCGACCCCTGGATCGGCAACGTTTGAGGTCATGTGTGTGTTCGAATCCATACTGACAATCGGAAAGATGTTGTTGCGTCGCGCTGAGCGGCGGCGACGCGCTCCGCACTCATTCAGTACCAGTCGCGATAGCCAGGTGCTCAGAGCCGCATCACCGCGGAACTGACCGATCGACCGATAAGCGCTCAGATAGGCGTCCTGAAGTGCGTCCTTGGCCTCGGCATCGTCATGGAGCGAAGCCCGCGCCAGGCGATAGAGGCTCTTGTTATAGCGACGCATAAGCAGCTCAAATGCGCGGCAGTCGCCTCGCGATACCCGCTCGGCGAGCTGGATATCAGAGAGCTCGTCTTTCTTCGGGGCAGTCTTGGTATTCATACGGTCCACGATTCAGACCTCAACGCACGCTAATCCGGCCTTTCATGGTCGGATGAAAGGAGCAGCTGTAAGCATACACGCCAGGCTTCGTTGCCTGGTAACGCCACGAGGCGGCCGCTCCTATAGCCTGCGAGTCAAACGCCTTGCCGGCCGCGGTAACGGTATGCGGGAACAGATCCTTGTTCGAGAAGACGATCCAATCACCCGCGTGCACGGTCAGTTGCGAAGGCTTGTATTGCATTTCCTCGATAGTCACATTGTAGCTTGCTGGGGCTCGCGCCAGCTTCGTAGCCGCGCCGTCACTGCGCGCCCAGGCGGGAGCAAAGACGATGCAAGCAATGGCCAGATCCCTCGCATAGCGCACGACGGGACTAGGTGCCGGACTTGCCGAGTGACGCCTGCAGGCTCTTGGCATGTTCCAGGTGCGCTATGAACGCGGGTCGGACCTTGACAAGCAATGCCTTCAGTTCCTGATTCTTGGCATTCGGAATAAGGTCCTCATCCACCGCCTTGATTACTGCCTCGTGGTAGGCAACTTCGTGACCGACATAGGCACGGTCAAATTCGGATCCGGTGAGTTTGCTAAGCGCGGCGATGTTGTCCTTGCCACCATTCGTCAGACTCTGGCTGGTGGGATTTGATTCCGGAGTAACCTTGAGTTTGGTCACCAGGTCGACGGCGGCTTTCAGCACTCCGGAATGATCGGTAATCATCCGCTGAGCGAAGTCTTTGACCTGGCTGGATTCCGTCTTGGATTTGGCCAAATTGCCCGCGTCGATATCGACCTGGTTTGCAGCCACGACAATGGCGGCAATCTGAGGATCGGTCGGGGCTGCACTCTCAGCGCACGCGCTACCGAGTGCAATGACGGCCAGTGACGCAAATGCAGTGATTTTTCTCATGAGAACATAAGCTCCTGAACAAAGTGACGGTGCGCCGCTCCAGGGGACTGGCAGCGGCTCCTGATGCAAATAGCGCATCTAAAACATTAGATGTCACGACTCACTGGTTTGTTTCAGCGGTGGTAGCTCTCGTCAGCGGAGGGGACTACGGGTGATCTCTCAGGGGGAGTGGTGTCTGCACGCCACGCTGCTGCGCGTCGCCCGCCGCCTACCGTGAGTTAGGGATTGGCCAACAATCGTGTAATCCGCTCGGTCTGCGCCAGCCGGGCTCGCCTCCTCAGCCCGCCGATCTGGCGGTACTATTGGCCATGCGCCCGCCAATTGCAGAGCCAACGTCAGAGGGGTGGCCCGACATTCGCAGTTGGCGCGTCCACACCCGCAGGCTATTGACGAAAGAGCGCATTTCCCGTGATCGGGTGCTGCACGAGCAAATGGCGCGCCAGGCCATTGGACGTCTCCTCCAGTCCGTGGACCTCGGTCGCTACCAAACGCTCGGTGTCTATTCCGCCATGAGGGGTGAAATCGACGTCCTGGATGTGGCCGCCGGGCACATTGCGCGCGGGGGTCGCGTGGCATTACCCGTCGTTGTCGAGAAGGCTTCGCCTGTGGAATTCTGGCGGTGGTGGCCAGGGATGCCCATGGCGCGTGGCGTCTGGAATATTCCAATCCCCGTACAAAGGGAGTGCGTGCTTCCAGATGCCCTTATCGTCCCGTTGTTGGGCTTTGACTCGGCGCTGTACCGGCTTGGGTATGGCGGCGGGTATTACGATCGTACCCTGGCGAAAGCGGTAACAAGGCCGTATTGCGTCGGACTCGGATTCCAGTCCGGCATGTTGGCGTCAATCTATCCCCAGGCGCACGACATTCCAATGAATCGCATCGTTACCGAGGAACGCGTATACCCTGATGGAAAACAACCGTGAAATCGGGGTATCCGCGAAATGTTTCACCGGTTGCCTTCGGCACATGGTTGGCTCGCGGCTCGCGCTTGGTCTCGCGAGTTAGATCTGAGAGAGCTCGGCCGGAGCCAACCGGGCGGATTCGCCTGCAGGACGGCTGCGCCCGCCTAAGCAGGCGCAATATTGCTCACGTATTTAGTTACGCCGAATATCCGTCGGCGACGGGCGCATATAGAACGGCAAGGCCGGCTGGGTCAAATAGGCCCCTTCGAGTTGAGTCGTCTGCTCAGCCGTTAGCCGAAGGCTAAGAGCCTTGATCGGGGCGTCAAGATGGCTGATTTTTGTCGCGCCTATGATTGGTGCGCTGACACCGCTCTGCTCGAGCAGCCATGCGATGGCGACTTCGGCCGGCGCTGCTTCAGTTTGTCGCGCCACTGCGGCCACCGCGTCTATTACTGCCTCGTCCGCGGGACGGTTGAAGCGGTCGCGCGCCATGGGTGATTTGGAACGGACGGTCCCCGTGCGCCGGCTTCCTGCCAGCAGTCCGCCTCCGATCGGGCTGTACGGGATGAGTCCGATTCCTTCTTCCCGACACAGAGGAATCATTTCGCGTTCCTCCTCGCGATAGAGCAAGCTATAGTTATTCTGCATGCTGACGAAGCGCGGCAACTGTAGTTGGTCGGCGCGAAACAGCATCTTTGCGAACTGATAGGCCGCCATGCTCGACGCGCCCAGATAGCGCACCTTGCCGATTCTGACCAACTGGGCTAATGCGTCGAGTGTCTCGTCGATCGGGGTCTCGAGATCGAAGCGGTGGATTTGATACAGGTCGACATAATCCACACCGAGCCGTTCCAGGCTGGCGTCTATAGCCTGAAAAACGTGCTTACGCGACAGGCCGCGTTGGTTGGGACCCGGACCCATCGCGTGATACAGCTTTGTGGCGACCACCACATCGTCGCGCCGCACGCCAAACTTCTTCAGCGCGCGGCCCAGGATCTGTTCGCTCTCGCCCGAAGAATAGACATTGGCGGTGTCAAAGAAATTTATTCCCAGATCGAGCGCCTTACGCACCAGGGCGAAACTTGGCTCCTCGGGCAACATCCACTCGAAGCCGGAACCAAAACTCATGCAGCCAAGGCAGAGCCGTGAGACCTTAAGTCCCGAAGAGCCCAACCGTACGTATTCCATTTGTTAGAGCTCCGGTCGTGAAACGTGACAGCAGGAGCTTATCAAATCCCCCAAGGACTCCTGGGCTCTAATTTGCGGTGGATCGGCGCGTCACGGATACTTTGGAAGGGTATCTGCGGACTGCTCGCCACGCATTTGCGCATTACGAGCTACGGTCTGAACTGCTCGGGCAAGGCACTGGATTGGGACCATTGCCTGTGCGTCGCCACGTCCGATTCACCGGCGCCGACGCCGCACGGCGGCGCGGCGGCAAGCAGCTCGTGATCGAGGCTGGAAAACGGTACCCATGATAGATGCAGGAGCCGAAAAAGGACGGATCGCCAAGGTGATCTATCCCGACTCCGTCGATCCTCTTACAGCGACATCCTCCGAAGGACTGATCGAGCATCGCGACGAGGCGACCGCCGCCGATCCCCTTGCCTACCAAACGCCGCCCAGAGCGACGGTAATCGCCTCACCGTTGACACCCCCGGCCGCGTCGCTGCACAAGAACGCGATCACCTGCGCGACCTCGCGAGGAGCGAGAACCCGCTTCTGAGGGTAAATCGCGGCGCGCTCGTCCCATACCTGCTCGACGCTGATGCCGCGCCGGTCCGATTCCGCCTTCGCCGAGCGTTCGGCCATTGCGGTCTTGACCCATCCGGGCAGCACGGCGTTAGATGTGACACCGAAAGGGCCCGCATCCTGGGCGATCGCACGTGCGAGTCCGATGACCCCGTGCTTGGACGCCGTGTAGGCGCTGCCGGACCGCTCGGCCTTCTCGCCCGCGGTCGAACTGGTGAATACAAGCCGGCCGTAGCCCCGCTTGCACATGCCACCTACCGTCAGCCGCGCAAGCTCAAACGGGCCGTCAAGGTTGATGCGCATCGTCTCGCGCCACGTCGCGGGGTCCTGCTCCCAAACCAGGCGCTCGTGGGCGGACCCGATACCATGGTTCACGACCAACACGTCGATTGGCCCCAGCCGTTGCTCTGTTTCGGTTACGGCCGCCGCGCACCCCTCGCTGGTGCCGAAGTCGGCCACGACGTAATCGAGGTTTACGGCCGCCAGTTCGGCCGCACTGCGCGAGGCGACCATGACACGGGCTCCAGCTGCCGATAACAGCAGCGCCGCCTCGCGGCCGATTCCCCGCCCGCCACCCGTAACCAGCGCTACACGCCCCTTCATTTCATGGTCCTCAGACTGGTGTTGGCAAGATCCTTAGACCGGCATCTGACGTGCATGAAAGCGTTCTGGATCTCGTCCGATCCGAAAATACGATGCCGGACGTGATACGGGCAATGGAAAGCCTGCCTTGGGTGCATCCTAGATCCCCCCACGCCGGAGCGACCTCTGGGGTCCTCCGATTGGTGTTGGTGACGATTGTGTCCACGCGCGCGCTGCCAGCTCGAGTCGTGGGCAGCAAAATATACAAACCATCATGCTGACCGCCACCGACTCTTGCTCGGAGCACAGACGCCCAGCAGTCCAAAAGCGAGCCTGCCACGATATCCTGCCCCGCCGCTAACCGAGTCTAGAAGAATTTGTTGAGGAATGCCTCCGCCCTATCCGAGATGCCGACAATCTTGTTGGTGGCTTGTCGGTAAAATTTGAAATTGAGCTCGGTCTCGGGCCGGCGGTCACGCCAATTCCTAAGGGGCTTGAGCTCGCGGCGCCCTAAGCTGCGCTTGGCGCGCGCGGTACGCCTGACCGAGATGTCTACCCGTGGGGTTTGTCGCGCAATGCCGGGTGTCCTCGGGACAGCCCTGGCATGTGTAACGATCCCGCGCGCGATAAGACCTTCCCCGCCCTCGTTCTCGCTTGCGAACAGATAAATGCTATCGCCTTTGGCGATCCACTTTCCGTCATACATGGTCTTTTGCGCGATGAATATGAAGCTCTTCGATCGCGGGTCGGCAATCGGCGCCTTAATGGCAAACGAAGTGTTTGTCCGACGTCGAGACTCAGGCATAAATTCTTCAATCCAAATTCCGGCCGACCCTGTGGAGCTCCTTGCTAGGCAGCTCCGGCCGGCCCGGGAAACGCCGTCTGCAGAATTTGCAGGTCTCGCGGATTGAGGGTTAATGATAGCGCTACGGCATTTTCCTTGGTGTGCGCCGGGGAGCCGGATTCGGGTATGGCGATCACGCTGCCGCTGCGAATCACCCAGGCGAGCGCGACTGCGGCTGCCGAGCAACCATAGGCAGCGCCGATCTGCGTCAGGGTACGGTTGCCAATTACGAGATTATGGTCGCCACCGAGCGGGGAGTACGCCATGACCGGCATGCTGTGCTGCTTGCACCAGGGGAGGACATCGCGCTCAATGTGACGGTCGTTGAGGCTGTAGGGAACCTGGTTGGTGGCGCAATGATGGCCGTCCGGAGCTCGGAACAGGTCCTCCATTTGGGCAACGTCAAAATTGGATACGCCCCAAGCTCGAATCTTCCCTGCCGCGCGGAGTTGCTCAAATGCCGCCACTACTCCCGGGAACTTCGCGCTGGGAACGGGCCAGTGCAGCAAATAGAGATCCAGGTATTCGCAGCCGAGCCTTGCGAGGCTTGCCGCACAGGCGCGCGCGATACCATCGCCAGACACTTCATCGCCCTCCACTTTGGACACCAGGAAAATGCGCTCGCGCTGACCAGCAATCACGTGGCTCAAGAATTGCTCGGAACGGCCGCTACCGTAGTTTCCCGAAGTGTCGAGCAAGGTCATGCCCTGCGAAATGCCCGTGCGCAGCGCCTCTTCCTCGGCGGCCACGGGATGCCTCCCCTGGCCGAGATGCCAGCAACCCTGACCGAGCGGAGGGACCAGAGTGCCGTCTGGAAGCTTGACGCTACGCGCCGCAGGTTTCGCGGCCGTGGCCGTGCCAACCGCCTGTGCCATTGCCCTCCTCGCCACCAAGACGTTCATGGCGGGAAACGACAAGCCAAAGGCCGCGCAACGCACGGCAAATTCACGTCGGTTGAGCCCATGCTTTTTCATGGCGAAATCCCCTCTGAGGCGAAATAATCGATTCAAATCCTGACCTTTGCCAAGGCATCCGCCGCGGCCGGCCAGCGGCTATAGCCCGTAGCCCGGCGTATTACCGCGGATTTGGTGCCGAGATTTTACGAGCGTGCGAAATTGCCTCCCCGCAGCCGACCCATCGCCCGTTCCGCGGCCAAGCGGCGCGGCAAGATAATGATCGTGGCGCCCATAATCGGATCATTGGGATTTTCCTTCAAGTTCGGGAGCGCGAATGCCGCCGCTTGCCGATGGCGCGGTCGGGCCTGGGTGTCGACGATTGAGGGGACGGACTGAACCGACACTCGCTTCCTCCCGCGGTTGGCCTTGGCGCTCTTGGGCTGGGGATGCAGCCCCGATTCCAGGCTACAGGTTGCAGGCGAGCAGACTCCCGTTCTAAGAGTAAAGTTGCCGACGGGGGTGGTGCCAGATTGCCTGCAATCCTGGCCAACTCCCGCCGGGGCCCGATTCCTGCTGTCTACCCTCGCTCAGGGCAGCGTTGGGCCGATTCCTGCAAAGCAACCAGAGGCGACCCACCCAATTCTCCCAGCGTAATAAATTCAATAAGTTATACCCGTTGCCTGGCCTAATACTGCAATTACGATGACCGTGGCGTAGGCAGTGTGCCAACCGGTGCCCTCACCAGCAGGCGATTTTGGCGGTCCCTGCTTACGGGGGATTTCCACCGATCCGAGAAGTCCGCGGACGCCTTCCGCGTCCGGGCGTCAGGTGGGCATATGACAAAAGCGCACTGGGCTAGCCACGCATGCCTCGGAGTGCCATAGTTAAGCCCGAATAGACAACGAAGACCTGCCGAGTTTTGAGGGGAAGTGCGGCCAGATTGGCCCACCGAACATCGCGCGGGACCTGCAGCTTAATCAGGCAACTGTGAACTACCAAAAGATTGTCTGTTGGGGCGATAGTCAGACCTACGGCGCGCGCACCTATGGTTGCTACCCGCTTTATCTGGTCCGACTCCTTAACAGCGAGACACGGTATACCTGGAATGCGCTCAGCATCTGCAAGAACGGCTATACCGCACGCGATCTCTGGTTCAGATTGGGCTTAGACCTGCTGACCATGCACGATACGAAACAGGCCTGCCTTTTGGTCGGAGCCAATGACGTCGGCAACGCCACACCCATAGAACTTTTTGCAGAGTACTACCGACAGATCCTGGATGCGTTGGCAATTGCACAGTTTCGCGTCGTGCATTGCGGTGAGATTCCCCGCATCCTGGCGGATGGACATCCGTACTTCGCTAAAGATAGCGAGCTGCGACGCTCGGAATACAACGCCGCCCTAGAACATGCCGTGTCCGGCGTGTCCATCGCCCGGCTCGTGCGATTTCCTGTACTTGCCGAATCCCATCTCGTCGACCCGGTACATTTCTCTGAACAGGGCAATCTCGCGATCGCTCAGGCCTTTGCGACATCCGTGAAAGCCTTTTGAAGTAAACAAAGTGAAAATCGCAGTAGTGCAAGGCACCCGACCCGAGATAATCAAGAATTACTCGATCGTGGCCGCACTGAAGCAGGCGCAGTTGCCGCACGCGGTGTTCCACACCAACCAACACTCTTCAGAAGAGATGCGCGATCAGATATACGCGCAATTACGCTACACACCCACTCATGTGCTTCCTGGTCCTTACCGGCTGGGCACGGCTATCAACTGGCTGCAATCTGAGTACGAGCGCGAGGGTATTACTCACGTGATCGTCAATGGAGATACCGCCGCCGCGGTTGCAGGCGCGCTGTCGGCCATGTATTCAGGATTAGGTGTTTCTCACATCGAGGCGGGTCTGCGCGCACGTGACCGGGTGATGCTCGAAGAGCGCAATCGAATCATGGTCGACGCAATAGCCTCGCTGCTGTTTGCTTACACCGAGTACGAGCAGCAGACGCTGCAAGCTTCCTTGGACATTCGCGGGAAGGTATTAGTCTTGGGTAACACCACCGTGGACGTCCTCGCGGATTTTCGTGACCAAATTGAAGTGCGCCCGCTGCCACAGCCTTACATCTACGCAACATTGCACCGACGGGAATTCACCTCGTCGATCGAACGTATGCGTCTTGTCTTCGCTGCCCTATCCGAGATCGCAAGTAAGCATTGTCCGGTGATACTTCCGCTCCACCCTCGAACGCGTGATGCCGTCGAGCGGCTTGGGATGCGTGGACAAATGCGGAAAATCTCTGTTATTCCTTCACTGCAGCCGTTCCAGTCGCTGTGCTATCAGAAACATGCGGTTGCAGTGATGACTGACAGTGGTTGCGTGCAGGAGGAAGCATATATGCTCGGGGTGCCGTGCGTGACCATCCGTGAAAATACCGAGCGCAAGTTGACCGTCGCCAACCGCGCAAATCGGGTCACGGGATTCGACCGCGGCAATATCCTAAGAGCGTTCGAGTGGGCGAGTAACCTCAAACACAGGGCGTGGCCCGAAATCTATGGCCGGCCTGGTGTCGGGAGGCGGATCGTTGCCTGCATTGGTAAAGAATTGGCGCACCCCCTCAAGCCCTCGACGCCAGTGACAGCGGGAGCAAAGAGACTGCAAATCTCCGGGCGCTCCTGATGCGAACGTCTCGAACCTTCCTTGCACGGCGGCCATATCGCGCGCGGCGGCATTGGGCAAACCTGCCTCGCTTAGTGGCCGCGCAGAACCATGACCAGAGCTTCGCATAGGGAGACGGGGCTGTCCGCGGTTCATGAGGAAAGTGCTGCATATCATCAATGGTGACCTGTACGCCGGTGCCGAGCGGGTTCAGGATCTGCTGGCGCTCAACCTTCCCAAGTACGGTTACGACGTCGGCCTGGTCACCTTGAAAGAGGGGTTGTACCCCAAGGCGCGGCAGGCAACCGAAGTTCCGCTATTTCCTTTCGGCATGCGAAGCCGGTTCGACCTGAGGGTGGTACCAGGCATCGCGAATATCGCCAAGGCGGGTGGATATCAGCTCATGCATAGCCATTCGCCGAGGAGCGCACTGATCGGCGCCCTAGCCTCGTCATTGGCCGCGGTACCCCTGGTACATCACCTGCACGGTCCGACCACACATGACACCGAACATCGAGTTCGAAACTATTGGAATTCCTTCATCGAGCGGATCTGTGTGCGCAAAGCCGCGCACGGTGTCGCGGTATCGAAGTTCGTGGCTGGCTACGCGCGATCATTGGGCGTGCCTCCCGAAAGATGCACGGTGGTGTGGAACGGCGTGAAGACACCATCCGCGCGGCCCGTGAGAGAGGACCGGGGCCAGCTTACCGTCGGTGCCGTCGCCCTCTTCCGTCCACGCAAAGGGATCGAAGTGCTCATTGAGGCGGTCGCACGCCTGGCCGACGCCCGCACCGGACTGGTCAAAGTGCTCATGGTCGGGGGCTTTGAGACCAAGGCGTATGAGGAGAAAATCAAAGACTTGTCGCGTCGTCTCAATGTCCATGACCGGATAGAGTGGACCGGCTTTACCACCGACGTTGATCAGATGCTACGCAGGATGGATGTGTTTGTATTGCCGAGCCTGTACGGAGAAGGCTTGCCGATGGTAATCCTGGAAGCCATGGCGTTGGGCCTGCCAATCGTATCAAGCGCGGTAGGTGGCGTCGGCGAAGCAATTGAGGACCGGCGCAGCGGCGTCCTCGTAGAGCCTGGCGATGCAGCTGCCATGTGCCTGTCACTTAATGAGGTATTGGTGGACGAGGCGTTGCGGCTGGAGATTGGCCAAGGTGCTCGGCGCCGACAGACCGAATGCTTTTCGGTGAATACCATGGCAGCCGGTGTTGCGGCGGTCTACGACAAGGTATTAGGCACGGGCTGACCGGGTACCGGTCAACGGGAGCAAATTCTCTCGGTGGGAGGCTTCGATTCGCCCGCTACCCGCTCTGTGCCGATTGGATCAACGCCAGGACCGCGCCGAATGGCAGGACCTCGACATCCGGTAGCGAAGTCAGCCATGCCATGTACCGTTCGAGCGATTCGAGCCTGCCCTCGTCGCATTCAATCCACGGGTGAAATCCGATGGCCGTGTATCGCCTGGTTCGGCGCGCCTCGTTCACAATGGCTTGCCAGTTCGCCAACATCTTAGCGGGCGACAAATTGGCTGATTCATACTCCCAATCGTCAGCGATCACGGGGAACCGCCAAAGCGTGGCCTGCTTGGCACGCCGAACCACATAGGGATGGGGCTCTCCGCCATTTTCCGCGGTCCAGGCGTATCCTTCGGCGCACAGGGTACGCATCAATGCACGATTCCAGCGAGACAGTGGACTTCGATGCCCAGAAACACGAATGCCTAGCTCGTCGAAGATGCCTTTGGTCCCACGGATATTTTGCAATTGATCGGCCGGCGACAACTCCGCCAGAACGGTGTGATCGTACGAGTGGCTGGCGATCTCGTGGCCGTCCGCGAGGAGCATTTTGACGATGCCGGGATTCTCGCCCGCCAGAAGCGCGACCGTGTTGTATGTGGAGCGGACATTATGGCGCCTTTCGATTTCAACAATGCGTGCGAGCGCAGAAAGGCACTTCGGGGTCGCGCCGGGCATCCCGTAACTCCCCTCGAAATCATAGAACGTCGTGACTATTGTTTTGGGATATCTAGAGAGCGGATTGGGCTGTGCAGCACATATGCATGCGCCGTACGCCCTTGCAAATCTGCGGTGCAGGCGATCGTTCAGTCTTGCGATAACACGCATAACTTCTGAATGGTCTTACAGTTTCCAGCAATCATGCTGTATGCGGGCTGATGCTAATCTCAGTCGTCTCGTACTGCAGATTGACCGGCTTCTCCAGGAAGATTCCGGACAGAATCTGCCACGGTCCGCGGACGCGAATCGGCAGGAACTGATGTATCCTGCCTTTTACAGCGAATCGCACAATGTCGGCACCTATGATTGCTGCGACGAATGCAATCGTGGTGGGACTTCGGGAAAGCAGAGCGAGCAATAGCCCAAGTTGTTCGGCTACACCGACTAGGTGGCCGACAAATATAGGCGTGGCCCACCATAAGCGCCGGGGTCGCCGCAGGTTAATTCGAATGAAGCGGCCTGCTGGGCGCAGGTAGGAGTCCTTGTAGAAGGCGTTGATCCGGTACGGAGAATGATATTGGACGGTGTAGTGTGTGCCGATTGGGACCGGAAGGGCCAGGATTCGGAATTGCTCGCTAATTCTGATGGAGAACTCAACATCCTCGAACCTGCGCATTTGTCTGTCGTAGCGGCACCCGTTCGCCAGGACCTGGGGACCGAGCATCACGTTGCCCATGAAGAAATGCGTGTAGCGTCGCCGGGAAATGTGGTATCGGTCGCCGCCGTCCGCGTATGCACGATGTTCCGATGTATGCCAGATTTCCGGTAATTGCCCGTGCACGATCTCCGCATTGTCGTCTGAAATCTCCGCCAGCGCGGCGCGAACGAAATCGCTACTTATCGCCACGTCGCCATCGATAAGCAAAAGGGCGCCCGGAGCCGCGTTATCGAGAATGACATTTCGGGTCACCGACTGGTTTACGGTGCCTTTCATAGCGAAGACGCGCACGTGTTGGCCGCTGCTCGCAAACAGGCACATTGCCTCCAGGGTGCCATCTGTTGAGGCGGAATCGACGAGTAGAAACTCAACTTTCTCGGCGCACTGGGCGAGCGCTGGAAGCGATTGCAGGCATGTTTGGAGATGGGGGAGTCCATCTCTTGCCAGAACCCCGACGGTTAGGTGCGTAATCTTTGCCATATGTGCGCGTGGGCCCCAGTCGAGCAGTCTAGCAACTTCTGGCGCTGCCAAGACCCACAAGGGAATGGCTTGCAATGCTGCGCCGGTGGCGGGTCGCAGAATCGCCAGTTGCCGTGCGTGCCCGCCCCTGCTGAACGCGCTGCCCGCTCCAAAGGGTCGTGGCAGGTGCCGGCTCCGCCAGCAAGCGCCGGCGGCTAACCCGAAACAAAAGCGGACGAGCTCGATGTCTTTTTCAACTTGTTGATTTGGCTGAACGCACGAGTGAACAGATTATGTCATGGGAAAATCCGAGGCCTCGGCTTCCTAGTGCTTGCAGTAGAGGCACCATCGAGGTCCTAAACTTGCAGAATCTAGCGACGAATGTTCCCGATGGTGTTCACGGGCCGGGGCGCGTTTTTCCGCAATAACCCAGTTTGCGGACGGCCCAAATGGATTCTGGCCGACTGCGATCAATGCTAGGGTACCCGCCTGTTTCCGACCTATTGGCATCGAGTAGCGCTTGAGCGCATCCTCTTGGCAGCGCGCAGCCGAATTCCTGTAACTATTGGTTTATTCCTATGCAAATTGTGGCAGTTACCAACATCAAGGGCGGCGTAGGTAAGACGACGACCTGTCTCAATCTCTCGTACCTGTGTGCGGCTGGCGGTAATCCCACGCTGCTATGGGATCTGGACCCGCAGGGTGCGGCAACCTATCTGATGCGCTGTGAACCGAGCGAGTCTGTCTCCGCCAGGAAACTCGTGGAAGGCAAGCACGAGCTGCCTGAGCTGGTAGTACACAGTGATTATGAGGGGCTCGACTTGCTGCCGGCGGATTTCTCCAATCGGAATTTCGACATCCATCTGAATGAGCGCAAGAATCCTACCGAACGCCTCCTGAAGATGAGCCGCTCACTGTCAGATGAGTACGCAGTCCTGTTTCTGGATTGCCCCCCTGGCTTCTCGCTGCTCACGGAGAATGTGCTGCGTGCTGCAGATGTCATCGTTTTGCCGCTGCTTCCAACGCCGCTTTCGGTGCGCATGTTGGTGCAGCTTCGAGACCTGCTCGCTGGCGAGGAATGGGGCGGTGTGAAGCTGCTGCCCTTCTTCTCGATGGTGGATCGTCGCAAGGGGCTGCATTGGGAGGTAATCGCCAGCACGCGCGAGTTATTCCCCGCCCTGCTGACGACTGAAGTTCCGTATTCGAGCGAGATCGAACGCATGAGCGTACGACGCCAACCGATTCCTTCCTACGCGCCGCAGAGCATGTCTGGCCAGATCTACGCGGCACTATGGGCGGAAATAGCCGCACATATGCGAATTAAGGGACGTCGGAAATGACGGCTTTCACTCGGCAGTCGGCCATCGGGAAAACGTAACCAGCGTTCCTTGCCGCATTGGGCCCTACTTAACGTGCCGCGATTCCCTTACCTTCGGTAATCATATATATCGCGTTCGCCGACACGTTTGTGTACGTATCGACAGCACCACTCGGCCAGCTTACCGTGACATCGGCATGATCGTTGACCCCGAGGCCAACGTGGATTCGCGTATGGTTCTGCGACCAGCGGTGGTACCCGCCGTTTTGTTCCCGATACTGGGTTACGCCGCCGGCGGTCACGAGGATTTTTGCCCCCAGGCCGTCTCGATTAGATGCCACGCCGATCAAATCGAACTCTAACCAGCGGTTGGAATTTCCGGAATTCCGAAACAGCTGGTTGTCGCCGCCATAGCCCTTTGGCCGTAAATTTAGTCCGTTGGTGACAAACAAGTCTAGAAAGCCATCTTCATTGTAATCAGCCGTCACCACACTGTCGCTGGTCCCCGCCGCTGCCGAAAGCGCCGGCCCAACCCGCCCTTCGGCACCTGTCAGAGCCACCCGACGAAACGTTCCATTGCCCAGATTCTCGAACGCGATGTTGACCAGATTTTGAGCGCCATCTCGACAGACGAAGAACAAGTCCAGGTCCATGTCATTGTCAAAGTCACCGGCTACGCCGCTCACGCAGTGCACGGGCGTGAGCCCGCTGCCGGCGGTGGCATCAATTAACCCGCTCGGGGAGCCGCGCAGCAGGACTGGGACCATGGGACCGTTCCCTGTGGCCGTTCCGCTGAGGGTGTAAGTTCCGATGGGCTGGTCGGACTCGATCACAAAATAGCCGTTTGAACTCAGATTGCGCGCGGCAAAGGTAATTTGCCACCGGCTATTGGCGGCATCGTACCCAATGAACATTCCATTGCGGCCGCTGGGGGCCTGGATTCCAGCGTTTTGTGGATCGGTCGGTGCCAAGGCCAGGCTGCCGGATGCGGGGTGATAGCCCGAGGCGCCTATATACACATAGCTCATACCCCCCGCGCTCTGCAGAACGTTCCAGTTGGTGGGGGTCAGTTCGGTCAATAGGGACCCGGCCGTTGGGATGGTCAGGGTATATTGGCCCGTCGAGCCAATCAGCAATTGGGCTTCCAGCCGATTGGGGCCGACCCGCGAAACGGAGGTTGGGCGGATCACGCCGCGAAGGACTACCAGGTCCGGTCGCAAGTCACCATCAAAATCGCCCGAGATCGCGTCGATGCCCTGCGCAATCTTCGCCACCGGGAGACTCACGCCGACGCCCGTGGACAGATCGTACACGGCGGAAGGAAATCCGTTGCGATCGCCACACATCAACTCCAGGGGCCCCGAGCCATTGAGATCGACGAGCTGCGCCCAGTCGCTGGTGATGCAATGCACTCCGTCGGAGCCCAGAGGCTTCGCAAACGTGTGGTCGGGATTCTGCACGAACATCGTGTCTTCGTTTGCGCGCTCTTCCCAGTTGATCAGTTTGGCATCCAGCAAGCCGTCATTGTTCAGGTCAAAATAGACCGGCATCCTTGATTCACTTTGGAACCCGATCGTGAAACCGCGCGCTATCTTGTCGTCTTTCAGCACGCCGTTTGTGTTAATTAATAAGTATGATTCCAGCGGACCGGCGGCAATGGTCAGGTCCTGGTCACCGTCGTTGTCGATGTCTGCCCAGACTGCGCCGTGGGTATCTGCATTATTTCGGATTGCCTTGCCCGGATCGGCGGCGACGGTGACATCGCTGAATGTGCCGTCCCCGTTGTTCTTCAGCAGACGGCCAGGAACCCGGTGATTGCTGGTAAACAGGTCGGGATAGCCATCGCCATTCAGATCTCCCCAGGCGGCGCCCCAGGACTCGACCGCATTGCCAGCCACGCCGGCCTGGGCCGTCACATCGGTAAATGTGATCGACCACGAACCCTCCGGAAAGTCGTCACTGGCGTCAAGGGGGTTCTTATTGGCGGCGACTTCCGCTCCATCCGACAGGCCCCCGCCGTCAGTGTCCCAGACCGAGGGATCGGTGCCTAAGGTCGCCTCCTGCGCGTCCGTCAACCCGTCGCCGTCGCTGTCTAGTGCAGGCTGCATGCACGCCTGCACCGTACTCAGGTCCAAAGTCGCGTCCGACATGGGCGCTCGCCCGGCTCCCAGGTAGATCGGTAACCCCGAGGGTCCGCCCGGCGTGAAGCAGGCATTTGCAGCGACGCCAAAGTCAAATCCGTCCGTGCCGCTCCCGGAGAGCTTCAGCGCATAGCGCAGTTGGCTCGGACTTGTTTGGGTGTCCAACACATCGTTGACCTCGATGCTCACCGGCACCAAGCCGGTGACACCACCCGTCGATTGGATGACTCCCGTGACATTCAAGGTGGTAGTTGTTCCACCGCCCGTGGCCCGCAAATGCCAACCCCCGGTGCCGTTACAGTCCTTCCAAAGAAACGTTGCTCGATCCACCTTTGCGTTCACGATCGGTGCACCGCAGACATCGTTCGGGCTGGCGGCAAGCGCGCTGGCGCCTTGCATCGCAGATAGCGCAGCACCCAAACACAGCCACGCCGTGCGGCTAAACTTCCCAAGCATGAAGCCAGACCTCATGGGTATGCTTCGCGTCAACGTGCAGGCGGGGGTTCCGACGGCTTATAAGCCGCTCGAGCGTTTTCGTGCGCCGCGGGGCGGAGTGATTAGGCATGTATACTCCACATTCCATAGTCGCCTGGCAACAGTGCCCTGCGCCCAGCCTATCACAGCCTTTCTACCGAACAGCACACGGTAATGTACGCACCCGTCGCTACGACCTCCGGCCCATTGGATCTGGGTTTGATTGGACTTAATCAGGTGCCGCGCCGCTTGTAAGTAAAGCCCTACGTATCCGAGCGATCATCGGGAAATGGACGCGTTGTCTACTGCAATAGTGTCAATTCCTGGAATCGGTAACGAAGTGCTAGGAATCCGTTGGTGTGCACAAACGGGCCGTCTCACCGATCGCTAACGGTTGGCCCACAAGTGCTAAGCACGGCGTGTCCAGTGTTGCGGTTACCGCACATCCGGGAATTCCGCGCAGCGAACGCCTGCTGGCGCTGCGAGTGGTTTTGTACGATAGCCGGATTCCGACGGTCCAGCCGTGCGTGGGCGCTGTGACCCCGAGGGCGAGACTGTCGTTGGTCGGTCCACCGAAAATTCGTCGGGTTGCGTGACTGCGTGCCTGGAACTATTGTGGGACTGGCTAGAGTGCGTTGGGTCGTCGCACAGAAACTTGTTGAGCCAAGTATTGGCTGTATTAGGTAGGTGAATCGTGAGTACAAACTTCTCCCGGGTCGTAGTCCTGTCGATCGCAGCCGCCGTCGTGGCCTCGACTTTGCAAGCAGGGGTCAAGGATGCATCCCCTTCAGGGTTCACGATAGAAAACTCCGTCGAAGTGCCGGTCGCTGCGGAGATCGCTTGGCAAGCCTTGGTGGGCGATGTTGATTCGTGGTGGCCGAAGGAGCACAGCTGGTGGGGTCAAGCCTCGAAGCTCACGATCGATGCCCGAGTTGGGGGCTGCTTTTGCGAAATCGCCGAAGGTCGGCAGGCGCAGCACATGCAGGTGGTGCTCGCCGACCCGCCTAAGTTACTGCGCATGAGTGGCGGTCTTGGGCCACTACAGGGAATGGGTTTGTCCGGGACTTTGGAATGGCGCCTGTCTCCGATTGACGGGGGCACGCGCATCGTTCTTTGGTATCGTGCCGGCGGCTACGCTCCGGACGATTTGAGCAAGCTCGCGCCGGTGGTGGATCACGTTCAAGGGCTGCAGCTCGCCGGGCTGGCGAATTACCTTCGACATCGATCCGAAAAGCCTACCCAGAATCCACAGTAGACTTTATTAAGGTCGCGGGACCGTGCAAATGGCGGCCTTCGGATAGTAGGCCCGATGCCCGCCAACCTTGCGCTGCGGCCGCCCTCGCCGGAAGCAGCGGGAGGGCGAGTCAGAATGCGCCCGCAATTGCCGTTGCGGATTTTGGATGGCGATAAACCGTCTGGGGCAATGCGGGCGAAGCCACGCCAGCGCAACTGGAGACTCGGTCAGCCCTTCGGACCCCAATGCCGATCTGCAATCAGGCAAATGATCTCGAACATCATCGTCGCTCCCACAAGCGCTGTATTGCCGGTCTGGTCGTACGGCGGCGCGACCTCGACGACGTCGCCGCCAATTAGGTTCAGGCCGCGCAGGCCATACAAAAGCCGCTGGGCATCGAGCGTCGTGATGCCGCCGACCTCCGGGGTGCCGGTACCCGGCGCATACACCGGATCGAGGCCATCGACATCGAATGATATGTAGGTCGGCCCATCGCCGACGACTCGACGCGCCTCGGCAATCACGGCCTCGACGCCCATCTTCGCGAACTCTTCCATAAACACCACACGCATGCCATGGTCGAGCGAGAAATTAACGCCGTCCATCAGGTTTTGCCCGCCACGGATGCCGATCTGGATCGTTCGCTTCGGGTCCAGCAGGCCGTGTTCTACCGCGAGCCGGAACGGCGCGCCGTGCGTGAATTTCGAGCCGTACAAATCGCCCCAGGTATCGCAATGCGCATCGATGTGCACCATGCCAATCGGACTTTTGGCGGCGATCGCCTGGAAAATCGGAAAAGTAATCGAGTGGTCACCGCCCGCGGTGACCGGGATGACACCGGCCTCGTGGACCAGCCGGTAATACTCTGCGATCTGGGCAGTCTGCGCCTCGAGGTCGTACCGCCCGGTGAAGCGCACATCGCCGAGATCCGCGATCCGGCACAGTTCGTAGGGATTCATGCGCAGGCCGAGATTGAACGCGCGCATCAGGCTCGAGGAGTTGCGGATCTCACGTGGGCCGTGCCGCGCGCCAGGGCGGTTCGTGACACCAAGATCGGTCGGTACGCCGATCAGCCCGATATCGACGTCCGCAAGCCTCTCGGCCAGCGGAGCCCGCATAAAGGTGGCGATTTCGCCGTAGCGCGGTTCCTTCATCGGCTCGTAGTCGATGCGGTCAACGACGCCCTTTTTTTGGTAGTTCATGGATGCCTCGGTCTTTCCAGCAGACTCATCGATACATATATCACGAGACTCAAACCCAGGCCCACGTAGATTGGCGCGTCGGAGTTCATGCCCCTCAGGACCAGCAGCGCAACCACGGCGAGGCCGCTCACCGCAATCGAGGTCAGTGCGGCGCGGCTCGTGCCGCGCCGCCACAGGATGGCGCCGATGACCGGTACGAATAATGCTCCTGCGAGCAGATCATAGGCGACCGTGAGCGCGGCGATCACATCTACGGTTAAGCAGGCCACCACCGTCGCAAAGACTCCAAGCAGGAGCGTGATCACGCGGGTCAGCGTCACTGAGCCGATGCTTGCGGACTTGCGCAACGGAAAATACACATCCTCGATGAGCACCGTCGAGGAGGCCAGCAGGCAGGCACTGCAGGTCGACATAATTGCGGCCAGTGCGGCGGCCAGGATCAGTCCGCGCATTCCGGCCGGAAGTACCGCGTTGACGATGGTCGCGAAGGCGAGGTCGGGATCCGAAAGTGGTGGCAGGAACGCGTGCCCCGCTGCGCCAATCGTTGCCCCGCCGATCGCATAGGCGAAGCAATATAGTCCGACGTAGACACCCCCATTGCGCGCTACCTTCATGCTGCGCGCAGTAAATACGCGCTGCCAACCGTCCTGCCCTATGAGAATGCCGAAAAAGTACAGCGTGAAATACGTCAGTATCTTCGCGCCGCCGATGTGCGTAAGGGAAAAGAACCCGGGCGGCAAGCGCGCGTGCATGCCGGCAAAGCCGCCCGCGTGGTAGATCGCTGCCGGCAGCAACACCATCAGAATGCCGATCGTCTTGATCACGAACTGCACGATGTCGGTCGCGGTGAGCGCCCACATGCCTCCGAACACCGAGTACGCGACCATTACCCCGCTGCTCATCAGGATCGCCGGCGTGCGCGGGATCCCGACGATCACCTCCATGACCGCGCCTACCGCAACGGTGCCGGTAACAACGACCATTAGGTCGTAGGCGGCCATGACGACTCCGCCCGCTATGCGCGAAGCCGACCCGTAACGGCGCCCCAACAGTTCCGTGATCGTGAAGAGCTTAAGTTCGAGAATGCGCGGCACCAGCACGAGGCCCATCACAATCATGCCGAGCCCGTACATAAACACGAGCCACATCCCCGAGATTCCGTAGACGTAGCCGAGCTTGACGCCACCGACCGTCGAGCCGCCCCCCAGGATCACGGCAGCGAGGGTGCCGGAATACAGGATCGGTCCCACCGATCTTCCGGCCACAAGAAAGTCTTCCTGTGTCTTGGCTTTGCGCTGCGACCAGATCCCAACGATCAAGATACCGACCAGATAGGCGGCGAGTACCAGCACATCCAGTGTCACCATATCTATGGAACCCGTGTACCCAACCCAGCCGCCGACGCTACACCGCCGTCCCGGGCGCTTCCTGGAGAGTTTGGCGCTCGGCGCTCGGTTAAGGTCGACACAGCATCAGAGCCGTTTGTTTTGCGGTCGGAGTAGAGATCCATCGATGCCCCCTTCCCAGAGCGATATTAACCATGGCCAACCGGGCTCGCTTGCGGTACCCGCGCCATGGCGTCGCCGTATATTTGCGTCATTCGCGCTCCTCACCATGACGCGATACGCTTCCCTACGATTTCTTTGGACGGTCGAGTGCAACCTTGGCGGGCTTGGTGGTGCCGACGTCGGACCATGAAGTCACATCAAACCTAAACTCGGCGACTGCGCAGGTGGGCATACGATCGATCTTGCTTGAGAGACCCTGCGCCAGCTCCAGCAGTTCGGGGTTATGGCCAAAGAGCATCACCTCTTGCAAGTCGTCGTCGAACGCGCGAATCAGAGCAAGGAGCTCATCGGCCGCAGCCGCATATAGCTCGCCACTCAGGACAATATCCTTGGTATTGCAGCCAAGTTCTGTGGCGAAGATTTGCGCCGTGGCAAGCGCGCGCTGCGCGGGACTCGACAGGAGCAGGTCGGGTTTCACGCCTCGCTTCGCCAATCGCCGACCCATCTTCGGGGCGTTGCGCTTGCCGCGAGCCGCCAATGGTCGGTCCTTGTCGGGTAACGCGGGGTCATCCCAACTCGATTTGGCGTGGCGGACGAGAAAAAGGTTCTTCATGAGTGATCCCATTGTCTCGGTGAATCCCGCGATTGGGAAGCAATAATTGCGCGCAGCTCATCGGCAGCGCAAGGAATGTTGCGCCAGTACCTCGATTGGCCGGCACGAATTTGTGCGCCATCGTAGTTAAATGGAGGAGGTAATGGCATCGAGGGACTCGCCCCAATTAAGGCTGCGGCGCCAGTCCGGTTCGGGCTCGTAGGAAACCCCTCAAATGGCACGCTTTGACCGGTGGCCATCGCAACCTAATCAATCGCCGACGTGCGCGCCCTCAGGCGCGCGAAGGTGGGCGCGACACCAAACCCCAATGTACGCGCCAATGCACAGAACCCAATCGTCCGTCACTCGCACCGCGAGTCACAATTGTTGCGATCATTTGTTGATGAGCAGCGTGGAAGTGCGGAAGGGACACCTGCGCCGGCGCCGGAGAGTTTGATCTCAATTACGGACTCCTAATGGCGCAAAGCGCGGCCAAAGTGGCCCGCGCAAGCAATCCCCCTCCCCTCCAATAACCGTCGTGGCTCGAGGACCTCTAGAGTGGTGGTTGGGAGATAAAGTGGATTCGGTGGTCGAGATTAATTCTTGATTTCGTTGGTATTGAAACGTAGTGGTACCCGAGCATTATGTAATACGAATTCTAGATTTGAAAGGATGCTCGCATTTGAAACGCCTGAGCAAGCACTGCCGAGGAATTGCTGTGACGTCATTTGCGTTGACAATCCCGCTCCATTTTGGGAAAAGTGCGGTCCGATCCGAAGGGGCTAACAAATTCCAAAAAAGGAGAGAATCCCATGGTGAAGCTCGTATCCCGCCTGTCTGTGCTGTTGCTGGGTGTTGTTGCAGCATCGTCGGTGGCAGTCTCGCAAGTGCCGGACGTCGCGGCCACGACGCCTAGAATAACCACGGTCAGTATGATTACCACCGCACAGCACCAGACGATTACGATCACTGGCTCCGGCTTTGGTACGCATAAGGCCTACACCGGGGATTCCAATTTCATAAGCTTTTACAACAACAATAAGAAGTGGGAAGCCGGATACAAGCCGGATGGAGATACGGTCACACTGATCGTGCATGGCTGGACAAACACAAAAATTACGCTCGGGGGTTTTGCCGGACAATGGGGTACCCAAAATTTCACGCTCGCGGCCGGCAACAAGGTAAAAATCAGGATTTTTAATGCCCAAGGACCTGGTGGTCCGGTTGGTCTCGCCTGCCCTCCCGGCTGTGCCACCAAAACAGTTACCGTCACCGCCGCGCTGACTAGAACTGAAATCAGTTCCTCGCCAAACCCGTCGGTCAATGGCTTGCCTGTCAGCTTGACCGCCGTCGTTACCTCTGGCGATGGTGTGCCGCCGGATGGGGGCAAAGTTCAGTTCGTAAAGGGCAATCAGATCCTGGGCGCTGGAATATTGCACGGCGGTGTGGCGCGCATAACGACCACGAAGCTGGAATTTGGCGCGAATACGATCAGGGCAGTGTATGCCGGTGACGCCGATTTTGACGGCACGCGGGTAGACGACAAGTCGGCTGTCGCAACCCACACGGTCAATTAGACCTTCCATCCTGAGTTCAATCGACCCCTCTTTGTCTCTGCCATTGCGGTAGAGGCAAAGAGGGGCTTTCCTGGCGAACGGTCCTGAGGCGTGCACTCCCAGCGCCCTGGATCCCCCAGATTCGGATACGCCACGCGGCAAAGTTGCGACCGTTTTTGAAGGGCTAGTCGTGTATCGCCGGTAGGTTCAATAGCTGGCTTGTGCAGTTCTGCGGTTTTGCACCCCCAGTTGAAATATCCCACATCAACACCAGCGCCAATCGGGCAACTCCCGACTCCTGCCGGACACAACCGAATCTGATCAAAGGCGAAGCTAGTCGAGCCGAAGAATAAGAAGTCGGTGCTAAATATAGTGAGCTGCAGCACCTTGCCATCGCTGGACAAGCACCCGGAACCGGTCGACGTTGCAACGACAGTGGCGCCGGTTTTCAGATAACCCGCCCATGGTTTGCAGTTGCCCGCCGTAGGCACGGAAAACCCTTTCCGCATAATCGTGGTGCGACGGTTTTTATAACTTATTGATCGTAGTGGTCGTGTGGCCAAATGTGGAGATTGTCTGGGGAATGGATCCACGCCATTCCTGATGTGTGTCGAAATCCGCACGAATTTGATTATGTTGATGTTGAGTTGTGTTGAGCATGCACGCCGAAGCTCGAAAAAGAATCACCGACCCCTTCGCTGCGGCCGAATAGGCGGACCACGAGCGCTCAGTAATTGGCCAGAGTTCGCTGTTCAGTAACTTACTCGTCCTTGGGAACTAACCAATCGACCAAGACTTTGCCGATTACGTTTAGTAAGGCCGATTTTGCCTGCTTCGTGGCCTGTTCTGAGGTGCCCTGAACGTGCCGAGGGGTTTGGGTGGCAATATTATGTGAATCCTCAGTCTCATGGCGCTGACACCGAACTGATTTTGATGTAAGTTCAGCAGGCGTGGTCAAGACTGGAGCGGATTAAGAGTTCTGGCTACGCCCGGCACAAAACTACGATTATCCGGCTGGTTGATGCTGATTCGGGGGTCCTTACAAGTGCCGAAATATTTCTTCCATCGGTTCGCCGAGCTTTTCCTCTGCACGAAATGGAATCACCAAGTATGTGTACCCTGCAAACTCGCAAGTTGACTCGCCGCAGCACGGCGATACTTCTGGCAGTACTTCTTTCTGATGTTGCGCTGACTGTTGCCTCGGCGCAGATCGCATTTGAGGACGTGTCAGTCGCAGCGGGGTTCGCCAACAGTGCCTCCGAGACCTGGGGCGCAGCCTGGGGTGACCTGGACGGTGACCATTACCCCGACCTGTTCTCCAGCAACCACCGCATGCGCGCTACTCTGTTCCATAATAACCAGAATGGCACGTTCACCGACATCTCCTCGCAAGTCGATGTGTCCAAAACCCCCGGTTGGACGGGCGGTCCGGCGACTGTCGATACGCACGGTGCCGCATGGGGCGACGTCAATAACGACGGACAGGAAGATCTCATTGAATCCGTGTCCAGCAGCGTTGATCACCTGTGGATCAACAACGGCGGAAAGCTGACTCTATCGACGACCGCGTACGGGTTGGGCAAGATACCCACCACCTCCAAGCGCCAGATTCTGTTTTTCGACTACAACGACGATGGTCTACTTGATCTCGCCTCGATTGGCTTGCATACCTCGACCGCCTCGCCGCAGTTGTCGAATGGCACGTTTGGCGGTGGCAGTAATGTCGGTCAGCCAATGGCCTGCACGTCGGAAGGCGAATGGGGACACATTTCGGATATCAATCCCAGTCCGGGGTTTGAAGTGATTTGCGGGCCGCGTCAGGGAACCTACCCGAAGGTTAACGCGTTTGCAGGCGGTGTGGCCTCCGATGTGAGTTCGCAAATCTCGCAATACAGTCCGGTCGTTGACGCGGCCACCTTGGACTATGACGGCGATCTGCAACCCGACCTGTTCCTGCTGCGCGCTTCCGAGCGCCCTTCCGATGCCTATCAGTACTCGCCCACGGGTGTGGAGATGCAGCTCATCACAGCGCCCAGACACAGCAAGTCCGTGACCTTTCAGACTACGGGCGTGCTGAGCTTCTCGGTCAGCACGCGCTCGGGAAAGGTCTCAGGGGACTCTCAATTCGAGGGTGACCCCGCCTTTATTTTTATTGGCAAAAGCAGCTATAACCCCAGCAGCCTGAACTTCCGCCTCGACCCTGCCAATCCTAACAACGCGGGCATCGTGGGCGCCTCCACCGGGATCACAATCGGATACACGCCCTCGAGCCATACCTGGACGGTCACTCAGGACGACGACGTGTATAACTACAGCTACCTGCAGGTGACTTCCACACAGCAAATTACTGGCCTGACTTTCCACGGCGCAAGCGCTTCGGACCTAGGCTATACACCGATACTGCTCCACAATACCAGCAGTGGCTTCAAGCAGGCGTCGAACGTGGGCTTTAATGTCGGGCTGCGTTGCCAGAGCGTTGTCAGTGGTGATTTCGACAACGACATGCACGAGGACATTTTTCTCGCCTGCACCGGGGGTGCACACAATATCGCCAACCGCCTGTTCAGGAACAATCGCGACGGCACCTTTACTGAAATTCCCAATGCAGGTGGCGCGGCCGGCCTCGTCGGTGCCGCCGTTGCAGAGCATGCCGGTACTGCCGAAAGCGTCGTAGTGGCGGACTACGACCTCGACGGCTTTCTGGATCTGCTCGTGACCAACGGCGATAACATGCGGCCGCTCAATAAGGGGGGTCCCAAGCAGCTGTTTCACAATCTGGGTAATAGCAACTCTTGGGTCGAGTTCGACCTGGTCGGCACGAACTCAAATCGCGACGGCATAGGCTCGAAAGTCTATGCAACTGCGGGCGGCGTGACCCAATATCGCGAGCAGAACGGCGGAAATCACAAGTGGTCTCAGAATTTCATGCGCGTGCACTTTGGACTTGCTACCAATAGGATGGTCAGCACCACGACCGTGATTTGGCCAGACAGCACGTCAACCACGTACACCGGACTGGCGGCCAATCACATCTATCAGCTTAAACAGGATGGGACCTACAAACAGATCCATTGACGGTCTGTGAGGGCGGACCTCCACCGTGACTGGGTGCTGGCCGTATCGACTGCTTAAATCGCACGCGCTCATGCGGACCTGAAATACTTGCCGCGTCGCCTGCTGCCTGCAGGAGCTCCGGCTTATGGCGCGTAGATATGATCGAAGGTGCCGCCCTCATCGAAATGGGTGGCCTGAGCCTTGGCCCATCCTCCGAAGTCCGCAATGGTCACGAGAGTGCCTGTTTTTCCAAACGTACTGGCGTATCGCGCCGCCACTGTAGAGTCGCGTGGCCGGAAGTAATTACGCGCGATGATGTCCTGACCTTCTTTTGTATACAAGTACTGTAGGTAAGCTTGCGCGACGGCGGTCGTGCCATGTCGCAGGGCTACCTTGTCTACCACGGCGACTGGCGGTTCGGCGAGGATACTCACGGACGGATAGACAATCTCGAAACTCCCCTGCCCCTGTTCCTGAATTACGAGACAAGCCTCGTTTTCCCAGGCCACTAGTACGTCACCGACCCCGTGCTGTACGAAAGTGATGGCCGAGGCGCGCGCGCTCGTGTCGAGTACCGGCACGTTTTTGTAGAGTTTGTCGACAAATTCCTGCGCCTGAGGCGAAGTAGCACCCGGCTGCTTAAGCGCGTAGGCCCAAGCGGCCAGATAACTCCAGCGCGCTCCCCCCGAAGTCTTTGGATTAGGCGTGATCACCTTGACACCGGTCCGCGCAAGATCATTCCAATCGAGGATGTGCAGTGGGTTCCCCTTGCGCACCAGGAACACAATGGTCGAAGTATAAGGCGTGCTATTTTGCGGTAAGCGGGTCTGCCAGTCGTCGGCCAGCAAATTGCCGTGCCGGGCGATGGCATCAATGTCGCTCTGCAACGCCATAGTCACCACGTCAGCTTCCAGACCGTCGATTACGGAGTTCGCTTGCTGGCCGGATCCGCCGTGGGTTTGGCGAATTATGACCGTATCCCCAGTCTGACTCTCCCAGTAGGTTGCGAAAGCCTGGTTGAAGTCTTGGTACAGTTCGCGAGTCGCATCATAGGACACATTCAGCAGCGACACTACGGCGGCGGGGGCAGGCCGCGCCGCCAAAGCGCTCACGGCCACTAGCAACCAGAGCCCAAACGCTCTTGAGAGATTCGGCATCTGCGTTTTCTCCAATATCATTGAGTTGTTATCATGGAACTATAGCCGCGGATCGCACATAGGCGCTTTGCGGTTGCGATCGACGGTGTTTGGCCAAAGCTCGTCATCCCGGAAGTTCCGGTTGTAAGTTGGCGAAACAGGTGCCATGGGGTAGTCCGTGCCCCCATTTCTTGTACGCGTAGTCAGTTGAGTTTGCTTTTGCGCCGGGCGCATATGAATTTTCCAGAGGCCACTTTGCCTTGCCCTTTCTGTGGAGACTTTGAATCTTCCGGACGGCCAACCGACATTGCTGGAAATCGGTAACCACTACTCGTCCAGCACTTAGGATTCGCCACGCCTCGGGATTTATTTCATTCCTTAACCGACCCATCGCGTCACGTCCGGAGATTGCTGGAGCGCCTAGCGCCATTACCGGCCTCATCGCTCTAAGACCATCACGGCGGTTATTTCGTTCGCACAATTGGCGTCGTAAAGTGCCCAGTGGACAGCCCGGTCCGCCGACTGGCCGGCCGCCGTGCCAGTGACAGGGGGCACGCTGGGTGCACAGCCGGCCAAGGCGAGGAAGCCCACCGCGGTTCTCCGTCTGAGAGTCACCTCAACCTTACAATCGAATCGATGTCCGGGAGTTCAAAGGTAGTCCGGCAGAATAACTGATTCGGCGACCGGCCGCGTTAGGCTGGTCAAGTCAGCACTACGATCGGCGGGACTTGGCCGGATTTCGCCTTCCTGGGGTCGACATCCACGATTCGCCGCCGAAAACCTTCGTGGCGAAGCCGCCCGTGGGATCCACAGTAACCGAGTGAGGGTAATGTCCGGTCGCGATGGGAGAGCCAGAGACCGGACGCAAGTCCATCGTGGAGCGGTTGACGATGTAGCCCGAGATGTGCCGGACCAATTCGATTGCGCAAATCGCGACCGAGTGTTAAATCAAATCTCGGCGGGTCCCAATAACGGCATACCGTTCGGAACGTTTACATTCTAACTAGATAACCATGGAAGCCACTGGCCCCAGACACAGGATTGGACATTGCGATGAATTTCGCTAACTCGTGGAATGCGAAGTGAGACGCGGCGCAGGCGCGGCGCTCGTGGCATTGCTATTCGCGTGTGGTGCGGCGCACGCATCGCAGTGGGTGCAAGTGGGTACCGGCAAAGATGGAACAAAGGTGTGGGTTGACACCACTTCTATCGCGGTCGCCGGTTCTGTCCGGCAGGCATGGTTGAAAATGTCCTTCCCGGTGCACACGCAAATGGGATCAGGAGACGACGCGAGTAAATCGGTGGAGTACAGTCTTAATCACGCCGCTTTCAACTGTAGTGAAGGCACTTCAAAGTCTGATGCTTTGGAGAACCATTTTGACGATGGCACAAATCACAAAGTGCCAGCGGAGGACATTAGTGGAGACAAGTGGGAGTCAGTACCGTCGAACACAGCACTAGAGACCGTGATGAAATTTGTCTGCTCATGGAAATAAGAATGAAGCGCGGCGCAACCGCTACAGTAGACGCGCCAATGTTAGCGACCCTCCTGACCTGCAAGGGCGCGACGTAGGACGAGCAAACGCGCAAATGCGCGCGCTTTTAGATGGAGAATTAAATGTTTTCGAACGCCGACCGGCACTCATTGGGAGAGCCGATTGGGTCTAGAAGTCACAACGCAAGATTCTGATAGTAGCTTGAAAAATAAGAGAATATTGTAGCTGAAGTCGGGGCGGTGTTTAGAACTTATTTTCCAGCACGGATTCTGAAGATACGGCTCATTGAGGGGGCGCCATCGTCTGAAAGCAGGAATTTAAAATTACCCGCAATGCTGGCCGCGTAGCCGGTTAACAGTCCAGGCAAGCTGCGGGCTGCACGGAGTTAGTTGACCTCACCTTGGGACCCCGTGTTACTGACTGGATAGGACAAGACCGATGCAGAGACGGGATAATTGAAGTTATAACGGCGCGCTGCTACAGGAACAACTTTGTGGCAAGTCCTACCGCCGCGCACGCGAAGATGACCTGGATAACGTTTCGCTTGTAGCGGATAAGTGCGATAGCGGCGGTCAGCGCAATGACCGCAGAGACCCAGTCGAATGATCCGCCCATTCCAGTTGGCCACAAGACGTGGTAACAAAAAAATATTGCAAGATTCGCGATCACACCTACAACGGCAGCGGTAATAGCGGTGAGGGGCGCCGTGAACTTAATGTCGTTGTGCGTGGACTCAACCACTGGCCCACCGGCCAGGATAAAGAGAATAGATGGCAGGAACGTAAACCAGGTCACGACGACGGCTGCAATCGCGCCAGCCAGGAATAGGCTCTGAGGCCCGAGGTAGGCCTTGAGGTAGCCGCCGATAAATCCCACAAACGCTACAACCATGATAAGCGGCCCGGGCGTTGTCTCCCCGAGTCCCAAGCCATCGATCATCTGTCCGGGGCTTAGCCAGCCGAACTGGGTGACTGCGCCTTGAAACACGTAGGGCAGCACGGCGTAAGCCCCTCCGAAGGTTAGCAGCGCCGCTTTCGTGAAGAACCAGCCCATTTGCGTCAGCGTGTGCTGCCACCCGCACAGGACACCCAGCAGCAGCATGGGTACCGCCCACAACGCGAACCCCACAAGAACCAGCCGCAGTAGCCTGGACCATCGGAATTGGGCATGCTCGGGCGTCGGGGTCGTATCGTCGATAAGTGCCGGCAGTTGGGCCTTGCCAGCGGCGCCATGGCCACCACCGGTCCTTACGAGATTGGGCGACAGGCGTCCTGCCAAAAATCCGATCAGCGCCGCGCCGGCAATAATCGCCGGGAACGGCAAATTCAACGCGGCAATGGCGAGGAACGCAGCAACTGCCACTGCCCACAGCAGCCAGCTGTTGAGCGTGCGAGAGCCAATTCGGTGCGCCGCCTGTACGACAATGGCCGTGACGGCCGGTTTGATACCATAGAACAGGCCGGCCACGAGCGGCACCTGCCCGTAGACCACATAGATCCAAGAGAGGCCGATGAGAATGAACAGGGATGGCAGCACGAACAGGGCACCGGCGACAATGCCGCCCCAGGTCCGGTGCATCAGCCAGCCGATGTAGGTCGCGAGCTGTTGCGCCTCCGGTCCCGGCAGAACCATGCAGTAGTTCAGCGCGTGCAGAAACCGACGCTCCGAGATCCAGCGACGCCGCTCTACTAATTCTTGGTGCATGACGGAGATCTGTCCCGCGGGACCACCAAAGCTGATGAAGCCAAGCTTGAGCCAAAAACGGAAGGCCTCCCAAAAGCTGACACTTGGCCGGGACTCAGACTCCCCTGTAGGTGGCAACACCATGATTAGACCTGCTCCGGCAAGCAGTAATTAGCGTACAAGCTCTCGAGCGCCGGCGTGACGGCACCCAGCAAGGAGGTGTCGTCTTTCTGCAATGTGCGAGCTCCCGTCACGATGGCGGCGAGTCCGGCAGCTTCCGGGATTGGCACCCCGCCCACATCCAGGTAATGCACTAGCCCTGCGAGACGGCCAAGGCCCGGATCGTGCTCGAGGCCAAAACTTGCAATAAGCACCTCGAATGTGACCTTGGCATCTATGTGACTGAACGTCGCTCCATCAAAATCAAACCCAATCGCCTTTTTCGGACAATCCTTGATGCGTTTGAGCCAGAGGAACGTCGCCTCAGGGTCGATAAAGCGACGGATCAGCCACGCCGAGCACACGCGATCTATCCACAGGCGCTCGCGTGTGGCCCAAGTACGCCCGCGATAGTCGCTGGGCTTTCGGCGTGGAATCTTACGATGAGTGGCATGCGGTTCGTTGGGAGAGAACTGTGCCGCCAGGGCGGCCTCTGCATCGGCTAACGCGCCCTCTGCCTGCTGGCGGGACGCACCCGGAAAGAAGTCGCTCGCAATGACATGCGTCAATTCACGACGCAACGCCTCCTGGCTGCGTCGAGCTATTGGCTCGTCAAGCTTCGCGAGCTTGCGCCGAAACGCGCTCAGCCGCGCCATGAACTCCCGATAGTTGGTCGCGCGATCGAAAAGGGCCTGGAAGGCCCCCTGCTGCACCGCAGACTCCGCCTCGATCGGCAAGATATACGCGCTGCCACGTCCCGATTGGATCTCCACCGCTTGCGTCTCAAACACCCGGCGGGCGCTGTCGGAGGCAGGCAACACGTAGACACCGTCGCGCAGCGAGGCCGCACCAGCAAGTTTCAGCGCTCGCCACAGTCGCATGCGCAGAGTCGGATTGCGTCCTGGGAGATTGGTGATCAATAGGAGCCAGCGTGCCATAGGCTTGTAGATCTGATTACCAGGGCGTAATATATATGACACTAGTCCTTATTGGCTAGTCCAACCTTGCTAAGGACCCGTCATGAAATGGGTAACCCGCGAGCGTCCGAAGATTGACCGCATTGCCTGCCCATGGCTGATCCGGCGGTTCATCGACCAAGAAGCCGAGATCCTATATGTGCCTACGGGCGATGTGCTGCAAGTGGCCCAGCAACAAGGTGCCATCCCGTTTGATGTTCCCGGTGTGGAACTCACACATGACGGACCGTGCTGCAGTTTCGATGCAATCTTAAAAAAATATGTGCTGGACGATCCCGCACTGGCCCGACTGGCTACTATCGTGCGCGCAGCCGATACCGACACCCTCGATATGTCGCCGCAAGCACCGGGACTGCTGGCGATTTCGCTTGGCCTGGGCACCAATTTCCGCGATGACCAGGATCTTCTAAGCGCCGGGCTGGTGATTTACGACGCACTCTACGCCTGGTGCCAGTCGCTCACCGGCGAACGCCACGGCTGGTATCCAGAAGTGGTGCAGAAGGAGATGGGTACATGACCTCTATGTCACGTCGTGAGTTTGTACAAACCACTGCCCTATCGCTAATCGCAACCACAACCGCAACCGCATCACTGAAGGCGTCCGAGGACAAACCAATGGCTAATACCGCGTTTGACTACCAACATACTCCTGTGCCCCTGCCCTTTGCGGCCAAAACCCTGAACGGCATCTCCGAAAAGCTGATTCAGTCACATTGGCAGAATAACTACGTCGGGGCGGTCACCGCGCTCAATACAGTCCGCGGTCGGCTCAAGCAAGCGCTCAGCGATGCAAATACGCCCGCCTATGTCTACACCGGACTCAAACGAGAGCAATTGATTCGAACCGGGTCCGTCGTGCTGCACGAACTCTACTTTGCCAATCTAGGAGGCGATGGCAAAGCCAGTGCCGAACCGACCTGACACCCTATTTAGTCCCGATTGGACTTAGAGTCCGCGGTTAAAGATAACGACTTTCCTGTCCTCACCAAACATCTTTCTGCAAACTCCTCAGGCGTCAGATTGCCCAGTGAGCTGTGCGGTCGCTCGGTGTTGTATTCGATGCGCCAGGCCTCGATGATCCGCCGAGCCTGATCCATCGTGATGAACCAGTGGTCGTTCAGGCATTCGTCCCGGAACTTGCCGTTGAAGCTCTCGATGTACGATGTTGAGATGCGGTAACACGGACAAGTCCATTCTCGTTGGATCAGTCTCGCACGGAATTTATGAATTGACAGTCCGCTGCAATAGCTATGCGAGGACCTTGGCCAGAGGCTCCCAATAGTGAGTTGTCCATCCCGAAGCTAGGCTCTCTGCCTCGCCCTTGGGAAATCCCACGTGGTCAAACACGATTTTGCAGGCGGATCCCTGCGCTACAAGCTCAAACTTGGCAATGGAATAAACGCCCGGAGGCCAGTCGCCTGCTCGCCAAGCCTGGACAATTCGTACAGCAGGAACGAGCTCGATTTGTCGGCCTGTGATGAATCCACCGAATAGCGCAAACCGACTGCCCGGCTTCCCACGGCCGGATGAACGACAGGTGCACGTTGGCCTGGTAGGCCCAGGTATCAAGCACCTGACCTTCAAACTCCGGGCCGTGATCTACGGTGATGGATTGGGCAGCCCTCGCGTGTCGGCCAACCGATCCATCACGGCCTTGACCCGAGTTCCGGTGATTGAGGTGTCCACCTCGATCGCCAGACACTCTCTCGTGCAGTCATCCACAATGTTCAGACACCTCAGTCGTCGACCATCCGCCAGGCCGTCAGAGACGAAGTCCAAGGCCTAGGCACGAAGCTCGACCAGCTCAGGTTCGCCGCCAACGGTTTGGGCAGCGGCTTACGTTCCACCAGACCGATGCGCTTACGCTTGCGCCGCCGGACCGCCAGGCCCGCTTCTCGATAGATCCGATATACATGCTTGCGGTTGACGCACCAGCCCTCGCGTCGCAGCCTTAGGTAGACACGCCGATACCCATACCGTCGCTTCAGCGCCGCGATCTCGCCGATCCGATCCCGCAGCCCCGGGCACTCGGGCCTCCGGCTGCGATACCGACTACAGCGATCGAGAAAGCCGGATCAGCCCGCAAGCGCGCGTCACACCGAAGTCCCGTTCCGTCATCAGCACGGTCACCGCTTCGCGCTTCGCCTGCGGGCTCACCATTTTCGGCCTAGCAGATCCTTCAATGCCGCCTTGTCGAGTTCCGCCTCAGCCAGCAAGCGCTTGAGCTTGCTGTTCTCGGCTTCCAGTTCCTTCAACCGCCGGGCTTCCGACACCGTCATCCCGGAGTACTTGGCTTTCCAGTTGTAGAACGTGGCGTCCGAGATCCCGTGCCGCCGGCACAGCTCCTTCGTCTTCGCGCCAGCCTCTGCTTCCCTCAACACCGCGATGATCTGTTCCTCGCCAAACCTCTTTGCCTTCATGCTCCGCTCCTGGTGAGCGGACTCTACTCCCGTTCGGGACTAAGGCAGGGTGTCAGGTCGGGCCAACTTGAATGTGAATCGGTAAGTCTAGTTTGTAGCTGTCAAATACCCATGCCCGTAAGTGTGACGGTACGCAGACCGCCACCTCCGCCGTTCACGTTTAGGAAGGCAGACTTAGCGCCCTTGGCGGTCGGCTTGAACGTCACCTTTATCACACAGGTCGCGCGGCCTGCCAGAGACCTGCCGCAGTTGTTGGTCGAGGCGAACTGCCCGGTTGCGGGGCCGGTGAGCGCGATGCTAGTGATGGCGGCGGCTTTAGGGCCAGTGTTCGTTACGATGACCGACTTCGCCGCACTGGTGGTGTTGATCCGCTGGTTGCCAAAAGCGAGCGAGCGCGGGCTCAGCGTAATCACCGTTCCCTGCAGCAGGTACGGGCCAGACAACCCTGTACGACTGTCGGTGCCGTCGGCCACGATATCCCCAAGAGCGTTGATGAATGCGCCGCTGGTTAGGGTGATGTAGGGCTTCAGTGGATCGGTAGAGTCGATGAGCGAGTTCAGATCAACAATCTTCGTGCCGTCATTTCTCCAGAGGAAGGCGTGCGAAGTTGAGTTCCCGGCAAGATAGGCATTGCCGGTCACCATTCCCGACGCATTGATGTCGTTCGCTTGACTAGCGGTTCCTCCAAAAGTCCCGAGGTCTTTTATAGGTGTGCCATCGTTCATCCATACGAACGCATGCGGCTTCCCGTACCAGCGCGTGTCCGCCCATCCCACGGTTTGCCCCGCCCCATTAAGGGCGAGAGCTTGGCTTCCCCCGCCGCCCTTGGCAAATTGGCCCAGGGAGGTCACAGCGCCACCGTCATTCCAGAAAAAGGCGTGCACAGTGCCGGCTCCAAAAAAGACCCCCGCAGTCTGGCCAGAAGAGTTTATACAACACGGATAACCATCGGGACCGTTGACCAAAGGGGCCCCGTTTTTCCAGAGAAATGCCGAGCTGAAACCATCAATGCTGTAAATCGCCTGTCCAGTGACCTGCCCCGACTTGTTGATGGCGAAACCGCAAACCTGATCCCATTGATCCGGGTTGTTCGGATTTAGGTCCAGCATAGGAGACCCATTACCTCGCCACATAAACGCGGTTTCCTGCCCATCGCTGTTGGCGGGGGTATCCGCGCAGCCGGTGACCTGCCCGGAGTCGTTCAAAGCAGTCGCGTAGACGAACGTACCGCCCAACCTGTTTAGAATTTTCGTTACGGGTGCACCGCCCCCAGAGGATAGGAAGCCATATGTACCAGTGCTGTCCTGAGCCGTACCGACCACGAGACCGGAAGAGTTGATGCCTGCGCCATTGCTTGTGGAACCGACTTCATCTGGCCCGAGATCCACCATCGGCTTGCCGTCGTTTCTCCACAAGAAAGCGTGGTCGTCTCCGTGTGCATTACACGCTGTGCCGGTTACTTGGTCCGTTGCATTAAAACCAGCTACCGCGGGCACCGAGGACGTGCAACCGCCCAAATACCCGAGTGGTTTGATGCGATACATCGCCTGCGCAAACACGGATTGGCAGACGATGGCCAACGAGAGCCCTAACACTACCTTGCGTGCCACCGCACGATGCTTTTCGGCACAGAGGTGACGACGCCTGTCACGGCGATTCGATCTGTCGAAAGTAAGCGTCCTCATGAGACCCTCTGTTGTGTGTTTCTTTGCAACGGGTCGGCGCGAATCGTTGAATATACTCTCACTTGGCGTCTAGGCCATCGCTCTGGGCATAGCCCGGCCCAGGGTAGTAAAACCACAAAGACCGTCACCGCAGAGTAAGCTCGAGCACATGCGCCGCCACCGCTGCGATCCCCTAGCTGATACTCGACGGCCGCACTGGCTAACGGTCGCGGACCTGC
Organism: uncultured Gammaproteobacteria bacterium; assembly: GCA_963789365.1. Classification (GTDB taxonomy): domain Bacteria; phylum Pseudomonadota; class Gammaproteobacteria; order Steroidobacterales; family Steroidobacteraceae; genus FEN-1191. Next base: position 402,243 of record CAWBKJ010000004.1, read on the forward strand.
ACCGCAACCTGATCAGTTGCAAGGCGCTACCCGCCGGAGCGGACTTACGTGAGGTCTTACGGGCAGCGCTGACGCAGTGTGCAGCGGAAGGGTGGCACGGCGAGAACGATGGTGCTTATGGGTTCGTATTTATCGTCCGTGGCTCGGAACGGCGGCTGATCAATCTCACTCCAGAGGATCCTTCACATTGCGCAGGGGCCGGTCATTAGTTCCTGGTTGAGTGAGGTGTGACCAATCTGCCGCAGCGAGGAACTCTGTAAAACTGGCACCCAAAACCTACGCAATGCCTGCACAAGGCAGAATTCCGATAATAATCGGTTGCCCCTGAACCATAACTCATTGATGTTATTGGTAGTGGGGGCGCGTTTAGGAATCATAACAAGGACTTTGGTAATTCCTGGGAGGCGTCGCGCAACCTGAACACTTATCTTAGGTCTAGCGCGGGCAAGTTGGCATCGCAATCTTGGCATGCCCGAGTCCCGCTCGCAGAGTCGGGGCTTAGCCACAGTGAGGCTGTCAGGTCGGCGAAAAGCAAAACCAGGCTTGCGGCTCAGTAGCCATAACCGATTTTCAATAATACGCCCTCGTTGTCTCCCTTGCCTTTTGCGATTTCAAAGTTCAGCACCATGCCCTCCTTTTGCTTGATGAGATACTGAAGGCCCACACCCCCATTTGGATAAATGTTTTCTGTGTCGCTACATGTGAGGCTCCCTCCGTAGAGACAACCGACGCCCACGAAAACTGTAGCCGTCCACTTTGCTGCAATGGACAGTCGCTCCTCGGCTTCAAGAGCGGACATGTATTTGCCGAGGTATTGCCCGAACTTATACCCGCGCAAGGTGATTGGCGCATACGCGCTGTTCGGCGCGTTAACTGTCCACTGGTTGCTTTGGCGAAGGGCGAGCACGTTGCGGTCGCCGTGTCCCCAGTAGTACCGGATATCAGCCCTGTATACGTCATAGTTGTTGTCACCTGCAAGCCATTCGCGGTAAGCAATATTGTTCAAATTCACTTGCCAGCCTTTGTGCGGGCTGAACTCACTATCGCGGGAATCGAAATTGATGAGGACGCCGACGCCGCCCCCACTGAAGCCAGTGAGGCCAAGTGTTTGCAGCGTTTCGTTCTCAAGTTCTGACTGGCCCAGAATCTCGTAGTTAGAGTTCACCCCCTGCACACCAGCGAACCAGTCGCCCCGAACGCGAATCTGATAACGCACCGCAAATGCCCGCAAATTGTCTTCGGACTTCAGGGGCTTTCCCGTACCCAGGAAATCGTCGTAATCATTCTTAATATTTCCGCTTGCGGCGAAGACATTGAGCCGTTGGTGGTCCGCTGCGAACGAGGTCTTCGCGAAAAACATACCGATAATCGAACCTGTCGACGTGTACTGCCCGCTGGCTCCAAACAGGGAGACCTGCGATTTTGGATCGAAATAGTACATATACGCGCCCATCGCACCCACCGATGTACCGAGCTTCGGATTCGAGGATAAAATCGGCACCAAGAGCCAGGGTGATTCTGAGCTTTTCGTCTCCACCCCTTCCGTAGCCGCGGGCACCGAAGGAACCGCCGCGGCATCAGCGTGTGCTGTTGAGGAACGGACTAACACCGCGATGCCCGCGATTAGGGCGGGAAGCCAAATCTGCAGCACGCCGTGCAGCTGCCGCCACGGGCCATGCACATTAATCCGTTTGCTGATTTCACGCATGGGACGTTTCTCGACCGCCTCGGGTAATGAACAGGGTTGCAGGAGCCACTCCTACCAGTACTTTACTGTTGTGTTTGCATTATAACGGGGTGCGAAGCTTTGAAAGTTGGAGCATCGCTTACACTCCGCATAAATGGACCCAAAGGCGCGACAGCTTCCATCCGCGTGATCGTCTTAGCTCACTGAAATGATGGGTGGCGGGGCACGTATAGGAACTATAACAAGGACTTTGCTCATCTCGCCGAGGCGTAAGGCGGCTAGCCCCCATACCAGTTTCGTAGCCACTGGCCGGCACGCAACGTATCTGTGCCCGGCACAAGTGAAAACATCCGCCAAACTAGGGCCGTCACCGCCGCAATCCAGAGTGTGTGTACCTGCGTAACTATGACTACCAGCACCACAACCGATATGAGCAGTCCAACGAAAACGGCTCGCGTTTGATCAACGCGCCAAAGGAGTTGCCTAGGGACGTAAATGTTCGGTGTGACGCCAGGGTGATTTAGGCCGAGCCAGAGTGATGGCAGAGCTGCTGACTTGCCTGCATTTAGAAACTCAACGATTACTGAAATCACATTGCAATCTTGTCATGCGATCCTGTTTGACAGTGACCACACTTGGTCAGATACTCGGATAAGCGCATCCACGCGACACTAGAAAAAAGTGGATCACTGACAACAAGTAACCCGCACCTCAGACAGACATATCGTATCGCCAATACGCTATGGAGGAGAATGCTGTGTTGAATCAAGTTATGCCGCAGGGCTCTCAGACGTGGAATCCAAACCGGAAAACTCGAGCGCCACAGGCGGGTGTCGTTGGCCGCACCGTGCTCGCAATGCTGGCTCTAGGGCTATCCCTGCCAGCACTCAGCGCGTCACGCGCAGACACGCTGGTCCCTGTGCCGACTGTGACTGCGGCACCGTTGGGTGTTCACCATTTCCCCTTCATCGCCAGTACGCTGAACCTGGCAGCCTACGGTTACGTCGAGGAGGAATTTGATTTCTCCGGCACGGCGACGGCCTATATAAACGCCAAGCCACTACCGTTCAGCCCTGACGGTCGTTGGAATGTCGTGCCGAATCCAGGCGTTATCGCCCCGTATTCCTCGCGCCTACTGGTGCGCCGTCCCTCCGATCCCAAGAAATTCAATGGCACAGTCGTGGTCGAATGGCTGAACGACACCGCATCGTTTGACAATGCTTGGGATTGGCAGTACCTGAGCGATGATTTAATGCGCGCCGGCTACGCCTATGTGGGGGTAACGGCGCAATACTTGGGAGCCCTGGCCCTGCAGAGCTGGGAGGGAGGCCAGAAGGGCGATCGCTATGCCTCCATCAAGCATCCCGGCGATTCATTTTCATACGACATTTTCTCGCAGGCGGGCATGGCAATCGCCCGGGCGGACGCTCGCGGGGCGCGGCCGCTCGGCGAATTGACAAGTCAGGTCAAGACCGTGCTGGCCACGGGTTTCTCGCAGTCCGCGGAAACGCTGTTCACTTACATCAACGCCGTGCATCGACTCGCCCGCGTCTACGATGGGTTTCTCGTGCACAGCATCGGTTACGGCGAACCGCTTTCAATCTCTTGGGCGAACTTCGGAGGTACGCCGTTACCGGCGCCAGACGGTGTCCCAGCCACTCCGTTCATTCCGCGCACCTATCCCACCCACATCCGTCCCGATCGGGACGAGCCGGTGTTGATGGTGATCGGCGAATACGACGAGGTTTTCGGGCTCGCCGGCGTGAGCATACACAATGAAGCCGATTCCGATTCCTTCCACCTTTGGGAAGTTGCGGGGATGAGCCACTTCGATGAGAAGATATTAGGGTTGCGTGATATCAGGAAGACCTATCCTGGCTCCCAGGACATATTAAGCGGATGCACTGACCCACCCCCCGATACTGGGCAGCCAGGAATGCTCGCAGTTCGCGCCGCGTTGCACGCGCTGGACAGTTGGGCGCAATCCGGTGTGGCGCCGATGAGTGCTCCGCGCCTGGTCGTTAACTCGGGAAATATATTTTCTGCGTCTATACACCGTGATCCGGCCACCAACATCGCGACGGGAGGGATTCGGCTGCCGCCGGTGGCCGTGCCGATCGGGACGCTGATCGGAATTCATCCATCGGGTGATTGGGCCAACTGCATCCCTCAAGCCGGCGCCTACGATCCGTGGAACCGCGATTCGGACCCCTGGGACGGTCAAACTGGCCTTGATCCGTCGCCGACCCCTGAGCCGGACCTGTCACTGCTCTATCCTAGCCATGCGAATTACGTGCATCGCGTTACGGCGAGCGCCGCGAAATCGGTGCAAGAGGGGTTCCTGCGGCCGAGAGATGCGGCCGCGCTGCTGCAGGCTGCAAGCGAGGCGCCGGTACCGTAAGGGATTGGGGGCTACGCTTACCACCGACCCCAAGGGGCCCTCGCTGGGCAGACCCCCTACGAGCGGCTCATGTCCAAAAAAACCGCCGCCCGCGTGTCACCGAAGTCCTGAGACCATACAGGCCATTTATTGGTAACGGGGGCGTGAGGTGGGTTTCGAGCGCTCTTGAATTTATTGACGTTGAGGTGCGATGAACGCCGGCAGCAATTGACCTGTTGCGTTGAAACCCGAAGAACTCGCGGTTTCGGCCACATTGCGGTCATCCAAGCGTTGGCGAACTATCGCTCCCGATGGCCGCCTTGAAGGTACTGTTAACCTTTCCGGTGTGCCCGCCTTTTACTGCCCCAGCGAACGTTCGCTGCGCGCGGGTCAACGAGGGCGACTAACCCACAGGCGAAGTTCACCCGTCAAGTTTGTGGGCCACATGGCGGTTTGTCGCAGGGTGCGCCACAATCGCTGCATGGATGCAACCACAGGAAATGAACTGCCTGAACATGTGCTGGTGAATCGAACACACTGGGACGCAGACGCTGCAGCCTGGGTAGCTGGTGGCGAGCGAGCTTGGGCCGCCCCCGAGGCTTACTGGGGCGTATGGAACGTGCCGGAAACTACGGTTGGCCTGCTGCCCATGGACATGACGGGCATGGACGCAATCGAACTGGGTTGTGGCACCGGGTATGTCTCGGCGTGGATGGCCCGGCGAGGAGCCAAGGTCACCGCCATCGACAATTCCCATCGCCAGCTAGAGACTGCCCGTCGGCTCGGAACCGAGCATCGACTTGAGATCACCTGGGTCCACGGCAACGCCGAACAGGTGCCGCGGCCCGACGGCTCGTACGACTTTGCTATCTCCGAGTACGGAGCTGCAATCTGGTGCGACCCCTTTGTTTGGATTCCCGAGGCGCACCGGCTATTACGTGCTGGCGGTGTGTTGGCCTTCCTCGGCAATCACCCGCTCGCTCTGGTCTGCACCCCGCTTGATGGCTCGCCCACCTCCGAGACTTTGGTGCGGGATTGGTTCAGTCTTCACCGCATCGATTGGCGGCAGGTGGAGTTCGATCCGAGCGGCATCGAGTTTGCCCTGCACACGGGCGCGTGGTTCCGTTTGCTCCACCGCACCGGTTTCGACGTCATCGACTATCAAGAACTGCAGGCTCCGGATCCGGGGGCAGGCAAGCCGTTCGGCACCCCGGCGATCTGGGCGCACCGGTTCCCTTCCGAGCATGTCTGGAAAGTCCGCAAGCGAGGCTAGCGGCGACCACGATCCTGGTCGCTGGCCATCGCATTCCTGGCGGCCATTAAATGGTTGCGAGGGAGCGATTTGTTGAACATCTCAACGTCAAGCTGAGGTAGCGCATCGGCCCGATTCTCCGCAACGACCGATGAATTAGCGCGTCTCGAAGGCAAGTGTGCAAATCACCATGCGCAACGATGATCCTGTAGCCGATTTTACGTGCCCGTCCCCGTGAGCGTGACCGTACGCAAGCCACCGCCCCCGCCGTTCACTTTCAGGAAGGCAGACTTGGCCCCCTTGGTGGTCGATTTGAACGTGACCTTGATCGTGCAGGTCGCATGGCCCGCCACGGATTTGCCGCAGTTGTTGGTAGAAGCGAATTGCCCGGCACCGGTACCGGTTAGCGCGATGCTGGTGATGGTTCCGGGTTTGGCGCTGGTGTTCGTTACGGTCACCGACTTTGCGGCGCTTGTGGCATTGATACGCTGATTGCCAAAGGCGAGCGACCGCGGGTTGAGAGTCAGCACTGTCCCCTGCAGCAGGTATGGCCCGGACCGTTGAGTGCGGCTATCGGTTCCGTACGCCAGGATATCGCTCCGATCGTTGATGAGGGCGCCGCCCGTAAAGGTGACGTAAGGCTTGAGCGGATCGAGCGGGTCGATAAGCGAGTTCAGATCCTGCATCTTCGTGCCGTCATTCCTCCACAGGAAGGGATGCGTCAGCGTCTTGCCGGGAAGAGCGGAATAGCCGGTCACCTGTCCCGAGGCATTCATGGCGCCCGCTTCACTCTTGGTGCCGCCCAAGGTCCCGAGGTCCTGTATCGGCGTGCCGTCATTCAGCCACACAAACGCGTGCTCATTGCTTATCCCGGACGTGTGCGTATAGGAGGTCCCAGCGACCTGCCCTGAATCGTTGAGGGCAATCGGTTGGCTGTACGGACCACCGAGAGTGCCCAAATCCCGCATTGGAGTGCCGTCATTCTTCCAGATAAACGCATGCACTCTGGTCCTTGCGCCACCCAAATCACTGGTTCCTGAGACCTGACCCGAAGCGTTGATGAGGGTGCCGTAGCTTCGACCACCGAGACTGCCGAGGTCGGAAATCGGTGTTCCATCGTTCTTCCAGAGGAAGGCGTGCTCCCCCTTGTCACCCGCCAGATACGCCGCCCCGGCAACCTGACCGGACGAATTGATGGCAAAGCCGACGCTGCGGTGACCGCCGAAGGTACCCAAGTCGCGCATCGCAGAACCGTTGTTCTTCCACACAAAGGCGTGCGAGTAATCGCTGACCCCCGTGTCGGCATAGCCCGTCAATTGACCAAGGTCGTTGACGGCAAGAGGATAGATTGCGCTGCCACCCAACCCATCATGGATTCTCGTCATGGGCGATCCATCGCCCGGTGACACGAATGCAAATTCACCCGTGCTGTCCTGGGCATTACCGGCGACGAGGCCGCCGGATGGATTGAGGGCGACACCCTCACTCGTGGAACCCGCCTCGGGTGGTCCGAGATCCACCATCGGCGTACCGTCGCTCTTCCACAAAAATGCATGCAGATCGCCGAGCGCGTTGCACGCCTGGCCCGTCACCTGGTCGGCGTTATTAAAATCCTGCGTGCCGATATACGACGTGCAACCGTCCAGCAATCCCAGCGGCCTGATGCGATACATCGCCTGCGCGAAGGCAGACTGGCAGGCGATCGCCAGCGACAAACCCAGTGCGCATTGGCGTGTTAACGCCCGATACCGCACGGCGCCACACTTAAGCCTTGCGCAATGCCGCTTGACACCGCCGACAGTGAATTTTTCCATGGGTCCCTCTTTTCGCTTCTAATGAGCAACGACCTCAGGAAGGGCGGAATGTACTCCTTCTTATTGCCACGGGCACCCGGCGGCCACCTACAGCGGTATGGGGTGTATTGTGTTGGCATGATTCGGCTCATAGAGGCAAACGCCACGGCCCGGCTCCGGCCCGCCAGGAAAGCATGACCGCCTGATATTGCTCGAGGCCGAGCACTGCGCTCCTGGGACGAAAAGCAAATTCAGCGGTGTCATTTCGCGAGTTGATGTATGAACACGTCGTATAAACCATCGTTATCGTTGGTCGCGAGGTTGGTCGCTGTGCTACTAAACACCACGAATCGACCATCGACGCTTATCGAGGGGGCAATGCTTACGCCGTTAGCCTGCCGACGGCCGGTTGGTACGCTTACGCGCTGCGTCACGCCCGTCACTCGATCGTGTACAAAAACATCTTGCCGGTAGTTGGAGTCTTTGGGCACCAAGTTGCTCGCGTACGATGAAAACGCCACGTAGCGTCCGTCGCCGCTGATCGAGGCGAGGGTGCTCTGAGAATTGGCCTGCGCTCCACTGGAACTGACGCTTACACGTTCGGTCACCCCCGTCTGCCGGTCGTGCACGAAGATGTCCGGCTCTTTGTTGGTGTCGCCAGGCACCAAGCCGGTCGCGTAGGACTGAAACACCACGTAGCGTCCATTGGCACTGATTGATGGATCTTCGCTGTGGCCTCTTAAGCCAGTCGGGACTCCACTGGAACTCACGTTGACCCGCTCGGACTGTCCGGTCAGCCGATCACGCACGAAGACGTCGGGTTGCTGATTGGTGTCGCCGGGCACAAGATTACTGGCATACGACAAGAAAGCCATGTAGCGGCCGTCGGCGCTATACGAGGGACTAATGCTGGGGCCGTTGAGTTGCCCGCCAGTGGCATCGACGCTCACGCGCGTCGTCGTCCCCGTCTGACGATCACGCTCGAAAATGTCATACTCCCCGTTGGTGTCGCCCGGAACCAGGTTGGTGGCGTACGAATAGAACGCCACATAGCGTCCATCGGCACTGATTGAGGGCTCATAGCTGTAATCATTGGCTTCAGTGCCGCTAGTGGTGACGCTTACCCGTTCAGTTTTCCCCGTCTGTCGATCTCGCAGGAAGCAATCGATCCAGCCGTTGGTGTCACCCGGTACCAGATTTGAGGCGGCAGAGTAGAAGGTCACAAAGCGTCCATCGGGAGTGATCGAAGGCCCGTAACTCTCGTCGTTGGCGGCCCCACTGAGTGCAACGCTCACTCGTTCAGTTTTGCCCGTCTGTCGATCCCGCACAAACACATCGGTCGCTCCAGTTTTCCCGTCCGACAGTATGTTGGGCGAATTGGACGTGAATGCCACAAAGCGCCCGTCGGCGCTCACGGATTTCAGAGCTCCACTACCCCCCGAGGCAGCTGCGGAACCGTCCGCGGTTACGCTGATGAGTTCGGTGTCCCCGGGGGCTGCGTACGACAGCCCTATCGGACCGCATAAAACCAGGCAGAATGTGGCTGTCATCGATAAATTGAATCGGGTCATTTCGATTCTCCCGTGGACGTAGCTCGTCGGATACTGCCTACGCATGGAATCTCAAGCTGAGATGCGAGGTTTGAGCCACGCTGCGCTAAACCACCAAGGAAGGCAATAGGTCAAATACCCCGATGCATCGTTGAACGTGCGGACCGCCTCGGAGGCGCGATGCCCGAGACAATCGAATGGGGAGTGTGGATTTACAGGGTTTGAAGGTGAGGAATAAAGTGACAGTAAAAGTACCTCGAAGGCATCTTGCCCCCGGAATAGCGCAAAACCTATTGTTGAAACTGCTTGAGGTCGAGCGGTGCGTTCCCAGGACGAGAATCAGTCCAGCAGGGTCGATTCTTGTCACGGTCGATGTGCAAGTCGGGGGCATTTTCGCGAATGACGTGCCGCAACAAAAGAGATTTGGTATACGAACAACGGCCGCCGATCAGCGACAAAATCCGGCTCGGCAGTTTCATGCATTACGACCTGGGCTTCATCGATCACCAGACCGGCACATCAATAGCGCCGAAAACCACTTCGGCGCTAAAGTGTTCTTGGCCTCAATGGGTCATCGAAACACTGGCGTGATTTGGGCTTTGCACACTTCTGATTTCGTTGATGTTGAGACGCGATGAACGCTGGCGGTCCTAGGGGCCGGTTACGTTCCCGTGCCCGTGAGCATTACTGAACGGCCCCCGCCCCCACCGTTCACGTCCAGATAGGCGGTCTTTGCGCCCTCCGCGGTTGGCTTGAAAATCGCATCGAGCGTGCAGCTGGCGTAGGCTGCCAGCGATTTGCCGCAGTCATCGGTAAAGGCAAACTGCTTCGGAGCCCTGCCCCTCAGCGCGATGCTGGTGATGGCCACGGCATTGGCGCTGGTGTTCGTCACGGTTACCGACTGCGCAGCACTTGAGGTATTGATCGGAAGGTCGCCAAAGGCGAGCGAGCGCGGGGCGAGCGTGAGCACCGAGGTCGTTACGGCCTGGCCGGCGATCGCCACCGAGAAAGGAGCAGTTCCGGCGGCAAAGGGCGAGCCAGCAACCGCCGTTAGGGCCCCCGTGGAACCGTTGATGGCGTATGCCGAGACGTTACCTCCTTCATTCGCCACGTAAGCGAACTGGCCCGAGGGATCCACTGTTATCGATTGACCTCCGGCGATGGCCGCGAAGGGCGAATCCGCGACCGCCCTCAAGGCTCCCGTGGAGCTGTTGATGGTGTAGGCCGAGACAGTTCCAGCTCGACAATCTATGGAGGCGTCGCACTGATTCGCTGCGTAAGCGAATCGGCCCGAGGGGTCCACCGTCACGGAGTAAGGATCGTTCCCGGCTGGGAAGGGCGAACGGGCGACCGCGCGTAAGGCCCCCGTGGACCTGTTGATAGTGTAGGCCGAGATCGAGCCGTCGAAGCTATTCCCCACGTAAACGAACCGGCCCAATGGGTCTACCGTCACCGAAATGGGTATGTCCCCGGTCGCAAAGGGCGAACCGGGGACGATGCTCAAAGCCCCCGTGGAGTTGTTGATGGTGAAGGCCGAGACTCCACTGTTCGTCACGTAGACGAACCGGCCCAATGGGTCTGCCGTCACCGAGATAGGTTGTTCCCCAGCCGCGAAGGGCGAACCGGCGACCGCGCGCAAGGCCCCCGTAGAGTGGTTGATGGTGTAGACCGAGATCGTCGCGTCCCCGAAATTCGACACGTAAACGAACCGGCCCAAGGAGTCCACCGCCACCCAGTTAGCGGCGCGCCCAGCGGCGAAGGGCGAACCGGCGACCTCGCGCAAGGCCCCCGTGGCGCTGTTGATGGTATACGCCGAGACGCTGCCGCGTTTACACGGGACGCAGTCATTCACGACGTAGGCGAATCGGCCCGTGGGATCCACCGCCACCGAGACAGGTTGGGACCCGCCTGCGAAGGGCGAACCGGCGACCGCGCGCAAGGCCCCCGTGGACCTGTTGATAGTGTAGGCCGAGACGTTGCCTACTGAACAATCACTATCAGAGACGCACTCATTTGCCACGTATGCGAACTTGGGTATCGGTTCGGCGAAAGCGCGGTTGGCAAACGCGAACGGGAGGCCGAGCTGTAGCGTCAGGGCTGCGCCGAGCATGATCAGTTTTCTTACGTTGGCTTCGTGATGTGTCTTCTTCATGGTCGGCATCCCCCCGCGCCCAAGGTCCATTTCCCGCGATTGGTCTGAATCATGGCGAAGCCTTCTCGTTTCACTTGCCGAACATTTCGGACGGCTGTTGTTCGCAGTGCATTATCTTGGTTTCTTCCCCCAGCTTGCGCCTAGCGTAGGTCCAGTCAAGTCGTACAAGGCCTACCATTGCGCGGGGCAAAGGCCAACTTCCGGTTGACTAGCGGATAACTGCGTAAATTGTTATTTGTATTGGTAGCGGGGGCGTGAGTTGGAATTCGCACACTATTGATTTTATTGACGTTGAGATGCGGTAGCAGGGCCTCCTATTAACTCGCACCGATTGGCAATAGGTAGCGGGCACTCGCTTTGGTCGCCATCTGTGAGTCGCCACCTGGTCGAGTGGATCGGATGGTTCAATGCCGAATGCTCACATCACGGCATGGGGTGCGCACCCCGCCTGATGTCCTCGCCCACCGTGTAGGCCGGAGTGCAGGAAGTATTGCCCCAATACAGCTTCGATCCAGGCACCTTCCGAAAGCCGGAAGATAACAACACCTAGAACGCTTGGACTGCAAGCGGCATCCTGCGACCCATAACTCATCGAATCCAAGGTCACCTGGCTTGATGTGGCCTTCCGGAGCTTCACTGCTCTGCGAAGCTTGCCACCCGCCGCCACCTCAATCGATACAGACAGCCCTGCTTAGAGCTTCTCGGAATGGATCAGGCTAATCTCTACCGAGGGGCAGCTACCCCGGACCGGCGGGTGCCGATCATCAGCCTATGAGCCTTCCATTATCGCCCTTTGTGCCTTCTACATAGGGATTCGCCCTGCGATGACGCTCTGGACCCGTTCGAGAGATACGCTGCCGAATGCCTACGCTCGAGATTTGAGTCATAACAACGAACCCCCTGGATGGCCCGACACTGGACGCTGCTCCCATACTGACTGAGGAATTTCGCGGGCGACGCCCGGAGCGGGTGTTCGCCGCTGCGGAACAGCCGCCCCCCTGGACGCTCGGTCGGCCGCGACGAATATGCCCACCCATGGCCACATTTGCACATTTAACCATTCCTGGAGACGCCGAGGGGAAGGTAAGGATTTGTGCCGCACAAGCCACCGAATATAATCTAGACGTTCAGTCGCTTAGCGGAAATTAGATTATCCATCTTATCGGCAACCGCCTGCTTGTTCGCGGAGAGGTTCCCAGTGTCAATCCATTTTCTATGATTCTGCGGACACGGAGTAATTGACGCGTGGATAGGGAAACATTCGCCCGACGCCAATCAGACATGTCGGCGAATTGGTTCGAGCGAGTCAAGAGCAGAGAAGGCAATGTCGAAGCCTACATTGGAAAAAGGCAACTTGCGTACCTGGATAGATGGAGAGAAGCCGGTCGGTTCATTGGTACTGGGTCAAGGGTTCTCGATGTTGGAGGCGGCAATCTTTATCAAAGCCTGGTCGAATACCTGGTAAGCAAGGACATCGATTATTACTACGTCGATATTGATCAATCAGCTGTCGATGGATCGCGGAACCTTGCATCTCGGTTCGGAATGGATGGCAGTCACTTTACGATGGGCTTTAATGACCGGCTGGAGTTTCCAGGGGAGTATTTTGATGCCGTTTTTTCGTCGCACTGTATCGAACATAGCTTCGATTTAAGAGAAACATTTAATCATTTGAATCGTGTAATTAAGCACGGTGGTAACCTATTGATGGCGGTTCCCTTTGGCTGGGAACAGAATCCTGAGCACCCCTACTTTATGGGACCAGGAGAGTGGATAACCCTTGTCGAGGATGCGGGTTTCAAAATTCGAGTTGCTCAGGTGGGTTCCGAGTATCCGGAGTCGGGCTTCGACTTCTTTCTCGCGGCCACCAAGATTGAGGTCCCAAAGCCAAATTCTAGAATTTCGCCGGTCGACTACCAAAAGAGCACCTTCCAATTTCTGCCCTATCAGGATTCGCGAATAGTATGTACAGGTGATGTCTCGGCCGCGGTAAATTGGGACGCCATTCATCTCCGTGGAGACAATTGGTGTATTTCGATTGATATTCCAAACGCTCTCGAGATTTTGCCTATTTTTTCCCATCACCATTGGTCAGCGATCATCAAGATATCCGGCAAAGGATATTCGACCTTCCACGATCTATACTCGTGGTTCACTATGGTTCAGCCCATACGATGCAAAATTCCGAATCGGCGGTATTTTCGACGCCCCTTAATGGTTGGACCCGTCGGAAGTAATCCACTCAGTTGGTCTACGGAAGGTGTCTTTCATGGAGTCATGTACCGTTAGGTATAGTTGGTTCTGGAAGTGGGCCGCAAATCAAGTCAAGTCGGACAATTCCCCACCGCGACGCGCACTGCCCCACGTTGAGGTTGGTTACTCAAAACGAGGTAGGCTATTGTTGTGTGTGGTAGTTGGGGCGTGAGTTGGCGTTCGCACACCAATTAATTTCGTTGGCGTTGAGATGCGGTAGCCGGGCAGCGATCAAGAAATTCCGCTGGAGGATGGCGCTGCGGGGGCGCTCAATCTCGCCTGTCTTTCTGGTCCTGTTCGCCTAAAAACCAGCGCTGCCAGCTTTTAGGGAAAACACCAAGAAATGTGGGCATGCCGTATCGAGCCTTACCGGGATTGGCTCTGAGTGCATAGACTCCGGCGGCAACTAGAAAACTTAACCAGATAAGAGCCATCCAGTGGTCCAACGCGCCATAGCGCTGGTGTATACCTAGCAGCGCCGCGAAGATAAAACAGAATACGCCGAATCCCAGCCAAGCTTTGGTGCGCGGTCTCATGGAAATTCGCAGGGAGGATGGCGCTCCGGTGGGCGACCAAAATCGAAAACGGGAGAGCATGCTACCACGCGGACAGTTCGGCAAATTCAAGGATATAGCTCGTGACGTGCGGCTCTAGCCGAAAGGCTTTTTATTGCGGGCGGTGGCTGTGGTGCCAACTGTCTTGAAAGTGGTACCTCGGGCCGGTTGGATTTCGCACGCTCTTGAGATTATTGACGCTGAGATGCGGTAGCCCGGGACGCTTTGTTGAACATCTCAACATCGAGCTGAAGCGGGGCCCGCAACGACCGCTGAACTAGCACGTCTCGAAGGTGCTAATCGCCGTGCGCGACGGTGATGCTGTAATCCGTTATGTACCCGTACCCTTTAGGTTGACCGAACGGCCCCCGCCCCCGCCGTTCACGTTCAAGAAGCCGGTCTTTGCGCCTTTTCTGGTCGGGCTGAAAATCGCGTCGAGCGTGCAGGTTCTGTAGGCCGCCAACGATTTGCCGCAATTATCGGTAAAGGTGAACTGCCCTGGAGCCGCACTCCTCAGTGCGATGCCCGTAATGGCCACGGCGTTGGGGCTATTGTTCGTCACGGTCACCGACTGCGCGGCACTCGAGGTGTGGATCGGAAGGTTGCCAAAGTCGAGCGAGCGCGGGGTGAGCGTGAGCGCTGAGGTCGTTGCGACCTGGCCGGCGATTGCCACCGAGGAAGGGTAGGACCCGGCCGCGAAGGGCGAACCGGCGACCGCGCTCAACGCGCCCGTTGAGCTGTTGATGGTGTAGGCCGAGACTTCCGTATCCACCACGTAAGCGAACTGGCCCGAGGGGTCCACCGTTACCGAGGTAGGGCCGTTCGCGGTCGCGAAGGGCGAACCGGCGACCGCACGCAAGGCCCCCGTGGAGCTGTTAATGGTGTAAGCCGAGACCGTACTATCTCCGAGATTCGCCACATAAACGAACCGGCCCGAGGGGTGCACCGTCACCGAGGTAGGGGAGTACCCGGCCGCGAAGGGCGAACCGGCGACCGCGCGCAAGGCCCCTGTGGAGCTGTTGATGGTGTAGGCCGAAACGGCGCCTGCTCTACAACTATTGAAGGCGCAAGCATTGGCCACGTAAACGAACCGGCCCGAAGGGTCCACCGTCACCGAGTCAGGGTGAGACCCGGCTGCGAAAGGCGAACCGGCGACCGCGCGCAAGGCCCCCGTGGAGCTGTTGATGGTGTAGGCCGAGACAGTGTCTCCATCATTCGCCACATATGCGAACCGGCCAGAGGGATCCACCGTCACCGAGATAGGGTTCTTCCCGGCCGCGAAGGGCGAACCGGCGATCGCGCTCAAGGCCCCCGTGGAGCTGTTGATGGTGTAGGCCGAAACGTTACTTGGTGGACAACGAAAGATAGAGGGGCAATTACTATTTGTTACATAAGCGAATCGGCCCGAGGGGTCCACCGTCACCGAGTAAGGGTAGGCCCCGGCCGCGAAGGGCGAACCGGCGACCGCGCTCAACGCCCCCGTGGAGCTGTTGATGGTGTAGGCCGAGACCGTGTCATCGTCCTCGTTGGTCAGGTAAGCGAACCGGCCCGAAGGGTCCACCGTCACTGAGCGAGGTTCGCCCCCTGCAGCGAAGGGCGAAGCGGCCACCGCGCGTAAGGCCCCCGTGGAGCTGTTGATGGTGTAGGCCGAGACGTTGCCTGCTGAACAATCGCTGGTAGAGACGCAGGCATTCGCCACGTAAGCAAACTTGGGTGTCGGATCGGCGAAGGCGCGGTTGGCAAATGCCAACGGGAGGCCGAGCAGTAGCGTCAGGGCTGCGCCGAGCATGATCAGTTTTCTCACGATGGCTTCGTGATGTGTCTTCTTCACGGCCGGCATCCCTGCAAATTTGCTTGGTGATTCTGCGCGCCAACCGACTCCGCGAGACTCACTATTGCCTCGCCCGAAGGCTGCGTTCAAGGTTGATGCAGCATGGCCCCACCGAAACGGGTGTCAAGGGAGGAAAGTATGCATATTACGATGGCAACATCGATCCGCACTGAGCGCAGGCAGCGATCAGCGAGATTTACAGGGAAATAGCAGTACAACCGGACGAATCAGGAATGTTCCTGATCGCCCGGATTGGCCTCACTACTGCACTGCCGAAGGTTGTAGGAAGTACTGAGAAATTAGTGGTAGCGGGGGCGTGAGTTGGAGTTCGCACACTATTGATTTTGTTGATGTTGAGATGCGGTAGCTGGGCGTTGCTATGCAAAAGTGTTCCCTGCACGTGGACCGCAGGCGCCCACGCTCGCGGTTCACGTTCAGGAAAATGGTTTTCGGGCCCTTCGTCGTCGTTGCGGTCGGTTACGTGCCCGTTCCCTTAAGTTTCACCGAACGCAGGCCCCCGCCCCCGCCGTTCACATTTAGCGTAGCGGACTTGACGCCCTTTACAGATGGCTTAAATGTCACCTTGATCGTGCAGGTCGCGTGACCTGCCAGGGAGCTGCCACAGTTATTGGTCGAGGCGAACTGGCCCGCATCGGTACCCGTCAGCGCGATGCTGGTAATGGCCACGACTTTCGGGCTCGTGTTCGTCACGGTCACCGACTTTGCGGCGATTGTGGTGTGGATCGGCTGGTTGGCAAAGGCGAGCGAGTGCGGCGAGACGGTGATAACCGTTCCGGTCAGAACGTAGGCGTGTTGCTCCCCGGTTCGGCTGTCGGTTCCGTTGGCCAAAATCTGACCGGCATCATTGATGTCATACGCGATAGTCAGCACAACAAAGGGTTTTAACGGATCCGTGGGGTCAATAAGTGCGTTCACATCCTGCATCTTCGTGCCATCGTTCCGCCATAAAAACGCGTGGTAGACAGTGTTGTTGCTGCCCCTGAGGGAGGATCTGCCGGTTACTTGGCCTGAATTGTTCATCGCAGCGGCCTCACTGTTGGCTCCGCCCAGAGTACCAAGGTCGACCATTGGCGTTCCGTCGTTTCTCCAGAGGACGGCGTGCTCGAAAAAGCAACTCTTTGTGCAAACCCCTCCCGCTACCTGACCACTTTCGTTGATCGCCGCCCCGCCGCTCCCCCAAAGACCGCCGAGGTCTTGCATCGGAGTGCCATCGTTCCGCCACAGAAACGCGTGCTTCCAGCCGCTCCTAGTGGGTGAGTCGCCAGTTACCTGACCGGTACTGTTTATTGCACTGGCATACGTCGCCCCGGTTCCTCCAAGCGTGCCCAGGTCGTGCATTGGGGTGCCATCGTTCTTCCAAATAAACGCGTGACTCGCACCACCGCTGACGTAAGAGTAGCCTATGACCTGGCCCGAATCGTTGATGTCAGTAGCGTCACTGGCGTTCTCATTCCCACCGAGTGTGCCCAGGTCTTGTATAGGTCTCCCGTCGTTTTTCCATATAAAAGCGTGAGGGGGGCCGGTGCTAATCTCCGAGTCACCCACCACTTGCCCCAAATTGTTTATCGCCACGCCGATACTCGATGATCCGCCAGGAAAAAAGCCAAGATCCTGCATCGGCGTACCGTCGTTTTTCCAAATAAACGCGTGATGCTGACCACTAGTGGCGTTGGAATAACCCGTGACCTGCCCAGAATTATTTATCGCCACCCCGGTACTCCCATTGGGGCCAAGAGCTCCGAGATCCTTCATTCGCGTGCCATCCCACAAGAAGGCGTGCAATGTGGTATCTCCGCTTGTTTCCGAGTCGCCTGTAGCCTGACCTATGGCATTGAGCGCTGCACCAGTGCTTCTCGTGCCGCCCAACGTGCCCATGTCGGTTATCCGATACATCGCCTGTGCCATCGCGGACTGGCAGGCGAAGGCCAACGAGAGGGCCAACACTAACCTGCACGCCATCGCCCAATGCTCCTTTCTCGGACGCGGCAAACCGTTAGTTTTGATTGCGTTCACAGTCCCTCCTGAAACAGTAGGCTCCGCATCGAAACGCGGGTATTAGCTGCAGCCTGCGCCAATGCAAGGCGATGTCAAGACCGTAATTACCCCCATTTTTTTATGGAAGCACTAGCGGAATGGGAAGATAAAACCACGTGGCGAGGCGATTCCTTGTACCTCGTAACCTCGAACTGAGGTGGCAAACATTCAGAAAGGTGGTCTTTGCGCCTTTCGTGGTCGGCCTGAAATTCGCCTCAAGTGTGCGGGTTCTGTAGGCCGTCAACGATTTGCCGCAATCGCCGGTAAACGTGAACAGCCCCGGAGCCGTGCCCCTCGCGATACCGGTAATGGCCACGGTTTTGTCGCTGGTGTTAGTCACGGTCACCGACTGCGCGGCACTCGAGGTGTGGACTGGAAGGTTGCCAAAGGCGAGCGAGCGCGGGGTGAGCGTGAGGTCCGAGGTCTTCGTTTCGGCCTGGCTGACTATCGCCACCGAGTAGGGGTTGTTGCCGGTCGCGAAGGGCGAACCGGCAACTGCGCGCAGGGCGTCCGTGGAGTAGTTGATGGTATAAGCCGAAATCGTGTTATCTGCGGTATTCGCCACGTAAGCGAAATGGCCTGAAGCCGGTTAAAACCCTGCGAGCAACCTACACAATTGCTCGTATAGCCTTGAATCGAGCGTTTTGTTGCAGGCTGCGGCTGGCGGTGCAAACTGTCTCGAAAGTGGTAGCGGGGGAGCGATTTGTTGAACATGTCAACATTGAGTTGAGGTAGCGCAGCGACCTGTTTCCCCCGCAACGATTGCTAAATTAACCAACGCCTCGATAGGCGAATGTGCAAATCACCGCGCGCAACGATAATCGTGTAGCCGGTTACGTGCCCGTGCCCGTGAGTCTCACCGAACGGCCCCCGCCCCCGCCGTTCACATCCAGGAAGGCGGTCTTTGCGCCCTCCGTGGTCGGACTGAAAATCGCCTCGAGCGTGCAGGTTCTATAGGCCGTCAACGATTTGCCGCAATCATCGGTAAAGGTGAACTGCCCAGGAGCCGCACCCCTCAGCGCGATGCTGGTGATGGCCACGGCTTTGGCGCTGGTGTTCGTCACGGTCACCGACTGCGCGGCACTCGAGGTGTGGATCGGTAGGTTGCCAAAGGCGAGCGAGCGCGGAGTGAGCGTGAGCACCGAGGTCGCTACGGCCTGGCCCGCGATCGCCACCGAGCTTGGGCCGAGCCGGGCCGCGAAGGGCGAACCGGCGACCGCGCGTAAGGCCCCCGTGGAGCTGTTGATGGTGTAGGCCGAGACGTTGTTCCCGTCCAAATTCGCCACGTAAGCGAACCGGCCCGAGGGGTCCACCGCCACCGAGTTAGGTTGCGTCCCGGCCGCGAAGGGCGAACCGGCAACCTGGCGCAAGGCCCCTGTGGAGCTGTTGATGGTGTAGGCCGAGACGGCGCCTGTGAGGTTGCCTGCTGCACAAGCGTTGGAAGCGAGGCACTCATTGGCCACGTAAACGAACTGGCCCGAGGGGTCCACCGTCACCGAGATAGGGCCGTCCGCGGCCGCGAAGGGCGAACCGGCAACCTCGCGCAAGGCCCCCGTGGAGCTGTTGATGGTGTAGGCCGAGACGTTGCCTCGTGAACAGTCGGAGCACACATTCGCCACGTAAGCGAACCGGCCCGAGGGGTCCACCGACACCGAGGCAGGGGTGTTCCCGGCCGCGAAAGGCGAACCGGTGACCGCGCGCAACGCCCCCGTGGAGCTGTTGATGGTGTAGGCCGAGACATTGCCCGTGAGGTGGCCTGCTGAACAATCACCGGAATAGAGGCAGGAATTCACCACGTAAACGAACTGACCCGAGGGGTCCACCGTCACTGAGGAAGGGCCGACCCCGGCCGCGAAGGGCGAACCGGCGACCGCGCGTAAGGCCCCCGTGGAGCTGTTGATGGTGTAGGCCGAGACGTTGTTCCCAATGTTATTCGCCACGTAAGCGAATCGGCCGGAGGGGTCCACCGCCAGCGAGATAGGTAGATCCCCGGCCGCGAAGGGCGAACCTGCGACCGCGCTCAACGCCCCCGTGGCGCTGTTGATGGTGTAGGCCGAGACGGTGCCTCGTGGACAAGAGTCGCACAGATTTGCCACGTAAGCGAACCGGCCCGAGGGGTGCACCGTCACCGAGGTAGGGCCGGGCCCGGCCGCGAAGGGCGAACCGGAGACCCCACTCAACGCCCCCGTGGAGCTGTTGATGGTGTAGGCCGAGATTTTGGAATCTCCCCGATTCGTCACGTAAGCGAACTTGGGTGGTGGATTGGCGAAGGCGCGGTTGGCAAACGCGAACTGGAGGCCGATTGGTAGTGTCAGAACTGCGCCGAGCATGATCAGTTTTCTCACGATAGTTTCGTAATGTGTCTTCTTCATGGCCGGCATTCCTCCAAAGCTGTTTTGCATTTCTGTGCGCCAACCGACTTCGGGAGACTCACAATCGACTCGCCAGAAGGTTGCGTTCAAGATTGATGCAGCATGACCCCACCGAAACGGGTGTCAAGATAGGAGAGTATGCATATTTACAATGGCAACATTGAAGGTATGGAACCGTGGAATGACCGATAGCCGGCAGTCCCAGACTTTTGGTTCGAGCATTAATGAATTGGGCGATTAAAACCACGACCGCTGAACCCAACTGGGTCGGGGTGCCTGGTCCGTTAAGCCCGATACTCGAAATAGTACATCTGGAGCCAGCACCATTCCGGCACAGAACCAGGTGGTATAGGGAGACCTAATGGCTAAGACTCGGCCTGGCGTGGTGACACGCCAAAGGAACAAGGTCGAAAATAATTCCGAACCGATTTCGGACCCGCGGCGCCACCCCGCTGCCTCCTCAACCGGTAATGTAGCGGGTGGTAGTTGGCGTAACCAAATGAACTTATTGGTAGCGGGGGCTCGCTTTGGGACTTATTTTCGACCAGCCACCGTGAGAATTGGACTACGCAAGTCGTCGGACGGTGCTACGTGAGAGCCTGCATGCCGCAAGGCGTACTTAAGTGATGCGGCGCACCAAGCGCCAACGGCGCCCGCAGTTCCGCGGATGCGAACGGGACCTTTAGGTCGCCACTTTGTCGGAGTGTTACGTTGTTTGCAGCTCGGACTGAAGCTGCGGGTCACCGCAGGCCATCCCCGCGGCACTTCTCCGACGGCAGCCGACGGCCTTGGGAGATATGGCGCGGGCCGCCAGATCAGGGCGCCTCTGGTTTTCGTTTACTTACGAAAATGAACCCGGTTGACGACATGCGTAGGTTCTTCTAGTGTCGATCGTAACAATTACAAGAAGTCGAAAGGCGGGTGTCATCCCATGAGCGCAAGGGTCGATCGCAACTACACCCGTTGGCTGGTCGCTCGGCTTCTCGCATCGGTCGTGATGGTGGCTTCGATGCCCGTCGGGGCGCATGTGAGGGTGACGATCTCACCGGCAACGCTGACGACGGTCACGAATGCGACTGAGGTATTCACGGCCAGCGTTTCCGGTAGCACCAACACCGCGGTCACCTGGCAGGTCGGTGCGGTGCAGGGCGGCAACGCGACCGCCGGTGTCATCTCCACTACTATGCCCGGAACCACAGGCGAGGCTCTTTATCTTGCGCCCGGGGCCATTCCCACGGGAGGATCGGTCACTGTCACGGCGGTGTCTCAGGCGGATCCGTCCAAGTCCGCCTCTGCACTGCTCACCATCCAAGCGCCCTCGCGCTCGGGTGTCACCTATTACGTCTCGACCGGCGGCAGCGACTCCAATGCCGGCACTCTCGCCGCGCCGTTCCGCACGATCCAACACGCGGCCAACACGGCCGCGGCGGGTGACACCGTTCAGGTGCGCGCCGGGGTCTACAACGAGAAGATCACGCTGCCGGCGTCGGGGAATGCGACCTCGGGGTACATCAGCTTCATGAGCTACCCAGGGGAAACCGGGGTCGTCGATGGCAGAGGCATCAGCTGCTGTGGCAGCACCGGCCAGGACGGCCTGTTTCACCTGACCACCAACAGCTACATCATTATCCGGGGATTCGAGATCCGGAACTATCAGAGTGGCAGCAAGTCCACGCCGGTGGGCATCGACTTCGAAGGCGCCGGCAGCTATGTGCAGCTCCTCAACAACCATATCCACAACATCGCGGCGACCGGCCGGTCCTGCAGCAGCGCAAATGCGCTCGGAGTTGCCATCTACGGGCGACAGGCGCCTGCCTCGATCAATCACTTTACCTTCAGCGGCAACGAAGTGGATCACAACACCACCGGTTGCAGCGAGACTGTGACGGTCAACGGCAACGTGCAGTACTGGGTGGAAAGCAACAACCTCATTCACGACGACAACAACATCGGCATGGACTTCATCGGCTTCGAGGGCACGGCGCCGAACGTGCGTTACGACCAGGCGCGCGACGGCTGGAACTTCGGCAACACCATCTACAACATCAGCTCGAGCAACAACCCGGTCTACACATCCAACTGCTGGTGCGCCGACGGCTTCTACGCCGATGGCGGCACCCGCATCATCGTCGAGCGTGATCTGGTGCACGATGTGGACATTAACGAGGCAGCCAGCGAGCACTCCGGGCACGACAGCAGCTACGTCACCATCCGCAACAGCGTGATCTACAATATGCACGCGCCCGGCATTTCCATCGGCGGGTACTCGAGCAAGGTGGGCGGATCGGACCATGTCGTCATCGTCAACAACACTCTTTACCACGACTCGACTCGGGTGTCCGGGCAGGGGGAATTCCAGATCCAGTACCACGCCCGCGCCAACATGATCGAGAACAACGTGGTGTACGCGACGCAGGTGCTGCTGGTGAATGACTACACCAAGTCCTCCAGCCACCCCGCCAGCCTGGATTACAACGAATGGTTCTATGCCGCGGGCGCCGGCGCCGCGAGCTTCGTCTGGCAGCGGACCTCCATCACCGGCTATGCCAGTTACCAGTCCAAATCGGGACAGGATGCCCATTCCCCGTTTGCCGATCCGCTGTTTCTGAACCGGACGGCCACCCCGCCCAATCTGGACATCGGTGCGAATTCGCTCGCCGTGAACCTGGGCATGAACCTGGGGCCCGATGTAGTCGGCGTCCTCGATTTCAAGGGCAATGCGCGTGTCAACGCCAACGGTCAACTGAATGCCGGAGCCTATCAGCAGTGAATCCGTGGGCCGGCGCTCGGTTCGGGCGGCAGCCGTTTTGCTCGAAGCCGCAGGAGTTTGCTAATGACCTATTAGTTGGTAGCGGGGGCGTGAGTTGGAGTTTGCACACCACTGAATTTGTTGAAGTTGAGATGCGGTAGCCGGGCGTTGCTATGCGAGGCCATATCCCAGTCACCGTAAGGCTTACCGACCGCTAGCCCCGTCCCTTCGTTAACGCTCTGGTGGTCGTTGTGCAGTCGGTTACGTGCCCGTGCCCGTGAGCTTTACCGAGCGCAGGCCGCCTCCTCCTCCATTTACTTTCAATACAGCCGCCTTAGCGCCCTCTGCCGTGGGTTTAAATACCACCTTCATCGTGCAGGTCGCTTTACCCGCGAGGGATTTGCCGCAATTGTCCGTGAAAACGAACTGCCCAGGAGCAGTGCCAACCAACGCAACGCTTGTGATCGGCACCGCCGAGGCACCGGTATTAGTCATGGTGATGGATTTTGCGACGCTGGAGGTTTTCACTTTCTGATTTCCAAACGCGAGTGATCGAGGTGAAAGCGTAAGCACACTGCCCTGCAGCAAGTAGGCGTGCGTCCGCCCGGTCCGGCTGTCGATCCCGTCGACCAGAATCTGGCCGGCATCGTTGATGGCAACGCCGGACTCCAGCAATACGTATGGCTTCAAGGGATCGGCCGGATCAATGAGCGCATTGAGATCCTGCATCTTCGTGCCATCGTTCCTCCACAGGAACGCATGGTCCGGGCCGACGGCTACAGCTGAGTAGCCCACCACCTGCCCGGCGGCGTTGATACCCGCGCCGAAGCTTATAGTACCCCCCGACAAAGTGCCCAGATCCAGCATCTTGGTGCCGTCATTTTTCCAAATGTAAGCGTCTAGGCCGGCATTCTTTTTTGTATCACTCCAGCCCGTCACCTGGCCGGAGGCGTTGATGTTGCCGGGGTAGCTCGAAAAGCCGCCAAGTGTGCCGAGATCCTCAATCGGCGTGCCGTCGTTCTTCCAAAGGAAGGCGTGCGTCACATAGTTATTTTTATCCGAGTATCCCGCCACCTGCCCGGAGGCGTTGATGCCGGCAGGTTCGGTAAGAATGCCTCCGAATGTCCCGAGATCCTGCATCTTCGTGCCGTCGTTTTTCCAAATAAATGGGTGAAACTGGGTTTCCTTCGCGTTGGAAGCCCAGCCCGTCACCTGCCCGGAAGCGTTAACGGCCACTCCGTTGCTACGAGTGCCGCCGAGTGTGCCGAGGTCTTGCATCGGTGTGCCATCATTCCTCCAAATGAAGGCATGGTACGTCGCATCCCGCGCGGTGTAAGAATCGCCCGTCACCTGGCCGGAGTCGTTGATGTCTGCTCCTTCGCTGTCCGTGCCGCCGAGAGTGCCCAGATCCAGCATCGACGTGCCGTCGTTCTTCCAAAGGAAGGCGTGGTACTTGGCGTCACCGGTTAAAAACGAGTAACCCGTCACCTGCCCAGAAGCGTTGATGAGGGTGGGGGCGCTGTAGCCGCTGGCCCTGCCACTGCCTAAAAAACTTTGCGTACCGCCCAAAGTGCCCAGATCCCGCATCGGCGTGCCGTCGTTCTTCCACAGGAACACGCGCTGTTCCCCGCTCGCGGTACTAGACACGCCTGTCGCTTGCCCCCGGGCATTCAGAGCATAGCCATAGCTCATTCCGGATCCGAGCGCGCCGAGGTCAGTCATCCGGTATATCGCCTGTGCCGATGCCATTCCGCAGGCCGTGACCAGTCCGATGGTCATTACCAAGGCTTGGCAGAACGACGCCCGTAACACCGGACCGTCTGTATATCGCCCGCCATCAGTCGAGCGCGGCCGTAGAGAATATGCACTCATAGATATCCCCAATTTATTTTGACGCACCAAACCTGCTCAGCCGCAAACTGTCTTGTCTTCTTGATCTCGCAAGTCATTGGCACGCTGCGCCTTTTCCAGGCTGAGTGCAATGGGCGAGTACCCGTAGTTAACGATAATGCGCTGGGGCCGTTCATACGGTCCGTTTCACTGCACTATGGATACACGCAAATACAGTCCAGTCGCTACCGTCTCGCAATGTCCGGCCGCCGCAATGATTACGACGCGCTCGGACCGCGTGCCCCAGCACTGTCTGGATTCGCAACCCCAAGGTTACGTGCTCGAATGCACGACCATCGGGTCCAATTTG
Source organism: uncultured Gammaproteobacteria bacterium (assembly GCA_963789365.1). Classification (GTDB taxonomy): domain Bacteria; phylum Pseudomonadota; class Gammaproteobacteria; order Steroidobacterales; family Steroidobacteraceae; genus FEN-1191. The sequence continues at coordinate 427,071 of CAWBKJ010000004.1, forward strand.
CGAACGGTGATCGGCAAGACTATAGCCCGGTTGATTGCGGACGATTGGCGCATCGAAGGCGATGCCCTCTGCTACAAGCCGCGGCAAGCGCAGTTGGTTATAGAAAACTTGGTAGCGGGGGCTCGCTTTGGTAATTACCTGAGGGTGGAGTTGCGCTAACTCGCGCCCCGAATTAGCCTTGTTTTGATGGGCAGCGTCGCTACGTGCCCGTTCCCGTGAGCGTGACGACTCGCAAACCACCGCCGCCGCCGTTCACATTCAGGGTGGCGGACTTCGCGCCCTTCGTGGTCGGCTTGAAGGTCACCTTGATCGTGCAGGTCGCGTGGGCCGCCAACGATTTGCCGCACTTGTTGGTCTGGGCGAACTGGCCAGCAGCGGTACCGGTCAGTGCGATGCTGCTGATGAGCACGACCTTGGCGCTGGTGTTCGTCACGGTCACCGACTTCGCAGCGCTTGTGGTCTTGATCGGCTGGCTGCCAAAGGCGAGTGCGCGCGGGGTTAGCGTGATCACTGTACCTTGCAGCAGGTACAGGCCTGACACCCGCGATCGGCTATCGGTTCCGTCGGCCACGACATCGCCTAGATCATTGATGATTTCGCCTATATACAGGGTGACATATGGCTTCAGGGGATCGGTGGGGTCGATCAGCTTGTTCAGGTCCTGCATCTTCGTGCCGTCGTTTCTCCAGAGGAAGGCGTGCCAACTTCTGTCGCCGGCAAGATCCGCAAACCCCGTCACCTGCCCCGCTGAGTTGATGCCATACGCAATGCTTCGGTGCCCACCAAGTGTTGCCCCGAGATCCTTCATCGGTGTCCCGTCGTTCATCCAAACGAACGCGTGCGCATTAACCGCTCCGGGATTGTGCGTGTACGAATACCCCGCAACTTGCCCTGCATCACTGAGGGCATAAGGTTGGACATACGGCCCACCCAGTGTGCCCAGATCCTGCATCGACGTACCGTCATTCCGCCAGAAGAAGGCGTGCTGCACGGTGGCATGCGGAGTCTCCGAAATTCCCGCGACCTGACCGGAGGCGTTAATGAATAGGGCGTTGCTGGATGCGCCACCCAGAGTGCCCAGGTCAAGCATCGGCGAACCATCGTTCTTCCAGACGAATGCGTGATGCGCCGCGTTGCCTGGAAGATCCGAGCTCCCGGCGGCCTGCCCGGACGCGCCAATGCCGATGCTGTTGCTGGAAGCACCGCCGAGGGTACCCAAATCAAGCATCGGCGAACCATCCTTCTTCCACACAAAGGCGTGCTCCACGGTATCGCCGGTCAAGTAGGCACTGCCCGACAGCTGCCCAAGGTCGTTTATGCCATTAGGATAGATTGTGCTGCCACCCAATCCATCCGGAATCTTCTTCATAGGCGTGCCAGCGCCAGACGACTCGAAGCCATATTCACCCGAACTGTCCTGCGCATCGCCGCCGATCAGTCCGGACGCGTTGATGGCTACACTTTCGCTCGTGGAACCGACTTCAGGAGGTCCGAGATCCACCATCGGATTACCGTCGTTGTTCCACAAGAAAGCGTGAAGGTCGCCATTCGCGTTGCACGCCTGGCCAGTCACCTGGTCGGCCTTATTGAGGCCGGCCACAGTTGCAGCATAGGTGGTACAGCCACCCAAGTAGCCGAGCGGCCTAATCCGATACATCGCCTGTGCCAGCGCGGACTGGCAGACGATGGCCAGCGTGAGGCCCACCGCCCACACGCGTGCCAGCGCCCAGCAGCGTGCGGCAACATCACCGTGCGCTCGATGACGGCTCATCGGACCATCGACACTGAATTCGTCCAAGGGTGCCCTCTCTCGCGCTTTGCAAGCCGCGGCCTCAGTTGAGGCGCTGAATATACTCTGAGCCTGCGCTCACGGCAGCAGTTGAACTACGACCCGGCTGACCCAATTTTTTTTGCTTTGGGGGGCCACGAAGAGTTGGGGGGACTAAAACACGCCCGGCCCGGCCCATCGATCTTGGATAGCTGGAATCGCGCGCCTGGTGTGTGCTGAGACGGGCCTATTGTCGGCGTTGCTCGAGATCAAGTTGGAACTTGGGAGCGTCGAGATGAACGCGATCCCTCCATGCCATTTCGGCCACCCGGACGGACGAAACCCGAGGCGGTGACGGAAAGAGACCGCATGAGCCCGGGTAATCGGCCTCGTGCTACCCCGCTGCTACCCCAACACTTGAGGCGTACTCGAGTTGAACCGTAACTATCTGATTTTATTGGTAGCGGGGGTAGGATTTGAACCTACGACCTTCGGGTTATGAGCCCGACGAGCTGCCAGACTGCTCCACCCCGCACCTGAAGGGCCGCGCATTCTACACCAACTCCGCACAATGGGAAGTCAGTCCTGCCACCCATCTGGACCCCGACGGCGCAACTACCTCTGGCGGGACCTAACGCTAGCCAATCAGGCTCGTGCACAGCGCCAGCAAGGCGTTGGGCATGATGCCCAGAGCCAGCACGGCCAGCGCGTTAAGCGCCAGTGCTGTCCGGGCGACTGGTTGCCGAGGGACGGCAGCCTGCGGCCTCCCGGCATCGAAATACATGAACCAGATGACTCGCAGGTAATAGTAGGCGCCTACGACGGAGGCCAGTACCGCGAGGGTGGCAAGCCAAGTATGGTGTGAATGGAGCAGCGTTTGAATAATCCACAGTTTCGCCCAGAAACCCGCAAACGGCGGAATTCCGGCAGTCGAAAACATCAACGCCAGCATCAGCAACGCCAGTAAGGGGTCCCGTGCCCCCAAACCCTTGTAGTCATCCAGTTCCTCAGCTTCACCGTCAAGGCGAGCAGCCAGCAGCACGACGGCAAACGATCCGAGCGTAGTCAGGACGTAGATGAGCGTATAGGCCAACGCCGCTCGATAACCGCCGCTGTCAGCTGAAATGAAGCCCAGTAGTATGAACCCGACGTTGGCGATGGCCGAGTACGCGAGCATGCGCCGGATGCTTCCTTGGGCTATCGCAATCAAGTTCCCCGCCACTAGCGACAGTACGGCCAGCGCCGTCAGGATCTGCACCCATAGCGCCGGATCCGCCCCCAGACCATAGGTGAGGAGCCGCATGACCAGCGCAAAGGAAGCGAGCTTCGGCGCCGTAGAAATCAGCAACACCACGCTCGCCGGGGCGCCGTGATAGACATCCGGCACCCACATGTGGAACGGCACCGCACCAAATTTGAACGCCACCGCCACCACGATGAAGGTCACGGCAATCACGAATCCTGCGCCGTGGGCGGCATTGACGGTGGCAATCTTGTCGAGGCTCAGGCTACCCGTCAGCCCGTACAGCATCGACATGCCATACAGCAGCGCGCCTGAGGCGATGGCGCCGAGCACAAAATACTTTATCGCCGCCTCAGCCGACACACCCGAATCGCGATCGAAGGCCACCAGGGCATAAAGTGACAGCGACAACAGTTCCAGGCCCAAATAGACGGTAAGCAGGCTGTTGGCCGACACCAGTACGCAGATCCCCAACAGCGCCGTCAGAGCGAGGACCTGATATTCGCCCCCGGAAATTCCGCGCCGGTCCAGATAGGCCTGCGAATAGAACAGCGAGAGGCCGACGCAGAAAAACGCTGCCAGCTTGAGGAACATGCCAAGGTGATCCGCGACGTACAGGCCGTCAAAAAGCTCGGTCCGCACGGGGACCGCACCCAGGCTGACGGTGAGCCAGGCGCACACGGCCAGCAGCACCAGGGTGAGAGCCGGAGTGAGCTGGCGCCGCCAAGCACCCGCGAACACATCGACCAGTAGTACGACGCAGATCGCAAGGCCCAACGATATTTCCGCTGTCGCGGGACGCAACGCGGAAAAGGTCATGGCGGTCTCATTCATGGCTAGGCCGCCGGTATCTTGCTAATGGAAAGTTGCTGCAGCAGGTGCTGCGCCGAAACCTCCATGGTGCGTACCAGCGGGGCCGGCCAGAGCCCCACCAGAAGTACGGTTGCGGCCAGCGCCCCGAGAGCCAGGAACTCGCGGCCGTTCAGATCCTTCATCGCCCTGACCTGGTCATTGGCCACGGGTCCGAAGATCACCCGCTTGACCAACCAGAGCGTGTAGGCGGCGCCCAATACCAGGATAGTGGCCGCCAGGAATGCATACCAGAAGTTAGCCCTGTAGGCCGATAGAATCACCAGGAACTCCCCGACGAATCCGGATGTGCCCGGGAGCCCGCAGTTGGCGAGCGCGAACAAGACCATAAATGCGCCAAACCGGGGCATCACGTTGATGACTCCCCCGTAGGCGCTGATTTCCCGGCTGTGCACTCGGTCATACATGACACCAATGCACAGAAACAGCGCTCCCGAGATGAGGCCGTGCGAGAACATCTGCACCATCGCCCCATCGAGACCATTGATCGCGCCATTCAGCGCGCCCGTGGCCCCCTGAATGTCAAAGGCCAGAAAGGCGCCAAGCGTGACAAAGCCCATGTGGGCCACCGAAGAGTAGGCGATGAGTTTTTTCATATCGGTCTGCATCAAAGCCACGAAACCGATATAAACGATGGCAATCAGCGAAAGCCCAATGACGAGCCAGTCGAGCTCGCGGCTGGCATCGGGCGTAATCGGCAGGCTGAAGCGCAGCAGACCGTAGCCACCCATCTTCAGCATGATGGCAGCCAGTATGACCGAACCGCCCGTGGGCGCTTCCACGTGCGCATCCGGCAACCAGGTATGCACCGGCCACATCGGCACCTTGACGGCAAAGGCGACCAGAAACGCCAGGAAAATCCAGCGCTGTTCCGATAATCCGAGTGGGAGCGACTGGAAACCAGCAATGGCGTAGTCGCCGGACTGCAGGTACAGGTACACCAGCGCAACCAACATCAGCACCGAACCCAAAAACGTATATAGAAAGAATTTCAGGGTCGCGTACACGCGCCGTGGGCCACCCCAGATGCCGATGATGAGAAACATCGGAATCAACATGGCTTCCCAGAAAAAATAGAACAGCAGCGCATCCATGGCGCAGAACACGCCGATCATCAGTCCCTCGAGTATCAGGAAGGTCGCGTAATACTGAGCGGCGCGCCTCTCTATGACGCTCCATCCGGCAATCACCACCGGCACGGTCATGAACGCCGTCAGCACAATCAGCGGCAAGGAGATCCCGTCGATCCCGAGGTAGTACTGGGCATGGAGCTGTCGGATCCAGGGCATGCGCTCCACGTACTGGAAGGCGGCCGTGCTGTTGTCAAAGCCGTGCCATAAGGGCACACACAGCGCGAGCGTGGCGAGTGAAACTGCCAACGCCAGCCAACGCGCCTGGCGGGCGCGCGCATCACCGAGCGCGAGCACCGCGAGCCCGCCACCGACGGGCAGCCAGATAAGCCAGGAGAGGATGTCCGTGCCGTGCATGCTGATGTAGCGCCTCTAGACCCGAACCAGGAACCAGCCCAGAAGCAGCACCAGTCCGACGATCATCCAGAAAGCGTAGGAATAGAGAAATCCGCTCTGGATTAAGCGCGCACGCCCCGCAAACCAAGCGACCGCGCCCGCCGAACCGTTGACCAGAGTGTTGTCAATTACGGCCTGATCGCCACCGCGCCAGAGCGCAAGACCCAGTCCCCGGCTCGCACGCGCCAGGATCTTTTCGTTGAACCAGTCGAAATAGTATTTGTTGACCAGCAGTCGGTAGAGCCACGCCGTTCGCCGCTGGATCCAGTCCGCCTGGTCCGGGCGGCGCAGCACGAAGTACCAGGCGCTCAGCACGCCCGCCACGGCCAGCCACACCGGCAGCGTCGTCACCGAGTGCAGTGCAAAGGCCGTGGGCCCCTTGAATTCCCGGCCGACCTCGGCAACGACATTGTTGGCATCCAGCACCTGAATGGCGCCTCCGAAGAAGCCCCCGAAGAGCTCGGGCACCACGGTGACAAAGCCGATCAGGAACGAGGGAATGGCGAGTGCGACCAACGGCCCCTTCATGCTCCAACCCACATCGTGAAAATTCTCTTCCGCATGATGATCGAGGCGCGAGGCGCCGTGGAAGGTCATGAACATCAGCCGGAAGGTGTACAGGGCGGTCACGTACACGCCGGCGGTCACACAAAAGTACGCGTATCCGGCACCGGCGCGGTGCGAGTCGTACACCGATTCGATCAGCGTGTCCTTGGAGTAGAAACCGGAAAAGAATGGTGTGCCGATCAGCGCCAGCGCACCGACCAGGCAAGTCCAATAGGTGACCGGCATGCGCCGCCACAATCCTCCCATCTTGCGCATGTCCTGCTCGTGATGCATGGCGATGATCACTGCACCCGCCGCCAGAAACAGCAAGGCTTTGAAAAACGCGTGGGTCATCAGGTGAAAGATGGCGACGCTATAGGCCGATACACCCAGCGCCACGGTCATGTAGCCAAGCTGTGAGAGCGTTGAATACGCCACCACCCGCTTGATGTCGTTGTTGACGATGCCCAAGAACCCCATGAACAAGGCCGTCGTCGCACCGATGATCATCACGAAGGACAACGCGGTCTCGGAGTGTTCGAATAGCGGCGACATGCGCGCCACCATGAATATGCCTGCAGTCACCATGGTGGCGGCGTGAATCAGGGCCGAGATCGGTGTCGGGCCCTCCATCGAATCGGGCAACCACACATGCAGCGGAACCTGCGCGGACTTACCCATCGCGCCTACAAACAGGCAGATGCAGATTGCGGTCAGCGCCGGCCATCCGGCGGTGCCAGGAACATGCAGCGTGTGTGCTGCGATCTGCGGCGCCTGAATGAACGCGGTCTGGTAGTCGAGCGAGCCGGTGTAGTACAACACGCCGGCAATGCCGAGCAGGAACCCGAAATCGCCCACGCGGTTGACCAAGAACGCCTTCAGGTTGGCGAAAATAGCGCTTGGCCGGGTGTACCAGAAACCGATCAGCAAATACGAGACCACGCCCACCGCCTCCCAGCCAAAGAAGAGCTGCAGGAAGTTGTTTGCCATCACCAGCATCAGCATCGCGAAGGTAAACAGTGAGATGTACGCAAAGAATCGCTGATAGCCTGCGTCCTCGTGCATGTATCCGATCGTGTAGACGTGCACACACAGTGACACGAAGCTGACCACCGCCATCATCAGGCCGGACAGTCGATCGATCAGGAAACCGACGCGCATCGTGACCCCATCGCTCACCAGCCAGGTGTACACCGTGCCGTCAAAGCCGGGGGAGCCGTGCAGCAGCGCGTACAGCACCTGCAACGACAAAGCGCACGATACCGCCACTGCGGCAATGGTCACGGCCGCCGCCGCCGCGCGACCGATCAGCCGTCCGCCCAGGCCCGCAATGACCGCCGCTGCCAGAGGCAGCACAGGGATGGCTATCAGCAGGTGTGGATTCACGATCAGCCGCGCAAGGTATCGAGATCTTCGACGTTGATGCTGCGGCGTTCGCGAAACAGCACCACCAAAATGGCCAGCCCGATGGCGGATTCCGCGGCAGCGACGGTCAGTATGAAAAACACGAAAACCTGCCCGTCGAGTTGGCCGAGGAATCGCGAGAACGCAATGAAATTGAAATTCGCCGAAAGCAGCAACAGTTCAATGCACATCAGTAATAACAGCACGTTCTTGCGGTTGATGAAGATCCCCGCCACCGACAACGCAAACAGGACGGCGGACAGCGTCAGCATGTGACCCAGCGTGATCATGGCGGTGCTTCCCCGGACTTGATCTTGACCATGCGCAGCCTGTCAGCGGCGCGCACCGCGACCTGGGCGCGCACATCCTGCACCTTCAGCCCGCGACGTGGCCGGAGCGTCAGCGAGATCGCGGCGATGATGGCCACCAGCAGCAGCAAGGCGGCGATCTCGATCGCGTAGGCGTAGCGCGTGAACAGCGCGGTGCCGAGTTCGGTAGCGTTGCTGTAGCCGGCCGGCAGCGGCGCCGCGCCACGCGTCACATCCAGACCCAGGCGCCGCTGCACTATCACCCCGACGATTTCAGCGATGACCGTCGCGGTCACGATCCAGCCCAGCCAGGCGTAGCGCGTGTACCCGCTCTTGAGTTCCTCGACGTTGATGTCCAGCATCATGACGACGAACAGAAACAGCACCATCACCGCGCCGACATACACCAGTACCAGCACGATCGCCAGAAACTCGGCCTCGATCAGCAGCCACAGCACCGCACTGGTAAAGAAGCACAGTACCAGGCTGAGCGCGGCATGCACCGGATTACGCGTGGTGATGACCCCAACGCCGGCCGCCACGAGAATGGTCGCGAAGCTGTAGAACAAGACCGAAACCAGCATGTACCTCCCCTCCTCCCCTCCGCACGCCTATCGATAGCGCGCGTCGGCCGCCTTGTCGGCGTTGATCATGGCCTCGTACCGCTCGCCCACGGCGAGGAGCTTGTCCTTGGTCATGATGTTCTCGCCGCGGTGCTCCATGTGATACTCGTGGATGCGGGTCTCGACGATCGCGTCCACCGGACACGCTTCCTCGCAGAACCCACAATAAATGCACTTGAACAGGTCAATGTCATAGCGCGTCGTGCGCCGCGTACCGTCGGCAGCAATGTCAGAATCGATGGTGATGGCTAGCGCCGGGCAGACCGCCTCGCACAGCTTGCAGGCGATGCACCGCTCCTCGCCGTTGGGGTAACGGCGCAAGGCGTGCAGGCCACGAAACCGCACGGATTGCGGAGTCTTCTCTTCCGGGTAGTTGACGGTGATCTTGCGACGGAACAGCGAGCGCAAGGTCACCGACAGGCCCTTTAGAAGTTCCCAGAGCGTGAAGGTTTTGATTGTGCTCGATATCGCCATAGCAGTAACCTCAGGCGCGCCACGGGCCAAGGCGATACCAGGCCAGCACGCCCTCGACGCCAATCCACAGGATGGTGATCGGGATCAACACCTTCCAGCCCAAGCGCATGATCTGATCGTAGCGATAGCGCGGAAAGGTGGCGCGCACCCAAAGGAATACGCACAGCAGCAGGAATATCTTCAGTATCAGCCAATGGGTGCCATCGCCCAGCACGGCACCGAGCAGTGGCAGCTTGCGGATCGGGCTGGCGAGAGGCAGATAGCCGTTGAACGGACTCAGCCAGCCGCCGAAAAAGAACACCGCCGTCAGCGCCGCCACCAAAATCATGTTGGCGTATTCGGCCAGGAAGAACAGCGCAAAGCCTATTCCGGAATACTCAACGTGAAAGCCGGCGACGATCTCCGACTCGCCCTCGGCAACGTCAAAGGGCGCACGGTTGGTCTCGGCCACGCCCGAGATGAAATACACGAGGCACAGCGGGAACAGCCAGAACCAATTCCACGTCAGCGGGCCACCATCCTGGCGCGCGACGATCGTGCCAAGGTTGAGTGACCCGGACGCCATCAGGACCCCGACCAGCGCAAAGCCCATCGCGATCTCGTAGGCGACGATCTGTGCGGCCGAGCGCATGGCGCCGAGGAAGGCGTACTTTGAATTCGACGCCCAGCCGGCGAGGATTACCCCGTAGATTCCCACCGAGGTCAGTGACAACACGTAGAGGAGCCCGGCATCGACGTTGGCAATGGCAAAGCGCGGCGCGATGGGAATCACTGCCCAGGCGGCAAAGGCCGGAATCAGGGTAATCGCCGGTGCCAGGCGAAACAGCACCTTGTTGGAGCGCTCCGGAGTGACAATTTCCTTGATCAGCAGCTTGACGACATCGGCGAAGGGCTGACCGATGTATTCGGTGTGCGGTATCCCAAACAGACGTACCCGGTTGGGCCCGCGTCGCATCTGCATCCAGCCGATGAGCTTGCGCTCCCACAGGGTCAGGTAGGCGACGCTGATGATCAGCACGATGCTCAGGGCCAGGATGAACACAGTCGAATGCGCAAAGCCAGGCAAGGACAGCCAGGTGCTCGAAATCCAGTTGCCGGTACCGGTCACGGCCGAAACTCCACGGCCGGCTCTCGGCCCCTGCGGGTCAACTGAAGAGCGGTGGCCCGGCGCAGCATCGGATCCACCTGATACATCGGGACATCGCGCAAACTCTCGACTGGCGCGGATGTCGGAGCTGCAAATCCACCGGAATAGCTGCGCGCGGGCGCCTGGTCTACCGCGGCCCGCAACTCGTCCCGCACCTGCTCCGAGGACTGATAGTCGAACTTGGGAAGGTCCAGGAGATTGCCCAACACCCGAAGAATTTTCCACGCCGGGCGCGCCACACCCGGCGCTCGGGCGGCGCCCGCAAAACTCTGCCAGCGCCCCTCGAGATTCACGTAAGTGCCCGAAGTCTCGGCGAACGCCGCCGAAGGCAGCAGAACTTGCGCGACTTCCTGCATGGCTGGCGAAGCGAAGGCGGTGATCGCGAGCACGAAGGGGGCGTTCTCGAGCGTCATCAGCGCCTGCGGCTGCGCACCGTCGGCCCAGGGCTCGGTGCCGAGCAGCAGGTAGGCGCGCAATGGCCGTTCCAGCATATCGCGCGCGTTCAAGCCGTTTGCGGGCCTAAGTTGCCCGGCCGGGTGGCGATGCGGGAGACATCCGGCCAGATAGGCCCCTGCACCATTGGCACCTTCGAGCAATTCGCCGAAACTGGCGCCGGTCAGCCGCGCCAGCTCGCGTGCCAGGAAGCGCAACTCCGCATAGGCCGAATGGCGCAAGGCCAGCGCGCCCAGCCAGATTGCCCGACGACCCGAGCTCAGCGAACTGGCAACGGCACGATGCGCATCATTGACCGACACGTTGGACAGGAGCGGTGCGAGCGTCGCGGAGGCTGCGGTTCCGGCCGCTTGAAGTGCCGCCTGCACCACTGCGGCGAGCTGTGGGACCATTTGTGAGGGCGAGGCGGTCAGCGACTGGGCCACCGGAAACAGGTACTCGAAATCCGCCGGCTGCAACAAGCTCACTCGCGCACCACGCCCGGCGGCCTTACGCACCCGGTGTGCCAACATCGGAATCTCGGCGCGCAGATTCGCGCCGACCACAAACAGCGCGTTGAGCGCGTCGACCTCGGCCAGCGCCATGCCCAGTCCGGGGGCGGCGCCATCGCCGTTCTGATCACGGAAATCGCGCTGCCGCAGGCGGTGATCGATGTTGGCCGAGCCCAGCCCCTCCGCCACACGACCCAGCAGGTACAGTTCCTCGAGCGTGCTCGACGGATGCGCCAGAAAGCCCAGGTCCTGGGGGCTGCCCGCAGCGGCGGCGGCCTGCAAGCCCTTGGCGGCCGCACTGAGCGCCGTGTCCCAGTCGGTATCCAGCCAGCTGCCATTGCTGGCGCGGATGCGTGGTGTCGCCAAGCGATCCGCGGCTTCAAGCCCCTGGTAGCTGTAGCGGTCACGATCGGCAATCCAGGTCTCATTGATCTCTTCGCACGGCTGGGGCACGACCCGCATCAGCCGGCCGCGCAATACGTGCCCGTAGAGGCGGCTGCCAAAGCCGTCATGGGGCGACACCAGGGGATGCTGCGTCATCTCCCAGGCGCGGGCCTGAAAGCGGAACGGTTTGCTGTTCAGCGCGCCCACGGGGCACAGATCGATGATGTTCCCCGACAACTCGTGATCGACACTGTGCTCGATGTAGGTTCCGATCTGCATGTTCTCGCCGCGCCCGGTGGTGCCCAGCTCCTGGATACCCGCGATGTCCTGACCAAAGCGCACGCAGCGCGTGCAGTGTATGCAGCGGGTCATGTCCGTGGACACCAGAGGACCCAGGCTCAGGTCCTTCACCACGCGCTTGCGCTCGTGATAGCGCGAAATGTCGCGTCCATAGCCCACGGCCAGATCCTGCAGCTCGCATTCTCCGCCCTGATCGCAGATCGGGCAGTCCAGCGGGTGGTTGATGAGCAGAAATTCCATCGTCGCTTTCTGCGCCGCGATCGCCTTGGGCGAGCGCGTGAAGATTTTCATTCCTTCCGCGACCGGTGTGGCACAGGCCGGGAGCGGTTTCGGTGCCTTCTCGACTTCGACCAGGCACATGCGGCAGTTGGCCGCAATCGGCAGCTTCTCGTGATAGCAGAAGCGCGGTATGTAGGCGCCGTGCGTGTCCGTCACGCGAATAATCATTTCGCCCTTGGGCGCCTTGACCGGCACCCCGTTGACCTCGACATTGACGAACTCGGCGCTCACGCGGCCGCCTTCGAATCCGGGGCGACGATGCTGCGTCCGCCGTGGTCAACCATGAACTCGAATTCGTGACGATAGTGTTTCAGGAAGCTCTGCACCGGCCAGGCCGCCGCGTCACCGAGCGCGCAAATCGTGTGGCCTTCGATACGGTTGGCCACATCCAGCAACAGCCCCAGGTGTTCGCGTGTGCCCTGCCCATCGATAATCCGCCTGAGGGTTCGCGTGAGCCAGCCCGTGCCCTCGCGGCAAGGCGTGCACTGGCCGCAGGATTCCGACATGTAGAAGCGCGACAGCCGCTCCAGCATGCGCACCATGCAGGTGCTCTCATCCATGACGATGACCGCGGCGGACCCCACGCTCGAGCCGGCGGCTTTGAGCGAGTCGTAGTCCATGTTGGTCTTCATCATGGTCTCGCCCGGCACCACCGGAACCGAGGATCCGCCCGGAATCACGGCCTTGAGGCGCCGGCCCTTCCAGATGCCTCCCGCCAGGGCCAGCAGATCGGCAAACGGGATTCCCAAGGGAACCTCGAAATTTCCCGGCCGCTCCACGTGGCCGGAGACCGAGAATATATTGGTGCCGCCCGAATTCTGCGGCCCCAGGGCGGCGAACCACGGCGCACCCTTGCGCATGATCGTAGGGACCGAGGCGATGCTCTGGCAGTTGTTGATCGTGGTCGGCGCCCCGTAGAGCCCGAAGGCCGCCGGAAACGGCGGCTTGAAGCGCGGCTTGCCCTGCTTGCCCTCGAGGGAATCGAGCAGCGCCGTCTCCTCGCCGCAGATATACGCACCGGCACCCACAAAGGTGTGCAGGTCAAAGTCAACGCCGGAGCCCAGGATGTTCTTGCCCAGAAGTCCCGCCGCGTAGGCCTCGCGTACCGCGTCCTCGAAACGCGGCACTGGTTCGCCCAGGAACTCGCCGCGGATGTAGTTGTACCCGACGGTCGCGTTCATGGCATAGCCACCTATGGCCATGCCCTCGATGAGGGCGTGCGGGTTGTAGCGCAGGATGTCCCGATCGTGGCAAGTCCCAGGCTCGCTTTCGTCGGAATTGCAGACCAGGTATTTCTGCATCGGAGCCGCGCGCGGCATGAAGCTCCACTTGACTCCCATCGGGAATGCGGCCCCGCCGCGGCCGCGAAGGCCTGAGGCCTTGACGGTATCGATGATCTGCTCGCGCGGAGTGTGCTCGGCGAGAATCCGTTTCCAGGCGTCGTAGCCACCGATGCGCTGGTAGACCTCGAGAGTCCACGAGCGCTCGAATTTGAGCGGCTCGAAGCACACCAGGTTCATTTTATCTTCCCATGCAGCCATGCGCGCCCGCTCCTCAGCGAAGCTCATCGAGAATGCGATCGATCTGATCGGCCGTGAGGTTCTCGTGGTAGACGTGATCGACCATCATCATGGGCGCGCCGGTGCACGCGGCCAGACATTCCTCCTCCTGCTTCAGGAATATGCGCCCGTCCGCCGTGCTCTCGCCCAGCCGGATCCCCAGGCGCCGCTCCACGTGCGCGACCAGTTCCTCCGCACCGCGCAACATGCAAGACACGTTGGTGCAGATGCTCACGTGGTGTCGGCCGCAAGGATGGGTCTCAAACATCGAGTAGAAGCTCGCGACCTCGTAGACCTGGATCGGCGGCAACTGCAGGTAGGCGGCGACTGCGTCCATGAGCGGGGTCGTCAGGTGGCCCTGATTCTGCTCCTGCGCCGCGCGCAGCGCCGAAAGCACCGCCGAGCGTTGCCTTCCGGGCGGGAAGCGCGCCACCCAGCGGTCAATCTCCGTGCGCGTGTGCGCTGAAAGCTCAGATCTGGGATCCGCAGCGGCACTCATCGATCGATCTCTCCGAAGACAATGTCCTGCGTGCCGATCACGGCCACCACGTCGGCGAGCATGTGCCCGCACACCATTTCACTGAGCGCGGCCAGATGGGAAAACCCGGGCGCGCGGCATTTGAGCCGATAGGGTTTGTTGGCGCCATCGGAGACCAGGTAGACGCCAAACTCGCCCTTCGGCGCCTCGACGGCCGCGTAGCTCTCGCCTTCGGGCACGCAGTAGCCCTCGGTCATGAACTTGAAATGGTGAATGAGCGATTCCATGTCGCCCTTCATTTCCTCGCGGCTCGGCGCGCGCACCTTGCGATCATCGATCATGGTGGGCCCCGGATGTGCGCGCAGCCATTCCACGCATTGCTGCACAATGCGGTTGGATTGGCGCATTTCAGCCACGCGTACCAGGTAGCGGTCGTAGCAGTCGCCGTTGCGCCCCACGGGTATGTCGAAGTCCATGGCCTCGTACACTTCGTAGGGCTGCTGCTTGCGCAGGTCCCAGGCCACGCCGGAGCCGCGCAGCATCGGTCCGGTAAAGCCCAGCTGCATGGCGCGCTCGGGCGGGACGACACCGATGTTGACGGTACGCTGCTTCCAGATGCGATTGTCGGTCAGCAGGGTCTCGTATTCGTCGACGCAGGCGGGAAAGCGCCGGGTAAAGTCAGCGATAAAATCCAGCAACGACCCAGAGCGTGCCTGGTTCAGCCGGTCGGCATCGGCCTGGGAGCGCCAGCGGGAGGCCTGGTAACGCGGCATGGCCGCGGGCAAGTCACGGTGCACACCACCGGGCCGGTAGTAGGTCGCATGCATGCGGGTGCCGGACACCGCTTCGTAGCAGTCCATCAGGTCTTCACGCTCGCGGAAGCAAAACAGGAACACGGTCATGGCGCCGATATCCAGGCCGTGTGCGCCCAGCCACATCAGATGATTGAGGATCCGGGTGATCTCATCGAACATGACTCGGATGTACTGGGCGCGCAGCGGCGGGCGCACGCCCAGCAATTTCTCGATCGCCAGCACGTAGGCGTGCTCGTTGCACATCATCGAGACGTAATCGAGGCGGTCCATGTAGCCGATGGATTGGTTGAACGGCTTTGATTCGGCGAGTTTCTCGGTGGCCCGGTGCAATAGACCGATATGTGGGTCGGCCTTTTGTATCACTTCCCCGTCCATCTCCAGCACCAGGCGCAGCACGCCATGCGCCGCGGGGTGTTGCGGACCGAAATTCATGGTGAGATTGCGGATCTCAGCCACCGCTCCCCCCCGGTGTCGTAGCGGCAGGCGCGCGCAGGAGGGCGGGCTCGTAGCGATTGTCGTGGCGAATCACGCGCGGTACCAAGGTGCGCTCCTCGATGGTCACCGGCTCATATATGACGCGCTTGAGCTGCGAGTCGTAGCGCACTTCGACGTTCCCGATCAGCGGAAAGTCCTTGCGAAACGGATGGCCGATAAACCCATAGTCGGTGAGCAGGCGGCGCAGGTCCGGATGACCGCGAAACAATATGCCGTACAGATCAAAGGCCTCGCGCTCGAACCAGTTGGCGCTTGCCCAGACTTCGGTGAGCGAGTCGACGCTCGGATCCTCCTCCCCTTCGCACCAGACGCGCAGCCGCAAGCGTCGATTGTGCGCCAGCGAGAGCAGCTGGTAGGCCACGGCAAAGCGGCGCCCTCCGCGCAGCGTGTGGCCGGCAGCGGCATTGACCCCGCGGCTAAAGCCGCTCGCAGTCGCCTGCTCGGCCTGCCACTCACTGCGGCCGTAGTCCAGGTAGTCGACACCGGCGACGTCGATGAGCATCGCAAAGCGCAACTGCGGGGCATCTCGCAGCAACTTCGCGACCGCCAGCAGATCCGCGCTGGCCACTTCTGCACCGAGATCGCCGTCGGCCGGCTGGTGCAGCACCAGGCGTTCGCCGCAAACCACGCGCAGTTCGGCGGCCAGAGTGTCGGGTGCGGAGCTCAAGATGCAGCGCCGTGGTGGCGGTCGATCTTGCGCTGTAGCTGGATAATGCCGTACAGCAAAGCTTCGGCCGTCGGTGGACAACCGGGAACATAGACATCGACCGGCACGATGCGATCGCAACCCCGTACCACCGCGTAGGAATAGTGGTAGTAGCCACCCCCATTGGCGCAAGATCCCATCGATATCACCCAACGGGGCTCGGGCATCTGGTCGTAGACCTTGCGCAGCGCGGGGGCCATCTTGTTCACCAGCGTGCCGGCGACGATCATCACGTCCGACTGGCGTGGGCTGGGCCTGAACACGACGCCAAAACGGTCGAGGTCATAGCGCGAGGCACCGGCGTGCATCATCTCCACCGCGCAACAGGCCAGGCCAAAGGTCATGGGCCACAGCGATCCGGTCCGTGCCCAGCTCACCAGGCTGTCGAGTTGCGTGGTCAGGAAGCCTCGCTGCGCGAAACCCGCCGCGTCCACGCCCTCATCCAGACCGGCCTGCGCTTCGGCACCTAGTCCCATTCCAGGGCCCCTTTCTTCCATTCATAGATGAAGCCCACCACCAGGATTCCCAGGAAGATGGCCATCACCCCCAGGCCGTAGCGGCCAGTCGGACCCAGGGACACGGCCCAGGGAAACAGGAAGGCAATCTCGAGATCAAAGACGATGAATAGGATGGCCACCAGGTAGTAGCGCACGTCAAATCGCCCCCGATTGTCCTCGAAGGGTTCAAATCCGCATTCGTAGGAGGAGAGCTTGGCCGCGTCGCGGCCGTGGCGTACACCCAGGCGCCCGAGAATGGCACCCAGTCCCAGAAGCACAGCGGCCAGCAGCGTCGCCACGGCCAGAAAAATCAGCACTGGCAGGTAATTTTCAAGCATGCCGGACCACCTGGTGTCAAAAAGGGCGGACAGTTTCCCATCCGCCCCCGATTGCCACGTCAATTCTACGAGAGAATTGGTGCCGACGGGGAGATTCGAACTCCCACACCTTGCGGCGCTAGCCCCTCAAGCTAGTGTGTCTACCAGTTCCACCACGTCGGCGAAAAATATCAGTGCGCCGGGCTGGCCGGCGCCGGGGCCGCGGGCGGCGCGCTGGCCGGTGCGGGGCTGACCGGATTTGGGCCGGCCGGCGGGGGCTGAGCGGGCACGGGCTGTGACAGCCGGTCGAGCACGGTGCTCGGCGCTGCCGTGGTGTGCGAGCCCACATAGGTCAGCGACAGGCTGGTCAACATGAAAATGCCTGCAAGTACGGCCGTCGCGCGCGACAGCGCGGTGCCGGCACCGCGAGCGCCAAATACGGTCCCGGACGCCCCGGCTCCAAAGCCCGCGCCGGCTTCGGCTCCCTTGCCGCGCTGGAGAAGGACCAGGGAAATGATGCCCGCGGCCGAGAAGAAATGGATGATCATTAATAGGGTGTGCAACATGAGCTCTACTAACCTTTCTGGGGAACCTGGGCTGCGGCGACGATGGCCAGGAATTCCTCGGCCTTGAGCGACGCGCCACCGATAAGTCCGCCGTCGACGTCGGGCATCGCAAAGATGTCCCGCGCGTTGCCGGCCTTGACGCTGCCGCCATACAAAATTCGCAGCCCGGCGGCAATTTTAGCATCCCCTTTGGAGACCCGCTGGCGGATGAATTCGTGCACCTCTTGGGCCTGCTCGGGGGTTGCGGTCCGCCCGGTGCCGATTGCCCAAACGGGCTCATAGGCGATCACCGCAAGGCCCAGGGATTGCACCCCCGCCAGCTCCAGCACCGCATCGAGCTGCGCACCCACCACCTCTTGGGTATGGCCCGCCTCACGCTCCCCAAGCTGCTCGCCCACACACAGGATGGGGATCAGTTCGCGACTACGCGCGGCGACAAACTTGCGCGCCACCAGCGCATTGGTGTCCCCGTACATGGAGCGGCGCTCCGAATGGCCGACCAGGGTGTAGCGGCAGCCCACGTCCTGCAACATCGCGGCCGATACCTCGCCGGTGTAGGCGCCGAGTGCTTCGGCGCACACATCCTGGGCACCGAGCGCCACGGCGCTGCTACGCAGCAATCGCCAAGCGTCGTGCAGGTAGACGAAAGGGGGGCAGATCACGCAGCTCACCCGATCATCCGTGACCGTGCCGATGATCGCCTCGATCAGCGCTGCGTTTTCGGCGCGCGATCCATGCATTTTCCAGTTGCCGGCGACAATCTTATGGCGCATGGGGTTGCCCATGGGAGGCCTCTGAACATCCTGTGAGGGTCGATGGCCCGCTTGGGGCGCGCGATCATAGCCATGCGCCTCGGTCCGCGCAATGCGCATCGCCCGGTTCCGGCCGTGCGCTGGCTAGGCCCCTACCGCACGCACGGCGGCGCTGAGCTGCTCGGCGCAGTGGCGGGCGAGGGACTCCTCCTGGGCTTCCACCATGACCCTGATCAGCGGCTCGGTTCCCGAGGCCCGCAGGACCACGCGGCCACGATCCCCCAGTTGCGCCTCCAGCTCCTGCAGCAGCGCCTTGAGCTTGGGCCGGGTCATGGGATCGAAGCGCTCGGCCACTTGCACGTTCAACATCACCTGCGGCAGGCGCGTCATCCCCGAGGCCAGCTCGGCGAGGGATTTGCGGGTCTGCTGCATGACGCCCAGCACCTGCAGGGCGCTGACCAGGCCATCACCGGTCGTGGTGCGATCGAGGCACAGGATATGGCCTGAAGTCTCCCCACCCAGCACGCCGCCGGTCTCGCGGAGCCGCGCCAGCACGTAGCGATCACCGACGGCAGCGCGCTCGAAGGCGATGCCGCGCTGTCGCAGCGCCAACTCCAGGCCCAGATTGCTCATCTGGGTGCCCACCACGGGACCGAGCAGTACACCCTGCTCGTGCCGGGCGCAGGCGATGATGAAGAGCAGCTGGTCGCCATCCACAATGCGCCCGAGGTGATCGACCATCAGCACCCGGTCGCCGTCCCCATCGAGTGCGATGCCTACCTGGGCGTGCACTCCAGGAACCGTCAGCTGCAGCAGTTCCGGAGCCGTCGAGCCGCAACCTACGTTGATGTTGCGCCCGTTGGGCGAGGAGCCGATCGGCACGATGTCGGCGCCGAGGTCCGAAAGGACGCGCGGGGCCACTTTGTACGCGGCACCATTGGCGCAGTCGACCACGATCTTGAGCCCGGCGAGATTGATTCCGGCGGGCAAGGTGCTGCGGCAAAATTCCTGGTACATGGCGCGCGTGGTGTCCACGCGGCGGGCCCGGCCGAGCTCGCCCGAAGAGCGCGTCAGCGGCTCACCGGCCAGCTGCGTCTCAATCTGTTCCTCGAGTTGGTCGGAGAGTTTGCCGCCGCTGCGATCGAAGAACTTGATGCCGTTGTCTTCGAAAGGATTGTGGGAGGCGCTGATGACCACGCCAAAATTGCAGTTAAGCTGGCGGGTCATGTAGGCAATGCCCGGCGTGGGCAGTGGGCCCATCATCATGACGTTGACTCCCGCGGCCACGAAACCGGCCTCGAGGGCCGATTCGAACATGTAACCGGAAAGCCGCGTGTCCTTGCCGATGAGCACGGCCCCGCCTTGCGGAGCCAGCACCCGCGCCGCAGCGCTCGCCAGGTGCAGCGCGAAGTCCACGGTCATGGGATGCTCACCGACGCGCCCGCGAATGCCGTCCGTCCCGAAGTAGACTCTGCTCAAGCTTCTGTCCTTCAGATTCTCAAGGCCGCGGCCACGCGCACGGCGTCTACGGTCGCCGCCACATCGTGGGCGCGCACGATGCTCGCCCCGCTCAGCACCGCCGCGGTCGCCAGCGCAATACTACCTGCCAAGCGCCCTTCTTTCCCGCGTCCGGTCAACTCCCGAAGGAGCGACTTTCGCGACAGGCCCACCAGCAGGGGGCGTTCGAGCGCCAGCAGTGTCCTCAGTTCGCGCAGCAGCTGCAGATTATGGCCGGCGAGCTTGCCGAAGCCGAATCCGGGATCAAGGCACAGGCGTTCGGCGTCGATGCCCGCCGCCACGCAGGTCTGGATACGCTCGGCCAGCATCGCGCGCACCTCCCCAAGCAGGTCGTCGTAATGGACCGAATCCTGCATCGTGGCAGGCTCGCCCCGCATGTGCATCAGGCACACGGCCGCCCCGCTCCTGGCCGCGGCCTCGAGGGCCCCGTCGCGCCGCAAGGCGCGCACGTCGTTGACCATGACCGCGCCCGAATCCACCGCCTGCTCGATCACCTCGGGCCGGCTGGTGTCGACCGAGATCAGCAACTTGCAGTCCCGGGCGATGGCACGCACCACCGGGATGACGCGGCGCAGTTCTTCTTCCAAGGGCACGGGCACGGCCCCCGGACGCGTGGACTCGCCCCCTACGTCGATTAGCTGCGCTCCCTCCGTGGCGATAACCTGCGCGCGCTCGATGGCGCGGGCCGGGTCGAGGTACTGCCCGCCGTCGCTGAAGGAATCGGGTGTGACATTGAGCACGCCCATGACGGCGGGCTCATCGAGTGCCAGGGTGCCGCGCGCGTGGCGTAACTGCAGGGGTCGCGGCGTGGAATCGCTGATCAGTGCTGACCTGCGGGGGTGCCGATCGGGGGCTTCGCCCGTTCCGTCGGGTCGGCCACGACGGGTTTGCCGCCCGTGCCACCGCCGGTATCGTCCCAGCCTTCCGGGGGTTTGGCCTCAAGGCCGGCCATGATGTCCCTGATCTGGGATTCGTCGATGGTTTCGTACTTGATCAGGGCCCGCGCCATCGAGTGCAGCTTGTCGATGTTGGACTGCAGGATCTCGCGCGCATGGTCGTAATTCGTGTTGATGACCCGCCGCACTTCCTCCTCGATCTCGTGCGCGGTCTTGTCCGACACCTTTTTGTGCTGGGTGATGCTGCGCCCCAGGAACACCTCTCCGTCTTCCTCCGCGTAGGCCAGGGGACCCAGCCGGTCGGAAAGACCCCACTTGGTCACCATGTTGCGCGCCAGCTCCGTGGCCCGCTCGATGTCATTTGAGGCCCCGGTAGTCACGTTGTCGGCCCCGAACACCAATTCCTCGGCGATGCGGCCTCCAAACAGGGTGGCAATCGAACTTTCCAGGCGCCGCTTGCTCAGCGAGTAACGATCCTGCTCGGGAAGAAACTGGGTCACGCCGAGCGCCCGACCGCGCGGAATAATGGTGACCTTGTAGACCGGGTCATGTTCCGGCACCGTCATGCCCACCACGGCGTGACCGGCTTCGTGGTAGGCGGTCATGCGTTTTTCTTCATCGGTCATGACCATCGAGCGCCGCTCGGCGCCCATCATGATCTTGTCCTTGGCGCGGTCGAACTGGTCCATCGTCACGAGCTTGTGGTTGGCGCGCGCCGCAAACAGGGCCGCCTCGTTGACCAGATTGGAAAGGTCCGCTCCCGAGAAGCCCGGGGTGCCGCGCGCTATCAGGGCCGGGCGGACATCGTCGGCCAGCGGTACGCGGCGCATATGGACACGCAGGATCTGCTCGCGGCCGCGCACGTCCGGAAGCGGCACCACGACCTGCCGGTCAAATCGCCCGGGGCGCAGCAGCGCCGGATCCAGCACGTCGGGTCGGTTGGTGGCGGCGATCACGATGATGCCCTCATTGCCCTCAAAGCCATCCATTTCGACCAGTAACTGGTTCAGTGTCTGCTCTCGCTCGTCGTGCCCGCCGCCCAGTCCGGCGCCTCGGTGGCGACCGACCGCATCGATTTCGTCGATGAAGATGATGCAGGGCGCGTGCTTCTTGGCCTGCTCGAACATATCGCGCACCCGCGAGGCGCCGACACCCACGAACATTTCCACGAAGTCCGAGCCGGAAATCGTATAGAACGGCACCTTGGCTTCCCCGGCGATGGCCCGCGCCAGCAAGGTCTTGCCCGTGCCGGGACTACCGACCATCAGCACACCCTTGGGAATCTTGCCGCCGAGCTTCTGAAACTTGCTCGGATCCTTGAGGAAATCCACGATCTCGCCGACTTCCTGCTTGGCCTCGTCGACGCCGGCCACGTCCGCAAAGGTCACGTTGACCTGGTCTTCTCCCAGCAAGCCGCGCGCGGCTCTTGCCGAAACTCATCGCCCCGCGACCACCTCCGGCCCCCTGCATCTGGCGCAACATGTAGACAAAAACCAGGATCAGGAGCAGTGCCGGAGCCATCTGCAGCAGCAACTGGGTGAAGAAACTCGGCTGGGGCGGCGGCCGACCCTCGATGCCCACGTTGGACTTGCTCAAATCGCCGATCAGCGCGGTGTAATTGGTTTCAGGGTTGAAGGTCTCGAACTTGCTCTTGTCCTTGCGCACCCCGTAGATCGTGTCGCCCTGCAATACGACGCTGTCCACGTGCCCGTCACGAACCTCATTCAGGAAGGTCGAGTAACGCACTTCCTCGGGCTTGCCCGCGGCCGGCATGTACTTGGTCAGTACCGCGACCAGGACCAGGGCAATTACCGCCCACAACAGTATGTTTTTAACCGTATCGTTCAAGACTTAGGCTCCAGTCGGTTCACGCTACACCAATCGCAGGCCACTGGCCAGCAAGTAGATCTCCGCGCTGCGTGCCCGGGAGGCGGCAGGCTTGATAAACCGCACGGTTTTGAATTGCCGGCGGGCGGCCGCCACCAGCTCCTGAAAGCCGCTGCCCTGGAAGACTTTGATTAGGGCATGGCCCCCAGGTTTCAACACCCTTCCTGCCATGTCCAGGGCCAGTTCTGACAGATCCATCGCCCGCGGCTGGTCGATGACATCCATGCCGCTCAGTTCCGGGGCCATGTCCGACAGCAAGGCATCGACGGCGCGAACCCCGGTAAGGCCCATCAGCTGGGCGCAAATGGGCTCCTCCCGGAAGTCGCCCTGCACGAACTCCACCCCGGCGATCGCCTCCATAGGCAGGATATCGCTGGCCACCACGCGTCCCTTGGGGCCCACCCGGGTACGGGCGTACTGGCTCCAGGCCCCCGGCGCGGCGCCGAGGTCGAGCGCAATTCCGCCGCGACGCAACAATTGCTCCTTCTTGTCAATCTCCTCCAGTTTATAGACGGCGCGCGAGCGCCAGCCCTCGGCCTGCGCCCGGCGCACATAGGGGTCGCTGTGGTGCTCCTGCAGCCAGCGGCGGCTGCTCTGCGAGCGACGGGTCATGGATAATGCCCGCCATGGCACTCAGTGAAAAACAGCTCCGGTTCCTCCGTGGCAAAGCCCACCCCCTCAAGCCCGTGGTGATGCTCGGTCAAAAAGGACTGACCGACAACGTGGTCGCCGAGACCGTGCAGGCCCTGAGGGACCATGAACTGATCAAGGTCAGGGTGCGCGCCGCCGACCGCAGCCAGCGCGAGGCCTGGCTCGCCGAGCTGGTGAGCCAATCGGCCTGCACGCTGGTGAGCCGGATCGGGCATGTGGCGGTGCTGTACCGCGCGGCCAGCCCCATACCGCGCTTGGTGTTGCCCGATGCTCAGGTGTAGCGCACCGCGATGATCTCGTAACTGCAGGTCCGGCCCGGCGCGGTCACCTCGACCACATCGCCGACGTTCTTGGCAATCAGGGCACGTGCGATCGGGGAAGCGATGGAAATGCGTCCGGCACGGATGTCCGCCTCGTCCTCCCCGACGATCTGGTAGCTCACGGCGCTGCCATTGTCCTGGTCCTCAAGATCCACCGTGGCGCCAAATACCACGCGGTCGCTGCGCGCGAGCTGTGCGACGTCGATCACTTCGGCGGTTGCCAGGCGCGTCTCGATCTCCTTGATGCGCCCCTCGATAAAGCCCTGCTGCTCGCGGGCCGCATGGTATTCGGCATTCTCCGACAAGTCGCCGTGCGCGCGCGCTTCGGCGATCGCCTTGATGACCCGCGGCCGGTCCTCGCCCTTGAGGCGTTTTAATTCCCCGCGCAGCAACTCGGCGCCGCGCAGCGTCATCGGGGAGCGCTTCATGCGCGCAGCTCTTCATGCAGATCGTGCAGGCTGTTCACCTCGACCTCATCGATATGGTCCAGGGCCTCGCAAGTCGCCACGGCGGCCGCCAGCGTCGTGTAATAGGTTACGCCCCGATGCACGGCCTCGCGACGGATCGAGTTGGAATCCAGGATCGCCTGCTTGCCCTCGGTGGTGTTGACGATCAGGTCGAACTCGTCGTTCTTGATCATGTCCACGATGTGCGGTCGCCCCTCGCGCACCTTGTTCGCGCGACGGCATTCGATGCCCGCCTCCGTCAGCGCCACCGCGGTGCCGCTGGTGGCGACCAGCTCGAATCCGCGCGCCCGCAGGCGTTGCCCCAGAGCCACCACCCCGGACTTGTCTCGATCGCGGACGCTGAGCAGGCACACGCCGGTGCGCGGCAGGGTCACCCCCGAAGCCGTCTGGCTCTTCGCGTAGGCCTCACCGAAGGTGCGCCCGGTGCCCATGACCTCGCCGGTAGATTTCATTTCCGGCCCAAGTATCGGATCGGCCTCGGGGAATTTGCTGAACGGGAACACCGCCGCCTTGACCGAATAATACGGGGGCACCCGTTCTTCGAGCACACCGAGCTCCTTGAGCGTGCGTCCGGTCATGACGCGCGCCGCGATCTTGGCGATCTGCACACCCGTCGCCTTGCCCACAAAGGGCACCGTGCGCGAAGCACGAGGGTTGACTTCGAGCAGATAGATGGTGCCATTTTGAATCGCAAACTGGATATTCATCAGCCCCACCACCTGCAGGCCATGCGCCAGCTTGCGGGTTTGTTCGCGCAATTCGTCCTGGATCTGCGGCGAGAGGCTTATGGGGGGCAGTGAGCAGCTTGAATCGCCCGAATGCACGCCGGCCTGTTCGACGTGTTCCATGATGCCGCCAATCAGCACGTCGACGCCGTCGCACACGGCGTCCACGTCGACCTCGACGGCCACATCGAGGAAACGATCGAGTAGCACCGGACTGTCGTTGGAGACCTTTACGGCCGTGTTGACGTAGCTGCGCAGGTCCTCCTCGTTGAAGACGATCTCCATGGCGCGGCCACCGAGCACGTAGGAAGGACGCACCACCAGCGGATAACCCACCTCGCGCGCCAAGACCACCGCCTGCTCTTCGTTGCGCGCCGTGGCATTGGCCGGCTGGCGCAGGCCCAGGCGCTTGACCAGTTGCTGGAAGCGCTCGCGATCCTCGGCGATGTCAATGGAATCGGGGGTCGTACCGATAATCGGGGCGCCGGCCGCCTCAAGCGCGCGCGCCAGTTTGAGGGGCGTCTGCCCGCCAAACTGCACGATGACCCCTTCCGGGCGTTCTTTGTGGATGATTTCCAGCACGTCCTCGAGCGTCAGGGGCTCAAAATACAATCGGTCGGAGGTGTCGTAGTCCGTGGAGACCGTCTCCGGATTGCAATTGACCATGATGGTCTCGAAACCGTCCTCACGCAGGGCCAGGGCCGCGTGCACGCAGCAATAGTCGAACTCGATCCCCTGGCCGATCCGGTTGGGACCCCCGCCCAGGATCATGATCTTGCGACGCCGGCTGGGCTCCGCCTCGCACTCCTCCTCGTAGGTCGAGTACAAGTAGGCGGTCGCCGTGGCGAATTCGGCGGCACAGGTATCGACGCGCTTGTAGACGGGCAGGACGTTGTGTTCACGGCGCCGCGCGCGCAGCTGTTGCTCGGTGACGCGGGCAAGTGTGGCCAGGCGCCGATCGGAAAAGCCCAGGCGCTTGAGCTCGCGCAGGCGCCCGGCCGTAAGGGACTTCTCGCCCTCGCGCCGCAGCTGCGCCTCCTCGGCCATCAGCTCTTCGATCTGCCTCAGGAACCACGGGTCGATGCCGGTGAGCTCGTGGATGCGCTCTTCCGGCCAGCCGGCGCGCATCGCATCGGCCAGGAACAGCAGCCGGTCAGCGCCCGGCGCTCGCAACTCGTAGGCCAGCTGCGTGGCACCCTCCTCGCTGAGCGGCAGCGTAATGAGCGGGTCAAAGCCGTCCAGCCCGGTTTCCAGGCCCCGCAAGGCCTTGTGGATCGACTCCTGGAAGGTGCGGCCGATCGCCATCACCTCGCCGACCGACTTCATCTGGGTGGTCAGGCGGTTATTCGCGGCCGGAAACTTCTCGAACGTAAAGCGCGGCACCTTGGTGACCACGTAATCGATGGAGGGTTCGAACGAGGCCGGGGTCGCGCCGCCGGTAATCTCGTTGCGTAACTCACCGAGTGTGTAGCCGACGGCCAACTTGGCG
This sequence comes from uncultured Gammaproteobacteria bacterium, assembly GCA_963789365.1. Classification (GTDB taxonomy): domain Bacteria; phylum Pseudomonadota; class Gammaproteobacteria; order Steroidobacterales; family Steroidobacteraceae; genus FEN-1191. The sequence goes on from CAWBKJ010000004.1 coordinate 453,025, forward strand.
GCGATCTTCGCGATCGGAAAGCCGGTGGCCTTGGAGGCCAAGGCCGAAGAGCGCGAGACGCGCGGGTTCATCTCGATGACCAGCAGGCGGCCATCGCGCGGATTGACCGCAAACTGCACGTTGGACCCACCGGTATCGACCCCGATCTTGCGCAGCACCGCGATCGAGGCATCGCGCATGATCTGGTATTCCTTGTCGGTCAGCGTCTGGGCCGGAGCGACCGTGATGGAATCGCCGGTGTGCACGCCCATCGGATCGAGGTTCTCGATCGAGCACACGATGATGCAGTTGTCCGCCTTGTCGCGCACCACCTCCATCTCGAACTCTTTCCAGCCGATCACCGACTCCTCGATCAACACCTCGTGCGTGGGCGAAGCCTCCAGTCCGCGGGCCACGATGATCTCGAACTCCTCGCGGTTGTAGGCGATGCCTCCACCGCTCCCTCCCATGGTAAATGAGGGCCGCAACACCACCGGGAAGCCAAAGTTGGCCTGCACGCCGATGGCTTCCTCGAGGCTCCGCGCGATCTGCGACTGCGGCGTCGCCAGCCCGATCTCGCGCATGGCGTCACGGAATTGTTCGCGGTCTTCGGCCATGTCGATCGCGGCGCGGGAGGCCGCGATCATCTCGACGCCGAATTTTTCCAGCACCCCCTCGCGCGCCAGATCAAGGGCCGTGTTGAGGGCGGTCTGTCCACCCATCGTGGGCAGCAGGGCGTCGGGCTTTTCTTTTTCGATAATGCTGGCGATCGTGCGCCAGTTGATCGGCTCAATGTAGATCGCGTCCGCCATGTCCGGATCGGTCATGATCGTCGCCGGGTTCGAGTTCACCAGGATGACTCGGTACCCCTCCTCGCGCAGCGCCTTGCAGGCCTGAGCGCCGGAGTAGTCAAACTCGCAGGCCTGGCCGATGACGATCGGACCGGCGCCGATGATCAGGATGCTTTTTATGTCGGTGCGTTTGGGCATGGCGGCGCAGCGGCGCTAGCCCTCGGCGACCTGTTTGCGCGAGGCGGCGCGCAGCGCCCGCAACTGCGCCTGCAATCGCTGCAGCATGGCCTGGGTGAAGGCCTCGAACATGGGGGCCACATCGTGCGGGCCCGGACTGGCCTCGGGGTGGCCCTGGAAACTAAACGCCGCGCAATCGGTCCGCGCCACACCCTGCAGGCTGTCGTCAAACAGCGAGCGGTGAGTGGCCTTGAGGTTTTCCGGCAAGCTCGATTCGTCGACCGTGAAGCCATGGTTCTGGCTGCTGATCAGCACGCGTCCGCTGGCCAGTTCCTGCACCGGGTGGTTGGCACCGTGATGACCGAATTTCATTTTCACCGTGCGCGCACCGCTGGCCAGAGCCAGCAGCTGGTGGCCCAGGCAGATCCCGAACACCGGCACATCGCTCCCCAGCAGCTCCTGTATGGCGTGTATTGCGTAGTCGCAGGGTTCGGGATCACCCGGGCCGTTGGACAGGAACACACCGTCGGGCTTCAGCGCGAGCACCTCAGCGGCGCTCGTTTGTGCAGGCACCACCGTAATGCGACAGCCCTGGTCCGCGAGCAGCCTGAGAATGTTGCGCTTGATGCCATAGTCGTAGGCCACCACGTGCAGGCGCTGCTGCGCTCGCAAACTGGGCCGATCGGCGCCACGGACTATGGTTCCGTCGTTCCACTGGTAGATATCCTTGGTCGTGACGACCTTGGCGAGGTCCATGCCCTTGAGCCCGGGAAAGCGCGTGGCCGCACGCACCGCCGCAGCCTCGTCAATCTTGTTTCCCGTCATGATGCAGCCCGCCTGGGCGCCGCGCTCGCGCAACAACCGGGTGAGTCGTCGCGTGTCGATACCGGCGATCGCGACCACGCGCGAGCGCTTGAGAAATTCGCTTAGCGAGCCTTCCGCGCGCCAGCTGCTGGTGATCGGCGAGAGTGAGCGAATGATGAGGCCCGCGGCGTAGACCTGAGCGGACTCCATGTCCTCCGGGGTCGTGCCGGTGTTGCCGATGTGCGGAGCGGTGAAGGTGATCAGCTGTCGCGCGTACGAAGGATCGGTGAGAATTTCCTGATAACCGGTGATGGCGGTATTGAAAACGACTTCGCCGGTGGTGTTGCCGCTAGCGCCGATTGACTGACCCCGGAAGATGCTGCCATCTGCGAGCGCCAGCACCGCTGGTGAAATCACTTAAGCCATCCTCGTCAGTGACTCCGATTTCCGATGCGCATATGCACAAAGCGGGAGGAGTTCTTTTGGAACGCCCCCCGCCTTGTGCGGACTAACCCGACAATCGGATTACGCGAGAAATTCTAAGGATCGCGCTTGCCCGTGTCCATGCGGCAGCGGGGTCGCCTGTGGTAAAAATGAGCCACAAAACCCCTTTAAAAATATAGCGTTAGTGAAAACCACGCGCCATTGCGCAGTAATTTATTTTTCTTTGAATATGTCGGCCATGTGATGCGCTCCGGGCTTCTGACGCACCAGCCAAAGACCCGCCTGGAGGGCTCCGCGGGCAAAAACCGCCCGGTCCGTCGCCACATGACTCAGCCCGAGGTACTCGCCCTGGCCCAGAAACCGGACCTCATGCTCGCCCACCATGTCTCCACCGCGCACGGAGCTGTATTCAAGCCGTCCAGGCCCGCCCCGGCCCTCCAGGGCCGCCTGGCCGAGGGTCAGGGCCGTGCCCGAAGGGGCGTCCTTCTTTTGCCCATGGTGCGTATCCTGGATGTGGATGTCGAAACCCGCCCCCAGCGCTGCGGCGGCCCGGCGCACCAGGTCTTGCAGCACGGCGGCCCCGAGGCTGGTATTGGCGGCCACCAGTACCGGGACGCGCTCGGAGGCTCGCGCGATAAGGGCCGGCAGGTCGGGTCCAAGGCCGGTAGTCCCCAGCAGCAGGGGGACGCCCCCGGCCGAGCAATGCGCGAGGTGGCGCGGTGCGGCCAGGGCGGTGGAAAAATCCAGGGCGAGCGCGGCCCCCTTCAGGGCGCCTTCCAGATCCGCACTCATCGCCCGCCCCGTGCGGGCCAAGCCTGCGAGCTCGCCCGCGTCCCGGCCGAGCGAGGGGCTGTCCTGAGCGACCACGGCCGCGTGTAGCTGCAACTGCGGAAACTGCGGCAGCTCGCGCAGTAGGCTCAGGCCCATGCGTCCGGCCGCCCCCAGGATGACCACGGGGACCGGGGCCGCCAGGGAGCTCACGGCACGCTCTTAAAGAAGCGCTTTACACCCTCCAGAAAGGTCTTTTGCCGCGGCGCATGCCGGTTGCCATCGTGGCGCAGGGACTGGTCCAGGCGCTCGAGCAAATCGCGCTGCTCAGCCGACAGCTTGACCGGGGTCTCGATGGTCACCCGGCAGAACAGGTCGCCCTGCTCCCCGCCGCGGGCGGGCCGAATGCCCTTGCCGCGCAGCCGGAATACGCGGCCGGATTGGGATTCAGGGGGAATCTTCAAGGTGACCTCGCCCTCCAGGGTCGGCACCTCGATGCTCCCGCCCAGTGCCGCGGTCGCAAAGGACAAGGGCACCTCGCAGCTGAGGTGCGGGCCATCGCGCTCGAAGATCGGGTGCTCACGCACCTGCACTTCAACGTACAGGTCCCCCGGCGGTCCGCCGTTGCGCCCTGCCTCGCCCTCGCCCGTCAGCCGCACCCGATCACCGGTGTCCACACCCGGCGGGATTTTCACCGCGAGCTTCTTATGCTTGCGCACTCGGCCCTGGCCCAGGCAGGTGTCGCAGGGATTGCGCACCACACGGCCGCTGCCGCGGCAGTGGGGACAGGTTTGCTGCAGGGTAAAGAATCCCTGAGAGACGCGGACCTGACCTGAGCCGGCACAGGTTTCGCAGGTGACCGGAGCGCTGCCCTTGGCCGCGCCGCTCCCATGGCACACCTCGCACTCCACCAGCTTGGTGAGGTCGATCTCCAGCGTCCGGCCGAATACCGCCTCGCCCAGGTCCAACTCGGTCGCGTAGCGCAGATCAGCCCCGCGATAGACCTGAGAACGACCGCCGCCGCGCCGCGCGGTCCCGAAAATATCGCCGAACACGTCCCCGAAGATGTCGCTGAAGTGCTCGGCGCCGCCGCCACCGCCTTGCCGCGAGGCCTCGATGCCGGCGTGACCGTGCTGGTCGTAGATGGCACGCTTGGAGGCGTCGGAGAGCACTTCATAGGCCTCCTTCGCCTCCTTGAACTTGTCCTCCGCGCCCTTATCCCCCGGGTTTCGGTCCGGGTGGAATTTCATCGCCAAGCGGCGATAGGCCTTCTTGATGTCGGCTTCGCTGCAATTGCGAGCCACCTCAAGCAGCTTGTAGTAATCGGCCTTGGCCATGCACGGGCCCTAGCGGGAATCAGCTCGCGCGCTGGTCTTTTCCACTGTTCTTGTCCTTGACTTCCTCGAACTCGGCGTCGACGACATTGTCCTGGCCGCCGGGAGCCGGGCCTTCGGCGCCGCCGCCCGCGCCGGCAGCACCGGCCGCGCCCGCTTCGCCCTGACCCGCAGCGTAGGCCTGCTGCGCGATGCCTGCCGCGGCAGTCGTCAGCGCCTCGGTCTTCTTGGCGATCACGTCCCCGTCGTCGGACTTCAACACCGCACGCAGATCGGCCATGGCCGATTCCGCCTTGGCGCGATCGGCGCCACTGACCTTCTCGCCCAGGTCCTTGAGGGACTTCTCGACCGAGTGGAGCATTGCGTCGGCGCGATTGCGCACCTCGACCAGCTCGCGGAATTTCTTGTCTTCCTCGGCGTGCGCCTCGGCGTCACCGACCATGCGCTTGATCTCATCCTCGCTCAGGCCACTGGAGGCCTTGATGACAATCCGCTGTTCCTTGCCCGTAGCCTTGTCCTTGGCCGAGACGTGCAGGATGCCGTTGGCGTCGATGTCGAAGGTCACCTCAACCTGCGGCATGCCGCGTGGCGCCGGCGGAATATCCGCCAGATCAAACTTGCCCAGCGACTTGTTGTCCTGCGCCCGCTCGCGCTCGCCCTGCAACACGTGAATGGTGACCGCGGTCTGGTTGTCATCGGCCGTTGAAAATACGTTGGCGGCCTTGGTCGGAATGGTGGTGTTCTTGGTGATGAGCTTGGTCATCACCCCGCCCAGGGTCTCGATGCCGAGCGAGAGGGGCGTGACGTCCAGCAACAGCACGTCCTTGACCTCGCCCGAAAGCACGCCTGCCTGCACCGCAGCTCCGACCGCGACAGCCTCGTCCGGATTGACGTCCTTGCGCGGCTCTTTGCCAAAGATGTCCTTGACGTATTTCTGCACCAGGGGCATGCGGGTCTGGCCGCCCACAAGAATCACCTCAGCAACGCCCGAGGCGTCGAGCCCGGCATCCTTGAGCGCCGTGCGACACGGCTCGATGGTGCGCTTGACCAGATCCTCGACCAGCGACTCGAGCTTCGCGCGCGTGAGCTTGACGCTCAGGTGCTTCGGCCCGGTTGCATCGGCGGTAATGTAGGGAAGGTTTACATCCGTCTGCTGGCTCGAGGACAGTTCGATCTTGGCCTTTTCCGCCGTTTCCTTGAGGCGCTGCATGGCCAGAGGATCGCGGCGCACGTCGACACCGGATTCCTTCTGAAATTCATCCGCCAGATAGTGGATGATCTTCATGTCGAAGTCTTCGCCGCCCAGGAAGGTGTCGCCGTTGGTCGAGAGCACTTCAAACTGGCGCTCGGCATCGACCGCGGCGATCTCGATGATGGATATGTCAAAGGTCCCGCCGCCCAGGTCGTAGACGGCGATCTTTCGATCGCCACCCTGCTTGTCGAGGCCATAGGCAAGGGCCGCTGCGGTGGGCTCGTTGATGATGCGCTTAACATTCAAGCCGGCGATGCGCCCTGCGTCCTTGGTCGCCTGGCGCTGCGAGTCATTGAAATAGGCCGGTACCGTGATGACCGCCTCGGTGACCGGTTCGCCCAGGTAGTCCTCGGCGGTCTTTTTCATCTTCATGAGCACACGCGCCGAGATCTCCGGCGGTGCCATCTTCTTGCCCTGCGCCTCGACCCAGGCATCGCCGTTGTCGGCCTTGACCACCTTATAGGAGACCATGCCGATGTCTTTCTGCACCACGTCGTCGGAGAACTTGCGGCCGATGAGCCGCTTGACCGCGAACAGGGTGTTTTGCGAATTGGTGACCGCCTGGCGCTTGGCGGACTGGCCCACCAGCACTTCATCGTCCTTGGTGAACGCGACGATCGATGGCGTGGTGCGATCACCCTCGCTGTTCTCGATGACGCGCGGCTTGCCGCCTTCCATGATGGCGACGCAGGAATTGGTGGTTCCCAGATCGATGCCGATGACCTTGCTCATGACTTGCTCCGAAATATCAGGTTCTTAGGTGGCATAGCTGGGGCCTGCGGCCCCAAATTCAAGCATCATTCTGCGGCGCGCGCGCGACCACGACGCGCGCCGGGCGCAACAGGCGGCCGTTGAGTTGATAGCCCGACTGGAGGACCTGAAGCACGCTGTCCGGGGGCGCGGTGGCCGACTCCTGCATCTGCACCGCCTCATGCAGCGTCGGGTCGAAGGGCACGCCCAGCGGATCGATGCGCTGAATTGAGAACTTCTCGAACGCCTTGGCGAGCAGCTGCAGCGTCGCCTCTTGCCCGGCGGCCAGACTGCGCGCATCTGCCGTGCCGGCATTCAGCGCCGCCAGCTCCAGGCTGTCGCGCACTCCCAGCAGTTCGCCCGCAAATCTCTCGAGCGCAAAGCGCTGTGCGTTCTCAATGTCCCGCTGCGCTCTCTTGCGCACGTTGTCCAGTTCGGCCAGCGCCCGCAACTGCGCGTCGCGCGCCGCGGCACCCGCCTGTTCAGCGGACTGAAGCGCGGCCCTGAGGGCTAATATCTGCTCTTCCTCGCTCTCGGCCGATTCCAGTTCTGGTTCAGAGTTCATTAGTACTTATGTAATATCAATAGGTTGCAGTGTTTATCTAATCTCATTCATTGTCTCGTCATGCGCCCGCGACGCCGATATTGGGGTTAACGGCGCGAATTCAAGGCCGTGCCCAGAAGTTTCGCCGTGATATCGACAATCGGTATGACGCGCTCGTAAGCCATGCGCGTCGGGCCGATCACGCCCAGCACGCCGGCCACCCCATCGCCCGTGCTGTAGGGGGCTGTCATCGACACTGCAGTCGTCGAGGATCTGGTAGCCCGACTCGTGGCCAATGAAAATCTGCACCCCTTCGGCCCGCAGACTCTGATCCAGGAGGTGCAAGATATCGCGCTTTTCCGTAAAGGCCTCAAACAAGCGCTTGAGCTTGTCCACGCTGGACAGTTCACCCAAACCCATCAAGTTGGTCTCGCCGGCGATGACGTACTCAATGCCCTCCTGCGATCCGCCCTGCCCCGACACCTGCTGCGCAATCGCGATCGCCTCGAGCATCACCTGGTTGATCGAGGCGTGGGTATCCTTCAGCTGCCGAAGCAGTTCCACGTGCATCTGGCTCAGCGAACGGCTCCGGCAATGATCGTTCAGGTAGTTGGCCGCGCGCCGCAGTTCGTCGGGCCCGTAGCGGCGTTCGAGCTGGATGATGCGGTTCTGAACCTCGCGGTCGTTGAACACCAGTATGACCAGCACCCGGTTTTCGGTCAGACCGACAAATTCAATCTGTGTCAGCGAGGCGACCGGGGCCAGCGGCAAAGTGACCAGGCCTGCCAGATGGGTAATGCGCGAGAGCAACTGAGAGGCTGCGGCCACCAGCTCCTTGGGACCCTCGCGCGCAGCGGCCAATTGCTCGCGCAGGTTTTTCAGTTCCGCAGCGTCGGCGGCCGGCGGTTCGGCGCGCAAGAGCGCGTCCACGAAGAACCGGTAGCCGCGATCGGTGGGCACGCGTCCCGCCGAGGTGTGGGGCGAGCTGACAAAGCCCAGCTCCTCGAGGTCGGCCATCACGTTGCGGATCGTCGCGGAGCTTAAGGACAGGCCCGAATCGCGCGATAGCGCGCGCGATCCGACCGGCTGACCGTCTCGGATGTAGCTTTGCACCAGCACCCGCAGCAGGTGCTGGGCCCGTTCATTTAACGATTCCAGTGGGGTCGAATCGGCGCTCATAGCACTCAAAATAAGTTGTCACAGGTCGCAGCCTACAGCATTGAACCGTCACGCGCCGTTGGCCGGCCTGCCTAGGCATGTTACAACTGCGCGGCATGAATCCGAAGCCGCAGGCCTGTGCCGTGATTGGACATTTTGCCGAGCCGCGGATCGCCGACAGCGCCGCGGCGGTTCTGGCCGTGCTCGGACAAAGAGGCGTTCAGGCCCTGGTGGCGGCGGACGAGCCGGGCGCGTTTGGCTCCCATGCCCAGGCAGTGCCACGTGCCGAACTGGCCGGGCAGGCCGATTATATGGTGGCGGTCGGGGGCGACGGCACGCTGCTGCAGGCCGCCCGGCTGGTGGTGGGTCGTGAGGTCCCGCTGCTGGGCATCAATCGGGGTCGCTTGGGGTTCCTGACCGACGTGCTCCCGCGCAACGTCGAGGCCAGCATCGAGGCCATGCTCGATGGCCGTTGCGCAGCGGACCGGCGCCCCTTGCTCGAAGCACGCCTGCAGCGGGGCCAGGGACCGGTGGCGCTGCTTTCGGCGCTCAATGACGTGGTGCTGCTGCGTCGGGAAGCCGGGCACATGCTCGATTTTCAGACCCTGGTCGACGGGCGCTACCTGAACTCGCACCGGGGCGATGGCATTGTGATCGCGACCGCCACAGGCTCGACCGCCTATGCGCTGTCCTGCGGCGGCCCGATTGTGGATCCGCGACTCGACGTGCTGGTCATGGCCCCGATCTGTCCGCACACGCTCTCAGATCGTCCGATCGTGGTGCCGGGGGACGTCAGAATAGAGATTCGTTCGATGGGTCGCGGCACGGGCCTGGCCGAGGTGACCTGCGATGGCGTGCGCCTTGGGGACCTGCAGCCCGGTGAGCGCCTGGAAGTGTCGACCTCCGGGGGCTCGATCACGCTGCTCCATCCACCCGGCCACGACTTCTTCAGCTCGTTGCGCTCAAAGCTGCGCTGGGGACGGGGCGGCGAGCCCCGGGAACGATAGGATCGGCCAGGCCATGCTGCGCAACCTTCAGATCCGCGACCTCGCAATTATCGACGCCGTCGAGATCGAATTTGCCTCCGGCCTCACCGTGCTCACGGGCGAGACCGGTGCGGGCAAATCCATCCTGGTCGATGCCCTGGAACTGCTGGGCGGCGGCCGAGCCGGGGCCGAGGTGGTGCGCGCCGGCGCGGAACGGGCCGACCTCACCGCCAGCGTGGATATCTCGCGCGTGGGCGGGGAGTTGCGCCACGTGCTCGAAGAGCAATCAGTTCCACACGAGGCCGAACTGCTCCTGCGCCGCGTGATCGGGAGCGATGGCCGGAGTCGCGCCTGGATCAACGGTCAGAGCGTGCCGGTGACAGTGTTGCGCAGCGTCGGGGAACTGCTGTTCGACATCCACGGACAGCATGAATTCCAGTCCCTGATGCGCGGCGATTCGCAGCGCGAACTGTTGGATGAATTTGGCGAGCTCGAGCCCCAGGTCGGGCTGGTGCGCGCCACGCACGCCGCCTGGCTGGCCCTCATGAACCGCAGTGTGACGGCCGAGGCGGCCGCCAGCGATCGCCACGCCAGGCTCGATCTGCTGCGCTACCAGGTGCAAGAACTGGACGCGCTGCGCCTGGGAGAAGTTGAGGTCGCCGCACTGATTGAAGAGCGCACGCGCATGGGTCATAGCGACAAACTCGCGCAGACCGCCCGCGCCACGCTTGAAGGCTTGTACGAGTCCGAGCACGGCAATGCCCACCAGCTGCTGGCCCGAGCGGCCGCGGCCCTGCGCACGGCCGCTGCCATGGACGCGCGGCTCGCCGCGCTCCAGCCTGGGGTCGATGAGGCGGTGACGCAGGTGCAGGAGGTCGCGCGTTCCCTCTCGCGCTACCTTGAGGCGCTGGAATTCGATCCGGCGCGCCAGGAAGTGATCGAGCGGCGGCTCGCCACCATCGAGGAACTGGCACGCAAACACCGCGTCGGGCCCGCCGACCTGTTCGCCTGGCACGGCGCGCTGCAACGAGAGCTCAGCGGCATGGAAAGCGGCGCTGCAGACCTGGGAACGCTCCGTGCGCAGGTCGCAAGCGCCATGGCTGCCTATCAGGAGCAGGCACGAAAGCTCAGCGTGGCGCGCGCCGGGGCGGCACGCGCACTGGGCAAGGCGGTTACCCGCCGCATGCAGGAACTGGGCATGGCCGGTGGCGGTTTCGTCGTCGACCTCACGCCGCTGGAGAGCGCGGAACCGGCGACGCACGGCGCCGACCGGGTGGAATTCCGCGTCAGCACCAACCCCGGACAGCCGCCGCGAGCGGTCGCCAAGATCGCTTCGGGCGGCGAGCTGGCGCGCCTGTCGCTGGCCGTGCAGGTCTGCTGCGCGCGGACCGCGGCACCGTGCATGGTGTTCGATGAGGTCGATGCGGGAATCGGCGGTGCCGTCGCCGAGATCGTGGGACGCGAGCTGCGCGGCCTGGGCACCGGTGGGCAGGCCCTGTGCGTGACTCACCTCGCGCAGGTTGCCTGCCAGGGTCATCAGCATTTGCGCGTCGCCAAGCTCAGCGACGGTCGCAGCACGCGCATCAGCGTCACGGCGTTGACCGGTGATGCGCGCGTCGAGGAAATCGCGCGGATGCTCGGGGGACTGGAAATAACGGCACGCGCGCGCTCGCATGCGCTCGAGATGCTGGAGCGGGCCGCCAGCAGCACGCCAAGCCCGGCGCCGCTCATCGCCCCACGCCGGCGGCGCGGCACGCGCAGCTAGTTTCGCAGCGGCGCGGGGCCCTTGCGTCGCGGGCAGTTGATGCGCTCGCACCGTCCGTAGAGGATCAACGAGTGGGCGCTGATCGTGAATCCATGCGCCTTGGCAATCTCGTCCTGGCGTGATTCGATCCCTGAATCGACGAACTCTTCCACGTGACCGCAGTCCATACAGACGATATGGTCGTGATGCGCGCCCTGATTGAGTTCGAAGACCGCCATACCATCTTCGAAATGATGACGCGTGACCAGACCCGCGGCCTCAAATTGCGTCAGCACCCGATACACGGTGGCGAGCCCGATATCCTCGGCCGAGCCGATCAGGCTCTTGTAGATCTCTTCTGCGGACATATGCCGCGTGGCGCTACGCTCGAGAATCTCCAGTATCTTCAGGCGCGGCAGCGTGACCTTGAGTCCCGCCTTGCGCAGATCTTTCCCTTCCATACGAGTGCCTGAACGGTATGATTGGAATCATGCAAATTACCACATCGGGCGTCCGTTCCACGCTGTCGGTTGCGATCTGCCTGCTGGCCATGGCGGGCTGCGTGTACGAGATGCCCATCCAGCAGGGCAATTTTATCGACGCCACGTCCCTGGTCCAAGTCAAAAAGGGCATGACCCGCGCGCAGGTGCGCTACCTGCTGGGCACACCCATGGTTCCCGGCGGTTTCGACAACGATCGCTGGGACTACGACTACTATTTGAAATTGCGCCAGCTCAAGGCGCCGCGCCGCGCCCGCGCGGCTGTCTATTTTAAAAACGACGTCGTGGATCACGTGGACAGCGACGTCATGCCGGTTTCCAGCGAAGCGGCCTCCGCACCCCCGCCCAGCGCGCCCCTGGGCCCGCCAACCGCCACGCCACCTGCAGCGCCGCAAGGCGATCAGAACCCGGCACCGGCCGGCCCCGCCCCGGCCGCGCCGCCAGGTTCCACGACGGCCACCCCACCGACCGAAGCTGTCCCACCGCCGTCTCCCTAAGTTTCGCGTGCCGCGCGCACCCGTTGGCGGCGCCGGTGGCGCGGATCGACGGTCAATGCCCGGTACAGCTCGATGCGGTCGCCATCGCGCGGCACGAACTCGCGCCCGCATCGAACGCCCCATACGCCGGTCATCGCGCCGTCCCAGTCGATGCCGGCATCGATTCCGGTCGTCCGCAGCTCCCCTCGCGCCTGCTCCAGCGCCGCGGCCACCGTGGCATCGGCGGGCAGGCTGAGCGGACAGAGCATCGGCCCCTGCGGAGCGTCCAGGGCCAGCAAACAGTGCTTGCGCCCTGTCTCAGGCAAGGCTTTGCTGCGCCCGGCCCACAAAGGCCTGCACCATCGAGCTCGCCACTCCCTCGATCAGCGGCTCGAGCAGCGCGGCCTTGAAGGGATTTGAGAACTCGAACTGCAGCTGCAGTTCGATTCGGCAACCGTTGCTGCCCACCGGGGTGAAGCTCCACACCCCATCCAAGGCGCGCAGCGGTCCGGCCACCAATTCCAGGCGGATCTCGCTGTGCGGCCGCGGCCGATTGCGGGTCGTAAGCTGGGTGCTCAACGGGCCGCGATGCACCCGAAGGCGTGCGACGATCTCGGTCTCCGAGTGCAACAGAATTTCGGCACTTGAGCAGCCGGGCACAAACTGCGGATAGCTCGCCACGTCGTTGACGAGTGCAAAGACCTGCGCCGGAGGGCGGGCGATCAAGGCCGAACGAGTCAGCGTTTTCATAGCGCGCAGTCTGGAGTATCGCGCCAGCCGACTCAACATCACCCCGGTACAATGCCCGCATGGCGAAACCGGAAACACCCTCGAGGCTGATCGCCGAAAACCGCCGCGCGCGATTCGACTATTTCATCGAGGAGAGGCTGGAGGCGGGACTCGCTCTGGAGGGCTGGGAAGTCAAGGCCATGCGCGCCGGTCGTGCGCAACTGGCCGAAGCGTACGTCTATATACGCAACACCGAGGCTTTTCTGATCGGCGCCCACATTGCCCCGCTCAACACCGCATCGACCCATAAAATTACCGATCCGGTGCGCACCCGCAAGCTTTTGCTCAATCGCAGCGAGCTCGATCGCCTGGTCGGTGCCGTCGAAAGGCGCGGCTTCACCCTGGTACCGCTCGAACTGTACTGGAAGCAAGGTCGTGCCAAACTGCAGCTCGGGCTCGCCAAAGGCAAGAAACAGCACGACAAGCGCGCGACTGAAAAGGACCGCGACTGGGTGCGCGACAAGGCGCGATTGCTGAGGCGCGGTTAGCGAGCTTCGGGGCTCCTGGACCGCGAACCTGCAGAGGGTGGTATAATTGCTGGGTTTCCCGAAGGGCGCGACCGGTTTCGACGTGGGTTACGAACCTTCAGGGGCGTGCCGAGGCGCAGTGGCCCTCGTTAATAACTGCTGCAAAACTTAGTTGCCAACGACGACAACTACGCTCTAGCCGCCTAAACACGGCTGACCTCAGGATAGTTCGTGCCTATGCGGCTACACCTGGGGACGCGCTCATAGGATCGCGGTTCACCGTGCGACGGGGTGACACCGTTAAGAGACACCGTGGCTGGTCTGGCGTCTTCCCTGCTGCTCGGGTAGCGTCAGATGAGAAAAAAAGAGTCAGCTACGCGCGTAGATCCTGAAGTCTAGGGCTTGCGGACGGGGGTTCGATTCCCCCCGCGTCCACCAAGTAAGAGTCCAGCGAGAGCCGCTTACGCCTCGCTGGACAACATCAATGCCCCGCGAAGTCACCATATTTGCCGCGTTTTAAGCTGGTTTTCGCCCATCAAGTAATTGTCGGCGAACTCCATAGCGGTTAGCGGCGTGTGTGGCCACGGTTGGCCGGCCGCGAGTGAGACTATTGTGCCATGCCAATTGTTCTTAAAAGCCGCCGCCGACTTCGTTGGGGCCCCGCTCCACTACTCCACCAGCTTCACCCTGCGCAGAAACGCATCGAAGCGCGGATCGCTATGCAGGTTGCGGATCAATGGATCGACTCTTATATCTTCTAGGGAGCCTTTATTTTTCTGATAGGCACGGTCCAGCCATCTAAACGCGTCGTCCGCTTCACCGCGATATGCGTGAACTGAGGCGATCAGGTACTGATCGCGGTCCGAAAATCCTCGCTCGAGTTCAACAAGTACCGAATCAGATTCGGCCCGTCGATCCATGGACCAGTAAATGCACGACAGAGCTGCATACCTAAACGCGTCGTCCGATTCCATCCCCGCTGCCGCGAGAGCTTCGGACTTTTTCCCCTGAATCAACAGCGCCACTGCATACATTGCCTGTGCAGTAGCGTAAGTCGGGTTCAGCTCTAGCAACTTACGAAAATCCGCGACAGATGCGTCCAGATTTCCTACCGTTTGTTGATACCAGGCCAAGTCGCCCAATACGTCAGTATCCAGAGGATTCCGGTCAGTCTCGCGATGCAGCCAATCTATATAGTCGCCAACTTGGCCGCTCATTGCTCCTTTTAGAAGGAGCATCGTACCTTCTGCGCGGTGACCTACTTCACCGTTAGGATCTAGCGCTACCGCCCGTTCGTAATCGGATTTCGCCGCCTTCCAATCACCTACAACTTGTCGGAGAACATTGCCACGGGCGTAATAGGCTCCGGCAAACTCTGGATCGATTGACAATGCGCGGTTAGCGGCCTCTCGGCCCTTTGTTTCTGCTGTAATAGGGTCTAGGTCGCCCCAGTATCCTTGGCGCGCGTATACACGCGCCAATCGTGCCCACGCGACCGCGTAACGGGGATCAACCTTGAGCGCCTGCTCGAATCGTTCAATCGCCTTAACGTAATCGCCCTTCTGCCCGCGATAGTAGAAATAATTCCCCTGCAGTGCCAAGTTGTATGCGGCAATGTTTGTTGCTTCATTAGAGGCGGGCCGCGCGTCATTAGCAGTAGTCGCGCTCAGCGCGACGTTTAGCGCTTTCGCGACCGTCGTCGAAATCTCATCCTGCACTTTAAAAATATCAGTGAGCTTTCGATCATAACTCTCGGACCACCGATGCACGCCATCGGAAGCTCTGATCAACTGCGCCGTGATTCGAAGCTCCCCTCCAGCCTTACGAACACTGCCTTCCAGAAGATTTGCCACCCGAAGCTTGGCCGCGATCGAGGTCATGTCTTCGTTTTTACCCTTGAAAGCGAATGATGATGTCCGCGCAATGACCTTCAGATCCGGGTTATGCGCAAGATGGTCAATCAGTTCCTCGGACAATCCGTCGGAGAAATATTCTTGATCGTGCTTCTCACTCATATCCACGAACGGCAAGACTGCAATCGACTTATCGCTAATTGGTACGGCGGGCGCAGCAGCAACCGGATGCACTGTAGCCGCCGTCCCTGCAACTTGTGGCGGCACGGAACCTTGAGGCGCGCGAGCAAAATGCCATAGCACGGCGGCCGCCGCGACGAGCAGCAAGCTGATGATCGTCAATTCTGACCCGCTCACCCTGCGTAGCGCCCGATGCCCGTGATACCAGGCCAGGGTCACGACTACCGGCAATCCGACGATGAGCAGAACGGTTACGACGCGCAGCACCTGGTGCGGCCAGTCGAACGCGTCGCTGACGATCTTGGTCCCGTCCAACAGAGCATAGGCGGCCGCCGCGTAGGCGAGAGTCCATTGGGCAATCTTATGGTCTTTTATGCGCGCCCACACATTTGCCGACGGCGCAGGAAAGGCCGGCACGGCTGACTGATCAAGTCCCGCTTCCGTGCTACTCGAATCGGTCGATTCGTTCTCCACTATGTTGCGAATGCTCCACGCAATGGACTGGCCGCGCGACAGCAGGAGAACCTCGCCGCGCGCCGCCCATTGTGCGTTGTTACGATTTCAGCGCTGTGTCTACCGCCGCGACGCACTGTAACTTGCCATCGTGCATCTTCACCCACGTGTCTGTTATGCGCAGGCGCAAGTCCATTGGCTTACCGTCGGGACCGGTGCCTTTAGCGATGAATACATAGGTTGCGATGGCGGTCGCTCCGTGCACACGCACAATGACGTCGTCTGTGGCAGCGTGGGTATATTTGGTCGCCTTTTCCTGCGCAAGAAACGTTGCTTTATCCAGGACCTTCCCTTGGGGGTCAATGGAGATAAAATTGTCCGCCACCAAGGTTGCTTCAAGCGCTGCATCATTTGTGTTATTAGCCTTTACCCACTGCTGCTCCATGGCTTCGACGGCCTTCTCGGTCTCATCCATTGCCGCTTGCAGTTGCATCGACGCGGCAGACCCCACTAACAATCCCATCAAACCCACGGTGATTGCTCGTTTCACGAATTTCCCCTTATTATTTTACTGGTCGTGATATTAACGACTGTCGTACCCAACACGTATAGTCCTACGCCCCTTGGTTTGGCAAGTTTCCTTCACCTGAGCCTTCCAAGAATTTATGGCTCGTTCGAGACCTATGTGATGGGTCAGCCGCAGTGAGATTGACCATTCGGCGTTCCGAGCCTCTGGCGATAAATGCAAAGGGTTAGGCGCCGTCGTTCTCAGGCTGTCAACGCTCTGCTGCCCACAGTACCAACGCCGCCTGCATTGCGGCTCTCAAATCCATACCAGCAGGCAGAACGTCGCACGAGATGAGATGCCGGTGCAGGTCAGCCACTGCGGGCGACGAGTATCAGCTAGGGGGCCGCAGCGGTGGCGCTTCATATTCTTCGCATGCCCGCGGACCACGTGCTGGCGGTTTATACACCGCCGTCAGCCCCATGGGCAAGGCGTCATCGCTCCAAGTATTGCTTGGCCCACGCTTCCACCGATTGCGCATCCAGCGCCCTCGCCTGCCTGCGGCGGTCCGGCAGGCCCAACCGCGCTGGAGCGTTTAGTGCCTCTCGCCTCAGGGACCGCAGGGCATTAACAATGACCGAGGCCACTTCGCTGTTGATCGTGGCGTTTGTTCCACGGCCTCCGGCGGGGTTTCCTGAATGCGGGCACACGGCTGCCCTTGCTAATAAGTTCGCCGAATTTGATGGGGCGCCACTCGTTACATCTGCATGATTGGCTAGGGTCTCGTAATGCTCACCAGTGCCGAGGGTCCGCTCATATATCCTGCGGAGTCGTAGGCCTTCACGCCATAGGTGTACTTCACCCCGGAGCGTGCGCTGGTATCTATCCACGTGGTCGCGCTCGTGCTGGCCACCTTGGCGCCAAGGGTTCCCTTGGTAGAGCGGTATATCGCGTAACCGGCGAAACCCACAATGTCGGCCGATGCACTCCAGGTCAGTTGCGGGCGATTATTGGCGAGAACGGCCGTGACGTCGGCCGGCGCCCGATAGACGACGATACTGTTCGGTGAAGAGGCCGCGCTTACATTGCCCGCGACATCATAGGCCCCCAGCGCGTAGGTATAAGTGGAACCTGGCGCGGCTGATGTGTCGACCCAGGGCCCGGCGAGAGAGCGCCCCACTTCGGTACCCAATGTTCCGTCTGTCGAGCGATACACGATGTAGCCGGCGACGCCGATATTGTCCGTGGATGGGCTCCACGACAGTGACGGCTTCCCGTTGGGCATCGAGAATGCGAACCCGGTCGGCTGCGAGGGCGACGCGCTGTCGCTCTGAATATTGATCTTGACGATCTTGCCAACTGATGGCACGCCCTGATCGTCGATCGCGAACAACAGGTAGTACCCGGGAGGCGCGTCGCTCGCTCGGGTGGGCGCGAGTACAGACAAGGTGCCGCCCGTAGCCGTGAAGGGCAGCTCCAGAAATCGTTGATCCATGTTGAAGCTGTGTGTGACTGCGCCGGTCTTGACGATAGTCACCCGACTTACAGTCGATGCGGTGACGTTCATGGTGAAACTCTGTCCGATATCCAGAGTGTCGGGGGCCAAGTCTATGCTGGGACGTGCTGCGAATGCACCCGCCGACGTATAGAGGTAGGGCGGGTAATAGATCTCAGCATTGAGATTCGTAAGCGGGCCCGGGTGACCGCCCCCTCCGACGAGAACCGAGGCGTCCGGCAGTAGCAGAGCGAAGGAATGATACAGGCGCGCGGTGGCGCTGCTTGCCCCCACAACCCAGGTTCCCGTGGTGGGGTCCCAGATCTCGGCCGAGTTATTCACTCCAGTCAGCGTGTTAGCTACTGCGCTGCCACCGGTCGCCAATACCCGGCCGTCGGCCAATACGGTTCCGTTCACCCATTGGCGGACGCTCGACAGGTTGCCGGTGAGATGCCAGCTCGGCGTCATGGAAGTTAAATCGATGACCAGGGCGCCGTTCCATTTGCCGCCGAACTGAAGGATCTTGCCGGGCTGATACATTACAGCGCTGGCGGTTAAGGCGGTGTAGGTAGGCGATAACTTCCCCATTGCCACCACTGACCCCAATCCACTGGTGGCCACGTAGTACATGGTGCCGCGGTTGTCAAAGCCGAAAACCCGGCCATCGGGGGCGACAAAATCACGGGGGTAATCCCAAAAGTAGCCAGTCGTGGGCGCGCCGGTCAACAGGCGGAAATTGCCGCTCGTATCCCGAACCTCGGGAAAGTCCGCGCCGCCCTTACCGCCTTGGATGTATATCTCGCCGTTGACCAACGATGTGGCGGTGGAGTACCAGCGCGCCCGGTTCAGGTCGTTACCGCGGGTCAGTGTATTGTTGGTGTAATCGAATAGATTAGTGGCATTGGTACCTGTGTAGTTGGGCGCGTTCAAAAGCTTTCCGCCGGCCAGAAAGATGCTGCCGCTCTGAGGGAGCACGACTTGGGCACCGCAAAAAATGTCCGTCTGGGTTTGATTGGGCAGCGTGATATGTCCGCCAACGAGGCCAGACTCCGGATCCCATACATCGTATATGAGGTTGCCCCCGCCCTTGTTGCCATAGGTAACCACGCGACCGTCGGGCGTGAGCGTGGCGTGAATCGGGATCAGCGGCCAGTTGTTGCCGGAGGGTGATTGCCAACCGCCTACCCCGTTGTCCGCAGATGCAATGGCGCTTGCGCCCAGCATCGTCCATGACGCAAACAGGCCGGCGGTTCGTCGTATACGCGATAGCTTCAATGATTTCATGGCACCCCCTGACCTCTCGAAACCCACGAAAGAACGGTGACTGAGTAAATTTAGCCGCGGCGCTGATGATATTGCCGTCGTTCTTCTACAAGAATGCGTCAAGGTTCCATGAGCATCGCGCACGAGCGGTCAGCTGACTGGCGCCGTTGATGTGCCATGGACGCTCTGACCCTAGGCCGCATTCTGATTCCCCACCCCAACCAATTCCCTTGTTATGCGTCCCCTGGCGGGCCAGTCCCGGCCAGAACACGCGGGTCTGCGCGCAGCATGAACCGGCCGACGATGGTGTCAAGCACGAAAGGCCTGCATGTTTACAATAACGGGCCGGAGGAGGCCGATAAAAGCGGGCGGATCGGCTGGGCTTGCATCCTCAGCAAGTCGGGGCATTCAAACCCCAACTCCCCATCCGGTCCGCGTTGGATTCCCGGGGCTCGGCAGAAACGGTCGCCCTGCCCCACGACGCGCTGCCCATGCAAAAGGCCCCGGATCAAATCCGGGGCCTTTCGCGTCTTAGCCCGACACTGATGTGGTCGGTGGCTCAGTGACCGACCGCACCGACCGCGGCGTCCGCGTCAACAAGACCAAAGCCCGAATCATAATCGAAGCCCTTGGTGCCGAACGGAAACGGGTATGGCGGAATCGTACGCCCTGCGGAAAGGCGCATGTCCCGTGCCGTGTCCTCAAGAACCCCGTAGATCTTGTCCGGTGACATGGCCGCTTTGTTGGCGCGCGCTTGCTTATCCATCATCAACGCGGCCACTGCGGCAACATGTGGTGCCGCCGCCGAGGTACCGAAGAAGTTCGGATACTTGTCGGGCTCGGTCGAGCCCGGCACCGTGGCGGTGAACAACGAGAAGAAGAATGAGGTGTTGCCTCCGTCGGGTCCCGTCACCTGCGGCTTCTGGCGAATCTGCGGCGTATTCAAGCGATTGCCCGAGGTGTTGAAGAAGATCGGCGAACCGGCGGCCGAAGAGAAATACTCAAGACAGGCCGGTTTGCAGTTGGACCAGAAGGGTGAGCCCCAGGGTGCGGTGTTGTACCACGGGGCCGCGCCTACCGAGGCGGCACCGTTGGCACTGGCGTGGCCGTACGAGGCGCCGCTCTGCGTGTCGTGTTCATCAATGAAGATAGTGCCGCCGCCGAGCGCGAAATACACATACTTCAGATACGTCGGTGCCGGACCGGCAAACAGTTCGATGCTCACCTGCACCTGGACGTCCTTGCCGCTGGTGTTGGAAATCACCGCCTCTTCGAGAGCATCGCCACCGATGTTGCTGTCGACGCCGGCAAACTGGCAAACCGCGGGCTTGAGATTTGCGTCGCAGTTCGGGACCGGCTGGCCATTCATGCGGTACAAAATCAAATCCATGTCGGAACGCGAACCCTTCGGCCCCGCCGATTTGAAGGGCTCGTCCCAGTTCAACACCAGCAATTCGAACGCCTGGTCGGTCACCGTGATGGTCTGCATCGGGTCCGGGTTCTTGGCGGTGCCGAAATTATGCCGCACGCCGCTGACTCCCTTGCTGCTGGACATGCGGAAACTCGATTCATAGGACTGGCGTGCGTCATTGCCGGCCGATGAGAAATACGGAATGCCTCGGTCGTGGACCTTATCCACGGCTTGCGCAAGGATGCCGTCCTGGAACATTGGCTCGTCAAAATAAATCACGTCATCATCGATAATCGTCGCACCGGCATTGGCAAGATCGATGATCCCCTGGGCGAAATCCGCTTCGCTGTTGAACGCAGTGTGAAAGGCCAGCGACGCGCCGGGTGCGACGTCATGAATGATCTGGCCGATCGCGCGCCCTTCGTCCGCCGAGCCGGCGCAAGCCTCATCATTGAGGATCTTGATGTCGGAAGGCAGATCGCCGTTGGCAATGTCCTGCTTGGTGTTCGTGAACATCTGGCCCGGGATAATCGGGCCGGTCAGGCAGCCGAAGCTGTCGGAAAGTATTCCCACGCGCACTCCGCGGCCATTGACGCCGAAATCATGGCGTGCGTTGGCCGATCCCTGCGCGCGGTCTCCTTGGGTCGTCACCAGACCAGTGCGCGTGCGCATGAGTGCCGGTCGCACTGATTGCACATCGGGCAAGGAGGCAATGGCGCGCAGCTGGGTCGCACCCACGCGAGCCGACACGAAGGTCCCGAAGGTCTTGACGTCGCTGATACCGATGGCCTGCAAGTGAGACTTGAGCAGATTGGCATCGCCTTTGGCGACGATGTTCACAGGGATCGTGGCGATCGAATGGCCAAGACCCAATCGCCCGAGGCGTCCCTCCAGTCCACCGCTCGCTTGCGCAGCGGCCATCCCCGAAGGCTCGGTCAGGGTCCGCAGCATTGAATGGAGCTTGCCGTCATCGCTGGCGCGTAGCTGCTGCAATTGCTCTGCATAAGACTGTTGTTGAGCGGCGTGCGCGGCGCCAACGAACATCAGCGCGGCCGTCAAGCACGAAACCACGGAAGTGCGTTCCATAAATGTCCCTCTTAACTATATTTTTTTGAAATCGAGACGGCTGAATATATCGCAGCGCGTGTGCACCTTGCCAGCGCGGAATTTCTTGTGCGCAAGATTATGTAACCGCGAAAACCCGCCCGCGCGCCACGAAATGTAGGTGGGTACCGTCAGAGCGCACGAAAGTTCAACTGAGAATCGCCGGCAACTGAGTCGTAGAGGCGCCGCCGATCATGGATCCTGTCCCGCAACGCGCTTGCGGAGCAACGCACGCCCCGAATGACGATGATTCGCCAGCCACGCGCGGCGATTTAATTGTAATCACGAATTCAATACGTTAGCAGGCGCTGCCCAACTCTGGCGCGTCGCAGGCCCAGCACTCGCCTATTGAATCAGTCGGTCGCGGCGCAGACGATCGGCAATGGAGGGGGTCACCATCGCCAGCCCCAGTTGACCCGATTCCACGTCCCTGACCTTGGTGTCAATCGTGTAGACCACGGAGGCGCTGCGGGTTTCGTAGAGTTTGGTAATGATGTGGCCCGCCCCTTTGGTATTCATGACCGAGGGCAAGGACTTGAACTCGTAGTAATCGACGGGCATGCCATAGGCCCCATAAAACCCCGTGTCATATCCGGACGCGATGTACTTGTACTGACCCGTACTGCGCGTGTCGGTGCTGCCGCCTTCCTTGGTGAGCCAATCGGAGGCCACCATGCGTGTCGCAAGGACCCCGTCGGTGTGCAGGGTCTTGACCAGGCGTTCGACATTCTCGCGAGTCAATGGCTCGTCCTTCCCCATGTAATTGCAGCTGGCATCCGCCGCGAGCTTGCTGCTGTGCAGGTCTCTGACCATCCAGTATTCAAAATTGCAGCGCTGGGTGTAATCCGGGCTGACTCCGACCACCAGCAGCCGCGTAAAGCTTAGGCTGCGCGCGTTGGCGTCGCTCCAGCTGCTCTTGACCGAGGGCCGGCCGGTGCATCCGGCCAGCAGGGCGAGGACGGCCATGCCCGAGGCCAGCCCCGCAGAGAAGTGAGGCCACTGTCGGTCGCGAAGGCGTCTCATGCGCACTGAACTCCTAAAGAGAATTTAATCTGCGAGCGGGGACAGCCGGCTCGGTGGGCGAATCGATAGCGTTGCATGATAACCGAGGCCGGCCTAGGGCACCCAATGGCTTGTGGGTGGCACTGGGGCTGCGACCCCGACGCTCGATCCTATCCGCGCACTCTCAGACCGCGCGGGTCGTAGGGGGGTTCAACGAGAATTCGTGCCTGTTGCGCCGCGCCCAGAACATCCACCGATAGCGGTGCCGCGTCAGCGGTAATGGACTGATCCACGTAGGCGAGTGCGAGACTTTGGCCCACATGATAACCATAGGCGCCCGAGGTGACGAAGCCTACACGACGATCGCTTGGCCGTAACGGGCTCAAAACCGGTGACGTCGGCGTCCGCACTGTCCACCGCCAGCAGCACCAGGCGCTGTGCCGGACCGGTGGCACGTTCGGCCAGCGCCGCGGCGCGTCCAATAAACTCCCCCTTGTCGAAGGCGATGAAGCGATCGAGCCCGGCCATAGCCGCGCTGTACGACGGTGCGAATTCCAGCGACCACACGCCGTAGCCCTTTTCGAGGCGCAGGCTGTCCTGGGCGCGCATGCCTATCGGCCTCAGGCCAAAATCCCTGCCGGCGGCCGTCAATGCGTCCCAAAGCGCCCGCTGCTCGCAGGCGCGCACGGTAATTTCGTATCCGAGCTCGCCGGTCAGGGAGACCCGCGCCACCACGGCCCGGGCAAACCCCACGTCCAGAATACGAGCACCCATGAATGGCAGCGCCTCGTTGTCGACCGCGACGGGCGTCAAGCGCTGGAGAATCTCGCGTGAGCGCGGGCCTGAGAGCGAGAAGCCCAACCAGCTCTCGGACAGATTCTCCAGCCTGACTCCGGAAGGCGGCAGGTGATCGCGAAACCAGCGCAGATGCCATTCCTGGAGGTAATAGGAACCGACCAGCCAGAATCGATCCGGCTCCAGCCGCGTGACCGTCAGATCGCCCATGAGCTTTCCACTGGGCGCCAACATGGGGGCGAGCCGCACGCGCCCCAGGGTCGGCAGGCGATTGGCCAGCAGATGATCGAGCCAGCGCTCGGCGCCTGGCCCCGACACTTCGTAGCGGGCGTAGACTCCGGTGTCGAGCAGCCCGGCAGCGTTTCGGGTGGCCGCGACCTCAGCGGCGATCAGGCGCTGCGCGTTGGAGCGTCGCAACGTGGGCAGCTCGTTGAACTCCGGTTCGCCCGGGGCAAAGTACTGCGGTGTTTCCATGCCCCACACCACGCCAAATCGTGCACCGGCCGAGCGCTGCGCGTCGTAGCTCGGCGTCATCTTGAGTGGGCGTCCGGCAGGCAACTCCTCGTTCGGATAGGCAATCACGAAGCGTCGGGCATAGAACTGCGCCGTGGTCTCGCGCAGGTACCGATCGTTGCTCGCGAACGCCCCGTAGCGAGCCACGTCCATGCCAAAGATGTCCGCCCCCGGGTCGCCCTCGACGATCCAGTTCGCGAGCACCAGCCCGATGGCGCCGCCCTGCGAGAAGCCTGACATGCACCCGCAGGCGGCCCAGAAGTTGCGCAATCCCGGGACCGGACCCACCAGCGGGTTGCCGTCCGGGGTAAAAGTGAAAGCCCCATTGACCCATTTTCGTATCCCGGCTTCCTGCAGGCTCGGGAAGCGCTGAAACCCGATCGCCAGTTCCGGACTGATCCGGTCTATGTCTTCGGGCAGCAGATCCATGCCAAAGTCCCAATCGGCGCCCTCGATTTGCCAGTGGCGCGGGTTGCGTTCATACACTCCCAATAGCACCCCCTTGCGTTCCTGCTGCAAGTAGGTGAATCCCTCCAGGTCCGTCACGCAGGGCATCTCGTCGCTGCGCGCCAGCAGGCTCGGCAGGTCCTCGGTGATCAGGTAGTGGTGCTGCATGGGTACCAGGGGCAGATCAAGGCCCACCATGCGACCGACGCGCCGTGCCCACAGGCCGGCCGCGTTGACGACGTGCTCGGCCGTGACCTGGCCCTGCTCGGTATCAAGGCGCCATTGGCCGCCCGGCAAGGCCTGAAGCGCCGTGACCCGATTCCTCAGGATCACATCGGCGCCGCGCTTTCGCGCTGCGAGAGCGAAGGCATGGGTAGTCCCGTGCGGATCCACGGCGCCCTCATGCGGGTCGAACAGGCCGCCGAGCAATCCGGTGGGGTCGACAATCGGGCAGTCGGCGACGATTTGCTCGGCGCTCGCCAGGCGCGCGCCGATACCCAGGGTCTGATAGACCGCGCACTCGGCCTTGAGCCATTCCCAACGGGCCTGCGTGGTGGCCAGACTGTAGCCCCCCGGCATGTGCATACCGACGTCTTGGCCACTCTCGGCCTCAACCTCCTTGTACAGATTTATGGTGTAGGCCTGCAGTGCGGCGATATTGGGATCGTCGTTTAGGGCATGAAACCCCGCCGCGGCATGCCAGGTCGAGCCAGCGGTGAGTTCGGCGCGCTCAATCAGGGCTACATCGGACCACCCGCGGCGGGTCAGGTGGTAGAGGATACTGGTGCCGACAATGCCGCCGCCGATGACCACGACGCGGTAATGACTCTTCATGCCGGACTATTCCTCTTCAACCGAATCGGACAGTACAGCCTTGCGTTCGGCCATGAAATGCAGCAGCGCTTCGTCCAGCGCCGGATCCAGTCCCGGGTCCTCGTACTCCGCGAGCATCTTTTTCCACACCTTGTTGGCGCGTTGCTCGGCAGTGAGCCCCCCTTCCAGGGTCCATTGTTCGTAGGAGGAGTAATCGGCAATGGTTGATTGATAAAAGGCGGTCTCGAAGTTCTCCTGCGTATGGGTGCAGCCGAGGAAGTGGCTGCCGGGCCCGACCTCCCGGATCGCATCGAGCGCCTGCCCGCGCTCGCTCATGTCCATGCCGGAAGACAACACCTGCATCATGGCGAGCTGGTCCGCGTCCATGACAAATTTCTCATAGCCGCTCACCAGGCCGCCTTCGAGCCACCCGGCGGCGTGGGTTACCAGGTGCACGCCCGCCAGCAGCGTGGGCAGAAGCGTGTGGGCGCTCTCATACGCGGCCTGGGCGTCCGCCACTTTCGACGAACAAAGTGATCCGCCGCTGCGACACGGCACACCGAGGCGGCGTGCCAGCTGCGCCGTGGCAAAAATCATCTGCGTGGCCTCGGGTGTGCCGAAGGTGGGCGAGCCGGTGCGCATCGACACCGCACCCACGAAGGAACCCATGATGACGGGCGATCCGGGCCGCACGATCTGCGTGAGTGCCATGCCCTGCCAGGGTCTCAGCCAGGATTTCCGCCATGCAGCCAGCGGCCGTGACCGGCCCCATCGCACCCGCGAGCACCGCAGGCACCACGATCGTGCCCTGATTGTGCGCCGCGAATTCGCGCAGCGCGCCGAGCATTCGCCCGTCGAAGGTCAGCGGCGAGTTTGAATTGATGTTGCCGAGCACCACGGGGTGCTGATCGACGTATTGCTCGCCGAACAGCAGCTCGGCCATGCGCACCGCGTCGGCCGCGTGGCCTGGCGTCTCCGGGGTCGCCTCGCAGCCCTGGTCGCTGTAGCGAAAGAACGCGTACTGCACGTCCAGATGACGCTTGCCCGCCGGAATATCCATCGGTTCGACCGTCGATCCGCCGGAAAAATGGATGGCCGGGGCCGAATGCGCCAATTTGATGAAGTTGTGCAGGTCCTCGAGCGTGCCGTAGCGGCGCCCGCGGTCCAAGTCGGTGACGAAAGGTGGTCCGCCCACCGGGGAGAACACCGTGGCGTCGCCGCCAAAGCGCACGTTGCGCTC
Organism: uncultured Gammaproteobacteria bacterium; assembly: GCA_963789365.1. Classification (GTDB taxonomy): domain Bacteria; phylum Pseudomonadota; class Gammaproteobacteria; order Steroidobacterales; family Steroidobacteraceae; genus FEN-1191. The sequence goes on from CAWBKJ010000004.1 coordinate 479,062, forward strand.
CGGATTGCGAGCGTGGAGAGTGAATTCATGGGGCGCAGTCTCGAGCAGCGCCCGGGCCAGGCCCCTGGGAATGCGCACCCGCTCGCCCTGCACGTCGGCCCCAGCGCCCTTCCAGAGGCGCAGAGATTCCGGATCACGGCGGAACTCGATGCCGATTTCCTCGAGTATCGTCTCGGCGTTGGCTTCGATCACCTCGATCGCCTCGACGCTCAGCAGATCGATCACCGGCAGGCGGCGGCGGATATACGGCAGCTTGACGGCCTTGCGTTGCGCGCGCGCGGCGCGGCGCGCCTCCCGGCCACCGCCGCGGGTGGCGTGGGCGCTGCGGTTTTCCTCACCCATGTCCTACTCCTGTGCCGCGATCTTATTTATAACACATGTAAGGTTTAAACAATAAGGACGGCGCAGCGTAGCCATGCACATCCGCCTGCGTTATTCTTGACTCCGGCGTGCCACGCAGTCACATGGCGCTTGCAGGACGCCAGGGGCTCGGGAGATGGTTGGTGCCCAGAATTGTCGATCATGTCCGCCGGCGCGAGGAGATCGCGCGACTTGCGGTTCGTGTGATCCAGCGCGAAGGCGCTGAAGGGGCGACCGTGCGCCGGATCGCGACCGCGGGCGGCTTCAGCATCGGCGTACTGAGCCATTACTTCAAGGACAAGGACGAACTGCTCGCCTTCGCATTTCAGTGGGTGGCGCGCGCATGGTTCACCGAACTCGACGCCGCCCTCGCCGTCAGCAGCCCAGGCCTGCCGCGGCTGCGCAGCGCGCTCGAATTCATGGTGCCGACGACATCGGCACCGAGCTTCATCCGGCTTTGGCTCAGTCTGTGGGGCGGCGCAATGCATAACCCGACCCTCGCGCGCGTGCACCGCGAATATTACGCACGCTGGCGGCGCTGCCTCGTTCGCCATCTCACCGAGGCGGTGCGCGACGGTGCAATCCTCGCGCCCCATTCGCTGCGCGATGCCATCGATCTGCTGACGGCCGGTATCGACGGAATTTGGATCGGCTGCACTTTTGAACCAGCTCGATTCCCGATGCGCCGCCGCCGGCGCCTGGTGGCGCAGTTGCTGCACTCGGTACTGGGGAAGCGCAAGTGCGACTGAGCAGCCCCCGAATCCGGCGTTACTCGGCCTGGTCGTTGCTGCGCGCTAGCGTAGTCGGGGATCGTTACTGGCGGCCGTTGTGGACCGGCCGCACCCTGCAATCGGCTTACGATGTCGTCGTGGTCGGCGCCGGCGGCCACGGACTGGCGACCGCCTTTCACTTGGCGCGTGATCATGGCATCAAGCGCATCGCCGTGCTCGAGAAGCGCCTGGTGGGCTACGGCAACGTGGGCCGCAATACGACGATTGTCCGCTCGAACTATCTGCTTCCAGAAAATCATTACTTTTACGAGGATTCGCTGCGGCGTTGGGAGACGCTTTCGCGCGATCTGAACTACAACGTCATGTACAGCCCGCGCGGCGTCGTCGACCTCGCACTCACCGATGACGCCATACCGGCGCTCGCCCGGCGCGGCAATGCCATGCGTCTGGCCGGCATCGATGCGGAACTACTTGACCTGACCGCACTCGAGCGCTTCGTGCCGGAACTGGAAGCGCGTCGCGCCCGTCGTTTCCCGATCGTGGGCGGCCTCCTGCAGCGTCGCGGCGGCACGGTTCGCCACGACGCGGTGGCCTGGGGATACGCGCGCGCTGCCAGCGCGCTCGGGGTCGATATCATCGAGGGCTGCGAAGTTACGGGTGTGCGTAGCGCCGGCAACGCCGCGACCGGTGTCGAAACTGCGCGCGGCTATGTGCAGGCGGAGCGCATTGTGTTCGCCACCGCCGGTCACACCGGCATGATCGGCACGATGCTGGGTGTGGCGCTGCCAATCGAGACGCACTTGCTGCAGGCCATGGTTTCCGAACCCATCAAACCGCTTCTCAATACCGTGGTCGTGTACGTCTCCCCGGGACATGGGGAGACTTACATCTGCCAGTCCGATCGTGGCGGCCTGGTCATGGGTGGGCATCTGGACGGCTTCCCTTCCTACACTCGCGAGGGACAATGGCATCGACTCGAGGACGTGGTGCAGGGCGCGCTGGAACTGTTTCCGCGCATTGGCGGGCTGAAGATCCTGCGCCATTGGGCGGGCACCAATGACATGACCATGGACGGGAGCCCGATCATGGACCGTCTGCGCTACGACAATGTGTTCGTCAATGCCGGGTGGTGCTACGGTGGGTTTAAGGCCATACCGGCCTCGGGAGCGGCGTTCGCGCGATTTGTAGCCAGCGGCACCGCACCCGACCTGATCAGGGGTTTTCGGCTGTCTCGATTTACCACCGGTCATATGCTCGATGAGCCGGGCCAAGGCCCCTTCCCGGTGCGGCTGTGACGCCTCTGAGTTGCCCGTTCTGCGGTGCGCGTGAATTGCGCGAGTTCGTGTTCCACAAAACGCTGCCCGCCGATGAGCACGGCAGCGCGTATCAGCGAACCTACGAGCGCAATGCAAGTCTCGAGCATAGCGTCGAACATTGGCAACACGTCGAGGGCTGCCGGGCGTGGCTGCTCGTGCATCGCAACCCCTCGAGTGGACAGGTCATCAGCGTCCGCCTGCTGGGCGGGGATCCCTCGTGAACGGCGAGCGATTGCGCACCGGCACGCGCCTTGCACCCGAGCGCCTGTCGTTCACCTTTGACGGCCGTCGCTACACCGCCCAAGTGGGCGACAGCGCCGCCTCGGCGCTGCTGGCGCATCAAGTGCGCCACCTAGGGCGCAGCGTCAAGTACCGGCGCGTGCGCGGCCTGCTCACGGCCGGACCCGAGGAGCCCAATGGGCTGCTCTCGGTCGGAGCACCGCCCGAGGTGATCCCGAACGTCCCGGCGCCGCAGCTGCTGCTGCGCGAGGGGCTGGTGTTGCGCAGCCAGAATCGCTGGCCCAGCCTGAAATTTGACCTCGCCTCGGTGCTGCAGGCCGGTGGCGGGCTGTTGGGCGCGGGCTTCTACTACAAGACTTTTATCTGGCCGTCCTGGAAGACCTATGAGGGGATCATCCGCCGGCTTGCCGGCCTGGGCGAAGCCCCAGGTCGCTGTCAGCTACCGCCGGTGGCCATTGAGCATTGCGGCTGCGATGTGCTGGTGGGTGGCGCAGGGGCCGCCGGCCTGGCCGCAGCGCTCGCGGCCGCGCGCGCCGGGGCGCAGGTGATCGTTTGCGAGCGCGAGCCGCTGTGCGGCGGTGAACTCGAGTTTGAAGCCGCTCGGATCAACGGCCTGCCCGCTCGGGACTGGATTGCAGCGACGCTCGCCGAGCTCGGCACGCTGGGCGCGCGCGTGCTGAACAACACCACGGTGGTCGCGGAGTCCAGCGGCGAGCTGATTGCGCATGCCGAGCCCGGGGGCCTGCCCGCTCGCAACACGATGTATCGGATCCGGCCGCGTCAATTTATCGTCGCTATGGGAGCCATCGAACGGCCGATGGTCTTTTGCGACAACGATCGTCCTGGTGTGATGATGTTGGGCGCGGCCGAGCGTTACCTCGCGCGCTACGGTGTCCAGGTGGGTGCGCGGCTGGTGCTGTTCGCCAATCACGAGCGCGTCTATGCCACCGCGCGGCGGCTGATGGCAGCCGGCATGGAGGTGCGCGCGATAGTCGACACCCGCCGCGTCCATGAACTCAGCGCGGACGAGGCACAGCTGCGATCGCGCGAGACCCTGCGCGGCGATGGCGTGGAGTGCCTGACGGGACACGCCGTAACGGCTGCCCTGGGCCGCCGCGGCGTGAAGTTCGCACGCGTCGAATTACTCGGCGGCTCGGCGCCTGCCAGGCCCATACCCTGCGACACGATTCTGGTCAGCGGCGGATGGACTCCGTCGGTACATGCCGGGCTTCAACACGGCGGACTGGCGCGCTTCGTCAGCCCGATTGGCGCGTTCGTTGCAGGTGATCAGCCCGCGGGACGCGCCGTTGCGGGCAGTGCACGCGGCCTGTTGGAATTGGCGGCCGTGCTGCTCGACGGCCATGCGGCCGGTGAGCGGGCAGCGCGCGAGGCGGGAGCCCAGGGCGAGCCGGGCACGGCGCCCGACGGGAGCGGAGATGCAGCACCCGCGCTCGTTGCTTTTACACGAGCGCCGGGCTCACGCGGCGGCGAGAAGCGCCAGTTCATCGACCTGCAAAACGACGTCACGGTGGCCGATTTGCGCACCGCCCTGGCGGAAGGATTTTCCGACATCGAGCACATCAAGCGCTACACAACTTTGGGTGTGGGCACCGATCAGGGGCGGACTGGCGGCTTGCTGGGCGCGGCGATCGCGGCCGAACTGCGGGGGGAACCGCTCGCCGAGGTCGGCGCGAGTCGCAGCCGGCCACCCTATCACCCAATAACGATGCGCTCGATCGCCGGCTATCATGTGGGCGCGGCGGTAAAGGTCACGCGACGCACACCGCTGAACGATTGGCACGCCGCTCACGGCGGAATGCTCGAACCCATGGGGCTGTGGCTGCGACCGCGCTATTTCGCCGCCAACGGCGCGACCGCGGCGATTGCCGCGGTCGTGGAAGCGCGCCGTGTGCGCACCCACGGCGGCATCGCCGACAGTTCGACGCTAGGCAAGATCGAGATCGCGGGGCCTGAGGCTGCAGCTTTTCTGGATTTTCTCTACCTCACTAAGGCCAGCACCATCAAGCCCGGGCGCAGCAAGTACATGGTGAATCTGCGCGAGGACGGCATGGTGCTCGACGATGGGCTGGTGCTGCGCCTCGCGCCCGATCGATTCATTGCCACGACCAGCTCCGCGCATGGCACCCACGTGCTCTCACACTTCGAGCACTATCGAGCGACCCAGTGGGCGGCTCGAGCCGTGACGGTTACCGACGTCACCGAGGCCTGGGCGGCGATCGCCGTGGCCGGGCCCTTGAGCCGCGCGACGCTCGAGCGCGTGCTCGGGGGATCCTGGAGCGAAGTGCTCGCGCGACTAAGCCACATGGATTTCGCCGAAGGCCACTTCCGCGGTCATGAACTGCGGGTTTTGCGCGCGAGTTTCTCCGGGGAGCTTGCTTTTGAATTGCACTGCCGGCCACAGGCGGCGCTCGCGCTGTGGGAAGCTCTCGGCGCGGAAGGCCTTGCACCTTACGGAATCGACGCGCTCGATATCCTGCGGGTCGAGAAGGGTTACCTGGTGAGCGCCGAACTCAACGGTGAGACCACGCCTCTTGACCTGGGCATGGAGGGGCTGGTGCGCCTGGGCAATCCCTGCCTTGGCCGGGAGCTGCTGGAGCGACCGGCCTTTCATGAACCGACGCGGCCGCGTCTGGTTGGCCTGCGCGCGCTCGACGGGCACACGCCCTTCCTGGCCGGAGCGCAACTGACATCTGCCGACTCCCCCACCCGGCCCTGCGGCCATATCACCTCGAGCGTCTTCAGCCCGACGCTCGGCGAGTGGCTGGGCCTGGCGCTGCTCGCCCGAAATCTGGCGGTCGAGGGTGCGATCCTCACTGCCCGCGATCCACTGCGCGCGGCCGCTACGCCGGTTCGCGTCGTAGCGCCGGCACATTTTGATCCGGGCGGCGCCCGCATGAAGGCCTAACGCAAGCAAGCGACATGAGTGACCACGACGAAGAAACCGGCTGCCGAATTGATCGCCTGCCGTCCGTGCCGGCCCTCGAGTTCACCGCCTTTGCGTGGCCGGCGCAAGCTCTGGGCGAGCCGGCATGGCCTGGCGCTCCCGGGGCGGTGCGTTACGACTCGCAGGGGCGAGCCTTGTTGCTGCACTTTGCGCCGGGGCGCTGGCTTGCACCTGATCCCATCGATGAGACTCGATCTCTCCTCGCGTCGGCTGCGGGGGCAGGTTTGGGAGCCGTGGTCGAGGTCACCGGCAAGTGGGACACCGTGTTGATCCTTGGTCCGGGCGCGACGCGCCTGATGGCCTGTGCGATCGGCATAGAGGCCGTGCTTGATGCGCGTGACTGCGCCGCATTGACCCTATTCGACTGTCCAGTGACGGTGGCGCGCTACCCGGAGGGATTTGCCCTTTGGCTGCAGTCGAGCTACACGACGGACTTTCTCACGACCGCCGAGCACTTCCGGACATCGCTCGCCTGCCCGCCCTAAGGCGCGGGGCGGGTACTCAGACGGAGCGACTCCCAGCTTGCATCCGCCGTCCATCCGCCATCGACAGGCAGGCTCACTCCGTTGACGAAGCCACTTTTATCCGCGTCCGCAAGGTAAGCGATGCATGCCGCAACGTCCGCCGCCTGGGCAAATCGTGCCATCGGCACGCGGTTGACGATATCCTGATCCGCGTACAGCCCCAGCTCCTGGGCGGCGTCGTCCATCTCCGTCTTGATCCAGCCAGGACAGACCGCATTGACGCGCACGCCGCGACCGCCCCATTCAGCGGCCAGGGTACGGGTCAAACCGATCAACCCATGCTTAGAGGCGTTGTAGGCGCTGCGACGGCTGACGCCGGCGAGACCTGCGATCGAGGCCACGTTGACGATACTGCCGCGGCCCCGGGCGAGCATCTGGGCGCCGAAGTTCTTGCACATCAGGAACGGGCCGAGCAGGTTCACATCCATGACGCGTTGCCACTGCGCGAGGGTGGTGTCCTCGGCGGGCACGATCAGACTGATGCCGGCGTTGTTCACCAGCACATCGGCGCCTCCATGGTCGGCGTGCACCCGCGCCGCCAGCTGGCGCACAAACTCCTCGGAGGAGACGTCTCCGCTGATCCCGACGACCTTGTGCCGCATCGCCTGCAAGCGCGCGACGGCTCCTTCGAGGGGTTGCAGATCCGTGAGCACCACCGTATAGCCATTGTTTGCGAGCAATGTCGCCGTGGCCAGGCCCAAGCCTTGCGCGGCACCGGTGACGACTGCAATATTCATCCCGCTCCCCGATTGCGCGTCTTAGGCGGCTCGCGCATAGTAATGACGTCTATCATGCCGCAGTGGATGGTCGAACGAAACATGACAGCGACACCCGCGTGGATCAATCGTCGCGAGATGCTGGCCGCGACCCTGGCCAGTGCGGTGGCGGCAGCGTTGCCACGGCCGGCGCGCGCGGCGGCTGCCGCCTCGGCCCCGGCACTTGGGACACTACTGGCGACTTTCGCCGACGAATTGCTGCAATTGGCGCCCGAGACCGCCACGTCCCTGGGTTTGGATCGTGGCGCGCGACAAGCGCTCAAGTCGAAACTGGACGACGCCTCGCACGATGGCGAGCGCCGCTGGTCAGCTCAGGTTCAATCCATGCTGACGCGCCTGGCGGCTGTCGTTCCGGCGCAGCTTGGGCCCGCCGATCGCATTCATTACGAGTCGGTCAGGTACGCTTCCACCGCCGCCAGCCAAGGCACGCATTTTTCTTACGGCAGCGGCGCGCGCGCCTTTAACGGCGGCAGCTCGCCCTATGTCGTCAGTCAGCAAAATGGCGCGCTGACACGGGTCCCCGAATTCCTCAACACACAGCATCAGATTGTCAGCAGCGCGGATGCCGAAGCCTACCTCGAACGGATCAGCGCGCTGGCGCGGGTGCTCGATCAGGAATCGGCCCTGATCGCCGAGCACGCGGCGCGAGGAGTGATGCCGCCGAATTTCATTGCCACCAACGTGCTGGGACAGCAGCAGCGTTTTCGTCGGCGGCCGTCGAGCGAGCAACCCCTGGTCAGTTCGCTCGCGGCGCGCAGCAAGGCGCAGGGCTTGGCGGGCGCATGGAACACGCGGGCTTCGGCGCTGGTTCAATCGCAGCTCTATCCGGCGGTGGAGCGGCAGATTGCCGCCTTCACCAAGGCCACGGCCCACGCTCCGGACACGGCCGGGATCTACCGGCTGCCGGACGGCGAGGCCTACTACCACTGGGCGCTCAAGCTCGGCACAACGACCGATCTGAGCGCGGCGGAAATCCACTCGATCGGACTGGAACAAAACCGCGCCATACAGGCGCGCATAGACACGATCTTCAAGTCGCAAGGGCTCACGCAGGGCAGCGTGGCCGAGCGGGCGCGCGCACTCAACAACGATCCACGCCAGCTGGTTGCAAACACCGATCAGGGACGCCAGGAACTGCTTGACTACTGTACCGACCGCATGGCGGCTACCCGTGCGCTGGTGCCCAAGATCTCGGGTCTGGGTCTCAAGGCGCCGCTGATGGTCAAGCGGGTGCCGGCAGACATCGAGGATGGCGCGGCGCTCGGCTACATGAACCCGGCCTCGCTCGATGGCGTGCGGCCGGCCATTTACTACATTAATCTGAAGTCCACCGTGCTGTGGCCCAAGTACCAGATCCCGAGCCTGACTGCGCATGAGGGCATTCCCGGCCATGCCTGGCAAGGGGCCTACCTGGCCGAGCACAGCGACGCGGTCCCGTTGATTTCACAGCTGATGAATTTCAACGCCTATATCGAGGGCTGGGCCCTTTATGCCGAGCAGTCGGTCGATGAGTTTGGCTATTACGACAACGATCCGTTCGGGCAGATCGGTTACCTTCAGGGCCAGCAGTTCCGCGCCTGTCGGCTGGTGGTGGATACCGGAGTGCATGCCATGCACTGGACGCGCGAGCAGGCCATCCAGTTTCTGGTCACCGAGACTGGCCGGGGCCGAGAGGCGATGACCAGTGAAATCGACCGCTACTGCGCCAACCCGGGTCAGGCCTGCGGATACAAGATCGGACACAACGAAATCCTGAAGCAGCGCGAGCGTTTACGCACCGCAATGGGCGAGAAATTCAAACTGACCGCCTTCAACGACGCCGTGATCATGACCGGTGGGCTGCCCATGGCCCAGCTTGGCGCCGCGGTCGACCAGTTGCTGGCAACATCATGAAGCGATCCGCATCGGCCGTCTGGTTTGGCGATTTGCGCACCGGGGACGGCTCACTCACCACGCACAGCGGCGCGCTCGACCAGGCGCCCTATTCGTTTGCAAACCGCTTCGAAGAGGCGCCGGGTACGAATCCCGAAGAGCTGATCGCAGCCGCGCACGCCGGCTGCTACACGATGGCTGTGTGCGCCGCGCTGACGCGCAGCGGCTTCAAGCCGGTGCGCTTGTCAACGCAGGCCGTGGTCAGTCTCGAGCAAGTGCAAGGATCATGGACCATCACGGCCTCGCATCTTGAGATGCGCGCCGCCGTGCCCAAGCTCTCCGCCGAACAATTTGCCACCATCGCGGCCGATGCCAAAGTCAATTGCCCGGTGTCGCGCGTTCTGAAGGTCCAGATCACCCTGGACGCTCAGCTTGAGGCGGACCGCCAGGGGTAGAACGACGGGCGTCAGGTGTAGCGGCGCGCGAACATGACCGTGGCGATGCCGAGCAAGGTCAGGACCAAGGAACCGACCACATGCGCGGCGATTTCTGCGCCAGCGAGCGCCAGGCGCCCTTGCTGGAGCAGCTGCGCCACCTCGGCCGAGAAGGTTGAGAATGTGGTCAATCCTCCCAGAAACCCGGTGATCACCAGCAGACGCAGCTCGGGGCTCATGCCGATCGGCCCGGAGAGCGATTCCAGGGCGACGCCCACCAGATAGCCGCCGATCAGGTTCGCCGCCAGCGTGCCCGGTGGAATGGCCGGAAACAGCCCGTTGAGTCCCAGACCGAGTAGCCAGCGCAACACCGCGCCGGCCGCGGCTCCCACGCTGATCAGGGCAATGGAGTTGAGCATGTGTGCAGGCGCTGCGCTGTAGGCTTGGACCCGCCCGGGTGCCCGGCGTCTCGCTCAGGCCTGCAAGCGCCGTAAGAACGACAGCAGCAGGTCGAACTCTGCGCGAGTGAACCGACTTGCCAGGCGTCGTTCCAGCGTGCGAACCGCGGCGAGCAGGGTTTCGAGCGCTTCAGCGCCGCGGACGGTGAGGTAGATGCCCTGGCGACGCCGGTCACGCGTCGAGCGCAGCCGCTCAAGCATGCCCGATTTTTCCAGCCGGTCGAGCAGTGCGACAACGCTGGCCTTGTCGATGCCCAGATGCGTGCCCAGCTCGATCTGCGCGATTCCCGGATTGGCGCCGACCAGCACCAGCAGGCTGACCAGGCCGGGCCTGATGTCCTTGTCGCCGATGACCGCGAGGTACTGGCGCCACGCACATAGATGTGCGCGGCGCAGATTAAACCCCAGCAGGCGCGGCAGGCAGGCCAGATTCACCTTGGCGTCAAGCGCGCGCTCCACACGCGCAGCGAGTGGCCGACCCACGCGGCCGCGCCTCCGCACCGGTGTCGACTCGCCACGCTCCCCACCCGTGATCGCCGCCATCGATGTCCTTGCAATCATCTTTGTCGCGCCGCACGCGGAGCGAATGACGAAAAGTATAGTTTCGTTACTGTTCGCGGTGCAAATGATTGCGATACTGCACCGCATTCAAAGCGCGTGCTCGCAGGCGCGCCAGCGCTAGGGGGTCGTCGGCGTCGACGCCCGTACGGCCGCGGCGATCGCCACCGCCGTCTGCAGCGCGTGCATACCGTCCTCTCCGCTGACCACCACCGCTCGTTCACCTCGGCAGCTGGCCAGAAATGCCTCGATCTCCGCGCGCAGGGCATCGCCCGGTTCAAAGGACTGCTCCTCAATACTGACCGGCAAGCGTGCCGCGTCCATGGGTCCGTCTTGCTTGCGAATCACGGTGAGGATTTTCTGCTGCAGATCGAGTGACAGGTAGGCATCGTCCTGGAAGATCCGGAGCTTCCGTTCGGTCTTGAGACTCACCCGGCTGGCCGTGGCGTTGACCACGCAACCATTGGCAAAGCGGATTCGCGCATTGGCGATGTCAATTTCCGAGGAAAACACCGGTGTTCCGACCGCATCGATGCTGGCGATCGAGCCGCCGACGATGCTCTGCACCAGATCAAGATCGTGAATCATCAAATCGAGCACCACGTTTACATCGGTGCCGCGTTCGCGGAACGGCGCCAGGCGATGGCATTCGATGAACCGCGGTGTGCGTAGCTGCGGCTCGGCCGCAAGAATCGCGGGGTTGAAACGTTCGAGATGGCCCACCTGCAGGACGCGTCCGGCACGCTGCGCGGCGACGATCAATTGTCGCGCCTGCTCGACCGACTCGGTGATGGGCTTTTCCACCAACACATGCGCGCCGGACTCGAGAAAACTGCGGGCAATGTCAAAATGACTCGCCGTGGGCGTCGCAATGCTGACGGCGTCGACGTGACCGAGCAGAGTCCGATAATCGCTCACGGCCTTGGTACCCAGTTCGCTCGCCAACGCCCCACCCGCCTCGGCGTTGGTGTCGGCGATCGCGGCTAGCTCGCAATCGGCGAGCCCCGCGTACTTCTGGGCGTGAAACCGACCCAGGTATCCCACGCCCACCACCGCTACGCGAAGTTTGCTCATGGGCGGTATTATGCCCACAACGGCTGCCGCACAACGGCTCGCGGCCTCAAGAGGGATCGGGATGCGGTCACCGCTACATTACTGGCGCCGGTATCGGCGAACGCGAGGTGCGCAGCGAGAACTGCTGACGCTCGCCCTGTGCCTCGCCGTGGGTCTACTGGTGATGCCCATGTTGATCTGGCTGGTCGGTTCGCTGCAGCTCGGCCGCTACGCCCACGGCGGACTCGGTGCCCTGCTGGGCGATTATTACCAGGCGCTCGCCCAGGGTTCGCTGGTTCAGTGGCTGGTGGCGCTCGGACCGTACGCGGCGGTCTGGCTGCTGCGCGGACTGCGCTTCTGGTTTCGGGGCTAGCGACCCGTCGAAAACGTGGTCTCGCTCACAGTTCCGTCTCTAAATGCCCCGGCGGCCGCCTTTTGGAAGAGGCGCCGGGCGGGCATTCTTAAGGCAATGGCATAGATCCTGCGAGCACTAAGGGCCTGTGGACACCAAAGCCGATTATGTCACTGACGTCGAGCCGGAGACCGCATCCGGCGAGAGCGGGGTGCGTCCGCTCATGGTCGATCGGATCAAGCAGGCCCTGGTGACTTCGCGGCTGACCCTGGCCAGCCACAACATCGGGACTGACCCCTACGACAGCCGCCGGGACCGAAGACGCGCATCTATCTGGGGCAATCGCAGTCGCTAGGCTATAGAGCGCTTCAGGCGGGCCAGAAGCGCCAGGCAAGTAACGCCAGTATGACCGCCAGCGAAAGCTGGGCAGGCCGGCGCCACGTGGTGCCCTTCAGCTCTCCTACAAAGCTGGCCGCCGAGACCAGGGCGAGCGACCATGACCAGGCCAAGCCCTTGAGCAGCGGGGCCTGCTCCGCGGCCAGTCGGGCCGAATACTCCGGCAACAGCAGGAATACGATGCCCGTCATGCCCAGCGAAACCGCCAGGGCGACCGCCGAGCCCGTGACAATGCCCAGCAATACGGTCAACGGTCGCATGGCGCCCCGAACGGCTGCAGCAATCCACAGTAATTGAGTCCCATGACTGCCCTCGGAACGCCAAAGCTGTCAAACTTGTCCAAGGGCCAATCGACCCGGAGCCGCTTGCCTAATGTCACGCGTTGAAAGCCGCCTACGCCGAGCACTGGCGCCCATTGCACTGGCGGGCGCCTGCCTGCTGCTATTGGCCGCCACCGGTTCCACCGGAACCTCGGCCATCAGCGTACGCCTGCCCGACGGGGCTATCCAGCCTACCCCGCGCCAGCAGCTGCTGGCACCCCGGATCGCCAGCATCCTCGAACAAGCCCACTATAGCGGCCGGCGCATAGACAAGGAATTTTCGGGGCTGGTTTTCGATCACTACCTCAACGCTCTGGATGGCCAGCACAGTTACTTCCAGGCTTCCGACGTCGCTGACGTGCAGCAGTGGCGCAACAGTTTTGACGACATGATTCATACCGGCCAGCTTGATCCGGCCTACCTTATCTTTGCACGCCTGCAGCAACGCAACCGCGAGCGCATGCAGTACGCGATCGGTCTGCTGGCGACCGAACCGAACTGGAAGCTGGATGAGAGTTATGTCTTTGACCGGGATCAGGCCCCGTGGCCGCACGATACGGCAGAAATGAACGAGCTGTGGCGCAAACGCGTCAAGAACGACGTGCTATCGCTGATGCTCACCGGCAAGACCTGGCCTGAATCGGCCGACATCCTGCGAAAGCGCTACGCGCGCCTGCTGGCGCGCGTGGGCCAGGTGAGCGCCGATGACGTGTTCGAATCCCTGATGAACGCCTACGCGGCGGTCTACGACCCGCATTCCAACTACTTTTCGCCCCGCAGCTCGGAGGAGTATCGGATCCAGATGAGCCTCAGCTACGAGGGCATCGGCGCATCGCTCCAGTTGATCGATGACTACGTCACCATCAGTGCGCTGCTGCCGGGCGGACCGGCCGCTGCGGCCAATACCCTCAAGCCCAACGATCGGGTGCTGGCGGTCGGCCAGGGCAGCGATGGCGCGCTTACCGACGTGGTCGGCTGGCGGCTGGATGATGTCGTGCAACTCATTCGCGGCAAGGGCGATACGCAGGTTCGCCTGCAGATCCTACCGGCCGGCGCGGCTCCGGGGACCGACCAGAAGATCGTCTCGCTGATGCGCGGCAAGGTGACCTTGGAGAATCAAGCCGCCAAGAAGGAATTGCGCACGGTGCGACTTGGCGATCACACCCTGCACGTCGGCATCATCACCGTGCCGGGCTTTTACGAGGACAACGACGCCCGCAGCGCGGGTGATGCCAACTACCGCACCACCGCGCGGGACGTGCGCCGGCTGATCGGCGAATTGCAGGCACAGGGCACGATTGACGCGCTGGTACTGGACCTGCGCGGCGACGGCGGTGGTTACCTGCCCGAAGCGACCGCGCTTAGCGGGCTGTTTATCGACCACGGTCCAATCGTGCAGCTCAAGACGACCGATGGCAGTATCGAAGTGTTGCAGGATCCGGAGCCCGGCATCGCCTACGGCGGCCCGTTGGCGGTGCTCGTCGATCGAACCAGCGCGTCGGCATCCGAGATATTTGCCGCGGCCATGCAGGATTATCACCGCGGCGTAGTGGTAGGCCAGACCACGTTCGGCAAGGGTACCGTGCAAAACCTGATCCCCTTGGATCGCTGGTCACGGCAGTCGACCGAGGGCCAGCTCACCGTCACGATCGGCAAGTTCTATCGTGTCACGGGCGAAAGCACGCAACTCCGGGGGGTACAGCCGGACATCGAGCTTCCCGCGCGCATCAATGCCAAGGATGTCGGGGAGAGCTCGCTGGACTTTCCCCTGCCCTGGGACCGCATCGCCTCGGTCCCGTTTCGGGCCGACGCGCCGCTAGCCGGCGCAGTGCAGACTCTGGCTAAGGAGCAGACCGCACACTCAGCGCGGGACGCTGACTACCAGTGGCTGGTTGCATCGCTGAACTCGCTCGAGCAGACCCGCAAGGAACACTCCTTGTCGCTCAATCTGGCTCAGCGGCAACTCGAACGCACCACGCAGGAGCAAGACGCCCTGGCACGCGAGAATGCTCGCCGCGCCGCCGATGGCATGCCCGCCCTAAAAGCGCTCAGCGACGCGGTGGCCGACGATCAGCCGGATGTGATATTGGCGGAGACCACGCGCATCGCGGCCCAACTCGTGGGCGCAACCGCCAATGCACCGCCCGCCACCACGACCACCGCACGCTCGCTAGCGCAATAGGACCCGGTAGATTTCCCAGCAATCCTCGACCAGAACCGTGGTCGCGGCGCCGTTGCTGTCTTCTGCGAGACTGGCCGGTTCGGGCACTGAATCCCCCTCACCACGGTAGCGGGCCAGGCGCCGCAATGCGTCCGCCCGTGTGCGAATCTCGGTCAGTACATCCCCGCGCTGCTCCAGCAGTACCCGCGCCCGCTGTATATCGCTCATCAGGCGTTCGCAGTCCTTGCGCGTTCCGTACTCATCGGCGGCCGGCTCACGCCGCCCGCTCGCCCGGTGGGTCGGCTCGAACAGACCCGTCCCGGTCAGGCGTTCGCGCAGTACCTGCGCATAGGCAACGGCGGCGAGGTTGATCGCGCGACGAGAATCAATGGACAGGCCCGAAAAATTGGGCAACTCTCCGGCCAGCGTGTCGCGCGCACCGCGCGCCTCGCTAAGGGCCCGCTCGCTCAATACCACCTGGATGCCCGCAGCGTGCAATTCCTGGCGCAACGCGCGCCTGCGAAAATAGTGCCACAAGCGCTGTAAACCCGAGAGCCTTCGTTCGAGCTCGGTGGTGCGCGCCCGCGCGGCGGCGGCGGCGGCTTCGGCCTGCAGATACTCTGATTCGACGCGCTGGCGCTGGGAAAACTGACGGCGGTTGAATTCCGCGAAGAAATTTCGGCGCTCGCGCTCCATCTGCTGCGCCTCAAGCTCGGAGACGAACTGTTGCAGCAGGCGCTGGCCCAGTAACCAGAGCTCCTTGAGTTGATAGAAGACCAGCGACTGGTAGCCGCTAGCGGGCTGGGTCAGCCGCCGCTCAAGGTCCTGCAGCATTTCCTGAACCCGCGCAGTCGCGCCTTCCTGCTGCTTGACGCGATCCTTAAGACGCTGAATTTCCTCCAGCGCATTGCTGAATGACTTCTTCAGTTCAATGCGATTTCGGAACAGGTCCATGACGCGCCCGTCATCGGGCGCGGCATTGGGGTCCCGGAGTGCGACGTGCAGAAATCCGAGCTGCCTAAGTCGTTGCAACATTTGCGCCACTAAGCGCGTTAGCGCTGGAGAATCAGGTGAACGGTTGCTCGAGAGCGCCGCGGACGAATCCATGACCCCGCTCCGCGCAATATTCCAGCCACTTATTTACCATCATGTTGCGTTTCCAGCACCGATCCAGTTCACGTTCCGGGGCAACTCCCCCGGCACCACGTGCCTCGAGCAGGCGGGCGTCGTGGTAGAGGCGCAGGCGCAGATCGGGAACGCGCTCCAGCACGGTTGGCGCCCGGCTCGCCGGCAGCAGATAAGTGAGCAGCAGTTCACTGGTGTAGCGGGCGCGCTCGCAGACATTCAGCACCAGGGTGCAATCGCCATCCACATGAGAAACGCTGCTGTCGGGCAGCGCGCGCAAATCCCCCGCCAGCCGCCCCAGACGCAGGTAATTGCTCTCATACAGCCCCATGAGCGCGACGAAGCCACGCGGCCGCGCACGCCAGGAGACCACCAGGTTGCATTCAACTATCACGGTGCCGAATATAACATGTGATGCGCGCCGGCCAACTTGACGTGAGTGGGGCGCGAACTGCGTCACGTCGTCTTGACAAACAACTTCTCGCGGTAATAGCGCAGTTCCGCAATGGACTCGTAGATGTCAGCGCGCGCCAGATGGGCGGAGCGCTTGACCAGAGTCGCACTCAGCTGCGGATGCCAGCGCGCCGCGAGTTCCTTGAGCGTGCTGACATCGATGTTGCGGTAGTGGAAATACCCTTCCAGAGCCGGCATCCAGCGGGCCAGGAAACGCCGGTCCTGGCAGATGCTGTTGCCGCACATGGGCGAAGTGCCGGCGGCGACGTGTGCGCGCAGGAACGCCACGGTCTGTTGCTCTGCCGCGGCAGCGCTGACCCGGCTGGCGCGCACGCGATCGATGAGGCCACTGCCCCCATGTTGGCGCTGATTCCATTCGTCCATTTGCGCCAGCACCGCCTCGCTCTGGTGCACGGCCAACTCCGGGCCGTCGGCGATCACGTTGAGGTCGCGATCAGTCACCACGGTCGCGATTTCGATAATGCTGTCGTGATCGGGCCTAAGCCCGGTCATCTCCAGATCAATCCAGATCAGGCGATCCTTGAGTGCCAAATGCCTCACTCCTGCTGATTAGTGCATCATAGCAGGGTGAGTGAACCACCCGCCGCCGGTACCGGACACACAACCGCAGGCCATCGGGCGCTGGTTTTGGTGGCTCACGGTCCGAGCGCGCAGGTGCGCCTCAGCGATGGCACCGAGATCCTGGCGCGTGCCGCCGGTCGCAATCTGCAGTTTGTCTGCGGAGATGAGGTGGACTGCGATCGCGACGAGCAACACGCACAGTGGCGGATTCAGCAGGTCACAGCGCGACGCAGCGCCTTGTACCGAAGCAACGCGCGTGGTCGCGCCGAACTCGTGGCTGCCAATCTCACTTTGCTGGTGGTCGTGCTGGCCCCTCGCCCGCAACCGGATCTGTTCCTGGTCGACCGCTACCTGGCCGCAGCCAACAGCGCTGGCCTGCGCTCGCTGTTGTTGGGCAACAAGGCAGACCAGCCATTCGACCACGCACTGCAGCTGGAGCTCACGGCACTGGCGGCCATGGGCTGTCCCGTAGTGATGTGCAGCGCGCGCACCGGCCTGGGATTAGACGCACTGCGCGAGCACCTGCGCGGACAGAGTGTGATGTTCGTCGGGCAATCCGGCGTAGGCAAGTCCTCCTTGTTGCGCGAGCTCGTCCCCGGCTGCGATGCCCCGGTGGGTGAACTGCTCAAGAGCCAGGAAGGCCGCCACACCACGAGTGCGGCACGCCTGTACCAATTGCCCGGCGGGGGCTCGTTGATTGACTCGCCCGGAGTGCGTGACTTCGCGCCGGCCGCCGACATGCTCGATGCGCAGACGTTGGGATTTGTCGATCTTGCGCGCTTCGCGCCGGAGTGCAGGTTCGCCGACTGCCGCCACTTCAGCGAGCCGCAGTGCGCGGTGCGCGAGGCGGTGGCGAGCGGTGGGCTTAGCGCCAGACGCTACGAGAGCTACCGGCGCCTGCGCCGTTTGCGCGAGCGGTTGCTGGAGCGCATGCCCTATCCGCGGCCCTGAGGCCGCTTGGCATGCCACCAACCTCCTCCCAGGATTTAGAGCGACTGGCGCCCGGCCATAGCGTGCGCGAGCGTGCCGCCATCGATGTATTCGAGCTCACCACCCATCGGCACGCCATGGGCAATGCGGCTGGCCTTGATGCCGCGCTGACGCACCAGTTGCGCCAGGAAGTGCGCGGTGGCTTCACCCTCCACCGTCGAGTTCGTCGCCAAAATCACTTCGCGCACCGCACCGGCAGCCAACAGAGCAGAGAACTGCGCGCCGCCTAGTTGTTCCGGTCCGACGCCGTCCAATGGTGAGAGGTGGCCCATCAGTACGAAATACCGTCCGCGATAGCCGCCGGACTGTTCAATCGCGACCACATCGGCGGGCGATTCCACCACGCACAGTAAGGCGGGATCGCGCTGAGCGCTGGCGCAGATGTCGCACAAGTCCGCTTCGGTAAGCATGCGGCATTGTCGACAGCGGTTGACGCGATCCAGCGCGCGCTGCAAAGCCGCCGTCAAGCTCTGGGCCGCTGGGCGTGCGTCCTGCAACAGGTGAAAGGCCATGCGTTGCGCGCTCTTCGGGCCTACACCCGGCAGCGCGCGCAGCGCGTCGATCAGTGCCGCCAGCGCCGGTGAATGCTGCATTAGAACGGGAGCTTTACGCCCGGCGGCAATTGCAGACCGCCCATAAGATTGGCCATCTTGGCCTGGCTCGCCGCCTCGAGCTTATGCACGGCATCATTGAGCGCCGCGGCCAGCAGGTCCTCGAGCATTTCGCGATCGTCGGCAAATACCGCCGGCTCGATCTGCACCCGCCGGGCCTCGTGACGGCCGTTGAGCGTGATTTTGACCATGCCCCCGCCAGCCTCGCCGGTAATCTCCAGCGCGGCGATCTCGGCTTGCGCCTTCTGCATGTTCGCCTGCAGAGCCTGGGCCTGTTTCATCATGTTGCCAATATTGCCGGCCATGCCAAATCTCCTTCAATGATCGGCGGGCGTCAGGCCGGCTTCCGTGGCCGGACCGAATCAGGGTTTATGGTAGCGCCAAAGCGTTCCTGCAAGGCCTGCACGGTGGATTCAGCGGCGAACCCGACGCGCGCGGCGCTAAGCGCTTCCTGGCCGGCACGCTCTTCCGCCTGCGCGGGGGTTTCCCTGCTCGCCACGCCGGTGACAATCTCGACGTGCACGGCCTCGCCATAGTGGCGGCTCAAGGCCTGCGCCAGCTTCTCCTCGCGCGCGCGCGTACGGGCACCCGCGTTGCGCGGGTCAAGTGTCAGCCGCAGTAGTCCAGGGGCCCGCGCCACGAGCGCGCAGTTGAGCGCCAGCATCCGGGTCGGGCCGTCAAGATCGAGTGTCGCGAGCACGCGGTTCCAATCGTTCGCGGCCTCCGGTTCGCGCTCCGCCAGCGCGGTTGTCGTAGGCGGCGCCGGGGCCGCAGGCGACGCCGGGGTCGCGCGCGGCGCGGCTCCCGCCCCCTGCGGGGCGCCTTCGGGCCGGAACGCCAGCATGCGGATTAGAGTCATGCGAAACCCAGTGCGCGGCTCGGGCGCCAGGGCGAGATCGCGACGCCCCAGGATTGTCGTCTGGTAATACAGCTGTACGTCTTCCGGGCTCATGGCGTCCGAGAGCTCCTGCAGTAAGGACGCCGGAAAATATTCATCCCCCGCGTAGTCCGGGAGGAGCTGCAGCAGGGCCACACGCTCGAGCAGCGCGGCCAATTGATCGAGCAGCTGGCCGTAATCGGGCGAGAACTCCTCCAGGTCCTGTGCCGCGGCCAGCATGGCCGCCGCCTGGCCGCCGGCCAGGCTTCGGGCGATTCGCTCGACGTGATCGCGCGTGACCGTGCCCAGCATCGAGCGTGCTTCGGCTTCGCGCGCTGCGCCGTTGCCGAAGGCTAGCAGCTGGTCGAGCAGCGACAGCGCATCGCGCATGCTGCCGTCAGCGGCCTGTGAGAGCAGCTGCAGCGCCGCGGGCTCATAGACCAGCTGTTCCGCGTCCAGGATGTAGGCCAGGCGTGCGGCAATGAGCGGCACCGACAGGCGCTTGAGATTGAACTGCAGGCATCGCGAGAGCACGGTAACCGGGAGCTTCTGCGGATCGGTGGTGGCGAACAGGAATTTGACGTGCGGCGGCGGCTCTTCCAGCGTCTTGAGCAGTGCGTTGAAGGAGTGGGCGCTCAGCATGTGCACCTCGTCGATGAGATACACCTTGAAGCGGCTGCGGGTGGGCGCGTACTGAACGTTCTCGAGCAACTCGCGCGTGTCGTCCACCTTGGTGCGCGAGGCCGCGTCGACCTCAATCAGATCCACGCTGCGCCCGGCCTCGATTTCCCGGCAACTGGCGCATTCGAGGCAGGGATCGGCGCTTATCCCGCATTCGCAATTAAGGCACTTGGCCAGGATTCGCGCCACGGTGGTCTTGCCCACGCCGCGTGTGCCTGCGAACAGGAAGGCATGGTGCACGCGGCCGCTCGCCAGCGCGTTGCTCAGTGAGCGCAGCACGTGCTCCTGACCGATCATCTCGGTGAAGCGACGCGGACGCCATTTGCGCGCGAGCGCGGTGTATGCCATCGATATCCTGCCTGTTAGCCCGGCACCACAAGGGAGGCAGCCCGCGCCGGCCGGTCTTCGGCGCACGACGTGGCCGTTACCGCTGCTCCCTTCCGGGCCTGACGGGATTGGCGGCTCGTCGTCGCGAAGGAACCGGCGCGGACCACCACGGTCCTGTGGCGGAGAGGGTGGGATTCGAACCCACGAACACCCGTGAAGATGTTACTGGAATTCCAGTCCAGCGCCTTCGACCGCTCGGCCACCTCTCCTTTCAGTTAGTTACGTATAAAATCTAAAGTAATTTATAAAATAACACAGCGGCTTATTGTAGCAAGCCTGTGGCCTCATTCCGGAACTGCCGCCAGTCTCGGGCCGCGGGATAAGGCAGGACCCATGGGCACGGGCCCCACACGACGCGGCGCCGCCGGGCATCGCATCAGTATCGGAAACCGATCTGCAGCGGCAGGAACTGCACCGACTGGCTGCCCTGCACGCTGTGATACCGCGACTCTATGAACCAGGTGGAGCGGCCGTTACCTCCGAACTCCAAGCCCAGCCCTACGTTCCAGCCGACCTTGGTCAGATTCTTGCTGACGACGGTGACCACGCCATCGGTCGCCACGGGGTAGCAGAAGCCCCAGGGATCGCAAATGATGTTGCCCACGATGGCGCTTTCGGTCAATTGCAGCGCCTCGTGGTAAGCGCCAATGCCCAGCAAACCGTAGGCATCCATGTTGCGCGTAAAGGGCACCGTGTACTTTCCTGCCGCGCTCAGCAACCAGACACTGCCGGTGCCGCCGTCAATACTGTATTGCACCTTCTGCTGCCCGAGGTCGATGAGCTTGCGG
Organism: uncultured Gammaproteobacteria bacterium; assembly: GCA_963789365.1. GTDB lineage: Bacteria > Pseudomonadota > Gammaproteobacteria > Steroidobacterales > Steroidobacteraceae > FEN-1191. Next base: position 500,072 of record CAWBKJ010000004.1, read on the forward strand.
GTCGCGTTAAAGTCCGCATAACCCAGGTCCAGCTGCAGCGCAAAGCGGCTCTGAGGCTTGACTCGGTAGCTCACGCCGCCGCCCAGGGTCCAACCGGTGCTCAAGAAGTCCTTTGATTTGCCCATCGTCAAGGCGCCGCCACCATTCACGTGCCAGCTGAATGAGCCCGGCGCACGTGGAGCGCTCGGGCCGGTATAGGCCTCCAGCTGCTTGCCAAAGCTCGGCGGCGACGACAAGCAAGGTGCATTCGGCGGGCGCTCGAGCTGCGGTTCGGTCAGCGGTGGAATCTTGATGGCATTGCGCGTGTCCGGTGCATCGAGCCCCGTGGGCACGCGCAACGGCGGCATATTCTTGACATTCTCGCTGACCGGCGGCTCCGGGCAATGCGGCTTCTTTGTCTGGCCGTGACGGAACGAGGCGCAACCGCTCCCGCTCACCATCCCGAGCGCACACACCCATGCGCCGATTGCCTGCCTGGCCGTGAGCCTCATGCGCGGCACGCCCGAGATTGCGCCACGGCCGACTGCGCGTCGTGCAGTGCGCTGCGTATCCGCGGCTGCGCGGCTGCGCTGAGCCAGGTCAGCGGCAAGCGAATTCCCGGGTTGATCAACTTCATATCGACTAGCGCCCATTTGACAGGTATTGGATTCGTTTCCAGCGACAAATCGCGGTGCAGCGATGCCAGCGGCGCGTCGAGGCGCCGGGCCCGTTCGCTCTCGCCGCGCAATGCCGCCGCCATCACCGCAGCGACCTCGGCCGGCAGGAGGTTCGCCGTAACCGAGATCACCCCGCGCGCGCCGGCCAGCACGGCCTCGCAGGCGGTCGCGTCATCGCCCGATAATATTGCGAACCCAGACGGAACCACATGCAGCAACTCCCGAATGCGGGCCACCTCACCCACCGCCTCTTTGAGGCCGGCAATGCCCCGAAGTTCGGCCAGCCTGGCGACCGTGGCGGGCAGCAAGTCGACCGCCGTGCGGCCCGGAACGTTATACAGCAACACCGGCGCCGCAGCGGCCTCGGCTATCGCGGCATAATGGCGAAATAGACCCTCTTGCGTGGGACGATTGTACGCAGGTGTCGCGACCAGCAGGCCGTCGATCCCAGCGACCGCCAGGCGCCGCACTCGGCGCACTACCGCTGCGGTGCTGCTACCACCCACCCCGGCGATCACTGCCATGCGTCCGGAACAGCGCCGCTGGGCATGGGCCAGTAGCACGTCCTGTTCCTCGTCGGTCAAGGTCACCGACTCGCCCGTGCTGCCGCCCACCACGACCGCCGCGGTACCGCTGCGCAGGTGCAGATCAAGCAGCCGTTGCCAGGCGTCAAGGTCGATTGCGCCGTCATCAAGCATGGGCGTGACCAGCGCAACCAGACTGCCTGAAAACATGAATTCCCGTACGGTGGACTGCCGCGGCACGATTGCCGCGGCGGGGGCGCGATGTTACGCATCCACCGTGACCTGAAGCAAGTCCCGGAAACCGGTACACTCCGAGCCGTGAACGAACAGATCTCCCCGGGTAAGCAGCATCTTGCCGTGTCCGCCATTGGCAGTGACCGCACTGGAATGGTCCATGAATTCACGCGTGTGATCACCGATTGCGGCGGCAATATTGCCGAGAGCCGCATGGCTGCGCTGGGAAGTGAATTCGCCATGCTGCTGCTGGTCACCGGCAACTGGCACACGCTGGCCCGCATCGAGTCGGAACTCGGCCGCCTGGCGGACGCCGGGACTTTGAGCGTGCACCTGCGTCGCACCGAGGCGCGCGCCAGCCGCAAGGAAATGGTCCCCTACTCCATCGATATTGTCAGCATCGATCAGACCGGCATCGTCGCCGGCCTGTCCGGTTTCTTCGCGACGCGCAACATCGACATTTGCGAAGTGGCCACGCGAGGCTACGCCGCGGCTCATACCGGCGCACAAATGTTCGCGGTGCAGATGACAATCAACGTCCCGGCGCGACACCACGTGGCCCAGTTGCGCGAGGAATTTATGGACTACTGCGACACGATGAATCTCGACGCGATCCTCGAGCCGGTCAAGTCATGAGCGGGGTCACGGTCGGCAAGGCCGTCGCGGATTTCTCGCTACCCTCGACCGCCGGCCAGGACTTCAATCTGCGCGCCGCACGCGGCAAGCCGCTGGTGCTGTACTTCTACCCGCGCGACAATACGCCGGGCTGTACGCTCGAAGCCCAGGACTTCCAGCGCTTGTTGCCCTCATTCCGCCGCGCCGGAGTTCGCGTGTGCGGCATCTCGCGCGACAGCCTGGCGGCGCACCACAAATTTTGCAGCCAATTTGACCTGGGCTTCGAATTGCTGGTCGATGAGCAAGGCGAAGCCTGCAAACTATTTGACGTGATCCACGAAAAAAACATGTACGGCCGCAAAGTGCTGGGCATCGTGCGTAGCACCTTTCTGATCGATGCGGCCGGGAAATTGCGCCACGAGTGGCGCAAGGTCAAGGTGCCAGGACACGCGGCCGAGGTGCTGGAGGCGGCCAAAGCCCTGTGAAGACACGCGCCAGACGGCTGTTCGTGCTGGACACCAACGTGCTGATGCACGATCCGACTGCAATCTTCCGCTTCGAAGAGCACGACATCTACCTGCCGATGGTGGTGCTCGAGGAGCTCGACGCCAACAAGAAGGGCATGTCGGAGGCTTCGCGCAACACCCGCCAGGCCAGCCGCTTCCTCGATGACATGATCCGCGGCGTGACCAAAGAGCAGATCGATGCGGGGCTGCCGATTCCCAGCGCTCGTACCGACAATCACGGCAGGCCCCCGGCGGCCGGCCGACTGTTCTTTCAAACCCGTGACCTCGGCAGCGGCCTGCCTGAGCATTTGCCCGGACTCGGTGTGGACAACCTGATTCTGGGCCAGACGCTCGCGCTGCAGAAACAACTGGCACCGGCGCGAGTGGTGCTGGTCTCCAAGGATATCAATCTGCGTATCAAGGCGGCCGTGGTCGGCGTGCATGCCGAGGATTATTACAGCGATAAGACCATCGAGGATGCCGATGTCCTGTATACCGGTACCGCCCGGCTGCCCGCCGATTTCTGGGAGCAGCATGGCCGCGACATGCGCTCCTGGAAAGCCGGCGACCGCACCTGCTATGAGCTCAGTGGCCCCGCAGTGGCCAACTGGCACGTCAATGAGTTCGTGTACGAAGACAGCGCGGCGGGGATCGAGGCCATGGTGCGCAAGCTCGGTCAGGGCACGGCCACGCTCGAATTGGTGCGTGATTTTCGCTCCGACCGACACAGCGTGTGGGGCATCACGGCGCGCAATCGGGAACAGAATTTTGCCCTCAACCTGCTGCTCGATCCAGAAATCGACTGCGTGACCATCCTCGGCCCCGCCGGTACCGGCAAGACCTTACTGGCTCTGGCCGCTGGGCTGGTGCAGACGCTGGAACGCAACCGCTACGCGGAAATCATCATGACGCGCGTGACCATACCGCTGGGCGAAGACATCGGCTTCCTTCCTGGCACCGAGGAAGAGAAGATGGAGCCTTGGATGGGAGCGCTGATGGACAATCTCGAGGTCCTGACGCGTAGTGAAGAAGGCGGCAACTGGGGTCGGGCGGCCACCAACGACTTGTTGCGCAACCGCATCAAGATTCGCGCGATGAACTACATGCGCGGACGTACCTTTTTGAACCGCTACATCATTCTCGATGAAGCACAGAATCTTACACCCAAGCAAATGAAGGCGCTGATTACCCGCGCCGGGCCGGGCAGCAAACTGATTGCGCTCGGCAACATTGCGCAGATCGATACCCCTTATTTGACCGAGACCACTTCCGGCCTCACTTTCGTAGTCAACCGCTTCCGCGGCTGGCTGCACTCGGGTCACATCACGCTGGTGCGCGGAGAACGCTCACGGCTGGCTGATTTCGCCTCCGAGCAGCTGTAAGGAACCTCCGTTGTCCGCACAAGTCGAAACGACGATGTGGACCCGCAACAAAAGCCGCTCGCCGCTGGCGGGAGCCCTGATCAGCCTGCTCGCGGGCTTGTGGCTGGCACTCGCCGCATACGCCGACGAGGACACGAATTCCGTTGCCAGCCAGTTGCCGGACATGGGCTCGCCGGAGAATGCGGTTCTAAGCAAGACCGACGAGTTTCAGATTGGACTGATGGCGATGCATCAGCTGCGCGGCCAGGGACTGATCCTCGAAGACCCGGAACTGTCCGACTATATCCAGAATCTGGGATCCCGGCTGGCCTCGCAGGCTCGCGACGACGACCAGAATTTTCAGTATTTCATTCTCCGTTCTGACGAGATCAATGCCTTCGCCACCTATGGCGGATTTATTTGCATTAATTCCGGGCTGATATTGCTCACCGATACCGAGTCCGACCTGGCGGCGGTGATGGGTCACGAAACCGCGCACGTGCGCCAGCGCCACATCGCGCGCTCGATTCTGGCGCAAAGCCGCATGTCGCTGGGCACCACGGCGGCGATGCTGGCCGCAGTGCTGATCGGTGCGGCCAGCGGCGCTGGTGGAGCGGCGATGGAAGGCGCGATCGCGATGAGCCAGGCCGTTTCCTTGCAGCAGAGCATGAATTTCAGCCGCGCCGAAGAGGCCGAGGCCGATCGCATTGGCATCGGCCTGGTGGCGGGAGCGGGCTTCGATGCCTCGGCGATGGCGAATTTCTTCGAAACCATGGCGCGCCGCCAGGGCGATCCCGAAACCCCGGGACCGCTCGACATGCTCCGCAACCACCCGGTCAACCGCGATCGCATCGCCGAAGCGCGCGCGCGGGCCAGTCAGTACGCGAAGAACCACGTCAGCGAATCCATACTGTACTCCTGGATGAAAGAACGCCTGCGCGTGCTGGTTGCACCCGTCGACAAGGACATGATGGTCCATTACGCCCAGTTGCGGGAGCACCGGCCGCTGAGCGATGCGGAACGATATGGCGAGGCGCTTGCCCAGACCCGAGGGGGGCAGACTTCAGCGGCGGTCGAGACGTTGCGGGCACTGCTGGAGAAATACCCGCAAATCACCGCGCTGTACACCGCCCTGGGCCAGGCATTGCAGGCCGACCATCAATCGGCCGCGGCGCTGGCGAACTTTGAACATGCCACGGCACTGTTTCCACGCAACGTGCCGGTGGCGATCCGCTACGCCGACACTTTGATGCAGACAGGGCACGCGCGCCAGGCGCACCTGCTGCTGCTCGATGTGTTCAATAATACGCAGCCCACCCCGGAACAGATCCGTTTGACGGCCCTGGCCGCAAGCGCCGCCGGAGACACGGGGGATGCCTCCTACTACATGGCCGAATATCACATCAGCAACGGCGATCTGCCGCTCGCCAATCAGCAACTGGAACTTGCCCTAGCCTCGCCCAATCTCACCTCAGTGCAAAGGCAGCGATTCCGCGCCCGGCTAGACGAGATCCGTGAGTGGATGCGCGAACAACGCGAGTCACACGACACCGGCCAGTGAAAATGTAGAATGGGCGCATGAGGACCGGAGCGATAACCGCGGCCACGGCCGCGTTTTTTTTGTTGGCAGGCTGTGCGACCGTTCCCGGCAGCAAGGCCGACCCGCGCGATCCGTTTGAACGGGTCAATCGTAGTATCTACAACTTCAATAGCGCGGCCGATCACGCGATATTCCGGCCCGCATCTCGGGCCTGGAAGGCCACCGTGCCGCGACCGGTGCGCCATGGATTGAGCAATTTCGTCAGCAATCTGTCTTATACAGGAACGGTCATCAACGATTTGCTGCAAGGCAAATTCACGCAGGGCGGACACGATTTTACCCGGCTGCTGATCAACACCGTGTTCGGCTTTGGGTTCTTCGATCCAGCATCGGCGGCGGGCCTGGAGCGCCACGACGAGGACTTTGGCCAGACCCTGGGCAAATGGGGCGTCCCGGCGGGCCCCTACGTGATGCTGCCGATTTTCGGTCCCTCGAGCGTGCGTGACGCCCCGGCGCGGATCGCCGATGACTACACCAGTGCGCGCCACTACATCTCCGAACCGTACGTGAACTGGGGTCTTTGGGGCATCGAAAAACTTGAGACACGCGCCAGTCTGTTGGATCTGGACGCGGCGCTCAATCGAACTTTTGACCCGTATGCCTTCATTCGCAATGCGTGGATCCAGCGACGCGAGTACCTGGTGCACGACGGTGCGCAGGCTGAGGACAGCCCCGGCGCGGACACGGACGCAGACCCGGAGGCCGACAGCCCCAGTGCACCGCCCGGCAATTAGATTTTGGCCTTAGGGCGAGCTTCCCGTCCCGAGCAAAAGATCTTCCACATCGCTGAGGCGTGCGAGCGCCAGCAGGGCCGCCGGAAGAGCGGCGAACTTCAGCGCACGATGCGCCGCTCGAGCCCAGGCCAGCCAGTCCACCAGCAGCGCCAGGGCGCCGCTGTCGGCGCGCCCTACTCCGCTCAGGTCCACCTCGATGTCTCCCGCTGCGCGTGCAAACGCACGCAAGCCGGCGCTGCGCAGGCCAGTCACCGTGCTCAGGGTCACCTCTCCCTCCAGACGGAAGCGTCCTCCGCCACTATCGCGCAGCGCTCCTTCCGACCGGGCGCCACCCCGCGTCGCTTCCGGAGGGGCGGCCGAGGTCATGTTGCGCCCTTCTGCTTTTCGAGCCGCTCAATCAGAGCATCCAACCCCTTTTGGTCGATCTCGGCCCCGAAATCGTCGCGAAAGCTCTTCACGTAACTGATGCCCTCGATGGTCACATCCCAGGCCATCCAGCCCTTGTCGGTGCGATGCAGGCTGTAATTGACCGCCACGGTGCTGCCATCATCCTTGCGGACCAGAGTGCGCACGGTGGCATTGGTGGCGCCCGGCTCGCCCTTGTAGGGAAAGACCTTGAGCCGATCGCCGGTAAATTCGAGCAACGCCGTGCCGTAATTATTGAGCAGCGACCGGTAAAAGCCCGAGATGAAGCGTTGCCGCTGGTCGGGGCTCGCCGTATTCCAGTGCTTGCCGAGCACCAGGCGAGCCGAGTAATCGGTGTCGAAGTGCGGCAATAGCACCCGATCGACCAGGGCGTTGATCTTGCTCGGGTCCTTGCGATACTCGGCGCGATGGGCGTCCAGATCGCTAAGCATCGCTTTTGCCGCGGTGTCGATGAGCTCGCCCGGATCCGTGTCCACGACCTGTACCGGGGCTGCGGGAGGCGCCGCTGCGGCGGCCTGCTCCGACGCATCGACGGGTCGAAATCCACCAGCCGCCAGCAGCAGTGCCAGCGATACGGCCGCGGTGCCGGCCGCGCTCAGTCCTCGGCCTAGCTCGCGGCGATCATTTCTTGGCATTGTCGTCGCTCTTGGCATTGTCGTCCTTCTTGCTCTGATCGTCCTTTTTCCCGGCTACGCTCGCAAAGAATTTGTTGACCAGGTTTTCCAGCACCAGGGCGGATTGGGTAAATTGTATTTGCTTGCCGCTGGCCAGGTAGGTACTCGATCCGCCGGGCCCTAGGCCCACATATTTCGCGCCCAGCAAGCCTGAGGTCTGGATGGACGCGTCGCTGTCATCCGGAATCTGGTTGTACTGTCGGTCAATGGCCATGGTCACCAGAGCCTTAAAGTCGGCTGGGTCGAAAGTCACGCCCGTAACCCGGCCCACGCGCACTCCGGCCATCGTGACGGGCGCGCCTACCTTGAGGTCACCGACGTTATCAAAACGCGCGGTAACCTGAAAACTGTCCGTGGCGCGGCGCATCTGCATCCCGCTGGCGGGCAGCTGCGTGGTCAGAAACGCCAGGGCGGCAAATCCCAGCATCACGAACAGGCCGGTGCCGATTTCCAGACTTCGACTCGTATTGCTCATTTTTGCCAAGCTCCTCAGGAATTCAGAAACGCCGCGGTCAGCAGATAGTCGAACAACAGCGTCAGTACGGCGGAACTGACTACCGTGCGTGTGGTCGCCAGGCCCACGCCCTCCGCCGTGGGCTCGGCGTGAAAGCCCTCGTAGACCGCCATCAAGCTGCAGGCAATGCCGAACACCACGCTCTTGACCAGGCCTTCCTTGATGTCGCGCATCTCCACCGCGCTTTGCATCTGTGACCAGAAAGAACCGGACTCGACCCTCAGCAGGCCCACACCGATGAGCTGGGCGCCGTAGATTCCGATCACATCGAAGATCGCGGTCAGCATCGGCATCGCAATGATGCCGCCCAGGAATCTCGGCGCGACCACCCGCCGCACCGGATCCACGGCCATCATTTCCATGGCGGTGAGCTGATCGGTGGCGCGCATCAGCCCAATCTCGGAAGTCAGCGAGGTTCCGGCACGACCGGCAAACAACAGCGCTGTGATGACCGGTCCCAATTCGCGCACCAGCCCGAGCGCCGCGGCGACGCCCAACGCCGATTCGGAGCCAAACCGCTGCAGCAGATCGTAACCCTGCAGCCCCAGCACCATGCCTACAAACAATCCGCAGAGCATGATGATGATCAGCGAGCGTGCGCCCGCGTTATAGATCTGCGCGATCAACAGCCGCGGCTGGCCCAGCGAGGGCAGGCACTGCCCGAGTACCCGACCCAGAAAAAGCGCGACACGACCCGCCTTGGCGAGCACTGTGCCGAGCGGGCCGAGGCTGCCGCTCATTTTAGGGGTCCCCCAGCAGTTGCTCGCGATAGTCCGGGGCGGGCACGTGAAACGGCATGGGTCCATCCGGCAAGCCGCTCATGAACTGGCGGACCGCGGGCGCGGCCGTGGCACGGAGCTCGGCGGGACTTCCGGCCGCCGCGGCCTTGCCGCCCGCCAGCAAGTAGCTGCGGTGTGCGATACGGCTGATTTCCTCGACGTCGTGCGTCACCACGATACTGGTGATACCCAGGGTCGAATTTAATGTCTGAATGAGTCGCAAGATCACCCCGAGCGAGATCGGATCCAGGCCGACGAAGGGTTCGTCATAGATCAGCAGTTCCGGATCCATCACGATCGCCCGGGCAAGCGCCACACGCCGGGCCATGCCACCGGACAGGGCACTGACATCCAAATCCGCGGCGCCACGCAAGCCGACGGCCTGCAACTTCATGAGTACCAGCCGGCGCAGGAGCGGTTCAGGCAGCCGTGTGTGCACGCGCAGCGGAAAGGCGACGTTCTCGAACACGTCCAGATCGGTCATGAGCGCGCCGTTCTGAAACAGCATGCCGACGCGCTGGCGCAAGGCATACAGCGCAGCCCGGCCAAGTCGCGCCGGCTGCTCGCCAAACACGCTGATCGCGCCCGAATCGGGGCGCACCGCGCCCATCAGCAGGCGCAGCAGCGTGGTCTTGCCCGTGCCACTGGGCCCCATCACGGCGGTAATCTCGCCGGGCCGAACCGTGAGGTTCAGGCCGTCAAAAATTACTCTACCGCCGATCGTGTAGCGCAGGTCGCGCACCTCGACCACGGAGTCCCCGTTGGTCGCCAGGTCCATCAGGCAGCCTGGGTATCCATCCCGGGCTTGAATCGACCACTCCGGGCCAGACTGTTCAGTCGTGCCCAACGACCGAATTCCCTTTGCCCGGCGGCGACCCCCGCGGCTTTGCCTCCCCAAGCGCTGAGGGCCGCATCCTGAAGGGCCCGTCCGTAGCTGAAACTGAGTTGCCAGGGAAGCTTGCCGATGGCGTTCATCAATGAAAGATGCAGCGTCGCCTCGGCTGGGGATTGGCCGCCCGACAGAAAGGCAATGCCCGGCACGGCGCCGGGCACATGGCGCTTCAGGCAGCGCACCGTGGCCACGGCGACCTGCTCCGGAGTTGCACGTTGTGCGCATTTCTTGCCCGCGATCACCATGTTGGGCTTGAGGACCATGCCCTCGAGGTGGATGCGGTGGCCGGCAAGCTGATGGAACACCTCCGTCAGCACGGCATCGGTTACTTCTTCACAACGCTCGATGGTGTGGTCTCCATCCATCAGCACCTCGGGTTCGACGATTGGCACGATCTTTTGTTCCTGGCAGAGCGCGGCGTAGCGGGCCAGAGCCTGGGCATTGGCGTGGATCGCATAAGCGCTGGGTATCCCGGGTCCGATGTCAATGACCGCCCGCCACTTGGCGAAGCGAGCACCGAGCTGGTAGTACTCCACCAGGCGCTCGCGCAGGCCGTCCAGACCCTCGGTAATGGTTTCGCCAGGAAACGCCGCCATGGGTTTGGCGCCGGTGTCGACCTTGATTCCGGGCACGATCCCCTGCTGCGTCAGGTATTCCGGAAACGGCACCCCCTGGCTGGTCTTCTGGCGCAGGGTCTCATCGTAAAAAATGACCCCGCTGATCGCCTTGGCGACTCCCGGAGTCGTCAGGAGCAAGTCCCGGTAGGCCCGACGCGATTCGGCCGTCGATTCCAGGCCAATCTTGTCAAATCGCTTCTTTATGGTTCCCGTGCTCTCATCGGCCGCCAAAATGCCCTTGTCTGGGGCCACCATAGCCGCCGCCACGCCTTCCAGATCTGCCCACGCCATGTGCCTACCTCCAAATACAGGGCGGCCAGCATAGCAAACGCAGGCCCCCCGCTCTTTAAGTGAAACGCATATAGGACCATAATAGTCCCAGATTAGGAGGCCTTATGCTGCGCATCAGCAAAATGACCGATTACGCCACCGTATTGCTGGCCCGCCTGGCCACGGCCCCGGACCAGCAATGGACCGCCGCACAGCTGGCGGCGCAGACCCATCTGGCCCCCCCTACCGTCAGCAAAGCGCTCAAGCAGCTGCACCGGCGGGGCCTGGTCAGTTCCACGCGCGGATTGCACGGCGGGTACCGGCTCGCTCGGCCAGCCGCAGAGATCACCGCGGCCCAGATACTCGATGCCCTCGAGGGACCGATGGCGCTGATCGAATGCGCCCGCCAGGTGCATTACTGCAGTATCGAGAGCACCTGCGGCGTGGGGCGGGCGTGGCAGCGCGTCAACCTGGCGATTCGGCGCTCATTGCAGGAAATCACGCTGCTGGAACTGGCCGGACTGGGCGCCGGGCCGGCCCGCTTTGCCGCGCTCGAGCGTCAGCTTCGAACCGCGCGAACGGAGCGATCATGAGCAGCAATTCTGAGCTGGCAGCGCTGTTCAGCCGCGGCTATCAGCACGGCTTTGTCACGGACATCGAGTCCGATACCGTGCCCCCTGGCCTCGATGAATCCGTCGTGCGGCTTATCTCCGCCAAGAAGCGCGAGCCGCAGTTCCTGCTGGCGTGGCGGCTCAAGGCCTACGAGCACTGGCGCACGATGCGCGAGCCCCGATGGGCGCATCTGCGCTACCCGAGCATCGACTTTGATGCGATCTCCTATTACTCCGCCCCCAAACCTAAGGGTGGGGGGCCCAAGAGCTTGGCCGAAGTCGACCCAAAGCTGCTCGAGACCTACGCCAAGCTCGGCGTGCCGCTGCACGAGCGGGCACGGCTGGCCGGGGTGGCCGTCGATGCGGTGTTCGACAGCGTTTCGGTGGCCACGACCTTTAAGAGCCGGCTGGCCGAGGCCGGCGTGATTTTCTGCCCGTTTTCGGAGGCGGTGATTTCCCACCCGGCCCTGGTCGAGCAATACCTCGGAAGCGTCGTGCCCTATACCGACAACTTCTACGCGACCTTAAATTGCGCCGTGTTTTCCGATGGCTCCTTCGTGTACGTGCCCCCGGGGGTGCGCTGTCCCATGGAGCTATCGACCTACTTTCGAATAAATGCCGCCAACACCGGTCAGTTCGAGCGCACGCTGGTGATCGCGGACAAGGGCAGCCACGTGAGCTATCTGGAGGGCTGCACGGCACCGATGCGCGATGAGAACCAGCTACACGCCGCCGTGGTGGAACTGGTGGCGCTGGAAGATGCGCAAATCAAGTATTCGACCGTGCAGAATTGGTATCCCGGCGATGCCGCAGGGCGCGGGGGCATCTACAATTTCGTCACCAAGCGCGGCGAATGCCGCGGCCGCAATTCGCGCATTTCCTGGACACAGGTGGAAACGGGTTCGGCGATCACCTGGAAGTATCCGGGCTGCGTGTTGCGCGGTGAAAATTCGGTCGGTGAGTTCTATTCGGTCGCCACCGCCAACAACTACCAGCAGGCCGACACGGGCACCAAGATGATCCATATCGGGGCCAACTCGCGCAGCACCATCGTTTCCAAGGGTATCTCGGCCGGCCACGGGCAAAACACCTATCGCGGTCTCGTCAAGATCATGCCTTCCGCGCACGGCGCTCGGAACTTCACGCGCTGCGATTCATTGTTGCTGGGCGCGCAGTGCGGCGCGCATACCTTCCCCTACCTGGAAACGCGCAATCCCGGGGCCACGGTCGAACATGAGGCCAGCACCTCGCGCATCAGCGAAGACCAGTTGTTTTATTGCCAGCAGCGGGGCCTTGGGCCGGAGGATGCGGTCAATATGATCGTCAGCGGCTTCTGCCGCGAGGTGTTCAAGGAGCTACCGATGGAATTTGCGGTCGAGGCGCAAAACCTGCTGGCGGTGACTCTCGAGGGAGCGGTCGGATGAATATGCCTTTGCTGCAGGTGCAGGACCTCGCGGTGAGCGTCGCCGGCACGCCGGTTCTGAACGGCGTCACTCTCGAGGTCAACGCGGGCGAGGTGCACGCCATCATGGGCCCGAACGGCTCGGGCAAGAGCACGCTCGCGCACGTGCTGGCCGGGCGTCCCGGCTATGAGGTGACCGCAGGTCGTGCGCGCTTCGACGGGGTCGACCTGTTGGGCCTGGCTCCGGAAGAGCGCGCACGCGCCGGGCTGTTTCTGGGCTTCCAGTACCCGGTGGAAATTCCCGGCGTGAATAACGCCTACCTGCTCAAGGCCGCGCTCAATGCGGCGCGCCGTCACCGCGGCGAGGCGGACATCGACGCTTTCGACTTTCTCAACCTGGTGCGCGCCAAGATGCAGACCATGCACATTGACGACGCCCTGCTGACCCGCGGGGTAAACGAGGGATTCTCCGGGGGTGAGAAGAAGCGCAATGAGATCCTGCAGATGCTGGTGCTCGAGCCGCGCCTGGCCCTGCTCGATGAAACCGATTCCGGACTGGACATCGACGCCCTGAAGGTCGTGAGCCAGGGCATCAACAGCCTGCGCTCGCGTGAACGGGCCGTAGTCCTGGTCACCCACTACCAGCGCCTGCTGGAGCACGTGGTGCCTGACCGGGTGCATGTGCTGGCGCGCGGCCGCATCGTCCGCAGTGGTGATCGCGAACTCGCGCTCGAGCTCGAGCGGCGCGGGTATGACTGGCTGCTCGAGGCAGCCGCGGAAGTCGCGTGAGTGCATTAGCGCGCATCCTCGAGGAGTTTGATGCCCAGCCGGTGCCGGCAGCCTCCCGGCTTGCCGCCGCGCAGGCGCTGCGCGAGCACGCGCTGCCCGACCGTCGCGAAGAGAACTGGCGTTACGCCAATCTTCGCGCCCTTGAGAGCGTGCGCCGATATGGAACCGAGGCTGCGCCGCAGATCACGAGTGCGCGGCCTTCCCTTCCGCCGACGCTGCCTGGATTCGAGCGATTGGTGTACGTCGACGGCCGGCTCGATCCGGAAGGGTCCGCCTCGGCCCTGGCCAAGCTCACCACGGTGCCCACTGAGCTCGCCAACGAGGCCGCTGCGCCGTTCGAGACCGCAGGCGACGGCCGATTTGCGCTGCTCGCCCGCATGTTTGCCCCGGAGCCACTGGCTCTGCGGGTGAGCGGAACGATGGCGCTCGAAGTGCTTTCGGTGATCTCGCCCGCGGCCGCAACGAACTACACCGAACTGAGCGTGCACCTGGACGCGGATTCCCGCCTTGAGCTGGTTGAACGAAGCTGCGGGGGGAGCAGCGTCCAAGCGGATCCGGAGCCGCCTGTCCTGGGCTGCAGCATGCTGCGGCTGCAGCTGGGCAGCGGCTCGCAGCTCAGGCACACGCGCCTGCAGCAGTCCGCTGGCCACACACTGCTATACGACACCGTGTCCGCCCGCCTTGCCGAGCGCGCCAGCTACAAGCTGTGCCACCTCGCCGCCGGCGGCGCGAGCACACGCAGCAGCGTCCAGGTGCAACTCCAGGGTCGAGAATCGGCGGCCGATATCCGCGCGCTCGCCGCCGCCCAGGGGACCCAGTACGCTGATGCGCTGTACACGGTGCTGCACGAGGCACCCGCCACTCGCAGCAATTTGCTGTTTCGCGGCATCGCCAGCGAACGAGCGCACGTCGCCTGCAGCGCCGATGTGCAGGTGGCCCCGGCCTCGCCGGGCTCGAGGGTATTGCAGTCCCTGCGCGGCCTGATCGACGGCAAGGGCGCAGAGGTCAACCTGCGTCCGCGACTGACCATTAACACGGATGATATCCAGGCCGCGCACGGCGCGACCACCGGCCGCCTCGACGAGGATCTGCTCTTCTACCTGTTATCGCGCGGCCTCGCGGCGCACTCGGCGCGTTCGCTGCTCAAGTGGGCCTTCCTTAGCGAGATTTTGGGCTCGGTCGGCCCGCAGTCGCTCCGCAGGGCCGCCGAGTCGGCCGTGGCCGCCCGGCTCAGCGATGCGCCGGCGGCGGAATTGCTGCAATGAGCTCGCCCAGACCCTTGGCCTCGGATGCGTACACGGACGCGCGCGGCGGGCTGCGCGCCGATCGAGTGCGCGCCGATTTTCCCATTCTCAGCCGCGAAGTGCACGGCAAGGCGCTCGTGTACCTGGACAGTGCGGCCTCCTCGCAGCAGCCGCGCGCGGTCCTGGAGGCCATCGAGCACTACTCCACCCGCTTGCATGCCAACGTGCACCGCGGCGTTCACGCCCTGAGCCAGGAGGCCACCGCAGCTTTCGAGGGGGCGCGCGAGACCGTGCGCCGATTCATCAACGCCCGCTCCACGCGCGAGGTCATCTTTACGCGTGGCACGACCGAAGCCATCAATCTGGTGGCTCAATCCTGGGGCGCAAGCAACTTGCAGGCCGGCGATGAGGTGCTCATCACCCACCTGGAGCACCATTCCAACATCGTGCCCTGGCAGATGATCTGCGCGGCCACGGGCGCACGGCTGGTGGCCGCGCCTTTGACCGCCGCAGGCGAAGTCGACCTGGCGGCCTTCGAAGGGCTCATTGGCGCGCGCACCCGGCTAGTGGCGATTGCGCACGTCTCAAACGCCCTGGGCACGGTGCTCCCGGTCGGGCACATGATCGCCCTCGCGCACGCGCGCGGCCTGCCGGTGCTGCTTGACGGTGCCCAGGCAATTGCCCACCAACGCGTCGACGTGCAGCAGCTGGGCTGCGACTTCTACGCCTTTTCAGGACACAAGGTGTACGGACCGACCGGCATCGGCGTGCTGTATGGGCGCGAGTCCCTGCTCGGCGCGATGCCACCCTGGCAGGGGGGCGGCGACATGATTCTCACCGTGGCCATCGAACGCAGCACTTTCAACGAACTGCCTTGGAAATTCGAGGCCGGGACGCCCAACATCAGTGGCGCGATCGGTCTGGGCGCGGCGCTGGAATATCTCGACTCGCTCGGGCGCGAGCGCGTCGCGATGCACGAACAGCAGCTGCTGGCGGACGCCACCGCGAGATTGCGCGCCCTGCCGGGGTTGACGCTGGTGGGTACCGCTGCGGAAAAGTCCGGTGTCATTTCATTTACCCTGCGGGACATCCATCCGCACGATGTCGGCACTATTCTTGATCGCGAAGGGATCGCGGTTCGCAGCGGCCACCACTGCGCGATGCCGGTCATGACCTACTTCGGCCTGCCTGCGACCGTGCGCGCCTCGTTCGGTTGCTACAACACCCACGCCGACATCGATCGGCTGGTTGAAGGACTGGAGAGCGTGCGCGAGGTGTTTGCGTAATGGAAATCCGCGATCTGTACCGGGAGGTGATCCTCGATCACAACCGCAGTCCGCGCAACTTCGGTCGTCTCGAACCTGCCGACGCCTCCGCCGTAGGCCACAACCCGTTGTGCGGGGATGCCCTGAGCCTCACTCTGCGACTCGACGGTGACCGCCTCAGCGAGCTGCGGTTCAACGGCCAGGGGTGTGCAATCTCGATCGCGTCCGCCTCACTGATGGGCGAGGCAGTCAGCGGCAAGAGCCTGGGTGAGGTCGACGCCCTGCATCGGGAGGTCCATGCGCTGTTGACCGAACCCGGCTATGTGCCCGCACTGCCCCTGGGAAAGCTCATGGCCCTGAGCGGCGTGCGAGAATTTCCGGTGCGGGTCAAGTGCGCAAGTCTGTGCTGGCACACTCTGCAGGCGGCCCTGCACCCTCCAGCGGACGCGCCAGCGCCAGCTGCGGTCTCAACCGAACAGCCATGAGCAGCTACGAGAACGAGCCGGTCACCTTGAGCCGCGACGTTGAGGCGGTGATCGTACCTGCAGGCACTAGCCTCACGCTCAAGGCTGGCCTTAGTGGCTTTATCACCCAGGCCCTGGGCGGCAGCTTCACCTTGTATATCGAAGGTAATCTCTACCGCATTCCCGGCGCGCAGGCCGATGCCCTCGGCAAGGAGGTTGTCCAGTCTCCTGAGCTGCCCCCCGGGGCCACGGACCAGGACGTGCGCGATTTGGCCTGGGCGCAGATGCGCCGTTGCTATGATCCGGAGATCCCCGTCAATATCGTCGATCTCGGGTTGGTGTACGACTGCAGCGTGGCGCCCGCCGAAGACGGTACGCGGCAACTGAGCGTGCGCATGACCCTCACCGCCCCGGGCTGCGGCATGGGCGAGGTGCTGGTGCGCGATGTTCGCGAGAGACTCGAGGCTATCCCGACGGTGAGCCATGCCGACGTGCAACTGGTGTTCGACCCGCCCTGGAGCCAGTCCATGATGTCCGAAGCTGCGAGACTGCAAACGGGCATGATGTGGTAGCGGTATGGCCGAGCTCATCCTTATGCGCCATGCCGCAGCCCTTCCTGCCGCCTTCGGTGCCTCCGATTTCGAGCGAGCGCTGTCCGTCACTGGCCGTGCGGCGGCCATCCAGGCAGCCCGCCGGCTTGCGGCCTCGGAGCTCAAAATACAGCGCCTGCTATACAGCCCGGCGCAGCGCACCCGCGATACCGCGGCCATCGTGGCGCGCGAACTCTTGCTGGAGCCGGCGGCACTGCAATCGGTCCCGGAACTGTACGCCGCAAGTCCACAGAGCATTCGCGAATCCATAGCGCGTCACCATGGCGATGCCCTCCACCTGATGGTGGTCGGACACAATCCGGGAATCAGCGAGTTCGGCCAAGATCTCGACCCTGGCCTGACGCGCAACTACCTGCCGACCGCCGCTTTCTGGCGTCTGGCCTTCGACGCCGGCCGCTGGCAGCTGTTGACGGGTCAGGCCGGCCCGCTGGCAATGGAGCCGCGCTAGTCGGCGGTACAGAAACAGTAGGCCAGGGTGTGGTTGGGGACGGCGGCAAAACGCTGCCAGCGCAGCAGTTCGCGCTCGAGAGGCTCGAGCTGCGGGCTCAGCCGCGCCGCCACGGCGGCGTATGAGCCTCCGCCCAGGCCCATCGCTCGATAGGCGCGCACGCCCCCGCTGCGCATGCTCAGCAGCAATTCCTCGGTGAAGCTGAGTTCGGGCTCGATGACCCGCACGTCATAACCCTTGCCGAGCTTGGCGCGCTGTGCGGCATCGTGCACGGCATCATCGTAATTGCCCAGTCGATCGATCAAGTGCAGGCGCAGCGCGTCACTGCCGGCCCAAACCCGGCCCTGCGCGATCTCGTCGATCGCCTCGGTCGTCTGGTGGCGGCCGCTCGCCACGCGCTGCAGGAATTCGGCATAGGTGTGATCGACGCCGGCCTGCAGAATACCCTCGATTTCCGGTTGCAATGGACGGTCGATACGCAGCACGCCGGACATGCTCGTGGTGCCGACCCCGTCCACCCGCACGCCCAGCTTGCTGAGGGTGCGATCGATGGTCGGTATCACTGCGAACACGCCGATGGAGCCGGTGATGGTATTGCCGCTCGCCATGATCTCGTCGGCCGGCGCTGCAATGTAGTAGCCGCCCGAGGCGGCCACTTCGCCCATCGAAGCCACAACCGGCTTGCCCGCGGCACGCAGCGCCAGCACCTCGCGGTAGATCTGCTCGGAGGCAAGAACGCTCCCGCCGGGACTGTCGATGCGCAGCACCACCGCCTTGATCGCCTCGTCATCGCGCGCCTGGCGCAGCAGCGCCGCAGTCGAATCGCCACCGACGGTGCCGGAAGGTTGCATGCCGTCTAGGATCATGCCGCTCGCCACAATCACGCCGACCGCGTTGCCCGTGCCGCGGCGCAAGTGCTCATCGGTCTTGAGCGTATGCAGGTAGTCATCGAAGGCGATCGCGTTAAAGCTGTGCCGCTCGCGGTCCTTGCCGACCAACTGGGCCATGCGATCCTCAATCTGCGCTCCAGTACGCAGCCCCGTGATCAGTCCGGCGGCCAACGCGACCTGGGCCGTATCCCCGGCTGCCTGACGCACCGCCGCCGCGTAGCCGTTGGCGTAGGCGTTGATGGCTTCCGGATCCAGGTGGCGTGCGGCCCCGACGCCTCTTCGGTAGCCCTGCCAGAGTGCCTGCAGATAGGACAAACTGTCCTGGCGATCCTCGGGCGACATGTCTTTGCGTATGAACGGTTCGGCGGCGCTCTTGAATTTGCCGGCGCGTATCAGATGCACGTCGACCGACAGCTTGTCGATCGCTTCCTTGAAGTACATGCGGTAGCGGTCATATCCGGGCAGCAGCACGAATCCCAGCGGATCGAGATAGACTTCGTCGGCCTGCGCGGCCAGGTAGTACTGGCTGTCCAGAAAATAGCTGCCGCTCGCAATCACCTTCTTTCCGCTGCGACGGAATTCGCCGAGCGCCGCGGCCAACTCCTCGGCCTCGGGAAGACCGACCTCCTCCACATCGTCGGTCTCGAGCAGCAGCGCCTGCACGCGCGGATCCTTCGCCGCGCCGCGAATCGCGCGCGTCAGGTCCCACAGCAGCGTCTGGGGCGGGGTCTGGCCCTGGGCTTGATTGATGGCGCGCTGCAGGGGTTCGCCCGACAATTGTTCGACGATATCGCCGGAGGGCCGGATCACCAGTGCACCCCGGTCGGGGATCCGCGGTATCGAGCTGCGCAGTGCGGCGATCAGCAGCGCCAGAACCGCCAGCATCAGCAGCAGATGCAACACGCGGCGCAGGACATCCAGGCCGCGCCACAACTTGCCAAAAAAAGCTGCCAGATAACGCATGGGTGGTACCAGCGCGAGGTTTGGTTGGCCGGATTCGAAAGCGACGCCTGGCGGCGGCGCTTACGCGTCCTAGACCTTCTCTTCGATGCGTGCCGATTTGCCGGCGCGATCGCGCAGGTAATACAGCTTCGCGCGACGCACGTTGCCGCGGCGCTTGATGGCAATATCACTGATCGATGGGCTGTGGGTCTGGAAAGTCCGCTCGACGCCCTCGCCGTGGGAGATCTTGCGCACTGTGAACGAGGAGTTGAAGCCCCGATTGGAGATGCCGATGACCACGCCTTCGAAGGCCTGTACGCGCTCGCGATCGCCCTCGACGACCTTGACCTGCACGACCACGGTGTCGCCCGGCTTGAAATCGGGCACCTTGCGTGTCATGCGCTCGGCTTCCAGCGTCTGAATAATGTTCATGTCTCGCTTCCCTGTTCTCTTATAAATTCCTGCAACAGCGCCGCGCGCTGCGCGTCCAGTTTCAAATCTGCCAGCAGCTCGCGCCTGCGCAACCAGGTGCGGCCCAGCGCCTGCTTGAGCCGCCACCGCTCGATCGCCGCGTGGTCGCCCGACAACAGCACCGCCGGCACCCGTCGACCCTCGTACTGCTCCGGCCGCGTGTAGTGCGGCCAATCGAGCAGTCCAGCGCCAAACGAGTCCTGCTGTGCCGAACGCTCGTCGCCGAGCGCGCCGGGCAAGTGGCGCACTACCGCATCGATCAGCACCAGCGCCGGCAGCTCGCCACCGGACACCACATAATCGCCGATCGACACTTCAAGGTCGACCTCGGCCTCCAGCACTCGCTCGTCCATGCCCTCATAGCGGCCGGCCACCAGCAGCAGGCCTTGCACGCCGGCCAGCTCGCGCACCCGAGCCTGCGTCAGGGTCTGGCCCTGCGCGGAGAGCGCAATCCGCACACTGCCCGCCGGCAGTCGCGCGCTTGCCGCGGCGATGGCTGCCCCGAGCGGCTCAGGCTTCATCACCATTCCCGGTCCGCCGCCGTACGGACGATCGTCCACAGTATGGTGCACGTCGTCAGTATGCGCACGTGGATCCTCAGTGCCCACCTGCAGCAGCCCACGCTCCTGCGCCCGCCCCACGATGCCGTGTTGCAGCGCCTCCCGGACCATCTCCGGGAACAGCGTAACGACTTCAATCAGCAATCGGCTGCCCGCCTTAGTAGACCGCCTATAACTGCTCAGGCCAGTCCACTTCGATCTCGCCCTGCCCTAAATCGACCCGGCGCAAATAACGAGGTACGGCCGGAACCCAATGCTCGCGCTCCTCGCCCTGCACCACCATCACCGGCTCGCTCGGCGCCTCAATAAAATGACTCACTCGGCCCAGTTCCGCCCCCTCGCGGGTGCGCACACGCAGCCCGATCAGGTCGTCGCGGTAATACTCGCGTGCCGCCGTCGGGGGCAACGCCGAACGCGCCACCTCGATATCCAGGCCGCGCAAGGCGTCCGCTCCGTCACGATCCTCCACACCGGCCAGGCGGACGCGGATCCAGCGTCCGTCAAATCGGGCCTCGGCCACTTCGTGCGAAGTCCGACGGCCGTGCCTATCCGCCAGATCCCAGAGCTTATGCTGCAACAGGTTCTCGGGCGGGTCGGTGTACGACTGTATCTTCAGCCAGCCGCGCAATCCGGCGGCACCGAGTATCCGTCCGAGTTTGACGTAGCGCGGCGGTCGGTCTTCCGCCACTGGCGCTTGTCCCCTAGGCCGTCGCCTGCGCCGCTTGCTTGCGGTGCTTCGCAACCAGTTCGCGCACGCGGTCGGACAGCTGGGCACCGAGGCCGACCCAATGGTCGATGCGCCCGAGTTCCAAGCGCAGCCGCAGTTCCTTGCCACGCGCCACCGGGTTGAAGAAGCCTACTTGCTCGAGGCTGGATCCCCCCTGGCGCTTGCGGCTGTCCGTGACGACTACGTGGTAAAACGGCTGGTTCTTGGCGCCGCGCCGGGTAAGACGAATTGTGACCATGGATTGCGTCGCTCTGGGGTCCAAAAAAGAGCGCGGATTCTACGCAAAGGGAAGCCAGACTTAAAGTCCCGGCATGCTTCTAGGGCGATCCCCCCCGAAATGCGCCCATCAAGCGGCGCAATCCGGACCCCTTGAGCTGTTTCATCATCCTTTGCATGTCCAGAAATTGCTTCATCAGGCGGTTTACGTCCTGCACCTGCACCCCCGCTCCGCGGGCGATACGGCGCCGGCGGGAGCCATCGATGATCCCTGGCGTCCGGCGCTCACGGGCCGTCATGGAGTCGATGATGGCCATCTGCTGTCGCACCTGCCGGTCGGCCTGATCGGGAGCCATGCCCCGCCGGGCCATATGGGCGGGAAGCTTGTCCATCAGCGCCCCCAGGCCCCCCATGCGACGCATCTGGTCCAGCTGGGAGCGCAAATCGCCCAGATCAAAGCTTTGGCCCTTGGCCACCTTGCGGGCGAGGCGCTGCGCCTCCTCGACCTCAATGTTGCGCTGCACAGTTTCCACCAGCGCCACGACATCGCCCATCCCCAGAATGCGCTGGGCCATCCGCTCCGGATCGAACAGCTCCAGCGCCTCGGTTTTCTCCCCGACGCCCAGAAACACGATCGGCTTGCCAGTGACTTCCCGAACTGAGAGCGCTGCGCCGCCGCGGGCGTCGCCGTCGGCCTTGGTGAGGATGATGCCGGTGAGCTCCAGCACGGCCGTGAATGCCCGGGCCGCGTTGAGGGCATCCTGCCCGGACATGGCATCGACCACGAACAATCGCTGGTGGGCGCCGACCGAGGCGTCAATGTCCTTCAGCTCCTGCATCAATTCCGCGTCGATATGGAGCCGGCCGGCCGTGTCCACGATCAGGGCGTCGTAGACGCCGCTGCGCGCCTGGGCGAGTGCCGCCAGCGCAATCTGGCGAGGCGCCGTCTGACCGGCCGCGGGCGCAAAAAAAGCGGCATTCACCTGGGTGGCAAGTCGCTCGAGCTGGAGAATGGCGGCCGGGCGGCGCACATCGGTGCTGACCAGCAGCACGCGGCGCTTGTGGGATTCGATGAGCCAGCGTGCGAGCTTGGCCGCGGTGGTGGTCTTTCCCGCGCCCTGCAGACCTGCCAGCAGCAGGACCAGAGGGGGTTGCACATTCAGCGCCAGGCCGGTGCCACTGCCGCCCAGCAACGTCACCAGCTCGCGGTGCAGGATGCCCACCAGGGTCTGCCCCGGACTCAAACTGGCGCTCACCTCGGTTCCCAGGGCCCGTGCCTTGACCGCATCAATGAAGCGCTTGACCACCGGCAGGGCCACGTCGGCCTCGAGCAGCGCGATGCGCACCTCGCGCAAGGTGTCGGCGATATTCTCCTCGGTGAGCCGGCCGCGGCCGCGCAGTGCCGCCACCGCCGCGCTCAGCCGTCCGGTAAGCTGGTCGAACATGGGAGAATTATAAGGTAAGGCCCGCTGGGCGGCCCTTAGCACTAAAGGAATAAGCTCCCAGGCACTATGCTAGGGGCCTGTCGATCAGCCCAAGGGTAGCGGTTTGGACAAGGCGCCGACTCTCGCACTGGTGCTCACACTGCTGGGGCTGCTGGTGGTGATCGCATTTTCCTCGGGCACCGAGGTGGCGATGCTGTCGGTCAATCGCTACCGGATCCGCGTGCGTGCGGCCGCAGGCGAGCGCCGGGCACGGATGCTCGAACGATTGCTGACCAAGCCCGATCAGTGGCTGGGCGCGAACCTGGTGATTCTGGCCCTGGCCAGCGTGGCCGCTTCAACGGTGGCCACGCTCCTGGCGCTGCGGGTGGGTCACCCGCACGCGCTGCCGGCGATGATGGTGGTACTGACCGTGTTCATCATTATCTTCTGCGAGCTGGCGCCGAAGATCTACGCCGCCGTGCACAGCGAAGCGGTCGCACTGAACTCGACGCTCATCTACCGGCTGTTGCTGTGGATCACCTGGCCGGCGCTTTGGTTTACCAATCGCGCTGCCTACGCGTTCTTGCGCCTGTTTGGAGTGCGCGGCGGCGCGCACGGCGCGCAGGCCCTGAGCACCGAGGAGCTGCGCGCGGTTGTCAATGAGTCGAGTCCGCTGATCCCGGCCCGGCACCGGCAGATGCTGCTGTCGATTCTCGACCTGGAGCGCGTCACGGTGAACGACATCATGATCCAGCGCCAGGATATCGCCGGCATCGACATTTCCGGCGACTGGGAGGATGTGCTGGAGCGCCTGCGCCAGACACCTCACACCCGCCTGCCGGTCTATGACGGGGACTTCGACAACCTGGTGGGGATTTTGCACATGAAGCGCACCGCCCAGGAATTCGCGCGAGGCACGCTGACGCGCGAGCGGCTTATCGAGCTGGCCGCCGCCCGCGAACCCTACTTCGTGCCCGAGGCCACCTCACTGATGCAGCAGCTGGCGCAGTTCCAGCGCAACCGCCGTCGCCAGGCCTTCGTCGTCAACGAGTACGGGGATGTCGAGGGCCTGGTCACGCTCGAAGACCTGCTCGAGGAGATCGTCGGCGAGTTCACGACCGACCCGGCAACGGTCGCTCACAAGGACGTGCACCAGGATGCCAGCGGCGCCTGGCTCGTCAATGGCGGCGCCTCGATTCGCGCGCTGAATCGCTCGCTCGGCTGGCAGCTGCCGGACTTGGGACCCAAGACCCTCAACGGCCTGCTGCTCGAGAAGCTGGAGAACATCCCCGAGGCGGGTACCTCGCTGCGGATCGGCGCGATGGAGTTTGAGGTCTTGCAAACCGTCGACAACGCGATCCGCACGGTGCGCGTGCGACCGATCGTTTAGCCGCCCGGCTCGGCCAACGCGCGCGCGTGGGCTCCGAACGCCGCCTCCAGCGCTTCGGCCACGGTCGAGACCACCTGCACGCGCACCCCCTCCACGCCCGCGCGCGGCGCGTTCTGCCGCGGCACGATGGCCCGAAGGTAGCCGTGCTTGCGCACCTCGCGCAGCCGCTCCTCGCCGTGCGGGACCGGACGCACTTCGCCGGTCAGTCCCAGTTCGCCAAAAGCCACCAGGGTGGGATCGAGCGCTTCGCCCTTAAGGCTCGAGGCCAGCGCCAGCACCAGGGGCAGATCGGTCGCGGTTTCTGCAATCTGTAAGCCCCCGACCAGGTTGACGTACACGTCATGCTCGCCCAGGCCCAGTCCCGAATGACGGTTCATGACGGCCAGCAGCATCGCCAGGCGGTTCGCGTCCACGCCTTGCGCGACGCGACGCGGGCTCGAGAAGCGCGTGTAATCGACGAGGGCCTGCACCTCGATCAGCAGCGGCCGGCCGCCATCGCGCGCCACCATGACCAGGCTCCCGGGCACCGGCTGCGGGTTGCGCGACAGGAAGATGGCCGAGGGATTACGCACTTCGCGCAGGCCCGCGGCAGACATGGCGAAGAAACCCAGTTCATCGACCGGTCCGAAGCGGTTCTTGGTGGCGCGCAGCATGCGGTACCGGCTGCCCGCGTCGGAGTCGAAATACAGCACCGTGTCCACCAGATGCTCGAGCAGCTTGGGCCCGGCGATGGCACCGTCCTTGGTCACGTGGCCGACGATGATGACCGCCGTGCCGCTTTGTTTGGCAAAGCGCACCAGGGCGGCCGTGCACTCGCGTAACTGCTGCACCGAGCCCGGGTTCGATTCCGAGGCGCTGGTTTGCATGGTCTGGATCGAATCGATCAGCAACAGCGCGGCTTGCTGCTCAGCAGACAGGGCCAAAATGGATTCGAGCGAGCTGTCGCTGACCAGCCTCAGCTGCGGCGCACTCAGGTCCAGGCGCCGCGCACGCTCGGCGGTCTGCTGCGTGGACTCTTCGCCCGAGGCGTAGAGCACCGCGCGCACGCGCCCGACCGCCGCCGCAGCCTGCAGCAGCAGCGTCGACTTGCCGATGCCCGGCTCCCCGCCCAGCAGGCTCACCGAGCCTAAGGCAAGGCCGCCGCCAAATACCCGGTCGAGCTCACTCATGCCAAGGCTCAGCGTCTCGCCGCCGTTTGGTGCGGGCGTCAGCGTCACGGGGACCGCGACATAGGGCGCGCCGCCCGCCACTGCCGAGGCCGATCGCACTCCGAGCATTCGGCTCAGCGTATTCCACTCGCTGCAATGCGGGCACTGTCCCTGCCATTTGAGCGTTTCGCCCCCGCAGGAACTGCACACGTAAAGCGCTTGATTGCGTGCCATGGCTGCCTTGTACGACACAGCCCGTCGCAGCGCAATCGAAACTCCAGTACGATGCCGCGCTATTGCCACCCCGCCAGACGCATTCACCCGCATCTGTGACCCCAGACGCGCATGGGACGGGCGGCGGATGGTAACTTTTGTGGCGCGGCGCGTGCCGGCCGCTCGATTGGACTTTAATCGGACCAAGCAGCTGTGACCCAGTTCACGTTTCCAAGCAATCCGCTCATGCCCGCGTGTGGGGCCCGGCGATGAGCCTGAAGGGCAAACTACAATGCGTCGGCCTGACGGACACCGGCCGCGTGCGCGAACACAACGAGGACACCATCGCCTGGGATTCCGGCATGGGCCTGATGGTGCTCGCCGATGGCATGGGCGGGTATAACGCCGGCGAGGTGGCCAGCGGGATCGCCGTTAAGACCATCGTCAACCTGGTACGCGAGGCCATCGACCACGAAGACCTCTCGGTCGCCGATCCGGCATCGGGCATGTCGCGTGTCTCGATCATCCTGCGCGATGCCATTACCCGCGCCAACAAGATCATTTACCAGACGGCCCGCACCCAGCCCAACTGCGAGGGCATGGGCACGACCGTGGTCGGAGCGCTGTTTTATAACAATCGCGTCACCATCGCCCACGTCGGTGACTCACGTATGTACCGCCTGCGCGGCTCGGGCTTCGAGCAGGTCACCCTGGACCACTCCCTATTGCAAGAACTCGTCGATCGGGGGTTCTATTCGCCCGAGGAGGCACAGCGCGCCGCCAACAAGAATTACGTTACACGCGCGCTCGGCGTCGAGGCGGCGGTTGAGGTCGAGATCCAGGAGCACCCGGCACAGCGTGGAGACATATATCTGATCTGCTCGGACGGGCTATCCGACATGGTCGAAGATGACGATATTCATTTAACGATCAACACCTTTGGTGCTAATCTTGACACGGTAGCAAAGCACCTGGTCCAGCTCGGCAACGATAATGGCGGCAAGGACAATATTTCAGTTCTGCTGGCCCAGGTCATTGATTCATTCCCGGTGCGTCGTGGAGTATTAGACAGGATGTTGGGTTGGTTCAGCTGACCGCCCCGACTGGCAATAAGGCGAAATCAATATGGCACGGTTGATTCTAAGTCTCGATGGCCAGGTGATGGCCGAGTACAACATGAACAAGGAGCGCTACACGATCGGGCGGCTCCCGGACAACGATATCCGTATTGATAATCCGGCGGTCAGCGGCCACCACTCGCTGATCATTAACATCCTCAATGATTCCTTTCTTGAAGACCTCAACAGCACCAACGGCACCTACGTCAATGGCAAGCTGATCAAAAAACACGCGCTGCAGCACGGCGATGTGCTGACCTGCGGACACCACCAGCTGCGCTTTGTTGAGGACGATTCCGCGCAGCAGGACGAATTCGAGCGCACGCTGGTGATCCAGCCCTCGGCCCGACCGGTCGAGAAGATCCGTGCCGCCGTCTCCACCGGCGCCGAGGCCACCGCCTCGCGCCGTACCCTGGGCAATGGCACGCCGGCGCTCAAGAAAGCGCGCCTGCAGGTGCTGTCGGGAGCATTTGCCGGCCGCGAGCTGGAATTGACCAAGACCCTGACCACGCTCGGTCGCCCCGGCGTGCAGGTGGCCGCCATTACGCGACGCTCCGAGGGGTATTTCCTGGTCCACGTCGACGCCGACACGGCCGAGAACTACCCGCAGGTCAACGGCGCACCCATCGGCGCCCAGGCGCGCAAGCTGGTGGACAACGACGTCATCCAGCTGGCGGGCGTGAAAATGGGCTTCTTCGAGGGCTAGCGGAGCTTTGCTCATCCTGCCGGTGCAGCGCCTTGCGCGGCGGTAGCCGCGAGGCCCGTCAAAAGGCGCGCGCTGCGCCGCCGGTGGCTCCGGCCTACATCACCCGCACCATCCCCTGCTACGAGTTGCTCTCTGAAGAGGGCCTGCAGGCGGTGGAGCGTCACGCCGATCAGTTGCTGGAAGAGATCGGCTTCGAGATTCGTGGCGACGCGGAGGCCATTGAGCTTTGGAGGGCCGCCGGCGCCCGCATCACGGGGGAATGGCGTGTCCACGTACCCGCCGGCCTGGCACGCGCCATCATCCGACGCAGCGCTCCGTCGCAGTTCACGCAGCATGCGCGCAATCCGCAACGCAGTGTGCAAATCGGCGGCGCGCACACGGTCTTCGCGCCGGCCTACGGCTCGCCGTTCGTCACCGATCTCGAGCGCGGGAGGCGCTACGGCACGCTCGAGGACTTTCACAACTTCGTGAAGCTCAGCTACCTGGCGCCCTGGCTGCATCATTCGGGCGGTACGGTGTGCGAGCCGGTGGACGTGCCGGTCAACAAGCGCCACCTCGATATGGTCTACGCGCATATGCGCTACTCGGACAAGCCCTTTATGGGCTCGGTGACCAGCGCGGCGCGCGCCCTGGACTCAGTCGCCATGTGCCGTGTGCTGTTCGGGCCTGAATTCGTCGCCGAGCATTGCGTAATTCTGGGCAACGTCAACGTCAACTCCCCGCTGGTGCTCGATGGGGAGGCGAGCCGCGTCATTCGCGTCTACGCGGCCGCCAACCAGGCGCCGGTGTGCGTCCCGTTCATACTCGGCGGCGCGATGGGACCGGTGACCACGGCCGGGGCGCTGGCACAGTGTTTCGGCGAGGCGATGTTCTGCGTTGCTCTCGGGCAGCTGGAGCGGCCCGGCTCCCCGGCCATCCTTGGCAACTTTCTCTCCTCGATGTCGCTGCGAAGCGGCGCGCCCACCTTTGGCACTCCGGAGCCCGCGCTGGCTTATCTGGCAATCGGCCAGTTGGCGCGTCGACTCGGTGTGCCGCTGCGCTGTGGCGGGCACCTGTGCGCCTCGAAGGCTGCCGACGCCCAGGCGGCCTCGGAAAGTGCCAATTCCATGTGGCCCGCGTTCTTAGGGGGAGCCAACTTCATTTTGCATGCCGCCGGTTGGCTGGAAGCGGGCTTGGCGATGTCCTACGAAAAATTCGTCATGGACGTGGATCAGCTGGGTGCCTTTCATACGCTGGCGCGGGGAATTAACCTGGATGAGAACGGATTTGCGCTCCAGGCCTTCCGCGAGGTGGGACCGGGCCTCCATTACCTCGGATCCGCCCATACGCTCGCCAACTACCAGAACGCCTATTACGAGTTCCAGGTGGCCGATAACAATTCTTATGAGCAATGGAGCGTCGAAGGTTCGCTCGAGCAACCCAGGCGCGCCCACAACCGCTGGCGCGCGCTGCTGGACTCGTACCAGGCGCCGCCCCTCGACCCAGCCCTCGACGAGGCGCTGCGCGCATTTATCGCGCAGCGCAAGCACGCGATGCCCGACGAGATCGGTTAGGCCGTGCTCACCCGACCTAGCGCAGCACGCCCTCGCTGTAGGAGTCGGGGGCGTAATTGGCAAAGCGGCTGTACTGTCCCTGGAAGGTCAGCATGAACGTGCCGATTTCGCCGTTGCGGTGTTTGGCCAGGTCAATTTCAGCCATGCCGCGCTTGGGCGTGTTCTTGTCGTAGACCTCTTCACGGTAGATCAACAGGATCATGTCGGCATCCTGCTCGATCGCCCCTGACTCGCGCAGGTCCGACATCACCGGCTTTTTCTCGGTGCGCTGCTCGACGCCGCGATTGAGCTGCGACAAGGCGATCACCGGCACCTGCAATTCCTTGGCCAGTGCCTTAAGTCCACGGGATATCTCGGCAATCTCGGTGGCGCGATTTTCCTTGGTGCCCGGGACCTGCATGAGCTGCAGGTAATCAATGATGATCAGTCCGAGCCCCTTCTCCTCGCGCGCCACGCGACGGGCGCGGGCGCGAAGTTCAGTCGGCGTCAGGCCGGCCGATTCGTCGATGTAGATGCGCGCCTCGGCGAGCTGGCTGGTGGCCGCGGTGACCCGCACCCAGTCCTCGTCCGATATCTGCCCGCTGCGTATCGCATTGAGCTGCACGCCGCCAATCGAGCTGAGCATGCGTGTCAGCAACTGTTCCGATGGCATTTCCATGCTGAATATGGCTACCGCCGAGCGGGTGCCCGGATTGACCGCCGCATACTCGGCGATGTTCATTGCCAGTGTGGTCTTGCCCATCGAGGGCCGGCCGGCAACGATAATCAGATCTCCCGGACGCAACCCGCCGGTCTTGCGGTCAAAATCCGTAAAGCCCGTGGGCAGTCCGCGCATCGAATTCGGGTTGGTGTGCCACTCGTCGATCTTGTCGATGAGCACCGGCAGCAGCGCGCTCACCTTCACCGCGCCGTCGCGCCGGCCGGTGCTCTGCTCGGCGATCGCAAATACCTGTTGCTCGGCCTCATCGACCAGATCACGCGCCGCGCGCCCGTCATTGGCGTAGGCCGCGGCCGTGATCGCGCGCCCGGCGCTGATGAGGCGCCGCAGCAGCGATCGCTCGCGGATAATCTGCGCGTAGGCGCGTACGTTGGCGGCGGTCGGCGTATCGCGCGCCAGCGTGCCCAGGTAATTGAGTCCCCCGGCGGCCTCCAGCTGGCCAGCGCGTTCGAGCTGGCCGGAGGCCGTGACCACATCCGCCGGCTTGCCGCCGGAGATCAGCTCCGCGAGCGCTGCGAATACGAGGCGGTGATCCGGGCGGTAGAAATCGTCGGCAACAATCAGGTCACCCACCTGGTCCCAGGCGAGCGCATCGATGAGCAGGCCGCCGAGGACCGCCTGCTCGGCTTCCACGGAGTGCGGCGGGGTCGCAGCACCGGGCTCGGGCAGCTCGACGTCACGTCGCGAACGCAGCGGCCCAGCCATGTGACGAGCGCGCCCCGTGCCCTTTGAGAACCTAGCCCTGCTCTTCGGCGACGACGATCACGGTAAGCGTGATCTCGACGTCGGTGTGCAGATGCACCGCGACCTGGTGTTCCCCTACCGTGCGTATGGGGCCGTTGGGCAAGCGCACTTCGCTGCGACTGAGCTTGTGCCCTGCCGCGGTTGCGCCCTCGGCAATGTCATTGGTGCCCACCGACCCGAACAGCTTGCCCTCGGTACCGGCCTTGGCGGTGATCGTCAGGCGGAAGTCCCGGAGCGATTCGGCGCGTTCTTTCGCGCCGTGCAGTTCCTCATTGGCGAGTTTTTCCAGTTCCGCGCGCCGCGCCTCAAAGTGCGCCACGTTCGCCGCGGTCGCCAGGGTAGCGCGGCCCGAAGGCAGCAGGTAATTGCGGCCGTAACCGCTCTTGACCTTCACGCGATCGCCGATGCCCCCCAGGTTGGCCACTTTCTGCAGGAGAATTACGTCCATGGCTGCGGCCTCAGTGCTGGTCGGTGTAGGGCAACAGCGCCAGGAAACGCGCGCGCTTGATGGCCGTGCTCAGCTGTCGCTGATAAAAGCTCTTGGTCCCGGTGATGCGACTTGGCACGATCTTGCCGGTCTCGGTGATGTAGTTCTTCAGCACGCTCAGATCTTTGTAGTCGATCATGGCGACATCGTCGGCGGTAAAGCGGCAAAACTTCTTACGGCGGATAAAGCGTGACATGGTAAGTCCTTGGCGGTTTGCGGTGCGGCTAATTAGGTGTTGAGCGACATGTCGTCGTCATCACCCATCTCGTCGCGCTCGCGACGGGCCTCGTTCTCTTCATCGGTACGCGACATCGGCGAGGGTTCGGTCACCGCCGCTTCCATGCCGACCACGAGGTGGCGCAGCACCGCATCGCTGAAACGGAATGCGCCGGTCAATTCGGCGAGGGTCTTCTGATCGCACTCAAGGTTCATCAGCACGTAATGGGCTTTGTGCACCTTGGAGATTGGAAAACTGAGTTGACGCCGGCCCCAGTCTTCGAGGCGATGAACGTGCCCATTGCCCGCGGCAATCATGCTGCGGTACCGCTCGATCATCGCCGGAACCTGTTCACTCTGATCCGGGTGGACCAGGAACACCACTTCGTAATGCCTCATGTTGGACTCCCTGTGGATGGTTGCCGCCCGCTCAAGGCATAAGCAGTGCGGCAAGGAGAAGCCGCGCAGGATACCCGAACGATCGGGGCGCCCGCAACTTGACCGCCCGTGCCGGGACCTAGGACTGGGGTTTGGGCCGATCCTGGCGCTGGCGCAGGGCCTCGTACAGCAGCATGCCGGTCGCCACGGAAACATTGAGGCTCTCCACGGCCCCCAGTCTCGGCAAGGCCACGAGCCAGTCGCAGCTGCGGCGCGTGAGCTCGCGAAGCCCGAAACCCTCGGAACCCATGACCAGGCAACGACCTCCGGTCAGATCGATTTCGGCGGCGCGCCGCGCCGCGAGCGCGTCGGCGCCCACAATCCATACGCCGGCGTCCTTGATGAGTTTAAGGCTCCGGGCAAGATTGGTGACCTTCACCACCGGCGTGGTCTCAGCCGCCCCCGCCGCCACTTTGCGTGCCGTGGCGTTAAGCGTCGCCGAGCGGTCGCGGGGCACCAGCACCGCCAAAGCGCCACAGGCGTCGGCGGTGCGCAGGCAGGCGCCCAGGTTGTGCGGATCCTGCACTCCGTCGAGCGCCAGCAGCAACGGGTCCTGCGTCGAGCCCAGTCGTTCGTAGAATTGATCTTCACTCGTGGGTTCGAGTGCCTCGACTTCGGCGACTACGCCCTGGTGGGCGACCTCGCCCACCCAGCCGCGCAGCTGGCTGGCCGCGACTCGCTCGAACGGGCGCCCGGCCGCCCTCGCCTGCGCTTCGATGTCAGTGGCCCGCTGGTCAGACCGACCTTGCTGCAGGTAGACATGCACCACGCGCTGTGGCGCGCGCGCCAACAGCGCGCGCACCGTGTGCAATCCATAGACCCGCTCCGTGCCCATCACTCGCCCGCCAGTTCCAGATCCACCAGACCTTCGACCGGGTTGACCGAGGCCAGCCGGACGCGCAAGCGCATGCCCGGTCCGAACTTTCGCCCGCTGCGCCGGCCCTGCCACTGGCCGCCATCGCGCGTCATCAGGTACTGATCATCGTCCAGTGCCGTCAAATGAAGCAGCCCGTCCACTCCGATGCTGAGCAATTGTACGAAGCAGCCGAATTCCACCACCGTGGTGATCAGACCCTCGAATGTCTGGCCGATGCGATCGCGCAGATACACGCACTTGAGAAAGGCCTGGACGTAGCGGTCCGCTTCCTCGGCGCGCTTCTCGAGCCGCGAGAGGTCGGCGCCCATCGGTCCCAAGGCCGAAGGCTCGGCGCTCGAGGCGCGCGGGGTGAGTCCCAGGCCCGAGCGCAGCGCCCGATGCACCAGCAGATCGGGGTAGCGCCGGATGGGCGAAGTGAAATGCGTGTAGTCGGGAAGCGCGAGACCAAAATGGCCGATGTTCTCCGGCTGATACACCGCTTGCGAGAGTGAACGCACCACCAGGGACTCGACGAACGGGCGCAGCTGCGGGTCGCGAACGCGCGGGGCAATGCCGGCCAGGTCACGGGTCCGGACCTCCTCGTGTATCTGCAGCTCGATGCCCAGCACGTGCAGGGTGGCCTTCAGATTATCGAGCTTGCGCTGCTCGGGCGGCTGGTGCACGCGATACAGGCCCGGCATGCGCAGCCGCTGCAGTTCCTTGGCCACGGCCACATTGGCCAGCACCATGCATTCCTCGATCAGCCGGTGGGCGTCGTTGCGCGACTGGAATTCAATTGCCCTTACTTGCTCGCCTTTGCCGAATACGAACTTCGCTTCCGGGGCATCGAAGTCGAGCGCCCCGCGGCGCGCCCGCGCCTTGAGGAGGGCATGGTAGACCTCGACCAGAGGTTCAAGCTTCTCGGCCAGTGCGCCGAGCGCAGCGCGCGCCGCACTTTCCCGCTGGAAGAGCACCGCGTGCGCGATCGTGTAGGTAAGCCGCGCGGCGGAGCGCATCACGGCCGGATACACGCGCCAGTCACGCAACGCACCGCGGTCGGTGACGTGCATATCCGCCACCATACACAGTCGGTCCACCTGCGGCTCTAACGAGCACAGGTGGTCGGACAGCGCCGTGGGCAACATCGGCAGCACGCGAGTCGGAAAGTAAACCGAGGTGCCGCGCGCACGGGCCTCGGTATCAAGCAGCGTGCCCGGCCGCACGTAATGGCTGACGTCGGCGATGGCCACCACCAAACGAAAGCCATCGCCCTCGCGCTCCGCGAAAACGGCGTCGTCGAAATCGCGCGCGTCCTCGCCGTCGATCGTCACCAACGGCATCTGTCGAAGATCAATGCGCTGCGCGGCTTCGGCCGCATCAACGTGGCTGCCGAAGCGTTTGGCTTCGTGCAACACCTCGGCGGAGAACTGCGTGGCCAGACCGAAGCGCGCGATAGCCGCCTCGGTGGACATCTCCACCGGTCGCTCCGGATCAAGCCTGATGCGCACCCAGGCCTCACCGGGCAGACCCTCGGCCGGATAGCGCTTGATGTCCGCAATGACCCAGTCCCCAGGCTGCGCCCCGTGGGATCCGGAGCGCGGAATGGTGCATACGATCGCGAGCCTGCGGTCGGCGGCGCGCACGCGCAGCTCCTGTCCCTGACTCTCGATGACGCCAAGAAAGGCGTTCAGTCCGCGCTCGATTACGCCCGTGACGGTGCCCACCCAGCGATCTTGCGCATCCTTGTGCAAAGCAAGGCTCACGCGATCTCCCTGGAGGAGTCTGGACATCTCACGTGGCGGCAGGAACACGCCGGCTTCGATTCCCTCCACGCGTGCGAAACCAAAACCGGCACGGTTGGCAGAGACGATGCCCTCGGCGACCGTCGGCTCGCCCTTTGCGGGCTTTCGCTGCTGATGGCGCGCGATGCGCCGAGTGGGATGACGAGCGGCTCGCGCGGGTTTCTTGCTACGGGTCAATTGACAGCTCCGAACCCCTTACGTACATTGCGCCGCCCACCCAAGGCCCAGGTGGCGGAATTGGTAGACGCACTAGTTTCAGGTACTAGCGGGTAACACCGTGGAGGTTCGAGTCCTCTCCTGGGCACCATCGCCGCCTCGGCACAGCTTCGCCTTGCTGCTGGGGCGGGAAGAAATCCAAACATTTTATTCATATTATCAATTAGTTACTGTTATTTATTAATGGTACTTATACCAAGGTAGCAGCCGCGAACGCCGGAGACGCGATTGCCTGATGCTCGGTGTCGATGCATGGGGCCCACACGTGCCTCTGACGGGCGCCCGAAGCGCGCGCTGACAGCATGCCGGAGCGGACCTCCTGCTCACAGTGACGCA
This sequence comes from uncultured Gammaproteobacteria bacterium, assembly GCA_963789365.1. GTDB lineage: Bacteria > Pseudomonadota > Gammaproteobacteria > Steroidobacterales > Steroidobacteraceae > FEN-1191. Next base: position 534,479 of record CAWBKJ010000004.1, read on the forward strand.
AAGCGGTGCACCCACGAGCGGCGCGCGCCACAGAGCATACAAGCTATCGACAGATGCAGGCTTGTGTTTTGCTGTGCTCAGCAGCACTAGGGTCTTGAACGCCGGTGCTCATGACACCGGACCTACCGGTCTTGTTCGTGCCCCACAACGGCAAGCTGCCTGGTTCGGCTGGCCAGTACTCGTGATGCCTCGTTCCCGCAAACGCACGTGGACACTTCCACGCGAGTGATGTCTCGCTCTTACAACCGACACCTCGAGCATGCCGGCGTTGATCTTGCGTCCTTTAGATTGGCTGCCATCACCAGGACTAAGTATACAGCGCGTCAGGAAGCGCATCTCTACTCTGCCGCGGTTCGCACGCTTACGCGGCGCTCTCAACGGCTTGCAACATCCTGTTGCTTCATTGCTACCGCCGTTGAAATCATGGATCGGGCCCGTAGGCTGTGCTGTAGGCGATTTCTCACGCCGGGACGGCTATTGGTAACATTAACGCTCGCGCTCGACGCCGCTAAGCTTATCGCTTATGAAGATCGCCCAGATCGCGCCGCTCTACGAGGCGGTGCCGCCGCAGCTGTATGGCGGCACCGAGCGGGTGGTCGCGCACCTTTGCGATGCGCTGGTCGAGCTCGGCCACGAGGTCACCCTTTTTGCCACAGCGGAGGCACGCACCCGGGCGCGCCTGGTGGCGGTGCGCGATAAGGCCATGCGGCTCGATGAAGCTCCTCTCAAGTCAGACCTCGCGGCGCACCTCACGATGCTCTACGAGGTGCGGCGAAGATCGCGCCAGTTCGAGATTCTTCATTTTCACATCGATCTGCTGCATTTCCCGATGTTCGAGCCGTACGCGGACAAGAGTCTCACCACCTTGCATGGACGGCTCGACCTGAAGGACCTGGCCCAGGTCTATGCGCGCTGGCACCAGTTTGGCTTGGTGTCGATTTCCGATGCCCAACGCGCGCCCCTGCCCGAGGCGCATTGGCTGCAGACCGTGCCGCATGGGGTGCCTGCGGCGCAATATCCCTACCAGGCACGGCCAAACGGTGGCTACCTCGCATTCCTCGGGCGCATATCACCCGAGAAGCGTCCCGATCTGGCCATCCGACTGGCCCTCGAGGCCGGGCTTCCGCTGAAGATTGCCGCGAAAATCGACGCGGTGGACAGCCACTACTTCGATGCGAAGGTCAAACCCCTGCTCGGCGATCCGCTCATCGAATTTATCGGCGAGATCGGGGACGCCGACAAGCCGCAGTTCCTCGGCGAGGCGAGCGCGCTGTTGTTTCCGATCAATTGGCCCGAACCCTTTGGCCTGGTCATGATCGAGGCGATGGCCTGCGGCACACCGGTCATCGCCTGGGACTGCGGCTCGGCCGCGGAAGTCATCGAGCCGGGCGTGAGTGGATTCTTGGTGAACTCGGAAGCCGAGGCCCTGGAGGCCATCGCGCGGATTGCGGATCTGGACCGCTCCGCCGTGCGTGCCGCCTACGAGCGTTCCTTCACCTCGACGGTCATGGCCAATGCGTATCTTGACGTCTATATGCAGCTCCTCTATTCACGAACGCCCGCTGCCGGCGCGAGCGCAGCCCAGCACTCTCGTGGGTACCGCTGAGCCCACGCATTCGGGCGAGCGTCGCGGGCTGCTGCCCCGCTTCACGCTCAGGGACGGAGATACCTTCCTGCTGGCCGACGCTCTGGGCGACATCCAGGGGAGTGATGACGGTCTGTTCACGAGCGACACTCGGGTGCTCTCGAGGTTCGAGATGGAAGTCGCCTCCAGGCTCCCTTCCCTGCTCGGCACTGCAATTTCCCAGGACAACACGCTGTTCACCGCGCACCTCACCAATCGCCCGCTACCGCCCCTGGGCGACGTCTCCATTCCGCAGGGCGTCATCCATATTGAGCGTAGCCGGTTCCTGAGCGACGCGTGCTTGTACGAGCGACTGCGCTTTTCGAACTACGGCCTCCAGAATGCAATCGTGCCGCTGCGATTGAGTTTTGCGGCGGACTTTGTCGATATCTTCGAGGTGCAAGGACATCGCCGCCCCCAGCGGGGCACACTCCTCGAACCGCAAGTGTCGCGCGGGACCGCGCTGCTGGCCTATCGAGGGCGCGACGATCGGGTGCGCAGCACCCAGATTCGCTTCTCTAGCCTGCCCCTGATGCTGAGCTCGCATGATGCGAGCTTCTCCATCGAGATCCCGCGTGCGGGCGCCACCGAAATGCTCCTGGAGATTGGCCCGCCCCTCGACGCCCAGCCCTCGGCGGCGCGCTTTGATGCCGCACTCGAACGGCTCGTGCACAGCATGCGCCAGCGCGTGACTGAGGGAGCCGCCGTGGAGAGCAGTGGTCGCCTGTTCAATGAGTGGATCGACAAGTCCCGTTCGGATCTGGCGTTGCTGACCACGACACTATCGACCGGTCCGTATCCGTATGCGGGGATCCCCTGGTTCGCAACTCAATTCGGCAGGGATGCCATCATCACCGCGCTGCAGACCTTGTGGCTCAATCCGGCCCTGGCGGCCGGCGTGCTGCGCTTTCTCGCGCTCACGCAAGCGCACGAGGAATCCGCATTTCGCGACGCCGAGCCCGGCAAGATCATGCACGAAATGCGCCGTGGCGAGATGGCGGTTCTGCAGGAAGTCCCCTTTCAGCAGTACTACGGAGGAGTCGATACCACTCCGCTCTTTGTGATGCTCGCGGGCGCTTACGAGGAGAGTACCGGCGACGCCGCTCTGGTCGATGAAATCTGGCCCAACCTGCTCGAGGCCACGGCATGGATTGAGCGTCGCCTGGAGCGCAGCCCGACGGGTTTCCTGGATTACGCGCGCGGTGCGCAGTCGGGACTGGTCAACCAGGGCTGGAAGGATAGCCACGACTCGATATTTCACGCCGATGGCCGCCTGCCACAGGGCCCGGTCGCGGTCGTGGAGGTGCAAGGGTACGCACACGCCGCGTTGCTCGCCATGGCGAAGCTTGCCGAGCTGCGCCACAAGCCCGAGGAATCCAGGCGCTGGGGCGCGCGCGCCGCGCGATTGGGCGAGTTGATCGAGGAGCGCTTCTGGATCCAGGACCTCAACTACTACGCCCTGGCCATCGATGGCGAGGACGAGCCGTGCCGTGTGCGCGCCTCGAACGCCGGACATCTGCTCTACTGCGGGGTCGCTTCCGCCGAGCGAGGACAGCATGTGGCCCGCCAGTTGCTCGAGAAGAGCTTCTGCAGCGGCTGGGGCATCCGCACGCTTGCCGAGGGCGAAGCGCGTTTCAATCCGATGTCCTACCACAACGGCGCAATCTGGCCGCACGATTCTTCCCTATGCGCGGCTGGAATCGCTCGCTACTGCGGCGCAGAGTCCATCGTACCTTTAGTGAGCGAGCTCTTCGAGGCCGCCAACCAGTTCACGATGCGTCTGCCCGAGCTGTACTGCGGCTTCGCGCGCAGCGCCGGCCAGGGACCCACGCCCTATCCGGTCGCCTGTCTTCCCCAGGCGTGGGCATCCGGCGCGTTATTCATGCTGTTGCAAGCCGCGCTGGGAATTCGTCTCGACGGTCGCAGCAAGACCATTCACATCAGCCAACCTGTCCTACCTATTGGCATCGAGGCGCTCCGAATCACGAACCTTGCCATCGGCGGCGCGCGGATCGAATTGCGCTTTAGGCGCGTCGGGGATCGCATCGTGGTCAAGCCCCGCGGTCCTGCCAGCGCCGTGAAGGTACTGGCGCAGCTGTAATTTTCCTTTGACCAGGGGGGTCAGGAGACCGGCGCTCCCAATTCCAGATCCTCAAGTTCGCTGGCCCTCGCCCTTCAGGCGTACTCCATTTTTATTTAGTATAATCAATAGGTTGTATCAATGAGGGTGAAGGGTCTGGGCTGCTGAACCGAACCGCTGATTGTGGCGAACGTCAAAACTTCTTCACAAGATGCATCGCTCGCCGGCCGGTGCGCCGGATCCTCCTCACCCAGTCTTTTACCCGGCACGCCGAAGTTGATGGCCGGCTCCCTGCGAAATCAGCGAGCGAGCAGTGAAAGCCCGGCGCATTCACGCCAACTCGTGCAATCTATCCGGCGGCCGGCGCTCTTGAGCCCGCCGGCCGGTTTTTTTGCGCATCGCGGTTGTGCCTGAACCGCGGGCCGAAGCGACACGGACATCACTACGGGGAGCGGATGTGGCTGAACCGACTCTGGATGAATGGCAACAGATGTACGTCGCGCTCTGCCGGATACGGCAGTTCGAAGGCCAGGTGCAACGGCTGGCCGGGAGCGGCGAGATTCCCGGGTTCCCCCACCTCTCGACCGGCCAGGAAGCGGTCGCCGTAGGCGTCTGCGCGCATCTGAGGGGCGATGACGTGCTGTTTACCAGCCATCGCGGTCACGGTCATATCCTCGCCAAGGGAAGTGACCTGGAGCGCACCTTCGCAGAGATCCTCGGGCGCGACAGCGGGCTGTGTCGCGGCCGCGGCGGCTCCATGCACCTGGTGGATGCGGCCCGCGGAGTCCTGGGCGCCACCGGCGTGGTCGGTGGCAACCTGGCGCTTGCAGCGGGAGCGGCCTGGGCGGCACAGGCGCTCGGCAAGAACTCCATCAGTGTCGTATTTTTCGGTGATGGTGCGACCGGCGCGGGTGCATTCCACGAGACGCTCAACCTCGCCGCGCTGTGGCAGTTGCCCGTGCTGTTCGTGTGCGAGAACAACGGCTATGCCGAATTTACCGCTCGCGAAGAGCATTCCAATGTCCAGAAGGTCAGCAGCTTCGCGGCACCGTACGCGATAGCCGCAAAGACCATCGACGGCAATGACCTGCCGACGGTGTACGCGGCGGCGCGAGAGGCCATAGAGGGACTGCGCCGAGGCTCGGGTCCTTACCTGCTCGAGTGCATGACCCATCGAATGGCAGGCCACTACGTCGGCGACTCACAGCAGTACCGCTCCAAGGAGGAACTCGCCGCGGTCCGCGACAAATGCCCGATTGAACGCCTGAAAAAGCGCCTGCTGGCGCAGGGCGTGACGGCGCAGGAACTCGACGCCTTGGGCGAAGCTGCCGCACAGGAGGTGCAACAGGCCGTGGCCCGCGCCCGCGCCGCCGCGCGCCCGGACCCCGCGACGGTGCTCGACTACGTGTACCGCTCGACGGCGCTCCAGGCTATTCCCGGCTAGGCCATCATGGAACATACCTTTATAGAGATTCTGCGCCGCGCGCTCGATGAAGAGCTGGCCCGCGACCCCGCCGTGCACCTGCTCGGTGAAGACGTCGCGGCCGGCGGCGCGTTTGGTGTCACACGCGGCCTCGCGCAGAAGTTCGGAGATAAGCGCGTGCGCAATACGCCCATCAGCGAGGCGGCGATTACGGGCCTGGCCACCGGTGCGGCTCTGTGCGGGCTCAAGCCGGTGCTCGAAGTGATGTTCATCGACTTTGCCACACTGGCCATGGACTGCCTCGTCAATCAGACCGCAAAATATCGCTATATGTCGGGCGGCCAGGTGGCGGTGCCACTCGTCGTGCGTACGCAGTCGGGCGCTGCGGGCGGAGCGGCGGCGCAGCATTCGCAGAGCCTGGAAGCATGGTTCGTGCACGTGCCCGGCCTCGTCGTGGTCGCGCCCTCCACGCCCAGCGAGGCCTATGGACTGCTCAAGAGCGCGATCCGCTTGGGCGATCCCGTATTGTTCATTGAACATAAGCGACTCTATACAATGAGGGAATCCCTGATCGAGGACGCGCCGCTCCCGGCGATCGGCCAGGCGCGAATCGCGCGCAGTGGCACAGACCTCACCCTGATTGCCTACTCGGCCATGGTACAGACTGCGCTCGGAGCGGCGATGGAGCTGGCTCGCCTGGGTGTCTCAGCCGAGATCATTGATCTTCGTACTCTGTTGCCCCTGGACATGGCGACCATCGCCGCGTCAGTCGCCAAGACGCACCGGGTGCTCGTGGCTCACGAAGCGGTACTCAATGCGGGCTTCGGGGCGGAGATCGCCGCGCGCATCGGGAGCGAACTTTTCGATGAGCTCGACGCCCCGGTGGGCCGGGTCGGTTGCCCCTTCGCGCCCATTCCCTTTGCCCCTGAACTCGAGCGCGCCTTGCTCCCCGACAGCACTGCACTCGTGCGCGCCGCGCAGGACTTACTGGGCCTGCGGCCCGCGGCCTAAGAGAAAGTGCGCAATGGCATCGGTAGCGGTTGAAATTCCAAAGATCGGGCTCGTGATGGACACGGTCCGTGTCACGCGTTGGCTCAAGAGCGTGGGTGAAAGCGTCGCGCTGGGCGAGCCGCTCCTGGAAGTGGAAACTGAAAAGTCGCTGGTCGAAATCGAGGCCGCCGTCGCTGGCCGGCTCGAGCAGATCCTGGTGCCGGTCGGTCAGGAAACGAAGGTGGGAGAACAGGTGGCCTGGGTCGATGCGGCGGACGTTCCGGCCGAAGCGGTGCGCAAGACAGAGCGGCCTGCGCTCCCACCGGTCTTTGCTGGGAAACCTGCTCCGCGACGCGAGGGGAACAACGACGCGCGCATCCGCAGCACTCCGGCGGCTCGTCGCCTGATCGCCGCGCGCGGCCTCGATCTTCGCCAGATCGCGGGGAGCGGACCGGGCGGACGCGTGCAACTCGCCGATGTCCCGGCGCGTGCCCACGGATCGAGCCCGGATCGACCTGCCGCGTCCGCCGTTGTCCCGCCGATGCGCACGATGAGCCCGATGCAGCGGGCGCTGGCGCGTGCCATGAGCTTGAGCAATGCCACAGTCCCGCAATTTACCGTGGAGCGTTCAATGGACTGCTCCGCTCTGCAGGCGGTGCGGCGTGAGCTTGGGGCGGGGGCAGGGCCGGATTTCCCGGCGATCTCGGTCAATGACTTTCTGCTGCAGGCGGTTGCCCGCGCGCTCATCGACATGCCGGCGATGAATGCCACATATGCCAGCGACGGGAATGAGACCGACGCGCGGATCGTCGCGGCGGCCGGCACGCACATTGGACTGGTGGTGGCCATTGACGGCGGACTCCTGGTGCCCGTGCTGCATGATGTCGATCGGCTCGGCCTTAAGGATCTGGCACGCCAGCGCCGCGATTGTTTAACGCGCGCGCTGAAAGGCCGCCTCCGAGCCGAGGAACTGAGCGGCGCGACCTGCAGCATCTCCAACCTCGGCGCTCGGGGGCCCGATCGCTTTGCGGCGATGATCAATCCGCCGGAATCGTCCATTCTCGCGGTGGGTCGGCAACGCGATTGCGTCGTTGCGCGGGATGGAGGATTTGCGGTACGCCCGCTCTCAGAGCTCACCCTTACGGTCGATCACCGGGTGGTCAATGGCCGGCTGGCCGCGGATTTTCTCGCCCGCGTGGTCGAGATCCTCGAGAGCCGCGACTGGCGGCCCTAAGAAGCGCCCAAGCCTCAGCGGCGGGCGTCGAGGACGCTCTTGACCGCAGCGATGATGCGCTCGGCATCGGGCACCACGTAGGCCTCGAGCGGCTCACTGTAGGGCACCGTGGCATCGCGCGCGGTGACCTGGACGATGGGTGCCTTGAGCGACCCAAAGCCATGCTCGGCCACATCGCCGGCAATAATGCCTGCCACCGTGGCATGGCGCGGCGCTTGATCCACCAGCACCAGCCGACCGGTCTTGGCGACGGACTTGAGGATCGTGTCCAGATCCAGGGGCGCAACGGTGCGTGGGTCGATCACTTCGGCCTGGATGCCCTCGCCGGCCAGCGTGGCCGCCGCTGCCAGCGCGCGATGGACCATCCAGCCGGTTGCCACGATCGTGACATCGCCCCCTGCTCGTCTGATCTCGGCCTTACCGAAGGGTACCAGGTGTTCCCCGTCGGGCACTTCGCCGTGTTCGAGCGTGAGCATGTAATGGTGCAGGAACACGACCGGATTGTCGTCGCGGATCGCCGTGGCCATCAGCCCCTTGGCATCGGCGGGGGTCGAGGGCACGACCACCTTGAGGCCCGGCACGCCCATAAACAGTGCGGTCAGCGAACCGGTGTGCTGACCTGCCCATCCGGCCGCGAAACCAAAACCGGCCTTGAGCACCAGCGGCACCTTGACCTGTCCGCCCGACATGTAACGAAAGCGCGGCGCCTCGTTGATCACCTGGTCCATGGCCACGAGCATGAACTCGGCCATGTACAGCTCGACGACCGGACGCAGGCCCGCCATGGCCGCGCCGATGGCGATGCCGATCTCGGCGGTTTCCGAGATGGGCGTGACGCGCACGCGATCTTGCCCGTAGGCGGCGACAAACGGATGGTTCTCGGTGGTCGCCAGGTTCTGGCCGAAATAAAGGACTTTGGGGTCGCGGCGCATCTCCTGGTGGATGCCCTCGTCGACGGCGGCGATGAATGGAAGCTGTGCCATGACTCTGTCCTCGAGCGGGCCTAAGCCCAGACGTTCTCGAGCGCGGACTCGAGCTTCGGGTAAGGACTCTTGAGCGCGAATGCCACCGCGGCGCGCATTTCCGCACTCACCTCGGCCTTCATGGCCTCGGCCTGGGGCGGGGTCAGCAGGCCGCCGCTGATCAGCGTGCCGCGGAATCTTGGCACCGGATCCCCGCGCAGGGCCGCCTCGTATTCCTCGCGCTTGCCAAACACCGCGATGGCTTCGTGTTCGGGGTAATGCAGCGGCACGCCCGGCGGCGCGATGATGTTGCCGTGCGCCGAGAGGCGATACACCTTGGATTCCACCAGAGTCGGCCCACTGCCGGCGCGCGCACGCTCTATGGCATCGCTCATGACCTTGTGAACGGCCAGCGGATCACCGCCATCGACGGTGACCCCCGGCATCGCATAAGCCTTCGCCTTGACGGACAGCGGCTCGCCGGCCGCGGCGTTTGCATCTTCCTGCGCGGTCAGGGTCACGACGTTGTAGCCGTTGTTCTCCATCACGAAGATCACCGGCAGTTTCCACAGCGAGGCGATGTTGAGAGTCTCGTGAAAGGCCCCCTGCTTGGAGGCACCATCGCCAAAGAAACAAAACACGACCTCACCCCGCCCGCGGATCTGCGCGGCCCAGGCCGCTCCGGCGGCATGCGGAATACCGGCCCCGACGATTCCCGAAGTACCCAGGAAACCGCGCGCGACGTCGGTCAGATGCATCGAACCGCCCAGACCCTTGCACAGTCCGTCCACCCGGCCGTAGATTTCGGCCATCATCGCCTTGGGATCGCTCCCCAGGACCAGCGGATAGCCGTGACAGCGATAGGTCGCCAGCACCGCATCGCCCGAGCGAAACTGCGTGAGCGCGCCGACGATCGAGGCCTCGGCGCCATCGGCCAGGTGGGTGTGGCCGCGGATGACCCCCGGGCTCTCGGTAAAGGTGCGCTTGACGCTCTCTTCGAACTCGCGCACGCGCAACATCTGTCGGTAGACCCAGACCTGACGCTCGCGGCTCAATGCCTGCACGCTCATATCATTTCCTCGCAGCCCAATAGGCGCAAGGCATGGACGGCGCCCGCCAACGCCGCCATGCCCGCTTGCCCGCGCGGACGTTCCCCGCGCCGGCAGCGTCCCTGCCTGATTACAGCTTCAGGCGCAGCGTCGCGTACCACTGTCTGGGCGCGTTGTAGCTGCCCACCACCTCACCGGCGGTGTAGTTGACCGAGCCGACCGTGAGGTAGCGGTCGTCGGTCAGGTTGGTCCCACCCACGATGAACTCATACTTCGCACTCGCGGGCATCCAGTGAACGCTGGCATCCAGCACATGGGTCGCCGGCCGATACAGCAGCGCCGTGTTCGGGCCGTCGTTGTACATGTGCGCGGTGATGGCGTAGTCCGCCTGCAGGCGCACGGCATTGTTGCTCCCCAGGTGGATATCCCAGATCGGGCTGATCGTGAACTTGTACTCCGGCGTCTTGGGCAGGTCGCTATCCATCGTGAAGCCACCGCCGCCCTGGGTCGTGTTCAGGCCATTGGCCGCCACGCAGTTACCCGAGGTCGGCGGGGACTCGAGGTACAGCAGGCAAGGGTTCAGGTAAGTGTAGTAGGCATCCATCCAGCCGGCCGCCAGGTTCAGCTGGAAGCCGCCGCCCACCAAGGCCTGCACTTCGAGCTCGGCGCCCTTGATGGTCGCATCACCGGCGTTCTGGTACACCGGAGAGGGGCCTTCCTGCACGTTCAGCTGGATGCCCGTGTACTTACTCTCGAACAGCGCCAGATTGGCCAGCAGGTGGTGGTTGAGCCAGGTCGACTTCAAGCCGATTTCGTAAGTGGTGTCGTACTCCGGATTGAAGCGCGAATCGGCCGGATCCAGGACCGGGTTGGACAGTCGCGTGGTCCAGCCACCGGACTTGAAGCCCTTTGAATAGCTCGCATAGGCCATCGCATCTGAGGTGATGTGCCACTGCACGCCGTAGGTCGGCGTCCACACGTTCCAGCTCTGCGAATCCCATTGATTCGGAAAATAGCGCAGCGGGTTATTCGGATCCGGGAAACCCAGCAACTGCTGGCAGTTAATAGGCGGCGCGTTGGGGCCGAGGTAAGTCGAAGCAGGGGCGGCAGGATCCAGGCAACCGCTGATCTTGTATGTGAAGCCGTTCAGGTCGCCCTGCCCTCCCAGGAACTCCTTCTTCTCGTGCGAGTAACGGACACCGGCGGTCAGACCCCAGGCATCGGTCAGCTTGTAATCGAGGTGCAGGTAGCCCGCATAGGAATCGGTCTTGATGTTGTTGTCGTAGTCGTAAACGTACAGGTAGCCGGTGTCGAAGGGCACGAAGTCGTGCACGTAGCCGCTTTCGTTGAAGTAGTACAGGCCGGCGGTGTAGTTCAGCCGCTCGTCGAAGGCTTTGCCGTTCAGCTGCAACTCTTCGGACACCTGGCGCTGGCCCTGGCCGTCGGTCACTTCCTGCATGGACTCCGGCAATCCGTCGAGGTCCGTGCCGATGTTCCAGGTAATCTGGCGCCAGGCGGTGATGGACTTCACCGCCATATCAGAGCCGAGCCTCCAGTCCAGCGTGAGTGAGCCGCCGAAGGCGTCGTTCTTGGCAAAGCTCGGACCGTTCGCGTACGTGGTGTCGATGTTGCCGGTTTGAGTATTGGCGAAATCCCAGTAAATCCGCGGAGTCTGGCCGGGGAACAGCAGGCTGCCCACGGTCGCCCCTGGGGCGACATGCACATATTGCTTGTAGCTGGCCGGTAGCGAATTGAGAACGCTGAGGGGAACGTTGACGGCTCCGTTGCCACCGAGCGCCGGTGCACCGGGATAGCCTACGCCGTTGCCTCGATACGAATTCGTCGCCGAATTCCAGGTGCCGACGGCCATCGGCGCGCACAAGCCATTCACGTTATTCCACGGCCCCGCAACTGGACCGGGCGCGAGATCCGCCGCCGAGGTCGTGATGCAGGCGTTGTAGAGGTTACCCATGATGTTGGTGTTAAACAGCGCGAAACCACCGGGAATGCTCGGTGCGATATAAGAGGAACTGTTCGAGAGGAACACGCCCATGATCGTGTTCGGGATGCCCGACTGGTCCTGGTGGGTGTAATCAGCAGATACGGTTGCATCGAAATTGTCCGAGACATGCCAGAGCAACTTGCCGCGGATCGTCTCGGAGTCTTTGCCGCCCTGGGTGGCAGAGCTCTCCGTACCTGGGGCCTTGGGAACCGCCGACTGCTCGAGGGTCATGTAGGGTGCCGTGGCCGGGAAGGGAATCACGGTCTGGTAACCGTCCCGATGCTGCGACGACACGCTGATCGTGGACAAAACATCGGTCGTGATTGGTATATCAGCCGTCAACAAGATGTCATGGCGGTTGTACTGACCTTCAGTCAGCATTCCGTTGACCGCGAACTCCTTACCCGGGGTGTGGGTCACGATGTTGATCGCACCACCGATGGTGTTACGACCGAACAGCGTGCCTTGCGGGCCCTTGAGGATTTCAATGCGATCGACGTCGAGCAGATTCTGGTTGGCACCGATGGTGCGGGCCAGGTAGGCGCCGTCCACGTATACGCCGACCGCCGGGTCGAGGTTGAACGCGAAATCGTCCTGGCCGATGCCGCGGATCGAGGCCGACAGGACCGAGCTGTCGCCCGAGAAGGGCGCACCCGCGTCCAGGTTGACGTTCGGAGTGAGCATGGAGAGCGAGTGAAGATCCGAGACGCCTCGGCTCTGCATGGCCTCGGCGCTGAATGCGGTTACCGCGATTGGCACCTCCTGGAGGTTTTGTTCACGCCGCGTCGCTGTGACTACGACCTCTTCGAGTTGATCGACGGTCGCTGCGAATACGGCCACGCTCGGGATGGACAACACAGCTATGGCGGCGATCGCCTTGCCCCAGCGCAAGCCCGAACCGTTCATAAATCTGCTCTTCATGAGAACCCCCTTGATGAACCTAATCCCCAATCTTACACATGTCGTATCTGCAATCCAGTTTTGTGTTGTGTCCAGCGGACAAGCGCAGACCCTGCGAAGGCAGCATGGGGCTGCGGATTTGGGCGGCCCGCGTTTGTGGCCATGCCCGCGATAAATACTGCAGTCATTCAATTCAGCCTAGCCCCTGTCGGCGGCCCATGGCGCAGACCACAGCGCAAGAATCCTCGTACCAGACTGCACTGTGGTGAGCCGGCTGTGACGCAAAAGAGACAAATCGGCACCGTAAAGGCGCATTCGGCCGGCGCAGGAATGCCGGCCGTGGGCTTAAGGAAAATAGACTGCCGTTCTATTCCAGAATCTCAACGGAGGGAAAGCCGCCCTCAATGACGTATGGTCGACAGCGCGCCCCCGTCCACCGCCCACGCGGCACCATTGACGAAGCTCGCCGCGTCCGACAGCAGAAATGTCACCACCTCGCCGATCTCCGTGGGCAGGCCAATGCGATCCTGGGTCGCCACCTTGCCCAGCACGCGCTTGCCGGCGTCCACATCGCCCTTGAACATCATGCGCAGCATCGCTTCCAGGAGCGGCGTGTCGATCACCCCGGGCATCACGGCGTTGACACGCACGCCCCGCGCGCCCACTTCGCTCGCGGCCGTGCGCGTCAGGCCGATGACCGCGTGCTTGGAGGCGTTGTAGGCGCAGGCCCCGGCCAGCCCGCGCTCGCTGGCTATCGAGCCGGTGTTCACGACCGTCCCCTGCCCCTGACTGAGCATTACGGGCAGCACGTGGCGCAGGCCAAGAAAGATACCCTTCAGGTTTACGGCAATGACCTTGTCGAATTCCGCTTCGTCGTACTCGTGGGTCGGGCCCAGCTTGCCTTCAATACCGGCATTGTTGAAGAAGGCATCGATGCGGCCGAATTTCTGCAGTGCGCAGGCCACGTAGCCCGCCACATCACCTGAATTGCGCACGTCGGCGAGCTGCGTCTCGACCCGCACGCCGATCGACTCGATCGCGCCTCGCCGAGCCGCCAGCGCTTCGCCATTGATGTCCACCAGCAGGATGTCGGCTCCGGCCCGGGCCAGCGAGGCGGCCGCGGCATGCCCAATCATTCCTGCACCCCCGGTGATGACGGCCACCTTGCCTTTCATGGAAGAGGTCATGCTCGCTCCTTTAGTTCTTGGGTGCGGACCGGCGAAACGGCATCGTCAGCATGAACAGGAAGCCCGAAAATCCCAGCAGCTTGAGTCCGGCGCGCACGTCGGCCGGGGTCAGGGTTGCCGTCATTGGCATGGTGCCGAACACCTTGGCGCGGATCACCAGTTGATTACCCGCGCGCTCGATGCGGCTCACCGTCATCAATTCCCGCCGGTCGGCGCCGTAGAGTTTCATGCCGGCTGTTCCAGGCTTTCGAAATCTATGCGCAGGTCATCACACATGACCTGCGCGGTGGCACGGCCGGCGCCAAATACACCGCCGCCCGGATACTGAAACGGTCCCACCAGGTAGAGCCGATCTACCCCTGGCACGCGGTACTGGCCCAGCTCGGGCGTCGGGCGGTGCGATCCGCTCTGATAGGTGGTGGTGGCGATGCCGTGCAGGTCGCCGCGCAGGAAACTGGGCGAGGTGCGCTCCATGTCAAGCGGGCTGTCGCAATGAAAATCGAGCAGCACCTCATCCAGATTCGTGGTGTAGAGGCGCAACCGCTCGAGCATGCTGCGGGCGTAGTCCTTTTTGGCCTCGTCCCAGGAGCGCCCGTCGGGTCGCGAATAGGGGGCATAGTCCCAGATGTGCGCCACGCCCTTCCCTTCCGGCACCCTGGATCCATCGAACATGCTGAGCGACCCCATACCCAGCAGGTGCGTGCGCATAAAATCGCCGTAGCGCAGATCGTCAAAGCATTCACGCAGTTCGCGGTAGGTGGCGGGCATGAGTTCGATCATGACCGAGTGCACTGCTTCGGGCGTCTTGAACCGCAGCGGCGCGTTCAAGGCGGCATGAACGGTGATGCACGCCGCGTCGGTCATCTGCGTGGCCTCCGCCGCCTTGCGCACCTGCGGATCGAGACCGGGAACCAGGACCGAGAGCTTGTGCGGGTGGATCGCGCCGATCACGGCTTCCTTGGCCAGGTGGCGCTGGCCATCCGCCGTGAGGACGCCCGCGGCGCGGCCATTCGCCACGATGACCTCCCTCACATCCTGCCCGGCACGGACCGAGCCGCCGTAGGACTCGATGCAGCGAACCAGCGCCTCGCTGAGTTTACCGCTCCCACCCACCGGCACGCCGAAGCCGTAGGCCTCCAGGAATCCGAGGAACACGAACACACCGATGCCGGTCGCCTTCTCATCGGCGGACACCAGGTTCTCGCCAGCCACGCGCGCAAAGTGCGCGCGCACGCGATCATGTTCGAAATAGCTCGCCAGGACGTCGTGGCTGCTCATCTGGATGGTGCGCCACAGCTCGCGCCCTTCGCGGCTTTGATCGAGGAGCGCGTTCGACGCCCCCATCGGCATGGGCGGCGTGTACAGCGTCGAGACCAGCATGGGCAGCCAGGCCGCGGCCTGCGCCGACAGGCGCAGGAAGGCCTCGGCATCGCGCTTGGACCACTTGCCTATTTCAGCCGCCGTGCGCTTCGGGTCCCGGTACATCGTCAGGGTCGAGCCGTCCTCGAACACGGACATCATCGGTGAGTCCGGGAACAGGTATTTCAATCCAAAGCGGCTCTTCAGGCCGAGCTCGTCGCGCAGCAGCAGCGGGTTGGCCTGGATAAAAATATGCGCCATCGAATGTTGATCGTGTCGGAAGCCCGGGCGCGTCAGCTCGCGCGAGACCACCCCGCCGCCCAGCCAGTCATTGCGTTCCAGCACCAGCACCCGCTTGCCGCTCTTGGCCAGGTACGCGGCGGCCACAAGGCCGTTGTGTCCGCTGCCAATCGCGATGATGTCGTGTGCGGCGGTATCGGATTGCTTATCACGGGCGGATTGTTTGATCATAGGCGGGCCGGGCAACAATAGTGGAGACGCGTTTTATGGGTGAATCGAGCACGCCGAGCGAGGCGGTGGTTCGGAATTTCTTCGAACTGCTGAATGCCGAGGATCTCGAGGGCATACGTGCCCTGCTGAGCGAAGAGGCCGCCTGGGTGCCGCAGGCGCGCGACATGCCCGGGGCGGGCGAATATCGCGGCCGCGATGTAATCGTGGATACATTCCTGAAACCCATTCGTGGCCTGTTCGCGAAAGGCAGCCCCCGCAACCGCATTCTTTCCATGGCCTCAAAAGACTCCCTGGTACTGGTTGAGACGCACGGCACCGGGCAGCTGAGCGACGGGCGCCCCTACGACAACCGCTATGCGTGGGCCTTCGAGGTGCGTTCCGGGAAAGTGGCCGTGATCCGCGAATACCTGGACAGCTATTACATCGTGCGCTTGTTCGGCAAGCCCTAGACTCGTGGCGCGGCACGGCGAGCTGATTGTACGCTGAGCGCATAGCGCTCAGTGCCCGTACAGACGGATCGGCAGTTTCGCCGGACCGTGGCCGATGGTCGTCATCCATGGCACGGGAGTACCGGCCAATTCTATGCGTGCTACCCGGCGCGCCACTTCCGAAAGCAGCACCTGCGCCTCGAGTTGCGCCAGCGCACGCCCCACGCAGGCGTGCACGCCGTAGCCCCAACCGACCTGGTTGCGTAGGTCTCGACTGATGTCGTACCGGTCCGGATCGGGCCACGCGCGCGGATCACGGTTGGCAGCGGCAAACATGAGCCCCACGCGCTGCCCGGCGGGAACCGTGTAGCCGCCGACCTCCACATCGCGCGTCGTGATGCGGCCGGCCATGCGCGAAGGCGAGTCCCAGCGCAAGCTCTCGTCAAAGGCGGCCCGCACCAGGCGCGGATCGGCCTGGACCTTGCGAAATTGCTCGGGAAACAGAGCAAGGGCCTGCAGGGCATTGGCCAAGGTCAAGATTGTGGTATCGGAACCGGCCGACAATACCGTTTGCAGGAGCAGTTTGGCTTCGGCCTGCGTCACTACTCCCTCATCGGCCATCGCGTACAGCGCCTGGCCCATTCCGCCTGCGGCGAGATTGTCCCGATCGCAGCATTGTTCCAGCCACGCCAGCACCGGATCGAGATTCACCATGGCCTCGCGAAACAGTTCGTTTTCGGGTCCCATGGTCGCCCATACCATGTGACCGAACGCATACATGTGTTCGCGACCGGGGACGCGCAGGCCAATGGCATCGGGCAGTGCCTTGTACACGAAGCGCTGCGTGAACTCGCGCACCGCATCAATGACTTCGCCCGGGCGCGACAGGATCTCGTCCATCAGCGCGGCCGCATCCCGTTCGAATGATGGCCGCAGATTCGACACCACCTGCGTCGAGAGAACCTTGGCCATCACCTGGCGTACGTGGGTATGGCGCGGTGGATCATCGGTCAGCAGAATTTCGGGGCGCAAGGACTTCGGATCGTGCCAGGGTCGCGATTTCGACGAGTAGGTCTGCCAATCGCCCAAGCCCGCCACCACGTCCGCGTGGCGCGTGATCATCACGGTGCCGTCGACCAGACGCACCACCGGGGAAAATTCACGCACGGCATCGTCCACGGCCCTTGCATCGCGCACCGACTCGTGGCTAAACAGATCGATTTTGTATTCCGGGATTGCCTGACCCAACGGCTCGATCCTCAGCTTGGTGTGTTCAGTTTCCAGGCATCGCCGTGACGGACGATGTAGCCCGCGCCCGGATCGGCAAAGTGACTGCCGATCACCAGCACCGGCTTTTCCTGGAAGCGATTGACGAATGCCACGCGCGTCTTGGCGCCCGCGGGCTTGTCCATATCGAAGGTGGCGTGATGAGCGGGCATCGCCAGTTGGATCGGATGGTGCATCAGATCGCCGGTGATCACCGCCTGCTCACCCTCGGAACTGATCAGCACGCTGACGTGATCGGGCGTGTGCCCGGGCGTGGGCAGGAGCCGAATCTCCTCGCTGATCTGGTGATCGTTGGCAATGAAATCGACCAGGCCCGCCTCCACGACCGGATCGATGGAGTCCTGCAAATGATTGACGGCGTGATAGCCCCCGGTATCGCGCAGCATCCGCCAGTGCTCGTATTCCTTGCGACTGAACAGGTAGCGGGCTTTGGGAAATGTCGGCACCCATCGCCCGTCCACCCGGCGCGTATTCCAGCCGACATGGTCGAAGTGCAGGTGCGTGCACAACACCGTGTCGACATCGCCGGTCGTGACCCCGATGGAGGCGAGATCTTCCAGGAAACTGGTACGCATGTGCGTGAACACCGGGAACTCGCGCTCACGATCGGCACCCACGCAAGTGTCGATCATGATGCGGCGCGGGCCGGCCTTGAGCACGAAGGCCTGAAAGTTGATGAACATGCGGCCCTGCGGAGTGGCGTGGTCAGGCAGCAACCACGGCTGCGTATGGACAATCGGCGCCTGCGCTCCTTCCAGCACCATCCCGATGTCATCTTCCCACTTCCACACCTCCACGATCCGCGTGACCTCGACGCGCCCGACTCGCCAGGTCTTCATGTGCTCAACGGCCATCACTGTTCTCCCACGGCAGCAGCCGGCGCCGGCGTCAGCTCCAGCTGGGCCGGGGCCAGGAGGGGCCGTTGCCGGATCAGGTCGGCCGCCCTTTCGGCGATCATAACCACTACCGCGTTGGTATTCCCGCCGACGATGCTCGGTATCACCGAGGCGTCCGCGACGCGCAAACCCAGCAGGCCGTGCGCCCGCAGCTGTGGATCAACCACGGCGTCGGCGCCGGTGCCCATGCGGCAGGTACCGACCTGGTGGTGGACCGTGTAGGCCGTGGAGCGGATGAAATCGGCGATCTCGGCGTCGCTCTGCACGCGCTCGCCCGGTGCCACCTCGCTCGCCTTGTAGCCCGAGAAGTTCGGGGCCGCCAGGATCCGGCGCGACAACCGGATGGCGCGCAGCAACGGCTGGAGGTCTTCCTCGACGGCCAGCAGCGCCGGGTCAATGAGCGGAGCGGCGTGCGCGTCCGGTCCCGACAGGCTGATACGCCCGCGACTCTTGGGGTACAGGCTCACCGGGCTGATCGCATAGCCGTGTCCGATGGGCAAGGGAAAACTGGGCCGGGGCCGGGCGGCCGGCTGAAACACAAACTGCACATCCGGGCGATCGAGTCCTGGCTTGGTCCTCAGGAAAGCCACGGATTCGAAGACGTTGCTGGCGAAGGGTCCGGAGCGCAGCAGCAGGTATTCCAGAACGTTAAGCAGGCCGCGCGGCAGCGCCCGGGCGGAAATCCCGTACGAGGTTGGATCGGAGCTGCGCATCATCACCGGGCAAGCCAGATGGTCGTGGAGATTGCGTCCGACGCCGGGCAGCTCGTGCACGGGCGCAATCCCCGCCGCCTGCAATTCGGCGGCGGGCCCGATGCCCGAGAGCAACAACAGCTGCGGGGACTGCAGGGCGCCTGCACTAAGGATCACTTCGCGCGTGGCGCGCACTTCGCCTCGTTGCCCGGCCCGCTCATAGCTCACGCCCACCGCACGGCCGCTCTCGACGACGATTTTTTGCGCAAGTGCCTCGGTATACAGGGTCAGGTTGCCGCGGCGCAGCGCCGGACGCAGGAATGCGCGCGCCGTGGTTTCGCGTTTGCCGCCTCGGATCACTCCCTGCCGAAATCCCACGCCCTCGGGGTCCGGCCCGGTGAGATCGGGCGCTAGCGGGAAGCCGAGGCTCCGGGTTGCGGCGATGAATGCACCGTTAAGTCGATTCGGACGTGCCGGGGTTCGCACGTTCATCGGGCCGCCGCGCCCGTGATACA
Source organism: uncultured Gammaproteobacteria bacterium (assembly GCA_963789365.1). Taxonomy (GTDB): domain Bacteria; phylum Pseudomonadota; class Gammaproteobacteria; order Steroidobacterales; family Steroidobacteraceae; genus FEN-1191. Next base: position 553,578 of record CAWBKJ010000004.1, read on the forward strand.
CCGAGGCGGGCCGTTCCTCGTTGTTCTCCGAGCGCGTGAAATATGGCAGCACGCTCGCGTAATCCCAGCCCCTCGCCCCGGCCATCGCCCAGTCATCGTAGTCGCGCGGATTGCCGCGCGAGTAGACCATACCGTTAATGGAGCCTGACCCTCCCACCACCTTGCCGCGTGGTTGTGCAATCCGTCGACCCTTGAGCTGTGACTGCGGCACGGTCTCAAAGCGCCAGTTCAGTCGCGGCGTGGCGATCGCCGCCGCCACCAGCGCCGGTGTGCTGATCAATGGCGTGCGATCGCTACCGCCAGCCTCGAGCACGCAGACCCGGGTGTTCGGATCTTCTGCCAGCCGACCGGCCAGTACGCAGCCGGCCGTGCCCGCTCCGACGATAACGTAGTCAAACGCGCCGTCGGTGGCCATCGGGATCTTAGAGGGCGGCGGCGAGTACGATGTCCGAGAGCCGCTGCCAGCGCCACAGGTTTTCGACCGTGGTCATAAGGCCCGTCATGAGCCCGACGAAGGTAATGTCGCGCTCCGGATCGACCCAGAATATCGTGGTCCCCGCACCGTGCGCGCCAAAGGTACTGGGCGAGGCGAGCGTGCCAAACATGGACGTGCCCATCTGCGGGCCGCGCACCGAAAATCCCAGGCCGATATTCGCCGGTGGCGCGATGCCGCCGGCCGCGCGGATGACATTGGCGTAGAAATCATTGGGCTTATCGCCGGTCCAGATCGTGCGCGCCCGCTCGACGAGGGCCCGCGAGACCACGCGCCGCCCGTCCAGCGTACCCGCGCCGCGCAGCATCTCGGCAAAGCGCATCATGTCCGCGGCAGTGGACACACAGCCCACCCAGGGCATCTCGGCGTCCTCCTCCTCGAAGGCGCCGTTGGGGCCAAGATTGCTGTGGCCCAGATGCTGGATCGGGTAATTGCCGCGAAACTCCGGTATCAGATGGCGCGACTTGAGATCTTTGCGCACCCCCATCGCGGTGTCCTTCATCCCCAGGGGCTCGAACAGGTCCTCGCGCAGTATGTCCCGGTAGGAGCGCTTCTTCGGATCGACGCGGCGCACGGCCTCGCCCAACAAGGCGTGATTGAACAGCGGGGCGTAGTCCACGCGCGTGCCCGCCGCCTCGATCGGCAGTGCCGCCTCGCAGATCGCGGCAATGACTTCCGCCATCCGGTCGATGTACATGCCCGGGCGAGCCTCGAACATGCTCGGCAGCCCGGCGCTGTGAGTAAGCAGATGGAATACGGTAATCCGGTTGCGCAGCCCCCCTCCGAATTCCGGAATGACCTTGGCGATCGGAGTGGTGAGGGTCAGCAGCCCACGTTCGACGGCCTGAAAGACCAGCAGGTTCGTGAATGCCTTGGTGACCGAGAACAGGCTGAACACCGAGTCCAGCGCGACCGCGCGCTGCTTGGCTTCGCTGCTGTAACCGACGGCGTGGAGAAAGGCCGGCTGTCCAGAGCGCTGTATGGATATTACACCGCCAAAGTAAAGCCCCGAGGCGATGTCGCGTTCAATCGCGGCGCTCAGGTACCCCAGACGCTCGCTGTCAAATCCAGGATGTGCCTTCATGGCCGGGCGCGCCGGCTCATGGAACGGGACTCGCATCGATACATGGTTACTGCCTCGGTGTGCATCGCCGGGTAACCGCGCCGGTGCGCAGCCTCGCCGTCGAATTAAACTTTATGCTTGGCTCCCGGGCAATGCAATACGCAGCGCTCAGCCGGGAGTGTCCATTTCCGCAAAGGTTTCACGCGCTATCCGGAAACTGTCCACGGCGGCCGGAACCCCGCAGTAAATCGCCACCTGCAGGAACACTTCGCGGATCTGCTCCCGGGTCAAGCCGTTGGCAATCGCGCCGCGGATGTGAGCCTTGAGCTCATGCGGCCGATTCAGGGCGCTGATCATGGCAAGGTTGATCATGCTGCGCTCGCTGCGCTTCAGTCCCTCGCGACCCCATACCGCGCCCCAGCAATATTCAGTGACCAGTTCCTGGAGTGGTTGGTTGAACTCGTCCATGCTGGCCATGGCCTTGCTGACGTAGGCCTCGCCAAGCACCTCGGTACGAATCTTCATGCCTTTTTCAAAAAGTGCGCTCTTCATACATTCCTCTTCAAGAATTGGAAGGACTCAGGGGTGATCGTTCCGGATCCAATCCGGCATCGACTTCGACAATCTTCGCCATCGCCGTGAAATCCGCGTCGGCACCGAGCGTGGCCACCGTGCGCTCGAGCAGTCCCGATACCGCCGCCCCTACGCCAAGCGGCACCCCCAAAGTGTGCGCCGCGGCCAGGCACAGCCGCACGTCCTTGAGGCACAGCCCCGCCGTAAAGCCGAAGTCAAATGTCCGCGGCAACACCGCGCGCGGCCATTTGTCCTGGGTAGCGCTGCTGCGGCCGCTCGATACATTGAGCACCTCGATCATGCGCGCCGGATCTAGCCCCGCCTTGGCGCCAATCGCCATGCCTTCGGCCGTAATGGCGATGGCACAGGCTCCCAGCAGGTTGTTTACGAGTTTCATGGTCTGACCGGCACCGGCACGCGTTCCCATGTAAAACGGGCGACCGAAGATCTCCAGCAAAGGCCGTACACGCTCCCAGTCCGGTGCCGGACCCGAGACCATCAATGACAATGTCCCCTCGCGTGCGCCCTTGATGCCGCCCGAGACCGGTGCTTCAAGAGCTGCGATGCGCCGTTCGCTCAGACCCGCCGCCAGCCTCAGGGCCGCCTCGGGTCCGGATGTGGACAGATCCACGCATACTTCAATCCGCGCACCCGCCGACAGCCCCGCCTCGCCCAGGACGGTCTCCAGCACGATTTCAGGGCTTGGCAGACTCAGGAACACGATCGGTGCGCGCTCCGCCACCGCTTTCGCACTGGGGACGATATCGGCGCCGTGCGAGGCAAGCGCCGCGCGCGCGGGCTCGCTCACGTCAAATGCGATCACGCGATGCCCGGCGGCGAGCAGCCGGCATGCCATGGCACCACCCATGCGCCCCAGACCGACAAACCCGCAATCGCTCATGAGGCGCCCCGCGGCCGCGGCGGAAGGTCGAGGCGAACCACATCGCTGGTCCCGGGCTCGGCGGGAAATCTCGACAGCACCTGCGGATCGTGCCCGGGAATGATGTGATCGAGTGAGGGTGCGAGTCTGCGCAGAGCGCGGAGCGATTCAAGGTACGCCGGCACATCGGCCACGATCGGAAACGGTATCTCGCGTTCCAGATTAGCCCAGAAATGGCTGGCATCGGAAGCTAGGACCACGGGCCCGCGGCCGGTATCCACGCGCACCGCTTGCAAGCCCAAGGTGTGGCCCGGCAGGTGATGAAGCGACACGCCCGGACACAGCAGCGCGTCGCCGGCATGGAAGACGACCCGATCCTCGTACACGCGGCGCACCATCGTTACGACGTCTTCCACCTCGAACGGCGCCGCGTGCTCCCCGACGGTCATCGCCCGCCCGGTGCAGAAGGCCATCTCCGCATCCTGCACATGAAAGCGTGCGCGTGGAAACAGCGCGATATTTCCCGCGTGGTCATAGTGCATGTGGGTGATCACGACATCGAGCACCGATCGCGAATCGACACCGATCGCCGCGAGCCCCTGCTCCACCGGGCGAACCAGCGTGCGCCCGCGGCCGGCGGCGGCGGCGGCATCGAAGCCGGTATCCACCACGATGGTGCGCTCATCGGTTTTGATCACCCACACGTAATAGTCGAGCGGCATCAGGGTGGCATGATCGTCACCGCCAAGGAAGTTCAGATCGCTGGTGCGATCAAGGTGTCCGTAGCGGACCGCAAATATCCGGTGAGTCACGAGCTGCGCTCTCAGGCGGAGGCCAGGAACCCGCCGTCCACGTGCAGTATTTCCCCGCTGACGAACGACGCGGCATCGCTTAACAGGTACAGCGAAGCGAATGTGGCATCGTCCTCCCGTCCCAGTCGGCGCAATGGTATGCGCGTCGCGCGCCGCTCGTATTCCTCCTGCGGCGTGATGGCCACGGCCCCCGGTGTCGGGATCGAGCCGGGGGCCAGGGCGTTGACGCGCACGCGCCGCGGCCCAAGTTCGGCGGCCAGCGTTCGAGTCAGAGTGCCCATCGCGCCTTTCACCATGCTGTAGACGGCGGTGGTCGGGAAGCCGCGCTCGGCCGTGGGCGAGGCCAGATTGAGCACCGCGCCGCCCACCGCCGGATCCATGTGCCGCAGCAGCGCCTGCACACCCCAGACCGCGCCCTTGATGCCGATGGCCAGCATCCGATCGAGAGTGGCCTCATCCACCGCCTCGATGGGATCGTAGCGAATCAGCATGGCATTGTTGACCACAGCGTCAATCCGGCCGATCCGGGCTGCCGCCGCCGCAAAGGCCGCCCGATCCACCACATCCACCACCTGCGTGGCAATCGATGGCTGCGCCTTACGCAGCTCATCGAGTGCGTCGGCATTAAGATCGAACGCGGTGACCGAGGCACCGGACTGCCGGGCTCCGAGCGCGAGCGCGCGGCCCAGCCCTCGCCCCGCCCCGGTAATCAGGATCGATTTCCCCGAAAGATCGAAAGTCGTCGCCACCATTCCTCCCGCAAGCGCCAGCTGCCATTCTAGGACTGCAGCGCATCAAGCCGATGCTATACCCAACGTTCATGCACGGAGCGGATTCCGCGAAGCATGCGGTTCGAGCGGACGGCGGGCATCGGATCCGCTTGCCGTCCAGTTTCTATCCCAGGGCGTTCTGGCGCAAGCCGATCGGCGATCGGGCCACGCGCCCGATACCCGGCGCGCAAAAGCCCTCGACATGCGCCAAACTTGCTAATTATGCTGCGAAGCGCCCCGTGACGAAGCTCCCGGGGAAGTTGCCATCCAGAGAATTACGCGGAGAGACGACCATGGCCACGATCGTAGGCGGAATCGCCACATCCCACACGCCGACGATCGGCTTCGCACTGGACACCCATAAGCAGAGCGATCCGGTTTGGGCGCCCATTTTCGAGGCCTATAAGCCCGTGCAGGCGTGGCTGGCCCAAAAGCGGCCCGACGTACTCCTTCTCATCTACAACGACCACATCACTTCTTTTTCTCTCGATCACTACTCGCAGTTTGCCCTCGGGGTGGGGAGCGAATACCGGCCCGCCGACGAAGGCGGCGGGGCGCGACGCTTGCCGCCGGTCAAGGGGCATCCGAAGCTCGCGCAGCATCTGGCCAATGGGCTGGTGGCCGACGAGTTTGACTTGTCGTATTTCCAGGGCCTCGGACTCGATCACGGTTGTTTCTCGCCACTGTCGGTGCTGTGGCCCCACGAGCCCAACTGGCCCGGGGCAATCGTGCCCCTGCAGGTTGGCGTGCTCGAGTTTCCGATTCCATCCGCGAAGCGTTGCTACAGCCTTGGAAAATCCTTGCGCAAGGCGATCGAGAGTTTTCCGGAGGATATCAAGGTAGCCGTGGTCGGCACCGGTGGATTGTCTCATCAGGTGCACGGGGAGCGCTGCGGGTTCAACAACACCCCGTGGGATATGGAATTCCTGGATCTGTTGGAGAAGGATCCCGAGGCCCTGACGCGCTTGACGATCGCCGAGTACGCCGAACGCGGCGGTTTTGAGGGCTCGGAAGTCGTGATGTGGCTCGTGATGCGTGGCGCGTTGTCCAGGAAAGTGAAAAAACTGCACCAGGCGTACTACCTGCCATCGATGACGCCAATCGCGACTTTAATATTCGAAAACGACTCCGATGATCCGCTCGAAGAGTCCGTCGCCGACTATCGCGCTCGAATCGGAAAGCAGTGGGCCGGCATCGAGAAGCTCGAGGGCACCTATCCATTCACGCTCGATCGCAGTGTGAAGGCCTACCGCCTCAATCGGTTTTTACATCGCCTGACCGAGCCGGAGTTTCGCCGCGGCTTTCTGGCCGATCCCGAAGCCTCGTTCGCGGCCGCGGAACTGTCCGAGGAGGAGCGCGACCTGCTGCGCCGGCGGGACTGGCGCGCGCTCATTCACTACGGAGTGATCTTCTTCCTGTTGGAGAAGCTCGGGGCCGCGGTGGGGACCACAAATCTTCACATCTACGCCGCCATGCGCGGACAATCACTTGCGGACTTCCAGAAGACCCGCAATGCACAGGTCCTGTACTCCGTCGCCGGAGAGGATTCCGGAACCAAGCAATGGGATCGCCAGCCTTCCAAGACGCCTTCCTGATCACGCCACGCGCTGCGGGCGCCAATGCGGGACACTACTCGGCGGCCGCGGTCCACGGCGGCTTGACCTGCATCATGGCGAGCGCGACCGCCGCCAACAGTGAGCCCGTGCCCATGACGAGCGCGACGAACTGCAACCCGTGGCCGGCGCGGAACAGAAAGCCGGCGATGATCGGCGCCAGGACCGCCCCGCCACGCCCGATACCCACGGCAAATCCTGTGCCGGTGGCGCGTGTCGCCGCGGGATAGGCGCGAGCCAGGATCGCGAACATCCCGACGACGGCGCCGTTGGTGCAAAATCCGGTCATTGCGCAGATCAGGCACAAGTGGTGCAAGTCGGACCAGCCGCTGCCGAATACGGCCAGCATCAGCGTCGAGGCGAGCATGAGCACAATGGTCATCCGCTTGAGGCTAAAGCGGGACGAAAGCAAGCCAAGTACCGTGCCGCCCGTGAGCCCACCGACATTGGCCCACACCAGCACGGCAGCCGCAGCGGCCGGTGCGAAGCCGAGGTCGACGACAATCTTCGGGACCCACTTGACCAGAAAGTAGAAGGTCATGATGTGCAGAAAATAGGCCAGCGTTGCCAGCAGCGTGGTGGCCCGCATTTCCCGCTGAAAGATCCCCGCCAGCGATGCCTTGTGCGCCATGGTCGCGGCGGGGAGCGATGCGGCCGGGCCGTAACCGAGCCGCGCTAGGGTGTGGTTGAGACGCCGCAGAGCTTCCGGTGCCGGGCGTTGACACAACCAGGCCACGGATTCCGGCACCCAAAGGAACACGACAGGCAACAACGCGGCGCTCATAAGCGCACCGAATTCGAACACCGAGCGCCAGTCGCTGTGCCGGAGCAGCAGTGCCGCGACCGAACCCCCGGTCAGCGCACCGAGGGGGTAGCCGATCGACATCAGCGAGACGCACAGGTCGCGGCGCCGGGCGTTGGAGAACTCCGCAGCGATGGCGTTGAGCGCCGGGATCATGCCGCCGATGCCCAGCCCGGTCACGACTCGCCACACTGAAAGAGTCACGAGGTCGCCGCTCCTGCTCACCATGGCCATGCCCAGCGCCATGAGGACAAGGCAGCCGAGCACCGTAGCGCGTCGGCCAATGCGGTCGGCCAATCCACCCACTGCGACCGATCCGATCACCATGCCGATCAATTCCATCGACAGCACGATGCCCAGGGCGGCCCGGTCGATGCCCCATTCGCGGGCAATGCCGGGCGCAGCAAAACTGATGGCGAGCACGTCGAACCCATCGAGCGCGCACAGCGCAATGGTGATAGCAACGACAGCGATCTGCGCCGGCCGCATCGGGTGCGTCGCCAGCAATTCTCGTGGATCCTGTTGCGACATAAGCTTGCGTCGATCGGTCCGCGCGACACCGGCCTGGGTGTCGAGGGTTCGCTGGGCGCGGGCGGCCGCGCATGAATGGGCTCAGGCCAAGCCCCAGAAAATACCAACTCGCGCCGTCCGATGACCGCGCGTTGTAGTCCGATTCCCTAGAGGTGGGGGTGCGACCCGATCACAGGCTCGTATAAACCTCTCAATCCGAGATAAAATGGCGCGGTTGTCGAAGGGGTATAGGATGTCACAGATCGTGTCGTTCACCACCGCCGGGCTCGACCCGCGTCGCAAGCTGGCGTACTGGAATGACCGCGCGTGCGAGAGTTTTTCTCCGCTGGTGTCGGATCCGGCCGATATTCGCACGTTTAACGGCTCGATTGCCCGAACCTCGATCGGCGACATGTCCCTTGCCGAAGTGCACTCGGAAGCCCAGACGGTACGCCACTCCCGTGCGCACGTCGCCCGGACCCGCAATTCGCTGTTTTTCCTGCATCTGCAGCTCTACGGCGAAAGCATCAACCGCCAGGATGGGCGCGAGGCTGTGCTGCGGGCCGGGGACTTCACGCTCTGCGACACCACGCGCCACTACGACATTATTTTCCCTGGCATGAACTGCATGCTGGTGCTGGGCATTCCGGACGCGAAGCTGCGCCGCCACATTGCCAGCCCGGAGTGCCTGGTGGCGATTCCGATGCAGGCCTCCTCGGGGGTGGGCTCCCTGCTCTCTTCGTTCCTGCGAAGTTATTGGACAGAATGCCATCACGCCTTCGAGGAATCGGCCGCCGAACGAGTCAGCGTGGCGATCCTCGACCTGCTCGGTGCGGCCTATGCCGATATCCCGCGGGCGCGCAGCGACTGCTCCTCGCTCGCCACTGCACATCGCATCCGGATCATCAATTTCATCGAAGCGCACCTGCACGATCCGGACCTGACTCCCTCGCGCATCGCCGCGGCTTGCCGGATGACGCCGCGTTACTTGCATCACCTGTTCTCCGATCAGGAGGAAACCGTCGCCCGCTATATTTTGCGCCGCCGGCTCGATGCCTGCGCGCGGGCCCTGGTCTCCAGTGCGCAGCGTGGCCGCACCGTGACCGCGATTGCATTCGACTATGGGTTCAACAGCCCGACTCACTTCGGGCGGGTGTTCCGTGCCAAGTTCGCCATGACACCGCTCGAATTCCGGCGCGAGCAAACGAGCGTCGCCTAGTCCTTGGGAATAAACGAGCGCACTGGATCCTTGCCGTCCCAGCCAACGCTGGCGCGGTAGAAGCGGCCAAACACCTCCTCAAAGGCGCCGCCCAGCTCGATAAACTCCACGTAGCCCGGCAACTCGCGGGTCGTGTCCATGTAGGCCACGCGCCCGCCGCTGGGCACGCCTGCCAGGAAGGCGAGCTCGTGGCCGCTGGCCTGGTAGCGGGCAACCTCGCGGTCGAAATGCCAAGTGGCCACGCCCCAGTGGTGAAAGCCAAATCCGCGCCGCTCGATGTGCTCACGATAGACCGAGGGGGCATCGTTATTCGGCTGCAGCAGCTCGATGTTCATGTGGCCCGAAAAACTCATGGCCAGGGTGACATCCATCCGCGAAGGCTGGCCGCGGTAGACCGGGTCCACGCCGCCGAAATGATCAAGCACGAACCAAGGCCCGACGTTGAGTTTCTTGACCCAGTGGTCCATCGAACGCTGGATGTCCTCGACGACGTACGCCGTCTGGATGATGCCGTCATCCGGTTGTCCAAAGCCCACCTGTCCCATCGGCCCCTCCCCTGCGTGGATTTGCCCCTAACGTAGCGCGCCGGCCACCACAAATCCAACTGCCGGCGCAATACGTGGCCTACCGCGAATGAACAGCGTCAGAGCTTGCCCGCCGCCAGTTCCCGTCCGATGTACTCGGCCTGGCGCAGAACCAGCGCGACGATCGTCAGCGTGGGGTTCGCGGCTCCGGCCGACGCAAAAACGCTGCCATCGCAGATGAACAGGTTCGGCACCTCATGCGACCTGCCGTACGAATTGGTCACACCGCTCGCCGGGTCGTGGCTCATGCGGGCCGTGCCCATCTGATGAGTGGCGGGCGGTGTCGAGCTGAATACCACGCGCTTGGCGCCGACCGCTTCGTAGATTCGCTGGCCCTGTTGTTGCGCGTGCTTGCGCAGCGCGATGTCATTGGGATGCTCGTCGCAGTGCACGTGTGCGACCGGATGGCCGTAAGGATCCTTGAGTGTGGAGGACAGCGTGATTCGATTGTCGGCTCGCGGTAGATCCTCGCCATTGATCAGCATGCCCGCCATATTCCCGTAATTGTCGATGATCGAGGAAAACTCCCGTCCCCACCCATAGGGCAGCCCGATCAAAGGCAAGGTGGGCAAGTCGAGCATCGCCAGTTCCAGGTGGTAGCCGCCGACGAAGCCGCGCTGGCGATTATCGACACTCTCGTCCTCGACCACTCCGGCCAGGATCGCGCCGCGCCACATGCTCACGGGTTTATCAAAGATGCCCCAGACAAAACCCAGCACGTGGTGGCAGTAGTTGCGCCCCACCTGGTCCGATCCGTTGGCCAGACCGTGTGGAAAGCGCGCCGATTCGGACAGCAGCAGCAGACGCGGGGTCTCGACCGCATTTCCGGCGACGCACACAAAGCGCGCCTTCTGGCGTTGTTCGGCGCCCTGGGCGTCGCGGTAAAGCACCGCGCTGGCGCGACCCTTGGCGTCGTGCTCGATGCGCGTCACCAGGCACTCGGTGCGCAAATCCAGGCGCCCGGTCGCCTCGGCGCGAGGTATCTCGGTGACGAGCGTGCTCCACTTGGCGTCGGTCTTGCAGCCCTGCGCACAAAAGCCCTGCTGTATGCAAAGTCCCCGGCCGTCACGCACACGTGTGTTGATCGCCAGATAGTTGGTGTGCACGCGCTTGTAACCGAGCTTGCGTGCTCCGGCATACATGACCTTGAAATTGTTCGAGGCCGGCATTCCGGGATTCCCGTTGCGGCGGGTCACACCCATGCGCTTCTCGGCGGCCACATACCAGCGCTTGAGTTCCGGATAGTCGATGGGCCAGTCGGCCAGGGAGGTGCCGGGAACATCGCCATAGGTGGTGCGCGCGCGGATCTCGTAGTCCTGCAGGCGCGGGGTAGCCGCCGTCCAATGCACGGTGGTGCCCCCGACGGTGCGGCAGTGCCAGGCCGGCATGGTCGGGGAGGTCTGAACCGCTCCCCAGGTGCCGCTTTGCGAGCGCGGCTCCAGCCAGGTCAGTTGTCGGAAGGCTTCACCGGGATTTTGCGAAAAGCTAGCCGCCGACTGGCGCCGGCCGGCCTCGAACAGCACCACCTTGAGGCCACGATGCGTGAGCTCGTGGGCCAGCGTTCCCCCGCCGGCACCGGACCCGACGATGACCACTGCTCCGGCGTCATTTGCGTCAATGCGCGCCATCAGGCCTCGCTCGACGGGTGGCCCGATTGCTCATGTGACTGGCACCGGCCCGCTCGCCGCCATCGGCACATCCGGTAGCCACTTGAGGTCGTTAAAGCCGCGCAGCAGGTAACCGCCCTTTGAAAAAGATTCACCCTGATAGCCGAAGTGCGCCCAAGTGATTGGGTTGTCGTACAGAACCAGCAGGGTCTTAATGCGGACGTTCTGAAAGAACGGGCCTGATTCCACGGCCTTGAGCCGGGCAACGCGTTCGGATTCGGGCGCCGCACCGAAGTCTGCGCCGAGCGATGCAATACCCGACACCAGCATCGCACGAGTCTCCGGGCTGCCCGCCGCGTCGGTATCCAGGGCGGACACCACCAGCGCGTAGGCGGCGTCGTCGAGCCCATCGTGCGGCACGATCGTTCGCGTCGCCGCCAGCAGCGTGGCGGCCTGCTCGGCGGTCAAAGCGTGCATGTCCACGGCCCAGGTGCGACTGGGCAGCAGCGCGGCCAGCGGGCTGAGCGCGCCGAGCACTCCGGTCAGCACGCCTGTGGCCGACTGCACGAAGCGCCGGCGGTTCATGGTAGTTTTGTTCAGATCGTTCATGCCCGCTCGATCCAGATCCCGATTCTCGCACGCAGCCCGCCCGGCTGCTTCGCTATCCCTATCATGGCTTCCCCCCGCGAGAGCCTAAATGATCGACGCCGCCTCGGGGCCAGCGAGGCCCCCACCCTAAGCGGCGCGGCGCGTTCGTATTCCCGTATCATTGCCGCGGACACGACAAGGCCAGCGGGCGGCCCGCGTTACAGCACATGAGCTTCCATCGATCCCTCAGACCGGACTCGACCAACAGCGAACGGCGCGTGGCCGTCGAGCGAAGGCAGGGCGCATGGGCGTCGCGTACAGTCGGGGCCCAAGGCGCAAGGGACCGATTGTGGCGGCGGACCCGAGCAGGGCAATTCTCGTTCCCGCCCCCCGGGGACCGTTCACACGCCACACCAGGAACTGAGGTGGAATTCGCGCGATGAAATATGAAAACCGCCTGATCTGGGTGCTCGGCGTCACCTTCGGCTTCCTGTTCTTTGACCGCAATGCGGTCAACTACCTGATGCCGTTCATCTCGGCGGAGCTGCATTTCACCAACAAACAGGTGGGACTCGTCGCCTCCGCCTTGTCCTTCACCTGGGCCATTGCCGCGTTCCTCGGCGGGGCGTATTCCGACCGGACCGGTCGCCGGAAAATCATCCTGCTGGTGACCGTGGTGGCCTTTTCCCTGTGCTCCTTCCTCTCGGGCCTGGCCGGCTCCTTCCTGGCGTTGTTTCTGGTGCGCATGTTGATGGGGCTCGCCGAGGGCCCGTTTCTGCCCGTCGCCCAGTCGCTCCTGGCGGTCGAGTCATCCCACGCAAGGCGCGGGCACAACATGGGCGTGCTACAAAACTTCGGAAGCAATCTGCTGGGCTCGTTTGCGGCACCCCTGGTCCTGGTGGCGATCGCGACCGCCGCCAGCTGGCGCATATCGTTTTTCATCGCCGGAATTCCCGGCCTGATCATGGCGGTGCTCATTGCGCGATACGTGCATGAGCCCAAGGGCGCGCCACCGGCGGCGGGGGCATCCCGGTCGGAGGCCGCCATGCAGCCCAGCGAAATGCTGCGCTATCGGAACATGTGGCTGTGCATGCTGATGAGCATCGTGATGGTGGCGTGGATGGTGCTCGGCTGGGCATTTCTGCCCCTCTACTACGTCAAGGTGCGACAAATGTCGCCCGGTGGAATGAGCCTGCTGATGAGCGTGCTGGGTCTATCGGCGGCTTTCTTCAGTTTCATCGTCCCCGGCCTCTCGGATCGCTTCGGGCGTCGGCCGGTGGTGCTGACCTTCAACCTGATTGGGCTGCTGGTGCCGCTCGCGGCACTGTATTTCGATGGATCGCTCTACGCGCTCGCGGCATTGATCTTTGTGGGCTGGTCCGCGAGCGGCACGTTTCCGCTGTTTATGGGCACGATTCCGTCCGAGACGATCCCCGCGCGCTACGTCGCGACCTCGCTGGGCATGGTCGTGGGCCTGGGCGAGATTCTCGGCGGCGTTGCCGGGCCGTGGCTGGCCGGCTGGGCCGCAGATCTTTACAGCTTGCGGGCACCGCTCTATATCGAGGGCGGGTGTGCCATCGTCGGCTGCCTTCTGGCGCTGTTGCTCAAGGAGACCGCCCCCGTACGGCTCGCCGCCACGGCCACCGCAGCAGCGCCGGCACGCTTATAGTGCAGATCCATTAGCGAGGCTCCCATGGCAAAACAAGTGCAACTGCTCGCGTCCTACTGGTCCATCGCCGGGGGTGCCTGGCCGCACTCGGACCATGAATACAGCGTCTATAGCTTCAAGGACCGGGTGGCAGCGGCGGCCCGTGCAGGCTTCACGGGATTTGGCATCTGGCACGCGGACCTGGAGCACACCCTGAAGAGCCAGTCACTGCCCGAGATGCGCAAGATCCTCGAGGATCACGGCATGGCCCACGTCGAGCTGGAGTTTCTCGTGGACTGGTGGTTCAAGGAGGGCGAGCGCAAGGCCGCCTGCGACGAGCGCAAGCGCCTGCTGCTCGAAGCTGCCGCGGCGCTCGGCGCGCGCCACATCAAGGTGGGCGACTTCGTCAACACGCCCTGCCCGATGAGGCAGCTCATCGACGCCTTCGGGGCGCTGTGCGAAGAAGCCGCTCAACACGGCACGCGCATCCAGTTCGAACTCATGCCGTTCGCGAATATCCACACCCTGGCAGGCGCATTGGAACTAGTCGAGGGCGCGAATGCCCAGAACGGCGGGATCATCATCGACCTGTGGCACGTGGTCAAACTAGGCATACCATTCGCCGACGTCGCGCGCATACCCGCGCGATATCTGGGCGGAATCGAGCTCAATGATGGCTTGCTCAAATCTTCGCTCGAGTTGCACGAGGAAACGATCAATCATCGCCAGCTGTGCGGCGAGGGTGAGTTCGACGTGCGTGGATTTGTCAGCACGCTGCTGGATGCCGGCTACCAGGGACCGTGGGGCATCGAAGTCCTGAACGCCAAGATGCGCGACTGGCCGCTCGAGCAGTTAACGCAGCGCGTGGCCGCGAGCACGCGCGCGCAGTTTCCGGCCTAAACGCGCGAAGCACGTCATGGCTGCACCCAAGCTGCCGACCGTGCGTGAAGCCAGCTTTGCGCTGTTGCGCTCCCTTGGACTCACGACGGTGTTCGGCAATCCCGGTTCGACCGAAATTCCGATGTTTCGCGGCTTCCCGGCGGATTTTCGCTACGTGCTGGGACTGCAGGAATCGGTGGTCGTGGCCATGGCCGACGGCTACGCGCAAACTCGCTCCCACGCCGCCCTGGTCAACCTTCATTCGGCCGCCGGCGTCGGCCACGCGGTCGGCAGCATTTTCACCGCTTACAGGAACCAGTCGCCACTGCTGATTACCGCTGGCCAACAGGCGCGGTCCATGTTGTCGCTTGAGCCCTTTTTATACTCTGAGCAGGCGCCCAGCCTGCCCAAGCCCTACGTCAAATGGAGCTGCGAGCCGGCGCGTGCCGAAGACGTTCCGGCCGCGATTGCCCGGGCGTATTACACCGCCATGCAACCCCCGCGCGGCCCGACCTTTGTCTCTGTTCCGGTCGATGACTGGGACCGACTGTGTGCGCCCATTGAAGCGCGCACGGTCAGCAGCGCGATGGCCGGTGATCCCGAGCTTCTGGCCCGGGCCGCCGCCGCACTGACTGCGGCGCGCCATCCGGTCATCGTCGTGGGCGCCTCGGTGGCGCGCGATGGTGCCTGGGACGAAGTGATCGCCTTGGCCGAGCGCCATCAGGCGCCGGTCTGGGTGAGCCCGCGCTCATCGCGCAATAGTTTTCCGGAGCAGCATCGCTTGTTCGCGGGATTCCTGCCCCCGGATCGGGTCTCCGTGATCGAGCGCTTGGAGGGATCCGACCTGGTGCTGGTGCTGGGTGCCCCGGTCTTTACCTACCATGTCGAATCTCCACAGGGGCCGGCGCTTCCGCCAGGGGCCACATTGATCCAGTTGACTGATGATCCGGCCGCGGCGGCCTGGGCGGCCGTAGGTATGTCGGTGGTCACCAATCTGCGCCTCGGCATTGCCGCCCTGCTCGATCAGACCGCTCCGGCGCGCAGACCCCCTCCGCCTCGATCGATCGCTCCTGCGCCTGGCGCGGAGCGCTTGACCGAGGCTTACCTGATGCAGCGGATCGCGGCCTTGAGGCCGGCCGGAACGATCATCGTGGAAGAAGCGCCCAGCAGTCGCGGTGCCATGCAGGACTACCTGCCCATGGAGGAGCCGGACTCCTTTTACACCTGCGCCAGCGGTGGCCTGGGCCACGGGCTGCCCGCAGCGGTCGGGGTGGCCCTTGGCCGTCCAGGTCGCAAGATCATCGGCCTGCTCGGCGACGGTTCGGCCATGTATTCGATCCAGGGGCTGTGGACAGCGGCCGAGCTGGGGCTCCCGGTCGTGTTCATCATCATCAACAATCGGAGCTACTACGGGCTGGTCGAGTTTGGCCGCCACTTCAAGCTGCCCAAAGTGCCGGGTACTGAACTGCCCCACTTGGACTTCTGTGCACTGGCACGCGGACACGGTGTACAGGCCCAGCAGGTTGCAAGCGCCTCCGAGCTCGACGGTGCACTTGCGAGCGCATTTTCAAACCCAAAACCGGTGCTGCTCGAGATCTGCCTGGCTCCGCGTGATGAGGACGGCCCGGCTTAGAGCGCAGTGGGCGGGGTCACTAATTCTGCTGATAACGCCGCGGCACCCGTCTCAATCGACTGCGCCGAGCACCCAGCCTCCGTCGATGGAGATCTGCTGTCCCGTGAGGTAGGCAGAGGCCGGAGAGGCGAGGAACAAGGCCAGTCCCTTGATGTCCTCCGGAAATCCCACCCGGTGCATGGGCACGAGCTTGGCCATCGCGGCCTGCGTGGCCGGATTCTTGGCATGACCGCCACCGATGTTGGTCACGAAAAACCCCGGCGCGATCGCATTCACCGTAATGTTATACGCCGCCAATTCCTGAGCGACGCAATGCATCAGGTGCGTGGCTCCTGCCTTGGCCGCCATGTAGGCCGAACCGATCGCGGGCTCGCACTGGTAGGCGGCGACGGAGGTGGTCACGATCAGCCGTCCTGATCGCTGTGGCTTCATGTGTCGGGCTCCCGCCCGCAGGGTCGCGAATATTCCGGTCAGATTCACGTCGATGACGCGGCCCCAGCGCTCATCGGTATATGTTTCCAGCGCGCCTTCCGGATTGCGGGCGCGCTCAGATCCGGCCCAGCTGCCCACGAAGCCGGGGCCCGAATCGACGCCCGCGTTGGCAAACACCACATCGAGGCGCCCGTGCGCCGCGACGGCGGCGTCGAAGGCGCGATCCAGCGCGCCGTGATCCCGGACGTCGAGGACTTCGCCCCGCACGGCGTAGCCCAGCGAGCGCAGGCGCTTGGTTTCGGCGGCTATCCGCTCAGCGTCTACATCGAGCACGGTGACCCGCGCGCCGTTCTCCGCCAGGGCTTCGGCATAGGCCAGACCCAGCCCGCTGGCGCCCCCGGTCACCAGCACGCCCAGCCCCTCGACCTTGAACAATTCCCCGATCTTCACACGCTTACTCCTTGAAAAATCAGCTCCTGCGTCCGCCCGCGCCCCGCACCGGGTTTCGAATTACGGGTGCCTGGCGGCTCAACTCACGAGGCTTGCAAGCCTGGCACGGCAGCGGGCTGCTCCTGCCTCAGTGGGCTCGAGGCGCCGTAGCAGCCACGCTGACCAGCAGCTTCATGCCTTGATGGGCTCTAAGGCGCTCGATGCCCTGGTGAACCACGCCCTCAAACGGGATCGTCTCCACCCACCCGTCCAGCGGGTAGCTGCCCCGGGCCATCTCGGCAATCACGCTCGGAAACGCGTTGACTGACATGGCCACTCCAGTGAGCTTCACTTCGGGCATCAGCAGGTCGAACGGGGGGATTACAAGCGGGTGGTGGTGGATTGCGACCACCACCGCGGTGCCGTCAATGCGCGTCCCGAGCAGCATCGCGCGAAAGGCCGAAGGCACACCTGCGGCATCCACAGAGGCGTGCGCGCCGCGCCCGCCGGTCAGGTCGCGAATCGCGCTGACCACATCGCCGCTAGCCGGGTCGATGAGCCATCGGGCCCCGAGGTTCGCCAGCACCGCGCGGCGCGCGGGCGAGGGCTCGACAATAATGGACTCCACACCGCGCCGGCGCAGTGTCAAGAACACGCCCACGCCGATCGGCCCCGCACCGTGAATCGCCACCGTCTGGCCCGCCTCCACCGCGCAGCGCGTGGCGGTGTGCCAGGCGATGCCGAGCGGCTCGATCAAGGCGCCCTGCAGCGCACTCATCCCTGCCGGCAAGGCGTGCGCCATGCCGCGCTTGACCACCGTGTATTCGGCAAGGCCGCCTCCGGCCCGGTTATACCCATGAAAGGCGACCATTGGGCAATGGTTGTATTGGCCCGACCCGCAGTACAGGCAGTGCCCGCAAGTCTCGAGCGGTTCGACCGCGACCAGCTGCCCGGACTCGAGATCCGTCACGCCTTCGCCCACTGCCACCACCTCTCCGCACAGTTCGTGCCCCAGGATCACCGGATTGGCGATGCCGGTCAGCGGATGCGGCGTGGTGCGCGTTGTGACCGGGCCGTCGTAGTACTCCAGCAGGTCGCTGCCGCAGATACCGTTGTACAGGACGCGCAGTTTGACCTCGCCCGGCCCCGGTTGCGGCTCGGGGACGGATTCCAGCCTGAGATCTTCGCGTCCGTAAAACACTGCCGCGCGCATGTACGACTCCGCTGACCGGTCCGTGGAACCACAAAGCTGGCCACCGGTTCGCAATCGGTCTCGCGGCCAGGGTGCGCGCAGGCGCGACGGCGGGCCGCCGCCGTGGCAATGAGAATAGCGTCCCAAGCGGCGAGCGGGCAACCGTCGCGCTAATGACGATGGGTGCGTGCCGCGGCTTGCCCGGCGGCTATCCCGATCGCCGATGCAATTGCGGTAGGATCTGCGCTAGAGGCGAAAACCCCGTCCAGCGCCGGTAGGCTCCTGAGGGCTGTAAATGAACACCGTGTACCGCAATATCCACCGTCCCGAGGCCAAGGTCCTCGCCAAGCTGTCCTCATTCGGCGTGGCCACCGTGCACGAGGCCCAGGACCGCAGCGGACTGCTCGCACCCGGCATGAGACCGATCTACAGCGGCGCACACATCGTGGGACCGGCCATCACCGTCAGCGCCGCACCCTGCGACAACTGGATGATCCACGTGGCCGTTGAGGTGTGCCAGCGGGGCGATGTGCTGGTGGTGGCGCCGACCTCGTATTCCGACGCCGGCTATTTCGGCGAGCTGCTGGCCTCCTCGCTCAAGGCGCGCGGCGTGCTTGGACTCATCATTGATGCCGGCGTGCGCGACACCCGGGAGCTGGAAAGTATCGGCTTCCCGGTGTGGTCGAAGTCGGTCTCCGCGCAAGGCACGGTCAAGGAAACACTAGGCAGTGTCAATGTGCCGGTGGTGTGCGCCGGCGCGCTGATTCATCCCGGGGATGTCATCGTCGCCGACGACGACGGTGTGTGCGTGGTGCCGCGCCGGGCGGCCGAAACCGCGCTGCGTAAGTCGGTGGAACGAGAGGCCAAGGAAGCCGCCGTGCGGGCCCGGCTGCAAGCCGGGGAGCTGGGGCTGGACATCTACGCCATGCGCGAGAAGCTCGCGCAGCGTGGGCTGCGCTATATTGACGATCTGCCGGCCGAATAGCAGCGCGAGAGTAGGCGCCGATGCTCACTGCCATACCCTGCACGCTGATGCGCGGGGGCACCTCAAAGGGGCTGTACTTCCACATTGACGCCCTACCCCGCGATCGCGCCACCCGCGATCGGGTGCTGCTGGCGGCCATGGGCTCACCTGATGTGCGGCAGATCGACGGGGTCGGCGGCGCCCACCCCCTGACCAGCAAGGTCGCACTCATCGGCCCGGCCACGCGCGCGGATGCAGATGTCGACTATCTGTTCCTGCAAGTCGTCGTCGAGCGCGCGGAGGTGAGCGATGCGCAAAACTGCGGCAACCTGCTGGCGGGAGTCGGTCCCTGGGCCATCGAAAATGGCTTGGTCGCTGCCCTACCGGCGAGCACTCCGGTGCGCATACACATGGTGAACACGGCGAGCGTGGCGGTGTCGCACGTGCCGACTCCGGGCGGAAGGGTCGAGTACGAAGGCGACGCACGGATCGACGGCGTACCGGGAACCGCCGCGGCCATAGTGATCGACTTTCTCGACATTGCCGGCTCGAGCTGCGGGGCCTTGCTGCCCACCGGCCAGGTGCTCGACCGGATCGACGGGATCGAGGTGACCTGCATCGACAACGGCATGCCGGTGGTGATCCTGCGTGCCACGGATCTGGGCAAGACCGGCGAGGAAAGTCCCGAGGAGCTTGAGGCCGATGCGGCGCTCAAAGCCCGGGTGGAGGGCCTGCGGCTGATGCTGGGACCACGCATGAATCTCGGCGATGTGGCCCGAAAGACGGTGCCCAAGATATCGCTGGTGTCCGCGGCCCGCCACGGTGGCGCATTGAATACCCGCACCTTCATTCCCCACCGCGTACACGAAGCCATCGGGGTGCTCGGCGCGGTAAGCGTCGCAACCGCCTGCCTCCTGCCCGGCTCGGTCGCGGCACAGCTGGCGGCCATGAGCGGTGCGGGACGCGAGCGACGCCTGGATATCGAGCACCCGAGCGGCTTCTTTACCGTCGATATGAGCGTCACGACCGATGGCGATCGCCTCACCATCCAGCGCTCCGCCCTGGTCCGTACCGCTCGAAAGCTGATGCACGGGGAAGTGTTTGTGCCGCACGCCGCCTGGGATGGGTCTTTCCGATGATGATCATTGATTGTCACGGGCACTACACCACGGCGCCCGAGGCCCACCAGAAATTCCGCGACCAACAGCTCGCCTGGCTAAACGACCCGGGAAGGCCGGCACCCCGGCCCGCACAGATCAGCGACGATGCCATCCGCGAGTCGATTGAGTCCAACCAGCTCAAGCTGCAGCGCCAGCGCGGTGCGGATCTGACGATCTTCTCCCCGCGTGCCTCGGCGATGGCCCATCACATCGGCAACGAAGCGGTATCGCTGGCCTGGTCGCGGGCCTGCAACGACCTGATCAAGCGGGTGGTCGATCTGTATCCAGAGAATTTTGTCGGCGTGTGCCAATTGCCCCAGTCGCCCGGCGTGCCCATTGAAAACTCCATCGCCGAGCTCGAACGCACGGTCGTCGAGCTTGGATTTGTGGGCTGCAATCTCAACCCCGACCCCTCGGGCGGCCACTGGAACTCACCGCCGCTCACCGATCGGCATTGGTATCCGTTCTACGAGAAAATGGTCGAGCTGGATGTGCCGGCCATGGTGCACGTGTCCTCATCGTGCAATGCGAACTTTCACGCCACCGGCGCGCATTACATCAATGCCGACACGACGGCCTTCATGCAGTTCATCGAGGGCGATCTGTTCAAGGATTTTCCGGCATTGCGTTTCATCATTCCCCACGGCGGCGGCGCCGTGCCCTACCACTGGGGCCGTTACCGCGGGCTCGCCGACATGCTCAAGCGCCCGCCATTGCGCGAGCACGTGATGCGAAACGTCTATTTCGACACTTGCGTGTACCACCAGCCGGGGATCGATCTGCTGGTTAAGGTGATTGATCTTGAGAACATCGTGTTTGGCTCGGAAATGGTCGGCGCGGTGCGTGGCATTGACCCTGAGACCGGTCATTATTTCGACGACACCAAGCGCTATATCGACGCGCTGCCATTGAGCGCAGCCGACAAGCGGCGAATCTTTGAATTGAACGCGCGGCGCATCTATCCACGGCTCGATGCACGGCTGCGGACCCGGGGTCTGTGAGCAGTGAGGGCGCACCGGCCGGGATTCCCTACGCCAGCAACGCGGCGTCGGGTCCCTTCTCCATGGACGCCAACTGGCTCCCCTATCACCCCAATCCGTCCCGGCCGCGTTTTGTGCTGCCGGCCGGGGCGGTGGATGCACACTGCCACGTCTTTGGTCCCGGCGCGAAATTCCCCTATGCCCCCGAGCGCAAGTACACTCCCTGCGACGCCTCGAAATGGGCACTGTGGCAGCTTCGCGACCGGCTGGGATTTTCCCGGAACGTCATTGTCCAGGCGACCTGTCACGGCGCGGATAACCGGGCGGTAACCGACGCCCTGGAGTCTTCGGGGGGTCGGGCGCGCGGCGTCGCCACGGTGCGCGCCGATATCAGCGACAGCGAACTGCGGGCGCTCCATGCCGCCGGCATCCGGGGTGTGCGTTTCAATTTCGTCAAGCGTCTGGTTGATGTTACCCCGCGCGATGTGCTCGAGCACATCGCCAAGCGAGTGGCGCCGATGGGATGGCACGTCGTCATCTACTTTGAGGCGGCCGACCTGCCTGAGCTGTATGCGTTTCTCGCCTCGCTCCCTGCACCGCTGCTCGTCGACCATATGGGGCGACCGGATGTCAGCAAGCCCGTGGACGGTCCGGAATTCGCATTATTTTTAAGGCTCATGCGGGAGCGTGACGATCTGTGGTGCAAGGTGACCTGCCCGGAACGGCTGTCGCTGCGGGGGCCTCCCGGCTTCGACGACGTCGTGCCCTTCGCGCGCAAGCTGGTGGAGGAGTTTCCCGGCCGGGTGCTGTGGGGCACCGACTGGCCCCATCCCAACCTTAAAGCCTACATGCCGGACGATGGCGATCTGGTAGATTTCATTCCCCGCATTGCGCCCACGGCCGAGCTGCAGCGGCGCCTGTTGGTGGACAATCCCATGCAGCTGTACTGGGGCACCCCGGAGTAAGCGATGTCACTTGATAAACCGTATCGGGACGTTCCCGGCACCACGATCTTCGACGCCGAGCAGGCCCGACGGGGGTATCACCTCAACATGTTCTGCATGTCGCTCATGAAATCCGACAATCGCACGCGCTTCAAGGCAAGTGAGCGCGCCTACCTGGACGAGTGGCCGATGAGCGAGGAACAAAAACTGGCGGTGCTGGCGCGCGACTACAATCGCATGATTTCTCTGGGCGCCAACATCTACTTTCTCTCGAAACTGTTCTCCACCGACGGCAAGAGCTTTCAGTACACCGCGGCCTCGATGACCGGGCTCACCCAGGAAGCGTACGCCGCGATGATGTTGGCCGGTGGGCGCTCGCCCGCCGGCAACCGCCATACCGGGGAGAAGAGCTGATGGCGCGCGTCACAGCCGGTGTCAGCACCACGCACGTGCCCGTGATCGGTGCGGCCATGGATCTGGGCAAGACCCGGGAACCGTACTGGGCGCCGGTGTTTGCAGGCTACGAATTCTCCAGACGCTGGATTGCCGAACAAAAACCCGACGTTGTGCTGCTGGTATACAACGATCACGCCTCGGCGTTCAGCCTGGACATCGTGCCGACCTTTGCCATCGGCTGTGCCGAGCAGTTCTCGCCCGCCGACGAGGGCTGGGGTCCGCGACCGGTGCCGGCGGTGAGCGGTCACCCGGAGCTGGCGGCGCACGTGGCCCAGTCACTGATCCAGTCCGACTTTGACCTGACCATTGTCAACAAGATGGACGTTGATCATGGCCTGACTGTGCCGCTGTCGCTGATGTTCGGCCAACCGCAACGCTGGCCGTGCAAGGTGATTCCCTTCGCGGTCAATGTCGTGCTCTACCCGCCCCCGTCCGGCATGCGCTGCTACCGGCTCGGGCAGGCGCTGCGCCAGGCGATTGAGTCCTTTGACGAGGATCTCAACGTGCAGGTCTGGGGCACCGGCGGCATGAGTCACCAGCTGCAAGGCCCGCGGGCCGGGCTGATCAACCAGGAGTTCGATCAGAAATTCATGGACCGACTCATCGCCGAGCCCGAGCCGTTGGCGCGTATGGCGCACATCGAGTATGTCCGCGAGGCCGGCTCGGAAGGGATCGAGCTGGTGATGTGGCTGATCATGCGCGGGGCCCTGAGCGCGCGCGTGCGAACGGTGCATCGCTTCTATCACGTCCCGGTATCGAACACCGCTCTCGGGCATCTGATCCTGGAGAATGCCGCGTGAGGATCGTGCTTGCGGGCGCCGGCGCCTTCGGACGGAAGCACCTTGATGCCATTCGGCTGATCGGCGGCGTCGAGGTGGTCTCCGTGGTCGGGCGCGAGCTCGAGGCGACCCGCGCGGTCGCCGCCAGCTACGGGATTGCACATTGCACTACCCGGCTGGCCGAGGCACTGGCTCAGCCCGGAGTCGATGCCGCAATTCTGTGCACGCCCACGCAGATGCACGCCGCGCAGGCCCTGGAGTGCCTGCGCGCCGGTAAGCACGTGCAGGTGGAGATTCCCCTGGCCGACAGCTGGACCGATGCCGAGGCGGTGTCCCGGCTGCAGGAGGAGACCGGACTCGTGTGCATGGTCGGTCATACCCGCCGCTTCAATCCATCGCACCAATGGATCCACCAACGCGTGGACCGGGGCGAAGTCAGGATCCAGCAGCTCGATGTACAGACCTATTTTTTTCGCCGCACCAATACGAACGCGCTGGGGGAGCCGCGCTCCTGGACCGACAATCTGCTGTGGCACCACGCGGCGCACACCGTGGACCTGTTCAGGTACCAGACAGGCGGGCAGATCATACAAGCCAACGCTCTGCAGGGGCCCCGCCATCCGACCCTCGGCATCGCCATGGACATGTCCGTACAGCTCAAGAGCAACACGGGCGCGCTTTGCACGCTGTCGCTGTCGTTCAACAACGAGGGCCCGCTCGGTACCTTCTTTCGCTACATCTGCGACCAGGGCACCTACATCGCACGGTACGACGATCTGGTGAACGGCAAGGAGGAGAAGATCGACGTCTCGAAGGTCGCGGTGTCCATGAATGGTATCGAGCTGCAGGACCGCGAGTTCTTTGCCGCAATACGGGAGCGCCGCGAGCCTAACGCCAGCGTGGCGCAGGTGCTCCCCTGCTACCGGACCTTGCGCGATTTGCAACAACAGCTTGAGGCCGGAGTCCAATAGATCGTGAAGCGGCGGCGCGTCGGCACGAGCGAAGTTGCCGAGATCGGGCTGGGGTGCATGAACCTGAATCATGCCTACGGCCACCCACCCGACCCCGCCAGCGCCCGGACGTTGCTGTTGCGCGCCGTGGATCTGGGCGTGGAATACTTCGACACCGCGGCGCTGTATGGATTCGGGCGCAACGAAGAGCTGCTCGGCGAGGTACTGGCGCCCCATCGGCAGCGCATCTTCCTGGCCAGCAAATGCGGGATGACGGGAGTCAACGGCAAACGCGTCATCGACGGCCGCCCGCAGACCCTGAAGGACACCTGCCGACAATCGCTCCAGCGCCTGCGCACCGAGGTGATTGACCTGTACTACCTGCACCGCTGGGACAAGCGGGTGCCGATCGAGGAGAGTATCGGGGCCCTGGCCGATCTGGTGAGTGCAGGCCAGGTGCGCCATATCGGGGTGTCCGAAGTGTCGAAGGAAACGCTACTCAAGGCCCATGCGGTGCACCCGATCAGCGCCGTGCAGAGCGAATTCTCGTTGTGGTCCCGCAATGCCGAATTGGGAGTGCTCGAGGCCAGCCGGTCCATCGGGGCCGCCTTCATCGCATTCGCGCCTCTGGGACGAGGGTTTCTGGCTGATGCCATCGACGATCCACAGGCCTTTGCAGCGAACGATATCCGCCGCAGCATGCCGCGGTTTCTGGAGCCCCATTACTCCGCCAATCAGCGGCTGCTGGCGGGGCTTCGGGCACTGGCGCAGGAGGCCGATTGCACTCCGGCACAACTTAGCCTCCGATGGCTCCTGGACCGTGCCCCACACGTCCTGCCGATTCCAGGCACCACTTCAGTTGCGCACCTGGAAGAGAACTTGGATGCGAGCAAAACAACGTCCGGTGCCGCCCTCGTGGCACGCCTAGGCGCCTTGATCAATTCGCGTACGGTGAGTGGTCCACGCTACGCGGCAGAGGTCCTGGCTGAAGTCGACACGGAGGAATCGCCAGACGTTGCAGGCTGAGAGATCCTAAGATCCTCCGCGCCCGCCCTCAATGGCGTCAGCACCGGGCGCGCAGCAAGCGCTCGGCTGCCAACCAGTTCCTCGAGGTGGACGACTCAAGCAGAGCCGGAAGGACCAACGGTCCCGTGGCAAAAAAAAAGGCGCGCCCGTTCTACGGACGCGCCTTGCTCACCTTCAAGCCTTAAGAGATCAGAAGTTGCGGGTAAACTGCAAATACCATTCCGCCGGCCGACCCGGCTGTCCCTCGACCGTATTTTGTCCGAACGGCGTGAGATCGAAGGTGTTCAGGTAGTAGGTCTTGTTGGCCACGTTGGTGCCACCAACGGCAGCGAACCACTCGCCCTTAGGGCTCGTCCATTGCAGACGCAGATTGATCAACTCGTAGGCCGCCGCGCATGACAGCGTGGACACGATGCTCGAGCAGATCTCGCTCTGGCCATAGACATCCCCTCGCGGTGTCAGCTTCGCACCATTGCTCAAGGCGAAGTCATACGAAATGCTGCCGCTCCAGTTGTACTTGGGCACGTACGTGGGCCGATCACTGCAGGTGATGCCAGGATCCGGCTTGCCGTCCTGATTGAAGTCGCAGTTATCGATGTCCGGCGAACTCCAGTCCGTATAGCCGTAGGTAGCGTTCAGTAACAGGGCCGACACCGGTCGCCATGCGACCTCCAGCTCTGCGCCTTGCACGTGCGCCCCGGTAAGCTGCTCATAGTTAGTCAGCGAAGTGGTCGCAAAGCAGATCTTGCCGTTCGAGTCAATCACCGCACCAGGATCCGTAGCGTTGGCCGGCGGACCCACACACTCAGTGCCGCCGATCGGCACGATGCGCTTGTTGTAATCGCTATAGAAAACCGCAAGGTTGGTGCGCAGAGTGTTACCAAGCATATCGGCCTTGATGCCCAACTCGTACGAAGTCATCTCTTCGTTACCGACCGCCACAGCCTGGGAGGCCGTGAATGGGCGCGGGTTGTAGGCCGGCGGACGATAACCGGTGGCGGCCGACCCGTACACCAGGACGCCGTCGGTGATCTTGTAATCGAGCCCCGCCTTCCAGTCG
Organism: uncultured Gammaproteobacteria bacterium; assembly: GCA_963789365.1. Taxonomy (GTDB): domain Bacteria; phylum Pseudomonadota; class Gammaproteobacteria; order Steroidobacterales; family Steroidobacteraceae; genus FEN-1191. Next base: position 579,624 of record CAWBKJ010000004.1, read on the forward strand.
GTATGGTGGAAGTCGATGTTGATCGGTGCGGCGACAAAGGTATTGTCGAAGGCGACATCCTTCTTGTCCTTCGAATAACGCAGACCCATGGTGAGGTGCATTTTGTCAGTGATACTGAAGACCGCGTTGCCGTAGGCTGCCTCCGAATTGGAGTCGGCAATGTTTCGCGTGTTGACCGAGTAAGCGCCGCTCGGGCTGTCAATGATTGAGGCCGCAACGAAGTCCGGTAAGCCGACCGCGTTTCTAAATATGCCCCACAGGATCGGCGGGAAACTGACCGTCTCGTAATTCTCCGCGGCGCCTTGGTAAAAGAACAGTCCCACCGTCCAATCCAAGCGATCCCAGGTATTGCCGCTCAGGCGCAGTTCCTCGGTGCTGTAGTAGAAGTCCTGCTGACCGCCGGCGGTCTGCAAATTCATGGGCGACGCGTCGGCGTCGGTGGACAGCTGTGAGTGCAAACTCGTGTACGCGGCAACCGCTGTCAATTTCATCTTGTCCGTCAACTTCCAATCCAGCGTGCCTGAACCGGTCAGCTTGTCCAGGCCGGAAGTCGGATTGAAGGTCAGTCCCGTAGCCGGGTCATTGTAGGTCGCGTAAGTATCGAACGGTGTCTTGGGAATGAACCGGTTGTCATAAGGAATTCCAAAACCCCAGTTTGCCGTGGGCGTGGGCACGTGCTTCGCATACTCGGTATTCCAAAGGGCGTAACCGCTGGTGGGGATCACGTGGCCGGAAAGATCGAGCGGGTACTGGATGGCAATGAGTGAGTCGGCCTTGGCCTCCGAAGTGTCGCGTTCGTAATCGAGGGCAAAGTTGGCCTCCACGGCATCATTGAACATCCAGCGCAACTGCCCACGCATGCCCGTAACAGACTCTCCGCCCTGGGTGCCGGTCTGGCAGTGTCTGCCGAGGCTGGGGTCTCTGACCGGCAGGTATCCGGCCAGCGGCGAGACACCCCCAGGAGGGGCTGGGTGCAAGCAGGCGAAATCGTAGACCTTCTGGTAACCGTCGCTTTGCTTGGATACGCCCGCCACTCGCGCGAAAATATTGTCCGAGAGCTTGAAGTCGTAGCCGGCGCGCACATCCACGCGCCTAAAAGAACCGGTCGTGAGCTCGGCATAGCCGGTTTCCGTGCCTTCGGGCTGCTTGCTGATCATGCGGATCACGCCGCCGATCGAACCGCGGCCAAACAGCGTGCCCTGCGGGCCGCGCAATACCTCCACCCGATCCATGTCGAGGAGGTCCATTTGCGTGCCGAGAGTAAATGGCTGGTAGACGTCGTCCACGTAGATGCCGACGCCGGGCTCGAAGGCCTGGTCGAAGTCGTTCTGGCCGACACCGCGAATATAGGCGGTCATGGCGTTGCCGAACGCGGCCTGTGCGGGCCTCAACGAGACGTTCGGCACCGTGTAGCCGATTTCGTAAGATTGGGTGAAGGAGCGCTGCTGGATCTCGTCGGCGTTGATGACCGATATCGCGATCGGCGTGTCCTGCAGTTTCTCCTGGCGATACTGCGCCGTGACGACGACTTCCTCGAGTCCTTCCGAACCCACCTTCTCCACGGCCACCGCTTGAGTTTGAGCAAGCAGCGGAGCCGGGGCGGCCAGCATCGCCAACCACGCCGTGGCGGCGGTCAGGGCCGCAAGCGCGGGCGATCGGCGGCGCGCAAACAACATCTCATACCGCGATGACGTTTCCATTAAATTCCCCCTTTTGATCGAGACACGTTTCGACGGAACGATCCCAAAGACAGGTGCGCTGAACACATCAGTAGCTCAACAACACTCCTACCATATCAGGCACCCCCGCACGATTGTATGTTACACCCCCTATCAACACGCAAATGCCCTCGTAGGAACTCAACTGCAACAGAACAACGTGTCGAACCACAGTGCAGCAAGGCCTACAAGTGTGCGCGTCGTTGCTCAAAAGCAACGAACTCTAACCCCTCTCGCCCCAAAGCATGCAAGGACGCTGCTTCCGGGCCCGGCGGCAGACTTCAGGAGCAGTGAATCCGGTGCGGGCCAGCCGGAATGCTCGCTCGAGCAGGGCCTCGGGCTTGGGTGTTCGCATCGGCTCTATACGGCAGACCGCCGTAGCGGTGCCGCGGGTGCCGACACTACTGAGGAATTTCTCTGCTGCAGATCTTATCGAGCCCAAGTACCGTTGCCCGCCCCTCCCTTCACGGGAGCCCGCGCGGGGCGGCCTGCGCGCAGAAGCTTGATCAGGCTCCACGCACTGCACTAAGCTGGAGCGGTCGTTGTGAAGCCCGTTGACCCGCGGCTGTTACCCACACACAGGATGACGCGTATGGTCTGGAAAACTCCGAAGGTTATTGAGATTTCGCTCGGTTGTGAGATCAACAGCTACGCCAGCGCGGAAATTCAGGCCTAGACCATTGCTGTGTATTCAGTCGCGCTAGGCGCGGCTGCGGGTGGCGGATTTCCCCAGTGGAACTCCAATGCGGCGGCGTGCAACCGGGCGCGCGCCGGGGATCCCGCCGCCCTACCCCGCTCCCAAGCAAGCCTGGCCGTCAGCGGCGACGGCGAGAAATGGTTCTTGCTCAATGCCTCGCCGGATCTGCGAGAACAAATCGGGCGCTCTGCATTTCTGCACCCGCGCTCTGGGCTGCGTTCCTCGCCCATCGCCGGCGTGGTGCTGACTGGGGCGGATGTCGATTGCATCGCCGGCTTGCTCAGCATGCGCGAGCGTCAGCCACTCAAGATTTACGCCACCGAGGCCATCCACGAGGTGTTGGCGGCCAACCCGGTGTTTAATGTCCTGGATCAGGAACTCGTGGCACGCCGGAGCGTGCCGCTGGATACCCCTACCAGGCTCGACCATATCCTGTCCTTCAGCCTGTTCGCGGTCCCCGGAAAAGTGCCACTGTTTCTCGAAGACGGGAGCGATTCTCCTTCGATCGACAGCGGAGAGCTGGTCGTGGCGGTAGCCATTTCCGACGGACAGCACACGCTCTTTTACATTCCGGGATGCGCTGCCATGACACCCGCGCTCGCGGCCCGCGTGCGCGATGCGGAGCTGGTCTACTTTGACGGTACACTTTGGTCGGATGATGAAATGATCGCCGCGGGACTGGGCCCCAAGTCCGGTCTCCGCATGGGTCATATGAGCCTGAGCGGTCCACAGGGGACCCTTGCGGCATTCAGGGATCTGGGCGTGCGCCGCAAAATTCTGATTCACTTGAACAATTCCAATCCCGTGCTGCTCTCAGACTCGCCCGAGCGTGCCGCGGTCATTGCCGCCGGCTGGGAAGTCGCGCACGACGGCATGGAGATCGAGTTGTGAGCCCGGTTGCACTGTCTCCAGAGGCATTGGAGTCGCAGCTGCGGCAGATTGGGCAGACGCGCTATCACCACCTGCACCCGTTTCATGCACTACTGCATGGGGGCAAGCTCAACCGCGGTCAGGTGCAGGCGTGGGCCTTGAACCGCTACTACTACCAAAGTCAGATTCCGGTCAAAGATGCGCTGCTACTGGCCCGATTACCGACCGCCGCGCTACGGCGCGAGTGGCGCCGCCGCCTCGAGGACCAGGATGGGCGCGATCAAGTGCCTGGCGGCGGCGCACGATGGCTCAAGCTCGCCGCGGGCGTGGGACTCGACCCAGAGTTGGTCGAGCGCAGCGAAGCCATTCTGCCGGCCACGCGTTTTGCGGTGGATGCCTACGTGCATTTTGTTCGCGACCGGACCGTGCTTGAAGCGGTGGCCTCATCGCTCACGGAGTTGTTTGCGCCGAGCATCATCGCCGAGCGGGTATCGGGCATGCTGGCCCACTATTCGTGGGTCACGGCCGACACCCTGGCCTATTTCACGCCACGGCTTAGGCAGGCGCCCGTGGACAGCGATTTTGCGCTGAAATTCGTCAAGGAGCACGCCGACACCCCCGAGCGCCAGCAGCAGGTGCTCGCGGCGTTGCGCTTCAAGTGCGACGTGCTCTGGGCGCAACTGGACGCGCTGTATTACAGCTACGTGGATCCGGCACTGGCGCCCCCGGGCGCATTCGTGCCGCAGGCGGATTGATGCCCATGCTTGACGAAGAAACAGTCCCGAAGCTCGCCGCCGGAGTCCGATTGCGCTTCGATCCGGTGCGCGGCGCCTGGATGCTGTTGGCGCCCGAACGATTGTTTCAACCGGACGAGACTGCGGTGGAAATCCTCAAGCTGGTCGATGGCCAACGGACCGTGGGCACAATCACCGACACGCTGGCCGCCCTATATGAGGCGCCACGCACGCTCATTGCGACCGACGTTGCCACGATGCTGCAGGACCTCAGCGATCGGGGAGCGTTGCGGCTGTGAGCACCTCACGACCGGCACCTCCCCTGGCCCTACTCGCGGAATTGACACATCGCTGCCCACTAACCTGCTTCTATTGCTCCAATCCGCTGCAGCTCGAGCGCCGCAATGCAGAACTGGCCACCGCGGAGTGGCGGCGCGTGTTGTCGGAAGCCGCGGCGATGGGAATCCTGCAGGTGCATTTCTCGGGCGGCGAGCCACTCGCCCGCCGCGACCTGGCCGAATTGGTGCGCCACGCCACAGAGCTGCAGCTCTACACAAACGTGATCACCTCGGGCGTGCTACTGACCGATAGGGCCCTGGCCGCACTGTGCGAAGCAATGGTCGATCACATTCAGCTCAGCTTTCAGGACTCGCGCGAGCAGGACGCTGACCGTATCGGTGGCTATCGGGGCGGGCACGAAAAGAAACGTGCTGCTGCGCAACGAATCGTCGCGGCGGGCCTACCCCTCACGCTGAACTTCGTCATTCACCGTCTCAACGTTGATCGCGTGGCGGACATGATCGCGATGAGCGAGTCGCTGGGCGCCTCGAGAATCGAAATCGCGCACGCCCAGTATCATGGCTGGGCCCTGCGGAACCGGAACGGGCTGCTGCCCACACGGGCGCAACTCGATCAGGCCACACGGGTCGTGGAGGCGGCGAGAACGCGCCTCAGGGGAAAGATCACCCTGGACTACGTGGTTCCCGACTATTACGCCTTCCGTCCGAAGGCCTGCATGGGCGGCTGGGGCCGGCGCTTCATGAATATCTCGCCCTCGGGCAAAGCGCTGCCCTGCCATGCCGCCGAAACGCTGCCCTCGCTGGTATTTCCCTCGGTGCGCACGCACTCCCTGGCCGAAATTTGGGACAACTCGCCTCTCTTCCGGAAATTTCGCGGCACGGATTGGATGCCCGAACCTTGCAAGAGTTGCGACCAGCGGGAGATCGACTGGGGTGGCTGCCGCTGCCAGGCCTTCGCGCTCCTGGGTGAAGCCAGTGCAACCGATCCGGCCTGCTCAAAATCTGATAATCATTATGTCCTACGGAGCGCCGCCGCCGCCGCCTGCTCGTCTCCGGCTGAGCTGGTTGCTCGCGCCTGAGGATTGGCGCTTGCCCATTCGGCATTTCACACGCCAAATGCTCAGCCCGGCCGCCGAGCCCGCATTGACCCTCCAAGCCGGAATTAGTAAGCTCCACTAACGAATTTGTGCACGCCGGAACCTTGGAAACTGGCTTCCCGGCGACTCTTCAGGAGGACTAATCGATGGCCACGGTTCAAGCAGTCGCCCGTCAACCGGACTCTTTCGCTCAGCTCGATTACTCAGCCGCCGTAAAGCGCGCGTTGGCTCGCAAACCCGCGCTGTTCATCAACAATGAATGGGTCCGCTCCACCCATGAGGCGACGCTCGCGGTCGAAGACCCGTCCTCGGGCCTGGAGATCGGTCGTATCGTCGATGCCTCCGACGCCGATGTGGATCGCGCCGTGGCCGCCGCCCGGGCGGCTTTTGACGACGGCCGTTGGTCCAATCTGCCGCCGAACAAGCGTGAACGCATCATCAACAAACTCGCCGACCTGCTTGAGGCGCACGCCGACGAATTTGCCGAGCTCGAGTCGATCGACAACGGCAAACCGGTCGGCTTCGCGAAGATGATCGACGTGCCCGGCTCGGTCGATCACCTGCGTTACATGGCCGGCTGGGCCTCGAAAATCAACGGCGATCTCATCGAGCCGCAGGGCATGCCACGGGGCAAAGTATTCAGCTACGTCTCGCGCGAACCGATTGGCGTCGCGGCGCAGATTATTCCCTGGAATTTCCCGCTGATCATGGCGACGCTGAAGATCTCTCCGGCCCTTGCGGTCGGCTGCACGTTGATCCTCAAGCCCGCGGAGCAAACTTCGCTGACCGCGTTGCGTCTGGCCGACCTGGTGGTCGAGGCCGGGTTCCCGCCCGGAGTGATCAACGTCATTACTGGCAACGGCCACACGGCCGGGGATCGGCTGGTCCGGCATCCAGGCGTGGATAAGATTGCCTTTACCGGCTCCACCGAGGTCGGCAAGATCATCAACCGCACGGCCACGGAAACGCTCAAGCGCGTCTCGCTCGAGCTGGGCGGCAAGTCGCCGGTCGTGGTGATGCCCGACGTGAACGTGGATGAAGTGGTTACGGGCGCCGCCGGCGCGATCTTCTTCAACTCCGGACAGGTGTGCGTCGCCGGTTCGCGCTTGTACGTTCACCGTTCGATTTTTGACAAGGTGGTCGAGGGCGTCGCGGCGGCCTCGGCATTCTGGAAGCCCCGCCCTTCACTGGACCCGCAGGCCCATATGGGCCCGCTGGTGTCGAAGGAGCAGATGGAGCGCGTCATGGGCTACATCGCCGCCGGGAAGAAGGACGGAGCGTCGGTGGCCGTGGGTGGCGATTCGCCATCGTCGACGGGCTATTTCGTCAATCCCACGATTCTGGTGAACGTCAAGCCCACCATGAGCGTGGTGCGCGAGGAGATTTTTGGGCCCGTCGTGGTGGCGCAGCGCTTCGATGACCTCGACGAGGTGGCCAAGGCCGCCAACGACACCACCTACGGCCTCGCTGCCGCGATCTGGACCAAAGACCTCTCAGCGATGCACAAGCTCGCCGCAAAGCTCAAGGCCGGCACCGTATGGGGCAACTGCCATGCAGTCATTGATCCGGCCCTGCCCTTTGGTGGCTACAAGCAGTCCGGCTTCGGCCGAGAGCAGGCGCGCCAGGGCCTCGAGTCCTATACCGAGCTGAAGACCGTCATCATTCAGCTCTGATCGGCTGCTGCCGCGCGCGGCGGCGGAAGGATCAGGCCTTCGCCGCCAGCGCCGCTCCAAAGCGCGGATGCGCAAAATGCATCGGCACGTCCTGCCGGTGCGGCCAGGTCTTGCGGACCCGCGCGGCCGGGAGCAGTACGTCGGGTCCCAGCGGATTGGCCGGGTAAGTCTGATTGGCGGGCTGCAAGTGCGCGACGGTTCTCGACCAGCCGCTCTCGTAATCGGCCTGCCATTGCATCATGTAATCGAGCCGCTTGATCTTCCAGGCTCCTTGCTCGCGCACGTAGTCGTTCTCGTAGACCCCGGCCTCCAGAAATTGCAATGGCAGGTTCTCGGGCTTGTATTCGCGGGTTTCGTGACTGCCGCCCATCAGCAAGCCGCGAAAGCGTCCCTTGGCCGTCTGTCGGTCGGGCGCAACGGTAATAATGTCCTGCATTTGAAAGTGGTCCAGCAAAAAGCCATAGACTGGTCCGTTGACGCCCTTGGTAAAGTAATTCTGGAACCAACTGCCATAGAGCCGACGGACCCCTTCGTGCCCGCGGTATTCTCCGGACAGGAACACCACGGCGCCGTCCTCGGCGAATAGCTGCACCACGTCCTCGGCACGATTAAAGTCAATGTAATAGCCATAGGCCCAATGCAGGCGGCGGATGGCATTGATATCCTCAAGTTCGCCAACCCGCTGTTCAACGGCCGCAAGCCGGGTCTCGAGATCAGCCATGGACGTGCCCTCCTCGCCTCGTGGTACGTAGGGCACGCTAGCAAATGTTAAGAGCCGACGCGAGAGGAAATCACCATGAACTGGCAAGGAAAAACCGCGTTTATCACTGGCGGAGTCTCCGGCATCGGTTTTGGAATCGCGCGCGCCTTTAGCGCGGCGGGCATCGAGCTGGTCCTGAGCTATCGAAACCCGGATTACCGGGCGGAGGCTGAACGCTGGTTCCTGGACAACGAGCGCCCCGTGCCACGCTTCGTCGAACTTGATGTCACGGACCGCAAGCGTTGGGCGCAGTTGGCCGCCGAGTGCGCTGCGGTCCATATTCTGGTCAATAACGCGGGCGTCAGTGTATTTGGGCCCACGGACGAGGCCAGCTACTCCGATTATGACTGGATTATGGGCGTCAACTTTGGCGGCGTGGTCAACGGCCTGGTCAGCTTTATCCCGCGCATGAAGGCGCATGGGCAGGGAGGACATATCGTCAATGTGGCTTCCATGGCTGCCTACCTGTCCGGTCCGCAGGCGGGCATCTATACAGCGAGCAAGTTTGCCGTGCGCGGACTGACCGAGTGCCTGCGCTACAACCTGGCGCCGCATGGCATCGGCGTTTCGCTCATGTGTCCGGGACTGACCCGGACCCAGGCCTGGGATTCCGCCCTGAAGCGACCCGCCCAGTTTGCGGATTCCGGATTTGCCCCGCCGGATCGCGCCGAACTTGCGCAGTTCGGCAGCGCGTTCCAAGCCGGCATGGATCCGCTGGAAGTGGGCACCAAGACACTGGCGGGGATCATCGAGAACCGGCCGGTGATCTTCACGCACCCCGAATTTACCGAGGATTTCGCCGCGATCTACCGCGAGTCCATGGCCGCCCTGCCCGATGAGCCCGCTCCGGAGGCGCGCCTGCACATTGAGCGCCTGCGCCGTGCCGCCAACGCCGCCGCCGCGGCCGGCAAGGTGATCGGTTTGAAAGACCTGACCTAAGGGAGCGCCCGCCCCCCGGCCGCGCGCTGAGAGGATCCCAATCGCCCCGGCGGGGCCCTACCGAGCCAGGCGGTGCCGGGAGGCCGGAACTCAGAACATGCCGTTGGTATTGGCCGATTTCTCGGGTATCGGTTGAACGACGTCCCAGTGTTCCATCACCTTGCAGCCCTGAACCCGCAGGATGTCGACCACGGCGATGCCGCGATCGTCCGGAGCAAACTTGCCCTGCGAGTGCACCGCCACAAGATCACCATCCGCGATTATTCGCTTGATCGAATAATTGATGTTGGGATTCTTCGCGAAGAACGGCTCGAGAAACTTGATCGCGGCCTCGCGGCCGGTCTCGGCCATCGGGTTGTGCTGGATATAGCCCGGGTCGACCCAGGTCTCGAAGGCTTCGCGCACCTTCTTGTCCACATAAAACTCGGTCATGAACTTGGTCACCACCTGTTTCGGACTCAGGTGGCAGCTCGCGGACTGCGCTGGTACCGCAGCCAGCGCCAGTGCAGTAAGCAACAACGGTCTATACAAGCGCATAGAGCTCTCCTCTTTCAAGATTAAGTACCGGGCCGAGATGTTCTCTGGGTGTTATGCGACGCGCACCTGCGGACTCGAGCGGCTGTCGGCCAAGGAATCGCCAGCCGATGCCATGACGGGGTCTCGCAGGGCACCGGGCGGCAGTATCACACTGGACTTTAGCCTCCATCAAGCCGCATGGACGGCAGACCGACTTCATGCCGCGGGCACCGACACCCGGATCGCTGCCGAAGGCTCCCTTACCCGCAGTAGCAGCACCAGTCCGACGGCCAGGAAAATTACCGCACCGGCAAAACCGGCCCGCTGGCTCCTCGAGAAGGAGGTTACAAGGCCGATGGCGAGCGGACCGACAAAGGACGTGGCTGTGCCGGACATCGAATAGATGCCGAAGAATTCATTGAGCATCTCGGGGGGCGACAGCTGCGCCATGAGCGAGCGACTGGAGGCTAGTCCGCCGGTGACGAAAGTCGCCACAGCCATCTGGCCAAAGGCAAACACGCGATCGGGCAGGCTTGGGAATGGTCCTCCTAGTGTCGCGACCGGGTGGGGCAATTGCACGAAGAAGGCGCTGTCCGGACTGGTCGAGCAGACCACAATGGTCGCCAGCAATGAGCCGCTGACAAAAAAGATCGCGGTGCGCCGAGAGCCGATCCTGGTGTCGAGCCAACCGCAGAACGCGCCGGCCAGAGCCGCAGCCACGCTGTTGCACAGTCCCAATACGACGATGGTCTCGGGCTTCCAGTGCATCACGGTCGCCGCATAGACGCCGCTGAACAGCATCAATACCACGAAGCCCTCGTTGTAGGTCAGGCGCGCCAACAGAAAGAAGCCCACACGGCGAAAATTCCCGAGCCTGCGCAATGTGACGCCCAGGCGCGCCATGCCCTCGCGAATCGCCCGCGCGGCACCGAGGTGCGTGCCTGGCGAGTCCGGTGTGAGGAAAAACAGCGGCATTCCGAACACCAGCATCCACAGCCCCGCCAGCAGTCCCACTGCCCGCTCGGGTTCGTGCGCGGCCGGGATCAATCCAAATACCGGATGCGGGTTCCAGCTCCATGCAAACAGAAAGAATACGAACAGGATTACCCCGGAGGCGTTGCCCAAGGCCAGGCCCATGCCGCTCCAGTAGCCTATTTTTCCCGGCGCCACGTTTGGCAGCATGGCATTGCAGAAGATGGCCGAGTACTCAAAGAACAGCATGCCCCCGACCAGCGCGGCGATGATCCAACCCAGGCCGTGGCTCATCGCCGGGGTGGCGTACCACAGCAGGCACATCGAGGGAATGCCAAGGACCATAGTCGCTGCCAGCCAGGGTTTGCGGCGTCCACCGGCGTCGGCAATGGCTCCCAGAATCGGTGCCCCAATCGCGACCAGCAGCGCCCCCATGGAGCTGGTGTAACTCCAGACGACCTGTCCATGCACCGAATCCGGAACGACGATTGTGGTGAAGTAGGCTGAGAAGACGAAGATATTGACCAGGACGTTGTAGGGGCTTCTTGCGCCGTCAAACAGCGCCCACGCAAACCGACCGGTCGCGGAGCTTTTGTCGTGTGTCACTGATCACCAATCGGGTAGTCACGGTGGTGCTTTGCAAATTCCATAAAGAATTCAAGTGCCCCAGGATTGGCGAGCGCCGCGCGGTTCGCGGCTTTGTCAGCCGGGGTTCCCATCAGGATTCTTCTTACCGGAACCTCGAGCTTCTTGCCTGTCAGGGTAACCGGTATCGCATCGATCTGATAGATCTTGTCCGGCACGTGACGCGGGGAATAATCAGTGCGCAATCGAGCGCGGATCCGTTCGCGCAAGGCCTCGTCCAGCACTCGATCGCCATGCAGCTTGACGAACAACGGCATGAAGAACCCGCCATCGGGCAAATCCAGATTGACGATGATCGAATCCTCGATTTCCGCGAGCGCGGACAGGGAGCGATAGATCTCGGCGGTTCCAATTCGTATGCCGTATCGGTTCAGCGTGGCATCCGAGCGACCCAGCACGAAGGCGCCGCCGCGAGCGTTGAAGCGCACGAAATCCCCGTGGCGCCAGACACCCTCATAACGGTCAAAGTAGGATTCCAGATAGCGCGTATCGCCCGGATCATTCCAGAATTGCACCGGCATCGAGGGCATCGGCTCGGTAAAGACCAACTCGCCGACTTCATCGACGACGGCCTCGCCCTGTTCGTTGAACGCATAGGCGGCGCATCCGAGCGCCCGGGCCTGTATCTCGCCTGCATACACGGGCAGGGTCGAGACCCCACAAAGAAACCCTGTGCAACAATCCGTGCCTCCGCTCCCCGAGGCCACCCACAAGTCCCGCTTGACGTTCTGGTACACCCAACGCATGCATTCCGCGGTCACCGGTGATCCGGCCAGCGTCACAGATTCCAAGCGCGACAGGTCGAAATGATCCTTGGGCACAACCCGGGCCTTTTGCTGATGGGCAATGTAGGTCGGGCTGGTGCCAAACAGGTTGGCACCGGACTCCTCGATTATTCGCCACAGGGCGTCGGGTCCCGGATAGGCTGGATTGCCGTCGTAGAGCACCGGCACCACGTCGGCGAGCAGCGAACTGAGCAGGAAGTTCCATACCATCCAACCGGTGGTCGTAAAGAAGAACAGCGGCTCACGGGCGTGCACGTCGTAGTTGAAATGCAGATGCTTCAGGTGCTCGAGCAGAATGCCCCCGTGACCGTGGACGATCGCCTTGGGTAGTCCGGTGGTGCCGGAGGAGAACAGGATCCACAGAGGATGGTCAAAGGGCACTTGCTCAAACCGGAAATCGGCCGCGGCTACGGGCGGTCCGTCAAAAAGTTCTTCCCAGAGCATTGTCCTGGGCACCAGCGCTGAGCGATCGCTGTCCGGCAGGTTGGGCACGGCGACTCTGTGTTCGATCGAATCGAGCTGCGACAACACCTGCCGCATCTCCGCCCGGCGGTTGAACGTCCGTCCGCCGTACTGATAGCCGTCGACGTAAAAGATGACCTTGGGTTTAAGTTGACCGTAACGCTCGATTACGCCGGTGGGGCCGAAATCGGGGCCGCAACAGGACCAGACGGCGCCGATGCTGGTGGTGGCAAGCACCGCAATCACCGCTTCGGGAGAATTAGGCAGCACCGCCACCACTCGGTCGCCGGGCCGCACTCCGAGCGCCCGCAGCCGCGTCGCCAGAACGCGAACTCGCCCGGCCAGTTCCGGCCACCCCATGCGTGCCAGCGCCGCACCTTCGCGGGCGTAAATCAACGCGTCCGCGCCGCCTCGTTCATGCGCCAGGGCATGCTCGGCGTAGTTAAGTCGCGCCCCCGGGAACCATTGGGCCCCGGGCATTTCGCGACGCCCAAGCACCTGCGTGTAGGGAACCGAGGATCGGACCCGAAAGTAATCCCAAATCGCGGCCCAGAACGCCTCGAGATCCTGCACGGACCACAGCCAGAGTGCATGGTAGCTCTCGAAGCTCAGTCCGCGCTCGCGTCCCAGCCAATCCACAAAGTGAGTGAGGTGAGATTTTTCGCGCCGCGCGACACTGGGACGCCAGAGCAGTTCGCCTTCAGCGGCCATCGGGTTGCCCCGATTGGCGCAGTTGAGGTGGAGCGGTACGAAGGAGCGGGCGCAGCGAGTCACAGTCCAGCAGGTCGCGAATCTCGTTGAGCACACGGTGCGGCCGCCGATTGCCGGTCTCCCGCGCCCAGTCCTCAAGTTTCGTGACGCCCGTGGTCACCCCGAATGAGGTCGCGCCGCCACGGCGGGCCATGATGATTTCCACCGCGGGGTCGTCGCCGACCACGCCCATGGTGCGCACCGGTATGCCGAGCTTTCGTGCCGCGAAGCGCAGCGCGTGCAAAGAGGGCTTGCCCGTGAGAATGAAAGGCACCCTGGTCAAACGGCGAATGGCCCCGACGATGGCATAGGAATAGCCCATGGTCCGGCCCTGCTTGGTCGCAAAAAATGGCACGTCGGAGGCCACGTAAAGCTTTGCGCCCGACCAGATGGCCTGGCAGGCGGTTTCAATGTCCTTCATGGTGCATTGTGGATGCCAGCCAACATACACCGCGTCTACCTCGCTCGCCCCGGGCTCCCCGCTCATCGTGGTGGCAATGCCCGCTTCGCTAAGTGCATGACCTACACCTTGGCTGCCAAGCACCAACACCTTTTTAACCTTGTTGCGGGCCATCAAACTGGCGGCCACGCTTGAGGGAGTGAGCATTCGCTCATCGGCCACCGGCAGGCCCAGTTCACGCAAGCGAGCGGCCTGCTCAGCAGGAGGATAGGCGCTGCCATTGGTCAGTACGACGAACGGTATGGCGCGCGCGCTCAGCGCCGAGAGCACTTCGATCGCGCCCGGCAGGACCTCGTAACCACCCAGTGATCGGTCACTGAGTAACAGCGTTCCGTCCAGATCAAACAGAAATCCCTTCAGGGCCGGCAGCGTTTCAGGCGTCCGCTCGCTGAGCAATTCGCGACTCAAGAGCGTGTCCCTGGCCGGATCGGACGTGCGTGCCGGCGCAGATGCAGTCGGAAGCCCGGTTTCTCCACTATAACCTCGCTCAGTTCGTGATGGCCGGCGAGCCGATCCAACAGAGTGAGTACCGGTCTCATGCCGGCGTTGTAGTGCCGTGCCGCGGGCGGCGCGGCCAGCATTGCATCGACCTGGCCGGCGGGCATCGTGGCCCGCAGGAGTAGCTCTTCATCGGATAAGCCCGGTCCCAGCCTGCGACGCAGCTCGCGCACCGAGACCATCGGGGCCTCCGCTCGCAGCTCGCGCGTGCGTGGTAGTGACTCGATTCGCTCCATAACCTTGGCATCGATCGGCACGTTGGGCTTGCCAAATCGGCCAAGGGCATAACGGATCGCCTCATCGGGGACCACTGCGTAGCGCTCTCGATTGGTCACGTTCATGACCGCCTGGGTCAGCAGTATCTGCGAGAACGGGGTCATGACGATCGGCCAACCCAACTCTTCTCGGACGCGCCCGAGCTCCTCGATGACCGCTCCTTCCATGTGCGCCAGACGGCTCTCGGCGAGCTGCCGGCGCATCGTGCCCACCATGCCGCCCGGCAATTGGTGTTGCAGGTAGCTGGCATCGAAGGCCTGGGGCCGCCCGATCGGCAGATCTTCGGCCTCGGCGAGTCGCGTAAAGTAATGGGCGACTCGAGCCAAAGCCTCATCATCTACCGATACCCGGTGACCCAGGGCGCGCAAGTTGGCGACCACACGCTCGGCCGGCGGGTTGGAGGTGCCGTCGGCAGCCGCGCCCGACGCACATTGCAATGCGCTCACGCCATAACCGGGTGCATCCATGTAGGTATGCTCGGCCAGTGCTATGGTGCAATGAGCGTGCAATTCCAGCGGTTTGGAGCCAATCACGGCCTTCACGGCGGGAATCAGGGTTTGGGCTCGCTTTGGCGATAGCAAGCCACCCGGATCTTTGATGTAGAGGGCGTCAATGTCCGCACTCGCAGCAAGCTTGCGGGCAGCCGTCACGTAATGCGCGTCGTCGTGCACGGGGCTCAGGGTAAATACCAGCGCCGCGATGACATACTCGCCGCCGCTGCGCTTCACGGTGCGCGCACAGGCGACATTCGATTCGGCGTCGTTCATCGGATCCGCCAGGCAGAATCGGCGGATGCCATTGCGCACCAGCGCCTGGAAGGCGAGTGCCATGACCTCCGGGTGGGCGGTTTCCCAGGAGATGAAACGGAACCCCGTCGACATGAATTGCAGCGGTGTCTTCGGCATCGCCGCCGCCGTGAGGCGGATCCGTTCCCAGGGATCCTCCCTTTTGAATCGGACCGCGACCCCCATGTGCGTCGAGGTTGTGAAGTCGATCGCCTTGAAGCCCACCTGATCCATGGTCGGGGCGATGGTCAGCGTTCTGGCAGTATCAATCCCAAGCGCCGCCCACAGGCACTGATTGCCATCGCGGAGCGAAGTTTCTACAAGCTGCACCTCAGCCATGGAGCGCCTGGGGCAGTGGCCTACCGTGGCACTCAAGCACCCGTGCCACAAATCCTGTGTCAAATCCTCCGGCCACGAATTCCGGGTCCGACAGCAGCAGCTCGTGGAACGGCAGATTGGTGTGCACCCCGGTGAGTTTCGTCGACGCAATGGCGCGAGTGAGCAACGCTAAGGCGGCGGCCCGATCGGGGGCAAAGGCTATGATCTTCGCCATGAGTGAATCGTAGTATGGAGGAATCAGCGTACCCGACGCGACATGCGTGTCCACGCGGATGCCCTCCCCCGACGGCCAGATCGCTTCGCTCACCAGACCCGGGCTCGGGCGGAACTCCTGGGCGGGATCCTCCGCATTGACGCGACATTCGATCGCGCACCCGCGCACGCGAACCTCAGACTGCGCCATGCGCAAGCCCTCGCCGCCGGCGATGGCGATTTGCTCGGCCACGATATCCACGCCCGTCACGGCCTCGGTGACCGGGTGTTCCACTTGGATGCGCGCATTCATCTCCAGGAAATAGAACGCCTCGCTCTCTCGATCGACCAGAAATTCCACGGTGCCCGCTCCGCGGTAGTGCAGGCGCTCGGCAAACCGCACCGCTGCGGAATGCAGCGCTGCGCGCAGCGCGGGCGAGAGCCCTGGGGCCGGCGTTTCCTCCACCAGTTTCTGGAAGCGACGTTGCGCGGAGCAATCTCGCTCACCTAGCTGCACGACGCGCCCCCGGCCGTCACCGAGCACCTGCACCTCGATATGGCGAGCGCTCGAAATGCAGCGCTCGAGGTAGACGCGAGGATCGCCAAAGGCGGCGCCAGCCTCGGCCGCCGCCATGTCCAGTGCGCCACGGAGGTCCTCGAATCCATCCACGCGTTTCATTCCGCGCCCGCCTCCGCCGCCAACGGCCTTGACCAGCAGCGGCAGACCAATCTCGCGCGCCGCCGCTATCGCCTCGTCCACCGAACTTAGCGCACCACCGGGCACCACCGGCACACCTGCCGCTTCGGCAGCGAGGCGGGCCTGCAATTTGTCGCCCACCGCTTCGATCTGGGCCGCAGTAGGTCCAATGAACACGAGGCCCTGGGCCTCACACAGCCTCGCCAGGCCGGCGCGCTCGGCGAGAAAGCCATAGCCCGGATGTATGGCGTCCGACCGAGTCGCGAGCGCCGCGTGTACGACGGACTCGATCTTGAGATAGCTATCGGCGGGGTGGGAAGTGCCGATGCACACGGAGCGATCGGCGAGTCTTGCGGGCAGGCTGTCGCGGTCCGCCTCGGAGGTGCCAAGAATGCTCTCCACTCCCAGCTTTCGGCAGGTGCGAATGATCCGCGCGGCGATCTCGCCGCGATTTGCGATAAACACGCGGCGCAGGGCCAAGCGACTAGCCCGCCTTTCGCACGCGCAATAGTGGCGCCCCGTACTCGGCGAGCGCCCCATCGGCCATCAGGATCTCGATCACCGCGCCGCGCACACCCGCGCGCACTGTGTTCATCAGCTTCATGACTTCGATAATCCCGATTACCGTGTCCTCCGCCACTTCGGTTCCGACCTCCACAAATGACGGGGCACCAGGCTTTGGGGCGCGATAAAACGTGCCAAGCAGGGGCGCCGTGACCACGTGCACGTCGCTCTGGGCCCCCTCGGTTGTCGCCACTGCCGTGGTTTCCGGTAGCGGCCCGCCCGAGGGCGGAGCCTGGGGCGCGGCGGCGGCAGATTGCTTCGTGCCGGGTTCGGTTTCGGGGGCAGCCCCCCGCCTCAGGGTGACTTTTGTGCCATCGATCTCGAGCGTCAGCTCGTCGAAGCCGGTTTGCTCCACGAGCCGCATGATTTCCGCCACTTCGGCGGCGGTCAGGCTCATCGCTTGCCACCAAAGATCGACATCACGTGCAATCTCGGATCCTGTGAGGCACGCGCAATGGGCGCCGCGTCCTTGGCCGACCATACCGTTTCCGGACGACTCTGCAGCAACAAGAGCTCGGTGCTGTCGCGCTCGAGCGCCCACTCGATGTCTTGTGGCCGGCCATAATGGTTCTCCACCCGGCGCGCAATAGCCCTCAGCGCCTGCAGCTGCGCATCGCTCATGCACGGAGCGTTGCGCATATCGGCGCTCACCGGGACGGTTTGTGTGCCGCCATTCGGAGCCGGCAGGTGCTGGATGAGCTTATCGGAAATTTCGCGCACCGAAATATCACCGGTGATCTTGCCCAACACCCAGCGATCCGGCGTGACCTCGCCACCGACCACGGCAGAGCCGAGGCCCCACGAGCCCTCTATGGTCACCACGGACCGATCGCCAGTTACCGGGCTGCGGGTAAACATGACCCCTGCGGTTCGCGCGTTTACCATTTTCTGTACCACCACCGCCATCGCCACGCCCTCTTCGGGCATGGCACGCCTGCGACGGTAGCTCACCGACTCCACCGAATACAGGCTCGCCCAGCAGCTGCGCACCTTTTCCAGGGTTTGCGCAAGATCCGTGACCCAGAGAAAAGTGTCTTGCAGCCCCGCAAAGCTCGCATCCGCGGCATCTTCTGTCGTGGCCGAAGAACGGACCGCGACCGGTGAGCCTCCGGCCCCACCGCATAGGCTCGAGTGTGCGGAGGAAACTTCTTCGAGCACCTCAGGCGGCAATGGCTCGGATTCGACTCGGGCGCGAAGCTCCGCGCAGCAGGCCGAGACCTCGGCCAGGTCCTTGCCGTCCAGGGCCGCAACGCGCGAGCGAACGGGAGCCTTGCGCTCCAACGCTTCGATGAACCCCTCGAACGCAGCTGTTTTGACGACAAATCCAGGGGGCACAGCGATGCCGGCGCGCTGCAGCTCACCCAGGCTGCCGCCCTTTCCGCCCACCTGGGGTCTGTCTTGCAACCCGATGTCGGCAAACCAACCGATGACCTCCGCCACTGACATCCGGCGCCTACGAAAGAATGGTCACGACCCCGCGGCCGCCGTCGACGCGGATGCGCTGGCCATCCTTGATGCGGGAGGTGGCATTTCCGGTGCCGACGACCGCGGGCATGCCGTACTCTCGAGCCACGATCGCCGCATGGCTCATTGAGCCGCCAATATCGGACACGGCACCCACGATGGTTTGAAAGATGGGCGCCCAGGTCGGATTCGTGATCTGGCAAACGAGGATGTCGCCTGGCTTGAGGCGCGAGATCTCCTCGACTGTTTTTACCACGCGGGCCGGTCCCTCCACCACGCCGCTGGAGGCCGCGAAACCACGGAGCTCATTGCTGTTCTGCCCGCTGTCGGCCGAAAGCCAGGCGTCCAGGTTTTCGCGGGTGATCCCCCAGAGCATGACGATCGCCGGATCATCGATCACCTCAGGCACGGGCCCCAATGCCGGGGGCGTGGCGTGCTTGGCCCACTCGGTGATGGCGGCGCGCCGTTCGGCCACGATGCTGGGCCAATGCGCCGGTCCGCGCGGCGCCGAACCGCTGGACCAAGAGGTCATCAGATCGATGATAGCCAACTCCAATTCGTAATGAGTGAGCTGAAAGGCGTCCTCGGCGGAGGGAAAGAACCCGTGCGCTGCGAGCAGTCCGCCAAATTCCCGGATTTTGTTGAAGAACAGATTCGTGTACCAATGCTCGCAATAGAACTTGTGGCCCTCGACATACGGGAACACCCGGTGCGCCAGGGTGATCATCTGGTCGTACGCGCCCCGGTCCTCGTCAGTGTTCAACAGTTCGCGGTAGCCGTTGATGAGCTCCTGTCGCTCCGCCTGCAGTCGGTGGATCGGCCGCTCGAGGGTCTCCCCGGCCTTGACACGCTTGATATATTCCGGAAGGCAGGCGAAAGGCATCGACAGATCATCGTTCCACGCACGGTGATAATGGTAGAAGCCATCGCCCACGTTGATGTTGAACCACGGATGACGCGATGTCTCCAGCTCCGCAAGCCAGGCACGTCCGGGCTCGCCCTGCGCGCGCAGGGATGCAAGGATGCTGTCGGGTGAGAGTTGCGACCGGAAATTCCCCTCGACTCCAAGCTCGACGGCGCAACGCGCGAGGCGTCGCAGCTCATCGTCCGGGCGAAATATCTCCGCCTCCATGCCGGCCACCATGCGCGCAATGGTCTGATCGGTGATTTCCGGGAAAGCTTTCTTGCAAAAGGCAAAGAAGGTCAGGTACGCGCCATAGCCGAGCAAAAGGAACTCGAAGTGGTGGTGCCACATCCGAAAGTAGCCTTCGAGCGTCTTCTGGTAGATGTCCAGCAGGTCATGGTTTGAGGCTATGCCACGGCCTGCGTGCACATGCTCGAGGGGCTCGAACTCCGGGAGGGTCACGGCCGGCAGCGCGCGCGCGTCCTCGATGAGCGCCATCATCTTCGCCCGCCACTGGGTATAGAGCCTTTCCCAGTTGGCGTAGTAATAGAAGGCGCGCTTCTGAAATTCCTCGGTGCGGCGCGCAATCTCCGCCGGATCGGTCACGGCGTTGCCGCCGATATACACCCTGCCATTAATCACGCGGTAATCGATTCCCAAAGTCGTGGGCAAGCAGTGAACGCGCGTATTGGCCGCGCCGAGTGCGCAGTACGCCGCTTCCGCGGTCACCATGTCGAACGCGGACATGGGCTCGGGGAAGTGCATGGAGTTGTAGAACCAGAAACGGGTGTCGTCTCCCTTGGCAAACTGCATGGTGTAGGGATACGCGGCCTGGGCGCGCTCAGTTCCCGCAATAACCTTCAGCGAGCTGGGTAGTGGAAATCCGCTGGGCGTGCTCGGCGTACTCATGAAAGCTCTCCTGACCCCGGCTAAGGGTAGTCGTTGTGTCCGGCCACTACGCGGCCTACCGCGCACAACCTTTGGCACCGGAGTGCGAGGGGCAGTTCCCTTGGGCCTATGTTCGCCCACTGGACTGCGGCGACTCAAGGGGCGAATGCGACCAGCTGATTGCCACCCCACAGGCTCGGTCGGCCGGGGCGGGGGTCGAACTGAACCACTCTGCGGCGCCAGCGCCAGGCCTCCCCGGCCCAAGCCGCAATGCTGGAGCAGGGCCGGGTCGCCGTCGTCAAGGTACTATGACGAGAGCGGCTGTGGGCGAGCGGTCAAATCCGCCCCATTGAAGTACAGGCCCGAATTCAAGCCATCGACAGTTCAGCGCGGAGGACCAGCAGATGCGGAACGTAAAGGAAAAGGTGGCCTTCATAACCGGCGGAGCCAGCGGCATCGGGCTGGGCATCGCTGGCGCTTTCGTCGCGGCAGGCATGCGTGTCGTGCTCGCCGACCTGCGCCAGGATCACATCGATTCCGCCCTGGCCGATTTCGGGCGCCACGGGCAATCAAAGAACGTGCATGCGATCCAGCTGGACGTGACCGACCGCGCCGCAATGGCGGCCGCGGCCGTGGACACCGAGCGAGTGTTCGGAGGGGTCCATGTGCTTGTCAACAACGCCGGAGTCGGCATACAGGGGCCGTTCAAAGGGATCACTTTCGCTGATTGGGACTTTGGACTGTCCGTGAATCTGGGTGGCGTCATCAACGGCCTGCAGACCTTTCTGCCACGCCTGCGGGCCCACGGCCAGGGCGGACACATCGTCAACACGGCCTCACTCGCGGCCCTGGTGCCCATGCCGGCGCAATTTGTCATCTATCAGGCCGCCAAGGCCGCGGTGGTGAGCATATCGGAGTGTATCCGGGCGGAACTCGCGCCCGAAAACATCGGCGTGTCGGTGCTTTGCCCGGGCCCCGTCAGGACGAACATCCACGAACTGGCCCGCAATCGCCCGGCCCAATTCGGCGTCGGCGATGCGTTCCGAAAATCCGAAGAAGCAGGCGGAGCACAGGTGCATTTTCCGAGCATGTTGGAACCATCCGCGGTCGGGGCACTGGTGCTGGACGCCATCTTGCGCGACCAGCTGTATGTGATCACGCACGGTGAATGGAAAAGCGCTGCCGAGGGCCGGCACGCGGCCTTGATCGCTGCGATGCCAGAAAAGCTCGATCCGGCGCTGGTGGCGATGCTCCAGGGATCAGCGCCGAGCGCGGCCGCCCGGAACTGAGCGAGCATGCCGGCGTTGTGCTCGCCTAGCGCGACGCGGCGAGGTCGGCACCGGCGCGCAGTGCGCGCAGTTTCTTCCAGGTAACGGCCGGATCAATCTTTCCGTAGCCCGCAAAGGTGCCGAAGCCACAGTCGGTGCTGGCGATCACCCGATCCAGGCCGACGATGGCCGCATAGCGCTCGATCCGCTGCGCAATGAGTTCGGGATGTTCCACATAGTTGGAGCAGGTATCGATCAGCCCAGGCGCGAGCAGTTTCTGATCGGGGATCTTCCGGGTGGCCCAGACCTTCCATTCATGCTCGTGGCGTGGATTGGCCGCCTCAAACAGGATGGTCGCCGGCCGCGCCTTGAGAATCAGGTCGATTATCCGTTCGAGCGGAATGTCAAAGTCGTGCGGACCCTCATAATTGCCCCAGCAGACGTGCATGCGCATGCGCTGTGGCGCGATGCCGGCAGTCGCCGCGTTGAGCGCCTCGACGTGGGCGGCGGCGAGATTCAGGAACTCTTTCTCGCCCAGATCCTGGAAAGTGGTATGCCGCGACATGGCCAGATCCGGGCAGTCGAGCTGCAGTTGCAGCCCGCTGGCGGCTATCGCCTCGTATTCGGGGCGCATGGCCGCGACCAGATCGGCCAGGTAGGCATCGTGGCTCGGATAGTGTGCGTTGGGCTGGAAGGCGGTGATCAGCCCCGGGGAGGCCGCGTTCAGGAAGCCTTGCAAGCCCTTGCCTTCGATTGCCTTCAGCATGCGGCGGATATCCATGCGGCACGGTTCCAGGTCGGCCAGTCTTACCGGGCCCACGCAGCCGGCCCGCACAAACTCCTGCTCGCCCATAAGCAGGGCGAGTTTTTTCCTGAGTTCGGGCAGTTGCGCCAGGTCTTGCGCCGGCTTACGTTGCACGTCGCCCCCAAAACCGGACAGTCGCTCCCTGACATAAGTCGAGTAGCCCACTTTGCCCAGCTCGCCGTCACTGACGATGGACACTCCGGCTTGTTCCTGCAGGTCGATCACCGCAGCAATCGCCGACTGGACTCGGCTCTCGAACTCGAAGGTGTCGTAAGGCTCGCCGTGATCGCGCTGCAACAGCAGAGCTACCAGATCATCGCCGCGCGGCAGGCTTCCCACGTGCGTCGTCAGCATGGCCGCCATGAATTTCCTCTTGCGTTTTGTATGCAGTACATACCATTATGTTGGGAGGAGAATACCCAAATGGCAAATTCCAACCGCCTCGGCGCCCAGTCGCTCGAGTCGCTCCTGACAGGCGCGGGCAACGTCGTCGAATTGCTCCGCAACCAGCAGGCCGGCCCCAATGTATACCCCGGCGTCCCGGCCGAATACACCAATTGGCGCGATGAGCAGCGAGCCTGGCAACAGACATGCGTGCTGTTCAATCAGTCCTATCACATGGCGGAATTGATGGTGGAAGGCGCGGACGCTTTCTCCTTTCTGAATGGGCTGGGCATCAACAGCTTCGAGGGCTTCGTGCCCGACCGAGCCAAGCAGTACGTCCCCTGCAGCCTCGACGGCTACGTGATCGGCGATGGCATCCTGTTCTACCTCGCGGAAAACCAGTTCAACCTCGTAGGCCGCGCGCCCGCGCTCAATTGGGTAATGTTTCAGGCCGAATCGGGAAATCACCGCGTGAGCTGCACGTACGACGAACGTACCGCCGCCCGCCCTGACCCGGAGAATCGACGTCACTATCGTTTCCAGATCCAGGGTCCGAACTCGGCGAAGGTCATAGAGACCGCAACCGGCCGTCCGGCTCCCGAACTCAAGTTCTTCAACATGTGCTGGATGGAGATTGGCGGCCGGAAGGTCCGTGCACTACGCCACGGCATGGCCGGACAGCCGGGTTTCGAATTGATGGGGCCCTGGGCGGACTACGCCGCGGTTTACGCCGCCTTGATTGCAGCCGGTAAGCCCCATGGCATGCGCCTGGTGGGAGGTCGCTGCTATTCCTCCAATACTCTGGAGTCGGGCTGGATTCCCTCACCGCTACCGGCGGTGTATTCGGGCGAATCAATGCGTGCGTATCGTGAATGGCTCACCGTCAATCATTACGAGGCCAAGGCGTCGATCGGCGGAAGCTTCGTATCCTCGAAAATCGAGGACTACTACCTGACACCCTGGGACCTAGGGTACGGACCGTTCGTGAAGTTCGATCATCAGTACATCGGACGCGAGGCGCTGCAGAAGATGGCGGCCGGCCCCCACCGCAAGAAGGTCACGCTGGCGCTCGATGACGTATCGGTCACCGATGCAATGTTCACGCTGTTCGATAAGGGCTTGCGCGCCAAATACATGGAATTCCCAAGCGCCGTGTATTCCATGCACCCCTTTGACCGCGTGAGCGTGGACGGGAAGCTCGTGGGTCTGTCCACCTGGGTGGGCTACAGTGCCAACGAAGGTAAGATGCTGACTCTCGCCGTACTCGATGCGCAGTACGCCACACCGGGTACCGAAGTGACTTTCATGTGGGGCGAACCCGACGGGGGCACCCGAAAGCCTGCCGTGGAGCGCCACAAGCAAGTTGAGATCAAGGCCATCGTTTCGCCAGTGCCCTACTCCGCCGTGGCTCGCACCGCGTATGCCGATAGCTGGCGGAACAAGAGCAGTGCCGCAACCACAAGGAGCAATGCATGAACGAGCTCGCCGCGCTGACTGCTCGACTCGACAAGCTGGAACACGAGCTTGCCATTCAGCAGGACATCCATCAAATACGCCGCGTCCAGTACACCTACGGGTACTTCATAGACAAGTCACAGTACAACGAGGTGGTCGATCTGTTTGCCGAGGACGGCGACGTCTGGTTCCTGGGGGGGATCTACAGAGGCAAGGCGGGTGTGCGCCGCTTGTATATCGAACGCTTCCAGACTCAATTTACCCAGGGCCACAACGGGCCCCGCTACGGGTGGCTGCTCGATCACCCGCAGATGCAGATGATCATTGATGTGGCTCCGGATCGAAAGACTGCCAAGGTCCGAGGCCGCTCCATGATGCAGGCCGGTCTGCACGAAACCGCCAAGGGTGAGCCGCGCGCCTGGTGGGAAGGCGGCATCTACGAAAACGATTACGTCCGCGATGGCGCCGTTTGGAAAATCAAGGCACTGCGATATTTTCCGTTCTGGCACGGCAGCTTTGCCGAGGGCTGGCCGAAGACCCGCGTGGACTTTATCCCCATGGCGAAAGTGCTTTTCCCCACCGATCCTCTGGGCCCCGATGCGCTGATCGAACCCCAGCCGCGACTTTGGCCGGCGACTGACACGGTTGCATTCCACTATCCGCATCCGGTGACCGGAAAGCCGATTGTTCTCGATAATAGCCGTGC
Organism: uncultured Gammaproteobacteria bacterium; assembly: GCA_963789365.1. Classification (GTDB taxonomy): domain Bacteria; phylum Pseudomonadota; class Gammaproteobacteria; order Steroidobacterales; family Steroidobacteraceae; genus FEN-1191. The sequence goes on from CAWBKJ010000004.1 coordinate 604,226, forward strand.
GCGTGAAGGTTACAAGGATGCGGGAAACCAGCGAGCTTAGCGACAAGATTGAAATCGCGGAACTGATTACGCGCTATGCAACACTTCACGATAGCGCCGATTGGGAGGCGGTCGCGGATTTGTACACTGAGCACGCCATGATGAGCCGCCCGACGGCGCCGGATGAGTTCGTTCTAGGGCGAGCCTCGATTCTGGAGGCGCTCCTGGCTCGCCCGCGACGCGCCACGCGACACGTTGTCGCCAATGTTCTCGTGAGCGTGCACGACAAGACGCACGCCAGCGCCACCAGCCAGATTCTGCTGTACGTCGGCGCCTTCGCCACGGATGGCGGATTGCCGCTTTCTCCCGCATCAGCACCGCTGATTGGCACATACCGTGACCGGCTGATCAGGACCGATCAGGGCTGGCGATTCACCGAGCGGCGCGGCAGCCTGGATTTTCGAGCGCCGGTCTAAAATACGCCGTGACTCCCGCCAGCGCCGAAGTGCAGTCCGCCATTGATTATCTGGTCCCGACCTCGCGGATCAACCGGCGCTTCTGGGCACCGGGCAAGGAATTTAACACCGGTCGCTATGCGCCATATACGGTGACTATCCGTAACGCCAGACTCGCCGGCAGCTTCACGCTGGACGATCATGGCTTCTGCCTTGGACACCACCATTCCAATATCACGGACTGGGAGCAGCAGTACGGCCCGGCCAGCGCCTACGCGGGGCAGGTCTGCGAGATCGCCCGCTCCCTGAGCGGTGCAGATCTGGTGTTGACCATGGGCGGCATGGTTCGCAGCTCCGGCGCCACTAGCGAGAGCGTCCAGCCCCCGGCAGCCGAGGCGCATGTCGATTTCACACAACGGAGCGCCGAGCGCATCGCGCAGAGACTGTACGGCCGGGCACGCCCAGACGGCCCGGGCTTTCGCCGCTTCATCGCCTTCAGTCTGTGGCGCGTGCTGTCAATGCCACCGCAAGATATGCCATTGGCGCTCTGCGACGGCCGCTCAGTCGGCGATCAGGAAGGGACCCATAACACCAAGGTGGACGTCGAGGTCATCCCCACGGGCGAGGCGCTGTTTGCGCCTATCGAGGGCGAGGAGAACATGACGGCAGCCACGATCTTTCATTACTCGCCGCAACATCGCTGGTGGTACTTTCCGGACATGACACCCGACGAGGTGATCTTCATCAAGCTTTACGATTCCGACCATGGGACCGCCTGGCGCTGCCCCCACACCGCGTTTCGCGACACGACCCGGCCCGATGCCCAGGAACGGCGCTCAATGGAATTCCGCGCGATCGCCTACTACTCGAAATAGCTAGGGGCACCGAGGCCACTTAAGATCGCGCTCGCCGATCCGGGCTTCCAGGCAGCCTCGCGCCAGGGTCGGGCTCGATGCTGAGCGCTGATTCGGGACCCGCCGAGAACCACCCTCCGGCTTCCTAGACGGGAGCGGCCAGTTCCGCGGCGCCGACCCACCAGCCGTGCACCTGGGGCCGCAATCGATGCGGAATAGCTATCTTGGCCACCGGACCGGCGCTGACATGACCGGCATCGAATATCCACGCGGCGTGGCTGAATTCCGTCGGCCCAAACTGGCGGTCCACCACCGCAAGCAGCCAGCCTTCGTGGTCGGGCCGCGAGGCGGGTACCAGCACGGGCTCATTTATGCAGTGCCCCGGCGGAAGGGCGAACGTTTCTGGCGCACCACCCGCCAAGTCCACACGCTGCAGCAGGTTGAACATGGCCCCCACGGGGCCGCCCATCACGGGGGGTCCTTGCATCTGCGGATTCATGGCCAGCATCCAGGCCCGTGTGTAGGGGCGTCCCTGGGAGGAAGCAGGAATGATCGGAAAATCGCCCGGCGGGCCAATGACGGTTTCCGTCACGGTCTCGCTATCGTCCCTTAAGTTGATGGTCCAGCGGGCCAGCCGGCTGCCGGTTTCCGAGGGTGGCACGTTCAGCCCAGAAGCACGCTGAATAAAAGGAAAAGCGTTCACGTTGGACAGGCACTGATCGAATTGGATGCGGCCCTCGGCATCCTCGAACGCGTTCATCATGTGATAGCAGAACACCCCCTTGGGCCCGCGAAACCAGCGCATCTCAGAGACCGAGCCGTAGCGCGGCATGACACCAACCCAGCTGTCGCGGTGCATGTCATGAACCCAATGATCGCCTCCGGCCCGCAGCCGAGCCAGGTCGCTGGAGGTCGGATAGATCGGGAACAAGACATGATTTTCGGTAATGGTGAAGTCGTGCATAAGCGCGCAGTACGGCGCGTCGAACCACTGCTCGCGAATCAGTTTCCCGGCCCGATCAGCGATGCAATAGGCAATCTTGGTCGAAGCGTCCCCGTCAGCCTCGTACCCGTAGAAGAACATCTCGCCGGTTTCCGGATCGATGCGCACGTGCGCAGTCATCGTCTGTGAGCGAAGCTTGCCGCCAAAATCGTAGCGACCAATCGTCTCGAGGGAGTGCGGATCAACCCGATACGGGCGCCCGTCTTCCTTGGTCATGAGCAGTCGCCCGGCGTGCCACACCGGCGTGGTGTTGGCAACTGTCCGGTCCACTCCCGCCGCTTCCGGCTTGTCGGTGAACCGATTGCGATACTTGCCGAACAGTGCGCGCCCTGCCTCCGCCTCGGCCTTGTGCCGCGCGGTTTGCACGAACCGGATCGCAAAGCTCGCCCGGCCGGCAGTTATTCGCAGCGCCGAAACCATGCCGTCGCCCGACAGACTCGCGGCACTGTCTTCCATGTACGGCGCGAAGGCCGGATCCGGAGTGGCTCGGAAGAAACTGCCTTCGACATCGTTCGGAATGCGACCCTCGACAAGCAGTGACTTCAGCTCGTATTCCGCACCGATCGGCGCATTTAGGCCGGTATAGTCAGGCGTGGCGGGAAAAGTCTGCATACACCAAAAGCGACCTGACAATGGTTGGGATCATGATGCTCGCAGCTCCCGAGACTGGCAAGCGCGCCTCAGCCGAACCATAGGGCTATAGCACGCATTTCAATGCTCACGCGCGGGGCGGCGTCCGGGGCGCACAGCGGGTTGTTGAAGGCCACGTGCGGCACGCAGTGAGCCCGTCGCCGGTCGCTGTCATTTGTCTTGAACACCAGCGCTTCGTCGCGGTGCATGTCGGGAAACCAATGCCAGCGATGCCTGGGAGAATGCGCCACCACAATACCCTCGAACGACCACTCCGGCTTACCGGGAGTGTCGAATACCGCATCGGCGGCGATCAACTCCTCGGCGTGCACACTGCGAGCATCACACACGGCAAGCGGTACGTCCTGCGGGGGCACCGACAGTGCACGCCAGATGTTGAAATGAATGTAGCGAGCCAACCCGCGTCCCGCCGGCGCGGCACGCTGCGCAAACGCGGCCGCAGTCGGATCGCTGACATCGACGTGCGCAAAGCGGGCAGGCCGAGAATTGTCCAGAGCCCCGGATTGCGCCGATTTTTCGCTGAAGCGAAGTATTCCGGGACTGTTGACCACCACCTGATCCGCCCCGGACAGCTCCCGGATGAGTTCCACGATTTCCTGGCGGTGCGTTGCATCAACGCTCGCCCGATCGCCAAAGTCGGTGATCTTGCTGCGATGCTGCACTATCGCAAATCCGGACTCATCGAGCGTGGTCGCAAGCACACGCGCATCGGCGATGTCCATTTCAGCAGGCACGATTTCAAGCACATCACGGCTGGTGTCATTGGCGTGATAACGCGGGCGACGCACGCCTCTTCCGGCATAGGCGATCGGGGCGCGCACATTCAGGGCGGCAGTAGGTGACATGGATGGCGAAGTGATTCTAAACTGCCAGTCAGTATACGACTGAAGGAATTCCCGATGACAGCAGCAGCCGAAGCCGAAACCGTCGCCTGCCAGGTCCGCGACGGTATCGCATGGGTCAAATTCAACCGCCCTGACAAGCGCAACTGCATGAGCCCAAAACTCAACCGGCAGATGCTGCGCGTACTCGAGGAGCTGGAATTTCGGGACGACGTGGGCGTACTGGTGCTGAGCGGCGAAGGCAGCGCGTGGTCGGCGGGGATGGACCTCAAGGAGTACTTTCGTGAAACCGAGGCCCTGGGCCTTGCGGGCGTGCGCCGTGCCCAGCGCGAGGCCTACGCGTGGTGGGAGCGCCTGCGCTGGTATCAGAAGGTATCCATCGCCATGGTTAACGGTTGGTGCTTTGGCGGCGGCTATGGCCCGCTGTTTGCCTGCGACCTGGCGTACTGCGCCGACGAGGCGCAGTTTGGCCTTTCCGAGGTGAACTGGGGAATCCTGCCCGGCGGCGGTGCGACCAAGGTGGCCGTCGAGCTGATGCCGATGCGCACGGCGATGTACCACGCCTTGCTGGGCGAAAATCTGACCGGTAAGCAAGCCGCCAGCGCGGGTCTGGTCAATGAATCGGTCCCCGGGGAGCAGCTCGAAGCGCGCGTGACCGAGGTGGCCCGCAAGTTGCTGAAGAAGAACCTGGCCACACTCAAGGCAACCAAGGATGCCGTGCGCCGCGTGCGCGAGATGAGCTACGACAACGCCGAGGATTACCTCATACGCGCGCAGGAGGCGCTCAACTGGCACGACAAGACCGACGGTCGCCACAAGGGCATGGAACAGTTCCTCGACGAGAAGAGCTACAAGCCCGGTCTGGGCGAATACGACAAGTCCAAGTAATACGTCCGGCCATGGTGCAGTTTGATCCGGTGGCGACCTACGCGCTCTCCAATCCCAATGGCCAGGCGGTTGTCGATCTCGAAGCAGCGCAGCGCTGGACCTATGCGGAGTTGAACGCCGCCGTCGATCGGCTTGCCAGCTGGCTGGTAGGGGAATTTGGGCCGGACAGCGGTGTGCGCGTAGCAACCCTGGCCAGGAATTGCGCGCAGATGCTGGTCCTGCAAATTGCCGGCACGCGCGCCGGTACCGTTTTTGTGCCCTTCAACTGGCGCCTGGCCCCGGCCGAGATCGATGGTCTCGCCGCCGACGCCCAGCCTCAGATCGTGTTTCACGATCCCGAATTCACCCCACCCCCATGCGTACCGCGCGCCCTGCCCATCGCGGCAATGTTTGGTCTCGGCGCCCCTGGCGCGCGCCCGCCTTCCCAGGCGCGCCGGGCCTTTGACGCGGTCGCCACCCTGCTCTATACCTCCGGCACCAGCGGGCGACCCAAAGGCGTCATGCTCTCGGAAGCCAACAGCTTCTGGGGCTGCGCAAATTTTATCTTCGGAAACGATGTGAGCATGCACAGCGTGTTCTTGTGCGATATGCCGTTGTTTCACACCGCGGGACTGTACGCGGCCACCAGGGTGCCGATACAGGCCGGTGGCTGCGTGCTCATCTCCAAGGGCTTTGACCCGCAGACCACCTTGCAACGATTGTCGGATCCGGAGCTCAAAGTCACGCATTATTTCTCGGTGCCGCAAATGGCGGCGAAGATCTGGAACCAGCCTGGCTTCAGGCCCGAGATGTTGCATGGCTTGGTCGGCTGGGCCATCGGGGGCGCACCCAATCCCAAGGCACAGACCCAGCGCTTTGTGAACGCCGGCGTCAAGATCACCGAGGGCTTCGGCATGTCCGAGACCGGATCAAATTTCGGGATGCCGACCCATGACCTTCAAACACTGTGTACCAAGGCCGGCAGCTGTGGCCTGCCGTTCATGACTATCGAAGCCAAGCTCATCGACGATCAAGGTCTTGAAGTTCCTCAGGGACAGGTGGGTGAACTTTGGCTGCGTGGGCCGTGTATCTCGAGCGGGTATTGGAACCAGCCTGAAACCACGGCCAAAGCCTTCAGAAACGGCTGGTTCATTACCGGCGATGCGGCAATGAGGGATGAAGACGGTTTCTACTACATTGTCGATCGAAAAAAGGACATGTACATCTCGGGCGGTGAGAACGTATATCCCGCCGAGGTCGAGGCGGTGTTAGCGGAACTTTCGGACGTCGGTGAGTGCGCCGTGGTGGGCGTGCCAGACGAGCGGTGGGGCGAGGTGGGACGGGTGTATGTGATCCCGGTGCCCGGAAGGACAATCTTGCCGCAGGAGCTGATCGCGCATTGCGCACAGCGCCTCGCCAAGTTCAAGGTGCCCAAAACGGCGGTCATCACCGATGCACTCCCGCGCACGGCTTCCGGAAAAGTGCAGAAGCACCTGCTCAGGCAGCGCGCCATCGAGGAATTGGTGGCGCGATAAACCGCAGGCCAAACGCCAGATTGTAAGCCTCACTACTCGGCATGGCGCTCCTTCAGTATTACCAGCGCCACCGCCGCGATTAGCGAACCGGCGGCCATGACCACCGAGACGAACTGCAGGCCGAGCCCCGCCTGGAACAGGTATCCCGCGCAAACTGGCGCGAGCGCCGCACCTCCGCGGCCCACGCCCACGGCAAATCCGGTTCCGGTCGCGCGCACGTAGGTGGGAAATACCCAGGCAAAGAGCGAATAAAATCCCACGATGGCAGAATTCGTGAACAGGCACGCGAACCCGACCCGGATCGATAGGCCGGTCAGGTCACTGGCCCCGTGCCCGAACCAGACGATCATCGCTGATCCGGCAATCAGGGTGAATATAGTCAGTTTCTTCAGCCCGACGCGGGTGGCAATCAAGCCGAATATCGCCCCCCCGGTGACACCGCCCACGTTCGCCCAGGTCAGCACCCCCGCCGCCGCCTTGGGCGAGAATCCCATGTCCACGACGATTTTCGGCACCCACTTGAGGATGTAATAGAAGCTTGTGACATGGGCAAAATAGGCGAAGGTGATGACAACGGTTGTCATCACCAGGCCCGGCTTGAATATGTCGGCAAGCGATCGCTTCGTCGCTGCCTCCGGCGGGGCAGTCAATGCCTCGGCGCCCGGGTGACCGAAACGCCTAAGTACGCGATTGATCCTTTCAAGCGCTCCAGTGGGCCGCGCACGATCGAGGAACGCCACTGATTCGGGCAGGAGCAACCACACCAGCGGCACGAACACCGCCGTCGCCCAGGCACCGAAGATGAAGACATCACGCCAAGTACCGTTGGTCAGCAGGCCCTGCACCACCGTGCCGCCAAGCACTCCGCCGAGCGGATAGCCGATGACCATCAATGCCATCGCCAGGCTTCGCCACCGGAGGCTGGAGCTTTCGGCGGCCGCCGCGTTGATCGAGGCGAGCATGCCGCCAATCCCCAGCCCAGTCAGCAGCCGGAACACGAGCAAGGTGACCACCTCGTGCGAGTGCGCGGCCCCGTACATGCCGATCGCCATGGCGATGAGGCATCCAAGGATGGTCGGCCTCCTTCCGATCTTGTCAGCGACGCCACCGAGCAAAACCGACCCGATCGCCATGCCCACCAGTTCGGTCGACAGTACCCAGCCGAGGGTGGCCTTATCGATCCCCCATTCCTTGGCGATGCCGGGCGCCGCAAAGCTGATCGACAGGACATCAAAACCGTCCATGGCATTCAGCCCGACGGTGACGATCACCGCCGCCCATTGCCAAAAGCGCATGACCCCGTGGTCAATAATCGATTTCGGGTCGCTCGGCATCTTCCGTTCCCTGCAGCAGGGTTTGCTATTCGTGGATCTGGGTGAGCAAGTTTATCAGCGTGCTCACTTCCTTCTCCGTGAAGCGAGACTTGAGCCAACGCTCGTGCTGCTGGATCGCGGCCTTGGCCGTAACCAGCGCCTTGCGCCCGGCCGCTGTCAGGTTGAGGGTCTGCTTGCGCCCGTCGCTGCGCGAGCGGCCCCGCTCCAGGTAGCCCCTGGACTCGAGGCGATTCACGATGGCCATCGTGGTGGCCCGGTCCATCCGCATGCGCTGCGCAAGATTGGTCTGCGCTATGTCCGGGTGGTCATCGACCAACCAGAGCACCGACACCTGCTTCTGCGTCAATTCGAGATGCGCAAAACTCTCGGTAAAATGCCGGTATACCGCGCCATGGGCGAGGCGGATGTGAAAGCCGACGATGTTGCGGATTTCACCGATGTCCTCATCACCCGCGACGTGCGGGGTGGTGATCGTCAGCGTCTCTTTTGGCCTTGACATCCGGCCCCCCCTATAATCGTCAGTATAGCTTACAAATTTATTGGAGCGAGCACCGCCATGGCCCACTATCCCGAATCGCCAAGTTTTACCGGCTTCAATATGCCCTCCCGTATTGAGGCGGACTCTTCCAATTTGGCCCACCAGGGTCGCATACCGCCCGAACTCAACGGAGCATTTTTCCGGGTGCAGCCCGACCCGCAGTTCCCGCCGCGGCTGGGCGATGACATCGCCTTTAACGGTGACGGCATGATCACGCGCTTCCATATTCACAATGGCCAGTGCGACTTCCGCCAACGCTGGGCTCGTACCGACAAGTGGAAACTGGAAAACACTGCGGGCCACGCCCTGTTTGGAGCCTATCGCAACCCGCTCGGCGACGATGAGTCGGTCAAGGGAAAAATCCGCGGCACCGCCAATACCAACGCCTGGATCCACGGAGGCAAGCTGTACGCGTTGAAGGAGGACTCACCCGCCCTGGTGATGGATGCAGCGACGATGGGTACGGAAGGTTATACCTGGTTTGGCGGAAAGATGACCGGGCAGACATTCACCGCGCACCCAAAGGTCGACCCACGCACCGGAAACATGATCGCCTTTGGGTACGCCGCAAAGGGCTTGTGTACCGATGATTGCACTCTGTACGAGGTGACGCCCGCAGGGGAATTGCTGAGCGAGTTCTGGTTCAAGATTCCCTATTACTGCATGATGCACGATTTTGCGATCACCGAGGACTACGCCCTCTTTCACGTCGTGCCATCGATCGGCAGCTGGGAGCGCCTTCGCCAGGGGCTGCCTCATTTCGGCTTCGATACCACCCTGCCCGTCTATTTGGGGGTGGTGCCCAGGCGAACGACGGCCAGGACGCGAACCATCCGCTGGTTCAAGCGCGACAACTGCTTCGCCAGCCATGTGCTCAATGCCTACCAGGAAGGCACCACCATTCACTTCGACACCGCAGAAGCCAAGAACAATTTTTTTCCCTTCTTTCCCGATGTACATGGGGCGCCCTTCAACGGCGCGGAAGCTATGACCTACCTCTCTCGCTGGAGCGTGGACTTGAGCGCCACCACGGAGCAGTTCAAGAGCATCAAGCGCCTGACCGACACTGCGGCCGAGTTTCCGCGCATAGATGATCGGTTCGCCGGTCGTGCCTATCGCCACGGTTGGCTGCTCGAGATGGACATGCGACGTGAGGTCGGGCCGGGTGGCGGCAGGGCGGGCGGCCCGCTGATGAACTGTCTGTTCCACAAGGACCTGGCCACCGGGGAGGAGCAGCACTGGTGGTGCGGCCCCGTCTCCAGTCTGCAGGAGGCCTGCTTTATACCGCGCAGCAAGACTTCGGCCGAGGGCGATGGCTGGATCGTTCAGATTTGCAATCGACTCGACGAGCACCGCAGCGACCTGTTGCTGTTTGAGGCGCTGCAGATTGCCAAGGGTCCGATCGCCACAATCAATATTCCCATTCGCATGCGATTTGGCCTGCATGGCAATTGGGCCGACGCCGCAGACATTGGGCTGGCCGCGTAGACTGCGATCCGCGCCCACAGCGCCCGAAATCGGCTAGATGGGCTCGCCGACGGCCCTCGCGCGTTGAATCATGCTGGTTTCATCGCGGATCACCCGTCGCGCGAGCACGAGCAGCATCAATATGATCAGGGGCGAGACCCAGTTGATGTCAAGAATCGCGGCCGCGAGGTTTCCACCGTTGGCATCGGCAATCATCCCTACGGCAAAAGGTCCGATGCCCAGCCCAAAGATGGTTGAGGCAATCACGTAGGTGCTGGAGGTTATCCCGCGCATGCGGGGTAATACCTGCTCGAACATCACGGCGTAAAGAGGGGGCAGCCACCCTGTAAGGACCAGGCTGTAGGGCACGAAACGCAGATAAAAACTGGCGGGGTCCTGTGAGCTATAGACCCAGATCGCGATCAGCGGTGACAAGCCCAGAGCGAACAGCGTGACGTAGACGCGCCCCGCGCCCGGAAAGCGCCGTTGGACGCGGTCGGAGACCGGACCGGCAATCATTGGACCAATGATGCCCATGACAGTAGCCACCACCCCAAATTGCAGGCCGGTGGCGGTCGGTGACAAGCCGTAGTGCTTCATAAGGAAGGATGGCGTAAAGCCCATGATGCCGTAGTTGATCATGGTCTGTAGCGAGCCAATCGCAATGCACAGCAGCAGCGCGGGGGAGCGCGTGATCACCATAAACGCGGGCCGGTCCGCGAACTTCAGGCTCTGCATAAGATTGAAGATCACGAACATGCCAAAGCCGACCACGCTCCATTGGAGCGCATGCGGATTGATGGCCAAGGAACCAAAATGCAGCGGCGGACGCGGCGAGAATGCGCTGGTCAGGCGCGTCAGCCACATCATCGCCGCGACCAGCACAGCCAAGACCAAACAGTTCCATAGCCAGTCGCGGCCACCGGCCTTGCGCTTTGCCAGCGCCAGCCAGTTGCATACGGGCGTCACCGAACCGAGCACGGCAAGGCTGGCGCGAAACGGATGCGGATCGTGCGCGGAGTCAATCCCGTCCATTTGACCGCGCTTGGGTTCCGCCATACGCAACAGCAGCGCGGCCAGCACAAAGCCCGGGATCGACGCCACCAGGAATGCGAACTGCCATCCGTGCAGTCCCAACGGAGCGTTCGCGCCGAGGTAGCGATGATCCCACCAATCGGCAGCCACCCCTCCCAGAATCAGCGAGCATCCCAGGCCGAGGGCGATTGCCGCCGCGATGACCGCCATGGCCATGCCTCTCCGCGGCTTGGGAAAGTGGTCGAAAACCAGCGAGTAGCCGGCCGGGTAGACCGCGCCCTCGCCGATGCCCACGGCGAGACGAGATAGCGCCAGTAGGGCAAATCCCTGAGCGAACGCCGCCATCCCGGTCGCGATCGACCAAAATCCCAGGGCCAGTCCCAGCAGGCGGGTTCTAACCCAGCCGTCCGCCAGTCGTCCCAGTGGCAGAGAAAAGAGTGCGTAAAACAGAGCAAATACCGTGCCATACAGCAGCCCCATCTCGGCATCCCCGATGTGCAGATCTGCCTTGATGCGTGGCGCGAGGATGGCAAGGATATTTCGATCCAGCAGGCTCATCGCGTTTGCGAGTGCGACCAGGATCAGCGCATACCATGAGGCTCGACCGATGCGCGAGTCACTCACAACTTAAACCAGCGCTCCGCATTGGTCTGCATCAGTTTCTTCTTCACTGCCAGGGGCACATCGAGCAGGTCGTGGGTGCGCACCTCATCGGGCACAAACTGGTAGGGATAGTCCATCGCGTACATCACGCGGTCCTCGCCCAGCACGGACTGTGCAAACTTTATGGCCGGCGCCCAGGCCATACCGCTCGTGGTAATGAGCACATTGGAGCGCATGTACTCGGTCATGGTCTTCTTGAGTGGTTTCATGCGCGCATAGCGCTGGGAGCGAACGCTGGCCTGATGCATGTAGTCGATTCGGTACAGCCAAAACGGCAGAGCCTCGCCCATGTGTCCGACCATGATCTGCAGATCAGGATATCGATCAAAAATGCCGGTGATGATTAGCCGCAGCAGGTGCATTCCAGTGTCCACGCCAAAGCCAAATATAGCGCCGTCCAGCCCGACCTCGAGCATCGGGCCGATCATGGCCTCGGGCGGGCTGGACGGATGGATGTAGAGCGGCTGGCCGGTCTCGGCCAGAGCGCGGAAGATGGGATCGAATTTCGCGTCGTCGAGGTACTCGCCCTGGGTATGGCTGTTGATCTGCACCCCCTTAAAACCCAGCGTTCGCGCGCCCCTTACGATTTCTTGCGCTGACCATACCGGATCCTGCGGGGCGACCGTCGTCATGCCTATGTAGCGGTCCGGGTGCCGCGCCACGTTTTCCGCCAGTAGGTCATTGGCGCGCTGGGCGATACCTTTGGCCTCCGCCACATCGAGTATGGGTTGCGCGCCCGGGGCGGTGAGCGCCAGGATCGCCCTATCAATGCCCGTCGCATCCATATTGCGGATACGCTGCTCGCCCAGATCCAACAATCCTTCGCGGACCTGGGTGGCGCGAGCGGAAGGGCTCTGCCCGTAGAACCCCCACAGCGAGACCAGGCCGCGGTCGGCCGTGCCATTCTTCACCATGCGCAAATAGGCATCGATCTGTTCACGTGTCGCAAACGCCTCTTCCGTGGCGATGCGCAGGTAACCGCGGTCGCCCCCGGTCTTGAGCTCGTGAGTCATTGACTACCCCTCGTGAACGGTCTTTACCACCATGCAAGCCATCACCCCTTCGGGTCCGTTTTCGTGGCCGTGCCCCGACCATTTGACGCCGCCAAACGGGGCGTCCGGGCCCCCGAGCGTAGTGGTGTTGATGCAGAACATGCCACTTTCCACGGCCCGAGCCAGCCGTTTCTGGCGGCGCGCATCGTTGGTCCAGCTATAGGCGGCCAAGCCGAAAGCAAGTCGATTAGCCTCCGCGATCATCTCCTGCTCGGTGACGTAGGGATTGATCATCGCCACCGGTCCAAACGGCTCCTCGTTCATAATGTCGGCCGCCGGAGGCACCTCAGAGAGCACGGACGGCTTGTAGAAGAATCCCCGATCGCCGATGCGCTTGCCACCGGTATGCAGCCTGGCGCCTGCCGCAACGGCACCGCCGATCAATCTGTCCATCGCCTCGGGACGACGTGGATTCGCCATCGGTCCCATCTGCACGCTTTCGTCCAATCCGCTGCCAACCCGTAGCGCCTCCGCGCGCTCGACAAAGCCGTCGCGGAAGCGCGCGAACACCCCCTCCTGCACTATAAATCGCGTCGGAGATACACAGACCTGGCCGGCATTGCGAAATTTCGAAGGCACCATGGTCCCCAGCACTTGATCGACATCGACATCGTCGAAAACCAGCACCGCCCCGTGACCGCCCAGTTCCATGGTGGTGCGCTTGCAGTCCTCGGCCGCGAGCTTCATCAGGTGCCGACCCACGACGGTGGATCCCGTGAAGCTCAGCTTGCGGATAATGGGCGAAGCCAGGAGGTGCCGCGAGACCTCATCCGGCACTCCGAACACCGCCTGCCCGGCCTCCTTGGGCAGTCCGGCATCAAGCAGGCACTGCAGCACGGCCAATGCCGAAGCCGGGGCCTCCTCGGCGGCCTTGAGAATCACCGAGCAGCCCGCGGCAATCGGCGCTCCGAGCTTGCGCCCGGGGTTTCCGATGGGAAAGTTCCAGGGAGCAAGCGCCACCACCGGGCCCACCGGCTCGTAGGTTACGGTGGAGCGCATACCGGGCGGGCGCACCAGTTGCCGGCCGTAGACCCGCTCGCATTCACCGGCAAAGAAATCGAACAGCCCCACATTCATCTGCACTTCAATGCGCGCCTCGGCGAGCGTCTTGCCCTCCTCTAACGTCGCCACGCGAGCGATCTGCTCTTGGCGCTCGGCCATGAGACGTGCGGCACCCGACAGCACGGCGGCGCGCTGCCGTGGACTCGTCTCGCGCCACAGCTGAAATCCCCGCTGCGCGGCCCGCAGGGCGCGATCAAGGTCGGCCGCATCCGCCAGCGGTAGCCGTCCCAGAATCTCGCCCGTGGCCGGGTTCACGACCGAGTGGGCGCGACGGCCACCCACGGGAACCCGCTCGCCATCGATCATCATGTACAGCTCGGGATAGCTCATGCGGCGGTCGTCGCCTCGATTGCCTCCAGCCGTTCAACCTCGCGCCCGTAAGGCTTGATGCCGCGGGAAATGCTGTAGGCCGCAAGCGGCATCAGTATCGAAGCGGTCAAGACGATAGACTTCCAAAGGTCCGCATCGGAATGAAACACACGTTGCGTCACCGAGCCAATCAACTGGCCACCCATGGCCCCGAACGCGATAAACATAAACAGGTAGATGGCGGTGACCTGCCCGCGCATTTCGTTGGGCGTAATTCGCTGGATCGCTGCGTTTTGTGGCACCGCCGAGGCCAGACCGCACATACCGACAACGCCGAGGCAAACGAGCGCAAGACCACCCGAGGGCATCATCGGTGCAATGATGCCAAACGGAGTCGCGATGGAGAACATTATGGTCGCAGCCCGTACATTCGCATCCTTGTAGCGCTTGGCCAGCCATTCGACAAACGCCGTGCCGAGGAATGCTCCCAGCAGCCAGGACACCAGAAGCGTGAGACCTAGCCACTTGCCGATTTGCGCCTCATTCCAGCCGTAGGTCCGGATCAGGAACGGTGCAAACCACGCCTGCACGCCCAGCGACTGTGTGGCACTGAAGGCCAAGCCAATAAACAGTGGCAGGTAGGTACTCTTGCGCGCGCCGATCTCGTGCAACACCGCCTTCACGGGCAACGGCTTGCCATGGGCCGCGGCGCCCCGTCGTGCCGGCTCCTTGGCCAACAGCAGCAGCACTGCAATGACGAGTCCCGGCGCGCCCACCATCATGAGAACCCATTGCCAGCCGTGTATGGTCAGCCCATTCCAGTGGCTTACGGGCCAGGCGGAAGCCATGCCGATCAGCTTCCCACCAAAATAGGCGCCGAGCGTCCCACCGCCGATAAACCCAAGCTGCAGAAAACCGATCGCGCGCGGCAATTTCAGCGGGGGAAAATAGTCGGCGAGCATCGAGTAGGCACCTGGTGCATGCGCGGAGCCGCCGGCTCCCACCAGCATACGGCTGCTGAACAGCTGCTTGAAACTTTGCGCCAGACCTCCCAGTGCGGTAATCCCGCCAATCGCGGCGATCCCGCAGGCAAGCACTACCTTGCGCGGGTAGATATCCACCAGTCGCGCCATTGGAATGCCGACCAGCACATAGAAGATAACGTTGGCCGGTCCGATCAGGAAACCCAGCTCTTCGTCGCTCAAGTTGAAATCGACCTTGATTCGCTGCGCCATCAAGCCGAACACCCCGGCGTCGAAGAAATTGAGCATGGTCGCCAATATGATGACGGCCAGTCCATAGTAGGCCGCGGCACGCGAAGGCCACGGTTGCGCGTCGTGACCAGCTGTCGCGGCCGTCCCAGTGATTCCCCCTGCCATGCTCGGTCTCCTTTGCGGATCTGGCTTTACAATTAGCTGATTGTATGTGTTAGATACAAGAAGGAAAGTACTCAATGCAGAATCTGCCCGGAAAGACAGCATTCGTGACCGGCGGTGCGAGCGGCATTGGGCTCGGGATTGCCAAGGCGTTACTCGGCGCGGGGATGAACGTGGTCATCGCCGACATCCGCGACGATCACCTGCGCAGTGCCGAGACCGAACTGGGCCACTCCAAGCGCGTTCTGGCACTGCAGCTGGATGTCACCGATCGCACCGCTTATGCGCGCGCCGCCGATGCCGCGGAAGCACGCTTTCAGAAGATTCACATCCTGTGCAACAACGCCGGTATTGCCGTCGTTGGCCCCACCGAGCTGGCAACCTTCGATGACTGGGACTGGGTGATCGGGGTCAATCTGGGTGGCACCATCAACGGGATCGTGACAATACTTCCGCGCATCAAGCGGCATGGCGAAGGCGGCCACATTGTCAACACGGCGTCGATGTCCGGGCTGGTGCCGCATCCGGGGGCGACCCTCTATGGCACTTCCAAAGGTGCGGCGGTGCACATGATGGAGTGCATGCGCGCCGAACTTGAGCCTGCGGGGATCATCTGCTCGGCCTTTTGCCCCGGCGCGGTGCAATCGAACATCGCCGAGGCCGCTAAAACGCGACCCGCGCGCCTGGCCGCCACCGGCTACGCCGAGGCCGACAGGCGCCGGCAGCAGGGAGGCAATTTCTTTCACCTGTTTCGGACCAAGGAGGAAATCGGCGAACGCGTGCTGCAGGGCATCCTCAACGACGAACTGTACATAATGACCCACAGCGAATTTCGCCGGGGCGTGGAAGATCGCGCGCAGGCCATGTGCGCCGCCGTACCCGATCTGCCCGAGAACCAGGAATACAAGGACACCTTCAGGTTCCTGTTCCGCAACCCGATACACGCCGACGAGCTCGCACGTCAGAAGAGACTTCGCTCGTGAAGGACTTTGCAGGGCGCACGGCATTCGTCACCGGAGGGGCTAACGGCATCGGGATTGGCCTGGTCCGCGCGCTGCTGGCGGAGGGTTGCAACGTTGCAATCGCCGATATTCGGCAGCAGTCGATCGACAGCGCGCTACAGTCGCTGCCGGGAAAGAGTGTCATCGGAGTTCAGCTCGACGTGTCTTCGCGCACTGCCATGGCGGCAGCGGCCGATCAGGTCGAGGCCAAATTCGGACCGGTGACGTTGCTGTTCAATAACGCCGGCGTGAATCTCTTCCAGAGCAGCGAGCAATCGAGTTACGACGACTGGGATTGGGTGATGGGCGTCAACCTGCACGGACCAATCAATGGGGTGGTGACTTTCGCGCCGCGCATGATTGCCGCGGGCAAGGGCGGATACATAGTCAACACCGCCTCGATGGCAGCATTTCTTGCCGCCGGCGTGCCGGGCATCTACAACACCACGAAATTCGCAGTACGCGGTCTGTCTGAGTCGATAAGGGCGAGCCTCGCTTCTCACGGCATCGGCGTGTCGGTGCTGTGCCCCGGATTGGTCAAATCCTACATCTATGCCAGCGACGACATCCGGCCGGAGGAACTCAAGGCGGGTGCCCGGCAGGTCGACCCCAGCAACGTCAAACGCCTGGCGGACATTCACGAATTCGGCATGGAACCGGACGTGATTGCCGCGCGGGTGCTCGAGGCGATGCGCGAGGATCGCTTCTACATCTTCTCGCACCCCGAGTTCAAGGACGAATTGCGCGAGGTGTTTGATGAGGTGTTAGCGGACTTCCGCGACTATCCGGCTGACCCGGGGTACGATAAACGCACCGACTTTGAAAAAACTCGCCGAGAGAGCTACAAGAAGCAGAGAAAAGGCCTGAAGGCACGCTAGGGCCTGTGCATGCGCGTCAATTCACTCGACCATGTGAATATCATTACTGCCGACCTGGAGGGCACAGCTCGTTACTATGCCGAATTGTTCGGTCTGGAGCGGCGCGATGCACCGCCGCCCCTGACGCCCGCGAACGCGCAGTGGATGTACGACGGCGCCGGCCGCGCCGTCATCCACATCAACAGCCTTGATTGCCCACGGAGATTCGAGCGCGACGTGCGTCCCGGGCCCACCGGAGCGCTGCATCACGTGGCATTCAACTGCACCGGCTATGACGAAATGATCTCGCGCCTCAAGGCGCGTGATCTGCATCATCAAACCAACCCGGTCAGAGCCGTGGGTTTGAGGCAGATCTTTACCATGGATCCCAACGGCGTTTTGCTGGAGCTGAACTTCTTTGCTGACTAGCGGAGTGCCGAGCTCGCGCCACGGTTCCACGATTTGCCGGCGTTACGCCGGGTGGGCGATCACCACTTTGCCGAACAGGTCCGAAGAGGACTGATAGCTGTAGGCGGATTTCGCGTCGGCAAACTCAAACACTCGGTCCACCACGGGTTTGACGGTGTAGCGGTCGATGAACGTATTGAGCTCACGCGCCATCGCCACGGAACCGACGAAGATACCCCGCAAGCTAGCGCCCTTGACCATGAGCGACATGGGATTGGTGTCGCCCTGCATGGAAAGCACACCGATCAGCGCCACCTCCCCTCCGAATCCGACGGCCTGGAGCGATTGCTGGAGCGTGCCGAGGCCGCCGACCTCAACCACGTGGTTGACCCCACCGCCCGCCAGTTCGGCCGCCTTCGCGCCCCAATTGGTTTCCGTCCGGTAGTTGATAGTGGCGTCGGCGCCCAGTCGCCGCAGGCGCTCGAGCTTGGCCTCGCTGGACGAGGTCGCGATGACGCGCGCGCCGGCGGCGTTGGCAATCTGCAACGCCAGCAGCGAAACGCCACCCGTGCCGATCAGCAGCACACTGCTGCCACGCGTGAGCGGGCGTATCCCTTTCATCAGCGCATTCCACGCGGTCACGCCCGCACAAGGCAAGGTCGCCGCCTCCTCGAAACTCAGCGATTCAGCCAGCTTGATGACGCCGGCCTCAGGGAGGGCCACATACTGGGCCAGCATGCCTTCCGCTGGTGGCGCACCCAGAGCCTCACCGAGCGCCGGCGTGGGCGGGCCGTGCGTCCAACCTTGAAAGAACGTGCCGGCCACCCGATCTCCCACCGCAAAGGCCTTCACGCCCGGGCCGATTGCCTCTACCTCCCCGGCGCCATCCGATAGCGGCGTGCAAGCAGCCTTGATGGGACCGCCGAAATAGTGCCCTTTGGTGATCGCCTGGTCGCGGTAATTGAGGGAGTTGGCCCGCATCCGAATCAGCACCTCCCCGGCGCCCGCGGCCGGCTTGGGCAGCTCCAGCAATTCGAGCTGATCGGCCGAGGTGCAGCCCGCAGGCAATCGCCAGGCCCGCATGCGCGGCGCGCTCATCGGGCGTGACCGGTAAAGGTACGCAGCGCCGGGGCGGTCCGGTCCTCACCCGCCAGGGCGCGGGCGACTGCCGGACGCGCCGTCATGCGCTCTCGCCAGGCCACCAGGCGCGGGCACCGGGAGGCAACCTCCAGCTCCGGAAACATCCGCTCGACCATCATCCCGCACATGGAATAGAAATTGATGTCTGCGAGCGTGTAGTCATCGCCCGCCAACCACGCGGTTTTCGCGAGCTGTTTTTCCACTTTGTCGATCGCGTAGACTACCTTTTCGACGGCGTAGGCCAGATCCGCCTCACTGAAACCCGACCGCGCCGTCTTCCACTTCTTGCGTTGATCGGGCAACGGAATGCGATCCATAAGCTGCTCAAACTTGCCGAGCTCAATATTTCGGGCGATGACGCCCACCATCCGGTGCCAGCCGTGCATGGAGGTGTAGTTCATCACCTGCTCATCGACAAACTTGTTCCAATAGCGCATGCGTGCCGCGCCCACCGGATCGTGCGGCCGCAGCGGTTTGTCCGGAAAAACGTCCTCCAGATACTCATTGATGACCGTCGTATGGGTGATGATATGCCCATCGTGGTCCAGCACCGGCACCTGGCCCTCCGGATTGACCGCCACGAACCAATCGGAGTGCTGCTCGAATTTGTGCAGGTCCACATAGACGCTTTGGAATTCGATGCCCTTCTCGATCAGCGGGATCATCGACTTGAGCGAGTTGGCGGCCGGTTCCGCGTGGTAATACTTGATTGGCATGTTTGACCTATCTCGGTGAGTGAGTGCCCAGGATGCCGCCATCGGCGGCAATGGCTTGAGCGGTGATGTGACTGGCACGGTCGGAGAGCAGGAAGCAGGCCAGCTCCGCGGCCTCCTCCGCCGTTCCGATGTGGCCCATGGGCACGCCCCTTCCCAACATGGCGCGGATCGCCTCGGCCGACGCGTGCGGATCAAGCTGCATCAACATTGGTGTCTCGATCAGACCGGGGATCAGGCAATTCACGCGCACGTTGTGCGGAGCGGCCTCCACGGCCGCGGCGCGCGCCAAGCCCAGCAGTCCGTGCTTGGATACGACATAGCCGACGTTGTTGGGCATGCCGCGCTCGCTGGCCAGACTTCCGGTCACTACTATACTGCCGCGCTGGCGTTCGATCATTCCGGGCAGTACCTGCTTGAGCGCCCAGAACACGCTGGTCAGATTGGTGCGGAGCACCTCGTCAAAGGTGTCATCCGCGTAACTGCCCATAGGCGCGAATTTACCGCCGGTCCCAGCGTTGGCAAACAGACCGGCAATGGGACCGAAGGCTTGCTCCGCACTCGCGAGCGCCGCGAGCAACGCCGAGCGGTCCGACACGTCGGCAGAGGCGTGAGCGGCGGTCCCACCCTCGCGGGAAATCACCTCCACGGCCTCACGGAGCCGAACGGCGTCACGCGCCACCAGGAAGACTCTTGCGCCTCGCCGCGCCAGCAGCCGTGATGCCGCAAGGCCAATGCCGGTGGACGCGCCGGTAACGAGGACATGGCTACCGGCGAATTCACTCACGTCAGTCCCAACAGGCGCGCGGCGTTGTCCTTCATGATGCCCGGCAACACCTCCTCCTTAAAGCCAACCTCTTTGGCCGCCGCCAGCCACTTGTCGGGGCGCAACAGCGGGAAGTCAGAGCCAAAGAGCATCTTCTTGCTCAGCAGACTGTTCGCGTACTGGATGACCTGGGGCTGAAAGTATTTGGGGCTCCATCCCGACAGATCGATAAACACATTGTCCTTGTGCAGTGCCATTGACAGGCTTTCGTCTACCCAGGGCCAGCTCGGGTGCGCAAGGATGATTTTCATGTCGGGAAAGTCGACCGCGACATCGTCGATGAGCATGGGCTGCCCCCACTTGAGGCGCACCCCTCCGCCGCCCCGCATGCCGGTGCCCATGCCGGAGTGTCCGGTATGGAATATCGCCGGCAATTTATGCTCCGCGATGACCTCGTAGATCGGGTAGGCCACCCGGTCGGCAGGATGAATGTCCTGCATGATGCCGTGAAACTTGAATCCTCGGACCCCGTGGTTCTTGACGAGGTCGCGCGCCTCGCGCGCACCCATTTTGCCTTTGCGCGGGTCGACGGACGCAAACGCCATGACGATATCGTCGTTGTTCGCGGCATATTCGGCGATCTCGTAGTTGCTCACGCGCTTCGCGCCGATCGAGCTCTCGCAATCGACCGTGAACATGCAGAAGGCGATCTGCTGCTCACGATAGTAGTCAATGATCTCCGGAATCTTTGGCCGCTCGCGCGGCGCCTTGAAGTAACTTGAGGCGGCGTCGAAGAACTTGCCCATCACGGGATCTTCCGGATCGTGACAGGAGACTTCCGCGTGCACGTGCACATCGATGGCACGAATCTTCTTTAAATCGATCACGGCCAGATCTCCTCGGCGCACTCTCGCCCGGACACAAAGTGCTGGGCTGAGCCGGTCATACCAGCATTGAAGGCGCAGACTGCCTCGCGGACTCGATCTCCGCGGCGCGGTCACGCTTGATTGGCACGTCGCGCCCCGCCTGCACGGCCGGACGCGCGCTTACCAATCTTAGCCACCGCTGCAGGTGCGAGAACTCGTCAACCGCAATTCCGGAGTAGTCGTGCCCGGACACCCAGGGCCACAGCGCGATATCGGCAATCGAGTAGTCGCCTGCAATGTACTCATTCGTGCCCAGTTGTGTGTCCAGCACATGGAATAGCCGCGTGACCTCGCGTTGATAGCGCCCGATGACCGAATGCAGCTTCTCGGGAAAATAGCGAAAAAACACGTTCGCCTGCCCCATCATCGGGCCGATGCCCGACTTCTGAAACATCAGCCATTGGAGCACCCGGCTGCGCCCGCGTACGTCTTTCGGCAGGAACTTTCCGGTCTTCTCAGCGAGATAGATCAAAATTGCGCCCGACTCAAACACCGCAAAATCGTCGTCAACGAGGGTGGGAATCCGCCCATTGGGATTGAGCTTCAGGTACCAGTCGGCCTTTTGCTCTTTATGCGCGAAATCGACGACCTTGACCTCATAGGGCAGGCCCATTTCTTCCAGTGCGATGGAGATCTTCCAGCCGTTCGGCGTCGCCGCCGTGTACAAAGTAATCGCCATTATTGGTCTCCTAGTGCCTTGTCCTCGTTGGCGCGCTTGATCACATACAGTCGAATCGATTCGATTTGCGCCAAATCCAAGACCTTGGCGAAGCTCACCATGCCATGTTCGTTCAAAAGGCCACCGTGCGCGACGCTGGCCCAGGCCGTGCTGTCCCGCAGCAGGGCGCTGCGGCGCAGATCAGGAAGTAAGGTGCTGCCGTAGGCCGCATCGCCGTGGCAGACGCCGCAAAAGCGCCCGTAGTGCTTTGCGCCTTCGGCGATCTGCTCCGAGGTGCCGGTGACGGCCGGTGGATCAAGCGGCAGGCGCACGAGGGGCGGTTCGGGCGGAAGCTGTCCGGTGGCCCCCAGTTTGAACACCAGCAACCGCGAAATGTTGCGGACTGGCCCGGCAACTTCCGACAGCACGCCCGGCGCGAGCGCCCAAATACCGCCCCAGCCGGCCATCACCGCGACGTATTGTTCGCCGTTGACGGAGTAGGTGACCGGAGCTGCAATGATTCCGGTCTGCGCGTTGCTTGACCACAGCTTGGTGCCCAGTGCCGCATCGTAGGCGGCGAACTCCTTCATTGAATTTCCCTGAAAGACCAGCCCGCCTCCGGTGGCCAGCAAGCCGCCATTCCATGGGCCCTTAAAATCCACACGCCAGCGTTGCTGTTGGGCCACGGGGTCCCAGGCGATGAGCGCACCGTTCGTGGCCGCCGCAGCTGCCGCACGGATCTTCGGATCGGCAGGCATCGCGGCGGCCGCGAAATCCATGCCGGTGTTGTAGCCCTGCTGCTCGCTCTTCCATTGTGTGGCCGGAATGTACGGAAAGGCGGCCTGCTGTGCAGGGAGGTAGACCAGCCCGGTGGCCGGGCTATAGGCCATGGGCTGCCAATTGTGCGCACCTCCAGGCCCGGGCAACACAACCGAAGGCTTCCCGGTCTTGTCGATCCTGGCGTCAAGATTTTCGATGGGTCGGCCGCTCTTCAGGTCGATGCCCTTGGCCCAGTTGACCGGGACAAAGTTGTTAGCCGAAATCAGCGCGCCCGTAACGCGATCGAGCACGTAGAAAAAACCATTCTTCGGGGCCTGCATCAGTACCTTTCGCGTCTGGCCGCCGATGTTCAGGTCGGCCAGAATGATGTGTTGCGTCGCAGTGAAATCCCAGGTTTCGCCCGGCGTAGTCTGGTAGTGCCAGACGTACTCCCCGGTCTTTGGCCTTAAAGCCACGATCGAGGACAGATAGAGGTTATCGCCCCCACCCGGGGAGCGGTAGGCTTGGTTCCAAGGGCTGCCGTTGCCCACACCGATGTACAGCAGGTCCAGTTCGGGATCGTAGGCCATGGAGTCCCAAACCGTGCCGCCGCCCCCGTACTTCCACCACTCCCCTTTCCACGTCGCCTCGGCGCTCTGCAGGTACTTCGCTGTATTGGCTCCCGGCCGGTCGGGTACCGTATAGAAACGCCAAAGCTGCTTGCCGTCATTGGCGTCATAAGCAGTGACGTAGCCCCGCACGCCCATCTCGGCGCCGCCATTACCAATAAGGACCCGACCGTCGATGATCCGGGGCGCACCCGTGATCGTGTACGGGATCGACGGGTCCACCGTCATCGTCGTCCACACCGGCTGACCGGTATCGCGGTCCAAGGCGATCAGGCGGCCATCGAGGGTTCCGATGTACAGGCGACGACCCCAGGCGGCCAGCCCCCGGTTGACGACATCACAGCAGGCTTTGACCGCAGTCGCCCCAGGCACCTTCGGGTCGTAGTCCCACAGAAGTTTCCCCGACACGCCGTCATAGGCCTTCACCTTGGACCACGCGGTTGAGACGTAGATACGGCCGTCGATAACCAGAGGCGTCGCCTCCTGGCCGCGGGCAGTATCCATGTCCGCGTACCAGGCGAGCCCCAGCGACGATACATTCTTGGTATTGATCTGCTCGAGCGGAGAGAAGCGCTGCTCGTCGTAGGTTCGCCCCGTGGTCAGCCAATCCTGAGTATTGCGTGCTGCCCCGACAATCGATTGCGTGTTGACCGCGCTGGATGCCGCCGTGGCCGGGGGCACGTCGGGTTTGCAGGACACCAGCAGCGTGAGGCTGCCCGCCAGGATGAATTGCACTCGCATCGAACTTTCTCCCTCAGCCCCAGCGGTTGATTTCAGGCCCGGGGGCCCAGTATTTCAACGGGTCGCCCTGGGACGCCAGCGACAGCGCCGTGGCGACTGCCGATCGGCTCTTGACGCGTTCCAGCCAGGCCTTTGCGCGCGGGGCGGCGGCAAAGGCGGACGGAACCAGGGTCACCATCCCGGCGAGCCAAGCATAGCTCTCGAGGTCGGCGATGGTGAATTTGCCCATCAGCCAATCTCGCCCCTCCAGCTGCGCCTCGATCTTTCGGGTGGCCTGTGAGATTTTAACCTCGCTGTCGGCCAGCTTATCGCCGTCAAAGCGCCCGGCGGCGATGTCCTCCCAGCGGGCGCGCAAATCGACACTGGTGATTTTTGCGAGCCGCGCGCGGTCGGCTTTAGGTGGGTACGCTTTGCAGCCCAGATAGGCGGCGGCCGGCGCCGTGCGCTCGATTACCTGCCGGCACCAAGCCATGGTTTCCCAACGCGCATAGGGATCGGCCGGACGCAGAGCGGATCCCTTGCCGACCTCATCAAGGTAGCAGGCAATAAAAACCGAATCCGCCATGGCTTCACCATCGACCATGAGCACCGGTCCCTCGCCTTCGACGCTCATTGCGATTTCGGATTGCCTTGCGGCATCCAACTCGTGGCGTTCGGCCGCCGCCAGCTGAATGGGCACGCGCTCGGCCTCAAGCTCCTTCTCAAACAATGCGGCCAGCACCGTGAAGGAAGGGCCGTTGGGCTCGCCGTGATACAAAGTCATGCTCATGCGGGCGGCTCCTTGCCGATGTGCGCCTGCTCAAGAATGGCAACCCGCCGCACCATCCCGGTTCGGCCCAAGGCCCAGCAGGCCTTGGTCGCCGGACGCGCATAGATCGCCCGCAGCCAACGCAGGATGTTGGGCGTCAGCTCATCATTGGACAGACCCGGCTGCGAGAGCGGCAAGGCGTAGGCAAGGTTAAAGCCATTGGCGTCGGCCAGACTGTACTGGTCGCTGGCGAGCCACTCGTGCTTGCCAAGCGCCTCCTCAAGCATTCGGATTCCGACCGCCACGCGACGCTGCGATTCCTTGAGCTCCTCGGCACTGAATTGTCCGTAGATGGCCTTGCGCCAGGCGACACGCCGCTCAGGCAACGGAATCCGCTCCACGGCGGCCTTGAGCTCATCCGGATCCTTCGATCGCACGGCCGGCCCGACAAATACGTTCCAGCCAATCATGGAGAAGCTTGGCCCCAACCACTGGTCCAGGAATTTCATCCACCAACGAATTCGCCAGCAGTCCAACGGGCTTTCCGGCATTAGATTCGGGCCCGGAAACGCCTCATCCACGTATTCCATGATGGCCGTGGATTCGGTCAGTACCCGATCTCCGTGGCGCATGGCCGGAATCGTGCCTTGCGGGTTGATGGCCAGGTAATCGGGCCGGTGCTGGTCGAAATTGAGAAGATCAAGATAATGACTGTCAAACGCCACCCCTTTTTCCATGAGCGCCAGCATCGGTTTGCCGGAGTTCGCATTGGGCTCCCAGTGGTACAGGGTGACCTTGCTCATTCACCCGGCCCCCACTGTTTGTAGGCGTTACATACCATTTGCGCAGTCTGACGCACCCGCCTGATTTGGTCTAGCGGTGTCATCCGGCAGCCACCCGAAGTTCACCGCGGCCCGCCACCTGAGCGGCGCGGCGCCCACGAAACAGGTTGTAGATCATGGTGCGCAACCAACGATTGCGCGGATCCGAGTGCAACTTGTGGTGCCAGAACTGTCTCAGTTCGATGCGCGGCAGATCAAAAGGCAGGCCGACCACGCGCAAGTTGGTGGACGCTCTCGAAAAATAGCGCGCCAGCGGCTCGGGTACGGTCACCAGTAAATCGGAGTGGGCCACCACCATGGGGGTGCTGGCGAAGTGCGGAGTTGTCAGTACGATCCGCCGCTTAATTTTGTGCCTTGCAAGAAAGCGCTCGATGACCTCTTCGGTCCGGCTCTCTACGCGTACCACCGCGTGCTCAAGTTGCAGGAACTGCTTGATCGTCAGGCGGTGGGCGTCCATCGGGTGATCGGCTCGAATAAGTCCGGCAAATCCGTCGGTGAACAGCACCTGTTGAAAGCAGTTGCTCTTGAGCAGATCGGGAAAATATCCGATCGCCAGATCGACGCCACCACGCTCCAGTTCATGGCTCACCTCGGGAGCCGGCAAACTGAGCGAGCAAACAGTCGCCTTGGGACTTAAGGTCCGCAGTCGCTGTAGGATGGCGGGCAGGAAGACCACCTCGCCCACGTCGGAAAGCGCCAGGCGCACCGCCCGGTCACTTTCGGCCGGGTCAAACGCCGGGGTCGCGATAATCTCGGCTTCAATTCTCGCCAGCACCGCGCGTGCCGAGCGTACGATGCCCGCAGCCCGGGCGGTGGGCTGCATGAGATTGCCGGAGCGCAGAAACAGCGGGTCGTCAAAGAACTTGCGAAGCTTGGCCAGGGCGGCGCTGATTGCGGGCTGGCTGCGCCCGAGCTTGACCGCGGCGCGGCTGACGCTGCGCCGCTCGTCGAGGGTGACGAGCACCCTGAGCAAATTGAGGTCCAGCTCAGTCATGGCCCTTTATCAGATATTCGTATACTGATAATTCATTCTATCCCATTGCCAGATACACTCCGCAAGCGCAGGATCATGCCCCGCGGCCGCTGATACGAGTCGATGATCCACCCACAGAGGAATTTGCACCGATGAGCCAGCCCACTCTCGAAAGCCTGCTTCAGGCCTCCGGCAACCCGGTAAAGATGCTGCGCAATTCGCAGCTGGGCGCCTACGTCTATCCGGTCGTCCCGAGCGAGTTCAGTAACTGGCGTGATGAGCAGCGCGCCTGGCGAGAAAGCGCGGTGCTCTTTGACCAGTCACACCACATGGCGGAACTTACCGTCAAGGGTCCGGATGCGGCCAAGCTCATGTCCTACTGCACCATCAACAGCTTTCAAAATTTCACTCCCGGCAAGGCCAAGCAGATGGTCCCTTGCAGCTACGACGGTTACGTCATCGGCGACGGCATCCTTTTTTATCCCGAGAAGAACGAAATGCTCTTCGTCGGCCGTGCGCCAACGGTCAACTGGCTGCAATTCCAGGCTTCTACCGGCGGCTATAAGGTCGACGTGATTCGCGACGATCGCTCTCCTTCGCACCCGCGGGGCAAGGCAGTCTCGCGGCGGCACTACCGCTACCAGGTGCAAGGCCCCAATGCCGCACAGGTGCTGACCAAGCTCAACGGTGGGCCGTTGCCGGACATCAAGTTCTTCAACTTCGATGTCATCAACGTCAAAGGGCGCAAGGTGCGTGCGCTGCGCCATGGCATGGCCGGTGCGCCAGGTCTTGAGATCTGGGGACCGTACGCGGAGAGCGATGAGGTGCGCGACGCGATCCTTGAGGCCGGTCGGGACTTCGGTCTGGTGCAGGTCGGCTCGCGGGCCTATGCCAGCAACACTCTTGAATCGGGTTGGATTCCCTCGCCGCTTCCTGCCGTGTATACGGGCGCGAAGATGAAAGCCTACCGGGAATGGCTGCCGGCGGCAGGCTATGAGGGCACCGGCTCCATTGGGGGCAGTTTCGTCTCCGACAACATCGAAGACTACTACCTCACCCCTTATGAACTTGGCTACGGGCCGTTCATCAAATTCGATCACGATTTTGCGGGTCGCGAGGCACTTGAGAAGAAGGCGCAGCAGCCGCATCGCAAGAAGGTGACCTTCGAGTGGCACGGCGAGGACCTCGCGAAAATCTACGCCTCAATGTTCGCGCCAGGTCAGGATCCATATAAATTCTTCGACCTGCCGATTGCGAACTATGCCTCCTCCTCCTTTGACAAGGTGACCCGAGGCGGGAAAGTTGTGGGATTTTCGATGTTCGGTGGCTACAGCTACAACGAACGCAGCGGGCTGTCACTGGGCGTGGTCGACCCGGATATTAATTTTGGAGACGAGCTCACCCTGGTGTGGGGCGAGGAAAATGGCGGTACTAAGAAGACCACGGTCGAACGCCATCGCCAACTCGACGTTAGGGTCAAGGTCTCCCCGGTTCCGTACGCCCGCACCGCGCGCGAGAGCTACCACGAGGGCTGGCGCAGCAAGACAGACTAGACCCGGCAGCTTCTCGCTTCGAGCCCCACAGTGCTGCTGCCGCGCCCGGGATCTGGCCGTCGCCCATTCTAAAGCGCAAGACTTCCGAGGGCTCTCGGCGGTGCGGTCCATGGGCGGCGTTCGCCAGATTCTAAATCCGTGTGCTGCCGGTGCCGCCGCATCTAGGGCGAGCCGTCGGGGCGCGGCGTCTTGCGCCCACTGCACATCCGACTGAGTAACGAGCCGGTCCCGCCACTGGTCCCAGCTTTGCGGTACCCTTGACCGCTTATGCATAATTATGCACACTGCATGCATGTTTATTCATAGGGCGCCGCAATGAACGATCAGCAACTCAACAGCCGTCGCGAGGCTATCCTAGGTATCCTCGGCGACGGAACCGTGCGCCGACAGTCGGAACTCACACAGCTGCTGCGCAAGCGCGGCTTTGCGGTCACACAGTCCTCGATTAGCCGTGACCTGCGCGAACTGGGCGTGCTCAAGGCCAGTGGACGCTATCTCGCTCCACCTGTCGAGACCGCGCGCGCGAGTGCCAAGTTCGCTACCTTGGCGCAATTCGTGCGTTCAGTGCGGCCAGCTGGCGCCGCGCTCACAGTAGTACGCACCAGCACGGGAGCGGCGCAGAGCGTAGCCGTGGCGCTCGACAAAGCGGCGTGGCCGGAGGTCGTAGGCACCATTTCTGGGGACGACACGATATTTATCGCTACCCCCGACGGTCCGGCACAACGAAAGCTGCTGGCGCACCTTAAGGATCACTTTGGACTCTGAAAACGCGAGCCTCTTGGCGAGCGCGGGCGTAAAACCCATCGTGCTCGCCTATTCCGGGGGCCTAGACACCTCGTTTCTGGTGCCGTGGCTGACGGAGCATTACCAGCGGCCTGTTATCACCGTGACTGTCGACACAGGCGGAATCGACGCTGCAGCGGCGGAGATCCTGCGCGAGCGCGCCCTGGCGTTGGGTGCCGCCGAGCACTTCCAAATCGACGCGCGGGCCGATTACTTCGAACAGGTGTTGAGTTCGCTGATCATGGGTAACGTGCGCCGCGGCCAACTCTACCCGCTCTGCGTCGGTGCTGAACGCGTGATGCAGGCGCAAACCGTTGCCCTCGTGGCGCGCAAGCTCGGTACCCAGTCCATCGCCCATGGCTGTACCGCCGCGGGCAACGATCAGGTTCGATTCGAGGTCGCCTTGCGAACTTTAGCGCCTGAACTGGAAGTTATCGCGCCGGTTCGGGACCGCGCTTTCAAGCGCCAGGACGAACTTGATTACCTGCAATCGCGGCGGCTTCCGATTCCGCCCTACGGTGCCGCCTATTCGACCAATCGTGGCCTTTGGGGTGTCACTATTGGGGGCGCAGAGACACTCACCTCGAGGGGCAGCATTCCTGAGAGTGCCTGGGTGTTGTCCAAGAATGCCTTCACGAACCCCGCTTCGCCACAGCAGCACACAGTCCGCTTCGAACAGGGGCGGCCCGTAGGACTGGACGCGGAGACACTTACGCCCGTGGAGGTCATTGAGCGTCTCGAAGCCCTGGCGGCACCATTTGGCATCGGGCGCGGCATACATCTGGGTGACACGATTATCGGCACCAAGGGCCGAGTGGCCTTCGAGGCGCCGGCCGCCGAAGTCCTGCTTACCGCACATCGCGAGCTTGAGAAACTCGTGCTCACGCCGCGCCAGCAGCGTGTCAAGGAAACTCTCTCCTTGTCGTACGGCGACTGGGTACACGAAGGTCAGTTGCTAGATCCGGTGTGTCGCGACATCGAAGCCTTGTTGGTTTCCTCGCAGCGGCGCGTGAGCGGCGAGGTGCACCTGCTGTTCCGACCGGGCACGGCATTTGTGGAAGGGGTCGAATCACCTTACTCGCTGATGAGCGCATCCAAGGGGGTCTACGGCGAATCGGTCGGCGAATGGTCGCCAATGGACGCCCTGGGGTTTTCAAGAATCGTTTCTCTCCCGGGTGTATTTCACCGTCGGGCCGGTGAGCTGGCCAGACAGGTTCTGACCGAAACTGTGGTCAATCCATGAAGACCGTCGGCGTCGACAAGATTGCCTCGATCACCCAGGCCTGCGCGCTCGGTCACGAGTTGCGCATTGCCGATGAGATTCCTTCCGAGGAAGGTGTGGTGATCGTTGCCGAGATTCTGAACAACAAATCCGCGTACAACACCTTGGAACTTACCAGCGGGCGCATCGCCATGGTGGCCAAGGGCGATATTGTCGTCGGTGCGCTTGGTCCACGTAAGGCGCTGTTCGGGTATTCGGGTCACGTACCCGAATCGCTCGGTCCCGGCGACGTGATCCAGATGCTCAATATCGGCGGGGTTATGGGTGTCTGCGATTCGGCCACTCCCGACAAGGGCAAACCCTTCGATTGTCGCGTGCTCGGCGTCGTTTTGCAGTTTCCCTATCTGGGCGAGCGCATTGGGATTCCGGCGCGCGTCGGCTACCGGCGTCTAAATAGCGCTGCACTTTTGGACGCGCGCGGTATTCCCGTGGTAGCTCTGGCCGGAACCTGCATGGAAGCGGGGAAAACGGCGGCAGCGGCCGCCATCATCTCGCGGATGCGCCACCGCGGTCTGGTGGTCGATGCATTCAAGGCCACGGGCGTATCGTTGCGACGCGACATCATGGCATTCGAAGACGCAGGTGCACGCCGATCCATGATCTTTACCGATCTGGGAATCGTCACAACTTCGGCGCGCACCGGCCCGGCGTTGACACGCACCATGCTGAGCGAGCTGGCGGCCGGAAAACCCGACGCCATTGTCTTTGAACTGGGTGACGGGCTACTTGGCGCGTACGGCGTCGACGCTATTCTCAATGGGGAGGACATCCGGCGGTCGATCACCGCCGTAGTGCTGTCAGCCAATGATCCAGTCGCCGCCTGGGGCGGCGTCAAACTTCTGCGTGAGCGTTTCCACATCGAACCTTGCATGGTCACCGGCCCATCGACGGACAATCAGGTCGGGGTCGATATCATCCAGCAGCAAATGAAGGTGCCAGCCATAAACGCCATCAGCAACCCGGCCACCCTTGGCGATGCGATCATCGAGTCCATTGGCATAGGTACGCGCGCCGCTCCAGCGCGCGCGGCCGAGTAGTCTCTTGGCTCCCGTGCCTGCCATTGTGCTCGGCGGCACCGGCTACGTCGCCGGTGAATTGTTGCGGCTGATAGCCGGACACCCGCATCTGAAACTCGCCGGCGCAATGTCAGAGGGAAGCAGCGGCGAACCGGTGGCCGGCGCCTTTCCCCATCTTGCCACCATCTATCGGGACGAGGTTTTCAAGTCGCGCGAGCAGATCGATGCCCTTC
The DNA here is from genome assembly GCA_963789365.1 of uncultured Gammaproteobacteria bacterium. Taxonomy (GTDB): domain Bacteria; phylum Pseudomonadota; class Gammaproteobacteria; order Steroidobacterales; family Steroidobacteraceae; genus FEN-1191. The sequence continues at coordinate 635,276 of CAWBKJ010000004.1, forward strand.
TACGCCGTGAACTGGCACCGGCTATCCTCGCCGCAGCGCCGCACGGGGTTTCCGCGTCGCTGATTGATTCCTTACTAGCGACCGCGGAGGAAGCGGGTCACTCACCTCGTGTTGTCGACATTTCAGCAGATTTCCGGTTCGCCACCGCACAGGACTATTCCGCCGTATATGGTCGGCCGCACGGCGCGCCGGCACGCATCGCGCAATTTAGTTGTGCCGTTCCGGAGCACATTCGAAAGATCAACACCCCGCATATGGCCCATCCGGGATGTTTCGCAACCACAATCCTATTGGCAGCCGTGCCGCTGCTCGCACTGGACCTGATCGAGCCGCTGCTCTTCGTGGCTGCAGTTACCGGCAGCACCGGATCCGGGCGAACCCCCACGGCACTTACCCACCATCCGCATCGCCACAGCGACTTCTACGCCTACAACGCTCTCACACACCGCCATTCGGCCGAGATCGCCGCCTGCGCGCTGGCCGCAACCGGCGTGCATGCGCACGTTGCCTTCGTGCCACACTCCGGCCCGTACACGCGCGGAATTCATGCGACGGTCCAGGCGGTCCTGAAGCGACCCTTGGACCGTGAACGGCTGCTGGCACACTTGACTGATTTCTACGCGCACTCGTCATTTATCAGCGTGAGCGCCGGCCCCCCGAGACTGAAGGACGTCGTCGCCAGCAACTACGCGCAACTCGGAGCGTTCACCGACGGTCGCACCGTCGCCGTAATGAGCGCTGCCGACAATTTGAACAAGGGCGCCGCCGGCGGAGCTGTGCAGTTGATGAACCGAATGCTGGGTTTTCCTGAGGGCATCGGTTTGACGGCGCCCGCGATGGGCTGGAGTTAGATTGTACGACACGATGAATAATTATTTGAACTGGGTTGACCCATGAAACGCTTCGTCGATCTGGCTGAAGTTGGCATCGCGCGGGTGAAGGAATTGGTCGCCCTCGCAAGGCGCCTAGAGATGCAGCCTGAACCGATGGCGCTGGCCGGCAAGGTGCTGGGACTACTTTTTTTGAACCCGTCATTGCGCACGCTGGCGTCATCTCAATCGGCGATGGCACGGCTGGGAGGCTCGTCGTTCGTGATCACGCCTGGCCAAGGCACCTGGCAACTTGAGACTCGTGACGGCGTGGTCATGAAAGGAGCTGCCGCCGAGCATATTCGGGAGGGTCTGCCTGTACTAGCCTCTTACTGCGACGTGCTGGGCATCCGGGCGTTTGCCGAGGGCCTCAGTCTCGATGCAGACCTGTCCGACACCAAGTTCAACGCCATGGCGGCACTGGTCGACCGGCCGCTCATCAATCTCGAGTCAGCCATCAACCACCCATGCCAGGCATTGGCCGATTGGAAAACGCTCGACGAATTGCCGAGTACCGGTCGCAGGAAATTCGTACTCAGCTGGGTCTCGCACCCCAAGGCTCTGCCTCTTGCCGTGCCTGCCGCGACGGTGCACATGGCCGCCATGCGCGGCATGGAGGTGGTCGTGCTCAGGCCCGAGGGCTATGCCTTGCCGGCAGCTATCATGGAAAGCGCGCGACATGCGGCGGCGGCAAGCGGTGGCACGCTCAGCGAAACTGGGGATCGCGCCGCTGCCATGGCCAACGCGCACGTGCTCTACGCCAAGGAATGGGGCAGCGCGGCGCATTATGGCGACGAGCTCGCTGAGCAGAATCTGCGCCGTACGCTCCAGCACTGGTGCGTTCGTAATGACTGGTTCGACGATGCCGCTCGCGACTGCATACTCATGCACTGTCTGCCGGTGCGGCGCAACTCGGCAATTGCCGACGAGGTGCTCGACGGGCCGCGCAGCATCGTCGTGCGTCAAGCGTACAACCGACTGCCTGCGCAAATGGCAGTGTTGCACTGCCTGCTCAAGCCGTAGTGGCCCGCCACTGAAGTCAGCGCTCCAGGAGGTCGTAGCACGTATGAAACTGCACCACGTCGACCAGCTTGCCAGCATTCGTGGCTTGCGCGCCGCCGCGCCGTACATCCGCATGTACAAGGGCAAGGTGTTCGTCGTCAAAGTCGGGGGGGCAGTGTTTGCCGACTCTGAACTGACCTTCGCGCTGATGGAGCAGATTGCGATCCTGCATTTCCTCGGTGTGCGGGTCGTAATGGTGCATGGCGGCGGCCCACAGCTTACCGAGCTGATGGAAACCATGGGTGTGCCGACACGTATGGTGCACGGTCGGCGCATAACCGACGAGAAATCGATCGATGCGACGTCAATGGTACTGAGCGGCCTAATCAATACCCGGATCCTGGCCATATGCCGCAACCTGGAGATTAGGGCGGTCGGACTCTCTGGCGTCGACGCCGGACTCGTGCGGGCACATCGTCGTTTGCCCTCGACATTGCAATCGATCAATGGTGAGGCAATCGATTTCGGGTACGTTGGTGACATCGATCGCATTGACACCGGCGTAATCTGCACCCATCTGGATAACAACCTGATGCCGGTCATCAGCCCGTTGTCAGCCGATGCTCAGGGTCAGTTGTTAAACATCAACGCTGACACCGTGGCCGCAGCTATAGCTGCGGCACTTCAGGCGGAAAAGCTAATTCTGTGCACGGGGGCACCAGGCATACTTGATAATCTGTCCGAATCACGTTCCGTGGTCTCCTACACGGACCTGACGGGCCTCAACCGGATGCGCGAGGCCGGCAAGATCGTGGCCGGCATGCTGCCAAAAGTCAGAGCAATCGAGGAGGCAATTCATGGTGGCGTGCGTCGGGTACACGTGATCGGCTATCGCTCGCCCGACAGTATCCTCGCCGAAGTGTTCACCAACGAAGGTACTGGGACCCTTATTGTCGCCGACACCAATGCTCTTACCAGCGCCGAGCAGGCTTCAGCGAATACCTAAGGTCTACCAATGTCACGAACCAGAATCGCGAATACGCACATGCACTCCCGCTTGGCACCCGGGCCAGAGGGACTTTCACGGGTATTCGCCCGAAAGGCGTACGCGTGAACCCTATGAGCAGACTGTGGGACAAGGGAGCGCCGCTGGACAATCGGGTGCTTAAGTTTACCGCCGGCGAGGACTACGCGCTTGACGAGCGCCTCGTGGCCGCCGATGTCCGCGCGTCAATTGCCCACGCCGAAATGCTTCAGACACAGGGATTGCTGGAAGCGAGCGACGCTGTGGCCATTTGCGCCGCGTTGAGCGCGATTGGCGACGAGCACGCCCGTGGCGAGTGGCACATCGAACTCGCCGACGAGGATGGCCAGACTGCGCTGGAAAAGAGGCTAACTGAGCGCATCGGCTCGGCCGGTGCCCGCATCCACCTCGGACGTTCACGGAATGATCAGGTTCTCACGGCGCTGCGCCTGTATATGCGTGACGCCTTATCGACAATGGCCACCAATACGGAAGCCGTGGCATTGGCCCTCGACCGGCTAGCACTTCGTCAGGGAACGATCGGTCTCCCTGGCTATACCCACATGCAACAGGCCATGCCAAGCTCCGTCGCACAATGGGCAGGCGGTTTTGCTGCAGAATTGCGTGACGATGTCGAGGGTCTGCGCGCGACTCGGAGGCGCATCGGAAAAAACCCGCTGGGGTCGGCGGCGGGTTTTGGAACGCCAGGATTGGCGCTGAATCGCGCCGCGACCACTGCGGCCCTCGAATTCGAATGCCCCCACGAGCCAGTCACAGCGGTACAACTGTCGCGAGGCAAGGCTGAGGCGCAGTTATTGTTCGAGGCCACGCTACTTATGCAAGACCTCGGCCGTCTGGCAGCGGACCTGCTGCTCTTTTACACCCAGGAATTTGCCTTTATCGATTTGCACGAGGCCTATACCACAGGCTCATCTATTATGCCCCAGAAGAGAAACCCGGATGTGTTGGAGCTGCTGCGCGGCCGAGGAGCAAGCGCACTGGGCTGTCTAACTGAGGCACTAGCCGTGTACTCAAAGCTCCCATCGGGCTATCAACGTGACCTGCAGCTGCTCAAGGCGCCACTATTCCGCGGAATCGACCTTTGCCAGCAAAGCCTGGAAATCATTGTGCCGACTCTGGACGCAATATGCTTCCGATCGGAGCGGATCCATATCGATCCGGCAGTGCATGCAACCAGCGCTGCCTATGCGTTGGTAGCCAGCGAAGGCATTCCATTTCGCGAGGCGTACAAACGCGTAGCGGCACAACTTGGCAATCGGACTCGTTGATCCGCCCATGAACGACGATCCGGAAACCCACGCTTCGGCGCCTGAGCACTTTGTCCCATTAACCAATCCAGTCGGTCAGGAGTCGTCTGCAGGCGACGACCGTGCCCTCGTCGGCCCGCCACGTAAACAAGGACTCTATGACCCGAGGTTCGAACACGAGGCTTGCGGAGTAGGCTTTGTAGTCGACGTCAAAGGCCGGAAGTCGCATCGCATTGTGCAGCAGGCTATCCAGATGTTGCGCAACCTAGACCACCGCGGTGCCTGCGGCTGCGAAGCCAACACCGGCGACGGCGCCGGCATGTTGATGCAAATGCCACACCATTTCCTGGTCGAAGCCTGCAGGAAAGCGCGCGTCAGTGTGCCTGGCGCCGGTCAGTACGGTTGCGGCCTGGTCTTTCTGCCCCCCAACCCAACCAAGCGGCGCAAACTGGAGGAGCGGTTCGGTCACATCGTGCAATCAACCGGCCTCATATTGCTGGGATGGCGCACAGTACCGACCGACAACTCAATGCTTGGCAAGACTGCGCGGGAAAGCGAGCCCTTTATTCGGCAAGTGATCGTCGGCCGCCCGTCCGATCTAGTGGACGACATGGCCTTCGAACGCCTGTTATACGTGGTGCGTAAACGCGCCTACAACGAGATTCGCACCTCGACGCTCGATGGCGCCGAGTACTGGTACGTGGCCAGCCTCTCTTATAAGACCCTGGTTTACAAAGGCATGCTGCTCACCGAGCAGCTGCCGCAGTACTTCCTGGATTTGACTGATCCGCTTATCGAATCGGCCATGGCGCTGGTGCACTCGCGGTTCAGCACCAATACCTTTCCGAGCTGGGATCGGGCCCACCCCTATAGATACGTGGCGCACAACGGTGAATTTAATACCGTGCGCGGGAATATAAACTGGATCAAGGCCAGAGAAGCTCTATTTGAGTCGGACTTGTTCGGCAATAGCATGCGCGATCTGCTGCCCGTGGTGAATCCCAATGGCAGCGACTCCGCAATGTTTGACAATACACTTGAGTTGCTGGTGCTTGCCGGCCGTTCGCTGCCGCACGCAATAATGATGATGATTCCAGAACCCTGGTCGGCGCACGAATCAATGGATGAACAACTGCGCGCCTTCTATCAATACCACTCCTGCCTGATGGAGCCCTGGGACGGTCCGGCGGCGATAGCTTTCACCGACGGCAAGCAAATCGGCGCCATGCTCGACCGTAATGGGCTGCGGCCATCACGTTTCTACGTTACCAAGGATGACTTGGTGATACTGGCATCCGAGGTTGGTGTTTTGGATGTCCCTCCGCAGGATATCGTTCGAAAAGGCCGCGTGCAGCCGGGCCGAATGTTTCTGGTGGACACCGAACAAGGTCGCATCATTGAAGATGACGAGATCAAGCGCGCGGTTGCGAGCGAGCGGCCCTATCGCCAGTGGCTCGATTCACACCTCGTGACGCTCGATTGCCTGCCGCCAGCCGGCGTTTTGCCGCGACTGGACCGGGACAGCCTCTTACAGCAGCAAATGGCCTTCGGGTACACATTCGAGGACAAGCGTCTGCTGATCACCCCAATGGGTCGCGACGGCATTGAGGCGATTGGCTCAATGGGCGACGACACACCGCTGGCGGTACTATCGCCCAAGCCGCGATTGCTTTACGACTACTTCAAACAGCTATTCGCACAAGTAACCAATCCACCGATTGATTGCATCCGGGAGGAATTGATTACTTCTCACGAAATGCTAATCGGGTCAGAGGGCAATCTCCTTCATCCACGCCCAACGGACTGCCGCCAATTGGAACTCTCGGGTCCCTTGCTGACCAACGAGGACTTCGCGCGCCTGCGGCGCATGGATCTGCCCGGCCTCAAGGTCGGCGTGCTGCCGATTCTGTTTCAGGTGACGCGCGGCGAGCTCGGTCTCCTCAGCTCCTTGAATGAGCTTCGCGTGATAGCCCGGCGCATGATCGAGGAGGAGAATATAAGTGTCCTTATTCTTAGCGATCGCGGGGTCAATCGTGATTTCGCGGCAATCCCAGCACTGCTGGCGATAGCGGGGCTACATAACTACCTGATTCGAGAGCAGCTGCGGACACGTGTGAGCTTGATTCTCGAGACCGGTGAGGCACGGGAGGTGCATCACTTTGCCCTGCTGATTGGCTATGGCTGCAGTGCGATCAACCCCTACTTGGTCTTCGAAACCCTGGACAACATGATTGGTGAGGGTCTGGTGCCCAAAGTCGATTCTGGCGTGGCATGCGCGAATTTTGTCAAAGCGGCCACCAAAGGGGTCGTTAAGGTAGCCTCCAAGATGGGGATTTCCGCCGTACAGAGCTATCACGGGGCACAGGTATTCGAGGCCATAGGCCTACGGCAGGACTTGATCGACGAATATTTCACTGCTACGACCTCACGCATCGGAGGCATAGGCATGGACGTCGTGGCAAAGGAAGTTTTGATGCGCCATCGCGATGCGTTCCTCGCACGCGCTGAGGCTGGAGAACAGCTGGACACCGGCGGCCGGTATCAGTGGCGGGCTGACGGCGAGTACCACCTCTTCAATCCGGAATCCATTCATCGATTGCAGAAGTCAGTGCGTACCGGCAGTTACTCTACCTATAAATCCTATGCTCACATTGTGAACGACCAATCTCGGCGACTGTGCACCTTGCGTGGCCTGTTTGAGCTAAAGCCGGGCGAGGCCGTGCCCCTAGCGGAAGTGGAGACGGTCGAGAGCCTAATGAGGAGGTTCAAGACTGGAGCCATGTCCTATGGGTCTATAAGCCAAGAAGCTCATGAGACATTGGCGATCGCCATGAACCGCGTCGGCGGAAAAAGCAATACCGGGGAAGGTGGCGAGGATCCGAGGCGCCAGCAGCCTCTTCCCAATGGCGATTCAACAAATTCGGCTATCAAACAAGTCGCTTCAGGCCGGTTTGGTGTTACGAGCGACTACCTGGTAAGTGCGCACGAGCTGCAAATTAAGATCGCACAGGGCGCCAAGCCTGGCGAAGGCGGACAACTACCCGGCACCAAGGTTTATCCGTGGATTGCTAAGACTCGCCACACCACTGCAGGAGTAGGCTTAATCTCACCACCGCCACATCACGATATTTACTCCATCGAGGACCTGGCCGAGCTCATTCATGATCTGAAGAACGCTAATCGCAACGCGCGAATCAGTGTCAAGCTGGTGGCGGAAGCCGGTGTCGGCACAATTGCCGCCGGTGTCTCCAAGGCCCACGCTGACGTGGTATTGATTAGTGGTGGCGACGGCGGCACTGGTGCCGCACCGCTGACTTCCATTGCGCACACCGGACTCCCGTGGGAACTAGGGCTGGCTGAGGTGCACCAGACCCTTATGCTCAATAATCTGCGCAGCCGAATCGTAGTCGAGACTGATGGCCAGCTAAAAACCGGACGTGACGTGGTAGTCGCTGCCCTCCTAGGCGCGGAGGAGTTCGGCTTTGCGACCGCTCCGTTGGTAACTCTCGGTTGCGTTTTGATGCGCGTGTGTCACCTGAACACCTGCCCGGTCGGCATTGCGACTCAGGATCCGCGCCTGCGTGAAGCGTTCGCCGGAAAGCCCGAGCACGTGGTGAATTTTATGACTTTCATCGCGCAGGACGTGCGCGAACTTATGGCTCAATTAGGGTTTCGGACCTTAGAGGAGATGGTGGGGCGCGTCGATCGGCTTGAGCCGCGCAAGGCGATCGATCATTGGAAGGCGCGCGGTTTTGATTTTAGTAACATTCTTTACCAACCGGATGTCAATGATGACAGCGGACGTTTCCATCGGATGACACAGGAGCACGGTCTCGAGCAATCGCTCGATCTGAGGGTTCTACTCGAACTTTGCAAGCCAGCTATCGAGCGCGGCAGCAAAGTAACAGCGACACTGCCGATTCGCAACGTCAACCGCGTGGTGGGTACCATCACCGGCAGCGAGATCACGCGCCGTCACGGAGCCAAGGGGCTTCCTGACGACACTATTCAGCTCCGTTTCGACGGTTCCGCCGGCCAGAGCTTCGGCGCCTTTCTTCCGCGTGGCATGACATTGATACTCAATGGCGACGCCAATGACCACATGGGCAAGGGCCTTTCAGGAGGAAAGCTCATCGTGCGTCCGCCTTCTACTGCGACCTTTTCGGCCGACGCCAACGTCATTGTTGGCAACGTGGCGCTCTATGGCGCCACCAGCGGCGAAGCATATATTTGCGGTATGGCCGGGGAGCGCTTCGCCGTGCGCAACAGTGGAGCCGACGCCGTAGTCGAATCAGTGGGCGATCATGGTTGTGAATACATGACGGGAGGCCGCGTCGTAGTGCTAGGTCGAACCGGGAGGAACTTCGGTGCTGGTATGTCGGGTGGAGTCGCCTACGTATTCGATGAATATGATGATTTCCGAAGTCGCTTGAATACTCAGATGGTGGGAATCGAGCGTCTTGAGGATACGGAGGAGATATTCGCAGTGCGCTCCCTGCTGCAGAGCCACCTCGAGTACACGGGCAGCAGCCGTGCAAAGCTGCTCTTGGATACCTGGAAGTCGGTATCTACCCGGTTTTTAAAAGTCCTGCCTAAGGATTACCAACGCATGCTGGCGAGCTTGCAGCGCGCACAAGATCTCGGACTCACCGGCGAGGAAGCAATAATGGGTGCATTCGACGACAACGCTCGCAATGTCGCACGCCTCGGTGGCAATTAGCCCGCGTTACGTGGCAGGTGATACATGGGCAAGCCCACAGGTTTCATCGAGTATCCACGCGACTTGCCGGTGAATCGCTCGCCGACGGATCGGGTACGTGACTGGGATTCCCTTCATCATCATATGGATGAAAACCGCCTGCGTCAGCAAGGCGCACGTTGCATGGATTGCGGTGTGCCCTTCTGCCAGAGCGGTACGCTCATCAGTGGCATGGCGTCCGGCTGTCCAGTCAACAACCTTATTCCCGAGTGGAACGACTTGGTGTATCGAGGCCTATGGCGCCAAGCGCTTGATAGACTGCATTTGACGAATAATTTCCCCGAATTCACGGGTCGTGTTTGTCCCGCTCCTTGCGAGGGTTCCTGCGTGCTTGGCATCAGCGCCCCGCCGGTCAGTATTAAGGCTGTCGAAAGCGCTATCATCGACAAGGGCTTTGAGTCCGGATGGGTGGCGCCACAAGTCCCGCCAATGCGCACCGGCAAGAAAGTGGCCGTGGTGGGTTCCGGTCCCGCAGGGCTCGCGGCTGCCGCGCAACTCAACCGCGCCGGACACTTGGTGACCGTACTTGAACGTGCTGACCGGCCCGGCGGCCTACTGATGTACGGCATTCCAAACATGAAGCTCGATAAGCGCGACATCGTGCAACGGCGCGTTGGCTTGCTCGAACTCGAGGGCGTCAGAATCCTCTGCAATGCCAATGTTGGCGAAAATGTGGAGGCTCCTTTGCTCATGCGCGACTTTGATGCGGTGGTGCTGTGCACGGGTGCCACCCAGCCGCGCGACCTGCCCGTAGAGGGACGCAACCTTGCCGGGGTGCATTTCGCGATGGACTACCTGACCGCGAGTACGCAGAGTCTGCTCAATGGCGGCACTGATCACGCGCCCATCCACGCGCGTGGCCTGGACGTAGTCGTGGTTGGTGGCGGCGATACCGGTACCGACTGTATCGGCACCGCGATACGTCAGGGTTGCCGAAGTATTACGCAACTTGAGATTCTTCCCCGTCCGCCAAACGATCGCGCACCGGACAATCCTTGGCCAGAATGGCCAAAAATATATAGGCTGGACTATGGTCAGGAGGAAGCAATGGCCCGATTTGGGCACGACCCTCGAAGTTACTCAACCACCGCGAGGCGATTTATAGCTGGAACCGATGGAACACTGGCCGCGCTAGAGACCGTCGGGGTCATATGGGACAAGAACGAAGCCGGTCAGATGGCTTTCGTCAATCAGAGTGGCAGCGAACACATTGTGCCGGCCCAACTCGCATTGTTGGCCATGGGGTTTCTGGGACCTGAGCCGGCTCTGCTGAAGGAATTGGGCGCGGCAGTTGATTCGCGTGGAAATGTCTGTGCCGAGCACGGCACGTTTGCCACCAACGTCACGGGCGTTTTCGCAGCGGGGGATTGCCGACGCGGCCAGAGCCTCGTGGTATGGGCCATTAATGAAGGTCGCGGCGCAGCACGGGAGTGCGACCGGTATCTGTCGGGACGAACGGCCCTACCTTAGTTCGAATAGCGGTGCAATTTTTCTGCTGATAAAACCACGCACCTTGCAATTGCCAAGAAATGAACACCTGTGATCGAAGTCAAGTACCGTGAAGAGCTGGCTTCGAGTCGCGACAGCTTTGCAACTCCTCTCCTCGGATAGCCTTAGTCTCCCAATGCGCACGCGATGTAGCACTTAACTTCGTCAGCGCGCGCCGCTCCGTCTCTTGTCTGAGCACTTTTTTGAGGCAACTACCTGGATGGTCTTGGCGGCACCGCTGTCGCGGCCCCCGTGAAAGCTAGCTCGCTGATCGCCCTGGGAGTGGTCTCCCGATTCGCGGCGCCCTCCTCCTCTCTGCCGCGAGAGATCGAGGAAACTAAAATCTGAGTACCTTCACATACCGCACGTGAGGCAATTCACGGAGCTGCTGCTGAATAACCTCGGGCACGACTTGATCGACACCCACAATGGCGATTGCGTCCTGCGTTTCGGCCTGCCGGCCCAAATGTAGGGTCGCAATATTAATGCCGGCTTTCCCCAATATTGTTCCAAGTGCACCGATGAAGCCAGGCTTATCAAGATTGTTTATGAGGAGCATCACCGGATGAAAGTCCGCTTCCAAAGCCATGCCTTTGACCTCGACAATCTTCGCGGCGCCCATGTTTACCACGCCGGCCAGCGTCCGCCATCGCCCCCCAGTGAGCACCTTGATTCTAATCAGGGACCCATAGATGGGGGAACTATCGCGCCTGGACTCCGTTAAAGGACTCCCCTTCTGTTTCAGCACCGCAGGCGCCGATACCAAGTTCACATCTGGCATGAGCGGTCGCATCAGGGAAGCGAGAGCCATGGCCGTCAGGGGCTGCGTATTGAGTTGCGCGACTTCCCCTTCGTATTCGATCTCGACCGCCTCGAGACCATCGTCGGCTACCTGCCCGGCAAAGGCGCCGAGCTTACCAATAAGTTCGATAAAGGGTTTTAGACGGAAAACCTCTTCGGCGCTAATTGACGCTAGGTTGAGCGCGTTAGTCACTGCTCCGGTTAGCAAATAGTCGGACATCTGCTCAGCCACTTGCAGCGCGACGTTCTCCTGCGCCTCATTGGTGCTGGCGCCCAGGTGGGGAGTCGCGACGAAATTGGGGGCACCAAAAAGCACGTTCTCTTTGGCCGGCTCCGTGACAAACACGTCGAAACCGGCCGCAGCGACGTGCCCGCTATCGAGAGCCGAACGCAATGCCACTTCATCGACCAGTCCGCCGCGAGCGGCATTCACAATGATGACGCCCCTTTTTGTCCTAGCGAGCGCGCTGGCGGATAGAATGTTTTTAGATTTTTCAGTCAAGGGCGTATGCAGAGAAATCGCATCGGCAGCCGACAGCAACTCCTCTATCTCGACCTTCTCGACACCGATCTTGACCGCGCGCTCCGGCGATAGAAAGGGGTCGTAGGCAATCACCTTCATCTTGAGCGCCAGCGCCCGCTCCGCGACAAGGGCACCGATATTGCCACAGCCTATGAGTCCCAAGGTCTTCGCATACAGTTGGATCCCCATAAAGCGGTTCTTTTCCCATTTCCCCGCCTGGGTGGAGGCGTCCGCCGCGGAGATCTGGCGGGCGGCGGCAAACAAAAGGGCAATGGCATGCTCCGCGGTTGTGATCGAATTGCCGAATGGTGTATTCATCACAACAATTCCACGTGCCGTAGCCGATTCGACGTCGATATTGTCGACCCCGATGCCGGCGCGACCGATCACCTTGAGGTTTGTGGCGGACGCGATGACATCTTTGTCCGCCAGCGTCGCGGAGCGTACTGCCAAGCCTTCGTAGCCTTCAATGATTCGCAACAATTCCGGCTTTTTTAAGCCAATGCGGACGTCGACCTCAATGCCCCGGGCACGAAAGACGTCGAGGGCTTTTGAACTCAGCTCATCGGCAATGAGAATTTTAGGCATGAGACACACCCATTAAGCGCCCTCGAGTTTCGCAAGGCACGAGTCAAATGCCCAGTCCAGCCACGGCGTCAGGAACCTTAGGTCGCTTTGCTCGATTGTGGCGCCACACCAGATGCGCAACCCCGGCGGCGCGGACCGGTACGGTGCCACATCAAGCGCTACGCCCTGCCGTTCCAGGAGCGCCACCATGTTCTTTGCAAAGTCCGCCTTACCCGCATCCGTTAACGACGTAACGCGATCTTCGGTTAGCGTCAGGCAAACGCTTGTGTTGCTGCGAATCGCCGCATTGGGCACAAGAAAGCCTACCCAGGGTGTTCGCGCAACCCACTCCTCCAGCACCTTTGTATTGGCATTTGCGCGTGCCTGTAAAGAGCCTAGGCCGCCGATTTGATCTGCCCATTTGAGTGCGTCGATGTAATCCTCAGTTGCGAGTAGTGAGGGCGTGTTGATCGTCGCGCCGTCGAACAGTTCCTGATCCAGTTTTCCCTTTTTTGTCAGGCGAAAAATCTTGGGCAACGGCCGCGGAGGCACATAGCTTTCCACTCGCGCAACGGCACTGGGAGACAAGATCAACATTCCGTGAGCAGCCTCGCCGCCTAGCACTTTCTGCCAGGAAAAGGTCACCACATCGCATTTCGACCACTCGATGGGCTGCGCAAATGCCGCACTCGTCGCATCGTTGATGGTGATTCCTTCGCGCTTTTCTGGAATCCAATCGAAATTTGGAATCCTCGCACCCGAGGTTGTGCCGTTTTGTGTAAATACGATGTCTGCCGTGTCACGCGCAAGAGAAAGATCTGGTAGCGCACCGTAGGGTTTGCCGACGTGAATACGGCAATTTGATAGCCTTAATTGTTCGACCACATCGGTCGCCCATTCTTCACCGAAGCTCTCCCAGGCGAAAACATCCACGGGACGCGCGCCAAGCATGGACCAGAGCGCCATCTCCACAGCCCCGGTGTCCGACGCGGGCACGATCGCGATCTTGAAATCGTCGGGCACACCCAAAAGTGCGCGCGTGCGATCGATTGCCTCTTTGAGTTTCGCCCTGCCCGGTTTAGACCGATGCGAGCGGCCAAGTAATGCACCTTCAAGGGCTTGCAGATTCCATCCCGGACGCTTTTTCGTCGGACCCGAAGAAAATCGGGCATCGGCCGGACGGGCGCCCGGCAGCGGTATGCGTGTCATCACGTATCACTCCCATCTTCACAGATGGGCGTCCGCCGTTGGGAGCGGATGGCCCGCTACAAAGCATAGAGCCTAAAATGTCACTGTCAATCACTTCGCGCCTCAAACATTTGCCAAAGGATCGACCGAAGCGGCACCAAGTCATGGCAAGATTGCATGGATTGTCATGACTCTCTTAGCTACGGAGAAGGCGACAGTCCCAGTTGCAATGTGCCGGCACGAGTGCGTCGTAACCGCCTCATGGAGTTGATTTATGCAGCATTCGGAGGAATTACAGGCTGCACTGGACGCCGCAACCGAAGCGGCCGCAATTGCAGGGTCCATGTACAGACGAAATATCGAAGTGCGCCTCAAATCAGATAAGTCTCCGGTGACGGATGCCGATATTCTCTGCGAGACCGCGATCCGTAAGATTCTCGAGACTCGCTTTCCACACTATGGTTTTTTCGGGGAAGAGACGGCTTCGAGCGCGATGGACGCCGATAATTTATGGTTGGTGGATCCCATCGATGGCACAAAGGCATTCGTGCGTGAATACCCCATGTTCTCCACGCAAATTGCGCTTATGAGGCACGGGGAGATCGTACTCGGGGTTTCAAGTGCGCCGGAGTATGGGGAAGTGGCCTTTGCCGAGCGGGGCCGCGGCGCATTTCTCAATGGTCGGATTCTTGCCGTGAGTCAGACCGCCGAGTTGGATCTAGCCACTTTATCGGCCGGGAACCTGAAGACGCTGGCCCGCAGCGCTGCGTGGTCTCGTTACGGTGAACTGGTGGCGCGGGTGAATCGAAGTCGCGGCTATGGTGACTTCCTACAATATCACCTGCTGGCTGCAGGAAAGATCGACGCGGTGATTGAAAGCGATGTGAATATCCTGGATATCGCTGCTTGCGTGGCCATCGTGTCGGAGGCAGGCGGGCATTTTACCGAGCTTGGGGGAGCACCAATCACATTACATTCCACCTCTGTGTTGGCGACCAATGGGCGCCTGCACGCCGAGGTGCTTGCAGCGCTTGCATGACGCCCTGCGGATCTTGCGCCTTCCCGTCTCTGCCAGCAGGCGGCGCAGAATACAATGACGCCAATTCGCCGCGATCCTCGCGCTACTCGCGACCCTTCAGTTCGGGCGCACCTGACCGTCGCCGCGCACGACGTACTTGTAGATGGTGAGTTGCTCGAGGCCGATGGGTCCCCGAGCGTGAATGCGATCAGTGGAAATGCCGATCTCTGCGCCCATGCCAAACTCCCCGCCGTCGGCGAATTGCGTTGAAGCGTTGTGAAGCACAATGGCGCTATCGACGTGTGTCAGGAAGCGCTGCGCGGTAGCGTTGTTCGCCGTGACGATCGCTTCTGTGTGCGCCGACCCGTAGTGGGCAATGTGCTCTACGGCCGCATCGACCCCGTCGACGGCACGGGCCGCAATGATCGGCCCGAGATACTCGGTGTACCAGTCCTGATTCACAGCCTCGAGTACCCGGGGATCGAGCGCGCGCACCGCCTTATCTCCACGCACCTCGCAACCTGCGTCCAGCAGCGCGACGACAAGCGAGCGCTGCAGGTCCAGCGCCATGGCGCGATCGAGCAGCAAGGTTTCGGCTGCTCCGCAGACCCCGGTGCGGCGGAGCTTTGAATTGAGAACAATCGAGCGGGCCATATGCGGGTCAGCGTCGCGGTCAACATACACGTGACAATTGCCCTCGAGATGGCCGATCACCGGAACTCGCGCCTCGGACTGGACGCGTGCGACAAGGCTCTTGCCACCGCGCGGTATCAGCACGTCGATGTAGTCGTTCATGCCGCCGAGCATTTCGCCCACCGCCGAGCGGTCGGCCGTGGGCACGAGCTGGACGCTGGCGGCTGGGAGTCCCGAGGCGGCCAGACCTTGCAATAAACAAGCATGAATTGCCGCGCTCGATCGGCCGCTCTCCGAGCCGCAGCGCAAGATGGCGGCGTTACCGGACTTTATGCAAAGCGCGCCGGCGTCCGCAGTGACATTAGGCCGGCTTTCGTAGATGATGCCGATCACGCCTAAAGGCACTCGCACCCGCTGAATGCATAAGCCATTTGGGCGTGTCCACTCCGCACTGACGGCACCCACTGGGTCAGGGAGCTGTGCAATCGCCTCCAGGCCGCACGCCATGTCTTCGACACGCCTTTCAGCCAGCTCCAGCCGTTCGAGGAGCGCGCTGCCCAGCCCGCTCGTGCGCGCCTCGCGCACATCATCCGCGTTGGCCTCCAAGATCATCGCCCGGCGCTCGCGCAATGCCGTCGCCGCGGCCAGCAATGCACGATTCTTGGTAGCTGTATCTGCAACAGCCAGGGGCACGGCCGCGGCCACGGCCGCCTGGCCAAGCTGGCGCATTAGGGCCCGTATCTCGCTCACGGGGTGTTCACTTCATTAATTGCCGCGGGCGGCAATTCCGGCCGCGCCAGGATCACAAGATCGTCCCGATGAATCAGCTCTACCCGGCCGCGATACCCCAGGAGCTGTTCGATGTCAGAGCTGCGTTGGCCCATTATCTTCGCAGTTTCGGTAGACGAATATCCAATAATGCCGCGCGCGACCTCACGCCCCTCAGTGCTCAGGACAC
The DNA here is from genome assembly GCA_963789365.1 of uncultured Gammaproteobacteria bacterium. Lineage (GTDB taxonomy): Bacteria > Pseudomonadota > Gammaproteobacteria > Steroidobacterales > Steroidobacteraceae > FEN-1191. The sequence continues at coordinate 651,374 of CAWBKJ010000004.1, forward strand.
TGACGGTATCGCCTGAATCGAAGCGCCCTATCGCGGCCGCCACCCCCGCGGGCAGCAGACTTTTGCCCGCGGCGAGTGCGCGCAGGGCGCCCGCATCAATGCGCACCGCACCAGGTGGACGCAGCGTGCCAGCAATCCACTGCTTGCGCGCCGCGACGGGCGTGGAGGCCGGCACGAACCAGGTGCAACGTGCGCCGGACTCGATTCTCTTCAGGGGATGCTGTACGTGGCCTGCGGCGATGCACATATGACAACCCGCCCCCACGGCGATGCGAGCCGCCGCGATCTTGGTCGCCATCCCGCCCGAGCCCATCCCCGAAACCGCACCCGCGGCCATGGCTTCGATTTCCGGTGTGATGTGCTCCACCCGTTCGACAAAGCGGGCGTCGCCCACTCGATTGGGGTCGGCGGTATACAGCCCTTCGACGTCCGACAGCAGCACCAGGCAGTCCGCGCTGATCATCTGCGCGACGCGCGCCGCCAGTCGATCGTTGTCACCGTAGCGGATCTCGGCGGTGGCGACCGTGTCGTTCTCGTTGATCACCGGTATTGCGCCCAGCGCCAGCAGCGATTCAAGGGTCGCCCGAGCGTTCAGATACCGGGTGCGCTGCTCACTGTCCTCGAGCGTCAGCAGTACTTGGGCAACCGTGACCTCGTGCGCCTCCAGCAGCTCCTTGTACGCATGGGCCAGCCGAATCTGCCCGACAGCCGCGGCCGCCTGGCTGTCCTGGAGACGTAGGGTGCCGGCGGCCAGTCCAAGGTGGCGCCGGCCGAGCGCAATTGCGCCCGACGACACCAGAATTAGCTGCTGCCCCCGCCGGCGCATCCGCAGCAGATCCTCGATGAGGGACTCGAGCCAGGCCCGTTTGAGGTGGCCGCTACGGGCATCGACCAGCAGCGCCGAACCCACCTTGACCACAACGCGACGCGTGCTCGTCAGCGGCGAGCGCTCTCCAATGCTGGCGAATTTGCCGGGGGCCATGGCTGGTCGTGGGTAGAGTAGATTGGGGATGCCAGGACTGAAGTGTACCGCCGAAGTGTGATGTTGCCTTAATCGCAGCGCAGGTACGACTTGCATCGGGGCTTCTCAAAGGCCCTGGAACTGTTTCGGTCCCTTCTCGAAGCAATGCAAAACGATCAAGCGGCTTGCTCACCCGTCGCGGCGCTGTTCCCATGGGGACGCTCCTCCTACCTTGGGCGCTCCGCCCCTACGTCTCCACCTTTGATTTCACATCCATTCCTTCATACTTATTCGCGGGCGGTAAATGGATTTGACCGCGGCCGGCGCCCTTCTGCACCCAGCTAACGCATGAATTCAGGGCACGGATCCGCTCCACGGGCACAGCCAAGGAGTCCCTGGCGATCGATCTATTCAGGAACCAAAACGAGTGCGAGTGCTGGTGGGAACGCGGGTGGCGCACGCTGTGGCTCGCCGCACGGCGATTGGTCGCGTCTTGGGTACGATCACAGCCAAAAATCCCCAAGCTCAAGAACCTATGTGGCCGACTGGATCGGCCAGTCCCTCGCCCGGACCAATCCTGCCAGCCAGCATGGCGCCCTCAAGGCGAGCGTTCGGCCTTGGACCAGCCCGCCCATCTATACAGAAGCAACTGAACCCAACTAGTCCGAGCCGTTCCGCCTCAAAATGAAGCGCGAGGCAGGCTCGCATGCACCGTTGTGGTGCAAAGTGTTTGATGTGCAGTCTAAGAGCAGATTTCAAGCCATTGATCTCGAAGGAGCAGTCTGCTTTGGCACGGAACCTGCAAGTCCCCCAAACGTTCCCAGAATTTCCCGTTACCCCCTGGGACCACCCGTCACAGTCACAGCCCGGAGAGCCGCAGCTCGATGAAACTCATTACTGCCATCATAAAGCCCTTCAAACTCGATGACGTCCGCAACGCGATATCTGAGGTTGGGGTACAAGGCGTCACCGTTACCGAAGCAAGAGGGTTCGGGCGTCAGCGTGGCCATACCGAAATATACCGCGGCGCCGAGTACGCCATCGAGTTTGTACCCAAAATCAAAATCGAGATTGCCGTAGACGATTCCCGTACCGACGACGTTATCGACGCCATCAGGGCCGCCGCCAAGACCGGTAAAGTGGGCGATGGCAAGATTTTCGTCGTGGAACTCGCTCAGGCGGTGCGCATTCGCACGGGCGAACGCGACTCCTCCGCAATTTAGATTTTACGGAGAACCGCGTAAATGACTCAACCGGCTCGATTACTGGCAATCACTTTTTTATTACTATCCGGCGCTGCAAGCTACGCCGCAGATAGCGAGCAAAGCACAAAGGCTCCCTCCGCCGCTCAACCCGCCGTAGCGACCACCGCCACACCGGCCTCAATTGGGCCTCCTGGTCCAGCGGCACCGATCTCTTCTGAGGCAGCACCCCCCTCGCCCTCCGCACCTTTTCTGGTGGGCGCAGACAAGATCAGCTCCGGCGACACAGCTTGGATGCTCACGTCTACGGCATTGGTGTTGATGATGACGATACCGGGCCTTGCTCTGTTTTACGGAGGCATGGTGCGCAAAAAGAACGTCCTTGCGACGCTCATGCAAAGCTTCGCAATCGCCTGCGTTGTCACACTTCTATGGTGGTTGATCGGATATTCATGGGCGTTTACCCCTGGAAGCCCCTACCTGGGTGGCGCGACGCGAATGCTATTCAACGGCATGACTTTCATGAAGGACGTGAACAAGTTAACCGTGTCCCATTTGGCGCCCACAATTCCGGAAACCGTCTATGCGATGTTTCAGCTGACGTTCGCGATTATCACTCCAGCATTAATTGCCGGAGCTTTCGCAGATCGCATGAAATTCTCGGCATTGCTGGTGTTCATAACCCTGTGGTCTTTGCTGGTCTATTGTCCGGTTGCCCATTGGGTGTGGGAGCCGTCGGGTTGGTTGGCGGTCAAAGGAGTATTGGACTATGCGGGCGGCACGGTTGTGCATATCAATGCGGGAATCGCCGGACTGGTCAGTTGCCTGATGCTCGGAAAACGATTGGGGTACACGAGAGAGGCGATGGCGCCGCACAACCTGACATTGACTCTAATGGGCGCAGCTCTTCTTTGGGTCGGCTGGTTTGGCTTTAATGCCGGATCCGCCGTTGCAGCCGATGGGCGTGCCGGCATGGCGGCCGTTACTACGCAAATTGCCACAGCCGCTGCGGCACTGGCTTGGATGTTTGCAGAGTGGATCACCAAGGGCAAGCCAAGTGTGTTGGGGATCGCCTCGGGCGCCGTTGCAGGATTGGTCGCCATTACGCCGGCATCGGGCTTCGTGGGGCCCACCGCGGCCGTGATCATCGGCTTAGTCGCCGGCATCGTATGCTTTATTGCCGCGACTTCTTTAAAGCGCGTGCTTGGCTACGACGACTCACTTGATGCCTTCGGTGTGCACGGCATCGGCGGCATTGTCGGGGCTCTACTCACCGGAGCTTTTGCCAGCAAGGAGATTAGCGGCGTCGAGAGCTCGGTCATGACACAACTGTGGGGCGTTGGCGCGACCGTGATTTACGGATTTGCAATGAGTTTCATAATCCTGAAGGTCATCGACCTGGCGATTGGACTACGTGTGACCGAAGAACAGGAGCGCGAAGGCTTGGATATCTCACTGCACGGCGAGCATGTGGAATAGCCATACGCAACGCGGATGTACCCACAGAAGGGCCGCATATGGAGCAAGCAGCACTACCTTGTCTCGGAGATTTTGCTGGTACTAAGTAGGCGGCGCTTCCCCTAAGGACCAGCACGAAGTTGCGGGCGAATCGCCGTTGAGGCTTGCAGCCAAATCGCCAATAGAAATCGGATGCTGCTTGATTCTTGACTCGTTTAGGGCCGGGTGGCGGTCCCGGCTCAGACACGCAGGGCATCGCCACCGCGCCCGTACACTGCACGAGCAAGCACTTAAGTGCCGAGTTGCGGGATTGGACCGTACCGACGTCGGATCGCATAGCCGCATAGCATCACCACCGCACTCATGACTCCAAACACGAGAGGCCACCTTTGATCCGGGATTAACGCCATCGCCGCCACAATCGCGCACATGGTGCCGATCGCCACGATTGTCAGAGTTGGATAGGCCCACATGCGAACACGTAGGCGTTCTGGTGCCTCGCGCTCAAGCCGACTCCGCAACCGCAATTCGGAAAACGCGATTAGCAAATAAACGAAGATGGCAACGGTACCGTACGAATCCACCAGAAAAGCGAACACATGTTCTGGGGAAACGTAATTCATGACGACCGCAGCGTACCCAAAGGCGGTGCTGAGTAGAATGGCGCGATCCGGGACGCCCCGTCGGTTGAGTCGGGCCAGGCCCCGAGGTGCATCAGCGCGTCGCGCGAGTGCCATCATCATTCGCGAAGAAGCGAACAGTCCGCTATTGAGTGCGGAGAGCACGGCCGTCAAGATCACGCCGTTCATGATCTGTGCGGCTCCGGGCACGTGCACGGCCTCGAGCGCCGTGACGTAGGGTTGAATAATTCCCGGTGAATTCCACGGCACCAGGGTCACGACCACGAGAATGGAGCCGACGTAGAACACAAGCACCCGCGAGATTACGGACTGTGTTGCACGTGCGACCGCACGCTCAGGCTCAGCCGATTCTGCAGCCGCCACCGTCACAATTTCCGAGCCGAAGTAAAAGCCGGTTGCCGCAACGGCACCGGTGAGCACTGGCACAAACCCCTTCGGCATGAACCCGCCATGCACCGTCAAATTGCTGAACCCGCCCGCCAAACCCGGCCAGTAGCCGAGGGTCACTACTATTCCTATGCCAAGAAACAGTGTAATCGCGACAACTTTAATGGAAGCAAACCAGTACTCGGTCTCTCCCCATGAGCGGACCGAGAGCAGATTTAACAGTGTAAATACCATCATCAGCCCGAGCGTGAAGTACCAGGCCGCCACGTGCGGGTACCAATAAGTCAGCAGGCGAGCCCCCGCCACGGCCTCGAGCGCCACAACGATGATCCAGAAATACCAATACATCCAGCCCGTCATGAACCCGGCCAGTTCGCCCAGCGCCAGGCGGTTGTATTCATAAAATCCGCCGACGGCCGGGTATGCAGCCGCCATCTCCCCGAGCATGCGCATGACCAGAACGACCAGCATGCCGGTGAGAGCAAACGAGACTACGGCAGCGGGCCCCGTGGCTTGAATCACGACACCGCTTCCGACAAACAATCCCGCGCCGATCACGCCGCCCAACGCAATCATCTGCATGTGCCTGGTCTTGAGCGTGCGGCGAAGTTCCCCGGGGCCTGTGCTGCCCTTCTCAGTATCGTGGCTCATGCCCTATCTCGGTCCATTGATCTGCGGCGGACGGCGCCCCTGCATCTCGTACACGTGGCGCGCAATTGCCCTAGATTAGATGGCCGGGACAATCGAGTTTCTGGCCGGACACGCGACCTCAGTCCATGCTCTGGACCCGAGCGCAACTCGAACACGACGACTTTCGGCGACCTGGGAGGCGGCATTGAGCAGGAGGCGTCGGCTGGGGCCACTCTCATGCGGGCTTCTGCGGCCGCATGTCTTCGCGCCGGATTCCCGCGACAACAACGGGCCTTTTCATAGCATCCCTTCGGAAAGGTTCGCCGAGCTCCTGATTGAGCAATACTTCGATGAATGTAGTCACTCCCTTCAACTGGGCCGCGCACGCCGTGCGCAGGGCGGAAGTAAGCTCTTGGGCCGTACGCACCATGAGGCCGAGATGACCGCAGCCTTCGGCGACGCGCGCGAAACTCACGTTAGGATCGAGTTCCGTGCCCACGAAATTATTGCTGTACCAGAGAATTGAGTTGCGTTTCTCCGCTCCCCATTGGTAGTTGCGGAAAATGACCATCGTTATGGCCGGCCACGGATCGCGTCCAATCGAGGTCATCTCGTTCATCGAGATCCCGAAGGCCCCGTCTCCGGCAAAGCCCACCACCGGCGTGCCGGGATTCCCGAGTTTTGCGCCTATGATCGACGGAAAGCCGTACCCGCAGGGGCCAAACAAGCCGGGCGCCAGATATTGGCGGCCGCGCTCGAACGTCGGGTACGCGTTGCCAATCGCACAGTTATTGCCGATGTCGCTCGATATGATCGCATCAGGCGGCAGGCCGGCTATGATCGCCCGCCACGCCTGGCGGGGCGACAGGTGGTCAGGTTCCCGCGAGCGGCATTCCGAGTTCCAGACCGTGCCCGGATCGTCGTCTTCGTGGTCGAGGGTGGCAAGCGCCGCGGCCCAATCCTGTTTCCGTTGCGCAATCTGCGCGCGGCGCGCGGCGCGCTCGGCATCTCCAGCGCCTGGAGTAAGCTGCGCGAGTATCTGGGCAGCGACCAACTTGGCGTCGCCACAGACAGCGACAGCCACCGGCTTGGTTAGTCCGATGCGATCGGCGTTAATGTCAACCTGAATAACCGCGGCAGCCTTCGGCCAGTAGTCCAGACCGTAGCACGGCAGGGTGGAAAACGGATTGAGCCGCGTGCCCAGTGCAAGCACAACGTCGGCCTTTGCGATCAGCTCCATGGCCGCACGCGATCCGTTGTAGCCGAGCGGGCCGACAGCGAGCGGATGGCGGCCGGGAAACGAATCGTTGTGCTGGTAGTTGTTGCAGACCGGAGCGTCCAGGCGTTCGGCGAGCGCGATACACTCACCGATGGCATTTCCCAGCACAACACCCGCGCCGGACAGAATCACCGGAAACTTGGCCGAGGAAAGTAGCCGCGCCGCCTCGGCCACGGCTCGTGCACCACCCGCCGGGCGCTCGAACTCGATGGGCGCAGGCAGCGTCACGTCAATCACCTGCGTCCAGAAATCGCGCGGAATGTTGATCTGCGCCGGCGCCGACAAACGCTTCGCCTTGCAAATCACGCGGTTCAGCACTTCGGGTAGGCGGCTCGCGTCGCGGACCTCCTCCTGATACCCAACCATGTCGCGAAACACGGCCATTTGCTCCACTTCCTGAAAGCCCCCCTGGCCAATGGTCTTATTGGCCGCCTGTGGCGTGACCAGCAGCATCGGCGTGTGATTCCAGTACGCCGTCTTGATGGCCGTGACGTAGCCGGTGATACCGGGGCCGTTTTGTGCAATCGCCATGGCTATTTTACCGGTCGAGCGGGTGTAGCCGTCGCAGATGAACCCGCCGTTGGTCTCGTGAGCGACATCCCAGAAAGTAATGCCGGCCTTGGGAAACAAGTCGGAAATTGGCATGAAAGCCGAACCAATGATGCCAAATGCGTGTTCGATGCCGTGCTGCTGCAGCACCTTCACGAAGGCTTCCTCAGTGGTCATCTTCATCGTCAAATCTCCCGGCTGCGTTGTCTAAATGGGGCGTTGCACATGAACGGATCGTGGACCCGGCACTCCGCGGCGATACTTATAGGCAGAGCGTTGGACGCTTTCCGCGGACCGAGCGCGTGAAGGATGGGTGGACGATCACGCCGCCGCGGTAAGCTCGGCCAGCACTTCGGCGACCGCATCGACCGCGCCGCCCATGCCACGTTCGCCGAGCTGGCCCATGCAGCCGACCCGGAACGTCTCGAGCGTCGTCAGCTTGCCTGGGTACAGAATATAGCCGCGTGCCTTTACGGCGTCGTAGAACGTCTTGAAACGATATTGAGGCACTTGCGGCGCGTGAAAGGTCACGATGATCGGGGCCTGCACCGCGGGCGCCAGGAAACTGCGAAGACCGTGGCCGGCCAGGCCGGCAATCAGAATCCGGCAATTCTCGGCGTAACGCGCGCCGCGCGCCGCTCGACCACCCTCCTTAAGGTACTGGTCAATCGCACTGTCAAAGGCGGCAACCACATGCGTAGGGGGCGTGTAGCGCCATTGCGTGGTCTTTTGCATGTACACCCACTGGTCATACAGATCCATGGCCAGCGAATGAGAGTTGCCCTCCGCGCGTTCCAACACTGAGCGCCGGACAATTGCAAATGCCATGCCAGGCGGTCCCTCCAGGCACTTCCCGGATGCGGCGATCACGGCGTCAAATGCCGTCTTGCGTGCGTCGATCTCGAGGGCCCCAAACGAACTCATGGCATCAACAATCAGACTGCGGCCATGGCGCGCCACTACGTCAGCGACCGCTTGCAGCGGATTCAGAATGCCGGCGCTGGTCTCGCAGTGGACTAAGGCCACGTGCGTGATGCCAGGATGGTCGGCGAGCATTCGATCGACATCCTCGGCGCGCACGGCCTCGTCCTCGGCATATTCGATGGTCGATACGCCACGTCCAAGCACCCGGCAGATGCGTGCGATGCGCTGACAGTAAGCCCCATTTTGTGGAACCAGTACGTGTCCCGTGCGCGGCACCAAAGTCCCGATGGTCGCCTCAACGCAGAACGTTCCGCTGCCCTGTAGGGGAACGCATTCGTGGGTCCCGGTCGCGTGCACGATTGTCAGCAGCCGTTCCCGAACCCGGCCCGTGATTTGATTGAAATCGCTGTCCCAGGAACCCCAGTCGCGAAGCATGCTCTGCTTGGTCGCCAGGGAGATCGTGAGGGGGCCGGGTGTCAGCAGATAAGGTACAGCGGTCATGAGAATACTCGCGCGTTGTCCACGCAATCCAAATTTAAGAGCTACGTACCGGGAGGTCAGCTATACAGTAAACTGTCGAGAGCGTACTGTCATCTGGCCTTAAGCGGCGTGCACGGCGGCGACTCCCGCCCGCTGGGTACCCGGTGCCGGCCAAATATTGTCGAGGTCAGAATGGGCCAGGTCGAAGTTAACGGACGCAGCTACCGGCTGCCCGCCCGACCGTCGGTGGTCGTTTGTGTCGACGGCTGCGAGCCGGATTACATCGCCCAGGCGGTGGCCGGCGGGCATATGCCCTGGATGAAAACCGTGCTCGCCCATGGCACCTCGGTCATCGCCGATTCGGTCGTGCCGACGTTCACAAATCCCAATAACCTCTCGATCGTGACGGGCGCGCCGCCCGCGGTGCATGGCATCTGCGGCAATTTTCTGTATGACACCGTAAACAACGTCGAAGTCATGATGAACGACCCGAAGTGGCTGCGTGCTCCTTCTCTGCTGGCGGCCCTTTCGGAAGCCGGCTGCACCGTGGCCGTGATCACCGCCAAAGACAAACTGCGTAAGCTCCTGGGCCACGGTGTCCGCGGCATCTGCTTCTCCTCTGAGAAGGCCGACCAGACGACAATGGCCGAACACGGCATCGAAGGCGTCGTCGACCTGGTGCGTCGACCGGTCCCGGACGTGTACAGCGCCGAGTTGTCCGAATTCGTGTTTGCGGCCGGCGTGCGTCTGATGCAAACGCGTCGCCCCGACGCGATGTACCTATCGACCACCGACTATGTGCAGCACAAGTACGCCCCGGGAACGGGGCCGGCCAACGATTTCTACCGGATGATGGACACCTACCTGCGCGAGCTCGACGCTCTGGGCTGCGTGATTGCTATGACTGCAGATCACGGCATGAACGCCAAGACCCGACTGGATGCCAGCCCGAATGTGATCTACCTGCAGGACCTGCTCGATGAATGGCTTGGCGCCGGCCACACCCGGGTGATACTGCCGATTACCGATCCCTACGTCGTACATCATGGGGCCCTAGGCTCCTACGCGACCGTTCATCTGGCGGCCGAAGCGGACAGCGTGGTGATTGGCGAACGCATCGCCGCTCTGCGCGGAATTGACGCGGTGCTGTCGCGCAAGGAGGCCGCGGCACGCTTTGAATTGCCAGCGGACCGCATCGGCGATCTGGTTGTAACGGCCACTCGCTCGGTCGTCATCGGCAGCGCCGCCGCGCGCCATGACCTTTCCGGACTCGACGTGCCGTTACGCTCTCACGGCGGTCTGTCCGAGCAGCCGGTGCCACTGATCATCAATCGCCGCATCGAGGGTCTGGACCCCAATACCCGTTGGCGTAATTTCGACGCCTTTGACTGGGTGCTCAATCGTGTCCCCTGATAGTGCTGTCCGCTATGAGAGCCTGCGAATCGGTGCCGACCGCATAAACACCGGGCGCACCAGCGAGGTCCATAACCCCTACGACGGGTCGATCGCCGGCTCGGTGCCAATGGCGAGTGTTGCCGAGGTGCGCCGCGCCATTGAAGTGGCGCGCGCCTTTCGCCCGACGCTGTCGCGCTTTGATCGCTACCAGATCTGCTATCGCGCCGCGGAGCTGATGCGTGCGCGCACCGCCGCAATCTCGGACCTGATCAGCGCTGAAAGCGGCCTCAGCAAGAAGGACTCGGTCTACGAGGTTGGGCGCGCCTGTGACGTGCTATTGTTCGCGGGTAACGCGGCTCTGCAGGACGACGGGCAGATTTTCTCCTGCGACCTGACCGCGCACGGCAAGCGCCGGCGAGTGTACACGCTGCGTGAACCGTTGCAGGGCGTGATTAGCGCCATCACGCCCTTCAACCATCCCCTCAATCAGGTTGCCCATAAGGTAGCTCCGTCGATCGCCACCAACAATCGCATGGTGTTGAAGCCGTCCGAAAAAACGCCCCTGAGCGCGTTGCTGCTGTCCGATCTGCTGGTCGAAGCGGGCCTGCCGCCCGAGATGTTCTGCGTCCTGACCGGCGATCCGCGCGAGATCGCGGATGAAATGCTGACGCATCGAGACGTCGACTTGGTCACCTTTACCGGAGGCGTGCCTTACGGCAAGTACATCGCCGCAAAGGCGGTATACAAACGGCAGGTGCTGGAGCTGGGCGGAAACGATCCGATCATCGTCATGGAGGATGCCGACCTCGAGGAAGCCGCGACGCTGGCAGCGGCCGGCTCCTATAAGAACTCCGGGCAGCGCTGCACGGCCATAAAGCGCATGCTGGTGCAAGAGTCGGTGGCCGATCGATTTGTCGATCTCTTGCTTGAAAGGACCCGCGCCGTTGTCTACGGCGATCCCATGGACCCCCGGACGGATATGGGCACCGTGATCGATGAAGTCGCGGCGCGGAATTTCGAGAGCAAGGTCAATGACGCCATCGCGCGCGGCGCCCGTTTGCTCATCGGCAATGTACGCAAAGGGGCGCTCTACTCTCCGACGGTCCTCGACCGCGTCCATCCGGACATGCCGGTCGTCAAGAGCGAAACCTTCGGGCCGGTTTCGCCGGTGATTCGGTTCAAATCCATCGATGAGGCAATTCGCATCTCGAATTCCACCGACTATGGCCTGTCTTCGGCCGTGTGTACCAACCGTCTGGACTACATTACTCGTTTTATTACCGAGCTGAACGTAGGCAGCGTCAACATCCGCGAAGTGCCGGGCTATCGACTCGAACTCACCCCCTTCGGAGGGATCAAGGATTCTGGGATCGGCGTGAAGGAAGGCGTACAGGAGGCTATGAAGTCCTTTACTAATGTCAAAACCTACTCGCTTCCCTGGTAATCGAGGCGCTATAGCACTGACAAGCTACGTAGACTGGCCAACGATTCGCCGCCAAGCGCCCAACCTGTCCGAGCCTGCTGTTGCCAGCTGTTGATGACCAGTCGCACCGCGAAATTCGGTAGGACGTTCCACGCCGAATGCTCATGCCCATGGGCGCAGAAGCCGCGGACGCTCGCGACAGAGGCTCGGCGGGGTTTCGCCAGTGCACTGGCAGATTAGTCAGTATACTTAGCACGCACCGGCGCTCTCGTGCTGCCGGGCGGCTGGCGTCATCAAACTGCAATAATTGCCCGGACAAATCTCGCTCGACCCGCTGCCAACCGAGTCACCATGTCCCGAAAATTTGCGCTGAGGTTACGAAACGACTCGCCCTTGGCATTCGCCCTTTTCGCCTCGCTCGCCGGTTTTGCCACTTACTTTTCGATGTATGCGTTCCGCAAGCCGTTTGCCGCAGCGAGTTATGGAAACATCGAGGGCTGGCACTACGCGCTCGACTTCAAGATCGCGATCGTGATCGCGCAGGCTCTCGGCTACGCCACCTCAAAGTTCATCGGTATTCGGGTGATAGCCGGAATGAAGGCCACCTACCGTGCTCGAGCCATTCTTGGTTTGATCGGCAGTTCCTGGATTGCGCTCGTGGCGTTCGCTGCAGCGCCGGCACTTCTGAAGGTGCCCGCGATGTATCTCAATGGTCTGTGCCTGGGCTTGATCTGGGGGCTGGTGTTCTCGTACATGGAAGGCCGGCGCATCTCGGAGGTGCTCGGTGCCGTGCTGTGCGCAAGCTTTATTGTCTCCTCCGGCGCGGTCAAGTCTGCCGGCCTGTTGCTGATTCAGTTCGTCCACGTCCCCGTGTTCTGGATGCCGGCGGCGACTGGCTTGCTGTTCGTCCCCTTGCTTGCACTGGGTGTGTGGGGGCTTTCCTCACTCCCCCCTCCCAGTGCCGATGACGAAGCAGCACGCGTGCGACGCGCACCGATGACTCCGCGCGAAGTGAGGGGCTTTCTGTCGCGCTACGGTCCCGGTGTGGCGCTGCTGGTAATCACCTACGTGTTCGCCACAGCTCTGCGTGACTTTCGCGACAACTTCGCCGCGGAATTGTGGACGGCGCTGGGCTATGCCAACCCCGCCTCGGTTTTTACGGCAACGGAATTGCCGGTAGCGGCGATCGCGCTGACCGCGCTGGCGATCATCGTCAAAGTTAAGGATAACGTACGCGCGCTTAAAGTAATTCACGGCATGATTCTAGTCGGCCTGCTATTGCTCGGCACTGCAACCCTGGCCTTCGACGCCGGCTGGCTGGGTCCCCTGCCCTGGATGATTGCCAGTGGCGCAGGTCTCTACGTTGTGTACACACCTTTCAACGCGATGCTGTTCGATCGCCTGGTCGCCGCTGGTGGCGAAGTGGCAAACGCCGGTTTTTTGATTTACGTAGCGGACTCGGCGGGTTACGCGGGCAGCTGTGCGCTATTACTGTGGCGAAATTTTGGACTGACGCAAGTGGAATGGTTGACCGTCTTCCGATACGCGGCCTATAGCACTTCGGTGGTGGGCATCGTGCTCATCGCGGCGTCCTTGCTTTATTTCAGCGTGCGTACGCGCGATATCAGCCAGTAAAGCAGCCTTGCGGTTCATGTCTTCAGATGAGGGTCATCGCGGCTACTCATCGCGGCGCTACCACGACGGGAAACGCCCCTTTGATAGCCCTATAATACTATTGTTTATCATATAATTACGGCATTATCTTTATGTCGTTAATAGATCAAAGGCCGCAGCTTTTGCGGCATTCGCGGGGCTCCTAGTCGGTCATTCGGGGGCCAAGCCTCAGCGCCGCGCACTCAGCGTCGTTTTGTCAGCACGACGTGGGTGGCATATTGAGTGGGCACATGTTCGCTGCGCTGATATCCCAGCTGCGGCAAATTCAGGCCCGTGAAAAGATGCTCTCCTGCGCCGAGCACAACCGGAGAGATGGCCAGATGCATTTCGTCAACGAGTCCGGCGCTCAAATACTGCCGAACGGTCGCCACGCCTCCTCCGAGGCGCACATCCAATCCCGCCGCGGCCTCTGTGGCACGTCGAAGGGCCGCCTGAATACCATCGGTCACAAAATGAAAGGTTGTGCCGCCGCTCATGACGATGGAGGCTCGCGGGTGGTGCGTAAGGACGAACACCGGTGTGTGATACGGCGGGTTGGTGCCCCACCAGCCCTTCCAGTTTTCGTCAGGCCACGGACCTCGGATGGGCCCAAACATATTTCGACCCAATATCCACGCGCCGATCCTGCGGAAGCCGCGGGCTGCGAAATCATCGTCAACACCCGTCGCGCCTCCCTGATCGCCGAACATCTGGCGGAAGGTGCGCGTCGTAAATGCCCAGTCATGCAGGACCATGCCACCGACACCCATGGGACTGTCCTGGCTCTGGTCCGGGCCTGCGCCGTAGCCGTCGATGGAAATGCTGAAGTTCTGAACTCGAAGTCGCGACATCTTTCCTTCACTCCTTCAGATGTTGGAATTCGCCAATCCTACCCTGCGCAACAGGGGTTTGATGGTCAGCCCCTGCAACAGCAACGTCAAGAGGACAGCTCCGAAGGTCATGTGCAGGATCATTTCACGGTGACTGAAATCGCGGGGCAAGGACAAGGCCAGCACCATCGACAGCCCGCCGCGCAACCCGCCCCAGCAAAGCACGGCCGCCCACGACCAGGAAAAACCGTGACGTCCGGTTGCCCTCATAATGAAGTAGTTGGCACACACCAGCGCTCCGCGCGCCAGATTGATGGCCACCCAACCGATCAAAATCTCCGGCACATAGTGGGCCAGCTTTGACAAGTTGATTTCGAGGCCCATAAGCAGAAATACGAAGCTATTGAGCACAAATGCCGTGTAGCTCCAGAACACCTCGACCGCCGCGCGCGTGGCCGGCAGCATGCCGTGCTGCGCCCCCCAGTTTCCGGTCACCATGCCCGCCACCACGCAGGCGATAACGCCCGAGAGCCCCAGCACTTCTGCGGCGATGAAGGCTCCGTATGCGCTCAGAACAGTCAGCGTAATCTCGACCATCGGGTCATTGATGGAGCGGGTCAGTAGACTCACCGCCGCACCAACGGCAGCTCCGACGATCAGCGCCAATCCAACCACGCGGACAAATTCCCAGGCCGCACCGACTATGCTGAGATCGCCTCCCGTGGCCATGCCCAATACGATTGTAAAGATTACGATCGCCGTCCCATCGTTGAACAGTGACTCAGCCTCGACGATTACGGCCAGTCGGGGATTGACACCCAAGGTCCTGAAGATCGCCAGCACGCTGATCGGATCAGTGGCCGATATGAGCGCCCCGAAAACCATGGCACCCACAAATTCAATCGCGTGTGGCACCAGCTGGTTAACGCCCCACCATACCAGCAGTGCCGTCAGAAACGTCGCGACGACCAGTCCCGGAATCGCCAGAGAGAGTATCAGTGCGCGCGCGCGCCAGACTTCGGCGAAGTGGATCTGAAAGGCCGCCTCGAAGATCAGTCCCGGGAGCACCACCAGGAACAGCAGTTCCTTCGACAGGTGCGGCCCGGAATAGGTCAGGAGGTTGCCGAGCACCAGGCCGGCCAGGACCAGGCCAATCGCGTAAGGCAGGCGTGCCCGGTTCGAGATCACCGCCACGGCTGCAGCGACAGCGAGCAGCAGCAGCAAGCTGAGTTCAGGGTGAGTCATTCAGCTCACGCCGTGGTCTTAGCGGCGACGCCCGAGCTCGCCACCGCCACGCGGGCTGCAGCCAGGTCCCAGGCTGCGTGGCCTACCGTCTTGAACAGCACGGCGTCGCTGGGAAAATTGGTTTCCTGCAGTCGCCGCGACAATGGTTGTACTTGTTGCCAGTCGACGCCGGCCCTGATCAGGTCGCCGGCCTCAAGTCGTGCCGCGTCCATGTTGTCGACATAGATGCGGCTTGCACGCACCGTCGCAGCGCCAATCTCGGCGGCGGCCGGCGTAAACGAGCCGACGGCAATTACCAGGCATCCGCGCCTTGCTGGAGCCTCGTACACGGGATCCGAGCTCGTGGTGCAGCAGATGACCACATCGATTTCGTCCTCAGCAACAGAGCGCGCCGGCGAAAGCCATGCTGAACCGACTGTGTTTGTGGAGCAGAAGCCCTCCGCTGCCGCCGGCGTCCGGCCGGAAATACTTATCCTCGCCTCAGGATACAGCTGTGCAATGGCCTCCACATGATGTCTGGCCTGGCTACCCGTGCCAAAGATGCGGAAGAACTTTGGACTATGGGACAGCAGCACGCTCACGCCGAGCATGGACAGCGCGGCCGTGCGCCGTCCGGTCACCGTGGCGCCATCCAAATTGAGCAGGTGTGTGCCGTCTCGGGCGTCCCAGATGCTGAGCTGGCCCTGGATAACAGGCAATTGCCGACTCGCATTATCCGGGACGACCGTCACCAGTTTGTGGGCTGCGAGGTCCGGCCCCAGAGCAAGCATCGACAGCAGGGCGCCGCCGGCGGCCATCGGAATCACCTGGCGCTGTGGACAGTTGATTTCGCCCCGGGATTCAGCCAAGGCGGCGCCCCGTAGGGCATCGACCAGGGCGAGGTACGGCGTCAGTTCTGCGGTGCCCTGCGCGTCGAGGGTCTTCATACGGTCTGAAGACCTCTCAGTGCCCCAGAATCATCCTGCGCTCCTTGGCCGCATAACCCTCGCTCGCGGCCTGCTCGGGCGCCGCGAGCGATACGACGACAGCCACAAAGAAAGCGAGTGGCATCGACACCAGCGCGGGATTCTTCAGCGGAAACCAGGCGTGATCGTGATGCAGCATGTCAATCTGGACCGTGGGTGACAGCACGATCAGCGCGCCGGCAGTCAGGGTGCCGGTGACAATGGCGGCGACGGCCCCGGCAGTCGTGAATCGCGGCCAGTAAATCGACAGCACTAGGGCGGGGAAGTTACCGCTCGCCGCCAGAGCAAACGCCAAGCCGACCATGAACGCGACGTTCTGTCCCTTAAAGACCAGACCCAGCGCCATGGCCAATACTCCCAATAAGACGCTGGCGCCGCGCGCCACTCGCAGCTGCTCATCGCGCGGCGCATCACCGTGGCGTACGACGTTCACCCACAGATCGTGGGACAGAGCCGCGGCCCCGGATAGCGTGAGCCCAGCCACGACGGCCAAGATGGTCGCAAAGGCCACCGCCGCAATGAACCCCAGCAAGCTTTTTCCGCCCAGTACTTCGGCCAGCAGCGGCGCGGCCATATTGCCGCCCTTGTCGACCGCGACAATGACGTCATGACCCACCAGCACCATGGCGCCGAAGCCCAGAACGAAAGTCAGCAGATAAAAGGAACCAATCAGGCCGGTCGCCCAAAACACGGACTGGCGCGCCGCCCGTGCATCCGGCACGGTGTAGAAACGCATCAGGATGTGTGGCAAGCCGGCGGTCCCAAACATCAACGCCAATCCCAGCGACACCGCCTCCCATGGGTTGCTGATGAGCTTTCCGGGAGCGAGTACGCCTGCCCCGTTGCGCTCTGCCGCCACGCTAAACAACCGCAGCGGATTGAAGTCAAACTGGGCCAATACCAATACCGCCAGCAACGCCGCGCCGCCCAACAACAGCGCCGCCTTGACAATCTGCACCCACGTCGTCGCGATCATGCCCCCAAACAGCACATAGGCGAGCATCACCACGCCGACGATCAGCACGGCCGTCTCGTAGGAAAGCCCGAACATCAGCTTGATGAGATTGCCGGCCCCCACCATCTGCGCGATGAGGTATGCCGCCACGACCGCCAAGGATCCGATGGCCGCGGCCACGCGAACTGGCTTCTGTCGCAGGCGGAAACTCAGCACGTCGGTAAATGTATAGCGGCCCAGGTTCCGCAGGGGCTCGGCAATCAAAAACAGGACCACCGGCCAGCCTACCAACCATCCGGTGGAGTAAATCAGGCCGTCAAATCCAGAAGTCGCTACCAGCCCCGCGATGCCCAGAAAACTGGCGGCGCTCATGTAGTCGCCTGCCAGCGCAAAGCCGTTCTGCCGGCCCGTGATGCGGCGGCCGGCGGCAAAGAACTCCTCGGTTGTTTTTGTGCGGCGGGCCGCCCACCAGGTGATACCCAGAGTCAATGCGACAAACGCCACAAAGAATCCGATTGCCGTCGAGTTTGGCGCCTGCAGCACCTCGGCGGCCGTCATGCCCGGCGATCCTCGGCCAGCAGCTCCGCCACGCGAGCGTCGATGTGCCTGTTGGCCCAGCGCACATAAATCCAGGTGATGATCCAGGTGGCGACTATGACCAGTGCGCCCAATAAAATCCCGAGGCTCAATCCCGGGGCCACGAGCTGCGCCACCCGCGGTTTATCGAATGCGATCAGCAGCACAAAACCAAAATACACGACGATCATGAGCGCGCTCAACGCAACAGCCACCCGCCAGCGCTGGCGCGATAACAGTGCCAGAGTCATCTACCCCCCCCAAAAGCGCCCGTCCGGGCGCCGTAACCTTAATGCGTGAGTGCCCGCAGCACTTCCGTTTTAACGTAGTAGTCCGCGACCGATATTTGCCCAGGCACGCAACTGGTGTGGTAGTCGGTGTTGCGCAACGTAAACCCCTTCTCCAGCATGGGCCGCATCTGCTCCACCAGCTCGCATTCGCCCGTTCCCATGTTTGTCGGCCGCCTCGGTGCCAGCTCCACCGGGCTCCATGCCGCGGGTATTGAGGCGGTCGCTGTCGCGGCGACCGTTGATACCTCCGAGGCCGGCGCCAGAGAGCTGAACTCAGCCTGTATCCAGGCAATCTTGTTGGGTTTGTTCTGGGCGCGATCGCATCCGAGCGCCTGCACCTTGGCGTCCTTGCGTGCCCCGAACATCAGTAGCACGTCACGCACCTTACTCTCCAGTCCCTCGCAGGTATAAAAGGCCGTAAAGCCCATATACGTGAACTCGAGCTTCTGGGTGCGCCATTGGGCCGGCGTTGTACCGGTTGTGATGGCCGTGGCCATGACCGGCCCTGCCAGCAGCGCGCAGGAGAGCATCAGCCCGGCAGCCCGGCCGGTTATCCATAGTCGGTCAGAACTTTTGCTGGTCATGTTCCACCTCGCTTAACACTGACATTATCTATGTGTTAGTCCGCCCGCAAGGCCTTAAAGTTCTTGTCACCTGGCCTATCTGCGCACTGTCTCTCTAGCGTTTTTGGCTCGTCTTCACCGCGTGGCCCCCAAAGGCGTTGCGGAGCTTCGCCAGCACGCGCGCCGCATAGTCGCCACGGCCCTGGCTGGCCAGCCGCACGTTCAACGCCGCACTGATCGCCGGCAGCGGCACGCCCAGATCGAGGCCCTCCCGGACGGTCCAGCGCCCCTCCCCCGAGTCAGCCACGAGCGGCGCGATGCCGTCCATGAGCGCATCCTCGCGCAATTCGGACGCGGCCAGATCAAGCAGCCAGGAACGCACCACCGTCCCGTGCCGCCAGGCCTCCGCTATGGCCCCGACATCGAGCGCAAACTCAGACTTTGCGCGCAGCAGCGCGAAACCTTCTGCATAGGATTGCATCAGCCCATATTCGATGCCGTTATGCACCATTTTCGTAAAATGACCGCTTCCGGCCGGTCCACAGTGCACCCAGCCTTGGTCTTTAGCCGGCGCCAGCGCCTGGAACAGCGGCAGCAGGCGCTCGATGGCTTCCGTCGCGCCGCCAAACATGAGTCCGTACCCGGTTTCCAGGCCCCATACGCCGCCCGACACCCCAACGTCGACGAAATGCACTCGGCGCGCCCGCAGCCCGGCCGCACGACGCAGCGTGTCGTGATAGTCGGTGTTGCCCCCGTCGATGATGACATCGCCCGGTTCGAGCAAGCCTGCGACTGATTGGATGGCCTGCTCGGTGATATCGCCGGCGGGCAGCATGATCCATACCGCGCGCGGCGCGCGCAGCGCACCGACCGCGGCGGCGAGATCACTCACCACCGTGACGCCTGGATCGGCGGCCAGCGATGAGCGCGCCTCCGCCGATACGTCGTAGCCGCATACCGGAAACCCGGCACGCGCGAGCCGCCGCAGCAGATTGGCACCCATGCGCCCGAGCCCGATCATGGCCAGTACCGGTTGCGCGGCGCCGGTGGCAGGTGTGTCTTTAGCGTCTGTCATTGCATGTGCTGGCCGCCGTTGATGGCGATATTGGCGCCGGTAACGAAGGCCGCCTCCTCGCTGGCCAGATAGGCCACCAGACCGGCCACTTCCTCCGGCTTGCCCAGCCGCCCCATCGGAATCTGCGGAATGATCTTCGAATCCAGCACTTCCTTGGGGATCGCCATGACCATCTGTGTGCCAATGTACCCGGGGGAAATCGTATTCACGGTGACCCCCTTGCGGGCCACCTCCAGCGACAGCGCCTTGGTAAATCCATGCATGCCCGCCTTCGCCGCCGAATAGTTGGTTTGACCGAAGGCGCCTTTCTGCCCATTAACCGACGAAATATTGATGATGCGGCCCCAACTTCGCTCGACCATGCCGTCGCAAACCTGCTTGCTCATGTTGAAGACCGAATCCAGATTCGTGTGCATGACGGCGTCCCAATTGACGCGGTCCATCTTCTTGAAGGTCATATCCCGGGTAATGCCCGCGTTATTGACCAGCACGTCGATGGGTCCAACTTCGGCGTTGACTCTCTGTACGCAGGCCTGGCAGGAGTCCCAGTCAGTGACATCGCAGGGAAAGGCGTAAAACGTATGACCCTGTGCCTTCATACCGGCGAGCCACTGCGGCGCTTTGGTGTTGCCCGGAGAATACGTGGTCACCACGGTGTCGCCCAAGGCGGCGAGTTTGATGCAGATGGCCTCGCCCAGGCCGCCCATTCCGCCCGTTACCAGGGCCGTACGTTTCTTGGTCATGCTCAATGAACTCCCGCTAATTCCGTTCCACGGCCAGGGCCACGCCCATCCCGCCGCCAATACACAGACTCGCCAGCCCGCGGTGCGCATCACGGCGCATCATTTCGTGAAGCAACGTCACCAGAATGCGGCAACCCGAGGCTCCAATCGGGTGGCCGATGGCGATCGCGCCTCCATTCACATTGATCTTGTTCGTGTCCCACCCCATCTGTCGGTTCACACCGATCGCCTGGGCAGCGAAGGCCTCGTTGATTTCCATTAAGTCCAGCTCCGCGTGTGTCCAGCCGGCCTTCTTGAGACACAGCTGGCTGGCGGGCACCGGGCCCATCCCCATAATTTTCGGATCCACGCCCGCCGAAGAATACGCTTTGACTCGCGCCAAGGGCTCAAGACCCAGCTCGCGCGCCTTGCGCGCCGAGGTCAAAATGACGGCCGCCGCGCCGTCATTGAGCCCCGAGGCGTTGCCCGCCGTAACGGTGCCGTCTTTGCTGAAGGCGGGCTTCAGTTCGCCCAAAGCCTCCGCGGTGGTACCTGCGCGAATATACTCATCCGCCTCAAAGCGCACCGTGCCCTTCTTGCTGGCTATCTCCACCGGCACGATTTCGGCCTTGAATCGGCCGGCCCGCTGCGCGGCCTCGGCCTTCTGCTGCGAGGCGGCGGCGAACTCGTCCTGCTCGCGGCGAGTTATGCCGTATTGGCGCGCAATGTTTTCCGCCGTGGTACCCATGTGGTAATTGTTATAGACGTCCCATAGCCCATCCACGATCATGCTGTCGACGAGTTTTGCATCGCCCATGCGAAAGCCATCGCGCGATCCGGCCAGCAAGTGCGGCGTGGCGCTCATGTTTTCCTGGCCGCCGGCGATTACCACTTCGGCGTCACCGCACTTGATGGCCTGCGCGGCGAGATGGGTGGCCTTCAATCCGCTGCCGCAAACCTTGCCGACGGTCATGGCGGGCACGATATCGGGCAGACCCGCCCGAATCGCGGCCTGCCGGGCCGGATTCTGGCCGCAGCCAGCCGTCAGCACCTGGCCCATCAGCACCTCGGAAATCTGGGCGGGTTCAATGCCGCTGGCCGCCAGCAGAGCCTTGATCACCTGCGCGCCCAGATCGGCCGCGGGCAGCCTGGCAAGGCTGCCACCGAACTTGCCCACTGCAGTGCGCAGCGCCCCGACGATCACTACCTCTTCCATCGGCTCTCTCCTGCTAGCAACACTCATTCTACTGTTCCCAAAGCAGCGAGCGATCCACTTTCTCGACATTCGTCGCGCCAGCCAGCGCCATGCTGATCGAGAGTTCACGGCGCACAATCTCGATGCCCAGAGCGACCCCTGCCTGACCCCCGGAGGCAAGCGCGTACAGGAAGGCCTTGCCCATCAGGCAGCCGCGGGCGCCGCGCGCGAGCGCCTTAAGTACGTCCTGCCCACTCATAATCCCACCGTCGAACAGCACTTCGCAGCGCCCCTGGAGGGCCGCGGCGACCTGCGGCAATACACTTATGGTGGAAGGCGCACTATCGAGCTGGCGGCCGCCGTGATTCGATACCACAACCGCGTCGGCACCGACGTCAGCCGCACGGCGGGCATCTTCGGCGTCCAAGATGCCCTTGACCACCAGTTTCCCGGGCCACTGGGCGCGCACCCAGGCCACATCCCTCCAGCTGGCGGTGGGATCAAACTGCTCGCTGATCCAGGTCGAAAGCGTCTTGAGGCCCTGGGGCCCTGGCAATCGTCCCTCCAGATTGCCGAAAGTGCGCCGGCGGGCGCGCAACATGCCCAGGGCCCAGGCGGGCTTGGTGAGGACGTCGTAGGCGTTACGCCAAGTCAGGCGTGGCGGCACAGACAAGCCGTTCTTCGCATCGCGACGTCGCAGCCCCTGCACCGGCAGATCGAGGGTCAGAACCAGCACTGGACATTTCGCGGCACGGGCCCTGTCGATCAGTTGTTCATTGAACCCGCGGTCTCGCATCAGATAGAGCTGGAACCAGAATGGCGACACGCCCGCCTGTTGCAGATCCTCAATGGACGCGATCGCCACGGTGCTGAGACAAAACGGGATGCCTGCCGCCGCGGCCGCCCGGGCCCCGCATATCTCGCCATCGCGATAAAACAGTCCGGTCAGCCCGGTCGGCGCAATACCCAGGGGCAGCGCGCAGGGCTGGCCCAGCATGGTGGTCGCGGTGACAATGTTCGAAACATCGACGCCGACCCGCTGACGCAGGCCTATCGAATCCAGGTCGAGACGATTCCGGCGCAGCGTGATTTCATCGTAGGAACCACGTTCCGCGTACTCGAAAATCGCCCGCGGCACGCGCCTGCGCGCCCGATCGCGCAGGTCAGCAATGCTGTTTAGTACTTGCATGATGCCACCCGCGCGCGCGCTCTAAGGAATGCCTCACACTTCAACGACGCGGTTACGCAGCTCGCCGATACGATCGATTTTCGCAACTACGAGATCGCCGCCCTTCAGGGCCTGGGGCGGTGTCATCGCATAGCCGACACCCGCGGGCGTGCCCGTGGCGATGATATCTCCCGGCTGCAGCGTGAGACCCGCGGAGAGCGAAGCAATGATCGTTGGAATGTCGAAGATCATTTGCGCAACCGTGGCGCGCTGGCGCTCCTGACCATTGACGCTCAGCGACAACTCCAGCGTGGCCGGATCCCCGATTGCCGCGCGATCGACGATGCACGGTCCCAAAGGACAGGTCGTGTCCAGAGATTTCCCCTTAAACCACTGGTCGTGGCGGCGCTGCAAATCGCGTGCCGTCATATCGTTTAGCACGCAATAGCCAAACACGTGATCGTAGGCGCGGGCTGCGGGGATGTCGCGACCGGCAGTCCCGACGACCACGGCCAGCTCGACTTCGTAATCCAACAGGCGCGTGACGGTCCCGTCCAGCCGGACGTCCTCGTAAGGACCGTTGACCGCCCCGGTCGCCTTGGTGAAAAACTGCGGCACCTCCGGAAGCTTCATTTCCTTGCCGGCCTTGGCTAGCCCTTCCTTCACGTGGTCGGCGTAATTACGGCCGACACAGAAGACGTTGCGTACTGGCACGGGAATTGGGGCGATGAGCCGCATCTGTCCGGCCTCAAGCCACGCGTCCGTGAACTCTTCGCGCCGCGATTCCATGCGCTGCAGCGCCGCCAGGCTGGCCTCGCCACCGCGCACGATCGCCAACATGCTGCTCATGTCGGCCGCCTCGTTCATGCGGCGCCCGGCAGCGGCGAGATCGAGCACGCGACCTTCGATCCACATGCCCGTTAGCGTTCGCCCCTCATGGGTACAAGTCACCAGTTTCATAGTTTCACGCCCTGTAACTGCGCGGCAGTAAGTTGTGCATTGGACCCTTGTGCATCGACCCTAGCATGGCGCGTCCGGCGCGAGGATTCCGGAAGCGGATTTGTTAGCATGTCAGCGCTCACGAAGGGACTCCCGGGCTGGCCGCGCGCCGCTTGATTTCGCGCCGTCGTGCATGCAGCACCCATTCGGTATAGCCATTGGGCTGCGCGCGCCCCTTGAACACCAGCTCGCAGGCGGCCTGAAATGCGGTACTGCGCCCAAAGTCAGGGGCCATGGGGCGGTATCCGGGCTCGCGGGCGTTCTGTTCATCGACGATTCTGGCCATTCTCTGCAACGCCGCCAACACCTGTTCTCGGGTACACACTCCATGATGCAGCCAGTTGGCCATATGCTGGCTGGATATGCGCAGTGTCGCACGGTCTTCCATCAGGGCCACGCCGTGGATATCGGGGACCTTGGAGCATCCGACTCCCATGTCCACCCAGCGGACGACGTAACCCAGGATGCCCTGCGCGTTGTTGTTGAGTTCCTCGTCGATGTCCGCAGCGCTCCAGGCGCGGGCAGGAGCGAGCGGAGCAGTCAGCAGATCGGCACGTGCCGCACGCGCCCTTCCCTGCAAGCTCCGCTGGACCGCGGCCACGTCCACGGCATGATAGTGCAATGCGTGCAGCGTGGCGGCCGTGGGCGACGGTACCCATGCCGTGCTCGCCCCGGCGCGCGGCTGCGCGATCTTGCTACTCATCATGAGCGCCATCTGATCGGGCATGGCCCACATGCCTTTGCCAATCTGGCCGTGGCCGGACAGCCCGCACTTGAGCCCGACTTCGACGTTCTGCCGCTCGTAGGCCTCCAGCCACACGGCATTCTTGATGTCCGCCTTGCGCAGCATCGCCCCAGCCGCCATGGACGTATGTATCTCATCGCCCGTGCGATCCAGAAATCCCGTGTTGATAAATACGACTCGCTCCCGCGCTGCGCGTATGCATTCGCCAAGATTGACCGTGGTGCGACGCTCTTCATCCATAATTCCCATCTTGAGGGTATTGCGCGCTAATCCGAGCAGATCTTCGACGCCGGCAAACAGCTCGACGGCCAGCGCCACTTCGGCCGGGCCATGGAGTTTCGGCTTGACGATGTAGACCGAGCCACGGCGGCTGTTGCGCAGCGTGGCAGCAGCGCGCAGGTCGTGCATGGCCATCAGGGCGCTGCAGGCCGCGTCCAGCATTGTCTCAGGCACCGCCTGGCCGTCGATGCGCATCATGTCGCTCATCATGTGGTGGCCGACGTTGCGCACCAGCATCAGGCTCCGACCGGGTAGCACCAGTTCAACGCCGTCCGGGGCCGTATAGCGCCGATCCGGATTGAGCCGTCGCCTCAGCTCGCCTCCCGCCTTAGGGAATCGCGCTTCGAGCGTTCCGCGCATCAGGCCCAGCCAGTTGCGATAGGCCGCGATCTTGTCTTGGGCATCGACGGCGGCCACGGAATCCTCGAGGTCCTGAATCGTGGACAGTGCCGATTCCAGCACCAGGTCGCTGATCCCGGCGGCGTCGTTACTGCCCACCGGATGGCCCCGGTCGATGTGAATTTCAACGTGTAGGCCGTGATGACGCAGTAACACCAGACTCGGAGCGGCGCTCGCCCCCTGGTACCCCGCGAAAGCCCCTCCATCGCGCAGGCCGACGGCCCCGGAAGGCGTAGCCACCTCCAGCTTGCCCGCGCTGACCCGGTACGCCGTGGCCTCGCCGTGCGAACCCGCAAGCAAGGGAAAGTGCCGATCCAGAAACTCGCGCCCGTAGGCCACCACGCGGGCGCCGCGCACCGGGTTGTAACCAGCGTCCCGTTGGGCTCCGTCAGCCTCGGAGATGGCGTCGGTCCCGTAGAGGGCGTCGTAGAGACTGCCCCAGCGCGCATTGGCGGCGTTGAGCGCGTAGCGGGCGTTGCTGACCGGCACTACCAGTTGCGGACCGGCCAGCGTCGAGACTTCTTCATCGACGTTTGTGGTTTCCACCACGAAGGCCGGCCCCTCAGCCACCAGGTAACCAATCTCGCCGAGCATCTCCTCATAAGCGGCCCCAAACCCGGCCGCGCCCGGATTGTGCTGGTGCCAGGCATCCAATCGCCCTTGCAGTTCCACGCGCGTGGCGAGCAGTTCGGCATTGCGTGGGGCAAGCCGACGCATCAGGGCGACCAGCCCGTCCCAGAACCGCCCGGGACTGAGGCCCGTGCCTTCAATGGCTTCCTCATTGATGAAGCGCAGCAACGCAGCGTCCACCTCGACCCCGGGGTCGGCAGGCGATGCGCCGTCGCTGTTCATTCGGCGCTCAAATCGGCGTAGCCGGAATTGCGACGCACGAAGGCCTTGATGAACGGGCAAACGGGCACCATTCGTTCGCCCCGGCTGCGGATGAGATCCAGTGCCGCTCTGACCAGAAGCGTGCCCCGACCGTGCCCGGCCAGGGCGGAGGGCACTTCGGCGTGATTGAGAAACAGAATCGACCCGGAGCGTCGGTAGTCGATAAAACCACTTTCTCCGTTTGCGCCCATCTCAAAGCGGCTGCGGGCAACGTTATCAGTCAGGGTCTCAGACACGCTCATCTCCTGCTTATCAAGGCGCAGTCCCGTAAGATGCCGGGCATGACGGATGCGGAACTTGAAGCTCTGGCACTGAGTCTCGAGGTCGCACTGCGCAGTGTACTGTTCAGCCTCCCGGTCGCTATTGCAACCGCCTGGTTGCTGACGCGCCGGCGCTTTGCCGGTCGCACTCTGCTCGATGCCTTTGTACACCTGCCGATGGTACTGCCACCGGTCATGGTCGGCTACGTTTTGCTGCTCCTGTTCGGGGTGCGCGGACCCATAGGCCATTGGCTCTACCACTCTTTCGGACTTCGCATGGCCTTCACGACCCGGGGCGCAGCGCTGGCCACGGCGGTGATGTCCTTTCCCCTGATGGTGCGGGCGATCCGGCTGTCCCTGGAGAATGTCGATCGCGGACTGGAGGAGGCGGCGCGCACGCTGGGCGCCGGCAGGCTTGATCGCTGGTGCACCATCACCCTGCCACTCATGGCACCGGGTATTCTCGCCGGCGCCGTCACCGCGCTGGTCGCAAGTCTTGGCGAGTTCGGCGCGGTCATTACCTTCGCCGGCAATATTCCCGGGGTCACGCGCACCCTGCCAATCGCGCTGTACTCCGCGCTGCAGACTCCCAACGGGGAGGCGACGGCGGCGCGCATTGCGCTGATTAGTTTCGCACTCGGGCTGGCCGGCCTGTTCGCGGCCGAGTTTCTGGCGCGCTCCCTGCGCCGCCGCCTGGGGCGCTGATCATGCTCGACGTCCAGTTACATCTGCAGCGCGGTGAATTCAATTTGGACGCGCAGTTCAGCACTCCTACCCCCGGCATCACTGCGTTGTTTGGCCGCTCCGGCGCCGGCAAGACCACCCTGATCCATTTGCTTGCGGGACTGCTGGAGGCCGGCAGCGGCCTGATTGCTCTAGACGGCGAGAAACTGTTCGATTCGAAGCTGCAGCTCAACGTGCCCGCTCATCGGCGACGTGTCGGCTGCGTGTTCCAGGATGTGCGGCTATTTCCGCACCTCAATGTTGCCGCCAACCTCCGCTACGGATTGCGCCGCGCCCGAGCCTACCCGCAGCGCATTTCGATGGAGCGCATCGTGGCGCTGCTTGACCTGGAGCCGCTCCTGCGCCGGCACTCCTGGCAGCTCTCAGGCGGGGAACGCCAGCGGGTGGCGCTGGGACGCGCGCTGCTGGCGCAACCCAGGCTCCTTCTGTTGGATGAACCGCTGGCGGCGATCGATGCGGCCAAACGCAACGAAGTTCTCCCCTACTTCGAGCGGCTGCGTGACGAACTGGCCCTGCCCATCGTGCTGGTGACCCACCAGTTCGAGGATGTCGTGCGCCTGGCCACGCATGTAGTGCTCATGGAATCGGGACAGGTCTTGGCCCATGGCAGTCTTCCGGCCATCAGCCTGCGGCCAGAACTGGGACCGCTGCTGGGGAACGAGGGCCTGGGAGCGGTGATCGAGGGACGCGTCGATTCGATTGACGCCCAATCGGGGCTCGCCACGGTCAACGCAGGTCAAAGCCGGCTGCTCGTACCGGCCGAAGGGTTGCGAGCCGGCGGCGACCTGCGCCTGCAGCTGCTGGCGCGTGATCTGATTCTGGCGACAACGACGCCGGTCGGGCTAAGTGTCCGCAACCAGCTGGAAGGCGTCATTACCAATATCGAGCCAGAGGCTCCCCACAACGTCATGGTGAGCGTGGACGCCGGCGGGCTCGCGCTGTTGGCGCGCGTCACCACAGCTGCGGCATTGGATTTGCAGCTCAGGGTCGGCCAGCATTTGTGGGTTTTGGTCAAAGCGGTCTCACTCCGCGGCCGTGCGCGCCCTATTGTCGAGGGGCAAAATCATCGCCATTAATCAGCCGATCAATCGCGTCCTGATTACCTGGCCAAGTCCCTCGACTCGCTCTGGGCCTCACGCAGGACCACAGAGTGGGTGGCATGTCTCTGCTCGTTACACTGCCCGCTCAAGCTGTGCAGTCGGTGACCGTGAGTTAGTCAACACGGCCGCTTGAGGAGAATAATTCCATCGGCAGATTCTGATTGCCGATCTTCCCGTGGGTAGTGAATCCGAGCACCGCAGCTGCCGGGATTATTGACACGTTGCCGCCTTAAACCTGAAAAATCAGCGGATAACGATAGAGCGTCATTCCATAAGATTTCGCGGTGGGTTTTTACCGGCACCAGGCCGACACCGTGTCACCGGAATATAACCTCCCCGCTACTGCTTTTTGGCCGATCCGCCGCCGACAATTTCGGCTCCACGGGCTTTTTAAGGCATTCCCTCATGAAGAAGATTCTCATCGCCGGTGCTACGGTCCTGACTATCGCAGTCGGCGCGCCCGTCATGGCGCAGACCCCCGACCCGGGCACCGACCCCGCCGCCGCGCAGGCACAAATTGAAGCGCTCAAGATTCAGCTGCGTCTGCTGGAAATCCAGGTCGATACCCTGAAGAGCAACGTCACGCCCGTGGCCAAGGAGCCGACCAAGGCCATCGTTGAGGTCGATCGGGGCAGCACCACGGTGGGTGGTCAGGCGTTCATGGACTTTGGCCACATCTCCAACCAGCAAAACGGCGTGGATGTCGCCCCGACGGGTGTGGGCTTTGACATCAAGCGCTTTTATCTGATCGTGGATCACAAGTTCGACGAGGTGTGGGCGGCGAACCTGACCACCGATGCGCAGTATTTGGCCGATAAGACCACGAGTGTGGTCTCCTCGGTGGGCCCACCGCCGAAGACCAGCACGGTGACCACCAGTTCGGGGACCGCCGGGGTGACCGAGGTGTTCATCAAGAAGCTCTACCTGCAGGCGACCCTCAGTGACGGGTTTGTGGTGCACGCGGGCTCCTACACCTCGCCCTGGGCCCCGTTTGTGGAGAGCCTGTACGGGTATCGCTTCATCGAGAAGACCCAGACCGATCGGCTGGGCTATGCCAACACCGCCGACTGGGGGCTGAACGCCACCGGCAAGTTCGGCGGAGGGCTGTTCACCTACTCGGCCTCGATCGTCAATGGCGGGGGCTTCAAGAACCCCTCGCGCAGCAAGTACGTCGATTACGAGGGGCGCGTGGGGGTGACCCCGGTATCCTGGCTGACCTTCGGGGCCGGCTTCTACAGCGGGCACCTGGGGCAGATCAGCACCTCCAACCAGGACTTCCCGAAGAACACCGCCTCGCGCTGGGATGTGGCCTTAGGCGTGCATGCGGGGGGCTTTCGCATCGGCGCGGAGTATTTCGACGCCAAGAACTACAAGAGCGCCAATCCCAGCACCGGGGTGTACAACGTCTCGGCGATCACCAGCAGCAGCACCACCGCCCCGCTCAGCGACGAGGGCGATGGGGTCTCGGTGTGGAGCTCCTTTGACTTCAACGCCCAGTGGTCGGTGTTCGGGCGCTACGATCAGGCCAAGCCCAGCAAGGATGTGGTCTCCGCCCTCAAGGACACCTACTTCAACGCGGGCGTGGACTTCAAGCCGCGCAAGAACGTCGATCTGGCCCTGGTCTACAAGAACGAGAAGGTCGAAAACGGGCAGCTGTCGGTCTCAGGGGCCGACGCCAACGGCTCCTACACCATCGGCGGGACCGGCTCGAGCACCAACGGCTTGACCACCGATGGCAAGTTCGACGAGATCGGCCTGTACGGACAGTTCACCTTCTAAGGCATGAGGGCGCCGCGCTGCAGGCACGCAGCGCGGCGCCGCCATTTACACGATTACCCATTGGAGCAAACAAAATGTTGAATCGATTCACGGCAACGGTGCTCGTACTACTGGTGGCGGTGGTCGCGATTACGGCGCAACCCGCGGCGGCGGCCGAGGTAACGTTGCTGAATGTATCCTACGATCCGACCCGCGAGCTATACGTGGATTACAACAAGGCTTTCGCCACTTACTGGAAGGCGCAAACCGGCGACACGGTAACGGTCCGTCAGTCCCACGGCGGATCTGGCAAGCAGGCACGCTCAGTGATCGATGGTCTGGAGGCCGATGTCGTGACGCTGGCGTTGGCGGGCGACATCGACGCCATCGCGAAAAATGGAAAACTGCTGGCCGATAATTGGCAGTCGCGCTTGCCGCAAAACAGCACCCCCTATACCTCGACCATCGTCTTCCTGGTGCGCAAGGGAAACCCGAAGCGCATTCTCGACTGGAACGATCTGCTGCGAAGTGGCGTCAAGGTGATTACGCCCAATCCAAAGACCTCCGGCGGAGCGCGCTGGAATTACCTGGCGGCCTGGGCTTACGCACTCAAGCAGCCGGGCGGCAGTGCGGCCAGCGCCCAGGACTTTGTCGCCAAGCTCTATAAGAATGTGCCCGTGCTCGACTCGGGCGCGCGCGGCTCCACCACGACCTTCGTGCAGCGCGGAATCGGCGACGTCCTGCTGTCCTGGGAGAACGAGGCCTATCTGGCGCTCAAAGAATCGGGACCGGGAAGTTTCGACATTATCTACCCCTCCGTGAGCATCCTCGCGGAGCCGCCGGTCGCGCTCGTAGACAAAGTGGCGCTCAAGCACGGCACGACAAAGGTCGCGCAGGCTTATCTGCAGTACCTGTACTCGAAGGAAGCCCAGGACATCGTCGCCCGCAACTTCTACCGGCCGCGCGATGCCGCGGTAGCGGCAAAGTACGCCGCGAACTTTGGCAAGATAGCCACGCTCCTGACGATCGCGGATTTCGGCGGATGGGCCAAGGCGCAAACCACTCACTTCGATGACGGTGGCATATTCGACCACATCTACGCGCCGTAGCCGGACGGGCGCGTAGCGCCGCCCGCCACGCCCGGAGCATGGTTCACCTGGCGGGCGCTCCTGCGCGTAGAGCGTCATCTCGAATCAACCGAATGGCGAGACAGGCTCTCCTTACGGTTCGTTGATATGGGGTAGCGAATGTCCATCAGAATTGAGCAGGTCACGAAACTCTACCAGGGTGTGCCGGTCGTCAACGACGTCACCATTGAGATTCAGTCCGGGGAATTCTTCGTGCTGCTGGGACCTTCGGGCAGCGGCAAGAGCACGCTGCTTCGAGCCCTGGCAGGCTTGTCCAACATTGACCACGGGCGTTTGTCGCTGCATGGGCGCGATGTAACCGAACTGCCCGCGCGCGAGCGCGGCGTCGGGCTGGTCTTCCAGCATTACGCCTTGTTCCGCCACATGACAGTCGCGGACAACATCGAGTTCGCGCTGCGGGTACGACGAATGCGCGCGGCGGAGCGACGCCGGCGCCGCCAGGAGCTGCTGCAGCTGGTTGCCCTGGAGGGTTATGACGAGCGCTACCCGAGCCAGCTCTCCGGTGGACAGCAGCAACGAGTGGCGGTGGCGCGCGCGCTGGCGCATGAACCGGCGGTGTTGCTGCTGGATGAACCGTTCGGCGCCTTGGATGCCAAGATTCGTGTCGAATTGCGCGAGACCGTGCGCGCGGTACAGCGCCGCATCGGCATGACCACGATTCTGGTCACGCACGACCAGGAGGAAGCGTTTGCCCTCGCCGATCGAATTGGCGTCATGCAGATGGGCAGGCTCCTGGAAATAGGCACCCCGGAGGACCTTTATCGTCATCCGGCCACCCGCTTTGTGGCCCGATTTCTGGGCGCCGCCAATCTGTTTCTCGGCGAGGTATCTCAGCAAGGCCTGCATCTGGGGGCCGCCACTCTCGCCCCGGAGCGCATCTCCCCCCTGGCGCCGACCGGCGCCGAAGCGGTGCTAGTCGTACGGCCGGAGGACATTGAAATCGCAACCGGCGAGGACGCGCCACAAAGCCGGCCTTTTGCCGAGGGCGTCGTGCGCGCGCTCACCTTCGCGGGTCACCAGCAGCACGTCACTGTCCAGCTGGCCGAACAGAGCGGCATCGAACCGGCCACAAGCAACGGCCACCACAGCGGCACCGGTACGACGGTCGATGCGCTGCGTTCTGCCGCTGAGCAAACCGCGGTGCCGCTCACCGTGGGCGCCAGTGTCAGCCTGGGCGTGCGGCGCATGCACGCCCTGCCCACTCCGATCTCAAGCTTTCACGTTATGGGCACCCATGGTATGGAGAGTGATGCGCTTGCCGGCAGCGCCCTGCTCGCCCAGCTCGTGCACAGCATGCAAGCACGCGTCATCCGTCACGGCGAGGACGGCGCGAGCAGCGAGCGGCTGGACGCGGGAATCTGCGTTTTGCCCCTGCGCGCCGATACACCGGTTGCCCTGCGTTTGGCGGTCGCGCACGGCGCCCGGAGGATATTGTGCATTCCTCCCTCGGCACCGCTTCCCACGCGCATGCTTATTCATGCCGGCGACGCGGCACGCAGGAGCGATCTTTTGGCATTGGTATCGAGCGTGATGCGCCACCTTCCGGTGGAGACCACCGCAGTGACCGTGCAGCGCGCCGAGGCTAGCCGCAGCGAAGTTCTCGAGGCGCAGCGGACGCTGTTCGATACCCGCGCCGATCTGCGTGGCGCCCACGGGCTCGACCTGCGGGGCGAACGATTTGTCGGTGACCGGTCCGCCTGGCTGGCTCACCTGGCCACACAAGCCGAGCCGGTGCTTGTGGTGATGGGATTGCCTGGTCAGGTTGATGAACTCTCGGCCAGCTTGCCGCGCGATCACGCGGCGCTGTTTGGGGCGGCGTCGCGGGCCACGGTGCTGTTTGCCATAGGCGCGTCGTCATGAGCTCCGACCGCACGCCCGAATTACTGGCCAAACCCCGCCGGCAACAGATTCTGCCAGGTTTTGGCCTCACCATGGGTTACACGGTCAGCTATCTCAGTCTGATCGTGATCATTCCCCTGATCGCCGCATTCGTTAGTGCTGGCCACCTGCCGCTCGGTCGGTGGCTAACCGTACTGCTGGCCCCGCGCGTGCTGGCCGCATTCCGCCTCAGCATTTCCGCCAGCTTGGTGGCCGCCCTGATCAATTCCGTATTTGGCCTGTTGATTGCCTGGGTGCTGACGCGTTACGAGTTTCCGGGCCGGCGACTGCTCGATGCCCTTGTCGACCTGCCGTTTGCTTTGCCCACGGCAGTTGCCGGAATCGCGCTTACCACGCTCTACGCGCCTAACGGCTGGCTCGGCCAGCTGCTGGAGCCCTTGGGGATCAAGGTCGCCTTCACTCCGCTGGGCGTGGTCATCGCGCTGACCTTCATCGGTTTGCCGTTCGTAGTGCGTACCCTGCAGCCGGTATTGGCTGATCTCGACCAGGACCTGGAGCGTGCTGCCGAGACGCTCGGTGCGCGGCCAACTCTGGTCTTCCGCCGCATTATCTTTCCGGCATTGCTGCCGGCGCTGATTACGGGGAGCGCGCTTGCATTCTCCCGCGCGCTTGGTGAATACGGATCGGTCATCTTTATTGCGGGCAACATTCCGCTCGTCTCGGAAATCGTGCCACTGGTCATCATGACCAAACTGGAGCAGTTCCAGTACGTGGAGGCGTCGGTCGTCGCCGTAAGCATGTTGTTGCTTTCCTTCGCGATGATGTTCGTCATCAATGGCGCTCAGCTCGCCTTGCAGCGCCGCCACCAGGCCAAGCGATGAGGCAGCGCGATAATTTTCCCGGCAGTACCGGCACCGGTCGTGTCATCGGCCGTATCGCCCTGGTGAGCGTGGCCGTGATCTTTTTGGCGCTTTTCCTGGTGCTTCCACTGATCACCGTGTTCGTGCAAGCCCTGGGGAAGGGAGTGGGTGCTTACTGGCACGCACTTGCCGACACGGACACGCTCGCCGCCATGCGCATGACCTTGACGGTTGCTGCCATTTCGGTGCCACTCAACACGCTGTTTGGCACGGCCGCGGCGTGGGCCATCACTAAATACGAATTCCGCGGCAAGGGCTTCCTGCTGACTCTGATAGACCTGCCTTTCGCAGTGTCTCCAGTAATCGCCGGATTGATCTTCGTGCTGATCTTTGGCGCCCGCGGTTGGCTCGGTGGTTGGCTCAGCGATCATCAGTTCCACGTCATATTCGCACTGCCCGGCATGGTACTGGCGACGACCTTTATCACCTTCCCGTTCATTGCCCGCGAGCTGATTCCGTTGATGGAGGCGCAGGGGCGTGATGACGAGGAAGCTGCGCTGTCGCTGGGTGCCGGGGGCTGGCGCATTTTCCGGATGGTTACGCTCCCCAATGTGCGCTGGGGAATGCTCTATGGAATTTTGCTCTGCAATGCGCGCGCCATGGGAGAATTTGGCGCAGTGTCCGTGGTTTCAGGACACATACGCGGTGAGACCAATACCCTGCCGCTGCATGTCGAGATTCTCTACAACGAGTACAATTTCGTCGGCGCCTTTGCCACAGCATCACTACTCGCCATGCTTGCACTAATCACTCTCGGCCTGAAGTCATTGCTGGAACGTCGACATCCGGAACTGCGTGGCCGGCAGGTCGGCGATGGCACCCCAAGGCTACGCAAGCCGGCTGGCCCGTGAAAGACGCACAGACGCCACGACGAAAGTACCTGCTCGCCACATGGTTGAGCGCAGGTAGCTTGCTCATTGTCTTTGCGGCACTCACCTTGATGGCCGTGGCTTCCTCCGTCGCCGTTGATCGCTTCGCGCGCGGCCAGGCGCTGGCGCGCAGTGAACTGGCAGTCAGTTCGGTGCGTGAATATTTTCACCGCCTGAGCGAGAGCAACCTGGTCGCTGCCCGTACCCTGGCAGACCGGCCTACGCTGGCGCGCCTGCTTGACGATCCCGCTTCCCCGGAACTCGGGCTGTACCTGAGCAGCTATTGCAAGGAGATGCGCACCGCGAGCTGCATCGTACGCAACGCCCAGGGCGTGGTTGTCGCGTCGGGCCTCGGCATCAATTGGCCTGAGATCGCAGTCGCCCGCACTGAACAGGGAGAGCGCTTCGTCCTCGGCCCGCGCACGGGCGGCGCCCCACTGCTCGGCGCCGCCGCCACGGTCACGAGGCGTCCGGGATTTGAAGTGGTGATGCTGCAGGCACTGACCGGAGAAGTGTTACTTGACGCCGGCAAGCAAAGCGGCGCCGCGGTCTCGCTGCAGAACATCAGCACCTACCGCGCCCCGGATGCCGATCCCATGACGCCACTGCACGCCGCGGCGCTGACCAATGGCGATCATGCCGCAGCGCGGATCTCGGCACTCAAGCAGTACGCGGCCAGTGCCGTTATGGTCAATTCCGTAGGCGAACCTGTCGCATTGCTCGACGCACGGCTTCCGGCTTCCGAGTTCGACCGCACGGCGGCGAGCTACCGTCATGTGATGATCATGGTCAGCCTGCTGGTGGCCGTGCTGGCCGGCATAGCCGGCATAATCTATGGGCTATGGTTGTCGGCGCCGGTCGTGAGACTTGCCGAGATGGCGCGACGTATCGGCCAGGGTGATTTCAGCCGCGCGGTGCCCAATGTCGCACCACTCGAATTGGACTTGCTGGCACATGCGATGGACGACATGCGTGGCAACCTGATCGAACTCACGACTACCTTGCGCACCAGGGAATCCGAGGCCCAGGCAGTCCTGGCCGGGGTGGTCGAAGGCGTGTTCGTGACCGACGAGCAGCGGCGCATCGTCTATGCCAATCCGCAGTTCTCCCGCACAGTGCCGGGTGCGAAGGGCAGCGTGATCGGCCAGTTCTGTGGTGACGTGCTGCACCCACTGCTTGCGGCTGCCGCGCGGCCCTGCGAGCGCAATTGTCCCATCATTGCCGCACGCGCCCACGGCGTGGCGCGCGCTGCCGAGCAGCTTAAGTTCGCAGACGGCTCGGTGCGCTCCACCATTGTCGTTAGCGCGGCGCCGGCGGAGGGCCGCCAGGTTCAGCTACTGCGCGACGAGACCGACCTGGAAGCGGCACGCCGTGCCCGCGACAGCGTGCTCGGAAACATCTCGCACGAGTTTCGCACTCCGTTGGCCGCGCAGCTCGCCTCGATCGAAATGCTGCGTGACGGGATCGCCACCCTGACCCCTGCCGAACAGAGCGATCTGCTGCTCAACGTCGAGCGCGGTGTACTGCGCCTAATGCGCCTGATCGACAACCTGCTCGAGAGCGTGCGCATCGAAGCCGGCCAGCTTTCGTTGCGCGAACAAAGCGTGGACCTGGAAGCCACGGCGCACGAAGCCACCGAACTGCTGCGCCCGTTGCTGGATCAGGCCGCGTTGCAGGTGAATGTCGACCTCGCGGCTCTGGGCGGCAGGACGGTGCCCGGAGATGCACAACGCCTGCAGCAAGTCTTTGTGAACCTGCTATCCAATGCCGCCAAGTACGCGCCTCAGGGAACAACCATAGGCATAGGTGCGCAGCAGTGCGACTCACAGATCGAAGTGTGGGTGGAGGATGCCGGACCCGGGCTGCCGGAGGGCGATCCGCAGGCGCTTTTCGAGCGTTTCCGCCGCGGCGAAACTTCCGAGCCGGACGCTCCGGGCCTGGGACTTGGATTGTGGATCGTGCGTTCGATCGTCGAACGGCACGCGGGCTCGGTGCGAGTGGAGCGCACACCTGCCGCGCGAACCCGGTTTGTGATGAGCTTGCCAATGGCCCCCGACGCGCCGCAAAATCAGGTGTGAAGATATTACTGGTCGATGACGATCCGGATTTGCTGAGTGTGACGAGCTTTGCTCTGCAGCAGGCGGGAATGCTGGTGGTAACGGCCAATTCCTTCGGTTCGGCGCTGGCGGTGTTCCACGGCGAGCGCCCGGATCTGGCGATACTGGACATCAATCTTCCGGGCGGATCTGGGTTTGAACTCTGTCAGGTGATGCGACGCGAATCGGCACTGCCGATCCTCATGCTGACAGTACGCAATGAAGAAACCGATCTGGTGCGCGCCTTGGAGCTGCACGCCGATGACTATCTGACCAAGCCCTACTCTCCGCGCACGCTCATCGCCCGCGTCAAGGCCCTGCTGCGTCGCGCGGGAACGGATGCCACCTACAAAAGCGAGGCCGGATCCTACCGGCTCGACCCCAATGCCCTGGAGCTGCACGTGGGCAGTACCACCCATCGGGTCACCCCTCTGGAGTCGCGCCTGCTGCAGCTGTTGATCGCCAACGCCGGGCAGGCCGTCACCACTGAACGCCTGTTGACCCATGTCTGGGGTCAGCGGGCCGGCGGCGACCGGCAACTCCTCAAGCAGCTGGTCCACCGGTTGCGGCAGAAACTCGGGGAATCGCCCACCTCAGGGCAATCGCTTGAAACCGTAACCAACGTGGGCTACCGGCTGCGCGTGTAATTTCCGGGCGCCACGATTTGGGTATCATCCGTGGTGACCGGGCCGGCCAAAACGATCAAGATAGGCACGCCGGTCCGCCCGACGGTCCGCGGAGAGAGCCATGCGTCATATCGGTGTCATTTTGGTGGCGGTACGCGATCTGCGTGCCCGTCGCAGCGTCATCATCGAGCGCGCGGCAACAATCGCCGCGGGGAGCAACGCGCGGCTTGAGCTTTTTCACGACCTGGCCACGCCGGTGTATATCGACACCCTGGCCGGTAGCGGCGAGACCGTCGAAAGCCTAACGCGCCA
Organism: uncultured Gammaproteobacteria bacterium; assembly: GCA_963789365.1. GTDB lineage: Bacteria > Pseudomonadota > Gammaproteobacteria > Steroidobacterales > Steroidobacteraceae > FEN-1191. The sequence continues at coordinate 688,925 of CAWBKJ010000004.1, forward strand.
GGCTCGTACGAATGCCTTGCGACAGCTCGAGCGCCTGGCCGAGCCGCTTCGCCGCAAGGGCCTCAAGGTCCACGCCGCCGCGGTGTGGGACTACCCCCCGTATGAAGCCGTGGTCCGGCGTGCCATGGCCATCAGAGCCGACCTGATCGTGGTGCAGAAGCGCGGTCATCATCGACTCCCCGCTCTGCTGGGATACACCGACTGGGAATTGCTGCGAGCCAGCCCGATACCGGTGCTACTCATCAAGAATTCCCGCCACCGTCCGCGCGCGCCGGTGGTGGCCGCCGTCGATCCCCAACATATCGGCGCCCGGACCGGTGATTTGGAGAAGCGCCTGCTGCGTAGCGCCGCCGCACTGGCCGATGCCCTCCGGGCGCCGCTCCACGCCGTGCAGGTGCTCTTGCCCTGGACGAACACACCGCTGCGCCGAAAGACGATGCTCATCGCGCTCGCAAAAACTGCGCGCATCAGGGGTACTCGGGTACACCTGCTGAGCGGCGATCCGGACGCCCTGCTTCCGGCGGCCGCGCGGCGCCTGAAAGCGGGCGTTTTTGTCATGGGGGCCATGAGCCGGCGCGGGCTCAAGCGCCTGTTTATCGGCAACAGCGCGGAGCGCTTGCTGGACGATCTGCACTGCGACGTGCTGGTCGTCAAGCCGCCGCGCTATGTCGCGCCAGTCCCGCGCAGGCGACGCGGAGTCTACTTTCTTTCAAACCTGCCGATCGCGTAAGCCGCAGCGGCCAGCCGCGGCTCCTTCAACCGGAGGGCTGCCAGTCAGCGATGCGCCGTTCCACCCAGCGGGTGTGAACGTCGACGTAGACCTCGCGGTAAAGTTTGTCGACGGTCGCAGCGTCGGCAAACCCCTCTGCAAAGGCCGGGTGTGTCGAGCCGGCGGCCACGCGGGCCGCGCGCCGCAGGTGTTCGAGCAGGAAGCGCGGATTCTCATCTCCTACACTGATGCGCACGGTGGTCGGTGAAATGCCGGCCTGATGAAGCGCAGCGTCGGACATTTCCGAGTGGCTGGTGAGTGCCGGACACAGTACCTGAGTATTAACTTGCCCCAGGCTCACTTGCAGGCTGAAGGCGGGCTCGAGATTGTCGAAAAATCGCTTCATCAGTGCCCGCGAGACGCCGCCGCCCTGGCCCGAGGCGCCGCCGCCATGTCCCTCGAAGTCGATCGTAAACAGCGGTGCCGGCAGACCCAGCGTCATGTTTTCAGCACACAGCCGAGCGTTGGGGTGGCCGGGCACAGCCGCGCATTGTGCGTTGACGAGCGGGTGCAGGGACAGAGCGCGCGCCAGTACGATGGTGTTGATGCACTTGGCGAGGATCCGCAATTCGGCCGTGCGCATGCCGCTGAGCACCTCGAAAGCCTTGTCCGAGTCGAGAAACGCGCCCTTCACGTAGTAGACATTCCAAAACATGCTCTCGTCCCAACGACACTCACGTTCCACCCCGTCGTGGCCGCGGGCATGCACTATCTCGCCCTTGGGCAGGAACATGCGCTCGGCGCGGGCGATGACCGCACCGGCCGTGGTGTTGCCTGATCCGCACAGGTCCTTGGTGTACGAATGGATCACGTAGTCTGGCCTTTCGGACTTGTCCTTGCGACGCAGCGTGGGCTGCAGATAAGGGGTGCCGATGGTCGCATCACAGATCACCGTGATCCCGCGCGCATGCGCCGCCCGGCAAATCCCAGGCACATCAAGCAGGTACCCGTGCGGATTGCAGGGGGATTCGAGATACACAAAGATGTGCCGTCCGGCCGCGAGCCGTTCGGCGTGTCGCGCCGTCACGATCTCAAGCTGCGCCGTAAATTCCGCGGCCGTTTCGCCGTCGAACCACTCGATCGCCACGTCCAGATTCGCCTTCTTCCCGTACCAATCGTGCAGCAGCTGATAGGTGCCGCCGTACACGTTGCGCGAACTCAACACGATGTCGCGCGAACCCAAGAGGTGCGCGAGCGTGGTGTCGATTGCGGCCATGCCGGAATTGAAATTCCAGGCGAAGTAGTCCGCTGCCTCCGGCCCGGCCTCCAGATGCACGATGTGGTTGGCAAGACAGATCGATGTCGGATTGAGGAGCCGGGAATAGATCTGGTGCAGCAGCTCGCGGCCCTTAAACGCGTCCTCGATCCACTCGGCACAGGCATAGACGTAGGTGGCGGTGCGCGTGATCACCGGCGTGGCGCTGAATATTGCCGTCACATTGTCAAATAGCGGGTTGGGCCCCTTGACGCCCGCGGTGCTCATGTCGTCCAGCAAGCCCTGGTAGGTGGCGCGCAACGGGTTCTGCAGCGTGTCGAGGACCTTGGCGAGCTGAAAGCATGCAAAGCGCTTGGCATTAAACCAGGCGATACGATCGGCGCGGTCGAGCCGATCGAGCGTCTTGGTCGTGAGCTCCCACAAGTCATGCGCGGCGCAATTTGCCGCGCCGAGCTGCGTGACCAGACGCGCGAGCGCCTCGCCTCCCGGCGATCCCGGATCGATTCCAAAATGGCGCAGCTGCTCGGCCACCAGCTCCGCCGCGGTGGTGGCGGTGCTGCTGTTGCGCAGCGGGCTCAGTTGCAAGGCGTGGCGAAATCCGTCTGCGCTCATCGGCATCTCCGCGGGCCCGGGGTCCCACAGAGCCTACCATTGTTAGCCGGTTCCCGGGCCGGCCCGGCGCGGGTCCACAGCCGGCATCACCTGCCGACCCGCGACCGGCTAGAATGTTGGCCGGTCACCACGGCCGCGAGGCCGTGGGATAGCTACCTTGAGGAATTTCATGCCTACCCGATCGCGTTTGCATGTGCCGGAACCCCCCGCGCGCCCGGGCCAGCCCCCCGACTTCAGTTATTTGCAGCTGTCTCCGGCGGGCGCGCATGCCGCGACCCGCGAGCAACGTTTCCTGGCGTGACACGGGAACTCTCGCGACCGGGCTGATTCGCGTGCTCGACGACTCGCATCGCGCCGTCGGTCCTTGGGATCCGCATGTCGCGCCCGAGGATCTGCGACTCGGCCTGCGGTATATGTTGCTCACGCGCCTGTTCGATGATCGCATGGTGCGTTTCCAGCGCCAGGGCAAGCTCACTTTCTATATGAAGTCCACCGGCGAGGAAGCGGTGTCGGTCGCCGCCGGCATGGCCCTTGAGCCCGGTGACATGCTGTTTCCGGCATATCGCAATCAGGGTCTCCAGGTCGTGCGCGGCCAGCGGCTGGTCGATCTCATGTGTCAGTTGCTGTCCAACACCGGCGACATGTGCCGGGGCCGCCAGCTCCCCGTGATGTATCACTCGGCTCCGGCCCGGCTGTTCTCGATTTCAGGCAACCTGGCGACCCAATTTCCCCAGGCCGTGGGCTGGGCCATGGCCGCCGCGATCAAAGGGGAAGAGCACATTGCGGCGACCTGGACTGGCGAAGGCAGTTCGGCCGAAGCGGACTTTCATCACGCACTGCTGTTTGCCTCCGTATACCGGGCCCCCGTAATTCTCAACGTGGTCAACAATCAGTGGGCCATCTCCACATTTCAGGGAACTGCCGGCGGCGAGCAGAATTCCTTCGCAGCGCGCGGTCCGGCGTACGGCCTACCCGGCTTGCGCGTCGACGGAAATGACTTTCTGGCCGTGTACGCGGCCACGCGCTGGGCTGCGGAGCGCGCCCGCAATGGTGACGGCGGCACACTCCTCGAGCTCGTGACCTACCGCGCAGGCGCGCATTCCACCAGCGACGATCCGGCACGCTATCGGCCACGAGATGAACCGGAACGCTGGCCACTCGGGCGATCCGATCGAACGCCTCAAGCTCCACCTGATGGGAATGGGCGAGTGGTCGGAGGCGCGCCACGAGGAACTCAGCGGCGAACTGGATGCCCAGGTCAGCGCCGAATGGAAGGAAGCGCTGACCTTCGGAACCCTGAACGACGGCCCGCGTCTCGATCGCGACCTGATGTTCGAAGACGTATTCAAGGAATTGCCCGAGCACCTGCGGCGGCAACGAGAGTTGCTGCGCGCCGAACTGGCCGCGTCGCTCCTAAGGGCTCGCTATGGCGCAGATGAACATGATCCAGGCGCTCAACTCGGCCATGGATGTGGCCATGGAGCGTGATCCGAATGTGGTGATCCTCGGCCAGGACGTGGGCTTCTTTGGCGGCGTGTTCCGCTGCACGGACGGTTTGCAGCGCAAGTACGGCGAACATCGGGTGCTCGATACGCCCGATCGCCGAGGGCGGCATCATCGGCGCTGCGCTAGGCATGGGCGTGAACGGCCTGCGGCCGGTGGCGGAAGTGCAGTTCGCCGACTACGTCTACCCGGCCTATGACCAGATCGTCAGCGAACTCGCGCGACTGCGGTATCGCAGCGCGGGCGATTTTCACGCGCCGGTCACGGTCCGAATGCCGTGTGGGGGCGGGATCCGCGGCGGCCAGACCCACTCGCAAAGCCCCGAAGTGCTGTTCGCCCACGTTTGCGGGCTCAAGGTCGCGATCCCCTCGAATCCCTACGACGCCAAGGGCCTGTTGATCGGCGCCATCGAAGACGACGATCCGGTGATTCTGCTCGAACCCAAACGCCTGTATAACGGCCCGTTTGACGGCGACCCCAACAAGCCGGCCGTCCCCTGGACTACGCATCCCAAGGGCGAAGTGCCTGCCGATCATTACACGGTGCCCTTCGGCCGAGCGGAAATCGTGCGTGCCGGCTCGCAGCTGACGATCATTGCCTACGGCACGATGGTGCACGTGGCCGCCGCGGCAGCCCAGGCCATGGGGCTCGATGCGGAGATCATCGACGTGCGCAGCATCGTACCGCTGGATGTCGATACCTTGTGCAACTCGGTGTGCAAGACCGGACGCTGTGTGATCGCCCACGAGGCGACGCGCTTTGCGGGGTTCGGCGCGGAACTGGCCGCGACCGTTATGGAAAATTGCTTCTGGAACCTCGAGGCGCCTATCCAGCGCGTCGCCGGCTGGGACACGCCCTACCCGCACGCCTTCGAATGGGAGTATTTTCCGGGTCAGGCCCGCGTCTCGCTGGCCCTCAAAGCTGTCATGGAACCCAAATGAGCCGTCATGTTTTCAAGCTCCCGGATCTGGGTGAAGGCACGGTGTCGGCGGAGATCATCGCCTGGCACGTCAAGGCGGGCGACCTGCTCAGGGAAGACCAGCCTCTGGTTGAGATGTCCACCGACAAGGCGGTGGTGGAGATCCCCTCGCCTGTCAGCGGCCGGGTCCTCAGCATAACCGGCAAACCCGGCGACATCATCGCCGTGGGCGCAGAGCTCGCAACTTTTGACACGGCCGACACCGGTTCGGCAAAGCCCGCCGCGCCCGCTGGCGCCAGCGCCGAGGCGCCTGCGAATACGACCGGCAACCGAGCAGCCCGCCCGGCCACGGACGCTCCCAGCCGCTCCGGCGGGCGCAGCGGTGCGGGCCTCTCCGGCCACTCGCCGGCGCGCACAGGAGGCAGGCGTGAATCTTGCCAGGCGTCGCCGGTTCCGGCGCGGGTGGCCGCATCATGCCCGCTGATCTGCAAAACGCGCTGGCCGCCGGCAGCGCTTCCACTCCAGCCCAAGTGGCGCCCTCGCCTCCGGCCCGTGAGGCAAGTTCCGCGGTGCAGGAAATTCCGATCATCGGCATCCGGCGCGTGATTGCCCAGCGCATGAGCGAGGCGGCGCGCAGCATCCCGCATTTTTCCTACGTCGAGGAAGTGGACATCTCGGCGCTCCACGCGATGCGCGAGCATCTGAACGCGGGTGCGCCCAAAGGTGGCGTACCCTTGAGTTATCTGCCGTTCATCGTGGCGGCATTGGTGCGCGCGCTTAAGCGCTACCCACAGTGCAACGCTCATTACGATGCCGCACGCGAGACCGTGATTCGACACCGTGCGGTACACGTGGGCATTGCCACTCAGACCAACGAGGGACTCAAGGTACCGGTGGTACGCAATGCGGACCAGCTGACGTCTGCGCGCCCTCGCCTCCGAAATCACCCGTGTGACGAGCGCGGCGCGCGACCGCTCGGCACGACGCGAGGAGCTGAGCGGGTCGACGATCACCGTGACCAGCCTCGGAAAACTCGGCGGCATTGCCAGCACGCCGATCATCAATATGCCCGAGGTGGCCATCATCGGCGTCAATCGTGCCGTCGACCGGCCGATGGTCGTGAGCGGCACCATTCAGATCCGGCGGATGATGAATCTCTCCTCGTCGTTTGATCACCGCTTCGTCGACGGCGCGGACGCGGCAGGCCTGATCCAGGCGCTTCGGGATTTGCTGGAACATCCGGCGACGATATTTATCGCCGAATAGCCAGACCCCGGGGGCGCCACGGCACACGGATTAGAACATCGTATTGTCGTTGGCGGATTTCTCTGGAATATCTTGAGCGACGTCCCAATGCTCAACGATCTTGCCGTGTTCGAGGCGGAAAATGTCCACCACCGCTTGGCCCCGGCCCTTGCTGCGGTCCGCGGCATACTTGTAATAGTGCGAGTGGACGGCCACCAGGTCACCCTGGGCCACGGTGCGCTGTACTTCCTGGCGCAGTTCCGGATAGAGCTCGTGGGTATAGTGGGTCAAAGCCTGCATCGCGGCAGCATTGCCGTCTGCAACCATGGGGTTATGCTGCCGGTACACCGGAGCGACGTAGAGCTTGAAGGCTTGCTCCACCTCGTGCTTGTTGAACACAGTATCGAGGAATGCCAGCACCACGGCGGCATTTTGTTGCGCTACAGCCGCCCGAGAGGCGGCCCCGGTCGTCGCGCAGGCCGCAAGCACTCCGGTCAGGAAGGCCAACAGGGCATAACGCATGCGACTCATGATGCAAGATTACCCAATCGCCGCGCGCCCGCAACTTCTTTAGCTAATCTGAAAGTGGTATCGCGTCATTCCCGCGAGGGATCCGGATGGGTCCCAGCTCCACTCCGCAAAGGTGGTCGCGCCCGCGATATCAGTGGTCAAAATCGTGGAGCAACGGGTTCCATAGCCCTCGCCCCTGACAAAGGCGCTTGAGAGCATGCGCTCGAGCTCCAAGCTGACTCCGGTGCGCGGCAGCTCCTCATCCACGGCGGGCTCGGTATCCCGGAGCAGATCCAGCATCGCCGCCGACTGTGGCAGTTCGTTGAGAGCCTCGGCCAGACGAGACTTGGCTTGGGTGACCTTGGGCCAGGGCGTGTCGAGCAGGTGGTTCGAGAGGGCGTAGACCCCAGGACCAAGGAGCCGTCCTACGCCGGTCGTGCTTTCATACACGCCCAGATCCTGACCATCGCTGCATAACACATTGAATGGATTGCACTGCGCGCCACGCCGCGCGATGTCCTCGAGCCCCGCAGTCGTGGACCCGCCGGCCGTGAGAAATGCGCAAACCAGCGTGCCACGGCTGGGCGCATCCGGCCTCAAGGCTGCCGGGTCGCGGAAATTAGTGAGCGCCGCAAATCGGCCGGCGCGCGTCACGCCGAGCCAGGTGCCGCCCGCCTGCAGGTCACGTCCGGCCAGGATATCGCCCGGCTCTTCCCACCAATCGGCCTCCGCGGTGGGGCGACCAAAATATTCGTCTCGGTTGGCCGCTACGACGCAGGGAAAATCCGGGTGCACCCGCCAGGCCACGAGAATCAGGCACATTTTTGTTAGCTCGCGCGGCGAATTCCGCCATCAGGAACGATGAGTATAGCCGGTCAGGAGCTCCCCTATTGCCAAGGGCGCTGGCCGGCGGTATATGGAACCGTCGGATCCAGAATAATAAACAGGGGATTCCTATGCCAACAACAACCGAAATGAACCGCTGGCTGATCGCGGCGGTAGTGCTGCCACTCGCGTTCGCGGCCAACGCCGCTGAGCCCGGGAAGAAGGACACAGCGAAACCGACCGATCAACAATTGATCGCAAGCGCCCTGTCCGCAGCGCCGGCGGGAGTCGCCAAGGGCGCCAAAGTAATGGTCATGGATGCCAACGGCGGCATGCGTAGCTTGCGGGAGGGGAACAATGGATTTACGTGCATGCCGGACGAACCCAGCACGCCTGGACCCGATCCCATGTGCGCGGACGAGGCCTCGATGGGTTTCCTCAATGCGCTGATGAGTCACGGCACACCGCCCAGCGGCCACGTTGGTCTGATGTATATGCTTGAAGGCGGAACGGATGCGAGTAATACCGACCCCTATTCCAAGAAACCCTCAGCCGCCGATCACTGGATCAAGACCGGACCGCATCTGATGATCGCCGGTGCCGACGCCGCGTTTTACGACGCCTATCCGAAGAAGGCGGACCCGGATACCTCGCAGCCCTATGTGATGTGGGCCGGAACGCCCTATCAGCACCTGATGGTGCCGGTAAAATAACCTCCCGAGGCGGGCCGGCGCGTCACCTCACCGGCTCGCTTGGGGCAGTGTCAATCGGCAAGCGTTCGTCGCCTGCGCAGAGTGGATCCGGGTCCGAGATTTGTGGAGGTCCTCGAGCACGGGACGGTTGGACGTTTCTCTACCCTCGGAAGCCGGCGGTCGCGGCGAGTTGCAGGATCTGAGGCATTGAGGCGGCTTCCTCGTCTCTATGGATTCGCAGGCGCAGCCTCGCGCAGCGCCGTTTCCACCGCCGCACGCAATCGATCGGCACTAATGGCTCCCTGATTGGCCTGCAGGATGGCGCTGACGGTGCCTGAGGGGTCGATGACATACGTCAACGGCAAACCCAGCGGTGGACCGAAGCCATTAACGGGCGCCTCGCTCAGCAGGCCGGTCATATAACTGACCCGTTTGGCGGCCTGGACTGCGTCCCTCCGATCATGGGGGTCATCGGCACTGAGTCCCACCACCGCGACACGGGCGCCGTACTCCTGCGAGAGGGCCTCCAGGAGCGGCATCTCGCTGCGGCATGGCTCGCACCAGCTCGCCCAGAAATTCAGCACCACGACCTTGCCGCGCAACGTGCTTAAGTCGAATTTCTCTCCCCCAAAGCTCTGGACAACCAACGCAGGGGCAGGCCGACCGACGTTCGGAGCCGATGCCAGTGCCGTCTCGGCCGACGCGGTGAGCAACATGGCCGCCATCGCCAAGGAAAGCGGCCACCTAGAAATAGTAGCTGGCATTGAGTTTCCACATTTCATTGGCGAACAGCTGATTGCCGCGTGCATGGGTGTACAGCGGCAAAGCCACATCCGCATAGACTCGCGCATGGCCGGTCGCCAATTCAAGGCCCGGGGAAATTAACAGTCGGGAGTAGCCCGTGTCCTGGGGGTTGCCCTCCTCCCCGCCATCCGGGCGGCGATACGCGACGCGCAGCTGGCCGACCGGGGAGATCTTATAGCTTGCATGGGTGGACCAGCCTTCGAAGTACACACCAGCGACCGCCACGCCCTCTGCACCGGGACGGTAATTTGCCTTATGCCATATTGGCTGGTCCCATTGTGCCTGCAGGAAATAGCTCCAGCGGTTATCGGCCGTGAGGCGTCCCAAATGGTAACCGCCGAGTAAAAGGTCAGTGCTGCCGCTACCGATCTGCGTGTCGGCGTCAAAGTTCGGATAGCTGGTGTCGCCATTGGCAAGCTTTAGCCCCAGCGTCAGCCCACTCGACATGTCCGCCGAGAGCCCCGTGTACGTGCCCTTAATGCGGATGTCGCCGACTGCACCGTGTGTGGATTCGACTATCGCGCCCGAATCTTCGTCAGTGGTCTGAAAATAGCGATCCCAATAGGGCACCTCCATGCTCAGACCCCAGGAACGATTGAGCTGGTACTGCCCGCCCAGCGTCAAGAACTGGGTGCGTATGGCCTTGTCGGGATTATCGGCCGCCGGCGCACTCGATGTGCCGCTGTAGTTATGGCTTTGGTCGAGAAAATCGTATTCCACATATGCCATACCACCGGTGTGGTTTGCGTACATCGAACTCGTCCCTACATCAAAAACACCGCAGCCGCAGGCGCAGGCCAGGCTAAGACCCGGAACTGCCAGGGCCGGCAGTGCAAAACGCAAGACTCGAATGTTCATAGTGGCTCTCCGCCAGAGCATGGAATGCGCTGTCGGTCGATCGTGGACCGAAGCGCAGCAATTCCAGACAGGATGTCTAGGCGAGAGACGGCGGCCCGCGCGGCGCGTGATACCGCGACGGGGGCGTGATCGGAACTGACGTGGCTGCGAATGGGCGAGACGGTTGGAGAATCACGAAATTGGGTTTGGCAGCTTCACCCACCGCCGTGCGGATTGCCGCGCCGCCGGCGAGCGCAAACGGGCATTGCTCAGCGCCCAGTGAGGCATGCGCGCCAGGATTCATGCCCCCGGCATGTGCCATGCCCGCCATCGAGTGCTCAGTGGCAGCGTAATGGATTCCCGCCGGGCAGATCACCAGCCGCGAGTGACCACCCACCTCGGCCAGCATGTAGCCGGTGGGGATCAGCGCCCTGAACCCAAAGGCCAGGACCGCGACAACGCCGAGCCAACGTTTGATTCCCGGCGCTCGCTGCAGGTGTAGCAGACTCATGCGGGGCTGAACATCCGATCGTTGTCCTGGCCCATGAGATGATGGTTCAGAGCAAAGCGCGTGATATCCGCCGCATTGTGGAGCGATAGCTTGCGCATCAGGTTTGCGCGATGTTTCTCGACCGTCTTCACACTGAGGTTCAGCTCGCGCGCCACAGCCTTGTTGGAGCGTCCGGCGGCAATGCGCGTCAACAATTGGCGCTCTCGCGTCGTCACCGCGTGCAGCGGGTCCTGATTGGCACTTCCGTCGTTCCGAGGCAGGTAGCTCTTCAGTACTCTGGAAGCGACCACCTCGCACAAGAACCGACGCCCGCTCGCCACGGTGCGAATCGCATGGATCAATTCCGCATGACTGCAATCCTTGAGCACGTAGCCCTCGGCCTGTGCAGCAAGCCCGGCGTGAATGTATTCCTCGCTTGCATGCGCCGTAAGCAGCACAAAGCGCGCGGCCGGACAAATTTTGCGAAGTTCACGGATCAGCAGCAGCCCGGAACGGCCAGGCAACCCAATATCAGTCAGCACTATTTCCGGCTGCAGGCGCGCGGCGCATTCGATCGTCTCCTCGAATGTGCTTGCCTCGCCAACCACCTTGAAATCGGGCTGCAACTCAAGCAGCGCACGCAGACCCTCGCGCAGCATTGCGTGATCATCGACTAGCAACAACGACAGGCACTTGTTCGTGCGGTTAGGCAAAGAGGGAATTTCGGTTGCCACTGGCGTGTATACTCCTGATTACTTTGCGTTATTAAAGCCGTTATCGTCAAGCGGCGGATCTACCGGCCACACTCTGCATTGACCGAGTCCCCCGCACCCCCGTAGGCGTTCGCATATGGCCCGCGGCTATCGGACGCGTGTCCATGCCCCGAGTATCCCGAAGTCCGAGGCGCAAGGGGCGTCGGTTTGTTCGCGGGTCATCGTGGCGGTATCCTCGTCGGAAAACGCCGCCGGCAACCCAAGGGTGGCGATTGCGCTCGGATACGCGTGGCGATGCATCGAAACTGGGCGTTTTCAACCTGGCTCGAGAGTACGCCGGATCGCGCTCCAGGCTAAGCGCAAGAGGGAGCCGTCCCTCAGCCAATCTGCGACACAGTTCTCATTCTGACAAGCACCCGTGGCAGACGGGCGCCCGAATCCAGTTCGTTCGCGTTATGACCCGAGGGCCCCCTGAATCGCACGGGATGCTGCCGGCGATCCACAGCCGCATCCAGGAGCCGCCATGCTGCGAGGCACAGTACCCCTCTCGATGCCCCGGGCGCGCAGCCCGGTCCCGCCTCGCCTGATCACACGCCCACGAGGGTGCCAAAGGTGCCCTGGAATGCCGCCAGCGGGATGACTGGCGCCAGATAGTTGGGGTGCCGGGGTCTGCCTGGATGTAGAGCGCCCTTGTATCGAGCGTCCCCTCTTACTCCAGTGTCAGCCCCGCCCCGTTTCTTTTTCCCCTGGCGGCCAGGAATATTCACGGCGGCGAGCCACCGCTCCCAGATCAACCGATGACCGAATCCGGGTGCGGTTGCCGACCGCAGAGCTTGCCGATCGGGTCGATCTGCTTGCGCTCCGCGTCCAGCCGTGCCGTGCCGACCTGTGCCCAGTGACGCGGCGCAACAAACTTGGCCACCCGATGTTGCACCGCCTCTGAGCCATGATCCGCACTCGAGCTGGTCATGACCTGAGCCCCACCCCACTCTACCGGTTCCGGCACGCAGCGTAAGGTAGGCAAACAAGGTAGTGAGCGACACCCGGGAGCAACCCTTGGTGCCGTCCGCCGGGCACCGGTCGTTGGTACTCTAAAATCGAAAGCTCGGGATTGGCAGGAGCGAACACCGCGCCTCGTTCGGATCCATGCGCGACAGAATCATGCGCAGCGCCTAACCCCACTTTTTCAACGTGCTTACGCCGCTGGCGATTCAAGACCGCTCAATGGTCTCCTGGCGCTCCTCACCTTCGAGTCTCCAAGCCAGTCGTGCGAGCGTCCCGCCTCCGGTGGGCGCTGCGACGCTGAACTGACCGCCAGTCATCTGAGCGCGTTCCCGCAGGTTGTGCAGTCCCGAGCCCAGGCGACGTGCCTCGGGATTTGCCATGTCGAGGCCCACGCCGTCATCACCCACCTGCAGTGTCAAGACATTGTCCTCGCGAGACAATTCGATACGCACCTCGCGCGCTTTAGCGTGCTTGGCCACATTATTGAGGAGTTCTCCCAATCCTCGGTACACGACGGTAGCCAGCCGATCCGGCACTTCACGATCCTCGACCTTGACATTGACGACAACCGTGAGCGAAGGATAAATATCCGCAAAGTCGCGACAGAACCAATTGACGGCCGAGGCCGCGCCCAGTTCATCGAGAATTCTGGGGCGCAAATGAGTTGAGATCTCGCGGATGCTTTCCGCCGTTTCTTGAATTCTCTTCACGGCTACATGAAACACCGTGGCTGGATCGCCAAGCTTGGGGTTGCGGAGCATTTCCACGCCGCGCTCCAGGGTGTATTTGACGGCGCTCAGTGACTGGCCCACGGAATCGTGCAGTTCCACCGCGATGCGCTTTCGTTCGCCCTCCTGCGCACCGATGAGCTGCTCGGAGAGCGCACGCAATTCGTTGCGCGAAGCGCGCAGAGCCACTTCAGCCTGCTCGCGGCGACTGATCTCGTTACGAAGATCACGGTTCGCGTCGACCAGCGCCTGGGTGCGGTTCCGAACCCGGGTCTCAAGATTGGCATTGAGTAGCTCGAGCGCGTCCTGCGCGCGATGCAGCGCGCTCTGGTCCGTAGCCACAAGCACCGCACGCGGGTCACCACGGGCAGCCGCGGCCCCCGAACCTCGCCTCATTGGCCTGATGGTCAATTCCAGATGCCGCATGTTGATGATTTGCTGTAGGTTGAAGTGTCGAGGTGCACCGCGGCGAATTTGCGCCAGTGAGCTCTTGAGAAATTTGGCCACCTCGCAGCGCTTGCTGGTGCAGCCCGGGTGAAGGAGCACGTGCGCATCAATTCCCAGCACGCCTGATACCGTCCCCAGCGACCAGTCCTCCACCACTCGATTGGCGCGAACGATCTTCCCGTCGCTGCCCAACAGGCACACCAACGCGGCGAGAGCGTCGGCAGTGCTCTCCCACTCGAGCTTCGCTCTTTCGATGGCCGCGTGTCGCCGCGTGTCGGTGACCGGTTCCTCGGCCCTTGCCGGGGACTTTCGCCGGCGGACTCGCTTCGCCTTATTCGGCCGGATTACACGTAGGATCTTCGGTTTCGGCGCGTTATCCATCGGGCAAGCAGTCTACGGGTGATGCAGCGCAACTGATCAGTACGTGGATAATTACAGTATCTGTCGGTCGTTCAAGACATGATATTGTGCGCTTGTGAATGGGGTAATGTATGTAGTCACAACCAGCCCACCGGGAGCATAGCCATGGCCCTTTGGAGAGACGCCTCCTCAACTTCCCCCGCCGCACCGGCGCCAACTAACATAATGCCCAAGGCCGCCTTGGAACCGACGCTTCGGGCAAATCCGGAGCCGTTGTCCGTCACACCTTCGATTGCACCGACTCGTGCCAAAGAACGAACGGAACCCAAGGAGTCCATCATTTCTTCGGGATTGGCCATCGAGGGCAAGATCAGTGGCACCGGCCACGTGCGCATCGCCGGGCAGTTCAAAGGCGACGCACACGTTGACGGCAATCTGACCATTGAGCCGGGCGCCAAGCACCACGGCGAGGTGCGTGCCGGTACCGTTACTGTGAGCGGTGAACTCACCGGCAACATCGGCGCCAGGCACATCGATGTCACGGCGAGCGGCGTAATTGTCGGCGACGTCAAGGCTGACACGATCACTGTGGCCTCGGGATCACGGATGCGTGGACACGTAGAATTCGGCTGGGGCGATGGTTCGGTGGCGCCGGTTCGCAGCGAGCATAAAGGCAACGGCACGCCTACATGAACGTCCTGCGCCCTAGCGTACCGGGCGCGACGCGTAGCTGCCCGCACTGTAAATCCACGGTGCTAGCCAGTGCTGTCGTATGCCCGGCCTGCCAGCATCATCTGCGCTACAACGCGCCGAACCTTAGCGTGGCACCGACCGGCTATGCCGCCCTGCAAGTGGAGGGCACCGTGCGCCACAAACAGCTGGACGAGGCGTGCGAATTCTGTGTGGTACTGTCGATTGCCAATGAGCGAGGCGAACAGCTGACGCGTCAGGTTGTTGGAGTCGGTGTGCTGCAGCCCGCTGAGGCACGGCAATTCAGCGTGTCGGTCAATCTGTTGCCGGCAAGCACGGCACAACCCAAGGCCCAAGGCGTGTAGCGCAATGTTGACCGTTCGCCCCGCCAGCGAGCGCGGTCACGCGCAGCACGGCTGGCTGGATTCCTGGCACAGCTTTTCGTTCGCTGACTATCACGATCCCCAGCACGTGCACTTTGGCCCCCTGCGGGTCATCAACGAAGACCGCGTCCAAGCCAAGCAGGGATTCGGCACCCATAGCCACGCCGACATGGAGATCATTTCGTACGTTCTCGACGGAGAACTCGAACACAAGGATTCCATGGGCACCGGTTCAGTGATTCGCCCCGGTGATGTCCAGCGGATGAGTGCCGGACGGGGAGTCCAGCACAGCGAGTTCAATCCCTCGCGCACCCAGGCGGTGCATTTTCTGCAGATTTGGATTATTCCGGACGTGCGCGGCATTGCCCCTGAATACGAGCAACGTACGATACCCGAGAGCGAGAAGCGCGGGCGTCTGCGACTAATCGCTTCGCCGACCGGCGAGCACGGCTCGTTGCGTATTCATCAGGACGCCCGCGTATACAGCGGCTTGTACAGTAATCACGAGCAGGCGCAGCACCCGCTGGCAGCCGGGCGTCTGTGCTATGTGCAGCTGGCCAGGGGCGCTGTGAGCGTTAACGGTGTGAGCTTAAGGGCGGGCGATGGTGCCGCGCTGCGCGATGAGACGGCGGTACGCATCAGCGACGGGAATGACGCAGATATCCTGGTCTTCGATTTACCTGCCGGCTAGGCTGAGCGGTGGCACCTGCATCTTGATGCCTTGAGCGTCGAACTCGCGCTTCAGGCGCTGCAGGAATTCTCGTCGCACCCGCCATTGCTCAAGCGGCCGCACGCGCAGGCGCGAGCGAACCGTCACCGTCGCGCCATCGAATCGTTCGACGCCGGTGATCTCCAATTGGGCTTCGATGCTGCCGGCAAATGCCGGATCAGCGTGCAACTGCTGCGCGACCGCGCGCAGTGCATCGTAGACTTTGCCAAGATCGGAGCTGTATTCGACGCCCACGTCGATCACCGCATATGCGTGACCGCGGCTCATGTTGGTCACGGTGGTGATCAAACCGTTGGGCACGAAGTGGACGTTGCCTTCGTAGTCACGCAGTTGCACGTAACGGAGCCTGACATCCTCTACGGTGCCGGATTTGCCGGCCAGATCCACCACATCGCCCCTCGCCAGCTGATTCTCAACGAGCAAAAAGAAGCCTGCGACGTAGTCCTTGACCAGGCTTTGGGCGCCAAAACCTACGGCCAAGCCCACCACTCCGGCCGCTCCCAGGATCGGAGTCACTGAAATGTCAAGCTCGCTCAACACCAGCATGCCAGCAATCAACACTGCAACAATCGTCACCAGGTTGCGCATCACCCGGGCGAGTGTTTCCGCCCGGCGCATCTGCTCAGCGTCGTGGATGCGAGAGGTCACGCCGGCGCCAAATGCGCGAACCAGGCGCATCACCAATCGGTACACCACCCAAGCCACCACGATCGTGAGCACGACGCGTGCCGCGACCACCACCCAGGCATCCCACAGCTTCGGATTTAGCAGATTCAGATTAGTGTCGGCCATGGCGCCTCATGCTAACCGCGTGCCACGCGCTGGTCGATGGCACCAAAAATTGAGCCGCCGGCGGCGTCGAACATGTCGATGTGCACGCGATCGCCGAACTTCAGGAACGGTGTGCTTGCCGAGCCGTGTGCAATGGTCTCCAGCATTCGGCACTCGGCCAGACACGAAGAGCCGCGCGATCGGTCGGCATTAGATACCGTGCCTGAGCCTACGATTGTGCCGGCACCCAGGTTTCGGGTGCGGGCACAGTGTGCGATCAACGCCGGAAAATCAAAGGTCATGTCGATCCCCGCCTCAGGAGCGCCCAGCTGGCGGCCATTCACACGGCTTACCAGCGGCAGCAGCACCTTGCCGCCATCCCACGCCGCGCCGAGCTCATCGGGAGTGACGGCCACGGGCGAAAAACTTGTCGCTGGCTTGGATTGGTAGAAGCCAAATCCCTTGGCAAGTTCCGCCGCTGTCAGATTGCGCAGCGTCCAGTCGTTGGCAAGCATCAACAGACGCACATCGCGGCGCGCACGCACCTGCGCCGCGCTGACTCCCATGGGCACCTCTCCTGTGACCACGGCCACCTCGGCTTCCAGGTCGATTCCCCAATCCTCAGAGGCAAAACGGGCCTCGTCAGTGGGGCCGATAAAGTCATCTGATCCGCCCTGGTACACCAGCGGATCGGTCCAGAAGGAAGGCGGCATCTCGGCGCCGCGCGCCTTGCGCACCAATTCCACGTGATTGACGTAGGCGGAGCCGTCGACCCACTGATATGCCCTCGGAAGAGGCGGGGCCACACCGCCCGAACCGACTGGAAAGGCCTCGCCATCTCGATTGGCATTGAGGGATTCGTAGACCTGGCGGAGTGGCGGTGCCAGCGCCTCCCAACGGTCGAGCGCCAGTTGCATAGTCGCGGCGATCTCCGGGACTGGCAGACAACGTGTCAGATCGCGGCTAACGACCACCAATTGTCCGTCACGACCGTGCTTTAGGCTCGCGAGCTTCAATCAGAATCAACCGCCCTTCCAGGAATCGACATAGCCCGCCCATTCAACCCCGGCGGCGGCCGCGCCGACTTCCAGCCGGTCTCGGCAGTCGATCATCACGGCAACTTCGTCGGTCGCCGGCTTGCTCTGCACCAGCATGTGCTGCAGGGCTTTGGGATGCGGTCCGTGGGTAAAGCCCGAGGGATGATAGGTGAGCATGCCAGGATGGATGTTGTCGCGACTGAAAAACTCACCGGCGTGATAGAAGATCACTTCGTCGTAATCGTCGTTGTTATGGAAGAACGGCACCTTGATCGCGCCTGGATCGCTCTCGAAGGGGCGCGGAGTGAACGTGCAAACCACAAAGCGGTTCGAAGTAAAGGTCGTGTGCACCGACGGTGGCAGATGGTATCGATGACTCATCACCGGCCGGAAATCCTTGACGTTGATGCGACACACGCACAGGTCGCCGTGCCAGCCCGTGGCATCCAGTGGATTGAACGGGAAGGTCGCGGTGGACACTTGGCCGCGGCACTTGATGCGTACGCGCCATTCGCTCTCGCTTTGCTGGGCCCGGAAAGCCTCGTCCATGACCGGGACATCCAGCATGGCCGGATCAAAGAGCGCGTGAGGGCCGAGCATCCCCTTGTCCGGCAGCAAGAACGAGCTGTTGGTGGCCTCGATCAGCAGCAGCGTCGCGTCCGAGGGGGCCTCGAGCCGCCACATCGTGCCACGCGGCACCACAATGTAATCCCCGGTCGCGAAGTCCAGATGCCCAAAGTCGCAATACAGGTCGCCGGAGCCCCGATGTACGAACAGCAGTTGATCGCCGTCGGCATTGCGCACCAGATGGTCCATGTTCCCGGAAACGCCCCAGTATCGAATTTGGCACTGGGCATTGGCGAGGATAATCGGTGCTTCCCAAGGTGTGGCCTGCGGGCGACTCAGCTTGCTCAGGTCAAAGGCATGAGGGCGCAGTGGGCCTTCGAAATCAATCCAACCGGTGGGCGGGTGCCGATGGTAAAGGAATGACGCCGGGCCAAAAAATCCTTCCTTGCCCATCTCGCGCTCATAGCTACCCTTCGGCAGATCGGCGTGCGCCTGGCGACTCGCGTGGCCTTCAACGCGCGGATAGCGAATGTAGTGCTTCATTGCAACTCCCTGGCCTGCACCTGTGTCAACGGGGCGCATCCGGCTGCTGCGCGGGCGCCGCGCGCTGAAAGGCCGCCAGAGCACCGCAATTCTGCTCGATGCGCGAAATTCGCGGATAGGCAGCCAGCTCCACTCCAAAGCGCCGCGCGCTGGCGCATTGGGGCACGAGGCTGATGTCCGCGAACGTGGGTTGTGCACCCAGGCAGAAGGTACCTTCGCCCGCCTCCTGGCCCAGCATTTCTTCGAGAGCGCCAAGGCCGCGCCCGATCCACTCGCGCAACCAGCGCTTAACGGTGCTCTCATCAGCATGCAAAGTCGCCTGAAGATAGCGCGTCACCGACTGGTTCTGCAGTGGCTGCACGTCGGCGATCAACACCTGCGCCATGGCTCGCACCCGCGCGCGCTCGCGCGGCTTGCTCGGCAGCAGCGCGGGCTCGGGATAGGTTTCCTCGAGCCACTCCAGTATCGCCATCGACTGGGTCAGGATCCCGTCGGCAGTCTCCAGTGACGGGACGCGGGACTGCGGATTGAGGGCCCGGTAGGCTGGGCTGAACTGCTCCCCCTCGCCCGCCCCAAGATGCACCGGCACGTATTCGTAACTCAGGCCCTTGAGTTGCAGAGCAATGCGCACCCGGTGGGAAGCAGAGCTGCGCCAATAGTTGTAGAGACGCAGCCCGCTCACACCACACCGCGACGTATCTGGTCGAGTTCAATTGACTCGAACAGCGCCTTGAAGTTGCCCTCGCCAAAACCCTCGTTGCCCTTGCGCTGGATGATCTCAAAGAAGATCGGGCCAATGACGTTGGCCGTGAAGATCTGCAGCAAGATGCCGTCCTTGGCGGAGCCATCGATGAGTATGCCTCGCTCCTTGAGCTCCGAGAGCGATTCCTTGTGGCCAGCCACGCGCGCGGCAACACCGTCGTAGTAGGATTCGGGTGTGGTCTGGAAGATCACGCCATTGGCCCGCAGTCGATCGACCGTGCGATAGATATCGGCCGTGGACAGGGCGATGTGCTGGATTCCCTCGCCTCGGTACTCGCGCAGGTACTCCTCGATCTGTGACTTGTCGTCCTGAGATTCGTTGATCGGAATTCTGATCTTCCCGCACGGACTGGTCATTGCCCGTGACAGCAACCCGGTTTTCTTGCCTTCGATGTCAAAATAGCGGATTTCCCGAAATTCAAACAGCCGCTCGTAAAAACCGCTCCATACATCCATGTTGCCGCGCGCCACGTTGTGCGTCAGATGATCGATGAGCTGTAGGCCGGGACTGTCCTGTTCCTCGGTGGGTTCGACCGGAAGAAAATCGACGTCGTAGATGCTGCTTACGCCATAGCGATCAACCAGGTAGATGAGGCTGCCGCCAATCCCGCAGATCGAGGGAATGTTCAGTTCCATGGGTCCGGCCGTGCTCGGCCCCGGCTTCGCGCCCAGCTCAAGCGCCCGCCTGAAGGCCTTGGCGGCGTCCCTGACGCGAAAACCCATGGCGCAGATCGAACCGCCGTGATCACGGGCAAACTGCTGTGCAAAGCTGTTGGGCTCGGCGTTGATCAGGAAATTAATGTCGCCCTGGCGGTGCAGCGTGACGTTCTTGGAGCGGTGTCGGGCAACCTCGCGGAATCCCATCTTCGTGAACAGCGTGCGCAGCTCTTCGGGGTTGGGCGCGGTGTACTCGACGAATTCGAAGCCGTCGGTGCCCATCGGGTTTTGCTGCGAGTCCATTGCTGCTCCCGCTGTAGCGTCCATGGGCAATTATAGTGCCTCAGTCCGCAAACGGCGGGCGTAGGACAATCGTTTGGTCGCGATCCGGGCCGGTCGAAATCATATCAATCGGCACATCCAGGATCTCCTGCACACGCTCCAGGTAGCGCTGAGCCGCCTGCGGGAGGCCCGCGTAGGCGCATACCCCCGCGGTCGACTCCTTCCAGCCCGGCACCTCCTCGTATTCGGGCTCAACGTCGGCAAAGGCGTCGGCGAACACCGGTGGCTCGTCGCTCAAAACACCGCCAATCCGATAGCCCGTGCAGATGCGGATGTTGTCCAGGCCGTCAAGCACGTCCAGTTTCGTCATGCACAGGCCGGAAACGCTCGAATTCACCACCGCGCGGCGCAATGCCACCGCGTCAAACCATCCACAGCGGCGAGCACGTCCGGTCACCGAGCCGAACTCGTGCCCGACCCGAGACATGTGATCGCCGTATGCATCGAACAGTTCCGTGGGGAACGGCCCGGCTCCGACCCGAGTCGCGTAGGCCTTGACGATCCCAAGCACGTGATCAAAGTAGCGCGGCCCCAGACCTGTGCCGGTCGCTGCGCCGCCGGCCGTGGTATTGGACGAGGTGACATACGGATAGGTGCCCACGTCCACATCGAGCATCGCCCCCTGGGCGCCCTCGAACAGCACGTTGGCCCCGGCACTTCGCAGCTTGGCGAGCGCACCGGTGACATCAACCAACAGCGGCCGGAGCCGCTCGGCAAAGCCCAGTTGCTCGTCCAGCGTACGCTGGAAATCGACCGCTGGCAGCTGAAAGTAGCGTTGCAGCACAAAGTTGTGGAAGTCGAGAACTTCGCCAAGCTTGGCGGCAAAGCGCTCGCGCTGGAATAAGTCCGCGACGCGCACGGCGCGGCGGGCCACCTTGTCCTCGTATGCCGGACCGATGCCCCGACCGGTCGTGCCGATTGCATTGACCCCGCGCGCCTGCTCGCGCGCTCGGTCGAGCATCACGTGTGAGGGCAAGATCAGGGGGCAGGACGGCGACAGGCGCAACCGCTCAAACACCGGCACGCCCTGGTCAATCAGCATCTGCGCCTCGCGGAACAAGGCCTCGGCTGAAATCACCACACCGTTGCCGATCAGGCACTGAACGCCGGCCCGCATGATTCCCGAAGGAATCAGCGAGAGGATGGTTTTCTTGCCGCCGATAACCAGTGTATGACCGGCATTGTGTCCGCCCTGGAAACGGGCCACGGCGCTGGCACGCTCGGTCAGCAGGTCAACGATTTTGCCCTTGCCCTCATCGCCCCACTGGGTGCCGATCACGACCACGAATCGACCCATGGGATCCCCTAACGCACCAAATAGAGTATGAACAGACCTACCAGCATGCTGAACAATCCGCCCAGCCGCAATTCTCGATCCTCCATCGCTATCAGGCGCTGCAACAGGCGGCGCAGCGCGGCGGGGTTGAGAAACGGCATCATGCCCTCGAGCACCGAGGCAATCGCCAGGGCAGCGCACAGCTCGGGCCAATTCAGACGCACGGCATTGGCCTAGTGGCGCGCAGGACTGCGCAGGTATTTGTAGAAATCACCGTCGGGTTCGATGATCAGAATGTCCCCGTCATGCGCCAGTGCGGTGCGGTAGGCCTGGAGCGAACGGTAGAACGCCGCAAACTCCGGATTGGCACCGTAGGAGCGCGCATATATGGCAGCCGCCTGCGCCTCGCCCTCCCCGCGCATACGCTGTGCGTCGCGGTTCGCCGCCGCCAGAATTTCGGCGCGATTTCGTTCGGCCTCGGCGCGCAATCGCTCGCCCTCGGCCGTGCCTTCGGCGCGCACCTGGCGGGTCTGCGCCGAGTAGGCCGCCTGCATTCGCCCATAGATGGCGTTGACGACTTCTTCCATCGGGTCGATACGTTTGACTCGTGCGTCAACAATCTCGATGCCCAGTCCGTCGGCCACCGGCTTGACCCGTGCCAGCACCGCCGCCGACAGTCCGCCGCGCGGTTTGGCGATAATCGTAGCCATCGGCAATTGCGCATACACGCCCTTCAACTCACTGCGGACGGCATCGCCCAGGCGGGCAATTACGGTCTGCTCATCACCCGCCCCGGCACGCAAGTAGGCGCGCGGGTCCCGCACCCGCCAGCTCAGGTCGATATCGACGACCAGTCCCTGTTGTTCGCTGGCCAGGAAGGATTCGCCCTGCAGGCGCTGCCCCAGCACTCGGCGATCGACGCGTTCAATGTGCTCGAACGGCCAGCACCAGTGCAGACCCGGTGCGTAGCTGTCCTCCTGCACCTGCCCGAAGCGCGTGCGCACCGCGAACTCGGTCTCACTGACGGTAAACACGCTGAGCGACAACAGTATCAGCGCCCCGAGCACGGCGGCGAGCGGTGCAATGAAGTGCTTGTTCACGGCCGCTCGCTCCGCTCTCGGCCGCGATCATCGCGACCTCCGCTGTTGGCGGCGTTGGCGGGATTGGCAGGGGCCGGCGCGGGCGCGGGCGGGGGCGCAACGGCTGGCCCGCCTGGCGCACTGACCACGCCACTGACGCCGGTGCCCTTGAGCGCGCCGGCATCACCGAGCTTGTCCAGCGGCAGCACGAGCGTGTTGCCGACACCCTTGCCGTCAATAATGATCTTCCGGGAACGCGCCAACAGGGTTTCCATGGTCTCGATATAGAGGCGCGTGCGAGTGATCTCCGGGGCCCGCGCGTAGGCGGCCGCGATCGGATCAAACCGTGCCGCCTCGCCTTCGGCAACGCCCACGATCTGTAGTTTGTAGGCCTCCGCGTCGAGTCGCTGGTGCTGCGCCTGCCCTTGCGCAGCCGGCACGAGTTCCGCCGCGTAGCCTTGCGCTTCGCGCGCGATCCGCTCGCGCTCCACTCCGGCCTGCACCAACTCGCGCTGCGCCGCCAGCACGGCCTGCGGTACCTGCACATCGGTGACGTTGACCGCCAGCACGCGCACTCCTAATCCCATGGCATCGAGCGGCTGCTGCACTGCCGCCCGCAGGGCCGTGGTCAGGGCAACACGGTCCGCGCCACCCATCAGCACCTCGATACGCCGCGCGCCGACCAGTTCGCGCGTGGCCGCCTCGCCCAATTCGCGCACCAGCGCATCAGGATCGCGGGCTGCAAACAACGCGGCACGGGCGTCAGCGTATTGATACTGGACGCCCGCCGTGACGTTGACCAGCATCGCATCGCTGGTGAGCATGCGCGCTTGGAAATCCGCGCTATTGAGGCGGCCCAGGTTGACGGCCGTTACCGTCTCGATCGGCCACGGCAGATGCCAACCGGCGCCACTTGGCCGCAGACCGGCGTAGGCCCCGAAATGCTGCACCACGCCGGTCTCACCATCTTCGATCTGGTAAAAGCCCGTGGCCAGCCAAAGCAGCAATGCCGCGCCCGCAGCGGCGGCGTAGTAGCGGCCGCGTGCTCGAGGATGCGCCGTCCAGCCCTGGCGTAGACGGCGCCACCAGCTGCGCTCAGCAGGCGGGCGCGCACCGCCCTGCCGCGGGCTGCTGCCTTTCTCGCCGTCCGGTTGATTCCAGGCCATGCGTGTTCCTAGGGTCGGCTATCCACTGCGTGGATTTGGCCGGCGCCGCGCGCTGTGGGCTGCTGAGCGGATGGATTCTAGGTACGGCATCGCGGTGGCACAAGGCACATCGGGAGAGATCATCGAGAGCGCCACCTGGGGATCACGGGCCAGTGCCGCCATCTGTGCCGGCGGCAATTCGACCAACAATCGCATGGTGCCGTCGTCCTCAGTTCGCTCTTCGCGCACGGCACCCCCGGCCAGCAGCTGCGCCCGCAGCGCGCCCGCCTTGGCCGGAATTCGCACCCAGCCACGCTGTGCCTGCAACTGCAGGCGCTCAGCAATCGCCCCGGTGAGCAGGTCCAAGCCCTGGCCGCGTTCCGCGCTAATCCACACCTGCACCGGATCGCCCGCCGCATCGCGCTCAATGCGCGGGTTCAGGCCCATGCGGTCGATCTTGTTGTACACCAATAGCTGCGGCAGCTTGCCCGCGCCAATTTCGGCCAGCACCGCGTCGACCTGCCCGGTGTACTCTTCCCGCCGGGCGTCGGCGGCGTCAACCACGTGAATCAGGAGCTGTGCGCTGCGCGCCTCCTGCAGCGTCGACTGAAAGGCCGCGATCAGCTCGTGCGGCAATTCTCGAATAAAGCCCACGGTGTCGGCCACGACGATGCCGCCACCCCCCGGAAGCGTCAGCTTGCGGACCGTGGGATCGAGGGTCGCAAACAGCTGATCGGCGATGTAGGCGTCGGCACCGGTGAGCGCCCGAAACAGCGTCGACTTGCCCGCATTCGTATAGCCCACCAAAGCCACGCCGGGCACCGGGACTGAGGCGCGGGCGCTGCGCCCGGTGTTGCGCTGCTGTCGCAGCTTGGCCAGCTTTCCGGTCAGGGACCGAACGCGCGTGGCCAGAAGCCGGCGGTCGGTTTCCAGCTGCGTCTCGCCCGGGCCGCGCAGTCCGATGCCGCCCTTCTGGCGTTCCAGATGCGTCCAGCCCCGAACCAGCCGGGTCGATAGATGCTTGAGTTGCGCGAGTTCGACCTGAAGCTTGCCCTCGAAGGTGCGAGCGCGCTGCGCAAAAATGTCCAGTATCAGACCGCTCCGATCGAGTACCCGCCGTCCGGTCAGCTTCTCGAGATTGCGCTCCTGGCTGGGCGACAGCGGATGATCGATGAGTATGATGTCCGCGCCCTGGGCCTGCGCAATGGTATTGATCTCATCGGCCTTGCCGCTGCCCACGAAATAGCGCGGGTCGGGCCGATGCCGCCGGCCGGTGACGGTGGCCACCGGCGTGGCGCCGGCCGAACGTGCCAGCTGCCGGAACTCGTCGAGATCTTCGCTGCGCAGGGGCTTCCCGAGCCCGAGACGCACCAGAACCGCGCGCTCACCTGTCTGCGGGCGCTCAAACATGCCGCGGGCTGCGTACCAGCATTACTCTGCGGGGCTCTCCGTGCCCTCGCTGCTCGGAAGCTGCACGGTGCGGGCGGGAACCACGGTAGAAATGGCGTGTTTGTAGACCATCTGGCTGACGGTGTTCTTCAGGAGCACGACGAACTGGTCGAAGGAGTCGATCTGGCCCTGCAATTTGATGCCGTTGACCAAGTATATGGATACCGGAATATGCTCTTTGCGCAATGCGTTGAGAAACGGATCTTGCAGTGATTGGCCCTTGGCCATGATTTGTTCTCCTTATTTTCCAGCGAGCTCAGCGGTCCCGGCAGGCCTGTCAGCGTGGGACGAGCGCCAATTCTATCATCGGCGCGACCCCGCGGCCACGGATCCTGCAGAATCAATAGCCTCCAGAATGCGTGCAAACCCGGAATCATCCGCCGGATCAAGGCATTCGTAGCCCTTCTGTGCGCGCAACCACGTCATCTGACGCTTAGCGAGCTGGCAGGTGGCGGTCACTGCCTGGCGTCGGGCCTGCTCCAGATCGATGTGCCCGGCGCAATGGGCCCATAGTTGTCTGTAACCGACCGATCGGAGGGCCGGAAGTTCCGCGTGCAGATCCGGACGCCGGTACAGGGCCGCCACTTCCGCGAGCAGGCCGGAGGCGAGCATGGCGGAGAAGCGCGCCTCCAAGCTGCGCTTCAGGCCGGCGCGATCGAGCGGCAGCAGCGCAAATTGCACCCAGCGCACCCCATCGAGCGGAGCGTGGGTGCTCGCCTGCCAGTCGGAAATGGCGCGTCCGGTCAATTGATACACCTCGAGCGCGCGCTGAATGCGTTGCGAGTCATGGGCGTGAATCTTGGCGGCAGCGCGCGGGTCGACTTGCGCGAGTTCGCCGTGCAGCGCCGGCCACCCCTGCGCAGCCGCCCGCGCCTCGATTTCGGCACGCAAGGCGGCCGAGGCCGCAGGCATCGGCGCCAT
The DNA here is from genome assembly GCA_963789365.1 of uncultured Gammaproteobacteria bacterium. Taxonomy (GTDB): domain Bacteria; phylum Pseudomonadota; class Gammaproteobacteria; order Steroidobacterales; family Steroidobacteraceae; genus FEN-1191. The sequence continues at coordinate 714,952 of CAWBKJ010000004.1, forward strand.
GCCGCTCAGAAGCGCCCGCAGGTAGAGCATCGTGCCCCCGACCAGCACCGGCAGCCGGCCGCGCTCCTGTATGGCGCGCAAGGCGGCACTCGCATCGTTTACGAACTCACCCGCTGAGTAGGGCTCGGCCGGATCGCGGATGTCGAGCAGATGGTGGCTCACGCGAGCGCGCACCGCGGCCGTAGGCTTGGCGGTACCGATGTCCATCCCGCGATAGACCTGCGCGGAATCAACACTGATTATTTCGATTGGCAGCCGCCCCGCAAGTCGTACCGCCAACTCGCTCTTGCCACTACCGGTCGGCCCGGTCAGCACCAACGCGCAGCGCGGACTCATCGGCCCCGCAGGAAAAGCCGATCGAGCTCGGCGAGCGAGAGCTGTGTCCAGGTCGGTCGCCCGTGATTGCATTGAGCGGAACGCTCGGTCGCCTCCATTTGCCGGAGCAGCGCATCCATCTCCGCAAGACTCAGGCGCCGATGGGCGTGAATGGCGCTGCGGCAGGCGAGCGTTCCGAGCACGCGATGGGCGGCCCCGTCGAGGTGGTGCGCGCCCTGATCGCTCGACAGATCGTTGAGCACCGCTCGCAGCAGTGCCGGCAGGTCGGCCGTGGCCAGCATCGCCGGCACCGAGCGCACCACCAATTGTCCGGGCGCGAGTCGCTCCAGCTCAAATCCCAGGCGCGCAAAATCCTCACCCGCCGCCAGCAGCAAGTCCAGCTCGTGTTCGGCCGCGGCTACCGCCAGCGGCTCGAGGAGCCGCTGTGAGGCCGGCGTGCCGTTCGCGGCGTGCTGGGCCTTGAAGGATTCATAGAGCACGCGCTCGTGTGCCGCGTGCATGTCCACGAGCACCAGGCCGGCTCGGTTCTGCGCGAGCACAAACAGCCCGTGCAACTGCGCAATGGCGCTGCCCAACGGGCGGTCATCACCCGCAGCGCTCGTCGTGGGCTCCACGACGCGCAAGGCGTCCGCCACGGCGAAGCTACTGCGGGCCCAGTGCGCCGGCGGGTGCGGGGCGTCAAAACTGAAGCCCTTCGTGTGCAGGGCCGGCTCGCCGGTCGCCAAGGGCAACACGGCCGCGGGCGGTCCGGCGCCGGGGCTGCTGGCCGCCAAGGCGCGCTCGATGCCCCGGAAAACATAGTCATGAACGGCGCGGCTGTCGCGAAAGCGCAGCTCCAGTTTGGCGGGATGCGCGTTGACGTCCACGAGCTTCGGATCCAACCGCAGATCGAGGACATAGCAGGGATAGCGACCGTGATAGAGCACATCGCGGTAGCCCAGGCGAGCGGCATTGCTCAAGAGGCGGTCACGCACCGCTCGGCCGTTGACGAACCAGAACTGGCCCTCGGCGTTGGCCTTCGAGGCGGTCGGGAGCCCCAGCCAACCGGTGAGTTGCAACAGGCCGTCCTGCGCCATCGGCAGGCAACGGCTCAGGAATTCCTCGCCCAGGACACGCGCCACTCTCGCATCGCGTCCGACAGAATCGTGAGCCGAGGGAAGATCGAGGGTCTGGCGCCCGTTATGCCGCAGCCGAAATGCCACCGCAGGTGCGGCCAACGCCAGCCGTTCCACGGTGCGGGCGATATGCCCGAATTCCGTCGGCTCGGTGCGCACGAATTTGCGCCGAGCCGGGACGTTATAGAACAAGTCGCGCACCTCGACCGTCGTGCCCGGCGGATGCGCGGCCGGTTGCGGCGTACCGACTTTTCCTCCGGAGACCTTGATTTCCGTGGCCGTCGCGGCGCCTGCGCTGCGACTGCAGATACGAAGCCGCCCCACCGATCCGATCGATGGCAGTGCTTCGCCACGGAATCCCAGACTGGCCACGGCCTCAAGATCCGAGAGCGTGGCAATCTTGCTGGTGGCATGGCGTTGCACCGCGAGTGGCAGGTCTCCCGCCTCAATGCCCACCCCGTCATCGCGAACGCGTATCAGGGCGAGTCCGCCCTGCTCGATGTCGATTTCGATGCGCCGGGCACCTGCGTCCAGAGCATTCTCAACCAGTTCTTTGACGACTGAAGCGGGCCGCTCGATGACCTCGCCCGCGGCGATCTGGTCAATCAAGGTGGCGGACAGCAGTCGGATCGGCATGCGCGTAGAGCCCCTTTAAGGACCGGCCGCGAAGTCTACACGCCGGAGTCGTTCTGGTGCTTCTGTTCGGCCCCGCGCGCACTGGCATAGTTCGTGCCGTCCGGCGGATGACGTTGGAAATAGTTGACGATGCCCGATTCTATGGCCCGCGCCAGTCGCTCCTGGTAATCGCTGCTGCGCAGGTTCCGCTCCTCGCTGGGATTTGAAATGTAGGCCGTCTCGACCAGCATCGAGGGCAAATCAGGGGATTTCAACACCATAAAGCCCGCGTGCTGCACCACCTTCTTGCGTATAGCGCCTACTTCATCGAGCGCGCTCAGCACCTGGTCGGCCGCCTCCACGCTCTCACCCATGATCTGGGACTGCGCGGCATCCACCAGCACCGAGGCCAGATTGGGATCAACACCGGCCAGTGGCATGCTGCCCAGCCGGGCGTTTTCCCGATCCGCTAGGCTGCGCGCCGCCTCGCTGGACGCCCCGTGGTAGGAGAGCGTATACACCGAGGCGCCGGTGATGCTGCGGTCACGCACTGAATCGGCGTGAATTGAAACGAACAAGTCGGCGTGCGCTTTGCGCGCCCGTTCGAAGCGCTCGCGCAAGTCGATCAGCCGGTCGCTGTCCCGGGTCAGCACCGCGTGCATGCCGGGTCTATCATTGAGCCGTGCCGCGAGCGAGCGGGCGATGGCCAGGGTGACATCCTTTTCGTGGGTGCCGGCCGGACCGGACGCGCCCGGGTCGTCGCCTCCGTGCCCCGCGTCGATCGCCACGATGATGTCGCGACCGGCCGCCCCGGGTCCGTGCGCCGGCCGCACCTCACGCGGCCCGACTGAGGCCGCGGCAGGCACCTGGATCGAGGGCGGCGCGCTCGGCGGCGACACCCCGCCCAGCGCGATGCGCAACTGGTAACCGGAGGAGGTGCTCGCCGAGACGACGTGGGGCGGCACATCGGAGCCTGCGGGCAGCTCAAGCACCAGACGATACCCGTTCCCTGAGCGCGGCCCGCCACGCACCGAAGTCACAGGCCCGACCGCGCCGGGCAGCGTGAGTGCGATGCCCCGTCGGGTATCGGGCAGGTCGATGACCACGCGCCGGGGAGCCGCGAGGGTAAATACATGCGGGTGCACGGCGGAGGACAGACCGAGCACCAGGACGGTCGTCCCCGAATCGGTTTGAAGCGCCGCGGTACGCAAATTGGCGCCCGCCCAGGCCACGCCCCCCCAGGGCAGGGTGGCCAAGGCCAGCGTCGCGGCCACTGGCCGCCAGAGTGCGCCCGAGCTGTAATGCGGCATCGTCAACGGCCTGCGGGCATTGGCATAGCGCGGCACTTTAGACCTCAGAGTATTTTATTTCAATACTAATCATGGAGCTAGCGCGCTAAACTCTCCTGGATTCTGGATGAAGACTCCTGAGCGCCTCCGCGAGCCAGACTGCCCCCGCCTCGCTCTCGGCCTTGAGCTGTGCGAAGCGGCCGGCGGGCGCCAGAGTCAGTGTGACCCTCAGGTCAGGGGGTGGCAACGCCTGCGCTGCCCGCTCAGGCCATTCGATGAGCATGAGCACGCCCGGAATCCACTCATCGCGCAGGCCCAAAGGGGCCAGATCGGCCGCGTCGCTTAATCTATAGAGATCGACGTGAAGAATGCGCCGCCCCCCCGACTCATAGCACTCGAGAAGGGTGTAGGTCGGGCTGCGAACCGTGCCCGCGACGCCCAGCTCGCGCAGCAAGCCGCGCGCCGCCGTGGTTTTGCCGCTCCCGAGCTCTCCTTGCAGGTACACCACCAGCGGTCTGATCCCCGATCCGCCCATGCCTCGGGCCAGGGCTGCGCCCAAGCGCTCGGTATCCTCAACCTCAGGCAACTCCAGCTCGGTCAAGGATTAACCCAGCGCGTCAGTGTCTCTGCCAATTCCAGGGCCAGCATGCCGCGCGCGCTGCCCTGACGCGCCAGATCGTCCCCGGCCAGGGCATGAGCCATGACCCCGGCGCGTGCCGCGAGCCAAGGGTCGTGGCACTGCGCCAGTATCGCGGCCACAGCACCCGTCAGCACGTCGCCCATGCCCGGCGCCGCCATTCCTGGATTGCCTCGCGTGCACAACGCGGGCACCCGACCGGGCGCACCAATCAGGGTGCCCGCCCCCTTGAGCACGACCAGGGCTCCGGTGCGGTCAATGAGCCGTTGCAGCGCGCCGCGCCGGTCGGACTGCACTTGTGCCGAATTCGCGCCCAGCAATCGCGCGGCTTCCCCGGGATGCGGCGTCAGGATGGTATCGGGCGGCGCGCGCTGGCCGGCCATGGCGAGCAGGTTTAGGGCGTCGGCGTCCATGATAAGCGGCTTTGCGCAGCTCAAAACCGCATCAAACAGGGCACGTGACCACTCGCCAGTCCCAAGTCCCGGCCCAATGGCCACGACACTCGCCGCTGCCAGGGGTGCGGCCAGCTCAGCGGCGCTGCGAACACCATGGCAGATCAGCTCGGGCCGCCCGGCGACAATTGCCCCCACATGCTCCGGGGCGGTCGCGATTGTGACCAGCCCTGCGCCCCCGCGAAGGCAGGCCTCCCCCGCCAGACGCACGGCCCCGGCCATTCCCGGCGCCCCGCCTACAATGAGCACGCGCCCAAAATCGCCCTTGTGGGCGGCCCGGTTGCGACGCGGCAGGGCCCGTGCGATATCGGCCTCGTTCATGCGCTCCATCACCGGATCGCCTTGCGGCCCCGGGGGCGCCTCAATTCCGAGATTATCGAGCAACACACGGCCCGCGAATTCCGGGCCGTCTCCGAGGAACAGGCCGGTCTTGTGCGCCACGAACGTGATTGTGGTGTCCGCGCGCACGGCCACGCCGTGCGCGCGGCCGCTGTCCCCGTCCAAACCCGAGGGCAGATCCAGGGCGAAGATTGGGCGAGCGGCCGCGTTCATCGCCGCAATCGCCGCCGCAATGTCGGGCCGGGGGGATTGGCTCAGGCCGGTGCCCAGCAGGGCATCGACGAGCACCTCGGCATCCTCCAGCAGCGCGGAAGTCATCGGCTGAACCTGGCCCCCGCTGGCGCGAAACTCCTCGGCCGCGCGCAGCGCGTCACCGCGCAGCAGTGCAGGATCGGTCACCGCAAGCAAGCTCACTTCCAGACCCGCCGCGCGCGCGTAACGCGCAACCACGTAGCCATCCCCGCCGTTATTGCCGCTACCGCACACGATCGCGATGCGGCCGGCCGTCGGCCAACGCGTGCGCAGCGCTCGCAAGGCCGCCTCGCCGGCGCGCCGCATCAGGGTGTAGCCGGGGATGCCCAGCTCAGCGATCGCGTAGGCGTCGAACGCACGCACCTGAGCTACGGAATACAGTCCCTGAGATCGATTCATGGACTCATTATACTGGCCAAGGATTGCATCAATGATTAGTCCGAACCAGCAAGCCGATCCGAAGGCGACTCGCCTCTGGCTGACTGAGCAGGCGCGCTCGCTTGGATTTGCCGACGTCGGTGTGAGCAGCGTCGCTTTGGACGAAGATGAACGCCATCTCGAGAGCTGGCTCGCCGCGGGCTGGCATGGCGAGATGCGCTATATGTCACGCCATGGCAGCAAGCGGAGCCGTCCCGCGCAGTTGCTGCCCGGCACCCTGCGCGTCATCAGCGCGCGCATGAACTACTGGCCCGCGGAAGCCGACGCGCCGGCGGCGGTCCTGGGCGACACCGAGCTCGGGTACATCTCGCGCTATGCGCTCGGGCGCGACTATCACCGGCTGATGCGTAAGGCGCTGCAGCAACTGGCCAATGACCTGTCGGCGCGGCTGCGCCCGCACGGTCATCGGGTATATGTCGACAGCGCCCCGGTACTGGAAAAAGCCTTGGCGCGAAATGCGGGCCTGGGGTGGATAGGCAAGCACACGAACCTGATCGCGCGCGATGCCGGCTCCTATTTTTTTCTCGGTGAGATCTACACCGACCTGGAGTTGCCGGTCGACGAGCCGGCCAGCGCCCATTGCGGCAGCTGCACGGCTTGCCTGCCGGCGTGTCCCACCGGCGCGATCGTGGCGCCTTGGCGGCTCGATGCACGACGCTGCATCTCTTATCTGACGATCGAATTGCCCGGGGCGATTCCGACCGAGTTGCGTCCGGCCATAGGTAATCGCATATACGGCTGCGATGACTGTCAGCTGGTATGTCCCTGGAACCGCTACGCAAGCGCTGCTTCGCACCCGGACTTTAAAGTGCGCCATGGTCTCGACGCGCCACGCCTGAGTGATTTATTCGGCTGGTCGGAGGAACAGTTCCTCGCGCGCATGAGCGGTTCGGCGATCCACCGTCTGGGATACGAGCGCTGGCTGCGCAATATCGCCGTCGCCCTGGGGAACGCCCCGAGCACGCCGCAGGTGTGGGCGGCCCTCGAAACAAGGCGCAGCGATCCATCGCTCATGGTGCGCGAGCATGTACTGTGGGCGCTGACCCGTCATGGCCGCGCCTAGTCGCGCGCGCTGCGTCTAGACTGCCTTCACGCGCAGGTTATCAATGAGGCGCGCCTTGCCGAGGCGTGCCGCCGTGAGCACTACAAACTCCCGGCTCTCCCGGCTGGGCAGGTGCAGATCGTGGCCGTCGCGGACCGCGAAATAGTCGGGACGCAGTCCGGCCTTGGCGAGCAGCTGCCAGCCGGCGCTCTCGATGGCCAGGAAGTCACGATCACCCGCGGCCAGCCGCCCTACCGACGCCTCCAGAGCCGCGTGGATGGCCGGCGCCAATCGCCGCTCGTGCGCCGAGAGGAAGCGATTTCGGGAGCTCAGGGCCAGTCCATCCGGGGCGCGCACGGTCGGCGCACCGATTACTTCCACCGGTAACTGCAAATCCGCGGCCATGCGTCGGATCAGCACGAACTGCTGAATATCCTTCTCGCCGAAAATCGCAACGTCGGGAGTCACTATGTTGAACAACTTTGCGACCACGGTCGTGACGCCATCGAAGTGGCCTGGCCGAAATTGCCCGCAGAGTTCGGAGGAAAGGCCCCGCACCGTGATGAGCGTGGGCTGCGAACCGCCGTCCGGATAAAGTTGCTCGACGGAGGGCGCAAACAGCAGATCGCAGCGCCCTTCATTGAGCAGGCGCTGATCGTCTTCGAGCGTTCGCGGGATAAGCGGCAAAATCCTCGGCGGGCCCGAATTGCAGCGGGTTGACAAAGATGCTGACGATCACGCGTTCGGCCTGCTCCGCAGCGGCAGCGAGGAGGCTCATGTGCCCGGCGTGCAGATTCCCCATGGTCGGCACCAGAGCGATGCGCAAACCAGCGGCGCGCCAGCTGCGGACGCGCGCGCGGACGCCAGCGACTGTGGTTACAACATCCATGATCGGTGCCAAGTCAGAAACAATGTTCAGGCGCAGGGTAAGCCCCGCTCCGCACCGCCGCGACGTAGGCCGCCACTGCGACGCCGCAGTTGCCGGCGCCGTCCATGAAGTTTCGCACGAACCGCGGCTTGCGTCCGGCCGTGATGTCCAGCACATCGTACAGCACCAGGATCTGCCCGTCGGTGTCCGGTCCCGCACCGATGCCGATCACCGGCACGTTGACGCTTCGGGTAATCTCCCCGCCAAGCGCTGCCGGTATGCATTCGAGTAACAGCAAGTCAGCGCCCGCGGCCTCGAGGGCGCGCGCATCGGCGACCATGCGCGCGGCGGCCTGTTGCTCGCGCCCCTGCACACGGAAGCCGCCGGTCTTGTGCACCGATTGGGGTTTGAGCCCAAGGTGCGCGCAGACCGCGATGTCGTGACCGGCAAGATATTCCACGATCTCGAGCTGCGACCCGCCGCTCTCCAGCTTGACCACGCGCGCCCCGCCCTCTTGCATCAGCCGAACACTATTGGTCAGCGCCTGGTCGCGCGAGGTATAGCTAGCGAAGGGCAAATCGGTCATCAGAAAGGCGTGCCGCAGGCCGCGCGCCACCGCGGTGGAGTGATAAACCATCTGGTCCATGGTGACCGGTACTGTGGTGTCGTGTCCTTGAATCACCATGCCGAGCGAATCGCCGACCAGCACGACATCGGCCCCGGCGGCATCAACGAGTTCGGCGAAACTCGCATCGTAGGCGGTAATGCAGGCAATCTTTTCGCCGGCGGCGCACATCTGCGCCAGGGTGTTGAGCGTTACCGGCGGATGAGCCGAATCGCGCTGTTGCAGCTGCGTATACATGGGAGACGAGGATGACGGACTCGGGGGCTACAATCAACAGCTCAGATCGCCTGGTGCCGCAGCGGGTTGTAGTACAACCGGCCGCGCCGCATGCGCCTGATCGCACCCAGCAATTCCTCGAAGTCCGAAGCGTTATGGACCGGATCGATCGCGGCTGCATTTACAATCAGGAGCGGCGCGCCGGAGTACTCGTGAAAGAAGCGCGCGTAGGCCGCGTGCAGGCGCTCCAGGTAGGCGCGCTCGATATAATGCTCGTAGCGCATGCCACGACGTGCAATGCGCTCGAGCAGCACATCGACCGGCGCCTGCAGGTAAACGACCAGGTCGGGCGTGGGCGCGTCGACGGCAAGGCGTGCGTGCACCTGCTCGTAGAGCCGATATTCCTCATCTTCAAGGGTGACGCGCGCGAACAGGCGATCCTTGTCAAACAGGTAGTCTGCCACGCGCACCGGGGCGAACAAATCGTGCTGCTTGAGGGCCGCGAGCTGCTGCGCGCGCTGAAACAGAAAATAGAGCTGCGCCGGCAACGCGCCGCTGCGCGGATTGCGATAAAAGCGCTCGAGAAAGGGATTCTGATCGGCGTGCTCCAACAGCAGTTCGGCGCCGAGGCTCTCGGCGATCCGGGTCGCCAGGCTCGTCTTGCCCACTCCGATCGGCCCCTCGAGCACCACGAACCGATGCGCGTTCGGGGCCGCCTTCCCGCCGTTGTTATCCTTCAGTGCCGCGCTCACGCGATTCTCCACAAGCCTTCAGTCGACACCTGCGCTGCAAGGGCCGCAACCCGGCCCAGACCAGGCACCATAAAGTCGGGGGCGATCTCGCACCATGGTTGCAGAACGAAATGGCGTTCGGCAATACCCGGGTGAGGCACGGTCAGCTCCGTATCGGCGCGCCGCAGCTCGCCATAGGCCAGCAGGTCCAGATCGATCACGCGTGGCCCCCAACGCTCGCGCGACGGCTCGCGTCCCATCTGCGACTCAATACCACGCAAAGCCGCGTAGCAGTGCCAACACGCTGAGCTCGGTCAGGAGCCCGGCCACGGCATTGCAGTAATCGGGCTGGTCGGGCGGTCCCATAGGCCGCGAGCCGTACAACGAAGATCCACGCACCCATGCCGTATCCGGCAAGGCCTTGAGTGCGGCGCAGGCGGCTCGCACCTGATTCGCCGGATCGTGCAGATTACTGCCAATGCCCACATAAGCGGGAATGCCGTGCACCGGCCAGATCCCGGCACTAACCGCCGCCGCGCGAGCGCCGCCGGCGCCGGCGCGGCGTTCCGGCGCTCGCGCCGGTGCCAGCGTCGGATGTGCGCGTGGCGCCGGGTGCCGCCTCCACCATGCGTTCGCGCTCACCGGGAGCCGCCGCCTGCAGCGCAGTCCACCATTGCGCCGTGCCTGAATCCGCAAGTCCCAGCGCCGCGCGCAACGTCAACAGGTCATACGCGGCCCGGAAGCGTGGCTGCTCGAGGAGCCGCAGCGCCCGTCGCCCGCGCGGGCCCTCAAGACGCGGTTGCAGCGCGTACATTTCCCGCACACCCAGCGCAATGCGCCTCGGAATCGACACTCGCTGTTGCGCATCGCGCAGCGCGCGGTCACAAGCCTCCAGTATGGCCTGCGGCTCGTGCCAGCGCTGTGGTGGTAGAGCCTCGATCACGGTCGCTATCGGACCGTACAGCAGCAACGAAAACAGGAATGTGGGAGTGACCGGCTTATCCTCGTCAACTCGCCGATCGGTATTGCGAAGGCCCTGAACCAACAGGGCTTCGACCAGGCCGCCCGGGTGCTTTGCCAGATAATCTTCCACCGCCGGGAACAAAGCACCAAACAACCCGCGTTGCCGCAGCACACGATAACTGTCGGCCCCATGCCCGGTCAGAAAGAGCTTGATGGTCTCATCAAAGAGTCGCGCGGGCGGCACGCTGGCCAGCAGTCCGCGCAGCTCGGCGATCGGCTGAGCGCTCGCCGCGTCGAGTTCAAATCCCAGTTTGGCCTCGAAGCGCGCAGCACGCAGCATGCGCACCGGATCTTCGCGGTAACGGGTCTCCACATCGCCAATCAATCGGAGCCGGCGCGCTTGGATGTCGGCCAATCCCGCCACGTAGTCCCAGATCGAGAAATCAGCGATGTTGTAGTAGAGCGCGTTAACGGTGAAATCGCGCCGCCACACGTCCTCGTCGATGCTGCCGTACATATTGTCGCGCAGCAGCCGACCGTGATCGTCCTGGACGCGATGGCGCGCGCCACCGGCATCGCCGGCCGCCCTTCCCGCACTGCCAAGATCGCGCACCTCAAGCGGTTGGGTAACCTCGAGCGCGCTTACTCCATCCGCCTCATCGTCCTCAGCCGACGCTTGTTCGTCCGCCAGCAACTCGGCTTCGTCTTCTTCGCGACTGGGTACGGGCTCCTCGCTCGGGGGCGGTGCACTGGCGGCGCGAAACGTGGCCACTTCAATGACCTCGCGTCCATAAACAATGTGAGCCAGACGGAAGCGGCGCCCCACCAGGCGGCAATTGCGAAACAAACGCCGGACTTGGTCAGGCAAGGCATTGGTGGCGACGTCAAAGTCCTTCGGGTGCCGCCCGAGGATGATGTCGCGGACGCAGCCGCCGACCAGGAAGGCCTCAAATCCCGCTTCTTTGAGCCGATACAGCACGCGCAAGGCGTTGGGGGAGATGTTGGACCGCGAGACCGGGTGTTCGGAGCGCGGAATGATGCGCGGCGCGCCCGTCGCCGCGGGAGGATCCAGATTCTGGTTCAAATCAACCCTGATTTAGCTTGAGCAAACAATGAGGCCGCCTATAATACCGCGCCTTTTCGCCTCGCCCGCCGGAGATTCGCTCCCTTCGTCTAGAGGCCTAGGACACGGCCCTCTCAAGGCTGGAACACGAGTTCGAATCTCGTAGGGAGCGCCATAAAATCAATGGGTTACCGGTTGACGGCGGAAAAATACTTTAGTCTACGCCGTCCTGAGGTGTGTCCTATTCGGGCACGGAAAAGCTTTCGGGCATTAGGCCCTCGGTCTGCCTCGACACCATCTGCTCATAGGCCGCCTCGATTTGCCGCGTGGTACGCCCGGTGTCGAACAACGGGAGTCGAACGGGATCGCGAGACAGGTGATCACGATAGGACTGGAGCAGCGGGCGATCATTGGCCAGTTTGAGTGCCAGCGATTCATACTCATCCAGACTGTCCGTGATCAATTCGGGAAGGTCTACAGCGCACAATAAGCTCGCTGCAACGCGCCCCGCGAACGCCTCGCCCCGGCAGGTGATAAGTGGAAGCCCTGCCCACAGAGAGTCGCTGGCGGTGGTATGGGCGTTGTAAGGAAGGGAATCAAGAAACAGATCGCCAAGTGCCAGCCGCGAGACATGTTCCGAATTCTTCATCGGCGGAGCAAAAATCAATCGGGCAGGATCGATGCCCGCCCGCGCAGCTTCCCCTCGCAGATTGTTCGCAAATAGCAGATTGCTTTCCAGAAGCCAGAGCACACTCGAGGGCATGGTGTCGAGGAGCCTAAGCCACAGCGCGAACATCTCGGGCGTTATCTTGTATGAGGAATTGAAGTGGCAGAAGACAAAATCTTCTTCCTTCAGACCATGCGCCGTGCGGCTATCAGGGGAGGGACGAGCCCGCTTGCCGTCATTGATCTGATAGGACCTTGGAAGTCGCACCACGTTCTCGATATAGAATTGCTCTTCGCCGTTGGGAATCACTTCACTGTCGGCCAGGATATAATCCATATATTCCGCACCCAGGCTACCGGGAAAACCCAGGTAATTGACCTGCAGCGGTGCAGGCCGGTGGGCGAAGACGCCCATGCGCAAGGCCCCGAAATAACCGTTGAGATTGATCAGTATGTCGATCCCCTCGTCGGCGATTTGTCGCGCGACCTCGCGATCCGACAGCGTCTGGATAGGAATGAATTTGTCGAAGGCGGCGATCACGCGCTGGCGCATCGGGCTCCCGTCCCCGCGGGTATTATCGAAGCCGGTCACCTCGAAGCGGGTGCGGTTGTGTTGCTCGAACAGGCCGGCGGCCAAATACATGGTGGCTTGAGCGCGGAATTCCCCGCAAAGGTAGCCGAGGCGGATTTTGCCCTGCCGCCGCGCGCCCCTGTGCGCAGACGACCGCAGGGGGTACTTGTCCTCGGCATAGATTTTGGCTGAGGCTAGAAGATCAGCGGGCGACGAAGACACGGCTTGATAGACGTAAGGCTCAACGGTGCGTTTGCCTGCGCGCACGCCTTCGTGTAACACAGCGCGCTCGCGCGCCAGATCGTGCCAATCCCCCGCATGCATCCTCATATGCAACAGATCGCCCCGCGCATATGGATAGTCGGGCCTGACCTCCACCAGCCGTTTTAGATCGGCGATTGCGTCTGCCACGTCACCCTTCTGCGTCCAGAGACAATTGGCGCGACTGGCCAGTACTTCTGGCATGTCAGGCTGGATTGCCAGCGCGCGCGCATAGCTTTCAAGCGCCGCGTCCAGATCGCCCATCGCCCGCAACACGCTGGCGCGGTTAATCAGTGCCCCAGCGTGGTTGGGCTTCTCCTGAAGCACAGAGTCGAATTCGGCAAGCGCATCGCCTGCCCGTCCAATCGCCTTCAGCGCCAGGCCGCGGTTGTTGCGCGCCTCGAGGTAATCCGGTCGTCGCTGAATTGCCCGATCGTGGCTTTCCAACGCCTCTTCCGGGCGGTCCAGCGCCATAAGGACCAGGCCGCGATTGTTCCAGCTTTCCTCATTGACTGGATCGAGTGCAACGGCACGATCGAAATCTTTAAGCGCTTCCTCGTAGCGATTGAGTTTGGCAAGCAGCGCACCACGATTGCTCAATACACGGCCGTCGTTGGGACTAACCATCACCACGCGCTCGAGGACTTCAAGTGCGTCTCCGTAGCGCCCTACGCCCTCCAGCGCAATGCCGTAGTTGGACAGCAAGTCCGGCATCCTGGGTTTAAGTGTGAGAGCGCGCTCGATATAGGGCAGTGCGTCGGCGGCGCGGCCCTGCTGGATCCGGATCAGCCCCATCATATACAGCGCCGGGTAGAATTTCGTGTCCGCCGCAAGTGCCTTCAGACATTGCGACTCCAGCTCGGCAAGTCGCCCGCCCTGATGCAGCGCTAACGCCTCTTGAATCCACCGTTGCAGCATCGGAATGGCGTCACATGGGAAACATGAACGACAAGGATTGCGGTTTCACAATGCGCGGCACATTTTAATAAACGCGCCGCTCCATCGCGTTCGGCGGCGCCGCGCCGATGGCCTACGCCCAAGAGATTACTTCTGGCTCATCTCGCGCCACAACGCCAGTTGCACCTGGAGCTTCTCATGCAAGGAACGGTACAGAGCCTGCTGCTGCTGAGTGGGGGGTGTGTCCGCGTCCTCCAGCGTTGCTGCGAACGCAGCGTACTGCTCATTCAGCATGCCGGGAAAGGCAAGGTTGGCTTCGGAGCCATTCATGTTGACCTGCATGAGCGCTTGCTCCAACTCCTGGAGCTTTGCGTCCCGCCCTTGCGCAGCGGAGGTGCCCTTGAGCTTGGCGCGCTCGGCGCGGATTTCGTTCACGGCACGATGCAGTGCGTCGATGTCATGGCTGGCGGCGAGTGCTAGCTCCGTCTTTTCTGCAATGCCCGCTTCGCTATGTGCGACGCGCGGGTCGGCGACAACGACGAGTTCGGCCGTGTGGGTTTTGTCCCCCAGAGTAAGTCGCACCTGGTAGCGGCCGGGCGCAACGATGGGGCCGCGAGGCGCCTGATCCTCGTAAAACGCGCCCGGAATCTGTACCGGGTCGTCCCAGCGCAAGTCCCAGATCATGCGATTCATGCCGGCGTGCGCGGGTATCAGATCGCTCGACACCAGCCGGTCGGGCCACTCGGGCGGCTGGATTTCCTTGTTGGTCTTGGTGCTGGAGAGATGGCGGACCAGTTCGCCCTTGGCGTTCAAGATGTCGACGGTCAGTTCCGATGTCGCGGCGGCATCGAGCACGTAATCGATGATGGCCCCAGCCGGGGGATTCTCGCCCACTGGCCCGCGTTTATTCACTTCATCCGGATAGTAGAGCCGCACGGCGCTCTCGGGCGTGTACAGCACCGGCGCCTGAGTGCCGGCCTGCGCCTGACGCAGTGGCGTAAGGTCGTCTAGGATCCAGAACGCCCGTCCGTGGGTCGCCGCCACCAAGTCATAGCCGTGTACGTCCAGGTCGTGGACAGGCGATACCGGAAGGTTCTTTTGCAGCGCGGACCAACGCGCGCCGTCATCAAAGGATACGAATACCCCAAGCTCCGTGCCGGCGTACAACAGACCGCGACGTACCGGATCCTCGCGCACCACGTGCACCACGGCGCCGGCCGGCAGGCCGGCAGAAATCGCAGTCCAGGTCTTGCCGTTGTCGGTCGTTTTCCAGGCGTATGGTGCGATGTCGTCGAGCCGATGTCGGTCGACGGCAATGTAGGCGCTGGCGGCATCGAAGTGGGATGGCTCGGTCATGCTCACCGTGCTCCACGCCGGCATTTGCGCGGGCGTGACGTTGTGCCAGTGCGCGCCGTCGTCTTCGGTCATCTGCACCAGGCCATCATCGGTCCCCACCCAGAGTTTTCCCTTTTGCAGCGGCGATTCGGCCAGGGCGAAGATGGTGTCGTAGTACTCGACGCTGGTAATGTCCTTGGTAAGCGGGCCGCCCGAGGCCGTCTGCTTGGACTTATCGTTACGCGTCAGGTCCGGGCTGATGATCTTCCAGCTCATGCCCTGGTCGGTGGACTTCCACACCACCTCCGAGGCCGCGTACAGGCCGTCGGGATCGTGCGGGGAGAGCATCAGCGGCGAGGTCCAGTTGAAACGATGGTCGAGTTCGCTCGCCGGGTGGCCGGAATTGTCGATGGGATCCGGGCTGATGGACTGCGATTGCATCGCATGCCGGTTAAAGCGCTGGTACTGGTTCTCCGAACTGCTGAAAATGATTTCCGGATCGCGCGCATCCGGGACCACGAATCCGCACTCGCCACCGCCCGCCTGAAACCAGTTGCGCGGCCCGATCACTCCTTCAGCATCGGCACTGGCGATTGCCAGGTTGGAGTTGTCCTGCTGCGCGCCGTAGAGGAAGTAGGGAAACCGGTGGTCGGTGGCCACGTGGTAGAACTGGGCCGTGGGCTGGTTGTCCTGGGTGGACCAGGTCTTGCCGCCATCGAGCGAGACGCTGGCGCCGCCGTCGTTGGCGTTGATCAGGCTGTTGGCATTGCTGGGATCAATCCAAAGCGCGTGGTGATCGCCGTGGGTCGCCGACACGAGATCGAAAGTCTTGCCGCCGTCCACTGAGCGCAGCATGCCGGTATTGAGCGCGTAGACGGTGTCGAGTGCCTTGCTGTCGGCATAAATCTTGGAAAAGTACCAGGCACGTTGGCGAATGCGACCGTCGTTGCTGATGAGCCGCCACGTGCTGCCCGCGTCGTCCGAGCGGTACAGGCCCCCTTCCTTCGCCTCGATCATCGCGTAAATGCGGTTCGAGTCGACCGGCGAGACCGCGACGTCGATTCGCCCAAGAATGCCGGCGGGTAGCCCGTGCTCCTTAAGCTGCGACCACGTCAAGCCGCCATCGCTGGAGCGGTACAGCCCACTGCCCGGCCCACCGCTTGCAAAATTCCATGGCTGCCGACGCACCTGCCACAGTGCCGCATACACGATCCTCGGATTGTGGGGATCGGCCGCCAAATCAATCGCGCCGGTAAGCTCATCCTTGTACAGCACCCGGCTCCAGGTCTTGCCACCGTCGGCGGTGCGGTAGACGCCGCGCTCGGTGTTCGGACCGAAGGCATGACCGATGGCCGCCACCAGCACGACATTGGGATCTTGGGGATCCACGATCAGCGCGCCAATCTGGCGCGTGTCGTTCAAGCCGATGTGGGTCCAGGTCGCGCCCGCGTCAATTGACTTGTAGACCCCGTCGCCCCAGGTGACGTTGCCGCGAAGATTTCCTTCGCCGGTTCCCACATAGAGGATATTGGGATTGCTGGGCGCGACGGCGATCGCGCCGATCGACGCGGACCCCTTGACGTCATCGAATATCGGCTTCCACGTAGCCCCCGCATCCACGCTCTTCCAGACCCCGCCCGCGGCTGCTCCGAAGTAAAAGGTATTTGGCGAGCCTGGAACTCCGGCGACGGCCACTGCGCGGCCGCCGCGGTACGGGCCGATGCTGCGCCATCCCAACGCGCTAAAGGCCTGCTCGGGAACGGTTGCGCCAGGGGTACCCGCTGTCAGCGGGAGCGGCCAGCGAGCAGGCGATCAGCCCGCAGACCAGGAGTGTATAGCCAGATTTGCCAAGCATGGGGAACCTCAGATTTCAGCCAAAGCAATGCAGCATACGCCGTTGCGCTTTCGGAGCATAAGGCGTTCGGCAGAACGCTGTCGACGGGTGAGTCGCGCAGGCAGCCCGCATGGCCATTGAACCGCCTTGGACGCAGTGACAGTCCCTGCCAAGGCCGGAGCACGAGTTTGAATCTCCCCGGGGGAGCGACATGACACCAAGAATTACTGGGAATAATCCGGGCTGACTGTCAATGGAGCTAAGTTACAAGGCCTTCCTGCTTGAGCCGGTGGCCCGCGCACTTCATGGGGACGAGGTCTTCGAGCGCGTCCTGCCGCGCCGCGTCGGCTTGGGGTCAGGCACCCAGCGCGCGACCGTCAGGCCATTGACGCTGGCGATATTCAGCCGCTCAAGTTCTCGGGCCACCTCATCGCAACGTGCTCGATGCCCGATTTCCGGTGCGCTTTTGCGCTGATCCTCATAAAGCGCCCGAGCCTTCAGCTTCAGCAACTCTGGTCCGTCGACATCACCGTCTCCAATGATCTGGGAGTGCAATTCACCCAGCGACGAGGCTTTGCCGCGCTTCAATTCCGTGGCGTAATTCTGCATTACCCGTTGCTTGCCAATAAACAGGCCGAACAGGTACGCGCTCCAGGCGAGCTGCGCGTCGGTGTCATTGCCGATCCGCGACTTCAGATCCTTGACATGTTTGATCCACTCAAGCACCTGACCTTGGTCGATAAATTCCGGCGGCGCGTCCTCCGGGCGATAGCGCGCAATCATGTCCAGCATAAAGGCTCTGTCAGGCTTCCAGTTTTTGTCGAAAAGCATTCGCTGGGCAAATGCCTTCGCTTCCTGCTTGTTCCTCTGGGCTGTCATTGACCTATCCTTCAGCTCGCACGATCCGTGCGCCTGAGACTTGAGCTTGTGGGCCGTCCGATACACGCCAGAGCGTGCTCCGCCGCCGCAGGGCGCCGAGCATCGCAATTCCGAGGAGCGACCAGAGATCCATGGCGCCCCCGCCGCCCCCTCCAGCGCTCCCCCCACCGCCACTTGCGGGCGCCGCAGGTGTGGCCGACACCTCTGTGGAAGGTCCGCTCGCACCCGTCGTGGTGTCGGCGCTGACGACGAAATAGTACGTCGTGCCATTCGAGAGCGGGGTAACGCTGGCCGTGGTTCCGGTTATTGAGGTCATTACCGCTGTCGCCCCCTCGCCGCCCGCCGTGGTGCCCTGATACACGCTATAGGTCATCGCGCCAGGCGCCGCGGCCCAGGCGAGCTGCACCGAACCGTTTCCTGGGGTAGCCATCAGCCCCGTGGGAGGTGTCGGAGCGAAGCGCAGTGCCACAGGCACCGGGTTCGGAGCTCCTTCTGTGATTTTATAGAGACGGTTGGCGCCCACGTTTGCAAAAGTTTGCGTGGATCCGCTCGGCCATTTCACGGTCAGGCTGACGCTCTGCGCGCCGGCCAATCCAAAGTGAATGCGCTTGGCATCCTGCGACCAGCGGTGGTAGCGCCCGTCCTGCACCCGAAGTTGAGTCACGCCATTAGCCATCGCGTACACGCGCGCACCGGTGGCGTCGCGGTCCGAGTCCACGCCGACCAGGTCGAGCTCAATCCAGTGATTTGCATTGCCGCTATTGTGGAACAGCTTGTTGGGGCCACCAATGGAGCGCGGCTGCAGATTGAAGCCATTCGTGACGAACAGGTCGAGGAATCCGTCGACGTCGTAGTCGGCTGCGACCACCGAGTCAGCGGTTCCCGCCCCATCGGCGATCGCAAGTCCGATTGGACCCGCCGCACCGCCCGCGTTGGGCACGGCCGTAAACGTGCCATCGCCGTTGTTGTGGTACAGGATATTGGCGATGTTGCTGGCGCCAGTGCGGCAGGCCAGGTACAGATCGACGTACATGTCATTGTCAAAGTCGCCGGCAGTCACGCTCGAGCACTGCACAGGCGTGTCGAGGCCCGCGGCCACGGTCTGGTCCGCGAAACTCCCCGGGGTATTGATCAGCAGCGTCGGCCGGCCGGGCAGGTCAGTCGGCCACAGGCCCGTGGCGACCAACCCCGAGATCGCGGCACTTGAGCTCACCTGCATGTAGCCCTGGCTGAATATCTCGGCACTGGTCGAAGTGAGCTTGGTCACGATCGAGAGCGTCCACTGGTGGGTGGTGGCGTCATAGCCTATCTGCATGACCGGCAGGGTGGTCGCGCTTGTCGGCGCCGGGGGCATGCCGCCGACCGTCGGATCGTTGGGATCGAGCGTGAATTGCGTCGCCTTGGGGTGAGTGCCCTGCGCGCCGATCTGGATCTTCGCGATATCCGTGGTACCGTCACCCTCGTCGGCCTTGTTCCAGTCGATGGTGAAGGTCACCGAGCCGGTGGTGACGAATTTGAAGCCCTTGCTGCCGCCCGCCAGCAGCGCCTCGATCTTGGTCCCCTCCTGCACCACCGATGAGGGGCGCAGCTGCACACCACCCAGCACGAACAGGTCCATGCGACCGTCATTGTTGAAGTCCGCGATCGCGGAGTCGGCCACGTTGTTGACGATCGGGAAGAAGGCGCTCGGCTGCGCGCTGTCGAATAGCTTCTTCCACGGAAAGCTCGATGTATCGTAGATCTTCTGCGGGAAGGCCGATTCGTCCGGGCACAAGAAATCCAGCCGCCCATCACCATTGGCGTCGAACAGCTGCGCATAGTGAAAACGGATGCACAGCAGCTTCGCGGCGGCAGTTGTTTCCGTAAAGCCGCCGCTGGCGTTCTGGTGGAACAGCTTGGCGGTGCCGCCGTACTGAGTGAGTACCACGTCCAGCCGATGATCATTATCGTAGTCGAGCCATACCGGCAGGCGGCCGCCGAGATTGGCGAAGTCGAGCCCGAAGTCCGTCGTGCGATCGAGCAGCTGCTGATTTTCGTTGACGAGGAACTGGCTGGGGTTGCCGGTCCCGACGGAGACCATCAGGTCCTGGTCCCCGTCGTTGTCGAAGTCGGCCCAGGAGGCGCCGTGGGTATCGGCACCCGGGCGGCCGACCCAATCTGCGGTCTGGGTTGCGACGTTGCGAAATCTGCCACTGCCCAGGTTCAGGAACAGGCTGGGCTGGGTGCGGTGATTGCTCGCAAACAGGTCCAGGTAGCCATCGCCGTCCAAGTCGCCCCAGGATGCACCGTAGCTTTCGCTGCTGTGCGCAACGCCTGCCGCGCTCGTAACGTCCGTGAAAGCGATCTGTGCGGGCGCAACCGGCGCACCCCAGCCGAGCACAGAGGCCGCGATCACAAGCAGCACGTTATTACTGGTTCGTCGCCGCATGTTTAATACCAACTAGGATCGGACTGGGCCGCCAAAACGGCGATTCTCCAATGCGCTTCGTGTGCGCACTCTGGAAGCTTTCCAGTCGCAATTCTAAACACCTGCGGCGATCAACTTAAGTAGAACCTTAACTTAATACCGGATTCGACCCACCTGTCGCACCTTCACAACAGAGGAACAATCGGATTGCTTGCCTGCGGCAAATCTGCGGACCGGCGCCGCATCGTCGCGAAGTTCCTGGGGTGATCGACAGATACCCCCGGCACGGGCCGTGCGGTGATGACTTCCAAACCGGCCTGTCTGGCCGGCCAAGGATAAAGGGGTGTCACGGAGGCCCTCGAGCCCGCTGGGAGATTCAGGCCGACCGGGAAGCGCAGGCCGATGAGCGAAGCCTTGACGGATTCACCATGGCGGGCTCCGGCGTTTGTGATGGAGGGCACATTGAATTGATCCTCGCGGCGCTAGGGTGGTCGGCGCGGGAGTGTGCCTGCGCCATCTTCTACCGGATTGCAGCGCTATGCGATACACGACATTTATGCACCCGGTCCTTCGGATCACCGCCAGCCTCATCCTGGTCCCTGTGTTGCTCGCCGCGTGCACGAGCATGAGTGCCGAAGAATGCAGTGTCCTGGACTGGCGAAGCGTGGGCTATGAGGACGGAGTGGCCGGCCTGCCGGGCAGCCACATTGGTCAGTACCGCAAGGCCTGTGCCAAGCACGGTATTGGAACCGACCTGAGCGCCTATCAGGCAGGCCGCGAGATGGGACTGCAGGAATACTGTCAGCCCGCCAACGGGTTCCGTGCCGGGGCGCGCGGCGACACTTACCAGGGGGTTTGCCCGGCCCAATTAGAGTCCGCCTTTCTCGGCCCGTATGAGTCAGGCCATGAGCTCTTTGTGCTTGAACGGCGTGCGGCGCACGCCACGCAGCAACTGGCCGACAAACGCAATGAGCTCAATAGCACGGAGCAGCAGATCATCAGCAGTGGAGCGGTGCTCCTCGCCGAGAACTCCACGGCGGAGGATCGGGCCCATGCACTCGTCGAGACGAAGCAGTTGGCCGAACAGAAGGGCCGCATCGAGACGGAGATAGGCGACCTCGAACGAGATCGGGCCCGCTACGAGCGAGACCTGGAAAGCTACCGCGCCACCCTCGCCGCGAACCGCTGACAGCCAATCCCGACAGAAAGTTTTCGACGGCGGCAAGGCGAGGAGCCATTCGCTGGAGAGCGTGGGCGCAATGGCGCGCACCACCGCGCACTCGTTTAGCTCAAAAAACGCCGCAAGGGGTCAACAGCGCGCGTACGACGCACTGTTGACCCCTGCATTTCACCGAACCTCAAGCTGAGCGTTACTGGTCCTTGGACTTCGAGCAAGCAGTCTTCGCGTCCGCGTCGGAGATCGAAGGATTGGTGGCCTTCTGCTTCGCCACGCAGTCCTTCATTTGCGCCTTGCTGTCGCTGCTGGAATAGCTGCTGCTGGAAGGCGACTGCGCGCTGCTGCTCGAGGGCGCGGTGGCTGAGCTGGACGAGCTCGGGGGCGGGCTCTGGGCACCGGCCATAGCGCTGATGGCTAAGCTGGCAAGTGCGATGGGCAGTAAATAGGTCTTCATGTGCATTCTCCTGGAGAAATAAAGGTACCGAGCTGATTATCACGGCTTTGGAGGCGGGCGTACGTAGGCGCGCAGCCAGCTCGCCTGTCAGCGTTCTCCGGCAAGAACTGTCGGAAAAGCGTCTGCCCCAGGCCGATACCAAGGGCCCCGTGCTCAGTTTGCCCCGGTCAACCTCAAGTTCCACGGTAGAGAGGTCGTGGAACTTCTTGATCTGGAAGATACGACCTGCACCCGCGGGAAATAGAGGGGTTCGGGCGAGCTCGGCCGGTCGAATCAAAGGCGGAGGGGCGTGCCGACTCGCGCTCCCGGCAGCCTCTCGGATCAGGCCGTCATCAACTCATCTGTTTGGGAGGCCGCCCAACCCCTCCGGCGGCGAATGAGTGTCGGAGGGCCTGCCAGAGCGCAGGCCCTCCGACGCGATCATCAGGGGCTGAAGCTGGGGTTGGCGGCGATGACCGGCAACGCGTTATCCCAGGTATAGGCGTCTGCCGGACTGGCCTGAGTGACCCGCACCCAGAACATATAGTTCACGTGCATGGAGCTGCGCGCGTAGTTGAACAGCTCGGTCATCGTCCAGTACTTGGTCTTGTAGCCACTGGTCATGTGGGGTTCCGAGTAGCACACGTTTTCCACCTGACCGAACAGCGGCATTTTCCCATTGAACTGGGTGTAGAACGGGTAGACCTTACTTTCCAGCGACTTGTTGTCGGGCCAGACGTCCGGGCCGCCCATGACCACTCCCTTGGAGGCAACCGCAGCGGCAATTTCCCCGATGTAACTCTGGTTACCCACGAAGAAGTTCATGAGCCAAAATACGCGTGAGGTGGGCATGCTCACGGTGGCCGCGGTCAACATATTGATGTACGCATCCCGGTACTTTTCGGGGGTGTAACCCAGGGAGTTGAGGGTTTGCCCATCCAGGCCCAGAGCAGTCTCCTGGGTCGCGAGTCCTTCAAAATTCTTGTTGCTGTCGAACTGATTGCCGATCGCCTTGACCAGCGCATTGAACCTTGTGACCACGGTCGGATTCCAGCGCGCAACCGTGTAGCCGCCAGCGCGGTTGCGGGGGGTGTACGCGTCCAAGTAGGAGGGGTCCGGGCGTTCCATGGTGAACGTCTTGTCCTCGATGATAAAAATCATATGCATGCCATTGGCCGCCGCCCAGGCCAAATCGGATTGCATCCCAGCGAAGCTGTAGTTGCCCTGCGAGGGTTCGAGTGCGGCCCAGGTGTAGCGCTTAACGACTCCAACAACTCCAGGCGCAACGGCCTGCTGCATCAGCTGCTGCGAGTCGGCACCCCGGCCCATGACGATCCAGTGACCAGCGTGATACTTCCGATTGCCGGGGGGAGGAGGAGGCGGCGGCGGGGGTCCAGTCGTGGTGCCGCAGGCATTGGTGCCCGCGAGCGCCACCGGTGCCTTGACGGAAATGGCGTCTTGCATGCTATCGCCGAGATAATATTTGACGCCCGTACTGCCGGTGTCGCGCAGACACAGCGTCGATCCGGCACTGACTGTAAAGTTCACGCCATCGGTACCACCCGGCCAGGCCGTAAGCGTGGCACCGAGCGAGTTCGCCGTGAGCAGTTTTACGTTATCGGCGCTTTCCAGCTTGACGGCCTGCACACCGGTGATCGCGTGGTTTGAATCCGCGACGCCGCTGAAGCGCTGCACCGTGTTGCCTGAAATGAGGCGGATCTGCCATTGCTGACTATTAAGGTGCGTGATCAGCACGCCGCTGTTCGGCGGAGCACTCGCCGCCATTGCCAATGGCGCCAGTACCAAGCCCAAAGCGAGACCCAACAATGTGGAAATTTTCATACGCCTTCCTTACCCCATCTCGGTTGACACGACGAAGGCCAAAGCTCCGAAACGCGTTGCGATCGTCGCGAGTGACTGCAAGCCCGTGAAGATCAGTAGTGGATTTTCCATTCGCAACCCGCCCCGTGCTGCGTTAACCATCGAACCGCCACGAAATATACGGCGCAATTGCAAGCATTATCAGTGTCGAAAAGTTGCGACAGTGAACACACATTTCGTCTACTTGGCCGCAAGATCGTGCTTGCAATGCCGTAAATTCTAGGGCCGCGAGAGTCGACGAGAATTTCCGAGCGAATTATTTTGATCCGGCGAGTGAGTGTGACGTGTTGCTCAATTCCGCCATCGCGCCGGTGTTTGTGAAGCAGCGCACACTCCACGACCACCATGCCACACAAGTTTTCCTGTCACCGCGGTGCCAACGAGCGCCGGTTTCAGATCCCCAGGCGTGCCCAACATCGCACTACCCGCGACCTAAGTTCTGCAAGCTGCAATGGCAGCTGCACTCGCCCCAAGGCTCCCGTCACCGCACGTCCATCAGGAGAAGCCGGCAATGGCGCGCGCGATCATCCTGCCGCCCGTCCCGCACGGGAGAGCGCGGTCCGCGCACGAATAATCGAGCCCGCGCGTGCACGCGTACCGTAGGATTGCGCCTCCGGCGAACGACCGATTGACGGGCGGCCCAGGAGGGCAAGACATTGGAATCACAAGTCAGCGCTGGCGTGCCACTCTCCCCTGCCTCGACCGCATGGTCGCCCGTCGTGCTGTCGTGCCTGGCCGCGACCTGGTTCCTGTGGGGCACGATGTACCTGGCCATCAAGTGGGCGCTGGTGAGCTTCCCGCCCTTCTATCAGATGGGCAGCCAGTTTGTGGCCGCAGGCATCGTCCTGGCTTGCGTCGCGCGGGTCCGCGGCGCCGCATGGCCGACACTTCGACAATGGCTCGGCGGCGCGCTCCTGGGAGCGCTCTTGATCAGCGGCGGCTACGGGTTCATGGCGGTCGCCGAGACGAGTGTGGGTTCGGGATTGGTGGTCGCATTCACCGCCATCGTGCCGACCATGGTGGTGCTCGGCGAGTGGCCTTATGGGGTGCGACCCGATCGCCGCCAAATCATGGGTGTGGCGCTCGGCCTTTTGGGCATCGTCATGATGACGCAGGGTCAGGGATTCGGGGCGTCAACGAGCGGCCTGCTCGCCGTCATCACCTCCTGCGCCACCTGGACCGTGGGCAGCGTTTGGGCCGTGCACGGGCTCCCCGGAGGGTCCAGGCTGGCGACGGCTTCCGGATCTATGGGACACGCGAGCCAGATGCTGACCGGTGGTGCGTTGTTGTTGATTGTCTCGCGCGCCATCGGCGAGATGCCAACGTGGCCGCCCGCGCCACTGGCGTGGGCATGCTGGCTGTATGTCGCCATTGCAGGATCGCTGATCGGCTACACCGCTTACCTGATCTTGCTGGAACGCACCACCCCGGCGTTGGCGACCAGTTACACCTATGTCAATCCGGTCGTCGCGCTCATTCTGGGCGTGACTCTCGGCCAGGAAAGGGTCTCAGGGTTCGAGTGGCTGGCCGTGATTATCGTGCTGGGCGGGGTGGTGTTGCTGATGTCGCGCCGTGCCGAGCGCCGATAGCGCGACCGGGACGATTGGGAACGCAAGCTATGCCACCCGGTCCAGGAATCGGTACCAGGCCGCGGCCAGCCCCAGAAACCAGGCCTTGGCCTGATGCAAGCCGAGCGGCGCTCCGGGAAACGGCAATTGCGCGAAGGGATCGGCTTGCATCGCGGCGGTGCCGAGCGTTGCACCCAACTGCGTTCCCAGCAAGCTCGCAAGCGCGACCCCATGTCCCGCATAGCCAAGCGCGTAGTAGTAGCCGTCGGCCTGCCCCAGGTGCGGCATGGTGTCGTACGTGAAATCGAGGGTTCCGCCCCAGGCATAGTCCACGCGCACGGAACGCAGCTGAGGGTAGATGTTCAGCATGGCCTCGCGCAGCACGGCGGCGCTCTCACGCACACTGGCCTCGGTCTCGGGCACGAACCGCGCCCGCCCCCCAAACAACAGTCGCCGATCCGGGGTCAGCCGAAAGTAATGCAGAAAATGCCACGAGTCGTACATCATCCGCGCGCGCGGGCTGAGTTCGCGCGCCAGCTCCTCGCTGAGGGGTTCCGTGGCGATGATGTACGAGCCGACCGGTAGCAGCTTGCGACATAGCGCCGATGCGACGGGGCCGGTATAGCCGCTGGTCGTCACCAGGACATCGCCGGCAGCAAGGACTCCTTGCGCGGTGCGCACTTGCCAGCCTGTGCCCTGCCGGATCATGCGCTCCACGCAGGAGTGCTCGTGCAGCGTGGCGCCGGCCCCGCGCGCCGCGCGGGCCAGCCCGGCGACGTACTGTGCCGGATTGATGCCGCCGCTGAGCTCATCCACCATGCCGCCGTAATACGCCTCGGAGCCGATCTCGGTGCGCAGATCCGCGCGGCTGAGCAGGCGCACGGCATGCGAAAACGTCCGTCCCAGCAGTGCCGCACTGCGCTCGAAGTGTTCGAAATGCGCCGGCTTTCCGGCAAGCGACAGGTGCCCGCAGCGCTTGAACTGGCAGTCAATGCGCTCCTCCTCGACAATCCGCTCCACGAGATCGACCGAATCCAAGGAGGCCCGGTGGAGCCGGCGCGCCAGCTCGAGTCCATAGCGCGCGATCAGGGTGTCCGCGTCCAGCTTCAGGCCGGTCAGGACCATGCCGCCGTTGCGCGAGCTGGCGCCCCACCCGATTGTATGGGTCTCGAGCACGGCCACGCTGATGCCGCGCCGGGCAAGTGCGCGCGCGGCACAAAGGCCCGTGATGCCTCCGCCGATGACCGCGACGTCGATGCGAGGCGGGAGCGGTTCCTTCGCTACCGCCGCTACGGGCACCGTGTCATGCCAGTACGGCCGTTCCTTAAGGTGGGTAGACATGCCGGCGCAAGCCCCGAACTACTTCGGCGGCGCCGCCTCGGGAGTGGCCGGCAGGGGCGCATCGGGCAAGCCTCGCGCAGTGCCGTTTGGTGGCGGATGTCGCCACGAGCGCAGGTAGGGGCACTGCCGCACCGATTCGCAGCCCGCCTGAGCCCGCACCATCATCGCGTGCATACTCTCGCCGCGCGCTACGGCAACGATGGTTCTCACCACGAGCAATCCCGCCAGAGTGAAAGCCCAAAAGCCCAGGTCTCCTCCGAAAGACTTCAGGGGGCCTTCAGCGCGCTGCGCCAGAAATAGCACGCCGCAGCCGGGCATCGTCAATATCGTCGCCGGCACCAGCGCCAGGAAGTAGATCATGCTCCAATCCTCCCATCGATTGTTGCGCCGGCCGAGCCCGCCCCGCCAGTCCCCATATTACAAATCTATGCGCGCCACCTGCATTAGAATTCCTGCGCGGAGAGAGCATGAGCGATCGCATTACACGGCGTGAATTTATCGACGGCTTTGCCGTGACTGTGGCCGCTGGCCTGCTGCCCGGGGCACTGCGCGCGCAGCAGTCGAGCCCAGCCTACCCGCCTGCCGCTACCGGCTGGCGCGGCAGCACGCCAGCGGACCTGGAAACCGCTCATCGGGTGCGCGACGGCAAGCGCTATGAGCTCGAAGGCCTGCCGGCGGAGGAGCATTTCGATCTCGTGGTGATTGGTGCCGGCATCAGCGGCCTGGCTGCCGCGCATTACTTTCGCGCCGCGCACCCGAATGCCCGCATCCTGCTGCTGGACAATCACGACGAATTCGGCGGTCATGCCCGTCGCAATGAATTCAATGTGGACGGCCGTTTGCTCATCGGTTACGGCGGGAGCGAGGCGATCCAGTCACCGCAGACGCTCTGGAGTGCGGGCGCGCGCCAGCTGCTCACGGATATCGGAGTGGACCTGCGGCAGTTCGACACCGCCTTTCAACGCACGCTGTATCCGGGCCTCGGCCTGTCGCGCGGCATATTCTTCGGGCGCGAAGCGTTCGGCAGCGACCGGCTGGTGCGCGGGGACCCGATGCGCCTGGCGGCGGACGAAATTCCCAAGAAACTGCTGAACGCCCGCACTGCGGCCGAGTGCATTGCCGACTATCCCGCTGCCCTTAGCCAGTCAAAAGCAACTGCTGGCGCTCTACACCGAGCACCGCGACGTGCTGCCGGGCATGTCGGTGCGCGACAAGACTGCGCTTCTCGAACACATCAGCTACCGGGATTTCATCAAGAAATACTGGGGTCTGGACGAGCTGGCGGCCAATACGCTGCAGGGCCGCAGCAATGATTTCTTTGGCATCGGTATCGACGAGCTGCCCGCGATGGATACCATGCAGGCCGGATTCCCGGGGTTTCAGGGGCTGGGCCTGAAGCTCACTGCCGAATCACGCGGGGTGATGGAAGAGCCGTATATCTATCATTTTCCGGACGGCAATGCGTCGCTCGCCCGGCTCCTGGTGCGGCGGTTAATTCCGGGAGCCGCTCCGGGCAAGACAATGAGCGATATCGTCACCGCCAAGTTCGACTACGCCCGCCTCGATCGCGAGCAGTCGGCGACTAGGCTGCGGCTGTCCAGCACGGTGGTGGCGATCAAAAGCACTTCAAGACATGTTGAGGTGGGTTACGTTCGCGCAGGACGAGTCCACAAGGTGCAGGCCAGCTGTGCCGTCTTTGCCGGATACGCCACGATGCTGCCCTATATATGCACCGACCTGGAGCCTGCGCAACGCGAGGCGCTTGCGGCGGGCGTGCGCTCCCCGCTGGTGTACGTCAACGTTGCCGTACGCAACTGGCAGCCTTGGGTCAAGCTGGGCGT
This sequence comes from uncultured Gammaproteobacteria bacterium, assembly GCA_963789365.1. Taxonomy (GTDB): domain Bacteria; phylum Pseudomonadota; class Gammaproteobacteria; order Steroidobacterales; family Steroidobacteraceae; genus FEN-1191. Next base: position 743,024 of record CAWBKJ010000004.1, read on the forward strand.
CCATGAGATCAGCAACCCCATGGGCTTCTACTCGCAGCTCAAACTCGATTATCCGGTGAGCCTCGGCACTTATCGCTGCCCGCTTACTCCCAGTGAGCCGATACTGCTGCACCTGGTACACGCGCCCACGGTGCCAGGCAGCCGTCTCGATATGCGCGGGGCCTACCGCGCGGCGCGTGCCCAGCTCTACGCGATGAATTTTGCGGATTTCGAAGCCCGGCTGCGCGACGAGCTCACTCGCATGCTTGGGCCCGGCGGCTTCGATGCCGGCCGCGACATCGCTGCGATCACTGTCAATCGCTGGGGACACGGATATGCCTACGGCTTCAACTCGCTCTTCGATCGCGAGCAGGTCCCGCCACTCAATGAACTTGCCCGCCGCCGGGTCGGCCGGCTGGCAATCGCCGGATCAGACGCGGCCTGGAATGCCTACGCCCACGCGGCTATCGATGAGGCGCGGCGCGCGGTAAGCGAGCTGAGCAAGCTATGAGGCGGGGCTGAATACCGCTACCACACCGGGACCCGGTCGGCCGGTGCCAGATATAGCTTTTGCCCTGGCTGCACGTCGAACGCCCGGTACCAGGCGTCGATGTTGCGTACCGTGGCGGCGCGGTATACCTCGGGCGAATGACCGTCGGTGATGATCTGCTGGCGTAAGGCAGGCTCTCGCTGCTTGCCGCGCCAGCTCGAGGCGAAGCCAATAAAGAACTGCTGGTCGCCGGTGTAGCCTTGATCGGACGGCTCCTCGACACCCTTTAGCGACAGTCGATACGCGTCATACGCGGCCGACAGGCCGGCGACGTCCGCAATATTCTCACTCAGCGTCAGGCGCCCATTCACAGCCAGGTCGGAAAATGGCTTATAGGTGTCGTACTGCGCGGCCAGCCGCGACCCGGCGGCCTGAAAGCGCTCCAGATCCGATTTGGTCCACCAGTTACGAAAGCGCCCGTCGGCGTCGAACAACGCTCCCTGATCGTCGAAGCTATGGCTGATCTCGTGGCCGATCGTGGCGCCGGTATTGCCAAAATTAAGTGCCGCCGCACGTCGCGGGTCAAACAGTGGCGGCTGCAAAATGCCCGCCGGAAAATTCAGCGCGTTCATCGCGGGCAGGTTGACTGCGTTGACCGTCTGCGGCGTCATTACCCATTCGGAACGATCCACGGGTTTCCCAAGCTTGGCGAGGTTTCGCGCCAGCTCAAAGCGTTCAGCCCGATCAGCGTTCCCGTAGGCGTCACCCCTCACAATGCGCAGGCTCGAATAATCAATCCAATGATCTGGATAGCCGACGCCAACCTTAAGGGCCGCCAGCTTCGCGTGCGCCTGCTCGCGGGTCTGCGGCGACATCCAATCCAGGTGATCAATACGCTGGGAGAATGCCTTGAGCAATGCGTCCACAAGCGCCGTGATTTGCGCTTTGGCTTCCGGGGGGAAGTACTTCGCCACGTAGAGCTTGCCGACGGCATCGCCCAACGCTGCGTTGGTGGAATTGACCGCACGCTTCCAGCGCACGCTCAGTTGCGGTGTGCCCTGTAGCACCGTACCGTAAAAGTGAAAGTCCTCGGCGACCGCTCCCTTTGGCAGGACGCGGCCCAAGTGCTCAATGACATGGAAACTGAGGTAGCTGCGCCAGTCGTCCAGAGGGGCCGCCCCCACCAGCGCGGCAATGCCGGTCACGGCGCCAGGCTGCCAGACCACGAATTCCGGTTGCTTTCCCAGGCCGGAGGCGGCGAAGAACTGCTGCCAGTCCATGCCCGGGGCGCGCGCATCAAAGTCGGCGCGTTGCCAGTGGTTGTTGCCTTTTGCCACATCGGCAGTTTCCTCACGCGTGCCGTGCACCGCGGCAATGCGCATTTCCAGCGCGTAGACACGCGCCGCCGCCGCGTGGGGATCCGGGAAACCGGCCAGCTTGAACACGGTTTCGATGTGCTCGAGAAATTGCCGGCGAATCTCGCGCATTGACTCGCTCGGCGACAGGTAATAGTCGCGGTCAGGCATCGACAGCCCGCCCTGCATGAGAAACGGCAGGTAGCGCGCCGGGTTATCCAGGTCCTGCGCCACCCACAGCCCCAGGATGTTGTTGGTCTCCACGTTGGTTGCGTTCAGTACATCGACGTCCGCGCGCACGGTCGAGCCCAGCCAGTGCGCCAATTGCTTGCGGTCGCGGATGGCCTTGATGTGCTCGAGTGCCGGGCGGAGCGGTGCGTAGCCCAGCTTTTCGATCGCCGCCTCATCCATAAAGCTGGAGTAAAAATCGGCAATCTTGCGGCGCTCAGGGTCCGCGCCGGGCTGCATCGCGCTCAGTCCCTGAATCAATTCGGAGGTGCGCCGCTGATTGAGCTCCCGCAATTCATCGATCACACCCCAGCGACTGCGATCGGCCGGGATCTCCGCCTGCTTTATCCACGCACCGTTGACGAACCCGAAGAAGTCATCGCCTGGCTTGACGCTAACATCCATGTTCACGATGCTGATACCTGGGGCCGTGCCCTCGGCAGCAGGAGCGCCGCCGGCATAGGCCACCACGCAACTCAGCGCGCCTGCGCCGCTCATGACAATGGCCCACAGCGGCGTACTTGGCACCCATCGCTTCCGTTCGTTTCGCATGCCTAGGCTCCGAGGTCTCAGGTTTTCGGACGGGCGAGCAATTCCGTCAGCTCAGGAACGATCTTGAACAGATCGCCGATCAATCCGAGGTCGGCCACCTCGAAAATCGGCGCCTCCGCATCCTTATTGATCGCCACAATCGTGCGCGCGTCCTTGATCCCGGTGAGGTGCTGGATCGCGCCCGAAATACCGACCGCGACATACAGCGCCGGTGCGATGATTTTTCCGGTCTGCCCAACCTGCATGGCACTGGGCACATAGCCGGCGTCGACCGCGGCTCTCGAAGCGCCCACGGCCGCCCCGATCCGGTCGGCCAGCGCAAAGATGATCTTGAAATTATCCGAGCTGCCTAGCGCGCGACCACCCGAGACCACGCGCGCCGCCGATTGCAGATCCGGGCGATCACTCTTCGGCGCACTCAGGCTCACGAAACGCGTGTGGGTCGGCACATTGGCATCGGTGCTGACCGCTTCGACGGGTGCCGAGCCCCCGCCGGGCGCAGCCGCAAAGGAGGCCGTGCGGATCGTGGCCACCAGTTTCACGTCCGGGGGCGATTCGACCGTGACGATGGCGTTGCCGGCGTAGATTGGCCGCTTGAAGGTATGAGGTCCTTCGACGGACATCAGGTCGCTCACCTGGCCGACACCCAGCAAAGCGGCGACACGCGGCAGCAGATCCTTGCCAAATGTGTTGGAGGGGGCCAGTACGTAATCGTAGTTCGCCGCCAATTTAACCACCTGCGGCGCCAGTACCGCAGCCAGCGGCTGGGCGTTCTCGGGGCGCTCGACCGCCAGCACCTTGCCGACACCGCTGATCTCGGCGGCCTGCGCGGCGATTGCCGCAGCGGGCATGGCGAGCACTGCCACGTGGACTTCCGCGGCGCCCAGCTTGCCGGCGGCCGTCACACAGCGGGCCGTGCCCGTGCCGATACGGACGCCGTCATGGTCGGCTACGATCAACACCTTGCTCATGGCACCACCCCACGCTTGCGCATTTCTGCGACCAGTTCCGACACGTCCTTGACCAGAATGCCACGCGAGCGCTGTGGTGGTGATTCCGTCTTGACGACCTTGAACTGTGGCGTGCTGTTCACGCCCAGCGCTGCCATGTCAGTGATGGCCAGCGGCTTTTTCTTCGCCTTCATGATATCCGGCAATTTGATGTAGCGCGGCTCGTTCAGGCGCAAGTCGGTGGTGACCACCGCCGGCAGGTCGATCTCCAGGGTCTCCAGTCCGGTGTCGACTTCGCGAGTCACCACGGCCGCACCCTCCTTAATCTCGATCTTCGAGGCAAAAGTGGCCTGCGGTCGGCCCCACAGCGCGGCCAACATCTGCCCGGTCTGACCGGCGTCATCATCAATGGCCTGCTTGCCGAGGATGGCCAGGCCCACCTGTTCCTGTTCGATGACCGCCAGGAGCGTACGAGCCACGTCGCGCGATTCGAGCGGACCATCGCATTTGACCAGGATGGCGCGATCAGCGCCCATGGCCAGCGCGCTGCGCAACTGGGTCTGCACATCGTCTGGTCCTAGGGCCACGGCGATAACTTCACTTGCCTGACTGCGTTCCTTGATACGCAGCGCCTCCTCGAGCGCAATTTCATCAAACGGATTGATGCTCATCTTGACGCCATCGAGCGCCACGCCGCTGCCGTCGGGCTTGACGCGCACGCGCACGTTGTAATCGACGACCCGTTTGATACCGACCAGAATCTTCATGAGTTTTGCTCTCCCTCTCGGCTCGACTTGACCAGCAGGCTCATCAGTTCATCCACGGGCATCTGCTCCAGGGCCTGCGGATCAGCGAAGCAGGACTGAATCCGTTGCGCTTGCGAGCTCGCGTAATGCGCGCGGACGCTTTCTTCAAATTTCCTGACCAGCAGCGGCAAACCTTCCGCACGCCGCAGCCGATGGCCAATGGGGTAGTCTACCTGCACCCGCGCCGTGCTGGAGCCGTCCTTGAAATGCACCTGCACGGCATTGCCGATGTAGCGCTTGGCACGCTCGTAATACTCGGCGGTGAAGGTCGCATTCTCCCTGACTATCATCCGCGCACGCAAGGCATCGATCCGCGGATCGCCGGCCACGCGATCCTCATAATCGGCAGCCGTGAGCCGGCCGAATATCAGCGGCACCGCCGTCATGTATTGCAGGCAGTGATCGCGGTCGGCGGGATTGGCGAGCGGCCCGGTCTTGTCGATGATGCGAACACCCGGCTCCTGGGTCTCGATCACGACGCGCTCAATCTCCTCCAGGCGATCCCGCGCCTGGGGATGGAGCTGCATCGCACACTCCACGGCGGTTTGCGCATGAAACTCCGCGGGATAGCTGATCTTGAACAGCACGTTCTCCATCACGTAACTTCCGAAGGCCTGCGGAATGGCCAGCGGCTGGCCCTTGAACAGCACATCCTGAAAGCCCCATTGCGGCGCCGATAGGGCCGACGGATAGCCCATTTCGCCCGTGAGCGCCAGCAAGGCCAGGCGCACGCCCCGCGCCGTCGCATCACCCGCCGCCCAACTCTTGCGCGAGCCGGTGTTAGGGGCATGACGATAGGTGCGCAGCGCCCCGCCATCGACCCAGGCGTTCGAGACCGCGTTGATGACCTGCTCGAGGCCGGCTCCCAGCATCGCGCTTGCCACCGCCGCGGAGGCCACCCGGACCAGCAGCACATGATCGAGACCCACACGGTTGAAGCTGTTCTCCAGCGCCAGAACGCCCTGGATCTCGTGCGCCTTGATCATCGCGGTGAGCACATCACGCACGCGCGGCGCGGCTTTCGGACTCGCTGCGCCGCCGCGCGCCTGGTAATCGGCGATCGCAAGTATCGCCCCCAGGTTGTCCGATGGATGGCCCCATTCCGCCGCCAGCCAGGTGTCGTTGAAATCGAGCCAGCGCACCATGGCGCCGATGTTGAAGGCCGCCTGTACCGGCTCGAGCTCCAGGTCAAGCCCGGGAACGCGCGCGCCCCCCGGAAGCGTTGCGCCGGGCACCACCGGCCCCAGTAAGCGGGTGCAGGCCGGATATCGCAAGGCCTGCAGTGCGCAGGCCAGCGTATCCATCAGACAGTAGCGCGCGGTCTCATAGGCGAGTTCGCTCCGGATGCTCGCGTCCCGGGCGTAGCTTGCGATTGCCGCCAGCAGTGGGTCGGGTTGCGGGCGCTCGGCGGATCGCGCATCGTGGCCGCTCATTGCCGGCCTAGGCTCTTTGGTCTAGGGGCAGGAATTTCTGATCTTCTGGCCCGGTGTACTGAGCACTCGGCCGGATGATCTTGCCGTCCTGGCGCTGCTCGATCACATGAGCGCCCCACCCCGTGGTACGCGAGATCACGAACAGCGGGGTGAACATGGCCGTCGGTATCCCCATCGCGTGATAGGCCACCGCGCTGTACCAGTCCAAATTCGGGAATAGCCGCTTGATCTCGGCCATGACCGCCTCGAGCCGCTCGGCTACCTGGTACATGCGCATGTCCCCGCTCGCCTCCACCAGCCCGCGCGCCACCTGTTTGATCACCGCATTGCGCGGGTCGGCAATGGTGTACACCGGATGCCCAAAGCCGATCACGACCTCCTTGCGCGCCACGCGTGCACGAATATCGGCCTCGGCCTGATCGGCGCTCTGATAACGCTGCTGAATCTGTAGCGCCATCTCATTGGCGCCGCCGTGTTTCGGCCCGCGCAGAGCGCCAATCGCCCCGGTAACGGCCGAGTAGATGTCGGCGCCGGTGCCGGCAATGACGCGGGCCGCAAAGGTGCTGGCGTTGAATTCATGCTCGGCGTACAAAATAAGCGAGGTGTGCATGGCCCGCACCCAGGCCGAAGGGGGCGGGCGCCTATGGAGCAAATGCAGGAAATGCGCCCCCACCGATTCATCCTCGGTCTGCAGCTCGATGCGCACGCCCTCACGCGAGTAGTGGTGCCAGTAACACAGTGCCGAGCCCAGGCAGGCCACGAGCCGGTCGGTGATGTCACGTGCCCCGGCCAGGTTCTGATCCTCCTGCTCTGGCAGCAGGCAGCCCAGCGCCGAGACCGCGGTGCGCATCACGTCCATCGGATGGGTTGTGGCGGGTAATAGTTCGAGCACGGCGCGGAGCGATTGTGGCAAATCGCGCAGCGACCGGAGCTTGCGCTTATAGGCCGCCAATTCCGCCGCCGTGGGAAGCTTGCCGTGGATCAGCAGGTAGGCGATTTCCTCGAACTCGCAGGCCTCGGCGATTTCCAGGATGTTGTAGCCGCGATAATGCAGGTCATTGCCGGTACGCCCGACCGTGCACAAGGCCGTTGTGCCGGCCACAACGCCGGACAGGGCGACCGATTTCTTCGGCGTGAAGCTCGAAGACGCGACCGGCGCGCTCATCGGCCGGTGCCCTGGGCTGATCGGCGCGTTTTATGGCTGCTTGCCGGCGGCGAACAATTCATCGAGCTTCTCTTCGTAGGCGTGATAGTCCAGATAGCGGTACAAGTCGGCACGGGACTGCATCAGGGGCAGGGCATCGCGCTGGCTGCCGGTGCTGCGGATTATCTGATAGGTCTTGAGCGCCGCGGCGTTCATTGCGCGGTAGGCCGAGCAGCAATAGAGCACGATGTCCACGCCGGCAGCCCCCAGCTCGTCCCGGGTATAGAGGGGCGTGTGGCCAAACTCGGTGATATTGGCCAGGATCGGCACCTTCACGGCGTCCCGAAAGCGCCGATACATCGATAACTCGGTCACCGCTTCCGGGAAGACCATGTCCGCTCCGGCCTCGACGCAGGCCTGCATCCGCTCTATCGCCCTGTCGAGCCCTTCGCTCGCCAGCGCATCGGTGCGGGCCATGATGATGAACTGATCGTCGCTGCGGGCATCTACTGCCGCCTTGATCCGGTCCACCATTTCCTCTTTGGAGACGATTTCCTTGCCCGGGCGATGGCCGCAGCGCTTGGACTGCACCTGGTCCTCGATGTGAAATCCAGCCGCACCGGCCTTGATGAACGCGCGCACGGTGCGGGCAATATTGAATGCTCCACCCCAGCCGGTATCGGCATCGACGAGGAGCGGCGCTGGCGTGGCGTCGGTAATGCGGCGAATGTCGGTGAGCACATCTTCCGGGTTGCTGATGCCGAGGTCGGGCACTCCAAGGGAATTCATGGCCACGCCGCCGCCCGACAGGTAGAGCGCGCGAAAGCCAACCGCCTCGGCGAGGCGTGCGGTGTAGGCGTTGATCGCACCGGCCAGCTGCAGGGGCTGCTCTTCGCGCAACACCTGCCGAAACTGCGCGCCGGCACTGCGTGGATGGCTCATTTGTCCTCATTATAAGCGCTTTGCCGGCAGCGCCGGCCACTGCCGGCCCTACCGCAAGCAACTGCGCCGGTCAGGCCCCACGGTTATAATGTCGCCCCTTATTCGCCACCGCGGGTGTCGCGGCATGAGCCACTACTCGATGGGCCGCCCGGTGCGCAGACAGGCCGCCGACAGGATTTCCTGCCGCGGCAGCCCGGCTGACGGTTAGTCAATGCAGAGCCTCCGGGGCAAGACTCTCTTTATAAGCGGTGCCTCGCGGGGCATTGGCCTGGCGATCGCGCTGCGCGCGGCCCGCGACGGGGCCAACATCGCTGTCGCCGCCAAGACCGACGCGCCTCACCCCACCCTGCCCGGCACGATTCATACCGCCGCCGCACAGATCGAGGCCGCCGGCGGCGGAGCCCTGGCGCTGCTTTGCGATATCCGCAGTGAGGAGCAAGTCGAGGCGGCCGTGGCGGCCACGGTGGCGCGATTTGGCAGCATCGACATCTGCATCAACAATGCGAGCGCCATCAGCCTGACGCCGATTCTTGCGACGCCGATGAAGCGCTTCGACCTGATGCACGCCGTCAACGCGCGCGGCAGCTTCCTGGTCGCGCAAAAGACGCTCCCGCATCTGCTCAAGGCCGGCAATCCGCACCTGCTGTCGATCTCGCCGCCGCTGACGATGGAGGAGCGCTGGTTTGCGCCGCACGTGGCATACTCGATGGCCAAATTCGGCATGAGCCTGGTGCTGCTCGGGGTGGCCGGGGAATTTCGCGGCCGCGTTGGCGCGAACGCCCTGTGGCCGCGAACCGCCATTGATACCGCAGCGATGGCGATGCTCAAGGAACATCTGCCCGTCGGGGCACTGCGCTCGCCACAGATCATGGCGGATGCCGCCTACCTGATCCTGACGAGCGATGCGCGCACCACGACCGGCCACTTCTACATAGACGATGAATTACTCGCGGCGCACGGCATCACCGATCTTTCCCGCTATGCGCCGGCCGGGGTGGCCGATATCGATCTCACACCTGACTTCTTCGTACCCAGTCTGCGTCAACTCAGAGAGCGTAGATGACGGCCCCTGCCCCAGTCGTTCTCTACGAGCAGCGCGATGCGTTGGCGCTGATCACCCTCAACCGGCCGGAAGTGCTCAATGCCTTCAACCAGGCACTGCGCCTGGAGCTGGCCGCAGCGCTGCAACGCGCGGCCTCCGATGCCGCGGTATCGGCCCTGGTCATCAGCGCCGCTGGCCGCGCGTTCAGCGCAGGGGCCGATCTCAAGGCGATGGACCCGCGCCAGATCACGGGTGATGAAGTGCGCCGGCAACTCGAAGAAGAATATGGCGCCGGCCTACGGGTCATCATGGACACTGGCAAGCCGGTGATCGCGGCGGTCGAGGGGTTGGTGGCCGGGATCGGCTGCGCCTACGTGCTCGCCAGCGATCTGGTAGTCATGGCCGAGGATGCCTATTTTACCTTGCCATTCCACAACATCGGCTTGATACCGGACGGCGGAATCAACTGGCTGCTGGAACGCCAGCTCGGCGCGCGCCGCGCCTTCGAGCTGGCGGTGGACTGCGAGCGCATCCCGGCAGCACGCTGCCGGGAGCTTGGCCTGGTCAACCGGGTGGTCGCGAAGGGCGCGGCCACCGACAGCGGCGCTCAAATGGGCGGGCCGACTGTCAGCGCGCGCGCCGCTGGCCATCCGGCATACCAAGAAACTGCTGCGACACGCGCCCGCCGTCGACTATGCACAATCCGTGCGCGCCGAAGCGGCCGCACAGATGCAATGCGCAGACAGCGAGGACTTTCGGGAGGGCGTCGCCGCGTTTCTGGAAAAGCGCGAGCCGCGCTTTTCTGGCCGGTAGCGCCGCCCTTCATGCCCTCAGCTGCCCGATGAGCGTCCAGACCACCGGCCAGGTGATCGCCGATTCCCTGCTGGCGCACGGCGTGGACACCGTTTTTGGCATTCCCGGGGCGCACACCTACGATCTCATCGACGCCATGGCGCAGCGCCAGGAGCGATTGCGCTTCATAACCGCGCGCCACGAGCAAGGCGCCGGCTACATGGCCTATGGATACGCCAAGGCGACCGGGCGCGTCGGCGTGTGTACCGTGGTACCGGGACCCGGCGTCCTCAATGCCGGTGCCGCACTGTGCACGGCCTACGGCGCCACGACGCCGGTGCTCTGCGTCACCGGCAACATCCAGGCCCACCTGATCGGCCAGGGTCGCGGGCAGCTCCATGAGCTGCCGGACCAGCTGGCGCTGCTGCGTGGACTCACCAAATGGTCAGAGCGCATCAACCATCCGAGCGAAGCGGGCACCATCATGGCCGAGGCATTCCGGCAGCTGCGCAGCGGACGCGTCCGGCCGGTGGCGGTTGAAGCGCCGTGGAACGTATTCGGCATGCAATCGGATGTGACCCCGGTGCCTCCGCTCGCGCCGCTCCCACCCCCCGCGCCCGATCCGGCCTCCGTTGCCGCCGCCGCCAGGCTCATCGCCGCCGCCCGGCGACCGCTCATCATGGTGGGCGCAGGGGCTCTGGCTGCCGCCGACTCGGTGCTCGAGCTCGCCGAGCTGCTGCAGGCTCCGGTGACTGCGCATCGCAGCGGCAAGGGCGTGGTCAGTGAGGAGTCGCCCTACGGCTTGTCCGCGGTAGCCGCCTGGGAGTATTGGGCGCGCTGCGACCTGCTGATCGGCATTGGCAGCCGGCTGGAGCTGCAGTATTTGCGCTGGCGCTGGTTTCCAAAGGACCTGAAGGTCGTGCGCATCGACATTGACCCCACCGAGATGGTGCGCCTGCGGCCCGAGGTCGGCCTCGTGACCGACGCCGCCCTGGGCAGCCGCGCACTGATCAGGGCCCTGGGGCCCATGATCAAGGCGCGCCCCTCGCAGGCCGCACAGCTCACGGCGATCAAGCAGCGGGCCCGGGCGGCCATACAGTCCGTCTCGCCGCAGATGGCCTACCTGAACGTGATTCGGGAGCTGTTACCTCGCGACGGGTACTTCTGCGAGGAGATTTCACAGGTCGGCTTCACAGCCCGCTTTGGCTTTCCGGTCTACAAGCCACGCCAGTACGTGACCTGCGGGTACCAGGACAATCTGGGCTTCGGCTTCAACACCGCGCTCGGGGTCAAGGTCGCTCATCCCGACAAGGCGGTGATCTCCGTCAGTGGCGACGGAGGATTTCTGTTCGGCGCGCAGGAATTGGCGACCGCCGTACAGTACCGGATCAACCTGGTCAGCCTCGTGTTCAACAATTCAGGCTACGGAAATGTACGGCGCGACCAGCAGGATAAGTATCACGGCCGACTTTTGGGCGTGGACCTGCACAACCCGGACTTCGTCAAGCTTGCGGAAAGCTTCGGGGTGCTGGGTCTGCGCGCCAGCACTCCGGAATCACTCGCACCGGTACTGGAACGCGCACTCGCGGCCGGGTCGCCGGTGCTCATCGAGGTGAACGTCCCGCCCGGCGGGGAAAGTTCGCCCTGGGCCTTTCTGCACCCGCCACCGCCGGCGTAATCTGCTGCAGAGCTAGAGGCGCACGCGACGCTCGAGCCGTTTGCGATCCAGGATGCGGCTGGCGATTTCCTCGATGCTGCATTCGGTCGTGTCAAGGTACGGCACGCCCACGCGCGTGAATAACGCGAGCGCGGCCCGCAGCTCAAATTCCACCTGCGGGAGCGATGCATACCGACTGTCCGGGCGTCGTTCGTGGCGGATCTGCTGCAGGCGCTCCGGGCCAATCGTCAGTCCGAACAGCTTGTGACGGTGCGGCGCCAGCACCGCCGGGAGCCCGCCGGCGTCGAGGTCTTCGTCGGCCAGAGGATAGTTGGCGGCATAGACACCGTATTGCAGGGCCAAGTACAGGCAGGTGGGCGTTTTTCCGGATCGTGACACGCCGATCAGCACTACATCGGCGCGCGCGTAATCACGCGCTCCGGTGCCGTCGTCATTGGCAAGCGCAAAATTGGTGGCATTGATGCGCGCCGTGTACGCGGCCAGATCGGCCATCCCGTGCGCACGGCCACTGGCGTGAGCCGAAGGCATGGCAAGCTCGGTCTCCAGCGGACCCAAAAAAGCGGCAAAGAAATCCAGAACCAATGCGTTGGCCTGCTGCACGACCGCGCGCACCGCGTCGTCCACGAGGGTCGCGAACACGATGGGACGCAACGCGCTGTCGCGCCCTGCCATATCGATGCGTTGCACGACCTCGGCGGCCTGCGACACTGTGGCAATAAAGGGCAGTGTAATCGATTGGTAATCGGCCCGATCAAACTGCGTCAATAGGCTGTGACCCATAGTCTCGGCGGTGACACCGGTCTGGTCAGAGACGAAAAATACCGTACGCTTGCTCAACTTAGGTGCCCTGCTGCCGGTCCGTGTGTTTGAACATCGCAGTGTCCCACGTCGTGAAATCGTGGACAATAAGCCCAGGCACCATGATTGGACGGATTCGGTGACACCATACGTTCTTTCCTTTGATGAAGTTGGCCTTGGCGATGTCGCCCGCGTCGGCGGCAAGAACGCCTCGATTGGCGAAATGCTGCGGGCCCTGACTCAGCTTGGCGTGCGCGTGCCGCGCGGCTTTGCGACCACCGCCGAGGCCTACCGCGACTTCCTCAAGGCAGGGGAGCTCGATCGGCGCATCAGCTCCACGCTGGGCGGACTCGACGTCGAGGATGTCAGGGCGCTGGCTGCCTGCGGCAAGCGCATCCGTGAGTGGATACTCGCCACGCCCTTCTCTCCGGAGCTGCAGCAGGCGGTGCTGGAAAGCTGGCGCCAAATGGACGGCGGTGCAGGCATCAGTGTCGCCGTGCGTTCCTCGGCGACCGCGGAGGACTTGCCGGAGGCGTCCTTCGCCGGTCAGCAGGAGACTTTTCTAAACGTGCGCGGTGAGCCGGCCTTGCTTCGCGCCATGCATGAAGTCTATGCCTCGCTGTTTACCGACCGGGCGATCGCCTATCGCGTCCACCAGAAATTCAATCACGACGAGGTGGCGCTGTCGGTCGGTGTCCAGCACATGGCGCGCGGCGATCTGGGCTCCAGCGGCGTCATGTTCACGCTGGACACGGATTCGGGCTTTCGCGACGTGGTGTTCGTGACCAGTGCCTACGGACTGGGCGAACCCGTGGTGCAAGGCGCCGTCAACCCGGACGAGTTCTACGTCTACAAGCCGGCCTTACGCGCCGGCCGTCGGGCGATTCTGCGCCGGAATCTGGGCTCCAAAGCCGTGAAGATGATCTACGCGGAGGCCGGCAGCGCCACGGGCGTGTGCACGGTGCCGGTGCCGGAGCCCGACCGAGCGCGCTTTTCGCTCTCGGACGATACCGTCGAGGAGCTGGCGCGTTTGGCGCTGCTGATCGAGCAGCACTATGAGTGCCCCATGGACATCGAATGGGCCTATGACGGGAGCGATAAAAAGCTCTACATCCTGCAGGCGCGGCCCGAGACGGTGCACAGTCGCGTCGGCCGCGTGGTACAGCGCTTCACACTGCGGGGGCGCTCCAAAGTCATCGCCGAAGGTCGCAGCATCGGCGGACGCATCGGCAGCGGCCGCGCCCGCGTCATACGCGATGCGTCCGGCATGGCGCAGATGCAGGCCGGCGAGGTGCTGGTCGCGGACATGACCGATCCGGATTGGGAACCGGTGATGAAGCGCGCCGCCGCCATTGTCACCAACCGCGGCGGGCGCACTTGTCACGCCGCGATCATCGCGCGCGAACTTGGCGTGCCGGCAGTAGTGGGTTGCGGGAACGCTACGCAACTCATCCACGACGGCCAGGAAATCACGGTCAGCTGCGCGGAGGGCGACACCGGATACATCTATGAGGGGCTGCTGGATTTCGAGCAGCAACAGATCGCACACGACACCATGCCCGCGGCGCCACTGCGGATCATGATGAACGTTGGCAATCCCGATCGTGCCTTTGCATTCGCCGCTCTGCCGCACCAGGGCGTAGGCCTGGCCCGACTGGAATTCATCATCAACCGCATGATTGGAGTGCATCCGCGCGCGCTGCTCGAGTTCGATCAGCAGGATCCGACTCTCAAGAAGACCATTCGCCAGCGCATCGCGGGCTATGCGGACCCGGTCAGCTTCTTTGTCGATCGCCTGACCGAAGGCGTGGCGCAGATCGCAGCGGCCTTCGCACCCGAGCCGGTGATCGTGCGGCTCTCCGACTTCAAATCAAACGAATACGCAAATCTTATCGGCGGCGCGCGCTACGAGCCGCACGAGGAAAATCCGATGCTCGGATTTCGCGGCGCCGCCCGCTATGTGGACGAGGCCTTCCGCGGCTGTTTTGAGCTCGAGTGTGCGGCGTTGCGGCGCGTAAGGGAGGACATGGGACTGCGCAATGTGCAGGTCATGGTGCCCTTCGTGCGCACGGTCAGGGAGGCACAGCAGGTCACCGAGCTGCTCGCGGCCAATGGCCTCAAGCGCGGCGTCGAGGACCTGAAGCTCATCATGATGTGCGAGCTGCCGAGCAATGCGCTTTGCGCCGAAGAATTTCTACAGTTCTTCGACGGCATGTCCATCGGCTCGAATGACTTGACGCAGCTGACTCTCGGCGTAGATCGCGACTCGGCGCTGGTGGCGGGGAGTTTTGATGAGCGCAACAGCGCCGTGCAGGCACTGATGGCCATGGCGATTTCCGCCTGCCATAAGCAGGGCAAGTACATCGGCATATGTGGCCAGGGGCCCTCCGACCATCCGGACCTGGCCCGTTGGCTGGTAGATCAGGGGATCGACAGTCTCTCGCTCAATCCCGACACGGTGGTGGCCACCTGGCTGCTTCTGGCCGGTGTCTCAAGCTGAGGCCGCGGCCAGACTGGCCTCGATATCGGTGCCCAGACTCTCCGGCTTGTCGGCCGGCGCGTAGCGCTTCAGCACGGCACCGTCGCGGCCGACGAGAAATTTCGTGAAATTCCATTTGATGGCCTCGCTGCCCAGCAATCCGGGACGCGCGGCCTTGAGGAGTTTGTAGAGCGGATGGGCGCTTGCGCCGTTGACGTCGATCTTGGCAAACAGGGGAAAACTCACCTGATAGTTGAGTGAACAGAATTCGCGGATCTCCGCCGCATCCCCGGGTTCCTGGTGCCCAAATTGATCGCAGGGGAAACCCAGCACGGCCAGTCCGCGATCGCGATAACGCACGTTGAGCGCCTCGAGCCCGGCGTACTGCGGCGTGAAGCCGCAACGACTGGCGACATTGACAATCAACAGCACCTGCCCGGCGTAATCGCCAAGCTTCTGTTCCGCACCCTCCAGCGTGCGCACCTCGATGTCATAAATTCCCATGGCGCGGCTCCGTTGCTGAACCGTTGTCAGCCTAGCAGACCGGGCTGATATGATCACGCGGCCCGAATACGGCCTCGGAGCCCTCGCTTGCACATCCGCTATTGCATCGCTCAAGTCCGCAATCGCGGGTATGGACTGGGCAACGAGCTGATCCCCTGGGCACGCGCACTGCTCGCGGCGCAGTTGCTCGACGCGCACTGCTTCCCGCCCGCATTTGGCCTGAACCGCCGGCGCTATTGGCGTCATTTTGGTACGCCGCGCTACGACTGGCTCCGTAATCGCACCCTGCCCTGGATGCTGCCGCGCGTCGAATTCACTGAGGCGGACTGGCGCAGGCACGGCGCCGGTGATGTGCTCCAGGCTCTGCGCGGGTTCGCCGCCGAGCAGCGGCTCCTCGAGCGGCGCGCCTATGTGTTTGTTACCACCGGCATGTGGGGCGGCTACATGCACATCGAAGCGGCGCGTATGCATATGCGCGCGATCCTGCAGACCAGCCGCTACGCCGCGCGCAACCTGGTTCGGCTGGCCGGCCGGCTCGATCCGGACCGCCTCACGATCGGCATGCACGTGCGCTTCGGTGACTTCCGACCGTCCGAGGGCGTGCAGGATTACCGCGGGGTGTGGAATACGGTCCTGCCCATGGAGTGGTACGTCAACGTGGCGCGCAACCTGCAGCGAGAGTTCGGCACTCAGGCGCAATTCCTGGTGGTCAGCGACGGCACTGCGCGACAACTCCAGCCGCTCCTCGAGGCGGTGCCCTGTGTGACCACGGCGGATATTTCCGACTCGGACTGCTCGGATCTGCTGGCTTTGGCCGATGCCGACCTGCTGGTCTGCTCGATCTCCTCCTACAGCCAATGGGCGGCGTTTCTTTCTCAGGCCCCATACCTTTGGTATGCGCCCAGTCTTCAACTGCACCCGGGCGAGCGCGGCTCGATCTGGGGCGGGAGTCTTCCCGACCCGGGCGGAGGCAGTACGCCGGCCCTGCCCCGGGGCATCCCGGTGGCGCTGTCCGGACATTTGCCAGCCGCCCTGCCCTCATTGCTGCGTCAGCGCCATGCCTACTTGCGCGCGGATTACGATCTGGTCCGCGGCGGCATGGCTCCGCTCCGACTGGGCGAACTGCCGAAGTAGCTTGCGCTCGAGAAATGCCGAGCATCGCTCTGGCCGATGCTCGCGGTCCGGGCGATGTGCTAATTTGCTTTTTGCTTTAATCCGGACCCCGGGCGGGGAGTGCAGGGAATAACCGGGCCGTTTAGAGCCGCGGGCCTGGTTCTGCCCCTAAAGAAGTGTGAGCCGCGTACGCCTGCCCGCGCTCGGGCGGGCCTACGCTGCTCGCATGGCCCGAGAACCCGACGACCCCAAGGGCAATGCCGAGCGCGTTCGCACGCTGCTGTCGCGCTGGCAACTGAGCCTGGAACTGCACACCCGGTATCTGGCGCTCGACGATGCGCATTACTGGCACGTTCAGCCCTGGCCGGCGCATGAGCGGCCAGCGCCGTGGATCGTACAGTTGGCGCGCCAGAAGGTCGCGGAACTGGCGCGTGCCCTGGCCGAGCGCAACGCGAGCGGCGATTTTGCATTCGCGCTCGCCCTTGAACAAATGCTCTTTCTGGCCAATCTGGTGGGCCTCCAGCCGGCCGGCCGCCACCTGCCGTTGGCTGATCCGCAGAACGAGCAATCCGAGGTTTTGCCGGCTCCCGACCCGGCCATCAATGACACGCGCCGCTCACGCTCGGGCCGCTCACGCGCCCGGGGAATCCGCCCCGCGGCCGCGATCCCCACGCGCGCGGGCAGAAATTCACCGCCCGACCCGACGCCCCCGCCAGCGAGCCCGCTGAGCGCGGCCGCTCTCCCGGTGGTCGAGGATGCCGTGCGATTACTGCAGTGGGGGCGCAAATGGCACGAGCTCGGCGAGCTGATAGCCCGCCTGCCCCAGCGGCCCTCGGTCGGGGAGACACGACGGATCCTGCGCACGCACCGGGCGCGAATCGAAGCCGCTGCCGCCACCTCAGCGGGTGCGCAGCAATAGCACCACAGCAGCAAGGGCGAGCATCAGGGTCGGCACCCAGGCCATCACCAGGGGATTTAGACTAAATTCCACCGTGCCGCTATCGATCGTGCGCTGAAGAAAGAAGTACACCAGGCCGATCCCCAGGCCCATGGTGCTGCGCGCCCCACTGCCCGAGGAGCGCATGACACCGAAGCCGAAAGGCAATGCGAACAGGACCGCGAACGGAATCGCCAGACTCCGTGCCAAGCCTGACCAAAGGGCCAACTGGTAGGTGCGCGTGTCCAGGTCGTTGGCGCGCAGATACCGAATCGCGTGGTACAGCGCACGGAATGACATCTCGCTGGGTTCCACCACCGCCAGCTGCAAAAAACCCACGCTGGCGGCCGAAACCAGTCGGTGGCGGGCCTCGTGCTGGCCGTCCACCGAATCGCCGGAAAAACGCGATTCCGAATAATCGCCCAGCTCCCAGCTGGTACCCACGCTCTGGGTCGCGCGGTGCGCACGGGCCACCGCCGCCAAGCGGTTGTCGGGGGTGAGCTCGAAAATCAGCATGCCCCCAAACTCGCTGATGCTCGAGCGCTCCGCAACGTTGATGAGCAAGTTCCCGTCGCGCACCCAGGCGCCACCACTTCCGGCCAGGCTGAGGTTTTCGTAGCGGGCAAGCGCCTTGCGCTCATCGGCCAGCTGCTCGAATCTTGGCGCGACGTACTCCCCTACCGCCAGGCCCGCGATCAGCAGGATCGCCCCGCACCCCAGCATGGTGAGGGCCATTCGCCACTTCGACATCCCGCCCGATCGCATGGCGGTCAGCTCGTGACTGCGCGCCAGCGCCCCGACACCGAGCATGGCACCGACCAGTACTCCCACCGGAAACACATTGAGCGCAAAACGCGGCACGGTGAGCAGGCTGTGCACCAGGCCCTCGACCATGTCGTAATGGCCGACTCCGATGGCGCCCTGCTCGCTTATAAAATTAAAGAGAACACCGAGCACCAGCAATACGGCCATGACCAGGATGATCGCGCCGAGCACCGTGCGCGCCACGTAGCGGCTGAGCACACTCACGCGTATCTTCTCGCCAGCCACAGGCACAGGGCGATGATGGGCACGTGCACCCACCAGATGCCGAGCACCGCAGGGCTCACGCCGTGTTCGAACCAGGTGCGCGCTGCGATAGCGAGGTTGCCGTATAGGGCAAAGATCAGCACCGCCGGCCAGACCCGCTCGTAGCGACCCTGGCGCGGGCGCAGCCGGCCGATGGCCATCGCGCAGCCCGCGGCCACCAGCACCATGACCGGAAACCCCCACCGCCACTGCAGCTCGGCGCGATCGCGAGTCGCGTTGCTGCCGATCAGATCGGCGGTCTCGCGTTCATCGAGCCTTTGGCCCTGAGCCACCGGTTCGGGGATCTCCAGCGGTACGCGTAGTTCCGCGAACCTGAGGAAGCGGTAACGACGCGTGCCCGGCACGCCTTCGCTCCGTTCCCCGTCCAGCAGCACGATACTCTGGCTGAGTCCGTCCGGGCCGATCTCCCGGCGTGCTCGCTGTGCGACCGTCGTGACCAAGGGCGAATCAACGCCTACCTTATTGCCGCCCTGCTTGATGAATACCCGCTGCAACACGCCGGCCGCATCGGCCGCGCGTGCATAGACCACGGTACGCCCGCCGTCAAAGCTGCGAAAGCGCCCCGGCGTGATCGGCACGGCCAGACCGGCCCGCACCGCCTCGGCGGTGAGCGCCACTCGGCGCTGGGCCGCCTGGGGCGCGAACTGCAGGTTGAGCCAAGCGCTCAGGGCGGCCACCGGGAGCGCCAAAAGGAGGACCGGAAACCAGGCTCGTCCCCGGCCGTAGCCGCAGGCCTGAGCCGCGGCCATCTCGCTATCGTGATAGAGGCGCCCGAGCGCCAGCACCACGCCCAGGAGCAATCCCAGGGGCAATAACAAGGAAAAATTCTCCGCCGCACCGAGCATGAACAACTGCAAGACCAGTCCGCGCGGATATTGGTACTCGGCGGCCCGCTTCAGTACCGCGCCCAGCTGGTAAATGAACAGGATGGCTGCCAACGCACCCGTGACGCCCAGGAAATTAAGCGTCATCTCTCGCAGAAAATACCGCTGCAGAATCCGCAAGGCACCCTCACGAAATGGTCCGTTTCGGCTAAACTGCCGCCCTTTCGCTACCCTACCTTATACTGAAGCGCTTGGCAGTAGCGCGACGTTAGGGAATTTTAAGGATCATTCATGCAATTCTCAGCCTATAGCGGCAGGGCCCTGGATCAGCGCAGCGATTGCCTCGTGGTCGGTGTATTCGAGGGCCGTGTGCTGGGAAGCGAAGCCGCTGCGGTCGATCGCGCGGTCGGCGGGAGGATCAAGGAACTAGTGCGTCGCGGAGACTTCGCCGGGCGCACCGGCGACTCGCTGCTGTTGACCGATTGGCCGGGCCTGCGCGGCAGCCGGTTGCTGCTGGTCGGCCTGGGCACCTCGACGACATACCAGCGACGCGGCTGGAAGCGGGCCCTGTCCTCGGCAATGAGCGCGCTGGCGCGCACCCGCATCCGCAGCGCCAGCCTTGCGCTCGAGCGGCCCTCGGACCGGGGGCTGGACGATTACACCATCGCCCGCTCGGCGGCCGAGATCTGCGGCGGTGGAAACTATCGCATCAATGATCTGAAAAGCGGCAAGCGGCAGCCGGCGCCGGCACTGGCGCGCGTCAGGGTCGGGCCGTTTGCAGCCTCACGGCTCACGGACGCCCGTCGCGGTCTCACTGACGGCGAGGCTATTTCCGCCAGCAGCGCGCTGGTACGCAATCTCGCCAACCTGCCCGGAAACGTCTGCACGCCGCGTTACCTCGCCGCGCAGGCGACGCAACTGGCGCGCACCCACCGCGCGCTGCGTGTGCGCGTACTCAATGAAGCGCAGATCCGCCGACTGAAGATGGGCTGCCTGCTGGCGGTGACCCGCGGCAGCGCCGAACCGCCGCGCTTCATTGTTCTCGAATACCGCGGCGCCCGGCGTGGCGCCGCGCCGGTGGCGCTGGTGGGCAAGGGAATCACCTTCGATTCCGGCGGCATTTCGCTGAAAGACGCCAACGCCATGGACGAGATGAAGTTCGACATGTGCGGCGCGGCCACGGTGCTGGGGGCCATGGACCTGGCGGCCCGGCTCAAGCTGCGCCTCAATCTTGTCGGCCTGGTCGCCACCTGCGAGAACATGCCGGGCGGCCGGGCCATCAAACCGGGCGACATCGTCACCAGTGCCGCCGGGCAGACGGTGGAAATACTCAATACCGACGCTGAGGGCCGCCTGATCCTTTGCGACGCGCTGAACTATGCCCGTCGCTTCCAGCCCGCCGCGGTCATTGACATCGCGACCCTGACCGGCGCGTGCGTGGTGGCGCTGGGCGCCCACCATACGGGGGTCATGGGCAATGACGACGCGCTGGCGCAGGAGTTAATCGCCTCGGGCATTCGGGCCGACGATCGAGCCTGGCAGCTGCCGCTGACGGCCGAATATGGCGAGCAGCTCAAGACCAATTTTGCCGACGTCGCCAACGTTGCCGGCCGCGAAGGCGGCGCGATCACCGCTGCCGCGTTCCTGGGCCGCTTTACCAAAGGCATGAAATGGGCGCACCTTGATATCGCCGGTACCGCCTGGCTCTCGGGCACCGCCAAGAGCGCCACGGGGCGTCCGCTGGGCCTGCTGGCGGATTTCCTGATCCAGCGCGCGCGCGCTTAACTGCGCCCAAGGCCAGTGCGTGCAGCGCGCGGATTTCTACGTGCTGGAGGGGAATGATTCCCGCCAACGCTGGCGCTTCGCGTGTCAGGAAATCGAGAAGGCATTCCTTGCCGAGGAACGCGTGCTGGTCTGGCTGGACAGTGACGCCGACGTCGCGGCCTTTGATGACCTGCTCTGGACCTTTGCCGACCGCAGCTTCATTCCCCACGAACCCTTGAGCGCCGCTTCCGACTGGGACGAAACCCCGGTGCTGCTCAGCGCGGGCGCTGAGGCGCCCACCGCACCGCACGTCATCGTCAATCTCGCCGCCACCGCCCCGCCGGGCCTTGAACAGGCAACCCGCCTCATCGAGATTGTCGATGCCGACACCGAGCGCCGCCAGGCCGGACGTCTGCGCTTCAAGCACTACCGGACGCTGGGCATCGAGCCGGTGACCCACAAGCCAGGCGCGGGCAGCGCCTAGAGCCATGGATAAGACCTACTCGCCGGCCGACATCGAGCAGCGCTGGTACGCCCAATGGGAAGCGAGCGGCGCATTCGCGCCGCGCGCCGATATGAACGCGCGGCCCTATTGCATCATGATTCCGCCGCCGAACGTGACCGGAACGCTGCACATGGGGCACGCCTTCCAGGACACGATCATGGACGCGCTGACGCGCTACCACCGCATGCGTGGTGAGGCCGCGCTCTGGCAGCCGGGCACCGACCACGCGGGCATTGCCACGCAAATGCTGGTCGAGAGACAGCTCAATGCCGAGGGCCGCCAACGCAGCGAGCTCGGGCGGGAGAAATTTGTCGAGCGGGTTTGGCAATGGAAGCGGCAGTCGGGCGGCACGATAGCCCAGCAGCTGCGGCGGCTGGGCGCTTCGGTCGATTGGTCGCGGGACCGCTTCACGATGGACCCTGAACTTTCGGCTGCGGTCACGGAAGTGTTCGTGCGGCTGCACGAGGAAAAGCTGATTTACCGCGGCCAACGCCTCGTCAACTGGGACCCGGTGCTGCGCACGGCGCTGTCCGACCTGGAAGTCCTCAGCGAGGAGGAATCCGGGTGGCTGTGGTACCTGCGCTACCCGTTGAGCGACGGGAGCGGAGCCGTGGTCGTAGCCACCACGCGACCTGAGACCATGATCGGAGATGCCGCGGTGGCCGTACACCCGGCGGATGAGCGCTACCGCGAGCTGGTGGGCCGGACCGTGCGACTACCGCTCACCGGGCGCGAGATCCCGATCATCGCGGATGAGTATGTGGACCCGGCGTTCGGGACCGGGTGCGTCAAGATCACGCCGGCCCACGATTTCAACGACTATGAGGTGGGACTGCGCCACTCTCTGCCGCTGATCAACGTGCTCACGCCCGGCGCTCAGCTCAATGAGACCGCGCCGCTCGATCTGCGCGGCCTGGACCGATTCGCCGCGCGGGCACGCATCATCGAGCAACTCACGGCCGCCGGACTGATCGAGCGCATCGACGCGCATAAGATTATGGTCCCGCGCGGCGACCGGAGCGGCGCGGTGGTTGAACCGTACCTGACCGACCAGTGGTACGTGCGGATCGAACCGCTGGCGGGCCCCGCCATCACCGCCGTCGAGTCCGGTCGCATCCGCTTCGTGCCGGCGAACTGGGATAAGACCTATTTTCAGTGGATGCACAATATCCAGGACTGGTGCATCAGCCGCCAGCTCTGGTGGGGTCATCGCATTCCCGCGTGGTATGACGAGGCCGGCAACATTTTCGTGGCGCGCGATGAGGCCGGCGCCGCGGCCAAGGCGCGCGCGCACCACGGCCGCGAGGTGGCCTTGCGCCAGGACGAGGACGTGCTCGATACCTGGTTCTCCTCAGCGCTCTGGCCCTTCTCCACCCTGGGCTGGCCCAAGCCCGATTCCGCGCTGACGCGCTTTTATCCCAGCAATGTGCTGGTCACCGGCTTCGACATTATTTTCTTCTGGGTCGCGCGCATGATCATGATGGGCCTCAAGTTCATGGGCGAGGTGCCGTTCCGGGAAGTCTACGTGCACGGCCTGATCCGCGATGCCGAAGGCCAGAAGATGTCCAAGTCCAAGGGCAACGTCATCGACCCGCTCGACATCGTCGATGGCATTGGACTGGAGCCGCTGGTCGCCAAACGCACCGGCGGTCTGCTGCAGGCGCACCTGGCGCCGGGGATCGAGGCCGCCACGCGCAAGCAGTACCCGGAAGGCATCGCCGCTTACGGCACGGACGCCTTGCGTTTCAGCTTCGCCTCGCTGGCGACACACAGCCGCGATATCCGGTTCGACATGCAGCGCGTGGCCGGATACCGGAATTTCTGCAACAAGCTCTGGAATGCGGCGCGTTTCCTGATGCTGACGATCGAGCAGTCCGCGACCCTGAGCCACGACGGCGCTATCGAATACTCGGCTGCGGACCGCTGGATCCGCTCACGCCTGGGCGCCGCCATCCGAACCGTCGATGACGCGTTTGAAAACTATCGCTTCGATTTCGCTGCGGCCGCGCTCTATGACTTTACCTGGCACGAGTACTGCGACTGGTACCTGGAGTTCGTCAAGCCCGTCATGCAGGGCACCGGGGTGGCCGTGGCGTTGCAGCGCGGCGCGCGCAGTACGCTGCTCGCGGTGCTCGAGGCGCTGTTGCGCGCCCTGCACCCGCTGATGCCGTTTATCACCGAGGAGATATGGCAGCGCGTGGCTCCGCTGGTGCCCGGCGCGTTCACAACGGCGAGCATCATGATGGCGCCGTGGCCTTCGGGCAGCGCCTTTGCCGCCGATGCCGCGGCGGAGCATGAGATCGGCTGGCTGAGGCGTGTGGTGCTGGGCGTGCGGCAGATTCGCGGCGAGATGGACATCAGCCCGGCGCGCAAATTGCCGCTGCTGTTGCAGAATGCAGGCGCAGGGGACATCGAGCTCGCACAGCGGCACGAGGCCTTGCTGATGCGACTGGCTGGTGTGAGCGCGCCCCAGGCAGTGACGCCCGGCTCGGCGCCGCCGCCGGCGGCAGCGGCGATGATCGGCGAGCTGACGCTGCTGGTGCCGATGGCCGGGATCATCGATCCGGCGGCGGAGCAAGCACGGCTTGGCAAGAAGATTGAAAAGGCCAGGCAGGAAATCGCCCGCGCAAAGGCCAAGCTCGGCAACGACAGCTTCGTGCGCGGCGCCCCGCCCGCCGTCGTGGCTCAGGAACGTGAGCGGCTGGCGGCTTTCGAGCAGTCACTGACAGGACTGGACCGGCAGCTCGCACAAGTGCGCGCGCTGCAACCATGAGCCGCCTGGGCGATGCGCTCACCGCTATCGAGCGCGTGGTACTCGGCAAGCCCGGGCAGATACGCTTGTGCCTCGCCTGCCTGCTGGCGCGCGGACACCTGTTGATCGAGGACGTCCCAGGCGTCGGCAAGACCACGCTCGCGCACACCCTGGCGCAGGTCCTGGGACTCGAATGGCGGCGCCTGCAATTTACCAGCGACCTGCTGCCCGCCGACGTCGTGGGCGTGTCCGTGTTCGATCGCAGCACGCAGCAGTTCCAATTCCGGCCCGGGCCCGTGTTCACGCAACTGCTGCTCGCCGATGAGATCAATCGCGCCAGCCCCAAGGCGCAAAGCGCGCTGCTCGAAGCCATGGAGGAACGGCAGGTCAGCATCGACGGGCTGACCCACGCCCTCCCGGACCCGTTCTTTGTCGTCGCGACCCAAAATCCCCACGAGCAGCTGGGCACGTTTGGGCTACCCGAATCCCAGCTCGACCGATTCCTGATGCGCGTCACCATCGGCTACCCCGACCGCGAATCGGAACGCGCGCTGCTGCTCGCGGGCGAGCGCCAGGAGATACTGCAATCGACCGCCGCGGTATTGACGCCGAGCGAGGTGCTGGCGGCGCAGCGTGCCGTACGTGCCGTGTATGTCGGTGCGACCCTGCTCGACTACGTCCAGGCGCTGGTGGCACATTCGCGTTCGGTATTCACTTTGGGGCTTTCGCCGCGCGCCGCCCAGGGGCTGGTACGCGCCGCGCAGGGCTGGGCGCTGCTGGCCGGGGAGCGCTCGGTGCTGCCCGAACATGTGCAGGCGGTCCTGCCTTCGGTCGCCTCGCACCGCCTTGAGCAACGCGACGGTGGCGCGAGCTCCGATGGCCTGCGACTGGCCGACACGCTCCTCGGCGCCGTACCCGTGCCGGTCTAGGGGCTCGAGCGGTGTTTGCTGCGCTGCGCCTACGCACCGTCGAGCGCATCGCGCGCTGGGCACGGAAGCGTCAGGGAGAGGATGCGCTGCCGCTGATCTTGCGGGCACGCCGTTTGTACATCCTTCCCACGCGCGCCGGTTACACCGCCGGCGCGCTGCTGTTCGTGATGCTCATCGCCGGCCTCAACTACACCAACAGCCTGGCACTGCTGCTGACCTTTCTGCTTGTCGGGTTTGTGCTCGTGGGCATGCACGAGTGCCAGCGCACTTTGCAGGGCCTTGAACTGTCGGGCGCAGTCGCGGCCGATTGTTACGCGGGCGCAGATGGCGCCCTTGAACTGCGGCTCGCCAATGGCGCGAACTCCGCTCGCCGCGCCCTGACGGTGCGCGCGGCGAGCGGAGCGGCGACGCCATTTGACATGGCCGCGGGCGCGCCGATCAAGCTGCAGATGGCGCAGCGCTGCATGCAACGGGGCCGCCACCGGATCGGACGACTGGAGTTGGCCAGTACCGCGCCATTTGGACTGTTCCGCTGCTGGACATGGCTTCACCTGCCCGTGGAGGTCATTGTCTATCCGCGCCCGCTCGGAACGCGCCCTTTGCCAAGGATAGAGGCCGGCCGTGCGGCGCGGCTGACACCGCGACCGGCCTCAGGGGACGACGAATGGGCGAATCTGCGTGTTTACCAGCCCGGTGACAGCCCGCGCAGCATCGCCTGGAAGACTGTGGCGCGCGGCGGACCGTTCATGGTGGGCCAATACGCCGGGGCCGGGGGGAGCGACTATCGACTGAGCTTTTCGGGCCTGGAGACGCTCGAGCTGGAGGCGCGCCTGAGCCAGCTGTGCGCCTGGGTGGATGAATGCACCCGAATCGGCGCCGCCTATGAGCTCGAACTGCCGGGCGTGCACCTACCCCTGGGCCGGGGATCCGGTCAGCGGACCGCGGCGCTGCGCGCGCTGGCGCTCTATGCGGCGGCCCCATGAACGGCTCCATTCCCGGCCGTTCCTGCACCGCCCTGGCGATGGCGGCGCTGCTGCTTACGGCGGCGATGAACTGGCATCACCTGGCATGGTGGTGCCTGCCCCTGCTGCTGCTCGCCAGCGGCTGGCATGTCCGTGCCGCGCTGCGCGGCCATGCGTTGCCGGGACGCGCAGCGCGCGGCGGGCTGGCGCTGATCATTACCTGCGGGGTGCTGCTCAGCTTTCGCACGCTCAATGGACTGGCCGCCGGAGCGACCCTGCTCGCGGCGATGTCGGCGGCGAAGCTGTTCGAGGCGCGCAAGACGCGCGATTGGCACGTGCTGAACGGGGCCACCGTGTTTCTGCTGTTGGCGGCCTGCCTGGATCGCCAGCAGCTCTGGCGTTTGCCGGCCTATGCCCTGTGCCTGTGGTTGAGCGCCGCGTCGCTGCGCGGCCTGGGCGGGGGCGCGGCACTGCCGATCGTCACGCTGCTGCGCGAGTCCGCGCGCCAGCTCCTGTACGCGCTGCCCCTGGCCGCAATCCTGTTTTTATTTTTCCCACGATTACCCGGGGCCTTCTGGGCCTTGCCGGGTGAGGCCACGGCCGTCACCGGCCTGGGCGATGAGATGACCCCCGGAGAGATCGCGCGCCTGGTCGAATCCGACGAACCGGCGCTGCGGGTGCGCTTCTCCGGCCCCCTGCCCCCGGCGCGCGAGCGCTACTGGCGTGGCCCGGTGATGCATGACTTCGACGGCGCAACCTGGCGTCGCCATCGCACTGCTCCAGCATCATCCGACGTCTTGGAAGCGCGCGGCCCCCTCTACCGATACAGTGCGACCGTCGAAGCCAACACCCACAGCACCGTCATTGCGCTGGAAATGACCGTCCCGCCCGCGATGCCGGGCGTGGCGTACACCGACGACTTTCAGCTGCTCTCGCACCGGCCCCTCAATCAGGCGCAGAGCTATGAACTCACGGCCTACCCTGAAGCCCTGCGGCGCACGGAGCTTAGCCCGGCCATGCGGGAGCTCGATCTGGCGCTGCCGGTCGACCGCAATCCCCGCAGCCGCGATCTGGCAGCGCGCTTGCGCGCGGCGGCGCGCGACGACGCGGCCTATGTCGGGGAGGTGCTGGATTTTCTCGGACGCGGGGGCTTCGAATACACACTGACCCCTCAACGCCTGGGGCGCAACTCGATCGACGAGCTGCTCTTTTCCACCCGGCAGGGCTTTTGCGGCCATTACGCCTCGGCGTTTGTCGACTTGATGCGTGCGGGCGGCGTGCCCGCGCGCGTGGTGACCGGATACCAGGGCGGCGAATGGAACCCCATCGGCCACTACCTGACTGTGCGCCAATCCGACGCTCACGCCTGGGCGGAAGTTTGGTTGCCGGGCCGGGGCTGGCTGCGGGCCGATCCCACGGCGGTCATTTCTCCCCAGCGATTGAGCCGCGAGCTGCTGGCTTTCGATGAGGACGCCGACGCCGAAGGCGATCGCCTTCGCGCCAGCGCGAGGTGGTTGGCGACCGTGCGGCAAACCTGGGATGCGCTCAATGCCTGGTGGCAGGATGATGTCGTTGGCTTCAATTTTGCGCGCCAGCTCAAGGTGGCCGATTGGCTGGGCTTCGGCGATCGCGACTGGCAAACGCTGGCTGTTGCGCTCGGCGCCGGCATGGCCGCGTGGCTGGCGTGGATTGCCTGGTCGCTGCGCCGCATCGCAAGGAGCGCGCGGCCGGACGCCCTGACTCGCGCCTGGCGCCGAATAGACCGGCGCATGGCGCGCGCCGGTGAGCCGCGGGCGCCGCACGAGGGAGTCCTGGCCTACTGTGATCGACTGGCTTTGACGCAACCGGTCTGGGCGAGGGCCTTAACCCCGCTGGCCCGCCAGTACGCACGCTTGCGGTTCGGGCCAGCCATGGCAGCCGGGGAGCTGCGGGACTTCCTGCGCGCGGCCCGCCGTTTTGGGCACGGTGAGTTGCCATGAGCTAAGGCCGGCGTATGCCCGGCTTGGCTCCGCGGTGACTGAAGGGGGTGGCGTGATGGCCGGAGCCGCTAGGCGTTGATCGGATCGCCCCAGCTGCGCACGCGGCCACTGTCTAAGTGCACGAAATCGGACACCCGATAATATCCGACGCCTCCGCCCGACTGCTGGAGCGCCACTCGCGCCAGAGTCGCGGTCGCCACTCCGGCCAATCTCACGTCGATCGCCCGACCGTCCATGTGCAGACTGTGTTCGGCCACGCCGCTGGAGCGTTCGCGCAAGGCCGCGTTAGTGGCCGGGGAACGGTATCCGGAGATAATCTGGAAAGGCTCGGATCCTCCCACCACGGACTGAAGCTGAAACAGCCGATCCAGCACAGCCGGGTCGATGGGGTACACGGAGTCGTTGCGAAAATCGCGCAACAGCACGTTGACCTGCTGCAGCACGTCGCTGCAATAGGCTCCCCCCGCATAGTAAGCCGCGCTCAGCCGCTCGCCGGTGTGGGTGTGCACAAACGACAGCGTCCTAGATTCGTCGACGGCGGCGAGCGCGGTGCGGGTCGCGGCCAGACCGACGCCGAGCGCGGCCAGTTTCTGTAAAAATCCGCGCCGCGGCAGCGACGCGCCGGCGCGAAGGTTCGAAAGCTGAGGCATGGCGCTAAATTGCCATAGAACCGGCCCAGACGCACCTTGCGGTGCGAAAAACTGCGCGCCGCAACACACCTTATCTCAAACGATCAACAACGCGCGAAAGTCGTTGACGTTGGTGCGCGTCGGACCGGTCACCACCAAATCGTCCAGAGCCGCAAACAGCGTGTAGGCGTCGTTTCCCTCCAGCGAGGCGCGCGGGTCGAGGCCGAGTGCGCGAGCCCGCGTCAGCGAATCGGGTGCCATTTGCGCACCGGCGTTGTCTTCGGTGCCGTCGATGCCATCGGTGTCCGCCGCGAGCGCGTAGACCCCGGGCAGTCCCTCGAGCGCCAACATGGCGCCAAGCAGGAACTCGGAGTTACGGCCGCCGCGCCCGCGATGCCGTACCGTCACTGTGGTCTCGCCCCCGGACAGCAGGAGGCATGGAGGAGCCAGCGGTTGCCCCCGGATCAGCACCTGGCGCGCGATTTGCGCATGGCGCCGGCCAAGCTCACGCGCTTCGCCCTGCAGATCATCACCAAGAATATGCGTCGCCAGGCCCTGCGCTCGCGCCCACTGCGCCGCTGCCTCGAGCGCCATGCGTGGCGAGGCAATAATCCGCTGCGTGCAAGCTTCCAGGCGCGGGTCGCCCGGTTTGACCGATTCCTCGCTGCCGCTTTCTAGAAAGGCGCGCACGCGCTCCGGCGCCTCAATTCCGTAGCGATCAAGAATCCGCAGCGCATCGGCGCAGCGGCTCGGATCGGCGCAGGTCGGGCCCGAGGCGATGGTGGCCGGGTCATCGCCGGGCACGTCCGAGATCAGGAGCGACACCACCTGCGCCGGGGAACACAGCGCGCCGAGCCGCCCTCCCTGGAGCTGAGAGAGGTGTTTGCGCACGCAATTCATCTCCTCGATGTTCGCACCGCACCCGAGCAGCGCCCGGCTGAGGCTCTGCAGGTCCCCGAGCGTAATGCCGCGTGGTGGCAGCGCCAGCAGGGCCGAGCCGCCGCCCGAGAACAGTCCAAGCACCAGATCATCGGGATGCAGTCCGCGCACCAGCGTGGCCATGCGCGCGGCCGCGCTAAGGCCGGCCTCATCGGGGACCGGGTGACCGGCCTGCGCCACCTCAATCGTGCGCGTCGGCACCGCGTGCCCGTAGCGCGTGATGACCAACCCCTCGAGGGCGTGGCCCCATTCGGCCTCGACCGCGCGGGCCATGGCCCCAGCCGCCTTGCCCGCCCCGACCACGATCGTTCGTCCGCGGGCGCGCCCGGGAAGCGCTGCTGCGACGAGGCGTGCCGGATCGGCGGCCGCGACGGCGACCTCGAACAGCTCGCGCAACAGGGCAGGTCCTGAGGTCATGGGAATTACGGGTTGGTCTATGATGAGGCGCGAGCGATCTTAGCGGGGAGAGGTGCGCGGTGCGAGGCGCTCGCCGCCGCTGCGGAGGGTTTGGACCGGCACATGCGCACGGTGTTTCTCGACAAGGCGTCCATACCGGTCGACTTCCGGCCGCCGCGCTGCGCGTCGCCGTACGTGGAGCACGAGCACACGAGTGCAGCGGAGGTCGTGGACCGCCTGTCGGGCGCGGCGATCGCCATCATTAATAAGGTGCCATTGCGCGCCGCCGATCTGGCGCGGCTCCCTGAGTTGCGCTTGATCGCGATTGCGGCCACCGGCTACGACTGCGTCGATGTCGGCTACTGTAGAGAGCATGGCATCGCGGTCAGCAATGTTCGCGACTACGCGATGCATACCGTGCCCGAACACGTGTTCGCCATGCTGCTGGCGCTGCGACGCAACCTCATCAGCTACACCGCCCTGGCCCGCTCCGGTGAGTGGCAGCACTCGAACCAGTTCTGCCGCTATGGTCCGCCGATCCGTGATCTGCACGGTTCCCTGCTCGGTGTGGTCGGCAGTGGCTCGATCGGCCGCGCCACCGCAACGCTCGGCGCCGCCTTTGGCATGCGCACCGTCTTTTCAGCAAGCCCATCGCACCCGGCGAGCGAAGCCGGACGCATGGCACTGGACCGGCTGCTGGTCGAGGCCGACGTGCTCTCCTTGCACTGCCCGCTGACGGCGGCGACCCGCGGCATGATCGGCGCCGCGGAACTTCGTGCCATGAAGCCCACCGCCCTCCTCATCAATACGGCACGCGGCGGCCTGGTCGATGAGGGCGCACTCGCCGAGGCACTGCGCGCGGGCTGGATTGCCGGGGCGGGTTTTGACGTGCTGAGCGTGGAGCCGCCGGTGGAAGGCAACGTGCTGCTGTCCTTGCGGCAACCCAACTTCATTTTGACTCCGCACGTCGCCTGGGCCTCGGATGAGGCGATGCGCAGCCTGGCCGATCAGCTCTCCGGCACCATTGATGCCTGGGCACAGGGCCAGCCCAGGAACCTGCTGACCTAAACGTTCTCGCCCAGGCGAGGCTGCTCGGGCACGCGCACCCGCCACAGCAGCAGCGCACCGGCGGCAAACAGCACCATCAGCGAGGACACGCCGACCCGCGAGCTGCCGCTGAGGGTCGCCATGACACCCACCAGGACCGGACCCAAGACCGCGGCGAACTTGCCGAGCATGTTATAGAAACCAAAATACTCGCCGGAACGCTCGCGCGGAATCAGATGTGAGAACAGTGAGCGCGACAGGGACTGGACGCCGCCCTGCACGGTACCCACCATCACGGCCATCGCGTAGAACTGCCAAGTGAACTGCAGGAACAGCGCCCAGATGCTGACGAACACGAATACGGCCAGCCCGATCAGGATGGCACGCCGCGCCCCGATGCGTTCCCCGAGCTTGCCAAAGACCAGGGCCGAGGGAAAGGATATGAACTGCACCAGCAGGAGCGCCTGAATGAGCGCGGAAGTGGGCAGGCCCAGTTTGCTGCCAAAATCAACGGCCATCTGCTGCAGGGTGCCGATGCCATCAATGTATAGCCAGTAGGCAAACAGGAAACCGCGCACAGTCCGGTCGGAGAAGACCTTGCGGATGGTGCCCCACAGCTCGGCCAGACCCGGCGCCTCCACCGTCGGTGGCGCCTCCGGGACGTGGCGAAACAGCGGCACGGTGAACAGGGCCCACCAGATGGCGACGTCAAGAAAGGCCAGACGCGTCGCCGCAACGCTATCGCGCAGCCCAAACCAGCCCGGGTGCAGGGCGATCAGCACATTGATCAGCAGCAGCAGGCCTCCGCCCAGATAGCCGGCCGCAAATCCGTAGGCAGATACCCGATGCGCCTCCGCCGGTGTTGCCACCTGCACGATCAGGGCGTCCTGGAAGGATGAACCGGCAAAGAAGCCGACCGAGGCCACGGCAAACACCGGCAATGCCCATTGCCATTCGCCGCGGCCGATGACTGCCAGCATCGCCGTGGCGAGGACACCGATGCACGTAAAGATGCCCAGCCACAGCTTCTTCTGCCCGCGCCGGTCGGCAAGGGCGCCCAGCCACGGCGCCAGCAGCATGACCACCAGGCTCGCACTGGAATTGGCAAGCCCCAGGTAGAGGGTGGAGCGCGTTGGTGGCAGCTCCGCCGCCCAGTACTTGCCCAGGAAAATCGGAAAAAAGCCGACCAAGACCGTGGTTGCAAATCCGTGGTTGGCCCAGGCGGTCAACGCCCAGGCGCGTCGCGCGCGCGCGCGGGACAGATCGAGCGGCGTGCGCTTAGGCGGAGGCATCGGCGAGATGATCGCGCGTCTCATTGAAGCGGATGTCCGGCCAGCGCTCCTGAGTGAGCTGCAGGTTGACACGGGTAGGCGCGAGGTACACCAGCGCGCCGCCGTGATCGCGCGCCAGGTGGTCGAAGGCCTTGGCCTGGAACTCCTCGAGCTTGGCGGCGCTGGCGGCGCTGACCCAGCGCGCGGTGTGGACGGTAATGTTCTCGAACACGCACTGCACAGCGTACTCGTCGGCCAGCCTGAAGGCGACCACCTCAAATTGCAGCGGGCCCACGGCACCAAGAATCATGTCGGCGTTGCGCAGCGGCCGGAACAGCTGCGTGGCTCCCTCCTCACACAGCTGTGCCAGTCCCTTGGCCAGAGCCTTCATGCGCAGCGGATCCTTCAGAACCGCGCGGCGGAACAACTCCGGTGCGAAGTCCGGAATTCCGGTGTACACCAGCGCCTCGCCCTCACTGAAAGAGTCACCGATGTTGATGGTACCGTGGTTGTGCAGGCCGATGATGTCCCCGGCGTAGGCCTCCTCGGCCTGCACGCGATCGGCGGCCATGAAGGTGAGGGCGTCGGCAATGCGCACCTCCTTGCGCAATCGCGTGTGGTAGATGCGCATCCCGCGCTGGTAGCGGCCCGAACACAATCTCATGAAGGCAATGCGATCGCGGTGGCCCGGGTCCATGTTGGCCTGGATCTTGAACACGAAGCCCGTCAGCGCCGGCTCCAGCGGCTCGACCAGGCGCCCGCGCGTGGCGCGCGCCAGCGGCGCTGGCGCATGCTGCACGAAGGCCCCCAGCAGCTCTTCCACCCCAAAATTACTGATTGCCGAGCCGAAGAACACCGGGGTCTGGGTCCCCGCCCGGTAGGCCGCCGGATCAAAGGTCGCGGTCGCACCGCGCACCAGTTCGACTTCCGCCAGGTACGCCTCGGCGCCATCGCCCAGCACTTCGCGCGCCGCCGCGGAAGTGAGTCCATCGATCGTCCGGTTGCCGCCGACGCGCCCGCGCTCGCCGGCCTCGTACAGGTAGATGCGGTCTTCGAGCAGATGGTAAATGCCGATGAGCTCGCGCCCCATGCCGATCGGCCAGGTCACGGGCGCCGGATGGATCTTAAGCACGGCTTCGATTTCATCGAGCAGCTCGATCGGCGCGCGGCCGTCACGGTCGAGCTTGTTGACGAAGGTCATGATCGGCGTGTCGCGCAGGCGGCACACATCCATTAGCCGCACCGTGCGCTGCTCGACGCCCTTGGCGCAATCGATGACCATCAGGGCCGAATCCACCGCCGTCAGCGTGCGATAGGTATCCTCCGAAAAATCCTCGTGTCCCGGCGTGTCGAGCAAGTTGACGATGCAATCGCGGTAGGGAAACTGCATCACCGAGCTGGTGATCGAGATGCCGCGCTGCTGTTCCAGGCGCATCCAGTCGGAAGTGGCGTGGCGCGCGGCCTTGCGGCCCTTCACGGTGCCTGCCATTTGTATCGCGCCACCGAACAGGAGCAACTTCTCGGTGAGGGTGGTCTTGCCCGCATCCGGGTGCGAAATGATCGCAAAGGTACGCCGGCGCAGGATCTCCTGATCAGGTGGGTTCATGGCTGCGGGCGGGGCTGGGATGGGGGCAGATTAGGCCGAGCCGAGGCGGCGGCGCATGACCAGCGCGTCTTCCCGGCCGCTGGTCGACTGGTAGTAGCCCTGGCGCAGGCCCGATTGCTGAAATCCCATGGTCTCATACAGGCGAATTGCTGCCGTGTTGGCCGGACGCACTTCCAGAAATACCACGGTCGCTCCGGCCTGAGCCGCCAATTCCAGCAAGTTGGTCAACAGCGCCCGGCCGAAACTCCGGTTGCGGAATTCCTCGCGCACGCACACATTCAGCAGGTGCGCCTCGCCGGCTCCGCTGGCGATGATGCCATAGCCGACCAAGACAAAATCGAGTTCGAGAATTGTGCAGTGGTAGCCGACCCGCAGACAATCGCTGAATATGCCCGCGGTCCAGGGAAACGGATACACGCTGCGCTCGATCTCCACCACCGCCGCGACGTCCGCCTCGGTCATGGGACGCAGCTGCATTTGCGGCAGGCCGGTCGCCTGGCTCGTCGCGACCATGGCTCAGGCGCCCCGCGGCTGCGCGCGCAGGCGCGCCAGCTCCTTTTCCACCAGGCGCAGATCCTTCCACGCCTTGCGCTTTTCGGTCGGGCTGCGCAGTAGATAAGCGGGGTGGTAGGTCACGATCAGCGGCGTACCCTGCGCGCCGTAGTGATGCACGCTGCCGCGCAGCTTTCCGATCGGCGTATCGGTGGCGAGCAGATTCTGCGCCGCAATGCGCCCTACCGCCAGCAGCAGGCGCGGAGCAAGCAGCGCGATCTGGCGCTGCAGATAAGGCTGACAGCAACGGACCTCCTCGGGCGCCGGATCGCGATTGCCCGGCGGGCGGCATTTGAGGAGGTTTGCAATGTAGACGGTCTCGCGGGGCATGCGCATGGCACGCAGCATCGAATTCAACAGCTGCCCGGCGCGGCCGACGAAGGGTTCGCCCTGCCGGTCTTCGTCGGCGCCGGGAGCCTCGCCGATGACCAGCAGCTCGGCGTGTCGGTTGCCCACGCCAAATACGGTCTGGGTGCGCGTGGCGTGCAGACCGCACAGTACGCAGCCCCTCACCTCGCCCGCCAGCTGCTCCCAGGCCGGGGTCTGCTCCACGGTGGCGGCGGGCGCCGGCCGGCGCGCCACCCAGCGATCGACGCCCAGAGCCTGCAGATACTGCCCCTGCCGGGCGGAGTCGCGCACCATCCTTCAGGTCCCGGAGCGGTCGGCGCGATGGCGGCGGCGCACTCTGCGCCAGACCCAGGCGAGCGGTGGCCAGAGCGCGTAGCTTCCGAAGCACAGCAGCAGCGCACGCGAGGGGTCTCCGGCGATAACCACAAACGCCAGCACCACCATCACCAGCCACACGAACCTCACCGGCTTCCTGAGATCAAAATTCTTGAAGCTCGGGTAACTGAAGGGACTGACCATGAGTGCCCCGGCGACGGCCGTCACCGTAAAGGCGATGACCAGCCCCGGCAATCCCGGCTCGCGCCACTCAGTAGAGGCCCAGATAAACCCTGAGACCACGGCGGCCGCGGACGGGCTGGGCAGGCCCTCGAAGTAACGCTTGTCGGCGGTGCCGACGCGCGTGTTGAAGCGCGCCAGCCGCAGCGCCGCCATCACGGCGTAGAAGAAAGCCGCGAGCCAGCCAAGCCGTCCCCAGGTGCGGCCATACTCGGCAATTCGGGCCACGCCCCATTGGTAGGAGACCAGAGCGGGGGCCACCCCGAAGGCGACCATGTCGGCCAGGCTGTCAAATTCCTTGCCAAAGGCGCTCTCGGTGTGGGTCAAACGGGCAACGCGCCCGTCCAGGCCGTCAAACAGCATGGCCACGAACACGGCAATGCCCGCGCGCTCGAAATTGCCGTCGATCGCGGCAATGATGGCGTAAAAACCGGAGAACAGCGATCCCGTGGTCAGCAGGTTCGGCAGCAGATAGATAGCCCGCCGCCGCGGCACCGCAACCGGGTCCGGAGCTTGATATTCCATGTACGGGGCATGATAGGTGCCCGCATTCGCTACGTCCAACCCGCGCCGGGCCGTGACCATCTGCTAGCATTGCTGGCATTTGCCCTGTCTGGCGCTCCGATCATGCGACTGTCTCGGTACCCGATCCACACCACCAAGGAGGCACCGGCCGAGGCCGAAGTGCTCAGCCACCAGCTCATGCTGCGTGCGGGGCTGATCCGACGCGTCGCGGCCGGCATATACAGCTGGTTGCCGCTGGGCCTGCGGGTCATGCGCAAGGTCGAGCACGTCATCCGCGAGGAGATGAACCTTGCCGGCGCGTTTGAACTGCTCATGCCCGCCGTGCAGCCGGCCGAGCTTTGGCAGGAGTCAGGCCGCTGGTCGGCGTACGGACCCGAACTGCTGCGGCTCAAGGATCGGCACGAGCGGGAGTTCGTGGTGGGACCCACCCACGAGGAGGTGATCACCGACATCGCCCGGCGGGAATTGCGCAGCTACCGGCAGCTGCCGGTCAATTTCTACCAGATCCAAACCAAGTTCCGGGACGAGGTGCGCCCGCGCTTTGGCGTGATGCGCGCGCGCGAGTTCATCATGAAGGACGCCTATTCCTTCCATGTCGATGAGGCCTCCATGGCCCAGGGCTATGCGGCCATGCGCACCGCCTATACCCGCATCTTTACCCGCCTGGGGCTTGAGTTCCGCTCCGTGCAAGCCGACAGCGGTGCGATTGGTGGCAGTGTGTCCGAGGAATTCCAGGTGCTGGCGGAATCCGGCGAGGACGCGATAGTCGTGAGCGACGGCGATGAGTTCGCCGCCAACCTCGAGCTGGCCGCGGCCGCCCCGCCCTCGCAAGCGCGCGCCGAGCCCGGTGAGCCGCTTGAGGAAGTGGCCACGCCGGACATGAAGACGATCTCCGCGGTGAGCGCCTTCCTAGGGATACCGCGCGAGCGCTGCCTGAAGACGCTGCTGGTCGAAGACATTGCCGGTGGCGCGATCGCACTGGTGCTGCGCGGCGATCACGAGCTCAATGCCCTCAAGGCGCAAAAGGTGCCGGGAGTGGCCACGCCACTACGCATGGCCAGTGCCGCGGCGGTATTGAGCGCCAGCGGCAGCGCTCCGGGATTCGTGGGGCCGCGAGGCCTGAAGTGCCCGGTCTATGCCGATCACATGGCGCTCAATGCCGCCGATTTCGTCTGCGGCGCTAATGCCCAGGACACTCACCTGCGTGGAGTGAACTGGGGACGCGATCTGCCCGAACCGCCGGCGGCGGACCTACGCAACGTGGTCGCAGGCGACCCCAGTCCGAGCGGCAAGGGCAAGCTGCAGATCGTGCGCGGCATCGAGGTCGGTCACATTTTCAAGCTCGGCCGCAAGTACAGCGAGGCGATGAAGGCCACGGTGCTCGACGAGTCGGGCCAGTCCGTCACGATGTTGATGGGCTGTTACGGGATAGGTGTGACGCGCATCGTGGCGGCGGCGATCGAACAGAATCACGATGATCGTGGCATCATCTGGCCCGATCCGCTGGCGCCCTACCATGTGGTACTCATTCCTCTCAACCTGCAGAAGTCTGACCGCGTACGGGCCGTTGCCGATGCGCTCTACACGAGCCTGCTCGCGGCCGGCATCGAGGTGCTCTATGACGATCGCGACGCCCGTCCGGGCGTCAAGTTCGCGGACGCGGAACTGCTCGGCATCCCGCACCGCGTGGTGCTGGGCGAGCGTGGCCTGGATGCCGGGACTTGCGAATACCGGCAGCGCCGCGCCACCGAGAACCAGGACATCCCGCTTGACTCGGCCGTATCGTTCATCAAGGGCCAGCTCAGGATTTAGGGCGGCGCTGACGCTACTGATGGCCGCAGCATGGACGGCCGGCGCGGCGGCCAATCCCATCGATTCGGGCGCCCAGCGCGACCCGGAACTGCGCGCCGTCGTGCAGCAGGCGCTCAAGTCCACGGGCTGCTTTGGCGATCAGTACGACTCCATCGTGTGGTTCAAAATGATGGAGCCCAAGCTTCGCCCCTACATGGCCGATCACGATGAGCGCGTGGCGCTGTTGAAAACGGTGTATTGCGAGACTCACCGGAGCGGTGCCGCGCTGCTGCCGCCCGGCCTGGTGCTTGCGGTCCTCGACGTCGAGAGCCGTTTCGACCGCTGGGCAGTCTCGAGCGCCGGCGCCGTTGGCCTGATGCAAGTCATGCCGTTCTGGCCCGAGCAGCTGGGCATGCACCGGCGCGAGCTGGTGGCCATGGAGCCGAACATCCGAATGGGCTGCGCCATCCTGCGCCATTACCTGGAGGCCGAGCACAACGACGTGCGCCGTGCACTCGGTCGGTACAACGGCAGTACGCGGAGCCGCGAATATCCAGACCGCGTGGTGACGCGCTGGACACGCTACTGGAACGGGGCCGACGATCTCGGGCGCGGCTGAGCACTGCCCTATCCCGGAATTTGCCCTGCGGCGCGCTGCGCCAGCACCTCTCGAATGAACGGTACCGTCAGGCGGCGCTGTGCCGCCAAGGCCGCCGCGTCCAGTTCGTCCAGCAACGCGAACAGGCTGACCATATCGCGCGGCAGCCGCCGCTGCAGATAATGCGCGGTCTCCTCGGGAAGATCGACGCCGCGCAGCTGCGCGCGCAGCCGCAACGCCGCACACTGCTGCTCCTCCCCCAGGCTCTGCAGGGTCAGGCGATGCCCGGCGGCGCATCGCGAAGCAAGATCGGGAAGCACGAACGGCAATTGAGTAGGTGCCTCGCGGGCCGCCATGAACAAGCTGGCGCCGCGCTCTTCACAGTCCCGGTAGACCGCAAACAGCGCCCGCTCCCATTCGATCCGGCCTATGGTGGGTGCGATGTCGTCCAGGCAAAGCCAGCGGGCGCCCTGCCAGTCTCCGAGTGCCCCCGCGCCGTAGGATTCAAGTTCTGACAGCGGCACATAGGCCGCCGCCGATCCGCCTCGAATGCACAGCGCCTGCAGCAAGTGAGTCTTGCCGCTGCCTTCGGGCCCGCACAGCCACACCAGTCCCGGGCGCTGTTGTTCGGCCAGCGCCTTGATCTGCTTCAGCGCAACCTCGTTGGGTCCGGGCAGAAAACTCTCGAACGAGGCGCGGTCGCGCAAACGCACACTCAGGGGGAGCTGGCGCAAGGCCGCAGCCCCCTAGGACTGCGCTGCGACGTGCAGCGCCCGCAAGGTGAATTCACGCAGGTACGCCGCCCCGCTGTAGAGCACCGCAAGGCCGACCAGCACGGCCATGGCCTGCAGGACCGAGTCCGGGGGCTGGCCCCAGGCGGCGTGCGTCACCACCAAGAGCACGTACAGGATCTGGAGCACGGTGTTGATCTTGCTCGACAGGATCGGACGACCGCGCAGCGGTCCCCAGGCGAAGCGGAAGACCACCGCGCCCAGCGCGATCAGCACGTCGCGGCTGACCACGCCCACGGCGAGGTAGCGTGGCACATGTCCCATCCACGTCAGCACCAGAAACAGGGACACCAGCAACAGCTTGTCGGCCAGCGGATCAAGCCAAATCCCCAATCGGCTGGTCCAGCCGTAGCGCTTGGCGAGCCAGCCGTCCAGTCCGTCGCTGACCGCCGCAACCGCGAACAGCAGCAGCGTGCGGTCGTAGGATCCGCCCAGCAGGCCGGCGATGATGGGCCAAATCAGTGCGATCCTGCACAGGCAGATGATGTTGGGCAGATGGCGCATGGGTTCGGCTACTATAACGCGCCCGATTATAGAGCCCGCATGAACGACCGACCCAGCTATACCTACCGCGATGCCGGCGTCGACATTGAAGTCGGGGACGCTCTGGTCGAGCGCATCAAACCGATCGTGCGGCGCACCCAGCGCCCGGAAGTGCTCGCCGGGATTGGCGGTTTTGGGGCTCTGGTGGAGATTCCGGCGGGCTACCGGCGTCCGGTGCTGGTCTCAGGGACCGATGGGGTCGGGACCAAACTGCGCCTGGCCATAGACCTCGGCCGGCACTCCACCATCGGCATCGATCTGGTCGCCATGTGCGCCAACGATGTGATCGTTCAGGGCGCCGAACCCTTGTTCTTCCTCGATTACTACGCGACCGCGCGCCTGGATATCGAGGTCGCCAGTAGCGTCATCGGCGGCATCGCCGAGGGCTGCGTCCAGGCGGGCGCGGCGCTGGTGGGCGGTGAAACCGCCGAGATGCCCGGCATGTACCACGGCTCCGATTACGACCTGGCCGGCTTCTGCGTCGGGGTGGTCGAGCGCGAGGCAATCATCGATGGGTCCCAGGTTAAGGCGGGCGATGCGGTCATCGGACTGTCTTCAAGCGGGCCGCATTCGAATGGTTATTCGTTGATCCGCAAACTCATTGAAGTGTCGGCAGCCGACGCGCGCACCCAACTCGACGGGCGCGCTCTTTTCGAGCGTCTGCTGACGCCCACCCGAATCTACGTGCGTTCCCTGCTCACTTTGTTGCGTCAAGGCTCGATGCGCAGCGCGGTACACGCCCTAGCTCATATTACCGGCGGCGGCCTCTCGGACAATATTCCCCGAGTGCTGCCCGAGGGCTGCGAGGTACACCTGCGACGCGCCTCCTGGCCGCGCGATCCGGTGTTTGACTGGCTGGCTCAATGCGGCAACGTGAGCGATGCCGAAATGTACCGCACCTTCAACTGCGGCATCGGCATGGTGGTGATCGTCGATCCGGCGCAGGCCGAGGCGGCCATGAGCACGCTGCGCACGGCCGGGGAGAGTGCACAGCTGATCGGCGAAGTGCGGCGCGGCAACGGCGGCGTTCTCATTCGTCCATGAGCGGCGAGCCGAGCCTGCCGCTGGCGGTCCTCATTTCCGGCCGCGGCAGCAATATGGCGGCGATCGCTCAGGCCTGCGCACGCGGCCAGATCGCAGCCCGCATCGTGCGCGTAATCGCTGATCGGCCCGGCGCCGGGGGCATTGCACTTGCGCGGCAGCTCGGGCTCGAAGTGAGCATCGTGGCGCATGCGGACTATTCCAGCCGCGAGGCTTTCGAGGACGCGCTTGCGGCCGCGATCGACGCAAGTGGTGCGCGCCTGGTGGTGCTGGCCGGGTTTCTGCGCATACTTTCGCCGCAATTCGCGCACCGCTATGCGGGCGCCATGCTCAACATCCACCCGGCGCTGCTGCCCAAATTCCGTGGGCTCCATACCCACGAGCGGGCGTTGCAGGCCGGCGAGAGCGAGCACGGGGCCAGTGTCCACTTTGTAACCGGCGAACTCGATGCCGGTCCCGTGGTGCTGCAGGCGCGCGTGCCGGTGTACGCGGATGAGGCCGCCGAACGCCTTTCAGCGCGCGTTCAGCGTCAGGAACACATCATTTATCCCAAGGTCATTGGCTGGATAGCCGCGAAGCGGCTGCGCCTGCGCGGCGATGTGGTGTATTTTGACGACCGACCGCTCGCTCAGCCATTGATCGACGCCCCGGGAGGCCAGGTGCCGTGAAGCGACATGCCCTAATCGCATTGAGCTGCCTGGTCACGGGCATCGCCGCGGCCGCCACCCCGCTCCGCCCCTTCGAAGCCAGCTACGCGTTCATCTGGAGCGGAATCACGGCCGGTGTGTCGAGCTTCACTTTGCGCCAGGAATCCGCGCAGGAGTGGACTTACGTCTCGCACAACCAACCGCACGGACTGGCCCGGATCTACTCCAAGGCGAGGTGGACCCTCAGCAGCCGCATGAGCATCGGGCCCGAAGGGGTGCGTCCGCTCCTGTACACGGCGACCGATCCGGACAACGGCGCCTCCAAGGGCGAAGTGCACTTCGATTGGAACGCCAATCGCGCCACCGGGCTCGCCGAGGGCAAGCAGGTCGACGTGCCGCTGCGCCCCGGTGTCCAGGACGACCTGTCAGTGCAGATCGCGCTGATCTGCGCGCTGTCGAGCGATCAGCCGCCCAAGGGGATCTCGCTGTTCGACGTCAATGGCATCCGCGACTACATCTTCGAGCGTGTTGGCACCGAGACCCTGCACACGCCCGTCGGTGACATCGCGACCGTCATCTACCGCAGCCACAAGGCCAACTCCTCGCGCAGCAATCGCTACTGGCTAGCCCCCGATTACGGCTACGTGCCCGTGCAGGTGGAACAGCAAAACAAGGGCGAGGTGCAATGGACGATGAAATTGCGATCCATCCACCTCGACTAGCCGTCGCGATTCACGCCTTGGGCAGCGTCACGCCCTGCTGGCCCATGTACTTGCCGCCGCGATCGCGATAGGAAGTCGCGCAGATCTCGTCCGATTCGAAGAACAGCATCTGCGCGACGCCCTCATTGGCATAGATCTTGGCGGGTAGCGGCGTGGTGTTCGAGAACTCCAGCGTCACGTGCCCTTCCCACTCGGGCTCGAGCGGGGTGACATTAACGATGATCCCGCAGCGCGCGTAGGTACTTTTTCCACAGCAAATCGTCAGCACCGAGCGCGGGATGCGGAAGTACTCTACCGTGCGCGCCAGCACAAACGAATTCGGCGGAATGATGCACACATCCGCGCTGACATCGACAAAGCTCTTGGCGTCAAACTGCTTGGGATCGACGATGGTCGAATTGATGTTGGTAAAGACCTTGAACTCCGGGGCGCAGCGCACGTCGTAGCCGTAGCTCGAAGTGCCGTAGGAAATGATCTTTTGCCCGCCGACCGAGCGAACTTGCTCGGCCGAGAATGGCTCGATCATGGCCGTCTCGGCCACCATCCTGCGGATCCACAGGTCTGACTTGATGCTCATGGGCTTCCTTGAACGCTGTACCTAGGTTTCCTCGACGACGATTTGTGGAAACTGCCCGCGCCGGTCGCGGCCGCGGCGCGCCAGCGCCCCTGCGGCATGCCGGGCCATGTCGAGGAAGGCCATCGCGCGCGCGCTGCCCGGAGCGCTTATTACACTCGGGGCTCCCCCGTCGGCTTCCTCACGCACTCGGGCATCGAGCGGCAGGGAGCCGAGCAGCTGCACACCGGATTCTGCCGCCATGCGCGCCCCGCCGCCTGCGCCAAAGATGTGTTCGACGTGGCCGCAGTTCGTGCAGACATGCAGGCTCATATTCTCGACGATCCCCAGCACCGGGACTGCGACCTTCTCGAACATCGCCAGGCCCTTGCGCGCGTCGGCCAGCGCAATGTCCTGGGGTGTGGTCACAATAAGCGCTCCGGACACCGGTACGCGCTGCGCGAGTGTCAGCTGGATGTCGCCTGTGCCCGGAGGCATGTCGACCACCAGATAATCGAGC
The DNA here is from genome assembly GCA_963789365.1 of uncultured Gammaproteobacteria bacterium. GTDB lineage: Bacteria > Pseudomonadota > Gammaproteobacteria > Steroidobacterales > Steroidobacteraceae > FEN-1191. Next base: position 786,124 of record CAWBKJ010000004.1, read on the forward strand.
TCGCCCCAGGAGGTGTCCCCCAGGAGCTGCGTCAGGGCCTGGGTCACCATGGGGCCGCGCCAGACGACCGCCTGCGCTGCGTCGACCAGAAATCCGATCGACATGACCTTGACGCCGTGAGCCTCGAGCGGAACCAGGTGTTTGCCGTCCGGAGCCGAAGGCCGCTGTCCCTGGAGGCCCAGCATGATCGGCTGGCTGGGTCCGTATATGTCGGCGTCCAGGATGCCGACCCGCGCACCGTCCGAGGCCCATGCGAGGGCCAGATTTGCCGCAACGGTCGACTTACCGACCCCACCCTTGCCACTGGCTACCGCCACGATGTTGCTGACCCCGGGCAGTGGCTTGAGGGGGCGTTGCACGCTGTGCGGAACGATCACGCCCCGCAACTCCACGCTCATTGCAAGGCCAGGGTGACCGCTTGCTGCCAGATGCGCGGCCAACGCAGAGCGGAACTGTTCCACATATCCGCGGACTGGGATACCCAACTCAATAATGCCACCTACTTCACGTTCCGTGACCCGCAGCTGCTCGAGCGCCCCGCCCTCGAGCAGGCTCTGGCGCAAGTACGGGTCGACGTACTGCTCCACGGACGCACGAATACTTCGAACCGTGTCACTCATTGTGCCGGGAACCTGGGACCGATTTGGGGCGCCGATTCTAGCCTGTTGCGCGGCGCTGCGCAGACCGGACACAGGTCACAGGCGTCTAAGCCCACCGTGGCATAATGTTCAATCCATGAGCTTTTTTTCGAATTTTCGCTCGGACCGGCTGATCGCCCAGATCAAGTCATCCAATGACTTACTGGGCGCAGAAGCGCAGAAGGCCGTGGCGAGGCTCAAGGACATGGGTCCGGCGGTCATCGAGTCGATTCTCGCCGCGCTCCCGGACGCCGACAAGCACGCCACTGTGGCGCTGGTGGACGTGCTCTCATCGCACGCGACGGCCAAGACTTTTCCGGTTTTTGTGGAGGCCCTGATCCAGGGCAGCCCCCGGGTCATCGCCGGGGTCTCCTGGGCGCTGACCAGCAGCCACAACTTCCCGCCGAGTCTGTTGCTGCAGGCGCTGGCCACACCCGGCGTGTCAAAGTCGGCGGTGCTGGAAGTCATCAATGCCCAGCGCAATCGCTTCAGCGTGCGCGAACTGCTAACCGCCGCCTACGCCCAGGAAGCCAATGAGAAGAACGCGCTGTTCCGCATCATTGGCGAGGTCGCCAATGATGCCAGCGTGCCCGAGCTGCTCGGGCGCCTGCAGGGCAAGGACACGATGGCGCGGTTGCTGATTCTCAACATTCTCGGTCGCTTCAATCGCGGCGACGTGCGCACGGCCTTGCAGGTTCAACTTGCCGACGGCAACAAGCTGGTGCGCTCGGCGGCGCTGGGCGCCCTGGCCAAGATGGACGGGCCGATCGAGGTGGACCGGATCTGCGCGCTGTTGCTCGACCCGGAAATCGAGGTGCAGAACCGCGCCGTCGAGGTGCTGATCAAGGCGCGTGATCCACAGACCGTCCGGCACCTGGTGCCGGTGCTGGGCAACGAAAACGAATATGCGCGGCGCGCCGCGGTCGAAGTATTGAATGAAATTGGCGATGTCAATTCCGTCAAGTTTCTGATTGCGGCCATCAAGGATGCCGACTGGTGGGTGCGCTCGCGCGCGGGTGATGCGCTCGGCAAGATCGGCGGGCCCAAGGTGATCGACTCGGTTCTGCAGCTGGCGCGCGACCAGGACGAGGACGTGCGCCGCACCGCCATTGAAATTCTCAACCAAACCAAGGATGAACGCGCAATCGTGCAGCTCATTGAAGCCACGCGCGATAAGGACTGGTGGGTCAGCGAGCGCGCCGTCGATGCGCTCGCCGAGATCGGCAGCGACAAGGCGCTGCCCCGCATCTTAGAGATGCTCAAGACCTCACCCGCCAAGGCCATGCCGGTGGTAGTGCGAGCGGTCGGCAAGCTCGGCAGCGCGGCCCACGTCGGCCTTATCACGCCGCTTCTCAACCGCGATGAGAAGGAGATCCGCGTCGAGGCGATCGCCGCCCTGGCCAAGCTCGCCACCGAGGACCTGGCGGATCAGATCGGTTCGCAGCTCCAAAGACATGTGGCCAACCCCGATAACACCGTGGCACTGGCGGCCCAGCGCGCCCTCACCGAACTCGAGGTGCGCTTCGCATCCAACTACCAGCTGGTAGCGGTCTCGGGCACGCGCGCACAAGGGGCCGCCTCGGGCGGCTCGCAGACCCGCGTGGGTGGCACCCCGCCGGCCCGCGCGCCCGTGCAGGGCACGGCACGCACCCTGCTGATCCCGGAAAAGGACATTGCGCAGACCCTGCAGGCGGCGGCGCTGTCGACCTCGCAACGGCTGGACATCGCGACCCTCAAGCCCGGTGATATGCTGGAAGGGCGCTACAAGTTCATCGACAAGATCGGCAAGGGAGCCTTCGGCACCGTGCTGCTGATGGAAGACACCGTGGTCGATGAGCGGCTGATCCTGAAGTTCTTGAACCCGAACGTGGCCGAGGACGAGGAAGTCATGAAGCGCTTCGTCCACGAACTGCGCTATTCTCGCAAGATCACCCACCAGAACGTGATCCGGATCTATGACTTCCTGTTCATCCAGGGCAATTACGCGATCTCGATGGAGTACTTCCCATCGCATACCCTGGCGGCGGAAATCGTCAATGAGAAGCCGGTGGCGCTCAAGCGCGCCGTCCAGTTCGGCATCGACATGTGCACGGGCATGCTCGTCGCGCATCAGGTCGGTATCGTGCATCGCGACCTCAAACCTGCCAACATCCTGATCAATGACACGGGACTCCTCAAGATCGTCGACTTTGGCGTGGCCGCGGCGCACCGCGAAGGCGACACGGCCTTGACCAAGACCGGCTATGTGATCGGCAGTCCCAAATATATGGCGCCCGAGCAGATCCTCGGTAAGAAGGTCGACGAGCGTGCCGACGTTTATGCCATCGGCGTCATGCTGTACGAAATGCTCACCGGGGTCCCGCCCTACGCCCGCGGCGATCACATGGCGGTCATGTACCAACATGTGCAGGGCCGCGCGCGACCGCCGCGTGAGATCAACCCGACGTTGACGCCTGAGCTGAGCGAGCTGATCGTGCGCTCCATGGCGGTGGACAAGACCAAGCGCTTCCAGAATATGGATGAGCTGCGCACCGCGTTACAGCACTTCCTGTAAGAACCCTTGCGAGACTGACGATGGCACGCATCGACGCCTTTCTTAAACTTGGCACTCAACAGGGTTGTTCGGACATCCATCTGGCCATCGGCGTGCCTCCGATGTTGCGCCTGCACGGTGATCTGGTGCCCATCAAGTTTCGCGACCTGCGTGACACCGAGCTCGAAAGCTACGTTTCGGAAATCCTGACTCAGAACCAGAGCGAGCAGTTCGCGCGCGGGCGAGACATTGATTTCTCCTACATTTCGGCCGACGGCGGCCGTTTCCGTGTCAATGTCTTCCGCAAGGACACGGGCGTCGGCGCCACTTTCCGCGCCATTCCCGCGGAGGTGCCCACGCTTGAATCCCTGCGGCTCCCGCCGGTGATACAGAAGCTCTGCGATTATCACCAGGGCATGATTCTGGTGACCGGTTCGACCGGGACCGGCAAGTCAACCACGCTGGCTGCGATGATCGACCTGCTCAACCGCACCCGCCAGGTCAACATCATCAGTCTCGAAGACCCGATCGAGTTCGTGCACCGTAGCAAGCAGTGCCAGATCATCCAGCGTGAACTGGGCACTCACATTCCGACCTTCGCCGAAGGCGTGCGCGCCGCCATGCGTGAGGACCCCGACGTGATCCTGGTGGGCGAGCTGCGCGATGCCGACACCATACGCATGGCCATGACCGCGGCGGAGACCGGGCACCTGGTGCTGGGCACGCTGCACACCACCAGCGCGGTCAAGACCATCGATCGTATGATCGACGCGCTGCCGGCCGAAGAGCGTGAGCAGACCAAGAGTTTTCTTTCTCAGAGCCTGCTGGCCGTGATTACCCAGATACTGGTCAAGTCACATGACGGACGCAGCCGGCGCGCGATCTGCGAGATCATGGTAATGACCAAGGCGATCGGTAAACTGATCATGACCGATCAAACGCACCAGCTGCCCAGCCAGCTGCAGACCGGCAAGGATTTTGGCATGCAGATGTTCGACCAGGCGCTGCTGACCGCCGTACAGGCGCGCGAAGTCGATCCGGACGACGCCTTCAGCTACGCGACCGAAAAGCGGCTGCTGCAAAAGTTCGTCACCGACACGACGATCATTGCCAAGAACATTCTGTCGCAAGCGCCCCCGTCAGGCTGAGCAGGCACCGTGGCACAGATCGACGCATTGCTCGAAGAGGTCCTCAAGCGCAAGGGTTCGGATCTGCACTTGATCGCGGGCGATCCGCCGCGCTGCCGTCGCTATGGCGATTTGACGGCGCTGCACGCGGAAGTGGCGACGGCGGACTTCGTCAAGTCGGCGCTCTACGAGATCATGCCGCGAAAGGCCGTGGAACGCTTTGAAGCTCACGATGGCGCGGACTTTGCATACACCTTGCCCGGACACGGACGATTTCGGGTCAATGTCCTGCGGCAGCTGGCCGGCATGGGCGCGGTCTTCCGGGCCATTCCCTCCTCTGCCCTCACCCTCGAGCAGCTCAAGATGCCACCGGCGGTCCATCAGCTGTGCCGCTCGAGCAACGGTCTGATCCTGGTTACCGGCAAGACCGGGTCGGGGAAATCCACCTCGCTGGCGGCGATGATCGACGACATCAACAAGCGCATCAAGGGACACATCCTGACCATTGAGGATCCGATCGAGTTCGTGCACCCGCGCCACAATTGTCTGATCAGCCAGCGCGAGATAGGTGCGCACACCCCCGGTTTTGCCCAGGCCCTGCATTCTGCCCTGCGGGAGGACCCGGACGTGATTCTGGTGGGTGAGTTGCGCGACCTGGAGACAATGAGCACCGCCATCACTGCGGCCGAGATGGGTATTCTGGTGATGGCGACTCTCCATACCAATGGCGCCGCGCCCACGGTCGATCGCATGGTCAATGCCTTCCCCGCCGACAAGCAGTCGCATGTTCGCACCATGCTTTCCACCTCGCTCCGCGGCGTCATTTCGCAGCAACTGCTGCAGCGCGCCGACGGTCAGGGGAGAGTCGCGGCGCTCGAGATCCTCATTAATACTCCCGCGTCGGCGAACCTGATTCGCCAGGGCAAGCTCGATCAGATCGAGACCGTCATGCAGTCGGGCGGCGCGCTCGGTATGCGCACCATGGACATGGCGATCCAGCAGCTGCTCGACCAGGGTGTAGTATCGGGCGCCGAGGCTTACAAGAAGGGCATCAGCAAAGCCAGATTCGAGGCCGGGAAGGACGCCAGCTAAGATGCGCCGGATTCTGGTTACCCACGCGTTGCCGTACGCCAACGGCTCGTTGCACCTCGGTCACATGATCGAAGCGGTCCAGACGGACATCTGGGTACGCTTCCAGCGCCTGCGCGGGCATGACTGCCTGTTCGTGTGTGCCGAAGATTCCCATGGCACGCCAATCATGATTCGCGCCCAGCAACAGGGGCAAAGCGCCGAGCAACTCATCGCCGACATGGCCGCCGAGCATCAGCGGGATTACCGGGATCTGCTGGTGACGCACGACCATTTTCATTCGACCCACAGTGCCGAGAACCGGCGCTTCACCTTCGAACTGTACGAGCGCCTGCGGGACGCGGGCCACATCACCAGCCGCTCGGTGCGGCAAGCCTACGATGAACAGGCGCAGATGTTTCTGCCCGACCGCTACCTGCGCGGCACCTGCCCGGTATGCAAGAGCGCGGATCAATACGGTGACAGCTGCGAGGTCTGCGGCGCCACCTACACGCCAGCCGAACTGATCGACCCGGTGTCCACAGTGAGCGGCAGCAAGCCGGTGTGGCGCGATTCGGCGCATCTGTTCTTCAAGCTGGGCAACTTTGAATCGATGCTGCGCGCCTGGTTGACCGCCGGTTCACAGCAAAGCGCCGTGCGCGCCAAGCTCGACGAATGGTTCGCGGCGGGCCTGCAGGACTGGGACATCTCCCGGGATGCGCCCTATTTCGGCTTCGAGGTACCGGACGCACCGGGCAAATACTTCTACGTGTGGTTCGACGCGCCGATTGGCTACATCGCCAGTTTCGAGGCGCTGCGCGCCAAGCGCGGGCTCGACTTCGACAGCTACTGGAAATCCGAGACCGACACCGAATTGCACCATTTTATCGGCAAAGACATCAGTTACTTTCATAACCTGTTCTGGCCCGCGGTGTTATATGGGGCCGGATTGCGGCGGCCGAGCGGCGTGCACGTGCACGGGTTTCTCACCATCAACGGCCAGAAGATGTCCAAATCGCGCGGTACGTTTATCACGGCGCGACATTACCTCGAGCAGCTGCCACCCGAACCGCTTCGTTATTACTTCGCCGCCAAGCTGAGCAGCGGCGTGGAAGACATCGACATGAGCCTCGATGATTTTCTGGCGCGTACCAATTCCGACCTGGTCGGAAAATTCGTCAATATCGCCAGCCGCTGCGCGGGCTTCATCGAACGAGGGGGCGGCCGGCTGGCCGACGCGCTGCCCGATCCGGTGCTATACGCGGAATTCGCGGCGGCGGGTGACCGGATTGCCGAGCTCTATGAGCAGCGCGAATACGCCACGGCGATCCGCGAGATCATGGCGCTCGCCGATCGCGCCAATCAGTACGTCGACCGCCACAAGCCCTGGGCGCTGGCCAAGGATCCCGGGCAGATTGCGCAGGTGCGCGCGATCGCGACCGAGGGCGTCAACCTGTTCCGGGCGCTGATGATTTATTTGACGCCGGTATTGCCGCGCATGAGTGAGGCAGCAGGCCAGTTCCTGGGCGTGCCGATCCGGGGTTGGAGCGACGCGGCCTCCCCGCTCCTCGGGGTTGCTCTTAACCCCTACCAGCCGCTCACGACCCGCCTCGATCCGGCGCTGGTCGCACGCCTGGTCCAGACCCCCGCCCCACCCGCGCCGGCTGCGGCCAGCAACATTGGAATCGCTGATTTCAGCAAGGTCGAACTGCGCGTGGCGCGAGTGGTCAGCGCGACGCTGGTCGCAGGCTCGGACAAACTGCTGCAACTCAACCTCGACCTGGGCGGCGAAGTGCGCCAGGTTTTCTCAGGAATCCGCTCCAGTTACGCGCCCGAACAGCTGCTGGGCAGGCTGGTGATCGCAGTGGCGAACCTTGAACCGCGCAAGATGCGCTTCGGAGTCTCGGCGGGCATGGTGCTGTGTGCGAGCGGCACCGACGGTGCGGTGTTCCTGCTGAGCGCGGACAGCGGTGCACAGCCGGGAATGAAAGTCAGCTAGCTTGGCGCTAGCGGCGCGCGGACTGCGCACGCCAGTAGCGCAGCAGGACGTAGCCGGCCGCCATGCCGCCCAGATGCGCGAAATGGGCGACGCCCTGATTGCTCGCGAATACGCCGAGAAACAGTTCAAGAACGCCGTACAGCGTCACAAACAGCCACGCGGGCATGGGAATGGGCGGAAATATCAGCATCAGCCGGCGCTGCGGGTAGGCCATGCCATAGCACAGCAGCAGGCCGAATATGCCGCCCGATGCGCCCAAGGTCGGGTACGGGCTGGGGTGAATGGTCGAAGTCACCAGCAACTGTGCACAGGCCGCCCCCACCACGCAGGTCAGGTAGTACCAAGCGAAGCGCCTTGCCCCCAGGAGCCGCTCGACATCCGGACCGAACATATACAGCGCGAACATGTTGGCAAACAGATGCCAGAACTCGATGTGCAGAAAGCCGTAGCTGACCAGCTGCCAGGGTTCAAAGGGCAAGCCGCCGTCCGCCAGATTACTGTGCAGGGGCCATAGCTCGAGCGACGCGAACTGATCCGGCCCCAGGAATGACAGGGCCGCGAACATGCCCAGATTGGCAATCAGCAGGGCACGCACGATCGGAGTCAGTTGGCTAAACATCTTGGCTCGTTGAATTCCATTACCATGGGCTGCGTATTGTGCCATTGAGACCGGTCCAAATGCGGCAAGTTGACGCCACAGAAATCGATGCGCTGCTGCCGCAGACGCAGTGCACGCGTTGCGGCTACGCCGGTTGCCTGCCTTACGCGCAGGCGCTGGCGGCCGGCACAGCGCAAATCAACCAGTGCCCGCCGGGCGGGGCGGCATTGATCGGCGCGCTTGCCGCCCTGCTGGGATGCGAGCCGCGGCCGCTCGACCCGAAGTTCGGTGTCGAATCCCCGCCGCAGCTGGCCTGGATCGATCCGGAGCAATGCATCGGGTGCGCGCGCTGTCTGCCGCCCTGCCCCGTCGATGCAATTCTCGGTGCGCAGCGTCAAATGCACACCGTGATTGCCTCCTGGTGCACAGGCTGTGAGCTGTGTCTTCCGTCCTGCCCGGTAGACTGCATACACATGTTGCCGTGGCCACCAACCAGCCCCATCCCAACGGCGCCCGAAAATCGCGATCGTCACCGCGCGCACCTGGCGCGGCGCGAGAATGCGGCCGAACAGCGCGAGCGGGAATTACACCAACTCAAGCAACGGGCAACCGATGGGGGCGCGACGCCATGACGCCGGCGTCCTGCCGGAAATTCTATGCGGCCTTGCGAGCCGCAGACCCGGAGCCGCGTACCGAGCTCCTGTACGAGTCGCCCTACCAGCTGCTGGTCGCGGTCGTCTTGTCCGCGCAGGCCACGGACCGGAGCGTCAATGCGGCGACACGGCATTTGTTCCGCGTGGCCGCTTCGCCGGCTGCGATGTTGCGGCTCGGTCTCGCCCGTCTCAAGCAACACATCCGCACCATTGGCCTGTACAACTCCAAGGCCAAGCACATCATCGCCACTTCCCGTCAGCTGCTGCAACAACACGAGGGCGCCGTGCCTCGGGACCGTGCGGCCCTCGAAGCCCTGCCCGGCGTGGGGCGCAAGACCGCCAACGTCATTCTCAACGTTGCCTTCGGCGAGCCCACGATCGCGGTCGACACCCACATTTTCAGGGTGGCCAACCGCACCGGACTTGCACCTGGCCGCACACCGCGCGCCGTGGAAGACCGCCTGCTGGCGGTAACGCCTCCAGAATTCCTGGAGCACGCCCATCACTGGCTGATTTTGCTGGGTCGCTACGTCTGCAAGGCGCGCCGCCCGGAATGCCCGCGCTGCCCGGTGCGGCGCTGGTGCCAATATCCACACAAAGTGAGCGCATGAGCCTGTTCGCCGGTCAGGATCGTGAAGCCATGCGCAGCGCGTGGCGGGCCGCATGGGAGCGGCATGTCCAGGGTTTACCTCTCTCGCCGCTGCAGGCACAGATGGTCGAGGTGATCGCACTGCACCCCGAGCACCACGCGCAGCTGAGTGACAGCGCACCCACCACCCGCGCCCCGGAAGATCCCGAATCGACCCGGCACGTCTTTCTGCACTTGGGATTGCACCTGGCGCTGCGCGAGCAACTCGCCACCGACCGGCCCAAGGGTATCGCGCAAATTCACCGGCGACTGAGCGCCAGTGCGCTCGAGAGCCACCAAGCCGAGCATCGCATGATGGATGCGCTCGAACAGGCGCTGTGGGAGGCACAACGGACCGGCCGCATGCCCGAGGAGGCGCTGTATCTGGAGGCGCTGCGTCGACTCTAGCCGCAAGCGCGCGATCGCCGCCCGTAGCGATGATCAGGAAGCCGGGCGCTTTCTCGGCAGGTACAAATCCGTGAGCGTGCCAGCATAAGCCTCAGCGGCCATCGCCACGGTCTCCGTAAGCGTTGGGTGCGGATGCACGGTTAGGCCGATATCGTGCGCGTCTGCGCCCATCTCTATCGCCAGGGCGACCTCGGCAATCAACTCCCCGGCATTCGGGCCCACCATGCCGCCGCCGACCACCCGACCGGTGGCGGGATCGAACAGGAGTTTCGTGAGCCCTTCGTCTCGCCCGAGCGACAGCGAACGGCCACTGGCTGCCCAGGGAAATACTGTCTTCTCGACCTGCAGGCCCTGCGCCTTGGCGATCGTTTCTGTCACCCCGGCCCAGGCAATCTCCGGATCCGTGTAGGCCACGGAGGGAATCACGCGCGCGTCAAAGTAACTCTTCTGGCCGGCCGCCACTTCCGCGGCGACCTTCCCTTCGTGCGAAGCCTTGTGGGCCAGCATCGGCTGCCCGACGACATCGCCGATGGCGAAAATATGCGGCACATTGCTGCGCTGCTGCTTATCCACCGCGATGTAGCCACGCCCATCGACCGCGACCCCGGCAGCCTCGGCACCGAGCGCGCTTCCATTGGGCGCGCGCCCGACGGCCACGAGCACGTGGTCAAAGGACTGCGTGCTCACGCTCTCGCCCGCGGCAAAGCTGACCTGCAAGTCGGTCGGGTTCGCCGCGACGGCGGTCACCTTTGTGCCCAGCATGATCTGCTGGTAGCGGGCCTTGAGGCGCTTTTCCAGCGGCCGCACCAAATCGAGGTCGCAGCCGGGAATGAGCTGGGGCGTCAATTCGACCACGCTGATCTTTGCGCCCAGCGCTTCGTATACGGTCGCCATCTCGAGCCCGATGATTCCCCCGCCGATGACCAGCAGGCGCCCAGGGTTCGGCGGAATCTCCAAGGCGCCGGTCGAGTCGAGCACGCGCGGGTCGCGGGGAACAAAGGGCAGTGTTATGGGCTCCGAGCCTGCGGCAATGATGCACTGTTCAAAGCGAATCCGCTGGCGCTGGTCCGCGCTTTGAATCTCGATGACATGCGGACTGATAAATTTGCCGACGCCGCGCAGCACCTCGACCTTGCGTTGTTTGGCCAGACTTGCGAGCCCGCCCGTCAGCTTGGCCACAACCTGGTTCTTCCAGGAACGGAGCTTCTCAAAATCAATCTGCGGCGCTCCAAAGACGACGCCGTGCGTACCCATGGCACGCGCGTCATCGATCACCTTGGCCGCATGCAACAGGGCCTTGGAAGGAATGCAGCCGACGTTCAGGCATACTCCGCCCAGCGTCGGCCCGCGATCAACCAGTGTCACCTTCAGCCCAAGATCGGCGGCGCGGAATGCGGCCGTGTAGCCGCCGGGGCCTGCTCCCAGTACCAGCAGCTGAACTTCGCGGTCGGCGGTCGCTTCCGGCTTGGCCAACGCCGCGGAAGGCAGGGTCGGCGCAGCGCCTGAGGGTGGCGGCGCGGAGCGCAAGTCGGGCGCCGCAGGGCTGGCTGCGGCAGCCTGCACGGCGCCTTCCACGCGCGCAAGCACGGTCCCCTGGGAAACTTTGCTGCCCTTCGTGACCAGGACTTCAACAACGCGGCCGGCGACGGTCGCGGGAACGTCCATGGTCGCCTTCTCGGTCTCGAGCGTGACCACCGGGGCTTCCAGGGCAACCGTGTCGCCGGGTTTGACCAGGACCTCGATAACCAGCACGTCCTTGAAGTCGCCGATGTCCGGACAGGCGATCTCCTGCACGCTCACGGCACCGCCTCGAGCAGTCCCGCGACGTCGGCCAGCGCGGTCACCAGTGCCGCCCCGAAGCGCGCGCCGTCCGCGCCATCGATGACACGATGATCGTAGGACAGCGACAGGGGCAGCATGGTCCGCGGTACCAGCGCGCCATCGCGATAAACCGGCTTCTTCGCGGCCCGCGACACGCCGAGAATCGCCAATTCAGGCGCGTTGATGATCGGGGTGAAGGCCGTGCCACCGATCCCGCCCAGGCTCGAGACCGTGAAACAACCGCCCTGCATTTCGGCGGCGCTGAGCTTGCCGGCGCGCGCCTTTTCGGACAGGGTGGCAAGCGAACGCGCCAGCTCGTAGATGTCCTTCTTGTCGGCGTCGCGGATAACCGGCACCAATAGCCCATTGGGCGTGTCGGCCGCAAAGCCAAGGTGCAGATACTTCTTCACAATCAAGTTCTCGCCGCTGGCATCGAGCGAGGCGTTAAATTGCGGGAGCTTCTGCAGGGTCCGCACCACGGCGCGCAGCACGAAGGCCAATGGTGTGAGCTTCACGCCTACCGAGGCGGCGCGCTCCTTGAGTTTGGCGCGCGCGTCCTCCAAGTCGGTGATGTCGGCTTCGTCGAACTGCGTAACGTGGGGCAGATTGACCCAGCTGGCGTGCAAGCGCGCGCCGGCAATGCGCTTGATGCGGCCAAGCGGCTGAATGTCCACGGCGCCGAATGAGGAGAAATCGGGTACCTGGACGCGCGGCAACCCGGATCCGGCTCCGGCGCCGGGGCCGGGCGCGCCCGCGACCGCGCTCAACGCCAGCTTGACGTAGGACTTGACGTCACTCTCGACGATGCGCCCCTTTTGACCGGAGCCGCGCACGCGAGACAGATCCACCCCGAGTTCGCGTGCAAAGCGACGCACGCCCGGACTCGCGTGAGCCTGCGCAAAGCCACTCTCGTTGACGGCGCCTATGGCACTCGGCAGCGCTGCGGGCACTGCTGCCGCCGGGCTGCCGGTCGCGGGTTTCGCGGCGGCAGGAGCAGCCGGCGTGCTCGCAACGGGCGCAGACTTGGCGGGCGTCTCAGCCGGGGCTGGAGCCTCTTTGGCGTCGGCTTTCAGCACCGCGATTGCCGTGCCCTCGGACACCGATCCGCCGTTCTTCACGAGCAGGCGCGTAATGACCCCGGCGGCGCCGGCCGGCACGTCCATCGTGGCCTTTTCAGTTTCCAGCGTCAGTAGGGGAGTGTCCGCGCCGACGCGGTCTCCCGGCTTGACCAGGACGTCGATTATGAGCACGTCCTTGAAGCCGCCCAGATCGGGCACCAGTATTTCACGCTCGGACAAGCGGCGCCTCCTGCAGCCCCATCAGCTGTTCAGCGGGTTGGGCTTGGCCGGGTCTATGCCGAACTGTGCGAGCGCCTCGATCACCGTGCGCCGGTCGATCTGGTCTGCGTCCGCAAGCGCCTTGAGGGCCGCCAGAGCGATGAAATGACGATCGACTTCGAAGTGCCGGCGCAGTGGCGCACGTGCATCAGAGCGTCCGAAGCCATCCGTCCCCAGTGTGACGTAGGCGCCCGGCACCCATTGACGAATCTGATCGGCGACGGTGCGCATGTAGTCGGTCGCGGCGATTACCGGTGCCGCTTGCTGACCCAGCAGTTCACTGACGTAGGGCACGCGCGCCGGATCTGCCGGGTGCAGCAGATTCCAGCGCTCGCAATCAAGCGCCTGGCGGCGCAATTCACTAAAGCTGGTGATCGAATACACATCGGCCGGAATCTTGAACTGAGATTCCAGCAGCTCGGCCGCCGCGATCACCTCGCGCAGGATCGTGCCGCTGCCGAGCAGCGTGGCGCGCAGTTTGCCCTTGCTCCCGCTGCGCAAGCGATAACCGCCGCGCACAATCCCGGCGGCGGCGTCCGCCGGCAAGGCGGGCTGCGCGTAGTTCTCGTTCATCACCGAGATGTAATAAAACACGCCCTCGCCGTCCACGTACATGCGCCGCAGGCCATCCTGGATAATCACCGCAAGTTCATACGCGTAGCTGGGATCATACGCTCGGCAATTCGGTACCGTGGTGGCCAGCAGCTGGCTGTGGCCGTCCTGGTGCTGGAGTCCTTCGCCGGCGAGCGTGGTGCGGCCGGCAGTCGCGCCCAGCAGGAAGCCGCGGGCGCGCATGTCGCCGGCGGCCCAGATAAAATCACCCACCCGTTGAAAGCCGAACATCGAATAAAAGATGTAGAAGGGCACCATCGGCACGCTATGGTTCGTGTAGGAGGTCGCGGCTGCCATCCAGGAGCAAAGCGAGCCGGCTTCATTGATGCCCTCCTCCAGCATCTGCCCTTGCTTGTCCTCGCGATAGGACATGAGCTGGTCGGCATCCTGGGGCGTATAGAGCTGCCCGACTGAGGAATAGATGCCGATCTGGCGGAACAAGCCCTCCATGCCGAAGGTGCGCGCCTCGTCGGGAACGATCGGGACAATATGCTTGCCGATGTTCTTGTCTTTGAGGAGCACCCCGAGAATGCGCACGAACGCCATGGTGGTGGAGATCTCGCGCTCGGCGGTGCCGTCGAGTATCGACTGGAAAGCCGATAGTTCCGGTACCTGGAGCTTGAGCACGCCGGCCGAGCGTTGCGGCAGGAAGCCGCCCAGCCCGGCCCGGTGCTCGAGCAGGTAGCGCATCTCGTCGCTGTCCTGCGGAGGCTTGCGGAACGGCAGTTTGGCGATGTCCTCATCGCTCACCGGAATGTTGAAGCGATCGCGCAATTCGCGCAAAGATTCGTCGCCGAGCTTCTTCTGCTGGTGGGCGACCATCTGCCCTTCGGCCGCCTTGCCAAGACCGAACCCCTTGACCGTCTTGGCCAGAATCACGGTGGGCCGTCCACTCGCCTGCATCGCCGCGGCGTAGGCCGCGTAGACCTTGCGGGCGTCATGGCCGCCGCGGTTGAGATGCCAGATGTCTTCGTCCGACATGTTGGCGACCATCTCCTTGAGCCGCGGATTCTTGCCGAAGAAATGCTCGCGCGTGTAGGCGCCGCCCTTGGCCTTGAAATTCTGGTACTCGCCATCGACGCATTGCTCCATGACCGCGCGCAGCAGGCCCTCGTCGTCACGCGCGAGCAGCGGGTCCCAGCGCGAGCCCCAGATCACCTTGATCACATTCCAGCCCGCGCCCAGAAACGCGGCTTCAAGTTCCTGGATGATCTTGCCGTTGCCGCGCACCGGCCCGTCGAGCCGCTGCAAATTGCAGTTGATGACGAACACCAGATTGTCGAGCTTCTCGCGCACCGGCATCGTCAGTGCGCCCATGGATTCCGGTTCGTCCATCTCCCCGTCGCCGCAGAACGCCCACACCTTGCGATCGGAAGCCGGCACCAGCCCGCGATGCTCGAGGTAGCGTATAAAGCGCGCCTGATAGATGGCCATCATCGGGCCCAGGCCCATCGATACGGTCGGGAACTGCCAGAACTCCGGCATCAGCCAGGGGTGCGGATAGGAACTCAGGCCTCCGCCGTCGACTTCCTGTCGGAACCGGCGCAACTGCTCCTCGCTCAGCCGTCCCTCCAGATAGGCGCGTGCGTAGATGCCCGGTGAGGAATGTCCCTGCATGAACACCAGATCGCCCGGATGGGCGCTCGAGGGTGCGCGCCAGAAGTGGTTGAAGCCGACCTCGTACAGCGTCACCGAGGAGGCGTAGCTGGCAATATGGCCGCCGTACTCGGTGGATTTCCGGTTGGCGGCCACCACCATCGCCGCGGCGTTCCACCGTATCCACGCCTCGATGCGCCGTTCGAGTTCGCGGTTTCCGGGATACAGCGGCTGCTTGCCCACCGCGATGGTGTTCACGTACGCCGTGTTCGGGCTGTAGGGCAGGTAGGCGCCCGAGCGGCGCGCATGCTCGACCATGCGGTCGATCAGATAATGCGCGCGCTCCGGGCCTTCGGCCTTGAGCACCGAATCGATGGATTCAAGCCATTCGCGGGTTTCGATCGGATCCAGATCGCCGGGCTCGGTGACTTCGCTCATGGCTCGGGAAATTACCTTTGGGGCGCTGTGTTAGGATGCGCTGTGACGCGGCGAGACCGGAAGGTCTGCATTATACGCCGAACTGGCCGAGCGCCTTAAGGCCGCCGCACCCGCAAGCCTGGTGACCATGCAACAGCTGACGATACGCCGTCCCGATGACTGGCACCTGCACTTGCGCGACGGCGCGGCACTCGCCGCGGTGCTGCCCTACACGGCGCAGCGTTTCGCTCGCGCGCTGATCATGCCCAATTTGACACCACCGGTGACCAGCGTGGCGTCAGCGCTCGCCTACCGCGAGCGCATTACCGCCCAGCTCCCGCCCGGCGCCGAGTTCACGCCGCTCATGACCCTGTACCTTACCGATACCACAGCGCCCGATGAAATCGACCGTGCCGCGGCCAGCGGCGCGGTGGTGGGCTGCAAGCTCTACCCGGCCGGCGCAACCACTCACTCAGCCGCGGGCGTTACCGACGTGCGCCGGCTCGATGCCGTGCTGGAACGCATGAGCGAGCGCGACCTGGTGTTGCAGGTGCATGGCGAGGTCACCGACCCCGCGGTCGATGTCTTCGAGCGTGAGGCACGATTTATCGACCAGGTGTTGAGTCCACTGGCGGCACGCTGGACCCGGCTGCGCGTGGTGTTCGAACATGTGACCTCGCGCGCCGCGGTCGATTTTGTCTGTGGCGCGCGCACCGGCATCGCCGCCACCGTAACCCCGCAACACCTGCTGCTCAATCGCAACGCCCTTTTCCAGGGCGGGATCCGTCCGCACCACTACTGCCTGCCATTGCTCAAGCGGGAATCCGATCGCCAGGCGCTGCTGTCCATCGTGGCGCGGGGCGATGCGCGATTCTTCCTGGGCACCGACAGCGCTCCGCACTCGCGCCACGCCAAGGAAGGCGCTTGCGGTTGTGCCGGGGTGTTCAGCGCCCATGCCGGGATTGAGCTGTACGCCGAAGTGTTCGAGCAACTCGGTGCGTTGCCGAGACTGGAGGATTTTGCCTCCAGCTTCGGTGCCGATTTCTACGGCCTGCCGCGCAATCAGAGCACGATCACGCTCGAGAAGCGCGCCTGGAGCCCACCGGGCCAGTTGGCTTTCGGGCCCGAGGAACTGGTGCCGTTTCGCGCGGGCGAGAGCGTCGCCTGGGCGCTGCGACCGTGAACCGCGAGCAGGGTGCGGGGCGCATGGCGCGCCGGTTCCGCGGCTTCCTGCCGGTCGTGGTCGACGTTGAGACTGGGGGCTTTAACTGCGCGCGCGACGCGCTGCTGCAGGTCGCGGCGGTAATCATCGATATCGACGAATCGGGCCGGCTCGTGCGCGGGCCGACCCACAGCTACCACGTCAAGCCTTTTGAAGGGGCCAACATCGAGGCCGCCTCGCTGGCCGTCAATCGGATAGACCCCTGGCATCCTCTGCGCCCCGCGATCGATGAGCGCGACGCGCTGCAACGCATCTTCAAGGAAGTACGCGCCAGCATGCAGCTGACAGGCTGCAAGCGCGCGATCCTGGTGGGGCACAATTCCTGGTTTGACCTTTCCTTTGTCAATGCCGCCGTGGCCCGCAGCGGCGTCAAGCGCTGCCCGTTTCATCCCTTCTCGAGTTTTGACACGGTCACCCTGGCCGGAGCGGCCTTCGGCCAGACCGTGCTGGCCAAGGCGGCGACCATTGCCGGACTTGGCTGGGACAGCGCTTCGGCACACTCGGCCAGCTACGATGCCGAGCGCACTGCCGAGCTGTTCTGCAATATCTGCAACGAATTGGCCGGCCGCTTCAAATGGGCCGAGAGCCGCGCACGCGATCTGGGCTGGTACGATCTGAGCAGCGCTCAGGACGACCCGAATCCGGAACCGGACGCTTCCGGCGCGCCCTAGAGCCTAGGCGGCCGCGGTACCGATGACGCCCGCTGATTCCAGGGTCTTGCGCAGCTCACCGCTCCGGTACATTTCCATGGCGATGTCGCAACCGCCCAGCAACTCGCCTTTCAGATACAACTGCGGATAGGTGGGCCAGTTCGAGTACTGCTTGAGCGCCTCGCGCATCTCGGCATCCTCGAAAATATTGACGCTGTGAAAATCCACGCCCAGCTTGCGCAGTGCTCCGGCAGTCTGTGCGGAAAATCCGCATTGGGGAAAATCCGGGGTACCTTTCATGAACAGCACCACCGGGGCGCGGTTCAGTTCGCTGCGAATCCGTTCTTTGACATCCATCGATTCACCTTACTCTTAAGTTGGGCCGCTCGGGCCAGAGCGGCCCCGGGCACGCCCCCGGTCGGGGCCGCTTCCCGGGGCCACATTGAATTATGGGGGGCGCTGGCCTATTCTTCAAACCCAGCTCGAGTTTAACTAACCAATCAAAACAGTGACTTAAGGGGCCTGAACTATGAATCCACTGAATTCCGTGCGCGGCTCGATCATAAGCGGCGTAATCATCGCACTGATTATTACCCTGGCGATCCAGCCCACGGCCTTTCATGAGCTGGGCTTGGCGCGCTGGCTGCACGTGCTATCGGGCGTGATGTGGATCGGACTGCTCTATTACTTCAATGTGGCGCAGACCCCGGCACTGGCGGCGGCGGCGGCCGACAAGGGCGGTCCGGGAGGCGCAGGCATCACCAAGTACGTGGCACCGCGTGCCTTGTGGTGGTTCCGGTGGGGCGCGGTGTCGACCTGGCTCACCGGCGCCTGGTACCTGGCGCGCGGCGCCAATTTCGCCAACGCCTTCACCTTCGGTCATTTCGGCCAGGACTACTACGGCCTGGTCATCGGCATCGGCGCCTGGCTTGGCACGATCATGCTGTTCAATGTCTGGGTGCTGATCTGGCCGAATCAAAAGAAGATACTGGGCATCGTGCCAGCTACCGACGATGAAAAAGCGCGGGCGCGGCGCGTCGCCGGCATGGCATCGCGCATCAATTTCGTGTTGTCGATCCCGATGCTGCTGTGCATGGCCTCGGCGTCACACGGGCTGCCGTTGTAGGCTATTGACATCCACGCTTCCGGCCGATTTGCCCGATCAGGTCGCCCGCGCACTGCGCGAGGACGTGGGTTCGGGCGATGTCAGCGCGCAGCTGATCGCGGCGGACGCGGCCGCGCGCGCTCGGGTACTCTGCCGTGAAGCGGCCGTCGTCTGCGGCACGGCATGGTTCGAGGAAACTTTCAGGCAACTCGACGCGCGCGTCCGGGTGCGCTGGCAGGCGCCCGAGGGTGCCCGGGTGGCCGCGGACACCGTGCTGTGCGAGCTCGAGGGCCCGGCGCGCGCAATACTCACGGGTGAGCGCACCGCACTGAATTTTCTTCAGCTGCTTTCGGCAACCGCGACGGTTACCGCGCGCTATGCTCAGGCCGTTGCGGGCACCGGCTGCCAGATCCTCGACACACGCAAGACCATCCCTGGCCTGCGCACCGCGCAGAAATATGCCGTGCGCTGCGGTGGCGGGGTCAATCACCGCATCGGCCTCTACGACCGGGTGCTGGTCAAGGAAAACCACATCGCGGCGGCTGGCTCGATCGGCGCGGCCGTGGCGAGCGCGCGTATGCTCTCGCCCGGATTGATGGTCGAGGTTGAAGCCGAGAATCTGCAAGAGGTCGGCGAGGCCCTGCAGGCACAGTGCGAGGTCATCCTGCTCGATGAGTTCTCGCTCGAGGACATGCGCCGTGCCGTGGCCCTCAATCGTGCCAGCCCGCGACCGGCCAAGATCGAGGCCTCGGGCGGCGTCAGCCTCGAGCGGCTGACGGCGATCGCCGCGACCGGAGTGGATTTCATCTCGGTCGGCGGCCTGACTAAACACATTCAGGCCGTCGACATGTCGCTGCGCCTGCTGTAGCTATATCTTGCGCACTGCCTTGCGCTTGGCCCGTCGGACCTTGCGCTTGGCTCGCCTGACCTTGCGGACGAGCTTGCGTTTCGCTCTTCGGACCTTTCTCACTACTCGCCTGCGTGTCGACCTGGTCGCGGGCCCCGCCGTACGACGTAGTGCCCGGACGACCTTGCGTTTCGCCCTTCTGACCCGCCTCACGACACGTCGCTTTGCGGCCTTCGTCTTTGCTTTTGCCTTCATTTTGGACCTCGACTTTTTGGGACTCTTTGTAGCGGACTTTTTCACCGCCTTCTTTGCCGCCGGTGGAGCCGATTTGGCAGCGAGCCTGGGCTTGGCCTTGGCCTTCGCCTTGCTGGCTCCGGCGGTGGCGGCCACCGCCATTGAATGCACCGCGAAGAATGCGCGCTGGACATCGAAGAACTGCACGATGCGCCCACCGCCCGGCACCTCGATGGGCCCATGGGCCACCTGCCCGCCCGCGGCCAGCACTTTGGCGGCAGTCTCGTCGGCGCTGCTGCTGGCGGCATAGGGGCACCACGCCGGGGGCATGGCCCGATCCGCGGGAATGGTGTAAGCGCCACCAAAGTCCTGATCGCCCAGCCCGAAGGTCTGGTAATAAAACCCGCCGCCCATGTCCATGGGTGGACGCAGTTTCCAGCCAAACAGCCGCTGATAGAACGCGAGCGCGGCCTCGCGATTGCGTACCGCCAGTTCGTTCCATGAAAAACTGGGGCTGGCCGGCGCACCTTCTGAGTTCGTCGCCGGGCAAAACAGGCCAAACGTCGCCCCTTCCGGATCCGTCAACAGCGCCACTCGCCCGACGCCTGGAATGTCCTGGACAGGCTGCTGTATGCGCGCCCCGAGCCCCACGGCCTGGCCCGCGAGAGCATCCACGTCCGCGGCGCCGATGTAGCCGCGCCAGTGCGGCGCGGTTCCCGCCGCCCGGGCCTCATCGGAAAGACGCATCACGCCTGCCACGGGATGGCCATCGGAAGACCTGAACAGGAAGTAAGGCGAGCCGGGACTGAAGGGTTGCGCCTTCCAAGGCAGAATCCGCTCGTAAAAAGCGGTCGCTGGGCCGGTGTCGTTGCAAAGCAGTTCGTGCCAGATGAACTGCCCCTGAAAGCTGGGCTGAGCCATGTGAGTCCCCTTCTTGCTCTTTGCGGACTGATGAGGAACCGTATACGCCATCCCGAACCCCGACAATATCGCAATCTAGGTTGAGGCGACAACGCTCGGATTGACTTCGACCGTAACATGCACGATCTCAGCGTGCGCCTGGAGCAAGGTGCGGAAGTACTCCGGCCGGACAGGCGCCGCGGTGGCCACGCTCAGGATGCAGGCGTAACTGCCCTTGCCAACCCGCCAGACGTGCAGATCCTGGATCTCCGTGGGTACCGGTGCCGCGCGCAGGGTACGGCGGATCTTCTCCACCACAGGTGCACCCATTTCCGCGTCGAGAAGCACGCGGCTCGTCGATCGCAGCAAGGACCACGCCCAGGCCGCGACCACCAGCGAGGCGAACAGGCCAACGGATGCGTCCAGCCAGAGCAGGTGCAGATACTTGCCCCCGGCCAGGGCGCCAATGGCCAGCACCGAGGTGGCCGCATCGGCGGCCACGTGCAGGTAGGCAGAGCGCAGGTTCAGGTCGGCGTGACGATGCGCAGGATCGCCGGGGTGATCGTGGCCGTGCCCACGGCCATGCTGATGGGCATGGCCTTGGTGCGCATTGGGATCGGCATCGGTGCTCGCGGCACCGGCGAGCAAGCCGGCAGAGGCCAGATTGACCAGCAGACCCAGGAACGCCACGCCCAGGGCCTGGTCGTAGGCGATCACTCCGGGGTTTCGCAAACGCGACAGGCACTCGAAGGCCATGTACAGGACGACCCCGACCAGGAGCAGGGCGCTGGTGTAGCCGCCCAGCACTTCAATCTTCCAGGTGCCGAATGCGAATCGATCGTCGCGCCGCAGCCGCCGCGCCAACACGTAGGCGGCCACCGCCAGGCCCAGGGCAATGACGTGCGAGCTCATGTGCCAGCCATCGGCCAGCAATGCCATCGATCCGTACCACCAACCCGCGAGGATCTCGATCACCATGGTGACGGCGGTGAGGATCAGCACCCAGGTCGTGCGACGCTCGGCGAGCGGATTGGCCGCGTCGAAACCGCGCGCGTGCGGCGCAATGCCTCCGCAACGGTCTTCGGTCACGATAGTCTCCTGCGCTGTAGCGGGCCCCGGGGGCCGGTTGAGCTGCGCTGAACCCGTATACTGCGCGCCACTATAAACCAGCCTGACCGGCATCCCATGCTTCGAGCGGATCGCACCCAACCTTTTGGCTTTATCCGCGAGTTCGCCACACGCTGGGATACGCTCGCGCTAATTGTCGTGCTTGCGGTGGTGACCTTCCTGGCTGCGGCCAGCCGCGGCCTGCTGGCGCCCCTCTCGCAGCTGGATGCGGTGCCGCTCTCCCTCGCGCCCTCGCACCTGCCCGAGTACGCCGCACGCACCACCTTGCGCATGTTTGCCGCGCTGGCCCTCTCACTGCTCTTTACCCTGACCTACGCCACCTGGGCCGCCAAGAGTCCGCGCGCCGGGCGATTCCTGGTGCCGCTCCTCGACATCCTGCAGTCGGTGCCGATTCTCGGGTTCATTTCGATCAGCGTGGTGTTTTTCATGGCGCTGGTTCCGGGGCGCGTGCTGGGCGCGGAATTCGCCGCCATCTTTGCCATCTTCACCAGCCAGGCCTGGAACATGGCCTTCAGCTTCTATCAATCGCTGCGCACGGTGCCCACCGAACTCGCGGAGGCCGCCGCCTCCTTCCACCTGACGCCGTGGATGAAATTCTGGCAGCTGGAAGTCCCGTTTGCGCTGCCGGCTCTGACCTGGAACATGATGATGTCCATGTCCGGTGGCTGGTTTTTCGTCGTCGCCTCCGAATCAATCAGCGTCGGGCATACGCACGTGGCGCTGCCCGGCATCGGTTCCTACATTGCACTCGCCATCGAACAGCGCAATCTGCACGCCATCGGCTGGGCGATCACGACCATGGCCCTGGTCATCCTGGTGTATGACCAGCTGCTGTTCCGCCCGATGATCGCCTGGGTCGACCGCTTTCGAGTTGAGCAGGACCCCGGCGCCGAACCCCCGCCCTCCTGGGCGCTGACCATGATGCGGCACTCGCGACTGATCAGGGGCCTGACGGTCAGCTTCTACGCCCTGGTGCGCTGGACCAGCTGGGCGCTGCCCTTGCGCGCGCCGCCTCGATTGCGCGTCAGCCCGCGTCGCGCGCGTTACCCCTGGCTCGGCGGCGCACTGTGGATCAGCGTGCTGGCGATCGTCGGCACGCTTGCCCTGCGCACGCTCGGCGAGACGCTGTGGTCCGGGACCACTCTTGCGGAACTGCGCGAAGTGGGCGTGCTGGGGCTACTCACCCTGGCGCGGGTCGTCGTGCTGATTGCACTCGCCAGCCTGGTCTGGGTGCCGGTCGGGGTGTGGATCGGCCTCAGGCCACGAGCCGCGCAGTGGGTGCAGCCGATCGCGCAGTTTCTGGCGGCCTTCCCTGCCAACTTGCTGTTCCCGCTGGTCGTGTACCTCATCGTGGCCTGGCAGCTGAGCCCGAATCTGTGGCTGAGCCCGCTGATGATCCTGGGGACGCAGTGGTACATCCTCTTCAACGTGATCGCGGGGGCCGCGGCGATGCCTGCCGAGCTGCGGCACGCCGCGCAGAGTCTGCGCGTCGGCGGATGGCTGTGGTGGCGGCGCGTCGCGCTGCCCGGGGTCATGCCCTATTTCGTGACCGGCGCGATCACGGCCTCGGGGGGATCATGGAATGCGGCGATCGTTGCCGAAGTCGCCAGCTGGGGCAGCACCGAGGTGCGCGCACAGGGGCTCGGTGCCTATATCGCCACGGCGACCACGGCCGGCGACTATCATCGCATCGTGCTCGGCATTACCACGATGTGCCTGTTTGTCGTTACGATCAATCGGGCGTTCTGGCGACCGCTGTATTACTACGCGGAACGCCACTACCGGCTCAGCTGAGGCGAGGATGCGCTCATGAATGCTGTCCTGGACGAGGTGCCGCTGCTGGAGGTGGCCGGGATCGCCAAGTCCTTTCCAAAGCCTGACGGCCAGCAGCTGTTGGTGCTGGAAGGTGTGAACCTGCGCGTGAACAGCGGCCAGATCGTGGGGCTGCTGGGCCGCTCGGGGTCGGGGAAGTCGACGCTCCTGCGGCTGATCGCAGGTCTGTCCGAGCCCAGTCGCGGCGTACTTAATTACCTGGGCGCGCCGGTGGACGGCCCCGCCGCGGGCATCGCCATGGTCTTCCAGAGCTTTGCGCTGTTTCCCTGGCTCACCGTGTACGAAAACGTCGCCCTGGGCCTGGAGGCGCAGCGCCTGGCGCGCACCGAGATCCGGCGCCGCACGCTTGCGGCCATCGATCTGATCGGCCTGGACGGCTACGAGTCCGCCTATCCGCGGGAACTCTCGGGCGGCATGCGCCAGCGCGTCGGCTTCGCCCGCGCACTGGTCGTGCATCCGAACATCCTGCTGATGGATGAACCTTTTTCGGCGCTGGACGTGCTCACGGCCGAGACCCTGCGCACCGATTTCCTCGACCTGTGGTGCGAGGGGCGCATGCCGATCAAGGGCGTGATCCTGGTGACGCACAACATCGAGGAAGCGGTGCTGATGTGCGATCGCATCCTGGTGTTCGGCAGCAACCCCGGCCGGGTATTGTCGGAAATCGAGGTGACCCTGCACCAGCCGCGTAACCGGCTCGATCCCTCGTTCCGCGAGCTGGTGGAACGCATCTACGTCGAGATGACCGCACGTGCCCTGGCACCGTCCACGGGCACGCGCACCGAGTTCTTTCCCGGTCAGGGAATCGGCAGCGTCCTGCCGCGCGTTTCCTCCAACGAACTTTCCGGCCTGCTCGAAGCGGTGGCGGCGGCCCCCTACAACGGCATGGCCGACCTGCCCAAGATCGCCACCGACCTGCAGATGGAGATCGACGAGCTGTTTCCGGTGGCCGAGACCCTGCAAATGCTGCGCTTCGCCGAACTGGCCGGCGGTGACCTGAAACTCACCGACGCGGGCCGCGCCTTCTGCGATGCCGACCGGGATGAGCGCAAGCGTATTTTCGCCCGCCAGCTGATCAGCTACGTGCCGCTGGCGACGCACGTGCGCCGGGTGCTCGATGAGCGCACCTCGCACGTGGCGCGCAAGAGCCGTTTCATCGACGAGCTGGAGGATTTCATGGCTGAAGAGGCGGCCGAGCAGACCCTGCGCGCCATCATCAGCTGGGGCCGCTACGCCGAAGTGTTCGCCTACGAAGATGAGAGCGAGCGCTTTACCTTGGAAAATCCCACCTAGCCGGGCGCGAGCAGCCCGCGCACGCAGGCGGCCAGATCATCATAGGCGCCGTCGGCGAGCGCTTCGTCCGCCTCCGCCAGGCGTTGGCCGCTGCGCACCAGAAAGCAGCGCCCCACCCCCGCGGCGCGCCCCGCCTCGATGTCCGAGCGCCGATCGCCCACCAGCACCGAGCCGGGCATCTCGATGCCGAGCCGGGACGCCGCCCGCCGCAGCATCCCCGGACGGGGTTTGCGACACTCACACTCCAGGCGGTAGCGTGCCACTGGCGCATCGGGAAGGTGCGGACAGTGTTCAACGGCGTCCAGCCGCACTCCCTGCACCCGCAGCTGCTCTTCCATGTGTGCGCTGAAGCTCTGGTAGTCCGCTTCGCTGTACAGCCCGCGCGCGATCCCGGATTGATTGGTGATCACCACCAGCCGGTAGCCGGCGGACTGCAGTTCACGCAGCGCGGCAATGGCTCCCGGGAGCGGCGCAAAATCCTCGATTCGGTAGGCGTAGCCCCGCTCTTCGATGATCACGCCGTCGCGGTCGATGAAGGCTCCCTTCATGCGATGCGCGGCTTGGAGGCCCGTGCCAATCTAGAGTCCTGCTCGGATCCGCTGCAGGAGTGCCGTGGTGGAGTAGCCCGCGAGGAAAGGAATCGCCACCGCCTCCCCGCCCCAGCTGCGCACCAAGGCGGTCTCGGATAGCGCCTCGATGGCGTAATCGCCGCCCTTGGCGTAGATCTCCGGCCGGCAGCGCGCCATCAGCTCGCAGGGCGTGTCCTCCTCGAAGAGCGTCACATAGTCCACGCTGGCCAACGCGGCGATGACGGTCGCGCGATCGGATTCGCCGTTGAGGGGCCGATCCGGACCCTTGCCCAGGCGCCTGGCGGAAGCGTCGGTGTTTAAGGCCACCAACAGCCCCGCGCCCAGGCGGCGCGCGGCCTCAAGGTAGGTGACATGCCCGCTGTGCAGCACGTCGAAGACGCCGTTGGTAAATACCAGCGGCCGCCGCAGCACCCGCTCGCCCAGGGCCGAGGCCGGAATGAATTTTTGCAGCAGCGCAGCCGTGGTGTTCAAGACGAGGGCGCCGCCAGCCATTGGACGTAGCGCTTCACGCCGGTGGCCACGTCCGCAAACTGCAGCTCGCAGCCGGCGGCGCGTAACGCCCGCAGATCGGCCTGGGTGTGGCTCTGGTACTTGCCGACCAGCGCGGGCGGGAAATCCACGTACTGGATCAGCTTCTTTGCCACCAGCTGCTCGAGCGCCAGGGCGTCCTCGCCGCGCAACTGCCGGCAGGCATTGACCGTGGCCTGCGCGAGTTCGTTGAAGGTCTGCGCCCGGCCGGTGCCGAGATTAAATACTCCGCTGCGATCGGGATGTTCCAGGAACCAAAGGTTGACGGCCACCACGTCATCGACATACACGAAATCGCGCTGCTGCTCGCCCGCGCCATACCCGCCGTACGCGCCGAACAACTGCACCGCGCCGTTCTGCGCGGAACTGGCCGTAGTTGTGGAAGGCCACCGAGGCCATGCGGCCCTTGTGCTGCTCGCGCGGGCCGTAGACGTTGAAGTAGCGCAATCCGGCCACCTGCGCGGCGGTGCTGCCCAGGCGGCTGCGCACGACGTTGTCAAACAGCAGCTTGGAATAGCCGTAGACATTGAGCGGCCGCTCGAACTCGGCTTGCTCGCGGAACGTGGCGCTGCCGCCGTAGATGGCCCCGGACGAGGCGTACAGCAATCGCGTGCCCTGCGCCTGGCAGGCATCGAAGAGATTTCTCGAACGCCGGTAATTGTTCTCCAGCATGAACCGGCCGTTGTTCTCCATGGTGTCCGAGCAGGCGCCCTGATGCAGCACCACATCGACGTGGCCGAATTCGCGGCGCACGAAGTGGCCGAAGAATTCGTCTTTGTCGAAATAGTCGCTCAGGCGCGCCCCGGCCAGGTTGCGGTACTTCGAACCGTCGGTCATATCATCGACCGCGATTACCTCGTCGACGCCGATGGCGTTCAACCCGTGCACCAGGTTGCTGCCGATCATGCCGGCCGCGCCGGTGACCACCACCTTCACGTCGCGCGCACCGTCATGGAAACAACTCCTCGTAGCCAAGATTGGCGGCGCCGAATTTTCCGACCACGATGCCGCCGGCCCGGTTGACCACGGGCAGCGCCTCTCGCAGGCTCACCCCGGAGGCCAGCAGCACCGAGAGCACGGCAATCACGGTGTCGCCGGCGCCGGTAACGTCAAACACCTCGCGCGCCAGCGCCGGCACCTGCAGGTGGCCGTGCTCGTCAAAAAGCGAAATGCCCTCCCCGCTCCGCGTCAGCAGGATGGCGCCGAAGCCCTGCTCCCTGCGCAGCTTTTGGGCGCGCTCGTGCAGCTGCTGTTCGCTGGACCAGGGGCCAATCACCTGCGCCAGCTCCTCGCGGTTGGGGGTGATGACCGTGGCGCCCGCATAGCGCCCGTAATCGTTGCCCTTCGGATCGACCAGTACCGGCGTTCCAGCCGCGCGCGCCAGCGCAATCATGCGCGGAATGTGCGTGAGTCCGCCCTTGCCGTAGTCCGAAAATAAAACCGCGTCGTGCTCGGGCAGCACCCGCTCATACTCGTTGAGCATGAGGGCCAGCACTTCGTGATCCGGCTGGTTCTCAAAGTCCAGGCGGATCAGCTGCTGCGCGCGGCCGATCACGCGCAGCTTGACGATGGTGTTGAGCTGCGCATCGCTCCCCAGGAGCGATTGCACGCCGTGCTCGGCAAGGAGCTTGCGGAGCTTCCCCGCCGGCTCATCCGTTCCCACCACGGTCATGAGCGAGGCCTTAGCGCCCAGCGCCTTGATGTTGAGGGCGACATTCGCCGCGCCCCCGAGGCGCTCCTCCTCGCGGGAGATCCGCACCACAGGCACCGGGGCCTCGGGCGAAATGCGATCGACCGACCCGAACCAGTAGCGGTCCAGCATCGCATCGCCCACCACCAGCACGCGGGCGCGCTGAAATTTCGCTTTCATGTCGGCCATGCGGAGTTGCCCGATATCAGGCCAGCTCGAGCAGCTCTTCGACCATCCCGCACAGGGTGTGGCCGATCAGGATATGCGCCTCCTGAATGCGCGCGGTGGTGGAACTGGGCACGATGATGGGCACCTCGCACAGCCCGGCCAGTTGTCCACCCTCCCGGCCGAGCAGCCCGATGGTCCGCATCTTCAGGCTGCGGGCGGCCTCAACGGCCCGCACCACATTCTTGGAGTTTCCCGAGGTGGAAATCGCCACCAGGCAGTCGCCGGCCACACCGAGGCCCATCACCTGCCGGTAGAACACCTCGTCGAAGGAATAGTCGTTGGCGATGCAGGTCAGCGCCGAAGTGTCGGTTGACAGGGCCATGGCGGCCAGCGGCCTGCGATCATCGATGAACCGCCCGGTAAATTCGGCCGCCAGGTGCTGGGAGTCCGCCGCCGAACCCCCGTTACCGCACAGCATCAGCTTGCGACCGGCCGAGAGGGCCTCGACCATGAGGGAGGCCGCCCGCGCCACCGGCTCGGAGAGCGATTCCAGGCGCGCAAACAAGGCACGATGCTCGTCCAGGTTCTGCTGAAACTTCGTGCTCATGGAATTCCTGGCGATGGAGGGGCCTTGAGTCCCGGCCGTAGGCACGGCGGGCCTTAAAATCCTGCCCGACTTCCCTGTTTTAAGCAATCGGAGGCCCCGCCCGAGCGCTGCGTCCACCCAGCGCGCTCCAGGCCTCCAGGACCTGCGGGACGCGGATGTCGAGCAGGCGGCTCGCTTCCCCGGCGCTCCCGCCCAGCACGGCCACGCGCCCGAGCCGGGAACGAGGTCGCCACCAGCGCTGGTCCGCATTGGCAAACATCACCGTCAGAGGGCAATCGAGCGCTGCAGCGGCGTGCGCAGGGCCGGTGTCCACCGAGATCATGCTGTCGGCGCGCTCGAGCAGGGCAAGCAGGCGAGGCACCGTCATGTCGGTGGCAAGATTGTGCACGCGCGGGCTGTCCGCGGCGCCTCGGATCGACTCGATCACGGCGTGCTCGACCGGCGCGCCGGTCAGAAACACGCGCGCCCCCGGCAGGGCATCGAGTACGCCGCGCGCCAGCGCACCCCAGCGCTGGGGCGGCCAGTATTTCGGATCACTCGTCCCTATCCGGCGGCCGCGCTTGAGCGTGCGCTTATTGCCTGCCTGGATCAGCACCGCCGCTCCCTGGTCCCAACCGCGCTCGGCAAGCCAGCGCTGGCAGTCCTCGCGCGCCTTGGCTCCCACATACAGGCGCGGGACGGCATCGATCTGCGCCACGTCCGGAACCGGCGGCGGTGGCTGCAGCGCGGGTGGCGTGAGCAGGGCAACCGCCAGCCACCACTCGGTCCAGTGCATCGGCCGGGGCGCGGGGAAGTCATGCGCGCGGACAATCCACTCGCGCGGGATGCCGGCGTGCTCGACCAGCCACTGAGCCTTGGGCTCCGGATCGCATTGGTACACGGGCCCAATCCCCCGCGCGCGCATCCAGCGCACCGCCTGCCACTGACTCGGTCTTAAGGGGTAGGGTGTCTTGCGGCTGGTGACCAGCTGGATCCGGCCTACCCGTGGATCATCGGCCAGCAGCTCACGCGTCCAGGCACCGGAACTGAGCAGATCGACGGGCGTGCCGTAGCGCCGGTGCAGCACCTCGATCATCGTCGTGATCAGCACCACGTCACCAAAGGCCGCGAAACGCACGATCAGCGGGGGCGCGCGCACCGCGTCTCGCTCGCGCATCGCCGGGGGCCTAGAAATCGACCAGCTCGACGCGATCGGCGCCGAGGGGTGTGCCAAGGAACCGCCCTCCCACATCGGCGAAACGCTCGATGCCATCGGTGGCGAGGAAACGCAACTGCCCCGTGGCGGGCGCGCCCGCCTGTGCCGGCAGCAAGAGCGAATGCTGCGCCAGTGCCCTGCGCACGGTAAGGGCCGTGGTGTCGGCAGAATCGACGATCTGCACGCCCGCTCCAGCGGCGGCGGCAATGGCGCGCTTGAGCACCGGGAAGTGCGTGCAACCGAGCACCAGCGTATCGACTCGCCTGACCGGCTCGGCCAGTAGTGGCGCGAGGTAGCGCTGCGCCACCTGCGCGGTGATCGGCTCATCCACCCAACCTTCCTCGGCCAGCGCCACGAACAGGCCGCAGGCGATCGCCGACACTTCGGCGTCGGGCCTAAGCCGCGCGATGGCCAGCTGGTAGGCGCCTCCGCGCACGGTGCCTTCGGTGGCCAGCACGGCCATGCGTCCGCTGAGCGAGGCGGCGCAGGCCGCGCGCGCGCCGGGCTCGATGACGCCAATGACCGGCAGTCCCTCGTAGCGCTCGCGCATGGCGTGCAGGGCTGCCGCCGAGGCCGTATTGCAGGCGACCACCAGACACTTGATATGGCGCGCCACCAGCACATCGGCCGCTTGCAGGGCGTAACGGATCACGGTCTGTGCGCTCTTCGTGCCGTAGGGGAGCCGTGCCGTGTCGCCAAGGTACACGAAGGATTCGGCCGGCAGGATGGCGCGCAGCGCGCGCAGCACCGTCAGGCCGCCGACACCCGAATCGAAGACACCGATGGCTTGCCCGGGCGCGGGACGGGCTGCGGGTGCGGACACGGGCGGCGCCTTAGCTTTCCGGGCGCAGCTGCGGGAACAGCAACACGTCGCGTATCGAGGCCGAATCAGTCAGCAGCATCACCAGACGATCCACGCCGAGGCCCAACCCGGCCGTCGGGGGCATGCCGTACTCGAGCGCCCGGATGTAATCGGCGTCGTAGTGCATGGCCTCGTCGTCCCCCGCATCGTGACGCACCACCTGTGCCCGGAATCGGGCGGCCTGATCCTCCGGGTCATTGAGCTCGGAGAAGCCGTTGGCCAGTTCGCGCCCGGCGATGAAGAACTCGAAGCGATCGGTGAGAAAGGGATCCAGGTCGTTGGCCCGCGAGAGCGGGGAGACCTCCGCCGGGTAGGCATGGACGAAGGTCGGCTCGAGCAGGTGGTGCTCGCCGGTCTTCTCGAAGATCTCGATCTGCAGCTTGCCCGCGCCATCGCCCGGCTTGAATGGAATGCCGAGCCGCTCGCAGGCCGAACGCAGATACTCCAATTCGCGCAGCCGAGGGCGCTCCAGCTGCGGATTGTGCTCGACGATCAGCTCCTCGACCGTCACCCGGCGAAAGGGTTTGCCGAGGTCGTAATCGCGCCCTTGGTAGCGCACCAGGCGCGTGCCGAGCAGCGCATCGAGCAGCCCATGGAGCAGCCGCTCGATCAGATCCATCAGTTCGCGATAGTCGCTGTACGCCCAGTACAGCTCGAGCATCGTGAATTCCGGGTTGTGCTGCGTCGAGAGGCCCTCGTTGCGGAAATTCCGGTTGATCTCGTAGACGCGTTCCAGCCCGCCGACAATCAGGCGCTTCAAATAAAGCTCGGGGGCGATCCGCAGGTACACCCTCTGGTCGAGCGCGTTGTGGTGCGACACAAACGGCCGCGCGGCCGCGCCACCCGGAATCGGTTGCATCATCGGCGTCTCGACCTCGAGAAAATCGAGCGCATCGAGCGCATCGCGCAGGTAGCGGATGATGGCGCTGCGGGTCCGGAACACTGCGCGGCTGGCCTCGTTCATCAGCAGATCCAAATAGCGCATGCGATAACGGGTCTCGGTGTCGCTGAGCCCGTGCCACTTGTCGGGGAGCGGCCGCAAGGATTTGGCCAGCAGCTTCAGGCCCACGACGCGGACCGAGAGCTCACCGGTCTTGGTTCGGAACAGCGGCCCGCGTGCGCCGAGAATGTCCCCGACATCGAAGTCCTTGAAGGCCTCGTAGGTCTCGCCCAGTGCGCTTTCCTGCAGGAACAGCTGTATCGAGCCGCTCCGGTCCGCGAGTTTCGCGAAGCTCGCCTTGCCCATGACGCGCTTGAACATCATGCGCCCGCCCACGCGCACCTGCACCGGATTGGCCTCCAGCCAGGCGGCGTCGCATTCGGCGTAGGCGCTGAGCAGCTCCGCGGCCAGGGCATCGCGCCGGAACTCGTTGGGGTAGGCCTGGCCTTGCAGCCGCAGTGCACTGAGCTTGGCCCGCCGCTCGGCAATCAGCCGGTTCTCATCGACCGGTTCCGGGCTCGCGCCCCCCGCCGGGGGCTCTCGCGTGGGACCGCTCACAGTCCAGCCTTGAGACTGGCTTCCATGAACTGATCGAGCGCCCCATCGAGCACCGAGCCGGTATTGCCCACCTCGACCCCGGTGCGCAGATCCTTGATGCGTGACTGATCAAGGACGTAGGAGCGGATCTGATTGCCCCAGCTGACGTCCGATTTGGAGTCCTCGAGCACCTTGGCCGCGGCGTTGCGTTTGTTGACCTCGAGCTCGTAGAGCTTGGCCTTGAGCATCTTCATGGCGGTGGCGCGATTCTTGTGCTGGCTGCGCTCATTTTGGCAGGCCACGATGATGCCGCTGGGCATGTGGGTGATGCGTACCGCGGATTCGGTCTTGTTGACGTGCTGGCCGCCCGCGCCGCTGGAGCGGTAGGTGTCGGTGCGCAGATCCGCCGGATTGATATCGATGGCAATGTCATCGTCGATCTCGGGCGATACGAAGACCGACGCAAACGAGGTGTGGCGGCGATTGCCGGAGTCAAACGGCGATTTGCGCACCAGGCGGTGCACGCCGGTCTCGGTGCGCAGCCAACCGTAGGCATACTCGCCCTCGACCTCGACGGTGGCCGATTTCAGACCGGCGACCTCCCCGGGGTTGGAGTCGATCACTTCGGCGGAATACCCTCGGGCGACCGCCCACTTGAGGTACATGCGCAACAGCATCTGCGCCCAGTCCTGCGCCTCGGTTCCCCCGGCCCCCGCCTGAATGTCCAGGAACGCGCTGTGCGAGTCCATCTCGCCGCGAAACATGCGCTTGAACTCGAGCGCGCGCACGCTGGCCTCGAATTTCGGGCGCTCTCGCTCCAGATCGTTCGCCGTCGACTCGTCGTTTTCGGCCTCGGCGAGTTCCAGCAGCTCGAGTGCGGCGTGCACCGAGCCCGAGACGCGGTCCATTTCGCCGAGCTCTGCGCCTAGGCGGGCGCGTTCCCGCCCCAGTTCCTGGGCGCGCTCGGGTTGGCTCCACACGGCCTGCTCTTCCAGCTCCCGGCTGACCTCCTCCAGGCGCTCGCGCTTGTGGTCGTACTCAAAGGAACCCCCTCAAGGACAGCGCGCGCTCCTCGAGATCTGCCAATGCCCGTCTGAGTTGTGTGACTTCCATCGTCCAGTCCGCAATTTTTAGGGCTCCCATGGTAGCACGGGCGCCGTGCCTCCCTAGGGTGCCATCCAGTGCTCGACCACCAGCTGGAGCCGGAGCTCGCCCTGGTAGTCGTTGGTGCCCAGCCGGTAGATCAGCCGCACCTGGCCGCTCGGGAGCGGGGCCGGATGCTGCGGGTCGATCTTGTTAAAGGCGATGGCTTCAAATCCGCCCCGTCCTTCGCGGGCGCTGACCTGGAACTTCAGGTGCCGCTCGCCCAGGATTCTCGGCGTGCCGCGCACCTCGAATATGCCGTCGAACAACGGCTCGGCAAATGCCGCGCCCCAGGGACCGCCGGCGCGCAACGCGCTTGCCAGCGGCAATGCGATCTCCTCGGGTTCAAGCTCGCCGTCGGTTTCGATGGCATCATTGAGTTCGCTGCGGGCCATGACCCGCGCCACCTCGGCGTCGAAGGCGCGGGCAAAACGGTCTAGTTGCGAGCGCGGCAGGCTCAGGCCCGCGGCCATGGCATGGCCGCCGAATTTCTCCAGCATCCCGGGTTCGCGCGTGGCAATGGCGGCCAGCACGTCGCGAATGTGCACGCCGGAGACAGAGCGCGCCGAGCCGCGCAAGTTGCGCTCGTCGGCCAATGCGAAGGCCACGACCGGACGGCGCAACTGTTCCTTGACGCGACCGGCCACCAATCCCACCACGCCCTGATGCCAGCTGGCATCGAACAGGCACACGCCCGAGCGCTTCGGTCCGCTGCGCTCATCGCGCAGCGCACGCACGGCCGACAGCGCCTGCAACTGCATGTCGGCCTCGATCTCGCGCCGCTGGGCATTGAGGGCATCGAGCTCGGCGGCGAGCTGGCGCGCCTCGCCCGGATCGTCAGCGAGCAGGCAACGGATTCCGATCGACATGTCGGTAAGGCGCCCGGCCGCATTGAGCCGCGGTGCCACGGCAAATCCAAGATCGCTGCTCACCAGATCGCTTTGCGCGCGGCGCGCCACGCTCAGCAAGGCGCTGATCCCCGGCACGCAGCGCCCGGCGCGGATGCGGGCCACGCCCTGCGCGACCAGCACACGATTGTTGCCATCAAGCGGCACGACATCCGCCACCGTGCCCAGGGCCACCAGGTCGAGAAAGGAGGCCACCGCCGGAGCGCTGCTCGGCAGCTCACCTGCGGCCTCGAGCGCACGACGGAGCGCTGCGCAGACATAAAAGGCCACCCCCACTCCGGCGAGCGCGCCGCTGGCAAAGCCATTGCCGGGCACGTTGGGGTTGACGATGACGTTGGCCTCGGGCAGCTCGGGCCCGGGCAGGTGATGATCCGTGATCAATACATCGATGCCGCGCGCGCGCGCCGCCCTCACTCCCGCGTGGCTCGAGATGCCATTGTCGACCGTAACGATCAGAGTCGGCGCGCGCTCGGCGGCCACCGCAACGATCTCGGGCGTCAGACCGTAGCCGTACTCGAAGCGATTGGGCACCAGGAAATCGACCGCCGCGTAGCCGAAGCCGCGCAGCGCTCGCAACATCAGCGCAGTGCTGGTCGCGCCGTCCGCGTCAAAATCGCCCACCACCAGCACCCGGCCGCGCCGGTGCTGGTGGAGCAGCTGCGCCGCCGCCTGGCTACCGCCCAGGCTCCCGACGGGCGCCAGGCGCTCGAGCGCCAGATTCAACTCCGCGCGCGTGCGCAGTCCGCGCGAGGCGTACACCCGCCGCAGCACCGGGTGCAGATCTGCGCCCAGGGCTTCGGCCCCAGCAGGCACCTCGCGTCGAATCACCGTGAACACTGCAGCAAAGTCTCCCACCAGGGTCGAGGACGTCTGAACCGGGGCCAC
The DNA here is from genome assembly GCA_963789365.1 of uncultured Gammaproteobacteria bacterium. GTDB lineage: Bacteria > Pseudomonadota > Gammaproteobacteria > Steroidobacterales > Steroidobacteraceae > FEN-1191. The sequence continues at coordinate 820,824 of CAWBKJ010000004.1, forward strand.
AGGGAGCGCCACGGAGTGCGCGCGAGCGTCACGGCACGCGCGCCGGCCAGGAGCGTCGCGGTGTGCCACTGCCCCGCCCGCCATTGCTCGAGCGCCGGTGCAATCCAGTCGCGCTCCAGCCCCTGTAGCGCGCCCGCACTGGCATCGGCACCCAACTCGCAGACCGCCAGCAGGTTTGCATGCGGCGCGCGATGATCGCTCCCGGTTGGCGGCCAGCGCGCCGGCAGCGGATCGAGAGTGAAACCCTCAAGGCGCGCCAGCCCATCGATGAACAGGTCGTCCGCCCATGCTACCGCACCGCCGTTGAGCTTCGGCGCAGCGATCCTCTGGACCGCCACCGTGGGGGCACCCCCGCCCCAGATCCACAAGGCATTGGCCACCGGCGTGCCGCGCGCCCGTCGCGCCCGATTGATGGGATGTTCGTGGAGCCACATCTCCATTTCGGCGCCGAGTTGGCGCAGGACATTGGCCTTTGCGCCGGCAGGCAGCCCTTCGCGCGGATCCGCGCCCAGCCACAGGGCCGGATCGTGGCTGCGCACGGCATCCGGGCGGAACACGGGACCACCGGCAAGCAGCAGTTCACGCCGACCCGTCGCGTGCAGCGTCCAGCCCGAGTCGGCGAACACCGTCGTGAAATCCCGCTCCAGCCCGCGCTGATCCTCGCCGCTGAGCTGCAGCAGACCGGCCGGATGTACGCGCACCGTGTCAATGCCGGCCACGAGGTGCACAGGGCTCGCAAACCAGACCGGTGCTCCCGCCGGCACGCCGGAGACGGCCGCTGCGGCGACGGATGCAGGCGGAGCGGTCCGCACCGGGGCTGCGCGGGCCTCCCCTTGTAGCCACCGGCGCCAGTCGCTGGCGGCCAGATCGGTCTCGCCGCGCGCGAGCCAATATTCGAGTGCAGGCAGCCGCGGGAGCGTGGCGCGCGCCGCCTCGCTCAGGCGCGCGGGGTACAGGTCGCGGAGTACGAGGATGAGTCGTGGCACGGTGGTATCGTAACGGGCGTGCGACTGGTACTCGACTCCGATCCGCAGATACTGACCGTGCGCTCGTACGGGCGCGGCGAAATCAATATTGGCGGGCAGACGATCCGCTCGCCCTGCGTTGTCAGCAGCGCGCGGCTGATCACGGACTGGGCAGTGCAATCCGCGGCCTCGCTGGACCTCGCCGCGCTCGAGCCGCTCCTTGCGCTGCACCCGAACGTCGTGCTCATCGGAGCCGACAGCCTCGAGCCGGCAGCCAACGGTGCGCTGCGGCGAACTCTCGAGGCGCGCGGCATCGCCCTGGAGATCATGGGCCTCGGCGCGGCCTGTCGTACCTATAACGTGCTTGCCCAGGAGCGGCGTGAAGTCGTCGCCGGGCTATTCCCCTGAAGTGAGGCCGGGGGTGCGGCGCCCGGTGCGCTCGGAGCGCACCGGAAGAAGACACAGGGCGGAAAGATCGCTCAACCAACCAACTATCCGAAGCTGACAGAATCGAATAATTGTCACTGCCTTGTTTTTGTTTTTCGGACTGTTTTTCTTCTTCTGTGGACTAATCAGCTCTTCCCCTGTTGCCCTGTGTCTTCTCCCTGTGCGCCCTGAGCACCCTTGAAAACCAGCCTGTCGGCGAGTACCGACAGGGCCCGATACTAGTCGCGCGCTTCTAAGCTTGACAAGTGCCTTTACATTACAATAACAATATCAAATATTTACAGAGAATATCTAAGCTTATTTCGATGGCATTAACCGACCCCACCCAGCAAGGGAACGAAGGAAACCGAGCCCAGAACCTGCCGGTCTACGCCCTGCTCCCGACGCACGATCCGCAGCAATTGCTGCTTACCCTCGGGGCCTGCGGGCACAATCAAGCGCCCGTTCGGTGCGAGCTGCTCGATCAACTCCTCCGGCACGATCAGCGGCGCCGCCGCTACGATGATTCCGTCAAAGGGCGCTTGTGTCCGCCAGCCCCCCGAGCCGTCGCCCACTTTGAAGCGAACGTTGCGCACGCCCAGTTCCTTGAGCCTCTGTCGTGCCCGAATTTGCAGTCCCTCGATTCGCTCGATGCTGTAGATGCGCTCGACCAGCGGCGCCAGCACCGCGGTCTGATAGCCGCAGCCGGTGCCCACCTCCAGCAGTCGCTTGAGAGGCGGACCGTCCAGCAGCGCCTCGCTCATGCGTGCCACGATGTAGGGCTGCGAAATCGTCTGGCCAAAACCGATGGGCAAGGCCGTGTCCTCGTAGGCGCGGCTGGCGATCGCCTCGTCAACGAAAATATGGCGCGGCAGATTGCGGATCCGATCGAGCACGGTCAGATTGGTGATGCCCTGATCGCGCAAGCGCTGCACCAGCCGGTCGCGGGTGCGGAGCGAGGTCATGCCTATGCCCGTGAAGCGTGGGTCAATCATCTTAAGATCCCGCTACTTCCCGGCCGAATCGAGCAGTGGCACACCGGCCAGCCACTGTCCGAGCTCGGGCAGCGCGGCATGGCGCGTCAGATCGATCGACAGGGGCGTCACCGAAATCCAGCCTTCCGCCACGGCATGAAAATCCGTGCCCTCGCCGGCGTCCGCGCCCGCCCCCGAGGGTCCCACCCAGTACATGTATTCGCCCTTCGGGTTGCGCACCGGGACCGCCGGTTCCGAGCGGTGACGAAATCCGAGCCTTGTGGCACGGATCCCGCGCAACTGCGCCAGGGGCAGGTCCGGCACGTTGATATTCAAGATCAGGCGCGGATCGAGCGGCCGGCCAAGCAGCTGCGTGACGATTCGCTGCGCGACGATTGCCCCGGTCTGAAAGTGCCGGGCGCCCCCCGGCTCCGTGCACAGTGACACGGCCAAGGTGGGCAGTCCCAGAAAGCGGCCTTCGATGGCGGCCGCGACCGTGCCCGAATACAGCACGTCATCGCCCAGATTGGGTCCGTCGTTGACGCCGCTCACCGCCATGTCGAAATCAAAATCGAACAGCCCGGAGACCGCAAGGTGCACGCAATCGGTCGGCGTGCCGGTCACAAAGTGCACGCCGGGCTCGGACTGCGTCACCCTCAGGGGCACATCGAGAGTCAGCGAATTGCTTGCCCCGCTCCGGTTCCGGTCGGGCGCGACCACGGTGACGTCGGCCACCTCGGCGAGGGCCGCGCGCAGCCGCGCGATGCCCTCCGAGCGATAGCCGTCGTCGTTGCTGATCAGAATTTTCATTTCTTTGAGTCGCGGGCCCCGTGAATGAAGGCGCGCCAATATACTGAATGCTTGGTTCCGGAGGAATGCGACTTGGCCGCCAAAGACGATGAACGCGAGCTTTTCCGCGCCGCCATGCGCGGGGTGCGCCCGCTCTCGACGCCCGCGCGGGTCAACCCGGCGCCGCGCAAGGTCGCGCCACGCGCCCGACAGACCCGCGCCGAACGCGCCGCGGTGTTGCGGGAGAGTCTGGGGCCGCCGCCCGCCGATCTTGACATTCAACCCGGGGACTCGACGCAACACCGCCAGCCCGGCGTTCCCGAGACCGTATTACGCCGCCTGCGCCGCGGCGATTACCGGATCGAAGCGGAAATTGACCTGCACGGCATGCGGCTCGCCGAGGCGCGAGTGCGGGTGCGGGAGTTCCTGCTGGCCGCCCTCGCCCGCCGCCTGCAGTGCCTGCGCATCGTGCACGGCAAGGGGCTCCGTTCCGGCCAACGAGGCCCGGTAATCAGAAATGCCGTGCTCGAGCTGCTGCGTCGCGCGCCTGCGGTGCTCGCTTTTACCTCGGCGGCCATGCGCGATGGCGGCACGGGCGCCACGCTGGTGCTGCTGGGCGCGAACCCTCGGGCCTGAGCGCTAGAGCTGATCGATCAACACGCTCGCCATCGCCCCCAGCCCCTCTTTTCGGCCCACGAACCCCAGGTGCTCGGTGGTCGTGGCCTTGAGGTTCACATCAGTGATCGGCACGCCCAGGAGTGCGGCGATGGAGTGGCGAATCTGCTCGCGCCAGGGTGCCAGTCGCGGCTGCTGGGCGAGCAAGGTCAGATCCACGTTGACCACTCTCAGGGAGCGGCGCGCCAGCAGGGCGAGGGTCGCAACGACGAACTGCTGGCTATCGGCGCCGCGCCAGCGCGGGTCGCTGTCGGGAAAATGCTCACCGATATCCCCCAAGCCCGCCGCCCCGAGCAGGGCATCGACCAGCGCGTGCAGCAGCACGTCTCCGTCGGAATGCGCGACCACGCCCCGACTGTGCGGAATACGCACACCGCCCAGCATCAGGGCATCGCCCGGCCCGAAGGCATGTACGTCGATCCCGAATCCGACTCTCATCCGGCTGACTCCGTGGATGCTCCCCTGTGCCCGGGGCGGGCGGCCAGGATGGCCTGCGCAAGGTCCAGATCCTGGCGACTGGTAATCTTGATGTTGCTGTCTTGGGCGACCACCAGCAAGGGGCGCCCGCCCTGCCATTCGATGGCCTGGGCCTCGTCGGTGGGTTCGCGTCCCGCGGCCAGCGCATTGCGCAGCGCGGCGCACAGGGGTCCATAGCGGAACATTTGCGGTGTGAGCGCCCGCCACAGCGCTCCACGATCCACCGTGCACTCGACGCTCTGGGTGTCATCGGCGCGTTTGAGGGTATCGGTCACCGGGGCGGCGAGCAGTGCGCCGAGCCCATGGGCGGCCCCGCCCTGGAGAAGGCGGTCCAGATCATCAGCGCTCAGGCAAGGTCGCGCGGCATCGTGCACCAGCACCCAATCCTCGCTGGCTGCGCGCGCGCCCAGCGCCTCAAGCCCGGAGAGCACCGAGTCACAGCGCCGGGCTCCGCCCAGGACCGGCCACACCTTCGCCGCCAGGCGGCCGCGCAAGCCCGCATCCGCCAGCGCCGCGGGCGAGAGGGCCAGGGCGATGCCCCGGCAGCGCGCGTCCTCGGAAAATAGCTGCAGTGCCAGTTCCAGTACCGTGCGCCCGGCCAGCGCGACATGCTGCTTTGCGGCGCCTGCGCCAAAGCGACGACTGGCGCCTGCCGCCGGCATGACCAACCAGTAGCTCGTGCCGTCAGCCACTCCACGCGCTCTTTGGGAGTCGCGGCGCGCGCTCAGCGCACGGCCGCGGTGCGGGCCGCAGGCACGTGGGAGTCCGTGGCTGGCCGGAGCGGTGAGTGCGGCGGCGCAGGCGCCTGTGGGCGCGCAGGCGCGATGACCGGCGTGTCCGCGGGCCCGACCTGGAAGAAGGTTTCATTGCTCGCGACCATGCCAAGATCCGAGCGCGCACGCTCCTCGAGCGCACTGTAGCCCTGCTTCAGATCGCGCACCTCGGCGGCAAGCTGCCGGTTGCGTGCCGACAGTCGCTCGTTGTCGCTTTGCTGCTCGGCGACCGCGGTGCGCAAGCGCATCACTTCACCGACGCCGTCGGCCGAAAACCAGATCCGGTATTGGAGCATGAGCAATGCAGCAGCCAGCGCGGCGGCAAACCACTTCACGGCAGGCCTCTCATGTTCCCGATTATAGACGGACCGGGAACGCTTCGCGGCCGGCGTACTTCGCCTGCGCACCCAGGGATTCCTCGATGCGCAACAATTGATTGTACTTGGCCACGCGATCCGAGCGGGACATCGAGCCGGTCTTGATTTGGGTGGCTGCGGTGGCGACCGCAATGTCGGCGATCGTGCAGTCCTCGGTCTCCCCGGAGCGGTGTGAGACCACGGCGGCATAGTGTGACTGGTCGGCCATGTCGATCGCCGCCAGCGTTTCGGTCAGGGTGCCGATCTGGTTGGGCTTGATCAGGATCGCATTGGCAACGCCTCGCGAGATGCCCTCAGCCAGGATCTTGGTGTTCGTGACGAACAGGTCATCCCCGACCAGCTGGAGCTTTCGCCCCAGTTCCGCGGTCAGGTGCGACCAGCCGGCCCAGTCGGACTCGCCCATGCCGTCCTCGATGGTGATGATCGGGTAGCGCGCGGCCAGATCCGCCAGATAGCGGGTGAATTCCGCGGAGGAAAAGCTGCGGTGTTCGGCCGCGAACTCGTACTTGCCGTCGCGGAAGAATTCGGAACTCGCCACGTCCAGGCCCAGGAAAATATCCTTGCCGGGCTTGTAGCCCGCCAGCTCGACCGCCTCGAGTATGGTCTGCAGCGCCGCCTCGTTGGAAGGCAGATCGGGCGCAAAGCCGCCCTCATCGCCCACCGCCGTGCTCAGGCCTTTCTCGTTGAGCAACCTCTTCAGGGTGTGGAACACCTCGGCGCCGTAGCGCAGCGCTTCGCGCAGCGAGGGCGCACCGACCGGCAGGATCATGAATTCCTGGATGTCCAGACTGTTGTTGGCGTGCGCGCCACCGTTGATGATGTTCATCATGGGCACCGGCAGCACCGGGGGCCGCTGGCCGCCCAGGTATTTGTACAGGGGCTGCCCCGCATCGCGGGCGGCGGCCTGCGCATTGGCGAGCGAGATGGCCAGCAAGGCATTGGCGCCCAGCCGGCTTTTGGTCTCGGTGCCGTCGAGTTCGATCATGCAGGCGTCGAGGCCCGCCTGGTCGCGCGCGTCGCGGCCAAGCAGCGCCGCGCGCAAGGCGGTGTTGACGTTTTTGACCGCCTTGAGCACGCCCTTGCCCTGATAGCGCTTCTTGTCCCCGTCGCGCAGCTCGACCGCCTCGCGCGTGCCCGTCGATGCCCCCGAGGGCACGGCCGCGCGCCCCTGCACGCCGCTGGCGAGCGTCACTTCGGCCTCGACCGTCGGGTTGCCGCGCGAATCGATGATCTCCCGGGCGTGGATTTCGGCGATCCGGCTCACAGCGAAGCTTCCTCGAAGGGTGTGGCTTTTGCGGTGCGGTCCAGTTCATGGAGCGTGGCCAGCAAACTGCCCATGCGCCCCAGGGGCCAGGCGTTGGGTCCGTCCGACAGGGCCTCTTCGGGGCGCGGATGGGTCTCCATGAACACGCCCGCCACGCCCGCCGCCACCGCCGCACGCGCCAGTACCGGCACGAATTCGCGCTGCCCGCCCGACACCCCGGCGCCTGCCCCCGGCAATTGCACCGAATGGGTGGCATCGAACACGACCGGGCAGCCGGTCGCGCGCATGACCGCGAGGGAGCGCATGTCGGTGATCAGATTGTTGTAGCCAAAGCTAAAGCCGCGCTCGCACACCATGATCGACTCATTCCCGGTCGATCGCGCCTTGTCGACCACCTGCTGCATTTCCCAGGGCGATAAGAACTGGCCCTTCTTGATGTTGACCGGTCGTCCGGCCGCGGCCACCCGCAGGATGAAGTTAGTCTGCCGGCACAAGAAGGCCGGAGTCTGCAGCACGTCCACGACGCTCGCCACCTCCTCGATCGGCGTATCTTCGTGGACATCCGTCAGCACCGGAACCTGGAATTGCTTGCGCACCTCGGACAGTATTTTCAACCCCGCCTCGATCCCCGGGCCGCGAAAACTCCGGCCGGAGGAGCGATTGGCCTTGTCGAACGACGCCTTGAACACGTAGGGCATGCCCAGCGCCGCGGTGAGTTCGCACATCTTGCCGGCCACTTCCTGCACCAGCGCCGCGGACTCGATGACGCAGGGTCCGGCGATCAGGAACAGCGGGCAATCGATGCCAACCCGGTAGCGCTCCAGCTTCATGCGCTCGCGACTGCCGGGAGCTGTGCGGCACGGCAGGCACGCGCGGCGCGCACAAATCCGGTGAACAGCGGGTGACCATCGCGCGGCGTGGAGGTGAACTCGGGGTGAAACTGGGTCGCCACGAACCAGGGATGCGCCGGAATTTCGATGATTTCCACCAGGCCGTCCTGGGAAAATCCTGAAAATATCAGGCCCGCCTGGCGGAACTGCTCCAGGTAATGGTTGTTGAATTCGTAGCGGTGGCGGTGGCGTTCCATGATTTCATCGCGCCCGTAGAGCGAGCGCGCCACCGACTCGGCCCCGAGGTGCACCTGCTGCGCCCCAAGGCGCATGCTGCCCCCCAGGGCCGAGCTCTCGCTGCGCAGCTGCATGCCGAGCGCCTGGTCTTGCCACTCGGTGATCAAGCCGATCACCGGATGAGCCGTGGTCCGGTCGAATTCCGAACTGTGGGCCCCGGACAGCCCGACCACGTTGCGGCCGAACTCAATAATCGCCAGCTGCATGCCCAGGCAGATCCCGAGGTAGGGAATGCGCTGTTCGCGCGCATAGCGAATGGCCTGAATCTTGCCTTCGATCCCGCGCTCCCCGAAGCCCCCGGGGACCAGGATGGCGTCCATGCCGGCGAGCGCGCCGACCCCGTGGCGCTCGATGTCGGTGGACTCCACGTAATGCACCCGCACGCGCGTACGGCTCTTCAGGCCCGCGTGCATCAGCGCTTCATTGAGCGAGATGTAGGAGTCTCGGATCTGCACGTACTTGCCCACCATGGCGATGTCCGTCTGGCCATCGGTGTTGACGCGCGAATTCACGACCTGGCGCCATTCGTTCAGATCGGCGGGCGGCGCGTCGATGCGCAGCTTGTCGACGACGATGTCGTCGAGCCCCTGCTCATGCAGCAGGAGCGGAATCTTGTAGATATCGTCGGCGTCCACGGCCGAGATCACCGCGCGCTCCTCGACATTGGTGAACAGTGCGATCTTGCGGCGCTGCTCGTCGGGCAGCATGGAATGGCTGCGGCACAGCAGGATATCGGGTTGTATGCCGATCGAGCGCAGTTCCTTGACCGAATGCTGCGTCGGCTTGGTCTTGATCTCATGGGAGCCGCCGACCACGGGCACCAGCGTGAGGTGCATGTACACGACCTGATTGCGTCCCAGCTCCACGCCCATCTGGCGGATGGCCTCCAGGAACGGAAGCGATTCGATATCGCCGACCGTGCCGCCGATCTCGACCATGCACACGTCGGCATCGCCGGCGCCGAGGCGGATACTGCGCTTGATTTCGTCGGTGATGTGCGGGATCACCTGCACGGTGGCGCCCAGGTAATCGCCGCGGCGCTCCTTGGCAATGACTCTCTCGTAGATGCGGCCGGTGGTGAAATTGCTGTGCCGCCCGGTGGTCGTGCGCACAAAGCGCTCGTAGTGCCCCAGGTCCAGGTCGGTCTCGGTGCCGTCGCTGGTGACAAATACTTCGCCGTGCTGGAACGGGCTCATGGTGCCCGGATCCACGTTGATATACGGGTCGAGCTTGACCATCGACACGCTCAGCCCGCGTGCCTCGAGGTTCGCGCCAAGCGAGGCGGCCGCGATCCCCTTTCCCAACGAGGAAACGACTCCGCCAGTGACGAATACGAATCGGGTCATCGAGGGATTCCGCCGTTTGTGCTGTCAGCGGTTCCGTTGCGGAACCGGGAACTGACGACGGGAACACAGCCTAACAAATATGGCCGGCCGCCTCAAATCAATGCCGCACCGTCACGGTGCAATTGCAGGCGGCAGCGCCTTGCCCGGGGCGCGGACCGGCCGGCCGGCCGGCCGGGAGCGCGCCAGCGATCCCCGACGGCGAGCAGGCGGCGCCCCGCATAGACCAAAGGCACGGCGGAGCGCCTCCACGGTGGCCAGGCCCCGGCTTGCAGCGCGCGCTTGAGCTTTCGGCCTCCGGGCAGGCCGGACACCGTGCCGTCCGCGCGCCGGAACGCGACAGTGAGCCGGGCCGGCAGGGCGGAGCGGAGCCAATCGCCCCGCGGATCCTCCCGCAACTCCAGGCAGGCCCCGTCGGGCAACGCCAGGCGCGGTTCGCGGCGCCAGTCCCAGCTCAGGCGCTCGAACGCTTTGGCCTCCGGCGCGCGCGCGGGCCCGCCGCTGCGAGCCACGGCATGAAGCAGCCCACCGTGCCGGCGCACCGCACCACCCGGCCACTCGACCAGGGGCTGAGCGTCGTGCCGGGCGGCCAGCACGGGCCCGGCGATCTCCCGCAGGCGACGTTGATCGGGCATGCTCAGCCCGCGCAGCTCCAGCCAGTACCGCAAAGCGTTGCGCCGCTCGAGGTCGGGCAAACGACGCAGCGCGCTCACGCTCAGTGCCACCCCGTCGTGCGCGTCACGCAATTGTGCAGCCGCCCGTGCGCAAAGGAGCTGCTGCGCCTCGGCCGCCAGCGCAGCACTGCGACTGACCGCCACCCCCAGCCCGGGCCAGCGCTCACGCAGCAAGGGCAGTACCCGCCGGCGCAGATAATTGCGGCCAAAGCGCTCATCGGTATTGCTCGGATCTTCCGTCCAGCGAATCGAGCGTCGCTGCAGGTAATGGCGCAATTGTTCGCGGGTCACATCAAGCAGCGGACGCAATTGGTAGCCGCTGCGCGGCGCCATCGCCGCCAGCCCGGCGACACCGGCACCGCGCAGGAGCTGGAGCAACAGCGCCTCGACCTGATCGTCCTGATGCTGTGCGAGCAGCAACCACTCCCCCGGGCGCAGTTCGCGGCGCAAGGCCGCATAGCGCGTCGCGCGCGCCGCAGCTTCGATCGAATCCCCGCGCGCAACGGCGACCGGCGCATTCACGACCTTGCAGGCGATGCCCAGGCGGCGAGCGGCGGCGCGCGCGGCCACCGCCATCGAGGGCGCACCGGGCTGCAGATGATGATTCACATGCACGGCGCGGACCTCGCAGCGATAGCGCGCGCGCAGAGCCGCGCAGGCCACGAGCAGCGCCGTGGAATCCAGTCCCCCCGAAAACGCGATGCACAGCCGGCTGCCGGCGAGCGGGCCGGCGAGCTGGCGCAGGCTTCGGGCCAGCGCCATCGAGGAAAAGGCCGTGCCCGCCGGCGCACCGGCGACCGGCGCGATGCTGCGGGTCACGGCGGGCTCTCGGAATACACTCCAAAGGCGGCCAGCCGCGCATCGCGCCGTGCAAGCAGCTCGTCGGTCGGGATGGCTTCGAGTTCGAGCAGAACCCGCTGCAGCGCGACCCCCAGCGTCTTGGCCATCGCCGGCGGATCGCGGTGGGCGCCGCCGAGAGGCTCTTTGAGCACCTCATCAACCAGCCCCAGATCCCTCAGTCGCGCCGCGGTGATGTTCAAGGCCTCGGCCGCCACTTCCTTTTTGTCCGCGCTCTTCCACAGGATCGAGGCACAGCCTTCGGGTGAAATGACCGAGTAGGTCGAGTACTCGAGCATCAGCAGCCGGTCGCACACGCCGATGGCCAGCGCCCCGCCCGAACCGCCCTCGCCGATCACCACGCTGACGATGGGTACGCCCAGCGTCGCCATCTCGAACAGGTTGCGGGCAATGGCTTCGCTCTGGTTGCGTTCCTCCGAACCCACCCCCGGATAGGCCCCCGGAGTGTCGATCAGGGTGACGATCGGCAGGCCAAATTTCTCGGCCATCTTCATCAGGCGCAGCGACTTGCGGTAGCCCTCGGGCTTGGGCATGCCGTAGTTGCGCCGCACGCGCTCCTTGGTGTCACGGCCCTTCTGGTGACCGATGACCATGATCGTGCGCCCCTCCAGGCGGGCTGGGCCGCCGATGATCGCCAGATCGTCGGCGTACATGCGATCGCCATGCAGCTCCTGGAAATCCGTGCAGATCGCGGCGATGTAATCAAGCGCGTAAGGGCGCTGCGGGTGTCGCGCCAGCTGCGTGATCTGCCACGGGGTCAGGTTCGCGAAGATCGAGCGCGTCAGCTGCTGGCTCTTCGCCCGCAGCTTGCCAATCTCCTCCTCGATATTGACCGATTCGTCGGTGCTGAGGTGCCCGAGTTCCTCAAGCTTGGCCTCCAGCTCGGCGATCGGCTGCTCAAAGTCGAGGAAATTGACGGCCATGGTTCAGTTCGGCGCGCGCGGCACGCCGCAGCCGCTGCGATATGGGCGCACGGGCGGCGCATCCGGTGTCGGTGCCGATCGGCCCTCTGGGGCAGGGACGTGGCCGCCAGGCGGGTCAGTCCCGGTCGCACCCTGCGCTGGGTTCGTGGCTGAGTGCTTAGGCATCGCCCGCAAGCCTACGTTTCATCGCTTCGCGCCGCAACCTGCAAGGCCTTATCAGGCCGAGGCGGCCGAGCTGGCCCCCTCGGTCAGTCCATAGGCCACCCGCACCACGCCGAAGCGGCGCTCAAGTTGCTCAATGAGGCTGGCCGTCGCATGCACCTTCCACTCATCCCCCAAGGTCAGCATGCCCTGGGCGTCGGGAGCCGTGTAGCGCACCACCACGGTGCACTCCCCGCCCAGGGACTTGGACAGAACCTCGCCAAGCGCGCTCAGCAATTCCCCGTGTTCTCCTTGCTGCGGCCAGTCGATCAGCAAACGCCGCGCCTGGCGCTCGCGCACGGCGGCTAGGGACTGGAGAGTGCGCGCCTGCACGCGCCAGGCGTCGCTAAATTCGTCAAACCGCAGGCTGCCCTCGACCAGCACCAGCGCATCCTTGACCACCAGATCGCGAAAGCGCTGGTAAGTCTCCTCGCTCATGGTCACTTCGATCCGTCCGCTGCGATCGTCAAGCACGAAGTTCAGGCGCGGGCCACGGCGGCGGATTTCCATGATCAAGCCGGCAGCGCTTACCTTGCGGGCTTCACTCCAGCGTTCGCCCTCTCCCCCCGCCGGTCGCGCCTCGCCGGTCAAATCACGGATCCGCACCCCGACCAGCTGCGCCAGGTCACGTTCATAGCGCGCGATCGGATGTCCGGTCAGATACAGACCCAGAGTCTCGCGCTCGCCCGCCAGTCGCTGCGCCTCGCTCCAGACCGGCTCGGCGGCCACCGCAGGCGAGATGGGGCGAGCGGCCGCCTGCGGAAGCCCGAAGAAATCATCCTGGCCGGCCTCGGCGGTGCGCGCGGTCTGCTCGCCCGACTGCATCGCGATCGCGAGCCGTTCCATCAGCGCCGCGCGATTTGAGCCCAGCGAGTCACAGCTGCCCGAGCGGATCAGCGCCTCGAGCACCCGGCGATTGACCCGCGCCAGATCCACGCGATGACACAGATCCTCCAGGCTAAGATAGGCGCCGTCGCCCTCGCGCTCTTCGACCAGCGCGTCCACCGCCGAGCGCCCGACGCCCTTGATCGCTCCGAGCCCGTAGCGAATGGTCGCTGCATCGGCTACCGCGAAGGCGTGGGCCGAGGCGTTGACGTCGGGAGGCAACACCTTCAGTCCGATCAGCGCACAATCGTCAATCAAGGTCACGACCTTGTCGGTGCGGTCCATGTCCGCCGACAGCACCGCGGCCATAAACGCGGCGGGATAGTGGGCCTTGAGGTAGGCCGTCTGATAGGAAAGCATCGCGTAGGCCGCCGAGTGCGACTTGTTAAAGCCGTAGCCTGCAAACTTTTCCATCAGATCGAAAATGTATTCGGCGCGCGCCCGGGGCACATTGCGTGCCATCGCGCCCGCCGTGAAGACGCTGCGCTGGCTGGCCATCTCTTCGGCTTTCTTTTTACCCATCGCGCGCCGCAGCAGGTCGGCGCCGCCCAGCGTATAGCCCGCCAGGATCTGCGCGATCTGCATCACCTGCTCCTGGTAGAGGATCACCCCGTAGGTGGGGGTGAGGACCTGGCGCAGTTCCGGATGCAGATAATCGATCGGCCGATCGCTGCGGTTGTGCTTGCGGGCCATGAAATCCTCGACCATGCCCGACTGCAGGGGCCCGGGGCGGAACAGCGCCACCAGCGCAATGATGTCCTCGAAGCAATCGGGCTGCAGCCGCCGGATCAAGTCCTTCATGCCGCGCGACTCGAGCTGAAACACGGCCGTGGTGCGCCCGCTCCGGAGCAGCGAGAGCGTGGCGGCATCGTCCATCGGCAGGCGCGCCAGATCGAGAGGCGGCTCACCGCTCAGCGCCCGCTCGCCATTAATGTTGTGAACCGCCCAGTCGAGCACCGTCAGGGTGCGCAAGCCGAGGAAATCGAACTTGACCAGGCCCGCGGCCTCCACGTCGTCCTTGTCAAACTGCGTGACCACGTTCGCCCCGCCCGCTTCACAGTAAAGCGGTGCGAAGTCGGTAAGCACCGAGGGCGCGATAACCACCCCACCGGCGTGCTTGCCGGCGTTGCGCGTCAGGCCCTCGAGCGAGCGGGCCATGTCAATGAGCGTGCGCACTTCCTCATCATCGTTGTACAACCGCTTGAGCTCCGGCTCGCGCTCCAGGGCCTTGTCGAGTGTCATCTCCAGCTCGAAGGGCACCAGCTTGGCGATGCGATCAACCATCCCGTACGGGTGCCCGAGAACCCGACCCACATCACGCACTACCGCCTTGGCCGCCAAGGTGCCGTAGGTAATGATCTGCGAGACGCGCTCCGCACCGTACTTGGCGGCGACGTATTCGATAACGCGGTCGCGTCCCACCATGCAAAAATCGATGTCGAAATCCGGCATCGACACGCGCTCGGGGTTGAGGAAACGTTCAAACAGCAGGTCGTAGCGCAGCGGATCGATGGCGGTAATGCCCAGCGCGTAGGCCACGAGCGATCCGGCTCCGGAGCCCCGCCCCGGTCCCACGGGCACCCCGTTGCCGCGCGCCCAGTCGATAAAATCGGCGACGATGAGAAAATAACTCGCGAAACCCATCGGGCAGATCACGGCCAGTTCCTGCTCGAGTCGCTCCCGGTAGCGCTCGGTGCCCTCCACGTCGAGCCGCGCGGCGGCCAGACGTTCCTGCAGGCCGCGGTGTGCGGCAACTCGCAGGTACTGCTCCGGAGTCGAGCCCTGCGGCACGGGAAACACCGGCAGCCGGGCCTCGCCGAGGCGCAGCACCAGACTGCAGCGCCGCGCGATCTGCACGCTGTTGGCCAGTGCCGCAGGCGCCTCCGGAAACTGCGCGGCCATCTGCTCGGCGCTGCGCAGGAACTGTTGGGGCGTGTAGCGTCGCGGCCGCGCCGGATCGGCAAGCAAGGTTCCTTCATGAATGCACACGCGCGCCTCATGAGCTTCAAAGTCGCTCGCGTGCAGAAATCGCACCTCGTTCGTGGCCACCGGGGGCACGCCGTGCGCACATGCCAGCGCCAGTGCCGCGGGCACGTACAGATCTTCCCCGGGCGCACCGACCCGCTGTACCTCGAGGTAGTAGCGATCGCCGAACAGCTCCAGCCAGGCATCCAGCGCCCGCTTGGCCTGCTCGCTGCGCGCCTGCAGGAGCGCTCGGCCCACATCGCCCGATTGCGCGCCCGAAAGAGCGATGAGCCCGCTGGTGCTCGCACGCGTCAGCCACTCCCGCTCGATCAATGGCACGCCCTTGAGCTGGCCTTCGAGCCAGGCGCGCGAGACCAAGCGGGTCAGATTGCGATAGCCGGCCAGGTTCTGGCACAGCAGGGTCAGGCGGGAGGGGCCCTGCGGATCGGAGCCCTCCCGGACGTGCAGGTCCACGCCGACCACGGGCTGCACGCCGCGCGCCAGTGCCGCGCGATAGAACTTCACCATCGCAAACAGGTTGTACTGATCCGAAATGGCCACGGCGGGCATGCCGGCGGCGGCAACCGCGTCCACGAGTTCATCGACCCGCACGACGCTGTCGACGAGTGAGAACTCGGTGTGCAGCCGCAGGTGTACGAAGTTGACGCTCATGCGAACTTGTCCGTGGCTGTGACGGCCCTTGAGCTAGACCAGGAGCAATCTTACCGGAGCGAAGCTGCGCCGATGTATGGCCGTGGGCCCGAGCCGAGCAAGGGCCTCGAGGTGCGCGGCGGTCGGGTAGCCCCGATGCTGAGCGAGCCCAAATCCCGGGTACTGCAGGTCCAGCCTCACCATCAGGGCGTCACGCCAGGTCTTGGCCAGAATCGATGCTGCGCTGATGGCCGGCACCAGATCGTCCCCCCCCACCTGAGTGCTGATGCGGCAATTGCCAAACAGATCAGCCAGCTGCGGCGCCTTGTTGCCGTCGATGATGATGTCCGTCGGGCGAAACCTGAGTTGCACCAGGGCGCGGCGCATGGCGAGCAAGCTCGCCTGCAGGATGTTTATTTCGTCGATCTCCTCGACCTCCGCCAGACCGACTGCGAAGTCGAGCGCACGGGCACGAATCAGCGCGGCCAGCTGCTCGCGTCGCGCGGGAGTCAGTTTCTTGGAATCACGCAGGCCGCTGATCGGCCGCAGCGGATTGAGAACCACCGCGGCGGCGACCACCGGACCGGCCAGCGGACCGCGCCCGGCCTCATCCACCCCGGCAAGCAGCAACGCGGCCATCAGCTCGCGCCCAGCAGTTGCAGTACGGCATCGGCCGCCCGCGCGGCTCCGCCCTGCCGGAGGCTCTGGTGAATGTCGCGAAAGCGCGCGCCGAGCAGGGCCCGCCGCGGGGCATCGTCGAACTGCGCCTGAAGAGCGGCGGCCAACTGCGCTCCGCTCACCTGTTCCTGCAAGAATTCGGGCACCAGGGGTTCACCGGCCAGCAGATTAGGGAGCGAGAAGTATGGCAGGCGCACCATGCGCAGTGCACGCAACATGAATGCCGTCACCGGACTGAGGCGGTACGCGACCACCATGGGGCAAGCGCACAACAAGGCCTCCAGACTGGCGGTGCCCGAGGCCACCAGCGCGAGATCGGCTGCCTGCAGCGCAAGGCGCGCCTGCCCGTCGAGCAGGCGAATGTCCGCCGCCGGGGCACCGGCGGTGCGAAGTTCGCGTTCCAGAAGCGCGCGCAGCGGCGGGGCGGCCGCCGGAACGATGAACTTCGCGGCCGGCCAGCGCCCGGCGAGGATTCGGGCCGCCGCAAGGAAATCCGGGCCCAGGCGCGCGACCTCGGCGCTCCGGCTTCCCGGGAGCAGCGCCACCACCACCCCCTCGGCGCCCAGGCCCAGCGCGTGCCGGGCCGCAGCGCGGTCGACATCCAGCGGGATCTGATCGGCCAGAGGGTGACCCACGAATTGGGCGCGCACCGAATGCCGCGCATAAAAGGCAGGCTCGAATGGCAGCAGGCACAGCACCAGGTCGCACGATCGGGCGATGTGACTCACCCGCCGCTCTCGCCAGGCCCACACCTGCGGACTCACGTATTGAACGGTCTTGATGCCCGCCGCATGCAGGTGCGCGGCCAGTCCCAGATTGAACTCGGGGGCGTCGATGCCGATAAACACATCCGGCTTCCAGGCCGCGAATTCGCTGCGCAGGCGCGCCCGCAGGCGTAGCAGGCGAGGCAGGTGCGCCAGCACTTCCGCCAGGCCCATGACCGACAGCTCGCTTGCGGAAGCGATCGACTCGCAGCCAAGCGAGTGCATCAGCGGGCCACAGACACCGCGTACGCGGATGTCGGGGCAGCGCTCGCGCAGCGCAGCGATGAGCGCGGCGCCCAGCTGATCGCCGGAGGTCTCGCCGGCCACGATCGCCACGCGGTATGCGCCGGTCGCCACTATCAGCGAATCAGGCTGCGATTCGAGGCCGCAATGAATTCGACAAACGGGCGGATTTCCGGCTGCGCTTCCGACAGCGTCGTGAGCTCCTTGACCGCCGTCTCGAGCGGGAGCTCCCGCCGGTACAGGATGCGAAAGGCTTCGCGGATGTTGCGGATCTGCACGGCGCTGAATTCGCGCCGTTTGAGTCCCTCGCTGTTGACCGAATGCGGCGTTGCCGGCTGCCCCACGGCCATGAGGTACGGGGGCACATCGCGCGTCACGGCCGCATTATTGGCGATGAAGGCGTGGGCGCCGACCTTGCAGAACTGGTGCACGCCCGCGTAGCCGCCCATGATCACCCAGTCGCCAAGGCTCACATGACCGCTGAGGGCCGCATAGTTGGCCATCACGATCTGGTTGCCCACCTGGCAGTCGTGGGCGACATGGGTATACGCCATGAGCAGGTTGTCATTGCCCACGCGCGTGACCCCTTCATCGTGCGTGGTGCCGCGATTGACCGTGCAGGACTCGCGAAACACGTTCCGATCACCAATTTCCAGGCGGGTCGGCTCGCCCCGGTACTTCTTGTCCTGCGGCGCATCGCCGATCGAGGCGAACTGGAAGAAGACATTGTCCGCACCAATCGTCGTCGGCCCGTTGATCACCACGTGCGCTGCGATGCGGGTGCGCGCGCCGATGCGCACCTGCGGGCCGATGACCGAAAACGGACCGACGCTGACATCGGCCGCCAGTTCCGCCTGGGGCGAGACCAGAGCCCGCTCGTCGATCACGGGGTGCGCCCTGCCCCCGGCTCCCAGCCCGGGTTGATGATGGTGCCCGGGGCGAGCATCAGTTCCGCAGTGGCCGCCTCGGCATCCCCGACCGTGGCGATGGTGGCCATCTTCCAGATGCCGCGTAGGGTGCGCTCCAGGGTGGCACTCAGGGTGAGTTGATCGCCCGGCTCGACCGGCCGGCGGAAGCGTGCCTTGTCGATGCCGACGAAGTAGAACACGGTCTTGTCGTCGGGGAAGGCGTCGGCGGTGACAAAGGTGAGGATGCCGGCGGCTTGCGCCAGGGCTTCGATGATGATGACCCCGGGCATCACCGGCCGCCGCGGGAAGTGTCCCTGAAAGAACGGCTCGTTGATGGTGACGTTCTTCAAGGCGCGGATACTCTTGCCCGGCACGCACTCGAGCACCCGATCGACCAGCAGAAACGGGTAGCGGTGCGGGAGCCGCTTGAGGATCGCGTGTATGTCGAGCTGGAGCGGTGCGTTCATCAGTCTTGATCCTGTGGTGGTAAGCCCTTGTCATCGCGCTCCAGCCGCCGGACGCGTTCGTTGAGCACGTCGAGGCGCTTGAAGCGCCCGACCAGGCGCCGCCACATGGGCGCCGTGGTCACCGGAATGCAGCCGGAGTACACGCCGGGCGCGGTGAGCGAATGCGTTACGCTGGAATGGCCGGTCACGACCACATCATCGCAGATGTTCAGGTGGCCAGCGAACATCACCGCCCCGGCGATCACGCAGCGCGAACCGATGCTGGTGCTGCCCGATATGCCACAGCAGGCCGCGATCACGGTATGCGCACCGATCTGAACGTTGTGCGCGATCTGAATCAGATTGTCGAGCTTGACTCCATCGGCGATCACCGTGTCATCGATCGCGCCGCGATCGATGGTGGTGTTGGCGCCCACCTCGACATCGGCTCCGATCCGCACCCGGCCGAGCTGCGGCACTTTGGTCCAGCCGGCCGCATCGCGCGCGAATCCGAAGCCATCGGAGCCGACTACGACCCCGGACTGTATCCGCGTGCGCGCGCCCAGCTCGCTGCCCGCCGCCGATCGTCACGCGCGGCTGCAGGAGGCAGTCGGCACCGATGCGCACGTCAGCGCCGAGCAGCGAGCCTGCACCGATCTGCGCACGCTCGCCGACCACCGCGCCCGGACCGATGACCACGCAGCGCCCCGATGCTGGCGCTGGCGGCCACCTGCGCACTCGGATCGATGAGCGCCGTGGCGTGCACGCCGGGGGCCACGGCCGGTTCCGGATGCAAGAGTGCGGCCATGCGCGCATAGGTCGCGTAGGGATTGGAGTGCACCAGCACCGCCACCGGGCGACAGCGGCGCGCTGCCGGCATCGATCACCACGGCCGTGGCGCGGGTCACCGCCAGTTGCGGACGATACTGGGGGTTGGCCAGGAAACTCAGATCGCCCGGTCCGGCGCCGCCCAGGGTCGCGACGCGTCGGACGCGCAGCACCGGGTCGCCGCGCAATTCACAGCCAAAGCGCACCGCAAGCTCGCTGAGCGGCAGGTCCATCAGTGCATCCCGAGGGCCGCGCCCAGGCCCCGCCGCTTACTTGGTCGGCGGCGGCGGAGCCGGCTTGGGCGCCGCCGGGAAGCGTGGCGTGCGCCTGCAGTCCCGGCCAGCACCTGCGGCGGTGATGTCGAGCGAGCTGTTGGCGTAGACCACGCCCTCGGTCAGCACCAGGTCGTACTTCTGGGAGGTCGCGTAGCTCTGCACTTCGGCGACGATGGCGACTTTGCAGCCGGGACAGTTCCTCGTTCTGGCGCGTGTTGGCGTCTTCCTGGAAGTCGGTGGCCTTCTGCGAGTACTCGCGGTTGCCGTCGCGGATCTCCTTCTCGGCCTTGGCGCGCTGATCCGCGCTCATGGTCGGCGCGTCCTTCTCGTATTTCTCCTGCTTCGCCTTGAGCGCCGCCTGCTGCGCGGCCAATTCACGCTGCTTGGGCGCGAATTCACTGCGCAGGGCCTCCTGGACGGCCTTGGCCTGCGGCGATTCCTGCAGCAGACGCGAGGCGTTGACCACCCCGATCTTGATATCGGCCTGCGCCGGCACCACGGCCAACGCACTCACCAGCAACCCTGCAATAGACACTATCCAAGAACGCTTCACTGTTTTGCTCCCGAAAATGAGGCAGCCCTTGCAAGGCGCCGCCGGTTGAAAAATCAATAGGAACCGCCAATTGTGAACTGAAAGTACTCGGTGCGGTCGGCAAAGTGCACCGAATCGCCGTGACTGTTGTTCAGCGGTATACCGTAGCTGAATCGGAATATGCCCAGCGACGGGGCCAGCCATTGCACCGCGACGCCGGTCGATCGCTTCAGCTGATCATACGCGAATCTGTACTCCACCGGAGTCTGCAGGTCGCGGCCCGACGTATTTGGTGCTGTCCTGCGAAAAAACGTTGCCATAGTCGTAGAACAGGGTCGCCCGGGCGCTGGTTTGCCACTTGGCGGGCAGCGGCAAAATAAGCTCAGCGCGCGCCACGGTCAGCAGGTTGCCACCGTAGGGATTGCCGTGCGTGTCCACCGGACCGAGCGAGCTTTCGTAAAAGCCCCTGACCGTGTCGGGACCACCGGCGTAGAAGCGCTTGTAGGGCGGAATCTCTGTCGTGCTGCCGAGGCTGTTGCCGTAACCCAGGTTCATGCTGAGGGCCAGGGTCGTGTGCAGGATCAATGGGCATATATCCGGTACCGCTGTAGCTGGCGATGTAATACTCGACCGGTCCGGCCGGGGCGATGTTGACCGCGAGGGAATGGCGCTGGCCGCGATCGGCAAACAGGCCGCGGTTGCGCGAGTCAAACAGCCAACCCGTGTTCAGCTCGACGGTATCGAAGCGCGTGCCATAGAGCAGGGTGGCGCTGGTCACCGAGGTACCGTCGCCCAGCACGTTGTTGTAAAGCAGCACTTCCTGATATGGATGCCCGTTTTGCTGCACCCAGTTCACAGCCTGTTGCGCGCTGCTGCCCTGGTAGGTCACCAGATCGGAGTGCCCCAGCGATATGCCGGCGCTTATGCGCTGGTATTCGGAAATGGGATAACCGTAATTGAGGCCTACCGAAAAATTCTCCGACTTGAAACTCGAGGAGGCGGACACGAACTGCGTCGAGGTGCGGTAGGTCACCGACACGGTACGCGAGACGCCCTCGATGCCAGCGTAGGGGTTGGTGTGCGAGAAGCTGTAGATCTTGTTGTAGGGGCCGGCATCGATTTGCAGGGCCACATTGTTCCCCGAGCCCATGAAGTCGCTGTCCTGGAAGCTCGCGTTGAGCATGAATTTTTGCGAGGCCGAATAACCGATGCCCCCGCTGATGGTCGCGCTCGGACGCTCCTTGACGTTGAAGACCACATCGACCAGGTCCGCGGAACCGGCCACCGGGGTGGTCTCAAAATCAACGGTCTCCAGATACGGTTGCTGCTGCAGGCGCTGCTTGGAGCGCTCCAGCTGCACGTTTGAGAGCAGCGATCCCTCGAGCTGCCGCAGTTCGCGCCGCATGGTCTCGTCGTTGCTGCGGTTTGCGCCCTTGAAGGAGATGTTGCGTACATAGACGCGGCTCCCCGGATCGACGAACAGCGTGAGGGACACCTCCCGCTTGGTGTCATCCGTCTGCGGGACCGGCTCGACCTTGGCAAAGTAAAACCCCTCGGCGCCGAGCCGGTTCTTCATCAACTCCTGCGAGGAGGAGATGGTCTTTTGCGAATAGATCTGGCCGGGCTGCACCAGCACCAGGCGCCGCAGCTGCGCCTCGGGCACCACCAGGTTGCCGGCGAGTTTGACCTCGGAGATCTTGTAGATCATGCCCTCGGTGATGTTCACCGTGATAAAGACGTTGTTCTTGTCCGGGGCGATGGCCACCTGCACCGAATCGATACGCACATTGGCATAGCCACGGTCCTGGTAATAGGACTCGATCTTCTCCAGATCGCCCTGCAAGGATTCTCGGGAATATCGATCGTCGTCCTTGTAAAAGGAGTTCCACTGCGGGGTCTTCAGGGTCAGGGTCTCGAGTATGTCCTTGGACTTGAAGGACTTGTTACCGACGATGTTGATCTGGCGGATCTTGGCGCGATCGCCTTCCTTGATATCGATATTGACCCGCACCCGGTTGTTCGACAGATCCTCCACCTTGACGTCGATCGATACCGCGTACTTGCCGCGGCTGTAGTACTGATCGGTGAGGTACTGCGTCACCTCTTCCAGCGTCGAGCGGTTGAAGGTCTTTCCGGCCGCCAGGCCCACGTTGCGCAGCGACTTCTGCAGGTCCTCGGTCTTGATGTCCTTGTTGCCCTTGATCTCGACGCTGTCGAGCGAGGGGCGCTCGAGCACGGTGATCAAGAGGGTATTGCCGTCACGATTCAACGCGACATCGCGAAAGAACCCGGTGGCGTACAGTGCCCGCAATGCCTCGCGCAGGCGCTGGGCATTGAGCTGGTCGCCAATATTGACCGGCAGGTAATTGAACACCGTGCCTTCGGAGATGCGCTGCAGGCCCTCGATCTTGATGTCACCGACCGTAAAATCACTTTCGCCCTTCTGCTGGACGGGCGCGACTGGACTGGGCAGTGCCTCTTGGACGGGCTCGGCTGTGCTAGGCGAGGTCTGTTGGACGGGCGCGGTTGTGCTAGGCGAGGTCTGTTGAATGGGCGCGGCTGGGCTAGGCGAGGTTTGTTGGCCGGGCGCAGCTGTGCCGGGCAACGCCTCTTGCGAGAGCGCAGCCGCGCTGGACACAAGCAGAACAAAGGTCGCGATGACCGCGCGAAAACTCATGCGCACACTGCCGTTACCTAAAAAGAGATTCAGCCAAACTGACGAGAGATGTCGTTATACAGGGCCAGGCCCAGCAGCAGCACCACCATTGCGATCCCGAGCTGCTGCCCAGCGGCATACACGCGTTCGGACAGTGGACTGCCTTTTAGCCATTCGATCGCCTGCATTACGACCTGACCGCCGTCGAGTATCGGGATGGGCAGTAGGTTCATAAAACCGAGCGCTAGGCTGATCAACACCAAAAAACTCAGGAACGCGGCAAGGCCCGCGGCGGCCGAATCGCCCGCAAGCTGCGCGATGGTCAAGGGCCCGCTGAGATTCTTCACCGAGACTTCCCCGGCGAGCATGCGCACCAGCATCCGCGCCTGGAGCGCGGTCATGTTCCAGGCCTCGCGGCTTGCCTCCGCGAGCGCCGCAAGCGGGCCGTAGCGCACGTGTCGCAATATGCCGGGCGGGTAGAGGGGGACATGCGGTTGGGTGATCTGGATGCGCCCGATGCGCGCTCCGTCCTGGGTCACGCCGGCGACCGCCACGCGCGTCGATGCATCCTGGCCGTTGCGCCGATATTGCACTGCGATGGTCTGGTCGGGGCTGGCGCGCACCAGCGCCACGAGGGCCATGAAATCCCGGACCGGCTCGCCGTTGATGCTCACGATCTCATCGCCCGCCTTCAGTCCCGCGCGGGCCGCAGGTCCGTTGGGACTTACCGCGCCCACCACGGGCGGAATCGGCAATTCCTGAAACCGCAGGCCCAGGCCCCCCAGTCCGGTGGCCGGATCGGACAGGGCACGGCGCTCGGCTGCGGTGGCAAATTCAATGTGCGCCAGGCGCTCCTGCCCTTGCGGGTCGCGGAGCCGCAGGCTCAATGACCCGGAGCGCGTGACGCCGTCGAGAAGCTCGAGCCACACCTCACGCTGGCTACCGACGCTGTGCTTGTTGACGCCCACAATCTCATCGCCCGAGCGCACGCCAGCCCGCGCCGCGGGTGAGTCGGGGCGCACCGTGCCCAGCACCGGGCGCAGCTCAGTACTGCCGGACACCAGCAGCATGGCCGTCAACAGCAGAATCGCAAACAGGAAATTGGCGCCGGGGCCTGCCAGCAACACGGCGATGCGCTGCCAGTGCGGACGGCGCGTGAAGGAGCGCGGCAGGTCCTCGGGGGCTACCGGCGCCTCGCGCTCATCGAGCAGCTTGACGTAGCCGCCCAAAGGCACCGCGGCCAGCACGTACTCGGTGCGATCGGCCCCGCCCAGGCGCATCCACAGTGCGCGGCCAAAGCCAACCGAAAACCGCAACACCTTGAAGCCCAGCCGGCGGGCCACCCAGTAGTGACCGAACTCATGAACCGTGACCAGGATGCACACAGCCACCACGAATCCGCCGAGCGACCACAAGGACTCGATCACGCCCGGGTCCTGTGTACAGTGACTTTACGCCCGGCCAGCACGGCCTGAGCGCACTCACGAGCCAGGGCGTCGGCCCCCAGCACGGTGTTCAGATCTTCCATCGGTCCGCCACGCGCGCTCTCCATGACCCTGTCAATGACCCCCGGAATATCCCCAAAGTTCAACTGCTTGTCGAGAAACGCCTGCACGGCGACCTCGTCGGCCGCGTTGAGCCACGCGCAGGCAAGACTCCCCTGCCGCGCCGCCGCTTCGGCCAGCCCCAAACACGGAAAGCGCTCGCGGTCGGGCGCCCGGAAATCAAGCGACCCCACCTTGGCCAGATCCAGGAATTCTACACCGGCGGCGATACGGGCGGGCCACGCCAGGCCCATGGCGATCGGGAGTCTTCATGTCGGGCGATCCCAGTTGTGCCAGGACCGAGCCGTCGACGTATTCGACCAGGGAGTGCACGATGCTCTGCGGGTGCACGACCACCGCGACATCGCGCGGTTCGACCCCGAACAATACGCTGGCCTCGATGAGTTCCAGGCCCTTGTTCATGAGCGTGGCCGAGTCCACCGAAATCTTGCGGCCCATGCTCCAGCGCGGGTGCGCACAGGCCTGCTCGGGCGTCGCTCGCGCCATCGCCGCCGCCTGCCAGTCCAGAAACGGACCGCCCGAGGCGGTCAGCAGCAAACGCCGCACTCCGGGCGGGCGTTCGCCGACACGCATGGGCTGCGGCAAGCACTGGAAGATCGCGTTGTGCTCGCTGTCGATCGGGATCAAGGTGGCCCCGCTGGCGCGTGCCGCTGCCAGCAGCAGCGCACCGGCCATCACCACGGCCTCCTTGTTGGCGATCAGCAAGCGCTTGCCGGTGGCCGCCGCGGCGATGGACGAACGAAGTCCCGCGGCGCCGCTGATGGCGGCCATCACGATTTCTGCGGCCGAATCGCTCGCCAGTTCCTCGATCGCCTCCGCCCCCGCCGCGACACGGGTCCCGGCGCCTGCCTTGCGCAGCTGCTTTTCCAGTTCGCGCGCCGCATCAGGCTGCTCCATGGCGGCGACCTCGGGGCGGTAGCGCAGGCAAAGCTCCGTCATGCGGGTGACGTCGCTCCGCGCCGCCAGCGAGACGACGCGATAAGTGTCCGGATGAGCATCGAGCACGGCGAGTGTGCTGCGCCCGATGCTGCCGGTGGCGCCCAGTATCGCAACGCCCTTCATGGACCCAGCCCAAGCCACAGCAACCCCAGGCACATGACCGGCGTGGCCGCCAGGACGCCGTCGACACGATCGAGCACCCCACCGTGGCCCGGGAACAGCCGGCCACTGTCCTTGAGGCCCGCCGCGCGCTTGAACATGCTTTCGGTCAGATCGCCGACCACCGAGAAGGCGGCGCCGGCCAGACACAGCGGCACGAACCGACCCGCTGGAAGATCGAACCAGCGGCTGCCCGCATAGCCCACCGCGATGGCCAGCACCATGCCACCGACGACGCCTTCCCAGGTTTTGCCCGGGGAGACCTGCGGGGCCAGCTTCACTCGTCCGAAGGCGCGACCGGCAAAATAGGCGCCGGTGTCGGCGGCGAATACCAGAGTGAGTATGAACAAGACCCATTGAGCCCCGCGTGGCCATGACTCCACCATGCGCGTCAGG
This sequence comes from uncultured Gammaproteobacteria bacterium, assembly GCA_963789365.1. Lineage (GTDB taxonomy): Bacteria > Pseudomonadota > Gammaproteobacteria > Steroidobacterales > Steroidobacteraceae > FEN-1191. The sequence goes on from CAWBKJ010000004.1 coordinate 846,560, forward strand.
GCCACCCACGCGGGCACCAGCGCCAGCGGACCGGCCAGCGCCGTGCCCCAGCCACGGTTCAGCCGCGGCGCGATCAGGAGCCACAGCAGTGCCAGCGTCCACCAACACACACTAAGCTGCATGAGCCTGAGGAAATCCGGGCCATCGGCGAGCAAGGCGCGCGCAGCAACGGCCAGCACCGCAATCAACAGCACGTAGCCCATCCGCACCGCGCGCGCCGAAGCGCCCAGAAACCTGGACCATTCCCAGGCGCCGGCCGCTATGAACAGGCCAAACAGCGCGCGCGCCGCCCACGGCGGCCCGTACCACAGCACCGCGACCAGCACCGTGGCGAGCACCATAGCCGTGAAGATACGCGCACGCATGCAAGTCCTAGCCTGCGACCTGCTGGCCGGTGCGCCCGAAGCGGCGCTGACGCTGCGTGAAGTGCCGAAGCGCGAGCGCAAAATCCGCTGCGCTAAAATCGGGCCAGAGCGTGTCGGTGAAATACAGCTCGGCATAGGCCAGGTTCCACAGCAGAAAATTGCTGACGCGCTGTTCGCCGCCGGTGCGTATAAACAGGTCCGGATCGGGCAGGCCCGCCAGCGCCAGGCCCGCGGCAAAGTCCTCCTCGGTCAGCGAGGCACTGTGCAGGGCGCCGAGTTCGCAGCGCGCCGCCACACTCCTGGCCGCCGCAAGGATGTCCTGGCGGCCCCCGTAACTGATGGCGATCTGCAGACGCAACCGCGTATTGGCCGCCGTAGCCGCGGTGGCCGCCGTAATGCGCTCGCGCAGGCGTGCCTCGAGCACCGACAGCTCGCCGACAAAGCGCAGCCGCACGCCATTTTCATGCAACATCGGCAGTTCGCGATCGAGCGCGTCGCAAAACAGGCTCATGAGGTTTGCCACCTCGGAGGCCGGACGCGACCAGTTTTCACTCGAGAACGCAAACAGCGTCAGGGCGCCGATGCCCCGGCGCGCGCATTCCTCGATGACGGTGCGCACCGGATTGAGTCCCGAGTGATGCCCGTCGCTGCGCTCGCGCCCCTGGCCCTGCGCCCAGCGCCCGTTGCCGTCCATCACGATGGCCACGTGCTGCGGCAGTGGCGCCGGCGGCTCGGCCTTGGCGTGCAACGAAGATGTCATCGGTATTTTCCCCGGCTAGACCTGCAGGATCTCCTTCTCCTTCGCCCCCAGCTGCTGGTCGATCTCGGCGATGTGGCGGTCAGTCAGCTTCTGGATCTCCTCCTGCGCCTTGCGTTCATCGTCCTGCGAGATTTCCTTTTCCTTCAGCAATTCCTTGACGTCGGCCAGTACATCGCGCCGCACATTGCGGATGCTGACGCGGGCGTTCTCGGCATCCTGGCGCACTACCTTGGTGATGTCGCGACGCCGTTCCTCGGTCAGCGGCGGCAGCGGCACGCGAATCACCGTGCCCGCCGTCATGGGCGTCAGCCCGAGATCCGACTTGTGGATCGCCTTTTCAATGGGCCCGACCATGGACTTCTCCCACGGCGAGATGGCCAGCGTGCGTGCATCCTCCACGGTGATGTTGGCGATCTGCTGCAATGGCACGTCCGCCCCGTAGTAATCGACCTTGAGATGCTCCACCAGGCTCGGGTGGGCGCGCCCGGTGCGCATCTTCTTCAGGTCCGCCTGGAACACCTGCACGCATTTGTGCATCCGGGCCGCGGCGTCCTTCTTAAGATCCTCGATCATGGATTTCCCCTCGCATAGGCAACCGGGCACTCGGCGCCCGGCACATCAGTTCTTGGCGCGGGCCATGGGCGCCCGTTCGTAGCGGCGCTACCCATTGGTCACGAGCGTTCCGGGCTCTTCGCCCCGCGCCACGCGCAGCAAATCGCCGGCCGCGTTCAGGTTGAATACCCGCAACGGCAGGTCGTGATCGCGGCACATGACGATGGCGGTGGCGTCCATCACGTTCAGGCGTTCGGTCAGCACGCGCTCGAAGGTGAGCCGCGGATAGTGCTTGGCCTTCGGATCGAGCACCGGATCGGCCGAGAATATGCCATCGACCTTGGTGGCCTTGACCAGCAGCTGCGCGCTGATCTCGATGGCGCGCAGCGCCGCGGCCGTGTCGGTGGTGAAAAAGGGATTGCCGGTGCCGGCCGCAAAGACCACGATGCGGCCCTTTTCCAGGTGCCGCACCGCGCGACGCCGGATGTAGTCCTCGCAGACCTCGTTGATGCGGATCGCGGACATCACCCGCACGTGCACGTTCAGGGACTCCAGGGCATCTTGCATGGCCAGCGCGTTCATGACGGTCGCCAGCATGCCCATCTGATCCGCCGTTACCCGATCCATGCCGGCACGGGCCAGTCCCGCGCCACGAAAGATGTTGCCGCCGCCGATCACCACCGCGACCTGTGTGCCCAGGCCCTGCACGTCGCGCAGCTCGCTGGCGATGCGCTTGATGACCGCCGGGTCGATGCCGTAGTCCGCCGCTCCCAGCAGAGCCTCGCCCGATAGCTTCACCAAGATGCGCGCAAAGCGCGGCGACCCCGTAGCACTCGTCATGCGCACTCCTTAAAAAGATGCCCCGCTATAGCGGGGCATACTCGCAAACACCAGCTACCGCTGCCGGCCCCCTTCAGCTGCGCCCGGCCGCGCTGACTTGCGCCATGACCTCGGCGACAAAGTCTTCTGATTTCCTCTCGATGCCCGCACCGACCTCAAATCGCTGGAACTCGCGCACCCGCGTGCCCGCAGACTTGAGCAGCGCCTCGATCGTCTGCTCGGGATCCTTGACGAACGGCTGGCCGAGCAGCGTGATTTCCGCGAGTGATTTCCGCAGCCGGCCAGCCACCATCTTGGCGGCGATCTCAGGACTCTTGCCTTCCTGGCGCGCCTGCTCGGTAAGGATCTCGCGCTCTTTCGCCACCTCGGCCTCGGGCACCTCGGCAGCGCTGATATAGCGCGGATTGCTGGCCGCAATGTGCATCGCCAGATCGTGCGCGAGCTCCGGCGTGCCTCCCTCGAGCGCCACCAGCACGCCGATGCGCGAGCCGTGCAGATACGCCCCTTGCGGGCCGGAGGACTCCATGCGCGCAAAGCGCCGCACCGAGATTTTCTCGCCGATCTTTGCAACCAGCGCGCGGCGCCGCTCCTCGACGCTCTCGCCTGACCTGCAGGGCTACGGCCACCAGGGCCTCAAGGCTGTCCGGACGAGCGCTGAGCACACTGCGCGCGACGTCGGAGGCAAAGGCGCGAAAATCGTGCTCACGCGCCACGAAATCGGTCTCGCAGTTGACTTCCACCATGCCCGCACTGTGGCCATCGGCCGCGCGCTCGATCGCGATCACGCCCTCGGCGGCGACGCGCGTGGCCTTCTTGTCCGCCTTCGCGAGGCCCTGCTTGCGCATCAGGTCGGCGGCGGCGTCCAGATTTCCCTGCGTCTCGACCAGGGCCTTCTTGCATTCCATCATGCCCGCGCCAGTGCGCTCGCGCAGCTGGCGGACGGTCTCGGCGGTGACGCTCATTGGCGTTGCCCGCGCCTGGCGCCGGCCGCTCCCGGCGCCGGTCGGCGCCGTACCGAGGCGGTCGCGCTCTGGGCCGGCGCGACATCCACGGTGTCGTCGATGTCGAGCTCGGCGTCGCTGACTTCGGGCGGCGCCACCACCGGTGGGGTGATCTCGGCGCTGGGGGCGGCCTCGGTGCCCGCGACCGGCGGGGCCGCGGCGACTGGCGGGGCCGGGCCTCGGCGCGCCGCCGGTTTCCGGTGGCGGATCGGCGCCTGCGGCCGTCCCGGCCGCGTGCTGCGACCGGGCTTGCGGCGCGGATTGCCCTGCTCATCGAGTTCTACGAATTCGTCCTCGCTCACCGCCATTTGGGGCACGGAAGACTTGCCTTCGATCACAGCCTCGGCGACCGCGCTGGTGTAAAGCTGTATCGCGCGCATCGCGTCGTCGTTGCCCGGGATCACATGATCGATGCCTTCGGGCGTGCAATTGGTGTCCACGACTGCGACCACCGGGATGCCCAGCTTGCGCGCTTCGTGAATCGCGATGTGCTCGTGACCCACATCGACCACGAACAGCACGTCCGGGAGCGATTCCATCAGTTTGATGCCGCCCAGGCTCTTTTCCAGCTTGACCATCTCGCGACGCAACATGGTCGCTTCCTTCTTGCCGCGCTTTTCAATCGCACCCGAGGCGGTCAGCTCCTCCAGATCGGCGAGCCGCTTGATCGATTGGCGCAAGGTCTTGAAGTTGGTGAGCATGCCCCCCAGCCAGCGCTGGTTGACATAGGGCATGCCGCAGCGCGTGGCCTCGGCCGAGATCGCATCGCGCGCCGAGCGCTTGGTGCCCACAAACAGCACCCGCCCGCCATCGGCGATGACGCGCTTGATGAAAGTCATCGCCGCGGCAAACAGCGGCTGCGTCTGCTCCAGGTTGATAATATGAATTCGGTTGCGTTCACCGAAGATATAGGGGGCCATCTTCGGGTTCCAGAAGCGGGTCTGGTGTCCGAAATGGACGCCCGCTTCCAGCATCTGTCGCATAGACACGCTGGACATGATCGATACCTCGTTGTTGGGTTAGGGCCTCCGCGTATCCTTGCCAGCGATTCCCACTCCTTCCTGGCCCCTCACCGCCCGTTCCGGGGTCGGCAAGAGCCTAAGGGCGTGGGGACACCCGGCTGCAAGTTACTGATACGCGTGTGGATTGCGTTGCCAAAAAAGGCCGCGCTTTATACCATGAACTTCTCGCCGGAACAACGCTTTAGGCAGGCTTCGCACCACCATGCTCCGCTCCACCCAAGTCTCGATCAAAACCCCCGAGGAACAGGCAAAACTGCGCATCTCCGGCCGCCTGGCCGCCGATGTGCTGGACATGATCGGCGAGCACGTGCTCCCCGGGGTAAGCACGGACGATCTGGACCGGATCTGCAACGAATACATCGTCAAGGTGCAGCAGACGGTTCCGGCCAACGTGGGCTATCGCGGATTCCCCAAGACCGTGTGCACTTCGGTCAACCACGTGGTCTGCCACGGAATTCCCAACGAGCGGGTGCTTAAGAATGGCGACCTGCTCAATATCGACGTGGCCATTATCAAGGATGGCTACCACGGCGATACCAGCCGCATGTATTACGTCGGCAAGCCCTCGATCCAGGCCCAGCGCCTGACCGACACCTGCCGGACCGCCATGTGGCAGGCAATCGAGCGGGTGCGCCCGGGCGCGCGCCTGGGCGACATCGGTCAGGCCATCCAGCAGCACACCGAGGCGGCCGGCTACACCGTGGTGCGTGAGTACTGTGGGCACGGCATCGGGCGCGTCTACCACGAGGACCCGCAGGTGCTGCACTACGGCGAGGCCGGCACCGGCATGGAGCTGGTCCCGGGACTGGTGTTCACGATCGAGCCCATGATCAACGCCGGCAAACGCCATACGCGGGTGATGCCGGATGGGTGGACCGTGGTCACCAAAGACCATTCACTGTCCGCCCAATGGGAGCACATGGTGCTGGTCACCCCCACCGGCCATGAAGTGCTGACGCTCGGTGCCGCGGAGCGTCGCGTAGCCGGCGCGGCATGATCGCCGAGCCGCACACACTGGACGAGCTGAGTTCCCCGCCCGCCCCGCGCATCGATTGGCCCCTGCTCGAACGCCTGCCGGCCCTGCTCGCGACGGGCGAATACTCGGCCCAGACCTGCCGAGAGCTGCTCGTCCGCAGTCAAGAGGAACTCAAGCAGCGCTTTGGCGAGGATGAGCCGGTCGAGGCGCTGGTGCGCGCGCGCGCCACCTATATTGATCGATTGCTCGCCGGCTTATGGCACGCGCGGCTCGGACCCCAACCAGCCGAGCGTCTGACTCTGGCGGCCGTGGGCGGTTACGGGCGCGGCGAGCTGCATCCGTGCTCGGACGTCGATGTCATGGTGTTGACGCCCGAATTGCTCAGCGACGGCGAGCGCAATCAGATTGCGCAGTTCGTGGCCTTCCTCTGGGACATCGGCCTGGCGGTCGGCAACAGCGTGCGCACCCTCAGCGACTGTGTGGCCGAGAGCCTGGCGGACGTTGGCGTGATGACCACGCTGCTCGAGGCGCGCTGGCTGGCCGGCAACGGTGCATTGCTGCCGGCAATGCGCGCCGCGCTGGCACCGGACCGACTCTGGCCGGTGCGCGATTACTTCGCCGCCAAGGTGCGCGAGCAGCAGGATCGCCATCGCAAGGCCAACGACACCGCCTACAACCTTGAACCCAACGTCAAGACCGGCCCGGGAGGCCTGCGCGACATCCAGACCATCGCATGGGTGGCCAAGCGTCATTTTGGCTCCGAATCGCTTGATGAGCTGGCCACGCATGGATTTCTGACCTCCTCGGAACTGCGCCGCCTCAAGCAGGCGCAGGCCTTTCTCTGGAAGGTGCGATTCGGACTGCATGTGCTGACCGGCCGGCACGAGGACCGGCTGCTGTTTGATCACCAGATCAAGCTGGCGCAGAGCTTTGGCTACGAGGACGGCAATTACACGCTGGCCGTCGAGCAGCTGATGCAGCGTTACTACCGCACCTTGATGGACGTGCAGCTGCTCAACGAGCTGCTGCTGCAGCTGTTCCGCGAGGCCATCCTCAGCGAGGACATCCCGCCTAAGCCCCTGACTCCGCAGTTCCAGTTGCGCGACGGCTCGCTCGAGGCGGTGAGCGAGGAACTGTTCAGCCGCCAGCCCTCGGCGCTGCTGGAGTTGTTCGTGCTGCTGCAGCAGCACCCGCACATCCGCGGCGTGCGCGCCGGCACCATGCGCGCGGTAACGCGCAGCCTGTGGCTCGTGGATGAGGAATTCCGCCAGAACCCGCGCAATCACCGGCTGTTCCTGGAGATCCTGCGGGCACCGCGCGGCGTCACTCACGAACTGCGGCGCATGAACAACTACGGCCTACTGGGGCGCTACATCCCGGCCTTCGGACGCGTGGTCGGGCGCATGCAGTACGACCTGTTCCACGCCTACACCGTCGATGCGCACACGCTGTTCGTGGTGAGCAATGCGCGGCGCCTGGCGATTGCGGAATTCAATCACGAGCTGCCGCTGGTCTCGCCGATCATGCAGACGCTCCCCAAGCAGGAGATCGTCTATCTGGGCGCGCTGTTCCACGACATTGCCAAGGGCCGCGGCGGCGATCACTCCGAGCTCGGCGCGGTGGACGCGGAGGCCTTCTGTCTCGAGCAGGGTCTGTCGCGCTATGACGCAAGGCTGGTGGCTTGGCTGGTCAAGAATCACCTGCTGCTGTCGGTGACCGCGCAGAAGCAGGACATCGGTGACCCGCAGGTCATCAAGGAATTCGCGCGCAAGGTGGGCGATGAGGCTCACCTGGACTATCTCTACGTGCTCACCTGTGCGGATGTGCGCGGCACGAATCCGAAACTGTGGAACTCCTGGAAGGCTTCGCTGTTTCACGGCCTGTATGAAAAAACGCGCCGTGCGCTGCGCCGTGGCCTCGAGACGCCGATCGACAAGGACGAACTGCTGCGCGAAAACCAGGCCGGAGCACGCGCCCTGCTGCTGGCCTCGGGCCTGGACTCCGCGGCCATCGAAGCCAGCTGGGGCAGGCTCCCGGAAGCCTATTTCCTGCGCTACCTGCCCGAGGAGATTGCACACCACACGCAGGTCCTGGCGCGTCCGGACGCCGACGGGGAAGCGGCGCGCGTTGCCGTGGAGTCGCAACCGGGCACCGGGACTGCTGCCATCCTGATGTATGCCCCGCACCGGCCTCACAGCTTCGCGCGCACCACGGCGGTGCTCGACCAGCTGGGGCTCAACGTCGTTGATGCGCGCATTACTCCGGTTGGCGAGGGCTACTCGCTCGACACCTACCACGTGCTCGAGGAAGACGGCGCGATGATTGCCGACAGTGACCGGCTCGGGGAGATCGAGTACGCGCTGTGGTCCTCGCTCAGGCGCCCAGGCGAGGCGCCGCTGGCGGTCTCACGCCGCGCGCCCCGGCAGCTGAGCGTCTTTAGGACACCGACGCAGATTGCCATCAGCGTGGATGAGCGCAATGCGCGCTCGGTGCTGGAGTTGGTGGCCGGTGACCGGCCCGGTCTGCTGTGCGACGTCGGCAAGGTGCTGTGGGAAGAACGCGTCGATCTGGCGGCGGCGAAGATCGGGACCATGGGCGAGCGCGCGGAAGACGTGTTCTATCTCACCGACAGCCACCGTGAACCTCTTGACGAGGCGGCCGCCGAGCGCCTGCGGGCGCGCCTGCTGCAGACACTGAGCCCGCCTGATCCCCCATGAGCACGCCATCTGACGATTACGCAAGCCACAAGTCGCTGCGTGCCGCGATCGAAACAGCCTTCGAGCAGCGCCAGAGCCTGACGCCCGAGAGCACCAGCCGCGAGCTTCGCGCTGCGATCGATACGGCCATCGACCTGCTCGATCGCGGCGAATTGCGGGTCGCCGAATACAGTGCAGGTGAGTGGCGCGTCAATGAATGGCTCAAGAAGGCCGTGCTGCTGTACTTTCGAACCCACGAGAACCAGGTCAGCGAGGCGGGCTACGCGCGCTTCTATGACAAGGTGCCCCTCAAGTTTGCCGGGGCGAGCGCTGAGGAATTTGCCCGCGCCGGCGTGCGCGTCGTGCCCCACGCCATCGTTCGTCGTGGCGCCTACGTGGCCCCGAATGTCGTGCTGATGCCCAGCTACGTCAACATCGGCGCCTACGTGGGCCCGGGCACGATGGTGGACACCTGGGCCACGGTCGGATCCTGCGTGCAAATTGGCAGCCACGTGCACCTGTCGGGCGGGGTCGGCATCGGCGGGGTGCTCGAGCCGCTACAGGCCAGCCCGACGATCATCGAGGACCATTGCTTTATCGGCGCGCGTTCGGAAATCGTCGAGGGCGTGATCGTCGGCGCCGGCTCGGTGATCTCGATGGGCGTATACATTGGCCAGAGCACCCGCATCCTCGATCGCACCAGCGGAAAGATCCTGCAGGGGCACGTGCCGCCGGGTTCGGTGGTGGTGCCGGGCGCCCTGCCCGCCCAGGACGGCTCCCATTCGCTCTACTGCGCGGTCATCGTCAAGCGCGTCGATGCGCAGACTCGCGCCAAGACCTCCATCAACGAGTTGCTGCGCATGGACTGAGCGGCGCGCAACGACCGCCGTGCGGCAGCGCCTAGCCGTAGCGGCCGGTGATGTAATCTTCGGTCGCCTTCTTGCTCGGGATTGGTAAAAATCTTGGTGGTTTCGTCGAACTCGATGAGTTCGCCCAGATACATGAACGCGGTAAAGTCCGACACGCGTGCCGCCTGCTGCATATTGTGCGTGACGATGATCACCGTGACCCGCTCGCGAAGACCGGTGATCAGCTCCTCGATGCGCGCGGTCGCGATCGGATCAAGCGCCGAAGTGGGCTCATCGAACAGCAGGATCTCCGGATTGGTGGCCAGGGCGCGGGCGATGCACAGGCGTTGCTGCTGTCCGCCCGAGAGCGACAGCCCGGATTGGGACAAGCGATCCTTGACCTCGTCCCAGAGCGCCGCGGCACGCAATGCCTGCTCGACTTGCTCGGCCAGGCGCACGCGCGAGCGCAGGCCACGGACGCGCAATCCGTAGGCGACGTTCTCGAAGATCGATTTCGGGAACGGATTTGGTTTCTGAAACACCATGCCGATGCGCATGCGGACTTCGATCGGATCGATGCCGCGCGCCACCAGGTTGATGTCCTCCGGGTACAGCATGATGCTGCCTTCGTAGCGCGTCAGCGGCGTCAGGTCATGCATGCGATTGAAGCAGCGCAGGAAGGTACTCTTGCCGCAACCCGACGGGCCGATCAGCGCGGTCACCTGGCGTTCGCGAAACTCCATGTTCAGGCCCTTGAGCGCCTTGAACGCACCGTAGTAGAAATTCAGCGCCTGGGCGCGGGCCTTGACCGGTGAACGGACGGCTGAGGCGCGGCGCGCCTCATCGACATTGACGTGCACTGCGCCACGCCCGCTCTCGCGCACCGGGATGATGCCAGAGTCGGTATCGGTGGCGGGCATCAGGCCGGACAACTTAGGCTCGCTGGGCATGCTTCACCGGTTGATCTTCTTTTCGAAAAGATAGCACACATCAATGACAGCGCCACGCATCGGCGGGCTCTTACCTAAGTGTGTGGCGCCTGGCCTGCGACGACGCGGCCCGGGAGCCCCCGAGGCGGCCAGAAAGCCGCCAAAGAGTGGCCGGCGCGTGTTGGTGATTGCTCCGGTCACGGTGTGCTCACGGTTTTAGGAAATGGTTCTGGGCGCTAAGGTCAGCGCGCCAGATTTTCGCCAACGGGCGGCAGTTCGGCGGCGCCGGCAGCGGCAAGCTTCGCGGCCGCCCGCAAGTCGAGTTCTGCCTCTTCGAGCCGAGTATGCCGCACGTCTTTGCCGTGCACGGTGTAGATGACATACTCGCACATATTCTTGGCGTGATCGCCAATGCGTTCCAGCGACCGCACCACCCACAGCATGTCGAGCGCGCGCCGTATGGTGCGCGGGTCTTCCATCATGAAGGTAATGCACTGGCGCTGTATGGCCTCGTACTCCTCGTCCACCGTACGGTCGCGACGCGCCACCTGAAAGGCGAGGTCCGCGTCCAGACGCGCGAAGGCGTCCAGCGTCTCACGGACCATGTCGGTCACCAGCGCACCGATATGGCGCAGCTCGCGATAGCGCGTGCGTGGCCTTTCGACTCCGGCCATGTGCACGGCGATGGTCGCGATCTTCTCGCCCTCGTCACCGATTCGCTCCAAATCCGTAATGGTCTTCAGCACTCCGATCAGCAAGCGCAGGTCCGTGGCTGCGGGTGCGCGGGTGGCCAGCACCCGGCAGCAGTCCTCGTCAATGGACCGTTCCATCTGATTGATGCGCAGTTCCTGCTCGGTCACCGCGGCGATGACATCCGAGTTGCCATTCTCGATGCCGCCCAGAGCATCGTGCAGCTGGCGCTCCACCAGGCCGCCCATTTCCAGCACGCTGGCGCGGATCCGCTCCAGATCCGCATCAAAGCGGCTGGAGGTGTGGTGCGTTAGGCCTTCGGCGGTCATGGCATGAATGTCAATTTCAGGATGATTGCAATTCCGGTCAGAAGGTGAACTGTCCGTACAGGCCGATCTCGTCGAACTTGCCATCGGTGGTCAAGCCGTTGGTGCTCGAGCCGGTCCCGCCGATGGTGTAGGAGCCGTTGGCGTCGGCCCCTGAGACCGACAGCTGCCCGTTTTCGACCTTCTCGTTCTTGTAGACCAGGGCCAGATCGACGTTCTTGCGCGGCTTGAAGTCCACGCCCGCGTTGAAGTAGGTGTCCTTGAGGGCGGAGACCACATCCTTGCTGGGCTTGGCCTGATCGTAGCGCCCGAACACCGACCACTGGGCGTTGAAGTCAAAGGAGCTCCACACCGAGACCCCATCGCCCTCGTCGCTGAGCGGGGCGGTGGTGCTGCTGCTGGTGATCGCCGAGACGTTGTACACCCCGGTGCTGGGATTGGCGCTCTTGTAGTTCTTGGCGTCGAAATACTCCGCGCCGATGCGAAAGCCCCCCGCATGCACGCCTAAGGCCACATCCCAGCGCGAGGCGGTGTTCTTCGGGAAGTCCTGGTTGGAGGTGCTGATCTGCCCCAGGTGCCCGCTGTAGAAGCCGGCCCCGAAGGTCAGCCAGGATACCGGGGTCACCCCCACGCGCCCCTCGTAATCGACGTACTTGCTGCGCGAGGGGTTCTTGAAGCCCCCGCCATTGACGATCGAGGCCGAGTAGGTGAACAGCCCTCCGCCGAACTTGCCGGTGGCGTTCAGCCCCCAGTCGGCGGTGTTGGCATAGCCCAGCCGGTCGGTCTGGGTCTTCTCGATGAAGCGATACCCGTACAGGCTCTCCACAAACGGGGCCCAGGGCGAGGTGTAGGAGCCCGCGTGCACCACAAACCCGTCACTGAGGGTCGCCTGCAGGTAGAGCTTCTTGATGAACACCTCGGTCACCCCGGCGGTCCCCGAACTGGTGGTCACCGTGCTGGTCTTCGGCGGCGGGCCCACCGAGGAGACCACACTCGTGGTCTTATCGGCCAAATACTGCGCATCGGTGGTCAGGTTCGCCGCCCACACCTCGTCGAACTTGTGATCCACGATCAGGTAAAAGCGCTTGATGTCAAAGCCCACACCCGTCGGGGCGACATCCACGCCGTTTTGCTGGTTGGAGATGTGGCCAAAGTCCATGAACGCCTGACCACCCACCGTGGTGCTGCCCCGATCGACCTCAACGATGGCCTTGGTCGGCTCCTTGGCCACGGGCGTGACGTTGGCGCCCTTCATGCTATCGACCGTCGACTGCAGTTGCTGCAGCTGCGCCTTGAGCGCATCGATCTGCGCCTGCGCCGCGGCCGCATCCGCGCTCTGCGCCATGACGGGCGTGCCCACGACAGCCGACAGCACGACAAACGCAGCGGTAAGAACTTTATTCATTGGAAAATGCCTATAGTTAAGAGCCAGTGGGGCTGCTGCGGTTTTATACTTGTGCTGTGTGACAGTTTCGTGTCATGGCACATCGCGCTGAGTGTTGCGATTCAGTGACATGGCCAACGTATTGCAGGCAAAAAGCTTTCGCCGTATAAGGCGCAAGCCCATGGGCTCAATGCCACAGGGGCGAATTCATGTCTCCCACCGTAGCGCTTACCCAGGAACTCATCAGCCGGGCCTCGGTGACACCGACCGACGCGGGCTGCCAGGAACTCATCGCCGAGCGACTGGCGAAGCTGGGGTGCCGGATCGAGCACCTGCGCTATGGCCAGGTGGACAACCTGTGGGCGGTGCTGGGCGAGACCGAGCCCGTGCTGTGCTTTGCAGGGCACACCGACGTCGTGCCCGCCGGCCCACTGAAGGCCTGGCACTCGGACCCGTTCAAGCCCGAAGTGCGGGACGGGGTGCTCTACGGCCGCGGCGCGGCGGACATGAAAAGCGGCATCGCGGCCATGGTGACCGCAGCGGAGGTCTTCGTCGCAAGAGGCGGGCCGCGCCACGGCTCATTGGCCTTCCTGATCACGAGCGATGAGGAAGGACCATCAATCGATGGCACCCGGCGCGTGGTCGAGACGCTGACGGCGAGCGGCGAGCGCCTGGACTGGTGCATCGTGGCGGAGCCTTCGAGCCAGCACCAGACCGGCGACATACTCAAAATCGGTCGGCGCGGGTCGCTTTCCGGGCACCTGACCGTGCATGGGGTGCAAGGACACGTCGCTTACCCGAATATCGCGGAAAATCCCGTGCACAGCCTGGCGCCTGCACTGGCCGAGCTCACGAGCCGCACCTGGGACCAGGGCAGCGAGCATTTCCCGCCGACCACCTTCCAGGTCTCAAACATCAACGCCGGAACCGGTGCCCTGAACGTGATTCCCGGCGAGCTGCAGGCGGATTTCAACTTGCGTTATGCGCCCGTTCACACGGTCGAGGAGTTGATGGGCACGATCGAAGGCATACTGCTGAAAAACCAGGTGCCTTACAGCCTGGAGTGGCATCCGTCCGGCGCTCCTTTCTATTGCCGACCGGGCAGGCTGGCGGCGGTCGTCAGCGCTGCGGTCAAGGCCGTAAGCGGCCTGGAAACCCGCTACGCCACCACCGGAGGCACCTCAGATGGGCGCTTCCTGGTCGCGACGGGAGCCGAGGTCGTCGAGCTCGGCGTGCCCAATCCGAGCATCCACAAGGTCAATGAATGCGCACGGCTCACCGACATCGACGCCTTGCACGCGATGTACGTGCACGTGCTGCAAGCGCTGCTTGGCTAGCGCGGCCGCTGGCTGAAATTGACGTATAGCCCGAATGCCCCCAGCGCAAGGGCCATCAGCAGCACCCAGGTAGGCATCGCCAGCGACAGGAAAGTCCAGTTCACCTGGTGACATTCCCCGGAGCCGCTCAGCACCTTGCGCACCACCTCAGTCAGCGGAAACTCGTCCAAGAGGAATTTAAGGCCCGCACCGCAGGATGGCACGGCCCCTTCGGGCAGATGCTGTATCCAAACGTGTCGTGCGGCCACCGCCATCGTCGCAAGCGCGCCGAGTGCTGCCAACACGCCATAGACCCGCGCTCCCCAGCTGCGTGGCGCGTGCAGCCAGGCCGCAATGAAGATCAGGCCAGTCGAGGCCACGCCGATGCGCTGGAAGATACAAAGCGGGCAAGGCTCAACGCGCAGCACGCCCTGCGCGTACCAGGCATAGCCCAACAGCGCCGCACACCACAGGAAACCAAAAAGATTAAGAACCCGCCGGCTCAACCGCATCACTCGCGCGCTGCTTGATGACTGATGAGGTCCCGCTCCAAGCCTTCCAGCGAGGTATGGCGAATATCCTTGCCGTGCACCATATAGATGATGTACTCGCAGATGTTCTTGGCGTGATCGCCGATGCGCTCCAGGGACCGCACCACCCACATCACCTCCAGCGCCCGACGAATGGTGCGCGGATCCTCCATCATGAAGGTAATGCACTGGCGCTGTATCGACTCGTACTCCTCGTCCACGACTCGATCGTTGCGCGCGGTCTCCAGTGCCAGCGCGGAGTCCAATCGCGCACACGCATCGAGCATATTGTGCACCATGAGCTGCACCGTGCGCCCCAGGTGCTTGACCTCGCGGTAGCGGTCCTGCGCGAGTTCCGCCTTGGCGAGACGCGCGGCGATGCTGCCGATCCGTTCGCACTCATCGCCGATGCGCTCCAGATCGGTAATGGTCTTGATGGTCGCTACCACCATGCGCAGGTCGCCGGCGGCGGGCGCGCGGGTGGCGAGAATGCGGCTGCATTCCTCGTCAATCGACACCTCCATGCTGTTGACCCGGTAATCCTGGCTCGCCACCAATTTACCGAGCGCGCCGTCGCCCTGCACCAACGCCCTCAAGGCGTTGCTGAGCTGCTCCTCAACGAGCCCTCCCATCGCCATGACCTTGGTGCGCACGCGCTCGAGATCTTCGTTGAAGCGGCGTGAAGTGTGGTGCGAGAGATCGGCGGCGTCCATGCATTCAGTTCCTGACAGTCACTGGCGCCAACTATATCCCAGCCCAAGCAAAAAGAGATGCGGCCGGCCGCTCCAGGCCGCACCGCTTCAGGCCGGCGGAAGCAGTCGCGCCGCCGGGAAATGGCAGGTAAAGGTACTGCCGCTCCCTTCTTCACTCACAATCTGCAGGCTGGCCTCGTGACGCTGCAGGACATGCTTGACGATGGCCAGTCCCAGTCCCGATCCGCCACTCGCGCGGCTGCGTCCGGCGTCCACCCGATAGAAGCGCTCGGTGAGCCTCGGTATGTGCTCGGGCGCAATGCCGATGCCGGTGTCGGTCACCGACAGATAGCCGCCGTGCTCATCACGCCACCAGCGCATCACGACAGTGCCGCCGGCCGGCGTGTACTTCGCGGCGTTGTCCAGCAGGTTCGCGAAGGCCGAATGCAGCTGCGCCGGCTCGCCTCGCAATCCGGTCCGGCGTGTCCACCTGCATCCGCACCTGCAACTGCGTGCGCATGCCGTGCCAGCAAGATCACTGCGCAGCCGCGTCAGCAGCGCGCCGACATCGACCAGGGCTCCTCGTTGGGCACGCCACCGTCCGCCTCGAGGCGCGAGAGCTCGAGCAGGTCCTGGACGATTGCGGTCATGCGCAGCGCCTGCCGGCGCATCTCCTGCAGCTGGCCATGCAACAGCGGATCCAGCGATTCCTCCTGCGCCAGGGTCTCGAGGTAGCCGGATATCACCGTGAGCGGCGAGCGCAGCTCGTGCGATGCGTTGGCGACGAAGTCCTTGCGCATCGCCTCGAGCCGCACTTGGCGCGTGACATCGCGCACCATCAGCAGCAATTGCCCGGCCCCATAGGGCACCATCTGAAACTGCAGGTGCTGTTCCGATACTCCGGCGCCCTGCACCACGACTGGCGAGGCGGTAGTCGCCGTTACGCAGGTAATTGACGAACTCGGGACGTCGCACCAGGTTATCGATGCGCAGCCCGACATCGCCCGGGCTGCGCAGACTCAGCAGCTCGGCGGCAGAGCGGTTGAACCACAGGATCTCGGCGGCCGGATTGAGCATCACCACCCCGTCGGGGATCGCCGCGGTCGAGTGGCGCAGCTCGCGCAGCAGCTGGCGCATGCGCCGCTTGTGGTACTGCTTGCGGCGAAACAGCCGCGCGATCAGGCCAATCACATCGCCCCAGGTGCCGCCGGCATCGGGCAACCAGGTCGGCCCGGTCGCTGCGCAGCCACTGCAGTACCCGCTGCAGCATGTATAGCTGGCGCATCAGCAGTGCGGCCAGCACCACGGCCACGGCGATACCCACGTGACCGGTCAGCAGGCCGATCAGCACGGCCACCAACACCGCCGCCAAAGTACTAAGGAACAGGCTCCGCCAGAGCGCCACGGTCATCGAGGAATCAGGCGTCTACGCGTACCGAGAACCGATAGCCCGTGCCGCGCACGGTCTGGATAAAGCGATCGCAGTCGTATTCCTCGAGCGCCTTGCGGAGCCGACGAATATGCACATCGATGGTACGCTCTTCCACGTACACATTGCCTCCCCAGACGCGGTCCAGCAGCTGTTCGCGACTGTAGACACGATCGGGGTGCAGCATGAAGAATTCCAGCAGGCGGTACTCCGTGGGCCCCAGGGGCACCGGGCGGTCGGTGAAACTCACGCGATGGCCGGCGCGGTCAAGCGTGAGCGCGCCGTGAACGACCGCCTCGCCTTCGTCCGGCCCAGAGACACGACGCAGCAGTGCGTTGACTCGCGCCAGCAGCTCGCGCGGCGAGAAGGGCTTGGTGAGGTAGTCGTCCGCGCCTCCATCCAGTCCCGCCACCTTGTCCGCCTCGGTGGCCCGTGCGGTCAGCATGATGACCGGCAGATCGCGGGTCTCGCGATCGCGCTTGAGAGCGCGCGTGAGCTCGAGGCCGCTGGTGTCCGGCAGCATCCAGTCCACCAGCACCAGGTCGGGGCGTCGATTCGCCAGCGCCGAACGCGCGGTGCGGCTGTCCTCGGCTTCGCGCACGTCGAATCCTGCGCGTTTGAGACCGAAGGCGATCATCTCGCGGATTGGCCGCTCGTCTTCGATAATCAGAATCTGCTTGGGTGTCATAAGATTGCAATAACCTTAGGCCGCGCAACAGTAGCCTGAGTGCATGACGACTCTGTGACAGCGCAAACGGCAATCACTCCCGGGATGCCGGCCGGTTCGGCGCTGAGGCCACATTGTCGCGCACATAGACCGGCAGCGCATGCTCGGCAGACACCGCGGTGTGCAGGCCGTCCTTGGCCGCCAGCAAGGCGATCTCGCGCGCCCGAGGGTGAAGGTCGGCAAGGAGCAGCTGCAGCCGCGGCCTTAAGGCCGCCAGCTCCGGATACACCGCAAAGCCCGTGCCTACGCCAGCGAGAGTGCCCGCGCCGAGCCACGAGGCGGCGGCATCCACCATGTCCTTGGGTGCCGCCACGTATTCAGGGGTATCGGCGCGTGCATAGCCGTCCCGGCTGCAAAATCCGGCCCAGTACACCTCACCCATACGCGCGTCCTGGCAGACCAGCACGCGCCCGTCCTGGTGGGGAGGGAGCGGCACTTGCTGGGCCAGGGCCCGCAGATCCGAGACCGGCAGGACCGGAATTCCGGCGGCAAAGGCCAGTCCCTGGGTGACACTGGCCGCCAGGCGCAGCCCGGTAAAAGCGCCCGGGCCGCGTCCAAATGCCAGAGCATCCAGCGCGCCCAGCGCGGTCCCCGCCTCCGCAAGTAACGCGTCGACAAGCGTCAGCACCTGCCCGCCGTGACCACGCTCGGCGCGGGCTTCCCGGCTTGTGATCTCCCCGTCCTGCCACAGTGCCACTGTGCACCAGTCGCTGGCCGTATCGAGGGCCAGCAGTTTCATGCTGTTTCGCGGATCGTCGCCACCGCCGAGGAGAGCGCCGGTGCGCCAGCGGCGGGCCGATGGCGCACACAGCGCCTTAGCAACGCCACGGCTTCCCCCGGATCGCGCGTGGGCCGCATCGGCGGAAGACTCGCCAGCAGCGCCCGGCCATAGCCGCGCGTCATCAGCCGCGGGTCGCAGATCATCACGACGCCGCGATCCTCTTCGCTTCGTATCAGCCGCCCCACCCCCTGCTTGAGGGCCAAGGCGGCCTCTGGGAGCTGGTAGTCCCGAAAAGCGTTCACCCCGAGCGCGCGCAGAAACTGAGCGCGGGCCCGCACCTGCGGATCATCCGGCGGTGCGAAGGGGAGCTTGTCGATCATGACCAGGCGCAGGGCATCGCCCTGGACGTCCACGCCTTCCCAGAAGCTGGCCGTGCCCAACAGCACGGCGCGCCCGGAGTCGCGAAACCGCCGCAGCAGCTGTTCGCGTGGTGCCTCGTTCTGGACCAGCAGGGGCCAGTCGGGCGGCCAGTCCGACGCGCGCAGCAGGCCCGCTGCAATCCGCAGCGCGCGATGGCTGGTGAACAGCAGGAAGGCGCCCCCTTCGCTGGCCTCGAGCAGCGGTCGTACCGCCTCGATCACTGCCGCGGTGTAGTTGAAGGCGCCCGGTTCGGGCAAGCCCTCCGGCAGGTACAGCAGGGCCTGCCGCTCGTAGTCGAAAGGGCTCTCGAGGCACAGCGTCTCAGCGTCGGCGAGCCCCAGGCGCGCGGAGAAATGCCGGAAGTCTCCTGCGAGCGCGAGGGTCGCGGATGTGAAGATCCAGGCGCTGGGATGTTGATCGATGAGCCCGCGAAAGCGCGCGGAAACATCGTAGGGCAGCAGGCTCAGCACAAACCCGCGCGCACTCAGCTCCACGCTGCGCGCGCCGCCGGCCTGCGGGTCCTCGGGTACGATCATCACCTGCCTCAGAGCCGTTGCCAGAGCCCGGGCGCGCGCCGCACACTGCGTGATGCCGGCAGACTCTGGCAGCCCGGCCAGTGCAATCGCCCATACCTCGAGCGCTGCGCGCAGTGATTCGCAAGCATCTGTCGCTTCGGCACTGAGCTCTTCCCACGCCACGCGTCGCTCCTGGCGGCCAAAGGCTCCTGCCAGTGCCCGGAGCGGCACTTCTATTAGCGCGTCAAGGCGTGCAATTTCTGCCGACCGGATTGCGGCGCTCTGCAACTCGCGGCGGGCATCGATCAGCAAGGTCTCGAACTGGCGGCTCGAACAACGGATGCCGAAGAACTCCGCCGCGAGGTCCGGGAGCTGGTGCGCTTCGTCGAGAATTAATGCATCGACCCCCGGCAGCAACTCACCATACCCATCTTCCTTCAGCGCCAGGTCCGCCAGCAACAGATGGTGATTGACGACGACCAGATCCGCTTCAAGGGCGGCGCGTCGCGCCGCGAATACGTGGCAGCGTGAAAACTCCGCGCAGCGCACACCAGTGCAGGCTTCGCGCGTGCTGGTGAGCTGGGCGCGCAGGGGGTGCGACTCGCCGAGTGTCGGGACCTCGGCCAGATCACCACTGCGTGTCGCGACCGCCCAGTCGCGCAGTTGCGCGCTGAGTTGCGGCTCCTCCTGCAGGAGCGATTGTTGCGCAAGCGCGTCGCCAAATTTCGCCAGACACAGGTAATTGGCGCGCCCTTTAAGGAGTGCGGTGGTGAGAGGACGGCCGAGTGCGCCGGCCAGCAGCGGAATATCGCGCGTGTAGAGCTGATCCTGGAGCGTCCGCGTGCCCGTCGAAATAAGCACGCGCAGGCCGGAAGTCAACGCCGGCACCAGATACGCGAAGGTCTTGCCCGTGCCGGTCCCCGCCTCCACCAGCAGATGCTCGCGTTGCGCCATGGCCACGGCGATCCGCTCGGCCATGCGCCGCTGCGTAGGCCGTGTGACGAATCCCTCAAAAGCGCGTGCCAGTGCCCCGCCGGGCCGAAATACATCCTCCACGGCGCTCATGCCGAGCATCCAAAATAGGCTACAATTGATGGCAAGAAATGACTCCCAGCGATAGCGGATATACTTGGGCGCTGGCCTTAAGGATACGTCATGGCGAGCGCGCCCCATACCCTGGCTTCTGTGGCAGAAATCGCTAAAAGCGTCGCCACTTGGGTGACCGAGGTCGCTGCGTTGACGCAGCCCGAACGCATCTATTGGTGCGACGGCTCGGCCGAAGAATACCGGCGCCTGCGCGAGGAGCTGGTGCGCAACGGCGAATTGCGCAAACTGAACCAAGACAGCTTTCCGGGCTGCTACCTATATCGGTCGGATCCGAGCGACGTGGCGCGCGTCGAGCACCTGACCTTCGTGTGCACGAGCACCCAGGAGGACGCCGGCCCCAACAACAATTGGCTGGCGCCCGCGGTGGCGCGCGCGCGCATGCGCGAATTATTTCGCGGCTGCATGCGCGGCCGCACGCTCTACGTGGTGCCCTATTGCATGGGTCCGCTTGATTCCCCCAATGCCCGCTGCGGGGTCGAGATCACGGACAGCGCCTACGTGGTGCTCAACATGTGGCTGATGACGCGCATGGGCCGACCGGCGCTTGAGCGCATCGCCGTGGACGGCACCTTCGTTCGCGGACTGCACTCGACCGGCGATCTGAACCCGGCGCGCCGCTTCATCATGCATTATCCCGAGGAACTTGCGATCGAGAGCTTCGGCTCAGGCTATGGTGGCAACGCCCTGCTGGGCAAGAAGTGCCATGCGCTGCGCATCGCCAGCTACCAAGCCAGAACCGAAGGCTGGCTCGCCGAACACATGCTGATCGTCGGGCTGCAAAATCCCGCAGGTGAAATCCACTACGTGGCCGCGGCGTTCCCCTCTTCCTGCGGCAAGACCAACCTGGCGATGCTGATTCCTCCCGAGTCGCTGCCCGGCTGGAAGGTCTTCACCGTGGGCGATGACATCGCCTGGCTCCATCCCGGGCCGGATGGACGCCTGTGGGCGATCAACCCGGAGGCGGGCTATTTCGGCGTCGTGCCGGGCACCAACGAAAAGACCAACCGCAACGCCTATGAAATGATCGGCCATGACACCTTGTTCACTAACGTGGCGGTCACGGCCAACAACGAGCCCTGGTGGGAGGGTCGAAAGCACGGCGCGCCGGCCATTGACTGGCAGGGGCGACCGTACTCGCCCGGCAACGGTCCCGCCGCGCATCCGAACTCACGCTTCACGGTCGCGGCCACCCAGAATCCCAGTTACACCAAGGCCGCCGAGGACCCGCGCGGCGTGCCGATCACGGCCCTGATATTCGGCGGGCGCCGGCGCGAACTGGCGCCGCTCGTCTACGAGGCCCGCAGCTGGCAGCACGGCGTGCTGGTGGCCGCATCCGTGGCCTCCGAGACCACTGCCGCGGCCACCGGCGATGTCGGCGTCGTGCGTCGCGATCCGATGGCCATGAAACCCTTCGCCGGTTATAACTTCGGCCACTATTTCACGCACTGGCTGCAGACTGGCGCACGCCTGGCGCATGCGCCGCGCATATTTCACGTGAACTGGTTCCGCCAGGACGCGGCCGGCAAGTTCCTCTGGCCTGGATTCGGGGACAACCTGCGCGTGCTCAACTGGATGCTCGAGCGCTGCGCGGGGCGCATCGGCGCGCAGGACAGCGCCATCGGTCTGATGCCGCGCCCTGAAGATCTGGACGTGTCAGGACTCGATATCGATCCGGAGGTGCTGGTCGAGTTGACCACGGTCGCGCCGGCCGCACTCCACCGGGAGGTGGCCGACATCCGTTCCTACCTGCACGGATACGGGGCCGCGGCGCCCGCGGCGCTGTACGCTGAACTGGATGAAGTGGAGCGACGTCTGGGGCCGGTGGGGCGCTGAACAGGGCGCTTCGCGCCTGAGGCTCGGTTCAGGCTTCCTCGCACACGAAGCGCAGGGTCTGTGGCGATTCGATATCGGGCACCTTACCCAGACCTATCATGCCCTCACCCGTGATGGGAATCGTGTCGCGCCTGACGAAGGCTTCCTCCTGGCCGGCGATCTGCACAAAGGTCCCGTTGGTGCTCTGGTCGGTGAGCATGAAGCGGTTGCGATTGAAATCAATGCGCGCGTGGAGCCGTGATATGAGGTTGCCACGGACGATCACGTCGCTTTCCTCGGCACGGCCAATCACGACCTGGGGATGGAGCTGGTCAATGGTCACTTCGCGGTTGCCCACGCTCAGGCGCAGGCGCAGCGTACGCCGCTGATCACGTGCTGTGAGCGCAAGCGCCGGAAGCATGCTGGTGACATCCTCGGTCTGCCACAGCACCTCGTAGAGCGCGATCTCGGTGCCCTGCCCTCGAATCGTGGCGACATCGATCTGACGCACCGACGCGCGCCACTCGGGAGAGAGCCGTTCGACGGTGGCCGAGGTCGTGATGATCTGGCCTGCCTTCGCCTGGCTGGTCATCCGATTGGCGGTATGCACGCTGGCGCCAAAGACATCGCGCGTCTCCAGCACCACCGGGCCAAAGTGGCAACCGATCCGGATGGCCACCGGCTGGCCCTCGATCTTGAGCTCGGCGTGGGCGGTGATCTGTTTCTGCATCTGGCCGGCCGCGTTGAGCGCGTCGTCGGCCGTCGGAAATGTCGCCATCACCTCATCGCCGATGGTCTTGATCACAGTCCCGTTGTGGTGTTCGGTGGCGGTGCGCATCACGTCGATGCAGATGGAAATCATCGCCCGCGCCCGCTGGTCACCCAGATTGTCGAACAGGCGAGTTGAGCCGACCACGTCGGCGAAGAGGATGGCGAGTTCGATGTCCTTAACCATGTTTTCGGTTTCTGGCTTCGGTCGCCGAGCGGGCTCCCCAGGCGACTTCACATAAGATCGGGACCGGCCTTGCTTAGAGTATACGCGAGCACGGTCCCGTGACTACGCCATCTCGCTGATAAGTCCATGATCAATAGCAAGAAAAACCCTAAGGTGTCGGCTTTAGGGCGGCCGGGGCGCTGCGTGCGCACTTAGACGGAGCCCAATGCTTCCTTGTCCCCTTGCCCGCCGGCGGCCCGCAACAGCGCCGCCCCGGCTCCAGCACGCCGTGCGCCCTCGCTCAGTCGCTGGCGGTAGCCTCGGGCCCCGGGCTGCCCGGCGTACAGGCCCAGCATATGGCGCGTTATCGCGGCAAGCGGCGTGCCCGCTGACACCTCGCGCTCGGCGTAGGCCGCCATTCGCTCAAGCAACGCGCCTTCTTCAGGGCGCTGCCATTGATCCGCGTAGACTCTCTGATGCAGTTCGCTCAACAGGTACGGACGGTGATAGGCCTCACGGCCCAGCATGACCCCGGCGCACCATTGCAGAGGCGCCGTAGCCTCGGCCACCGTCCGCAGCCCGCCGTTCAGTACAAACTGCAGATCGGGGAATTGTTCGGCAAGTCGCCTGACAATCTGCGGCCGCAATGGCGGCACATCGCGATTTTCCTTGGGTGAAAGCCCGCCCAGCACCGCCTGACGGGCATGCACAACAAAATTCCTGCAGCCGGCGGCGCTGACCGCCGCCGTGAATTCGACCAATCTCGCGTAGTCCTGCTCATCGTAGGTCGCAAGTCTCTGCCGGATTGGGCGCCCCCCCGCTCCCTCGATGATGCCGATGCGCATTTTGACCGTGACAGGTATCGTGACTGCCGCCCGCATCGCCGCCACGCACTCCGCGACGCGATTCGGCACGGCCATCAGGCAGGCCCCGAACGCACCGGCGTGAACCCGATCGCTCGGGCAACCGCAATTGAGGTTGATCTCGACATAGCCCTCCTGCTCTCCGATTCGCGCGGCAGAGGCCAGCCGTTCGGGCGAGCTGCCGCCAAGCTGCAGCGCCAGGGGCTGTTCTTCGGGCGCGTGCAACAGCAATCTTGCAGCATCGCCGCGCAGCAGCGCCTCGGCCGTGATCATCTCCGTGTACAGCAGGATTCGGGGCGAAAAACCTCTCAGGAAATAGCGGCAGTGGCGGTCGGTCCAATCCATCATGGGGGCCACGGCGATCCTGCGATCGAAGAGGGTCGCGCTCATAAGCAGTTAGATGTCGTCTTTCCTAACTCTAAAGACAACACCTCTGTATGCCATCGAGCGGACCCTCTGCCTCGAATGCCACAAGATAAGGAGCGATAACTGGAAAAGCGTACTTTCGGCGCACTTCCAGGATTCGATGAGCGCGCTGATACCAGGCTGACGCAAAGACATCCCACTGTCTGTTTCATAAGATCTTTCGACACGCTCCCTCATGGGTGTGACTGAAACATGGCAATCAATTGATTCGCAGCGTTTCCCGACCGAAATATTTTTCCTAATCTCATCCACTCGTGTCGCTTCTGCGGCAATTCTGCGAATTTCGCGGAGTTTAGCTGGATGGCGATGGTGATAGCCTCGTTACTAACGTTGGAATCGACTTTCTTTTACAGCCACACATGGATAGTTATCATGATTTCCGTACCCACTTGGCCGAGCGCCCTTTGCCGGTGGAGGCAATCAATCCCTCCCGGCTCATCTCGCGCAGCACGATCCTGACGGTCTGCCTGGAAACGGCAGGACAATCGGACTCGATCTCAGAGATCGAGAACGGCGCTTGCTTAGTCAACACGATAGCTCTCACCTGTTCCGACTTGGAGCCCGTGCGCTTGCTCACTTCTCCAACGCGTTCCTCAAACTCCCGATATGCGCGGAGCATCACCCCCCAGAAGTAGTTCAGCCAGGGATGTGGGTCGTGGCTGCCCTCATGCCAGCCCTGCGAGCTGGCTTCCAGCGTCTCGTAGTATCCTTCTTTGGTCTGCTCGTACACGCGCTCGATGCTGATGTATCGGCCGACTTCGTAATTGGAGTGGTACAGCAGCTTTAGCGTCAGCAATCTCGCCATGCGCCCGTTACCGTCCGCAAACGGATGGATGCACAGAAAATCCAGGATCGCCAGCGGCACCACGATCAGGGAATCCAATTGGGGCATCTGCGCGGCCAATCTGTAGTTGACCGCAAGCTGCTCGACCGCCATCGGCGTCAGGTGCGCAGACACCGGCTTGAACCGCACCCGTGAGGTTCCATCGGGCCCGCGCTCGACGACGTCGTTGTCGGTCGACTTCCAGCGCCCCCCGGGATTCGGCATGTACCGGTAGAGCATGCCGTGCATCTGCAACATTACGTTCGGCGTGAATGGCATCTCGCGTCCCGACTCGTGAATCGTCGCCAGGGTGTCGCGGTACCCGGCGACTTCCTGTTCAGAGCGGTTGCGGGGTTGCGCCTGGTTTACAACGAGCCGCCGGATACGGTCCGGGGGCACGTTCACGCCCTCCAGACGATTTGAGGATTCGCTGGATTCGATCTTGGCGACTTCCAGCAATCCCGCGAGGAGTTCCGGGGACTGCTGGTAGAAGAGCTCCTGCCGACCCCGGAATTCGCCGATTGCTCGCAGCGTTGCTGCCTGTTCAGTGGCAAACCTGAGTTTGGCTAAGAACTGCTCAGTTAGGGAATGCACGTCCGCTCCCAGCTCGCGAGAATGGGGTAATCATAACCCTAAATAGGGTTAATTACTCGACATAACCCTATTGTTTGGCTGCGCTTCACCTTGCTGGGGCCAGCGTCTACGAGCCATGACCGCAGCGGCCCTCTGCCAAACCTCGGGCATTTGCTCGAGTCCATCGATTGCGGAAGAGAAGATATACCGGAGACAAGATCGGCTTATCTCCCCCAACTCCATCCTGACTACGATCAAGGCACGCGGCAGATGAATGGGCGCAGGCACGAATGGCTCACTATGTCGATGCTGGTGCGTCGCAAGAATTAGTCGATCCCGGCAATTTGACAGTCGAATAAATAGGACTCGAGGCCTGAAGACACAGTGCTGATTGACTTCATTAGAATTTCCACGGCTCGCGTGGTCCGGCGCACTCCTTTTCGGCCTTCACCGAGCGCCCTCATTTCGATCCGAGCGCGGCCACATGCGCTTCAGAACCTCGTCATGCCGGATAAAGTGGTGCCAGAGTGCTGCCAAAGCGTGAATGCCCGCCAGCGCGAACAGGGCGTACGCCAAATAGCCATGAATGTCCTCGGTGGGATGAAAGATGGCGCGATTGCTACGAACTCCGAAACTTACGCGGAACAGACCGAAGTCAAAGACGCGGCCATGCCAGATGAAGGTCACGATGCCTATCAGGGGTATGACGAACAATAGAGCATAGAGCAGCAGATGAACGAGCCCGGAGTATCGGCGCGAGAACGCGCCGATACTTGGTGGCAAGGCGGGCGGCGGGTGGCTCCTGCGCCACCAGAATCGTGCGATGACCAAGCTCCAAACTACTAGTCCCGACAGCGCATGAATGTTTATCCAGAATGCCTGGGTTCCTCTTGGCCACGAATCGTGTAGCAGCCCCAGCACGCCCACCCACACGACAAGCAGCACCATAGTCCAGTGAAAGGCGATCGCACCTGAGTCATAGCGCTCCGAGTTGACCCCCGGAGGCACCGATTGCGTTCTATCGACTGTCATCGCTCGCTTTCTGCACGTGACATTGCCAAAGTTTGGCCTTCTGGGAGTCCTTGCGCGCAGTGATAACTGCCTCTCCTTTCAGCGGCGTTCACCGCCTCAAGCATCCAAATAGCAACCTTGGCGTGAACAAACCCGAGAGATCAGATCGCTTATCGCACCGATACTCTATCGTGCTCTCGGTCCGATACGGCATGCGGAGGTCACGCGTGAAGTATCGCGCGCCGAGTGACGGTGCCGAGCTGTAGGCTAACTCCAGTGGGCACTTGGCGACCCCGTCCGACATGGCATTTGCTGTAATATCGGCGCAGCCATCCCGCCCAGCGCGACACGCCTAGAATCATTTGCCTACGCGCGGCTTTCCTGCCGGATGTTCAGGAGCGCGGTATGAATGACAGCGAGGATGAGGTTTCCCCTTCGGGCAGTGACGGTCTCGACGATATTCTCCGCGGCGGCTATCCGCGCAACTGTCTCCATCTGGTCACGGGCGCCCCAGGGACAGGCAAGACCACCCTGGCGATGCAGTTTCTGTTGGCAGGCATCAAACAAGATGAGCGCTGCCTCTACATCACGCTTTCGGAGACCAAGAAGGAAATCGCGAAGGTCGCTCGAAGCCACGGCTGGGACCTCTCGCAGCTGCGCGTGACGGAGCTGATCCCTTCCGAACACAACCTGTCCGTTGACGCGCAGCTCACGGTATTCAACCCTTCCGAATTGGAGCTGGGAGAGACTACCGCGGCGCTGATCGCGGCAGTCACCGAGCACCAACCACAGCGCCTGGTCATCGATTCACTCTCGGAACTCCGACTCATCGCGCAACATACGTTGCGCTATCGACGCCAGGTACTCGCCCTCAAGCAGTTCTTCGGTGGTCACAACTGCACCGTATTACTGCTGGATGACCGCACCGGTGGAATGGAGGACGATCACTTGCAGAGCATCGCGCACGGGGTCGTGATGCTCGAGCAGCTCGCCAATCAATTCGGTGCGGAGCGGCGCCGGCTGCGGATCAGCAAGATGCGGGGCGTCTCCTTCCGCGGCGGCTATCACGACTTCGCGATTCGTCGCGGCGGGCTGGACATCTTTCCGCGTCTGGTTGCCTCTGAACACGTTACCGAGTTTGTGGAGCAGGATCAGCCGAGCGGCAATGTGCAGCTCGATGGGCTATTGGGGGGCGGCCTGCCCACCGGGACGAGCACGCTGCTGCTAGGACCTGCGGGCACCGGAAAATCAACGGTCGCGACGCAATTCGCCGCAGCAGCGGCGGCGCGTGGTGAACGGGTGGCCATGTTCATATTCGATGAGAATATTGGCACTTTTCGCTCTCGCTCCCGCAAGCTCGGCTTGTCCGTCGAGGGCCCTCTGAAGAGTGGCCTTATCACGGTCCAGCAAGTCGATCCGGCGGAGCTATCCTCCGGGGAGTTCGCGAGCGTCGTGACGCGCGCCGCCGAGGGCAGAGATGCCTCCGGAATACCGGCGCGAATGATCGTCGTCGACAGCCTCAATGGTTATCTGAATGCGATGCCGGAAGAGAAGTACCTGACGGCACAGCTCCACGAACTGCTTTCGTATCTCGGACAGAAGGGTGTGGTCACGATTCTGACCGTCACCCAATCAGGCATGGTGGGCACCATGGCCTCTCCCGTCGATACCACCTACCTCGCTGACAACGTCGTGCTGTTTCGCTACTTCGAGGCCGCCGGCAGGGTGCGGCGCGCACTGTCCGTGGTCAAGAAGCGAAGCGGCTATCACGAACAGACCATTCGGGAGCTCGAGCTCAATCAACATGGCATCGTTATCGGCGAGCCTCTGTCCGATTTTCATGGCGTGCTCACCGGGGTGCCCACCTATGTCGGCAAGGCGGACCCGTTCATGAAAAAGCCGCCCAATGCCTAGTGAGAGTTCAGCGGCGAGCGCCTACAGTCCGCTTGAACGGCGGGTTCTGGTGTTGCCCTCGACGCGCGCCGACGGCCTCGCGATGGGCAAGCTGTTTGGCGCCAACCGGATCCTGTATGCGATCTGCGCGAACATGGCGCAGCTGTGCGCTGGGCAGCGCGAAGGCGCGGGCCTGCTGATCGTGTCCGAGGAAGCGGTCACGGCAGACTCCGAGGAGCTGCTGCGTTGCGTGGCCAACCAGCCGGTCTGGTCTGACCTGCCCGTATTGGTGCTGTCCCGCTCAGGCCGAGAATCGCTGGTGCTTGCCGAGCTCGTGATACGACTCGGCAACGTCGGCGTGGTCGAGCGGCCGATTCGCACCTCCACGCTACTCTCGCTGGTGCGTTCCAATTTGCGGGCGCGCGAGCGGCAGTACCAGGTCCGCGAGTATTTGTCGCAGCAGGAGCAGGCTCAACAGACCATTCGCGAAAGCGTCGAGTCTGAGCGCGCGGCGCGCGGCGAGGCGGAGCGTGCCAGCCGCATCAAAGATGAATTCCTGGCGACCCTGAGCCATGAGCTGCGCACCCCCTTGACCGCCGTGCTGGGGTGGACCCATGTGCTGCTCGCCTCACAGAATCTCCCGAGCGATGCCGTCAAGGGTCTGACCGTCATCGAACGCAACGCACGCGCTCAGACGAAGATCATCGAGGACCTGCTCGACATGAGCAGTATCGTCTCGGGCAAGGTACGCCTCGATGCGCAGAGCGTGGACCTCGCAGCGGTCGTCAATGCCACCATCGAGACCATCAGGCCCAGCGCGCAGGCCAAGGGCATTGGTCTGCAAGTGCAGCTGGACCCGGAGGCGGGCCCGGTCCGAGGCGATCCCAATCGTCTCCAGCAGGTCCTGTGGAACCTGCTGACCAACGCCGTGAAGTTCACCCCCAAGGACGGCCAGATTGCGATTAACTTGGCGCGCGTCGATTCACAGCTCGAAGTCGCGGTCACGGACAGCGGCGAGGGGATTGATCCAGACTTCTTGCCGCACGTGTTCGATCGCTTTCGGCAGGCCGATCCATCGAGCACCCGGCGCCATGGGGGTCTGGGTCTGGGACTGTCGATCGTCAAGCAGCTGGTCGAGCTTCATGGGGGCACGGTCGAGGCCATGAGCGCCGGGGGCGGTTTGGGATCGACATTTCGGATTTCGCTACCGGCATTGACGACTTTGGAGCGGTCCCAGCAGCCGCGACTTGCACGAGCGCATCCGCGCCGCTCAACCGATCGGCCCGTTCTGGACACCGATCTTGGCCGGATAAAGGTTCTGGTGGTTGATGACGAGCCCGACACGCGTGCGCTGATCAGGCGCCTGCTGCACGACTGCAATGCGTGCGTCACCACGGCCTCATCGGCGGACGAGGCCTTGGAAGCGCTGGAGCAGGAAGCGCCCGACGTGCTGATCAGCGACATCGGCATGCCGGGAGTAGATGGTTACGCCCTGATGCGCCGGGTACGTGCGCTGTCCGATGGCCATTCGAGCATTCCAGCCATTGCACTCACCGCCTACGCCCGAATTGAGGACCGCTTAAAAGCGATCAATGCGGGATTCCAACTGCACCTGTCCAAGCCGGTCAAACCCTCCGAACTCGTGGCCATGGTACACACCCTCGCCCGACGATCGGTCGCGAAGGACTGAGGGAAATGCAGCAGCTCCAATTGGGGTGAGGGGAGCCGCCCCAACTCTTGCCGCCATCGTTTGGATATTGCGCGTACATCGCGCATAAGGCGCCGCCCCCGGCCAATAGTCCGGGCCGCCGGTTTCGCGAAAAGCAGATTGGCCTACGTGGACAGAGTGCATGCACTTATAGAGCGGTGCCCACAGTGCTACTAAAATTAGCCAGTGGGTTTTACAATTTGACCGACGATGCCCAGCTCCTCCGCCCTGCTGTCCGCCGTGCGCGCGTGCACGCTGTGCGCCGAGCACCTACCGCTCGGCCCGCGCCCGGTCGTCCAGCTGCATCCGGCCGCAAGAATTCTGATCGTCGGTCAGGCGCCTGGTCGCAAGGTGCACGAGACCGGTGTGCCGTTTAACGACGCCAGTGGCGATCGCCTGCGGGCATGGCTGGGCGTGACGCGCGAAGTCTTTTACGATTCCCGGCAGATTGCACTGCTGCCGATGGGCTTTTGCTATCCCGGTACGGGTCCAGGCGGCGACCTGCCCCCGCGTGCCGAGTGCGCCGCCACATGGCGTAAGCCGCTGCTTGCGAAGCTGAGCCGGCTCCAGCTCACGCTCGTGCTGGGCAGCTACGCACACGCCTACCACTTTGGTGAAGGCACGGCCTCGGTGACCGAGCGCGTGCGCGCCTGGCGTTCGACCTGGCCGCGGCTGGTGCCCCTGCCGCATCCCAGCCCTA
Source organism: uncultured Gammaproteobacteria bacterium (assembly GCA_963789365.1). Lineage (GTDB taxonomy): Bacteria > Pseudomonadota > Gammaproteobacteria > Steroidobacterales > Steroidobacteraceae > FEN-1191. The sequence goes on from CAWBKJ010000004.1 coordinate 877,149, forward strand.
GGAACAATCGCTGGCTCCGGCAAAACCCGTGGCTGGAACGCGAACTTTTGCCAGCCGTTCGCGCTCGGGTCGCTCAGGTGTTGGAGGCCTGAGGCGTGCTTCGAGCGGGCGAGGCGGATTAGATAACGCCCTGCTCGCCCAGAGCATCGAGCTGCGCGGCGCTCAATCCCAGAATCTCGCTCAGTACTTCACGCGTATGTGCGCCCAGAGCCGGGGGCGGCCGCAGGTATTGGGCCGGGGCGGCGGACAACCGCAGCGGACTGGCGATGCCAGGGACGGAATTGACGGCGCCCGATGGAACATCGACCCGCAGACCTCGTGCCTTCGCCTGTGGATCGGCAAACACCTGGGCCACATCGTTGATCGGCCCGCAGGGCACCCCTAAGGGCTCGAGTGCCTCGATCCATTCCTGGCTGGAGCGCGTTTTAGTGAGCTCGCTCATTATTGAGATCAAGGCTTCGCGCTGAGCGAGGCGCTGCCGATTGGTGGCAAATCTCGGATCCGCCGACCACTCGGGGCGGCCTGCGCAACGACAGAACTGCGCGAATTGCTGATCGTTGCCAATGGCCAGCATGAAGTAGCCATCCCGCGTCGGGAAGTCCTGGTAGGGCACGATATTGGGGTGCGCATTCCCGTGCCGCTTCGGGGTGAGGCCCGTGGCGAGAAAATTCATGCCCTGATTGGCAAGCATGGCCGCGGAGACATCGAACAGGGCCAAATCGATGCATTGCCCCAGATTTGTCCGTTCACGCTGCCGGAGCGCCGCCAGGATGGCGATGACGGCGTAAAGGCCGGTGGTGAGATCGACAATCGCCACGCCCACTTTCTGCGGGCCGCCGCCGGGGGCCGAGTCGGGCCGGCCGGTGATGCTCATCAGCCCTCCCATGCCCTGGATCATCGCATCGTAACCGGCCCGGGACGCGTAGGGCCCGGACTGACCGAAACCGGTGATCGAGCAATAGACCAGCCGCGGATTCGCCTGGCTCAGGGTGGCGTAGTCGAGGCCAAAACGCGCCGCAGCTCCGACCTTGAAATTCTCAACCAGTACATCGGAGCCACGCGCGAGGCCGATCAGGAGCTCCTGGCCCGCCGGCGAGGCCAGGTTGATGGTGACCGAGCGCTTGTTGCGATTCGTGCCCGCAAAGTAGGCCGAGAATCCCGCGCCCTCGATCTCCGGAGGTCCCCAGGCTCGCGTGTCATCGCCGCAGCCCGGACGTTCGATTTTGATGATCTCCGCGCCCAGATCACCCAGCGTTTGCGTCGCCCAGGGACCGGCCAGCACCCTCGACAAATCCAATACCCGAAGACCGGTCAAAGCGCCAGTGCTGCGCGCCCCTGTCCGCGCCTGCTCCTCTGCCATCACTGCCTAGGCGAGCCGGCCGAGAGGGGGAGCCGTTCCGAAAGGCGATCCACCATCGGTCCTGAGCCCTCGCCACTGCGCGGCGCTATCGTGGCCAGCGACGCCGAGAAGAAAGGCGTAATCGCGCGCCCATTCCAAGGAAAAAGAGAGCAACGTACAGCCGGCCTTGGTCAGCGTCCTCATGGTGGGTACCTCTGAGTCGCAGCATATCTCAGCTCGGCGAGAAGCCGACAGCTCAGGGGCCGAGGTCAAGTTCCTCGAGCGGCGCAGGCGCTGCCAGCTGGTAGCCTTGCACGAAATCGATTCCAAGCTCCGTGAGGCAGGCCAGGGTCTCGGGGCTCTCGACGCGCTCACCGATGGTCGCAATGCCGAGCGACCGAGCGACTTTGCTGATGGCCTCAATCAGGCTGCGATCGACCGTATCGTTGCTGGGGCGGCCGAGCAGCAATCCGTCGATCTTGAGGAAATCCACCGGAATCTTCTTCAGGTAGTGGAACGAGGACAGGCCCGCTCCGAAGTCATCCAGGGCGATGCGGCAACCGCGCTTCCTGACCTCGTCCATGAATGTCACCGCCGGTCCCATGTTGCTGGTGACCGCAGATTCTGCAATATCGAAGCACAGGCCGCGTCCAATGGCCGGATCCTTGACCTGGGTCAGCACGAATTCCAGAAACTCACGCTCGCTGAGGGATTGCGCGGACAGATTGATCGCCAGCAGCGGGACTTCCCGCTCGGCCGCAAGGCATTGCCGCAAGCGAACCACGGCCTGCTCCACGACCCAGCGATCAACGGCACTGACGATGTTGTGACGTTCGGCCGCCGGCATGAACACGCCCGGCAGCGTCAACTCGCCGTCGTCGTCGCGCATTCGCACCAGCAGTTCCTGGAACAGGAAGGCCGGTGAGGAATCGGCGCGCGTGGCGATGACCGGCTGGCTGTACAGTTCCAGGCGGTTTTCATCGAGTGCGCGCGTCACCCGGCTGACCCAGTACATTTCGCGATGCCGCCCCGACATCTCGCTGGAATCGTGCACATGCACGCGGTTGCGACCGGCATCCTTGGCGGCATAACAGGCAATGTCCGCGGCGCTCATGAGGCTGGCGACGCTGTCGCTCTCCGCGGTGATGGCCACCACACCAATGCACGCACCGATGCAGGTGCTGTTTTGTTCCCAGAAGAAGCGGTATTCGTGTACTGCCACGCGGATCTGCTCGGCGATGCGCGTGGCCTGCTCCAGGGTGCAGTGCTGGGCCAGGATCCCGAATTCGTCGCCCCCCAGACGCGCGATGACATCGGCCGTGCGCACCTGTTGCTGCAGGAGCGAGGTGACATCGCGCAGCAATCGGTCACCGGCCGTGTGCCCGCAGGTATCGTTGACCACCTTGAATTGATCCAAATCCACGTACAGCAAGGCATGCGTGCCCTCGCCCGCACGGGCGCTGCGCAAGGCATCGGTCAGGCGATTGTCGAATTCGCGGCGGTTGATCAGGCCGGTGAGCGCGTCGTGGCTCGCCTGGAATGACAGCGCGTGTTTGAGGCGCCGCTCCTTGGTGACATCGCGAAACACCACCACCGCGCCCACGGTGCGCCCGCTGCGATCGCGGATCGGAGCCGCCGAGTCCTGGATGGCGATTTCCTGGCCCAGCCGGTTGCGCAGCACGCTGTGCTCGCCGAAATTGACCACCTTGTCCTCGCGCAGGCAACGCAGCAGGGGATTTTCAAGCTCCGCGTCGGTCGACTCATCGCGCAGCCGCAGCACCTCCATGATGGTCGCACCGTGCGCCTCGGCGCCGGACCAGCCCGAGAGCTGCTCGGCCACGGGATTCATGTACTCGATGCGCCCTTCCCGGTCGGTGGTAATGACGCCATCGCCGATGGACTGGAGCGTCACCTGGGCGCGCTCCTTCTCCTCGAAGATGGCCTGCTCGACGCGCTTGCGCTCGGTAATATCGGCAATGGTGCCCTCGTAGGCGAGCACCCGCTGCTGCTCGTCGCGCACCACGCGCGCGCTCTCCAGAACCACCAGTTGCGCGCCGTCGCGGCGGCGCAGCAGGGTCTCGGCCGTGTGCACCTCGCCGACCCGCTCCAGTTCCTGAGCGAAGCCGGCGCGCTGCGTGGCATCCCAGTACAGCGAGTCGACACCGGGCAGTGCGTACACCTCCTCTGCGCTGGCGTAGCCCAGCAGTTTCACGAACGCCGGGTTGACGGCCATCACCCTGCCCTCGGGCGAGAACTGGTACACGCCCTCGAGCACGCTTTCATACAGCCCGCGGAATCTCGCCTCGCTCGAGCGCAGCGCGTCGGCGGCATTGCAGCGCTCGATGGCGAGCGCCGCCAGCCGGGCGGCATGCCCGATCAGCTCAAGTTCCCGCTCCTGGGGCTTGCCCTGCTGTGCCCGATAGACCGTCATGGCCCCCAATACCCGGCCGCCGGCCGCCTTGATGGGCAACGACCAGGCCGCGCTGTAACCGGCCGCGACGACGATGGCTCGGCGCCGCTGCCAATACGGATCGGTGCGCACATTCCCCACCAGCACCGCTCGACCCAGATACACCGCCGCGGCACTTGAGCCGTTGCGCACATCGATGGCCGTGTTCTCCTCAGCGGCGCGCAGTGCCGCCGGAAGCCGTGCGCCGATGACATCCATGAAGCTCTTGCCGTCGTGGCTGAGTCGCCCGACACAGACCACATAGTCGGTGCTGATGGATTCTGCGAGCGTGACGGTGGCCGCTAGGATCTCGCCGAGCGGCGCGTCCGCGGCGATGCGTTCGAAGACGTCGCGCTCTCCGGCCATGATGGCCTGGGCGTGCTGGCGCTCGGTAATGTCGGTGATGCTGGCGCGCACCAGGCCGGTCGCGCCGGGCAGTGGCATCAGCCTCACTTCGGTCATCACGACTTGCCCGTCGGCGTGGCGATGACGCCATTCGAACACTTGCGCCGTGCGCTCGCCGGCTGGTTGTGCAGTGCGGGAGAATTGCTGTTCCGCCGCCTGGAGCAGATCGCCGAGCTGGAGCGCGGTGACCTGCGCACGCTTGATGCCGAAGAACTGCAGGGCGTTCTCATTGGCATCGGTGCAACGACCGCTGTGCGCGTCGATGACGACGATCACCTCCGGTGCGGACTCGACCAGGGTGCGATAGCGGGTCTCACTGTCGCGCAGAGCCTGCTCCGTGGAGAGCCGTTCGCTCATGTCACGCAGGCAAATCACGTACATGTCGCGCCGATCGATCTGCACCTGACTGGCCACAAGCTCCACCGGAAAGGACATCCCGTCCTTGCGCCGTGCCTGGGTGAGGCGCGCCTCGGTCTTGCCTGCGCCTGCCATAAATTCAGAGCTGAAGGCCTGCAGCCCGCGCGGGAGCGATCCTTGCACCGGCAGGTCGGGAAGGAGGCGCACGATCGATACCCCGATCAGTTCGGCCTGCGAGTAGCCAAACAGCTGCTCTCCTGTGGGGTTGAACACGCTGATGGCCCCATCGCCCGAGACCGTAATGACGACGTCCTTGATGTGATCGAGAATGGCGCGCAGCTGACCGGCATCGGCCCCCGCCAGCCCGGAGGTGAAGCTGCGCGACTCCTCGGCCAGCATCTGCATGGAACGCACCACGCCGCGGCGTTCCTCGTCCACCTGTTCGTACTGCTTGCTGATCAATGGTAGCAAGGCGTTGAGCGCCGCCGCCGCGCTCAGGGAGCGGCCGACGCCTAGGGAATCAAGCAGTGCGCACAGCCGCGGGTGCAGGCTGCTGCCGGTGGCGAACACGCCGCCCGCGCCGGAGTCCGCCGCGGGTTGCAGCGTGGGCACGGGACGCTCGGCGTTTGATTCGCTTGACATAACGCTGGCCAAAGAGGCGACCAGAGTGATAATACGGATCGACTCAGGGCGGCCCCGTGAGGCAGATCGCGGAATAGGTTTAAAGCGCCCCGCCGGGGGCGGACCGCGCTCAGGGCGTTGCGATCAGCGGGATCGAGAAATTGCGCGTCAGCGAGCTGTTTCCGGCATCGACCAGCACCGTGGCATTCAGGCTGAGCAGGCCCTGTTGCTGGGCCTGCAGGCGGACCACCATCTTCTGGGTGGCCCCAGGGGCGGGCGCGTTGAATTCGAAGCTCCGATCGGAATCGAGCTGCAGGCCATCGCCGGCCTGGAGCGAGACCAGCATATGGCTGATATCCAGCCCCGGCTCCTGTGTCAGGACCAATTCCAGGCGCAAGGGCTGGCCCACCCGCGGGGGTTCGGGCACCCTGAACTTGAGGACCACCGGGCCCACCGGGCCCGCCGAGCTCACGGCGCTGACCAGGTCCGCATCGCCCGTGTCCTGCGCGGCATGGGCCGGATGGCGCTCGACGCGGTAGGAGCGCGGTTCGCTATCGCGCCCGCAACCGCACAGCCACATGGCCGTGGTCAGTGCCATTGCCCATCGAGTCAGCATCGCGCGCCCCCTGCGATGGCCAATTTAGCATGAACCGCGATATTCAGAGCACCGAGCGCCACGGCTCGCTCAGAATCTCGGCCTGCTCTTGCAGATCATTCACATGCTGTTCCCAGAAGCGCGCCTCGCCAAACCAGGGAAAGGCCCGAGGAAAAGCCGGATCGAGCCAGCGCTCGGCAATCCATGCCGCATGGTTGAGCATGCGGGCGGCCCGCAGCACCTCCACCAGAGCGACCTGGCCGCGGTCGATCGTGGCAAATCGCTCATAGCCGGCCAACAGTTCGGACCACTGGTGCCCCCGCTCGTCCTGATTGCCCGCCAGGAACATCCACAGGTCCTGGATGGCCGGACCGTTCAGGCAGTCGTCCAGATCGACGAACACCGGGCCCTGGGCCTGCCACAGGATGTTGCCGAGGTGGCAATCCCCGTGCAGCCGGATCTGCGGCCACTCGCCGATGCCCGCCGCGTCGATCCTTGCCAGCAGCTCCACGCTGACCCGAGCGTAGCGCTCGCGCATATGCTCAGGCAGCTGCCCCGAGGAGAGGACCACGAGTCGCGCCCGGCTCCCCAGGCGTTCGGCACGCATCGCCGGACGCAGGGCAAAGGGCCGCAGTCCCCCGATGGCATGGATGCGACCGAGGGTGCGCCCGAGCAGTTCGCGGGCGCCGGGCTGATCAAGATCGGGCGCCGTACCGGGTTGCATCGCAAACGCCGCCACGCGAAATTCCCCGCAATGGCGCAAGGTCGTATCCCCCAGGAGGAGTGGCGCCACGACCGCGATTTCCGCCGCCGCCAGCTCGATCGCGAAGGCGTGCTCCTCGAGAATCTGCGCGTCGCTCCAGCGCCCGGCCCGATAGAACTTCAGGACCACGGGCGGCTCGGACACGCGGCCCAGCCGATACACGCGATTCTCGTAGCTGTTGAGGGCGAAGACGTGCCCGTCGGGCTCCAGGCCCACCGCCTCGGCCGCATCGAGCACCGCGTCGGGAGTCAATCCGGCAAAAGGGGTGAATTTGTGGCGTTCCTTCAAGGCGCGTGACCTGGAGACTGGTTCACAGCCGCCGATACCGGGCCGGTTATCATAGCTTTGTTCGCATTAGGGGCTGCAGCCGGGAGAGTCGATGGGCATGAAGGATACCGTGCTGGTCACGGGGGGCGCCGGCTATATCGGGAGCCACGTCGTCCTCCAGTTGCGCAACCGGGGCGAGCGCGTGGTGGTGCTGGATAATCTGGCCACCGGGTTTCGCCAGGCGGTCGGCGACACGCCCCTGATCGTGGGCAACGTCGGTGACCGCGAACTTCTGGCCCGCACGCTCACCGAAAACCAGGTGGGCACGGTGATGCATTTCGCGGCCAACACCATCGTCCCGGAATCCGTGCGCGATCCGCTCAAGTACTACGGCAACAATACCGGGGCCACGCGCAACCTGCTGGAAGCGTGCATGCACGGTGGCGTCCGCCGGTTCGTGTTTTCATCCACGGCAGCCGTGTACGGCATTCCTGAGGGTGGCGTGGCCCGCGAGGACATGGAGCTCGCACCCATCAATCCCTACGGCACATCGAAGCTCATGTCCGAATGGATCCTGCGCGATCTGGCGGCGGTCAGCGATTTTCGCTATGTGAGCCTGCGTTATTTCAACGTCGCGGGTTCCGACCCACAGTGCCGAATTGGCCAGGCGACCGCCAAGGCGACCCTGCTGATCAAGGTGGCCTGCGAGGCCGTGGTCGGCAAGCGTCCCCACGTGTCGATCTATGGCACCGACTACCCGACTCCCGACGGCACCGGGATCCGCGATTACATCCACGTCGAGGATCTCGCCGCCGCGCATCTCAATGCCCTCGATTACCTTCGTGGCGGCGGGGCTTCCCGGATCCTCAATTGTGGCTACGGGCACGGTTACAGCGTCCGTGAGGTGCTCGCCAGCGTGCAGCGCGTCGCCGGCCGCAGCATCCGCGTCAGGGAGGAGCCCCGCCGGGAGGGGGATCCGGACCGCCTGGTGGCCGCAGCCGACCTGGTGCGCTCGGTGCTGGGCTGGACGCCGCAACTGGACGATCTGGACACGATCGTGCGTACCGCGCTGCGATGGGAAGAAAAGCTCCAGCGCGAGCCGTGGTAGGGCCCACCTGTCCCCAGCCGCCGTCGAGCGGGCCTCGGCCGCCAGACTGTCTTAGAATGGCCGGATGCGTTTAGCCCTTCCAAAGTCGCTCAACGGCTACCTCCTGCTGGGCATAGGCGTTATCACCGTGCCGCTCCTGGCGGCCATCCTCCATGCCACCATTGAAATGCGCCGGCTGACCGCCTTTGGTCAGCGCCTGGTGCTCGACAGCGTGCAGACCACCCGGGTGCTGCAGAACCTGTTCGAGGAGCGTAATGCCCTGGAGCGGGCGGCGCGGCTGTACCAGGTGCTGGGAGGCGACAAATTGCTGGCGGCCTTCGAGGCGCACGATGTGGCCTTGAGCGCGACCGTCGCGGACCTACGGGCGCTGCTTCGCAATGACACCGCCCGCAGCGCGCTCGAACCGTTCGTGACCTTGCAGCGCGACATCGTGAACCGCATGCGGACCCGGCCGGTCCTGGGAACCGAGGCCAGTACCGGGGGGGGCCGACCGCCCGTGCCCGACTTTGGCCCGCTCGATGATCAGGCGAATCGCATCGCCGCGCAGGTCAAGACCCAGATCGACACCGAACTTGGCTCACTCCGCGATCAGACCAATCGAGCCCAGCTCGAACTGTTCTGGGAGTCCAGCATGTTGATTCCATTGGCCCTGGCCGCAACGCTGAGCTTTGCTTTGGGCATCGGGCGTCCCTTGCGGCAGGTCGATCGGGCCATTACCGAGCTGGGCGGGGGGAACTTCGCACGCGAGATCTTGGTCAGTGGACCCGTTGACCTGCGGCGTTTGGGGGAACAGCTCGAATGGCTCCGTGGCCGCCTGCTGGACCTGGCGCAGGAACGCAATCGGTTTCTGCGTCACATGTCGCACGAATTGAAGACCCCGCTGGCGAATATCCGCGAGGGCACGGAGCTGCTCATGGACGGCGCGGTCGGTGCGCTGGGCGCGGGGCAACGGGAGGTCACCGCCATCTTGCAGGATAACAGCATCAAATTGCAGCGAATGATCGAGAACCTGCTGTCATTCAGCGCCTGGCAGAGCAACAGCGCCGGCCTGGATCCATCCGAGTTCCGGATTCGACCGGTGGTCAAGCAGGTGCTTGAAAATCAGCAGTTGACCCTGGTCTCGCAGCGGCTCCGGCTGGATGTGAAGATCGACGATATCGCCTTGCTGGCCGATCGCGGGAAGCTCCGTCTGATTCTGGAAAATCTATTGTCCAACGCGATTAAATACTCCCCGCGCGGGGGCACCATCACCGTACGGGCCCAGGCCAGCGGCGCCGACCTGGTGCTGGAAGTGGCCGACGGAGGCACGGGCATTCCGCACTCCGAGCGCGGTAACGTGTTCGAGGCCTTTCACACCGGGCGGGCCCCCGGTGGCCATGTGCGCGGCACCGGAATCGGACTGTCGGTGGTGCAGGAATTCGTGCAGGCGCACCGCGGCACGATCGAGATCGTGGACGGTGAATTCAGCGGCGCGCATATTCGCATCTGCATGCCCCAGCGCGCCGACCTGCCCGGCGATTCGGCGAGCGCCACGCCCGCCGCTGCGGTACGCAGGAATGCCCATGCGGCTTAGCCGGCTCTACCTGGGCGCCGCGTGGGGCGCGATCATCCTGCTGGCTTCCGGTTGTGAGACGTTGGGATCGGCGCATCCGACCGCGAGCCGCCCCAACGACGGCGTCGACCGCGACACCCAGGTGGCCGTGCTGCTGGCCGACACCATCCAGTCGCTGCAGCGGCTCAGTGTCGGCACGCCTGCGGAGCAGGCCGAGATTGTGGCTGCGGCGCGCCAGGCGTACGAGCGCTCGGCGGGCGGCAGCGCGCAGCTGCACTATGCGCTGGTACTGGCGACCCCGGGCCAGGCGGGACGCGACGCCGAGCACGCGCGCCTGTTGTTACGCGAGCTGGCCGCGCGCCCGGAGACGCTGGCGCCGGTCGAGCGTGCGCTCTCATCGTTCGAGTTGTCCCAGCTGGACCGCGAGCTGGGGCTGGTCAGCGACAATGAACGCCTGCAGGCCATCGCCACCCGCAGCGTCGATCAGGATCGCCTGACGGCGGCCAATCGGCGCCTGCAGGCCGAACTCGACGACAACGCGCGGCTTCGTCACCAGCTCGAGGAGGCCCAGGCCAAGCTCGACACGATCGCCAACATAGAGCCCAATCTGAACAAGAGCACGCCCGAGGTACGCAAGCAGTGAACACCGCCGTCAAGCGCAAGGCGCGCATCTTGGTCGTCGATGATGATCCGGGGCTGCTGCGGCTGCTGACGATACGCCTGCGTGCCGAGAACTACGAGGTCGAGCCGATGGAAAACGGCGTGCAGGCCCTGGCCGCCGCCAGCCGCTTCCGGCCTGACCTGGTGATCTCGGACTTGCGGATGGACCAGCTCGACGGCATCGGCCTGTTGAAGGAACTGCAGGTTCGCTGGCCCGGACTGAAAGTGATCCTGCTGACCGCACACGGCACGATTCCCGACGCCGTGCACGCCACGCAGATGGGCGCATTTGGATTTCTGACCAAGCCGGTCGAAAAGCAGGAATTGCTGGCGCAGGTCCAGAAAGCGCTGAAGATTTCGGGATTCGTGGACGGGGCGGAAGACTGGCGCGCCGGACTGATCACCCGCAGCGCCATTATGGAGGAGAAACTCGGTCAGGCCCACATGGTCGCCGGCACCGACACCCGGGTATTGATCACCGGGGAGAGCGGCACCGGCAAGGAGATGCTGGCGCGCGCCATACACAAGGCCAGCCCGCGCCGAAACCAGCCGTTCGTGGCCATCAACTGCAGCAGCATGACCGAGGATCAACTGGACGAGAGGCTGTTCCGCAGCGCCGAGGGCGGAACCCTGCTGCTCGATGAGATCGGGGCCCTGCCCATGCCCGCCCAGCTCCGGCTGTTGCAGGTACTGCAGGACAGCGCTGCTCAGGCGCCGGCCGGTACCGAGTCCATCGCGGTCAACGTACGCATCATTTCCACCACGAATCACGACCTGCAGTCGCTCTTGAGCGGCGGGCAGTTTCGTGACGATCTGTATTACCGGCTCAACGTCGTACACATCGAGCTTCCTCCCCTGAGCCGCAGGCGGGAAGACATACCGGTGCTGGTGGCGCATTTCCTCGCCGAGCAGTCCAAGCAGACCGGGCAGCGCAAGATCTACGCGCCCGAGGCCATCGAGCTGCTCGCCACCAGCGACTGGCCCGGCAACGTCCGCCAGCTCGCCAATGTGGTACGCCAGACCTGCGCGCTCGCGCAGACGCCCATCATTCCCGTGGAGCTCGTGCAGCAGTCGCTCGGCGGCACGCAGGCCAAGCTGCCATCCTTCGATGAGGCGCGCGACGAATTTACGCGCAGCTACCTGTCGCAGATTCTTCAGATCACCGGCGGAAACGTCAGTCAGGCGGCGCGCTTGGCCAAGCGCAACCGCACGGACTTCTACAAATTACTCGGACGGCACATGCTCACACCGGATGACTTCAAGGAAAAGTAAAGCTCCCGGCGCGCCCCAGTTCAGGAAGGCTTTGGGCGCCTTTGCAACCGGCGTTACCATTGTGACCACCCGCGCCGGCGATCAGGACATTGGGCTGACGGCCAACAGTTTCAATTCGGTGTCGCTCGATCCGCCGATGGTGCTATGGAGTCTGGCGCGCAATTCGCTGAGCCTGCCCGCGTTTTTAGCCGGTGATCATTTTGCAGTGCATGTGCTGTCGGTCGCGCAAGAGCCGTTGTCGAAGCTGTTTGCGGTCCGCGGTGAAAACAAATTCAAAGATCTGCCCACCATACGTGGACACGGTAACGTGCCGCTGTTATCGAACTGCGCCGCAAGATTCCAGTGCCGCACGGCCTATCGCTACGAGGGCGGCGATCACATGATCTTCGTCGGCGAAGTACTCGAATTCGATCAATCCGAGCTGGCGCCATTGGTGTTTCACGGCGGCCGCTACGCCATCGCGGCCCCCAAGAGCACGGAGGCATTGGCACAGGTCGATAACGCATCGGGCTTCAGCAACGATTTCCTGATTTATTTGTTGAGCCGGGCGCACCATCAACTGTTCTTGCAGATGCGGCGCGAATTGCAACAGCACGGCATGGGTGAAGCCGACTGGTTTTGCCTAAGCATCCTGAGTACAGAGGGAACATTGACGCTTGCCGAGCTCGACAAGCGTCTGGCCGACACCGGTATTGAGATCTCCTATGATCGGCTTGCAGGGCTCGCCTCGGCCGACTTTCTAAGTCTGCGCGGCGGATACGATCCGAGCGCTACCGCAGAGTTGACCCCCAAAGGTCGCAAAGCCGTGATTGAACTCATCGCGGCGGCCAAGATGGCAGAGTCAACTATCGAATCGCAGCTCGGGCCTGATGAAACCAGAGTGCTCAAGCAGTGGCTGCGGGGAGTGGGTGTAGACCGCGAGGCTACAGCGCCCACGATTCACTCTGCTCACCCCGAATTATGGTAGGCCCCGTCGAGCACGAAATCTCGCACGCGGGCGCCATCACAAACCCAACAATCCGGTCGCCAGTACCGAGAGGTAATTCTCAGCTTTGCCGGTAAGCTGGTGTCGAAGCTGTCGTTAACCGGATAATATAGGTCAATGACTTCAAACGACATTTCCGCGCGTGTTCGCAAAGTTCTGAAGGATCACGGCCGGCTCAGCGACGACCCAAATAGTATCGGCCCTGATGCGGATTTGTATCAGGCCGGCATGACTTCTCACGCCAGCGTCAATGTTATGTTGGCCCTAGAGGAGGAATTCGAAGTCGAGTTTCCCGACCGTATGCTGACGCGCAATGTCTTCAACAGCATTGCCTCCATTTCCGACGCGCTGGGCGAGCTGCTTCCGACCTGAGCTCAACATGGGGGGGCATCGACAGCTTTCATTGGGTTGGCAGATATGCTCGACGCCGCCCGGCGAGTGTCACGATCCAGCCTCCCTCTTCAGTGTCCCCGCGTCCGTGGATTCCTGCCATCGCGCCCTCGACTGTCGGCAGCTCCCTGCGGGCGGCGGGATTGTGGTCATTGGCTTCCACAGCGCGGCTGTTTGACGATGAAGATTGGTGGTTTCATTTGCCTTTTTCGGTCGACGAGAGGGAGCTGCATGACGATGTGGTACTTGGATTTGACGGATTAGCGACCATTGCAGAGGTCTGGCTCAACGGAAAGCCTCTGCTATCAAGTGCCAACATGTTCGTTGCGCACGAATGCCCGGTCGGCAGATTGCCTGCTCTGAAAAACGAATTGCTGATCTGCTTCCGTGCTTTGACTTCACACCTGAAGCTGAAACGCCCTCGACCGGCCTGGCGTGCACCCATGGTCGCTGATCAACAATTGCGTTGGGTCCGCACCACATTGCTCGGCCGCACCCCGGGTTGGTCGCCGCCGGCGGCGGCTGTGGGTCCGTGGCGCAGTGTTTGGCTCAGCACGAGAAATCGCGTCCGCATGAGCGACGTCAAATTATCCACCGCCCTAAGCGGCGATACCGGCTATGTCACGATTGCCTGCACAATCGGGGGGCACACTGATGTCGCGCCCAAGCTTGAGCTATCGCTTGCGCGAAAAGACTTTCGAGTGAGCACAAGCCTTAGTCACTTGGGCGCGAATCGCTTTGGCGCTGAGCTGAAGATCCCTCAGCCGGATCTCTGGTGGCCACACACGCATGGTGAGCCGGCTCTCTACGACGCGCATCTGATACTTACGGACCCCGGACAGGCCACGCAGTCCTTTCCGCTTGGTCGCGTCGGCTTCCGCACCGTGGAGCTGGAGACAAGCAATGGCAATTTCCAGCTGTCGATAAATGGAGAGCGGGTTTTCTGTCGTGGTGCCAGCTGGATGCCCATCGATCCCGTCACCCTACACAGTGCGGCCAGTGCCTATGAAACAGCTCTGAAGCAGGTCTGCGACGCGGGCATGAATATGCTCCGCGTCAGCGGTACCGCTGTTTACGAGCACGACGATTTTTATTCCTTATGCGATCAACTGGGCATCCTGGTCTGGCAGGACTTCATGTTCGCCAACATGGATTACCCTGGTCACGACGCCGCATTTCGGGCGTCTGTCAACACCGAGATCCGTCAATTCCTTGCTCGGATCCGCAATCGCCCCAGCGTAGTGGTGCTGTGCGGCAATAGCGAGGTTGAACAGCAGGCCGCCATGTGGGGAGCGCAGCGAGAGCTCTGGCAACCCCAGCTCTTTCACGACACTATTGCCACCGTGGTTCAGGACGAATGTCCTGCAGTCCCCTTTTGGCCTTCCAGCGCGCACGGCGGCGCATTTCCTCATGATGCCACCGAGGGCACAACTTCTTACTACGGTGTAGGGGCGTACTTGCGTCCTTTGGAGGATGCTCGACGAGCATCAGTTCGATTTGCAACGGAATGCCTGGCTTTTGCCAACATCCCCGAGCCGGCCACCATCGACAAAATGCCGGGCGCTTCAGCACTGCGCGTTCATCACCCGACATGGAAGGGACGCACGCCCCGCGACCAAAGCGCCGGGTGGGATTTTGAAGACGTACGTGATTTCTATTTCAAGTCCCTACTTGAGACCAGCCCACTCGCCACACGCTACTCGGACCACGACCGCTACCTGGCGCTAAGTCGCGTTGTGTCAGCTGAAGTCATGGCCAACGTCATGGGTGAATGGCGACGGGCCGGCTCTACCTGCAATGGCGCACTCATCTGGTTCATGCGCGACTTGTGGGAAGGAGCGGGTTGGGGAATTGTAGGCGCCGATGGATTGCCCAAGTGCCCGTATTACTATTTGCGCCGCGTTCTGCAACCCGTGGCAGTCTGGATAACCGATGAGGGCAACAATGGGTTGCAGCTGCACTTGGCGAATGAATCTGCCTCGGCCTTTCCCGCAACCCTGCATATCTCGCTCTATAGGAACGGCAGCGAGATCGTTGAGCAAATCGAGCGCGACATCACGCTCAACACTCGCCTCACGACCGCCCTCCCCCTTGCCAGCCTGATCAATCACTGGCTCGACTTGTCGTTCGCATACCGGTTTGGGCCTCCCTCCGTGGATTTAATTCATGCACGACTGTGTGACCCACTCGGCAAAGACTTAAGCGAACATCACTATTTGCCGCTTGGACTTCGTTCACTTGGATTTCACGATGTCGGACTAACCGCGATCGCGACTCGACTACCCGCTGGTGGAGTTGAGCTTGCATTACGCTCAAATCACTATGCTCACGCAGTTACCATAGAGGCTCGCGGATATAGCGCCTCGGAACAATATTTTTCTCTGACGCCCAGAATCGACAAGAAGGTCCAGCTCGACCCCGCAGATTGTATGAACCCAGGGCCATTTCGGTGTCAGGTGCGTGCAATAAATTCGCCCGTGGTTGTCAATGTCGCCTGCGCAGCAGTCGCCACCCAAAGTTCGCACTAGAACGCTTTAATTTCCTCGACGACAGACATACAGCAGCCAACCGTTAGCCGAGTCGTCGTCCTCGCCACTGACGTTCATCCCCTGTTCATCGAACACCTCCAGTGGCTCGAAACCAGTGGCGCGGAGTTGGGCTTTCTGGGCATCGCGAGCAATGTAATAGTTGAGCGCTTTCCATGAGTGGGAAACATCGTTCAACAGTGCAAAGTCCCCATTGTGCTGATGAAAAAGGCGCATGCGCCGATGATTTCGCAAGTTGACCAAATAGTCGGCGGCATTGTGCAGAAGAGTCACTGGATTACGGGACTTTCCCAGCACTGGGCCGCGACCGGCCCGGCGCCAATTGCGATTGTGCGCAGAGAAGGCGAACAGCCCCCCCGGCACGAGCTTTCCGTGAATCGCCTGCAGCATAGACAACCGCTCCTCGTGAGAAACGGCGTCCAATATGTTGCCCGATGCGAAAACAAAGTCGAACTGTCCGGAATCGAGCTTATCTATCCTGCGCATGTCCCATTTGCGGAGCGAGGCTTTGGGAAACAAGCTGCGGCATCGAACCAACATCTCCTCAGCAAGGTCGATTCCAATATAGGTTGCCGCAAACGGCAGCAAATAACGGGTTGTACGTCCCGTGCCCACGCCGATATCGAGGACCGCTTTCTGAAAGTAGTCACTACGGTACTTGATGAGCATCATGACTTCACTTGGCTCAATCGGCTGGAGTAAGTAGAAGTCTGCGACGTCGGCTTCGGCAAAAATCTGGGCGTTGTGCTCGGCCTGATCGAAGTCCGTCGAAGTCTTTTTATTTGTTGTCATTGGAGAGCTGACCCGATACTCATGTTCTCGCGCCGGTGCGAGTCACAAGGAAATGTGATTCTATAATTCCTACGCCAGGACACTCAACGAATCGATTCCGCTTTGCCAATTCTTGCTCAGCTCGTTGAACATGCTCGCGCCGTCGAAGGGTCGCCGCGCATTTACGGCGCGGGCGCCCTTAAGAATAAAACTCTTGTTCGACGTTGAAATAGACTCGAACGCAGCTATGGCTTCATCCAACCCCTTGATACCATTCTCGCGAAGCCATCTCAAGTTAAGTGCTGCCAGTTCGAAGGCTGCTCCCAATTGACGTGTCGTGGCAAACGCCCAAGCGTGGTAGAACTCAAGCCCTCGCTGATGCATATTCGGCAAGTCGCGCTCAAAGCGCATTGCAAATCGTTCGATCGGGTTCGTCCTCGGAACACGCTTCAGATGTCGCCGCCAAAGCTCCAAGGACATTGTGACTAGGTCAGACTCAGGTCGACGTACAACATTGTCGATGCGTACAGATTCGGCAAAAAGCGGCATGAATTCCGGATTGGGAGCGGCGTCAAGGCGAAATGTCTTCACAAAGTCCTCGCCCTCAAGCGAGAAATAGCCGGCATTGTGGAAATACCCCAGACGCCCATTTGCCACATCCAGCTCAGTTAGCACGATTGTGGATTTCGTGTGTTGTCGCCGGTAGTCCGTGCCGGCGGTATCCGGAAGCCAGAAAGCGTCCGCCTCGGTACTAATTAGTCTGCCAGCTGACAGATGTTCGGTCGCGTGTTCGAGAAGTGGGCGCCAAACATTCAGTTCTTGTACATCAATTCCGTATAGGTCTCTCAGCTCGTCATGCGGAGGCTTAAAGAACGTCCATTGATCGCCCTCGAAGTCGATCGTCGCTGCAAATGGCATGATAGCCAGTGGATTTAGACCGAGCGCATGGATAACCTCTATCCAGATGTCTATATAGCAATTCTTCTCCACCCATGCGCGGCCGTCAGAATGGAGCATGTGCCGCTGATATTGCGAGGCGCTGATTCCTGGCAGCGCGAGTATTGCGCTCATGACCAGATACGCTTGCGTATCTCTTGTGGCCATCGTTCAATTTCGAAGCCATGTGTTTTGAAAAGCGCCATCACAATGCGTTCCAACCCGAAGCCAAGGCATGCGGTGTTAGCCACCTGACCATCCTGAGTTCGAATGTCGAATGCAGAGCCAAAGTGCTCTTGATGGAAATTGAACGAACAGACTGCGGTGGGGTCTTCCGCTGAAATTACCGGGATCACGACCTCGAACTTGAGCTTTTGTTCCTTCTGGTTAACGGCAAGCATCTTGCCGCCGCGGCCAAAGAAGGGATCCGACGCCACATCGGACTTCGCGGGCAAGCCGAGTGATTGAAGCAAGGTAAGCCCTCGCTGCAGCCACATATCACGCCACTCGACTACTTCGCCGGGCGTACCGGCCTTGACAAACTCACGAACCCGGAATGACTGCATGCGTGTCGGTTCGGGCGATGGTTCGTGACGGAAGACCCAGTTCAACATCGTGACAAGGCGCCCGCCTTCGGGTAGGACCCCTGTAAAGCTGGGATACACGGGATAACAGGCTGCGGGGTTCAGAACCACATCGGTCATGCCGAGCATGTCGCCCCACGGCTGACCTGTATTGACCTTTTCCGCGAGTGCCTTCGCCTGCAGATCCTTCCCGAAAAAACTGTAAACCGCCCCGCATAGGTGTGGAAAGGAATCGAGATAATGGACTTTCTCCAGCACCTGGCGATTGATGACAGGAGGGAACGTGTAGACCTCCGCGTTGTCGTGCTTCGACATCTGGGTCACCAGCGCATTGAATCGCTCAAGAACATCCTCAAAAACCGCACCGCGACCGAAGGCCCCTTGCACGCCAACTGGAATGATCAAGCCATGTTTGACCAGCCCGGCGTAGAATTTGTCGATGTCGTAGTCGATCGTCACGCTACTGGTCCTTGAATACCAACAGCATCGAAGCACTCTTTGAGGCGATTCGGTCGTTGGCAATCATCAAGGCGCCTGACAGCACGTCGCGGTAGTGCCTGCCCAGACTAAACTTCGAGTCGTTCTTATAGGCAAGAATTCCAATGATCTGCAGCGCCTTGTGCACGATTTGAGGAGCTGCTTCGGAGGCACTGACCTTAAGATTGTTCATCTTAAGAGCCCAACCAATCGACAGCAATTCCTCCATGCCTCCAGCAGTCGCGTCGATATCATCAAATTCCGACGCCATTGCGATCCAATTGTGTTTCATCGCCTGCAGCTGCACCGACGCCTCCGCCAGTCGCGTTGCGGTTTGCGGCACCGTACCGGGCGTCTTGCGGGCACCCGCGCGAACAAATTCAGCCGCCAGGGAAACGGAATTCGCCGCAATTCCCCACCATAGCGAGGCCCAAAGGATATGTGAATACGGCACCATGGTTTGGGCCGATGAATCTGCGAAGGAACCGGGGACGATCTGCTCTTCCGGGCCCGAGGATGCAAGTTTGAAACCGGGGCTGCAGGTACCGCGCATGCCCAACGTGTCCCACGTGGTCGTTTGTTGCAAGGTGCAGTCGTCTTTGCGCACGAGCACCAGAACCTGGTCGCTGCTTGGCGAGTCGGGTGCGCGCCGGCACGTTACCAGAATGGCGTCCGCGTGCTCGCAATAGGAACCGGTTGTGGCATCTTTATTCAATGTAAAGCGGCCATCGTTGCGTTCGACGGCGCAAATACTTGAGCGCGTTTCTCCAAACGTACCGACCTCAGAAGTCATCGAGGCGAGCACGAGTTGTTTCTCGACGATTTCTTTGAGATAACCCTGGAAGAAAGTTGATTGCGACCCGTGTCTTACCAGACAGGCCACCTGAATGTAATGCATCGCCAACACCATGGCGCTCGAGCCACAGGCTTGGGCAAGGATTGAGCACAACGACGCAAGCTGCCTCATATTGCAGGCGGCACCGCCTAAGGCAACGGGAATCGGCGCTGATAACGCCTTGCATTGCCTGAGCGCCCTAACGGTTTCGAGAGGGAAGCGACTATTAGTGTCCACATCACCGGCGTGAATGGCCGCAACCTCGTTCGCAATGCGGCTTACGTCGGCAAGCAGTTGGGCATATTGCTTATTTGCCTGATTATTGGTCATATGGAAAGATTTTATGTTCAATCGTTGAGCAATGGAAACTTACCGCGACAAACGCAAGCCTGTGGATACTAACAGGGACAGCTTCTGCCACCGTGACCAGATGGGCAATTTGCCGGTCGAGACGCGCGTCAATGGCCGGGCAATGCTCCTAAGAAACTTACGCAATTCCCGCCAAACCATGAACGGGATCTCATGTCCGCCGTCAAAGGGTACCCACGCAACCGACGCCCCTGCCGAGACCAGAAAGGTCATTAACTGCTCTCCCGCGGAAAAGGCCAAGTCGGCATCCTTTTGGCCGTGGCTTACAAAAGACGGGTACCTGATGCAAGCGCCTCTTGAGCGGCAACCAATTATCGAAGTCGAGACGCGAAGCCGAAAGGAGAATCAGCCCGTCAATCAAACTTGTAGTGTGTAACACCCAATCGCAGGCAAGCATGCCACCTTGAGAGAAGCCGCCGAGAACTAGCCGTTTTGGCTGATATTCGGACCGCACCGCATCTAGGAATGAATCGAGTTGAACCCGTGCAGCCGCCAAACCCGGTGGTTTCTCTTGCGCCAGATCGCGTGGTCCGTTGGCGAGCGCTCGGCTTCGTGCCTGTATATCAATTTCCCACCACGCGTAGTTGCCACTTGGGCTGCTGAGCCCGGCCCCGCGGCATCAAGAACAATGCGGGCACCACTAATTGAATGGGCGAATGGTGTCAGGTCCGCTGGCTTCATATCATAGCCGTGCAGCAGCACCACGACCGTGTGGCCCTTCGTGGGCGATCCGACAGCGGTCGTCTGCAATCCAGCGATTAGTGAAGTTTCTTCGTGCACGACGCAATGTTCACATACGAATTCAGGCGGGTTGAGTGCCCTAGGAGCACGGTCCAGTGTTTCAGACGCAGCCGATATCCGTTGATTACGGCGACCCCACACGCAATTGTCCGTGTGACTCCACGGCTTTAAGAGGTGTATCAGCCTTGGCAATGCGCTCCAGCGCCGAGCGCAAAATTTGGAAAAAGCGATTTTGTGCAAAAAGCGGCCGAATGGTGTGATCGGTATTGGACACGCGATGCAACCGGAGGCGCTCCCGGTCAAAGTTTTTCAGGCCAGCACCGAAGTGACGCTCAAGGAACGAGACTGCGATCTCATCTTCCCCACTAAGAAAAATATCAACCTCTACGGGCTTCCGCGTGAGCTCGTAAAAGCCCGTGGCGACGTAACTCGGTTCATTTGTGCCAGACTTAGCACGAAACGGAACCCTAGCCGTTGCTCGGATGAGTAGGATTTTCAGGGTCTTCAACACAGGAGACTCTCCTTTCAGCAAGCGCAAGTACGCATTTGGATCGGTCCAAAGTCCCTTACGCGGACGCCACTTCTGAGCCAGCTGAACCTTTGCGCGTTCATCGTCCTCTGGGTCGTGGCGCAGTTGAAGGGGATTCAGCAGCACAATCGCACCTACATCGGATCGTCGCCAGGCGACTTGGTATGACGCCGTCGCCCCAGAGCAGATCCCGGCCATCAAAAACCGTTTGGCTCCCGCCGCAACCCCGATCTCCATAATGCGCTCGACGTCATCGTAAATGTGTTCCTGGTAGTACTCCTCATTGGGCATAAGTCCGTTGCCCTCACCTTCGCTGTCACCGACACTTCGTCCATCGAGGCGCAGCGACGCAAAGCCCGATGCCGCCAGTTCCCGTGCAAACCGCACCCATATTCGGTTTGGGCCAACATGGCGCACTGCGCGGCCGGTGAGAAAAATCAGCCAGGTCGGATGGGGTTCGCGCTTGCTCGGACGGGTCTCGATCGAAAACAACAACCCGCCGTCTCCCTGGCTATAACGCGCAATCTCTTTAACAAGACCTTGGTTCCCTAGTTGCGCGCTCACTCCATCACTCAGATTAGATACGGCATCGTAGGGAGCACGGCGAGAGGCACCTTCAGCGAGCCAGTTGCACATGCGTGAAAAGATTTCCTGCGGTGCAATCGACAGGTGGGGCTCCGCAAACATTGCGTCGAAGCCTTCGCCCGCTTCTGCGATGAAATCTATTCCGCGTACTCTTAAGGCGTTACCTAAATCACTCTCCGAATCTCTCGCGTTGCGCGGAATCATCAGGGCGCGAGGCCGAATGCGATGGTCCGGCCATGCATCCACTGGGCCCTGACTTACGTCGAGCGCCTTCAGCTCCTCCCCGAGCTTTGAGCCCATGGGAAATCCCGATAGCTCCTCTATCCCATCCGGACTCGGAGGCGCTGGGTCGGCGGGATCAACCCTAATTGCGGTGACTCGATGATACGCCCGCTGTTGGCGTAACCATGCTCGACCGCGCGCCGGGGCACCCCACAGCACCAGTTTGTCGACATCAAGCCCATCGTCAATTGCAGCAAGTGCTATGGTCCCCCCGAGTCCTACGCCAATGCATCCGACGCGCTCGCACCCCGTCTCGCGCCGCAAGGTCGCAATTGCACTTGCAACTGCGCCCTTCCAGGGCACTAGTCGCTGCTCGCCATCCGAGTCTCCGGTGCCGGGCACATCAAAGCGCAATGCGGCCATCCCGCACTGGGCAAGGCGATCGCCGAGTAATCTTAAGCTGCGATGACCGCATATATTTTCATAGCCAAATGGTGCGGGACAGATGACAACACCCACGTCGATAGCCGAACTGCGCGGTGTATGCAGGTGGCCCAATAACGGCACATCGCCGCCGAACCAGAGCGCCCTAATATCAGAAAGGCCGCGCGAACTCACAAGAACTAATCTCCCTTGCTTCCGGCCAGACCACTAGTAATACGGTCGCCAGCGCTGCGTACGTCGGCTTCTTTTATCCTTTCCCTGGCACCGATGCAACGGGATGTCTGGCATCCTGAGGCGCGTGGCAAGATAGTAGCGTGACTCCGCAGTAGCTGGTGACAATGTTCACAACCTCGCCTCAGTCCTCCGCACCGTTACCGGCGCGTGCTTTCAGGTAAAGAGGCTCGGGTTCCATAGCCGCAACATTTCCCTATCCCTGGCGAAACCCGAGAACATAAATGACCACGCGGATCCGAGGAGAATGCCGGCACTCTGATTGGTGCGTGCATTGTATATGCCTTCGATAGCCACAGTCTTTGCCCGGGAATGCATACACTCGCGATCCGTTTTTGCAGTCGCTCAGCGTAGTTCCTGCTATCGTATCAAAAGATCTTGGTCAGCTCGCAAGCTACGCCCGAATTGTCATAATTAGCCGGGCGATGGGGTTAAAATTCAAGGTGACGAGTTGTGGGGGTTACCGGCGGCAGTCGCCTGCGCAAGCGTCAGGTCGTAGTCTTCCCAGAGCAGCTGTCTTGGCCGCTGGTAACTCCACTTACAATGCGCTTGAAGATTTCATCTGAGAATCTGCGTGCAAAACGCCGCACATCCTCTCGCGAGGGGACTGTTAGCGTCCCCTGGATAACGTGACGCTGGTATAGACTCGAGAGCGCAGACTCAATACCTGGCTGATCATCCGGCGGCACCTGCGTGACCCCACGAACAGTCGCAAGCAGCCGGCCTGTGTCACTTTCTGGTTCACATACAGCGAGTACTTCCCGACCGCTTGCCAAGTGCTCGAAAGTCTTGGCCGGAATTAACGGTCGCTGGCCTTGCGCTAAGTTAAGCAGCACCGTTGCATCGTCAATCAACGGTTGCAGTTCTTTACCAGTGCGCTGTGGCAGAAGTTCAACTACGTGAGACGCGCGTTTGCCACGAAGCCATCCCGCGAGCGATACCCCTTCATACTCATCACATGAACCCACGAATTTGATTGAAATCCGGCTTCGATCTATGTCGGGGTGAGCAAGCAGCTGTTCCACAGCGCGCAGAAACGGAAATGGATCGCGGTTGAGGTAGAGAATACCGTCGAATAGCATGCTGAGCCGGTAACCGGTTGACATGAGTTCAGTCTTCATATCTCCATCGTAGCCGTTCATCATTAGGTGAATGTGGGGCGCTTGTGACGGATACTGTCGCCGCAATTCTAGGGCCATTCCAGGAGATGCCGACGTCACCGCGGCCGCGTAAGCCATGAGTTCACGTTCGATTCGGCGCAGAACAATCCTTTCCGGTCGAGTTATGCGTATGACCTCATCACACGCAGTAAGGAATGGATCGCGAAAATCGGTAATGAGCGGAACCCGTAGTCGGCGAGCCACAAACCAGGCAGCGATAACTCCTGAGAAGGGCGGGCCTGATGTAACCACGACTCGCACATCTCGATTCCGTGGCAGATCGGAGCGCGGAGAACGCCGCGCGGATCGCCCACTTCTTAAAGGGATCGACGATATAAAGCAGCGCAAAGAAACCACCACGAATTCTCCGAACGATTCCGCGCGGACTAGGATCAACAGCAAGCTCCTCAGTGACTGGCGCCGGCGCGGCCTCCGGAATTGGCGTCGCCGCCTTGCGCGCGAACCAACGCTTTATCCACACCAGTTTTGAGAGCAAAATACTGGATGGCTCAATCACTGGGTGCGCGACAATCCCCGAGACCCAGTTCCTCACCAAAGACTACGGGTGCCCCGCCGAACGCACTGACAACTTGCACTACCAAGCCCGTCGAGGCCAATGCGTGAGCCATTGCGCGAAGGCGCCGCGCTGCAACCGCAGCTGGAGGGATCGTAGTGGAAGCAAAATAGAATTGCGGTGGGGTGCCGACGATGTGCTGCGCTTCTGCGTTTGAGTGCATAGCGTGGTCTCTTCCCCCTCACATTTTCGGCAGGGCCGACATCCCCCGGCCTCGAGTAGCGTCTAGGACTTAGAGTCTAACCCCGGTTCAGGTTGGTCCGTTTTTCGTAGCACTGATACCTAGAGTGGGGATGCCTTAAAGTCAGTTTTCTGGCCTTACATCGCAAACTCACTCGAGGTCAGTCGACCGAGTGAGACGTGGTGGGGCTGGCAATGGTAGTTCTGCTTCCAAGTCTCCAACATTTGCCCCACCCGACCATGCGCACCAACTCATTCACGTTTATACACGGGCCATTTGGGTAACATTAAGGATTAAGGACTCTTAACCTACCTACTCCCAGTTCAATACTAATGCTGGCAGCAACTCCTGCTTCAGTGGCAGAACTTACCGATTCAACTCATGGCGGGAAAATCGTCGCAACTCGTCCGCTAGTGAATTTATTAACTACTGCCACTGCACATCCGGCGCCGGTAGCCACTTTTTCAATCGCCTCTACTCGCAAGGACGCAATTTCCCGAGGAGGGCGACAGTGGTAGCACCATACGAGCTCACGCGGTCGATTGGTCATCAACCATTCGCCGGGATATTCACGGTTTCGCTAACCCAAGGTTGGGGACGGATCCGTTTGGCCAACCGTTGACACTAGCACATGCGTTGGAATCTCTTTGGGTCACGCTATCACGCTCGCATTGCTGACCGTTGCGATCATCTGGAAACGTTACCGATATCACGCGGTGCGTCGGCGGGTTACGCTGAATAGGGGACTAGGTAAACGCTGTCGGCATCATTCGAGGTTCCGCTCAACACGCTCATCTCTGGTCGGCCGCGCCTCCGCTGCCGATAAGATCTGACAAAGGCTTATTACCACTTGCATCTACAGTAACTATAATGCCGTAGTGCATATAGTCTGCCCTGCCAAGGATGTGACGGATTTGTGACTAGGCGCCGCACAAAGCGCGCGATCCTCCATATTGCACGTGCAATGGGATTGTTTTCGCTTGCCCGCAGGATTACGGCCAATTCAGTTCGGATCCTTTGCTACCACGGCATGTCCATTGGTGACGAGCACGAATTCGAGCCCGTGCTATTTATGCGCCCAGAGAAATTCGTGCGCCGGCTCGCCCTACTCGCTAGACGTCGCTTCCGAGTGATTACGCTGGATCAGGCTTTAATGAGTCTCAGTGGAGGTACAGTGAATGATGCGCCCGTCGTTATTACGATTGATGACGGGTGGAGCAGCACGATTAGGCACGCGGTTCCTGCCTTGCAGCGCGCGGGAATGCCATCGACGCTCTATGTGACCACGCACTACGTGACTTGCCAATATGAAGTTTTTGATGTCACTCTTCAGTATATGCTTTGGAAATCGAGGCGCACAGTTTTCGAATTAAAAATGGGGGTTCAGAGTCTTGACGGTGTATACGATCTGGGTACGAATCGAGATGCAGTTAGGCTGAAATTGCTCGACATTGCTAATCGAGACCTGGACGAACACGGCAAACAGCACCTGTTAGAGAAACTTGCTGATGCGCTGGCGCTCGATTTCGACGATGTCACCAGTGAGAGCCGCTTTCGGTTGATGTCTGTGGACGACGGCATGGGTTATTGGATCTCGGTGTGGATATTCAGCTTCACACTCACCGACATCACTTGCCTAAGTCGAATCTTCAGGACATGAAGATCGAGATTGAGGATAACCGCAAGGTATTGGAGGCTATTAAGCATCACCCTTGCAACCATTTTTGTTACCCAAGCGGCAATTACGATTCGCAGCACCCTAATTGGCTAGCAACTTGCGGTGTGCTATCCGCCACTACCTGCGAACCTGGTCTGGCGGATAAGACGTCGGATAGACTTTTGCTGCCGCGCATTCTGGATCGTGATTATTGGTCAGATATTGAATTTGAGGCGGTCATATCGGGATTCACCAGTATCTACGATCGAATTCGGGGTGCCGTTCTTGGGTCATCACAACGGTAGTGAATAGCGTGAATGTCGGTATTACATTTGCTAAATTGGTCCGTGGGGGACCTCCCTCAGACCCCACGGCGACCAAAAATTTACCATCAATCACTTCCCAAAGACCGCAGCGATTATAGGTATGGACGCCCACTAATCCAGGCAACCAACCCCCTCCCACCCGCGCCATTACCCGCTCCTTGTAGGTCTCACCTGCCGGCTCCAGAATTTCATTGAAGAGCAAGGCGGAACCGTACGCGGTTGCGCAATCCTGGCTTGGCCGGATGCGTCGTCCCGCCGATTGGAACACTGCACCCGCTCCACGCGCCGTCCCCGCATGACTCGCAATAGGTCCGTGTGAACTATATTGCCAAGGGCCGCGCAATTGATCGGCATGCATGGCCCAAGTGATCGGCGCATGTCCCGCCACGACCATCGGCGAAGTGTACATTTCCCAGCCGGAGGCAGAGCGAAACACGACGGTATCGACACATGAAAAATTCAGCAACCGGCACTCCAACACCCACTGATCTGGAAAGGAGATTGCTCGATAAAGTTCCACGCCCCCGGATTCCGCCGCTTCGGGCAATAAATAGACTTCCCCATCGGCAGAAAACACCTGCGGGTACGAAAGATGGTAGTGGCGGATAAGTATCGGTCGCACGTCCACCAGGGCACCATCGGCGGTGAGTCGCCCGCAGGCAATATGCGCTCGGCCGGCGGCGTGGTCCATATCTTCAAAAAATAGCCAAGTCTGCCCCGCCTGCTCGAACAGGAAGGGGTCAGCCCAGAAATGACCACGCGGGCTTTCCAGCCAGCGAAACTCACCGAGGGCGGCTTGGGTTGGCTCCTCATATAGCGGTTTTGGGGAGCGGCGGATCGCAATTTTCCAATGTACTGTGCGATGAGTCGCACGCAGACGGCGCCAGAGAGCTGCCAATGCCAGGCGCGCAAACCATAACGCCAAGCGCAAATTGCCCGGCGGGGCGCTGCAATGCGCTATGGCGCAGGGTTCTACAGTTCCTGCCGACCGCTTGCTCAACACTTCGGAGCCCAGGTGATGCAGTTCCCACAATTTCTGGAGCATCAAGTGCCTTGCGCCCCAGATTGGTGCAATCCTATTAAGTCGCATTGACGGAAACGCACTCGTGGAATACTCCGCCCGGCACAGCACCTCCTCGCTCGCGTTGCCGGCTGTTTGTCGCACCAATTCAACGGCGCTTAGGGGATTGCGATCGACCAGCTCCCGCAGAAACCCCGACCCTCCAGGATAGTGCCTGCTATCCCCGAATTGATATCGCCACACCCCACAACGGGAGGCACTCAGCAATCCAGGTGTCACTGCTGCGTCACTAAAATTCAGTGCTACATCCAGCGATACACTACAATCGGGCGGGCACGTACCAATGTCACTCAACAAGTCGGCCACATCTGTAATCGCCAAGGGGTCCGGTGCAGTCTGGGCCCGTGCCTCGATGTGCTGAAAATAGGCGCGCAGCAGCGAGTTCACTTTCTGTCGCACGACTAGATCATTGTCGATGGCACGCGAGTCGAAAATGGCTACTATTTGCACATACGAGGTTGCTTTCAAATCCTCGATTATCGCTCGTGCGTAAGCCGGCACATGACGCCTGTCGAGCATCAACCCAATCCGCAGCTTCTGTGAAGTGGTCTCCGAATGGCGAAACACGACCGCTGGGTTGCCCGCGGGCATGGCTTCACCTTCTAACCGGATTCCAAATCCGGATGCGATCGCCGCGCAAGTAGCGCAGTACCGCTATCAGCGACGCCAGGTTAGTTAACACAAAGTAGTATGGCTTCCCGAGCAAGCCAACATTGCTACCATGCGTGTGCAACCCGAAACCTACGGCCCCCCCAATAAGCAATGCCAGCTGCGCCACAAACGACAGCAGATACAGTGGCTGATCGAGCAGCGGCAGGCAGGCTAACATTGCCACCATCCAGACAAATGGCGAGGCATAGCGCAACAGTTTATGAGACAACAGCTGCAATGCGAATACCCCATAGCGCCAAGGATTCAGAAAACGCCGCTCGGCCGTTAGCGCCGCAATACTGCGAACTGCGACCCGCACCCGCATCGAAAGCTCCTGCGCAGAACAATCGAGCGTTTCCTCGTAGCACAGGGCATGTGGCTCTAGCACAGTGCGCAAGCCCTGTTCGAATATTCTCATCGCGATGACAAAATCACTGATCAATTCCGGTTGGATCGGCTGATATGCCGAACGACGCACGGCGTACAAGCAGCCACTGACCCCAATAAGCGAGCCCAATGCGCTCTCGGCCGCGCGCAGTGGCGTTTCGTAACTCCAGTATGCGGTGCCTCCCGAGGCGGTCAGGTTCTCGCCCTTGCCCTCATAGACGAGCTGCGCGGCAACGCACCCCACCTGCGGATCCGCAAAGTTGCGCACCAAAGCACGCAACGCACCACGATCGACCGCAGTGGTGGCGTCGGTAAAAACGACGACCTCCCCGCTCGCCGATTCGACGGCGTAATTCTGACAGGCAGTCTTGCCAACCCGCCCCTCAACGCGCATCAAGCGAACGCGTGTATCCGCGAGGGTTTGGACGACGGCATCGGTATCGTCAGTCGAGCCATCGGACGCCACCAGTATGTTGAACTGGTCAGCCGGATAATCCTGTGCCAACAGATTCTCTAGCTTGGCGCGAATGTCGCGCTCTTCATTGTACGCCGCCACCACAATGGTGACGGGCACCACTGTTGCCACCTTGGCTACTGGCCGACCAGCCACCGCCGCCCATGCGCGGATCAGCAGAGGATAACCGACATAGATGTAGAACATTAGACCCACGGCAACCCAAAAAATCGACGTCGCGATCATCCTGCTGTCAACTCGTTCACCGAGCTCGCCGCACTCACCGACGGCGGTATAAGCCAGCGTCCCGCCCATCGTTGCAGTTGCAACAGAAACCATATGCCAGCGGCGGAGGTATCGCGGTTTCCTGCAAGAAACCTGGCAACCGCCCTTGAAGTCGTATCGGGGTCGAGAATGTTGAACGACTTCACGCGAAGCGGCGCCAATTCATCCTGCAGTTGCGCGCGCAACGGTCCGCGCAACCAATCCGCGATTGGAGCGGAAAATCCCTGCTTGGGGCGGTCGAATAAACCGGCCGGCAAATGTCGGGCTAGGATGCGCCGTAACACGTATTTGCCCTGACCATCGCGAATCTTCCAGTGCAACGGCAGAGCCACCGCCAATTGCGCCATCTCATGATCCAGGCAGGGTTCACGCGCCTCCAGCGATGCCGCCATCGACGCACGATCCATCTTAGTCAGCAAATCGCCCGGCAGGTAACGAGCCGCGTCGAATTGCATAAAGCGATTCTGCGAGTCGATGTTGCGTGGCGCACCATAACACGCCGCTGCGCTGCTGGCGGTAACCCCGGCAGCAGGAAATAATTGCTGGCACTCCGCTGCCGACCACTCCGACACCGCAGATTCGTAGGCAGAGTACTCATCACGCGTCCGTGACATGCGCACGAACTTTCGCATTTTGTCATTGATCGCTGCGAACCGCGGTCCGGCGCCGCGCGACAGCCGATAACCCATGGCCACTACGCCAGAGGGCAGAAAGTCGATTAGTTCCGCCGCCATATGGTGCCCCCAGCGTGCAGCGCCATTCAGGCGCGCCGCATAGGCTCCGCAAATCTGGTACCGCGCATAACCGCCGAACAGCTCGTCCGCGCCATCCGCCGACAACGCCACAGTCACGTGCCGCCGCGCCAACTGTGACACCATCAGAGTCGGAATCAGCGAGCTATCGCCGACGGGTTCATCGGTAATCTCAGGAAGTTGCGTATTGAGCTGCAAGGCTTCAGCAGGCGAAACAATTAACTCGGTGTGTTCGGTACCCAATCGCTGCGCCACTTCGCGGGCGTAGCGAGTTTCGTCGAACTCCGCATCGCCGTAGCCTATCGTGAACGTTTTCAATTTCAAGCCCGCGCGGCGCGCAAGCAAAGTCGCGACCAGCGAGGAATCTATGCCGCCGCTAAGGAACACGCCCACGGGCACGTCCGCTACCATACGGTAGCGGAATGCCTCGGTAAGGGCATCCTCGACGCGATCGAGCAGCGAGTTTTCGGTCAATCCGGCCAATTCCAAACGCAGCGCTACCGTTTGCTCCGAGTCGAATAGGCTCGAGACCGACCAGTAACGGTGCTCGCTGGCGCGCATCGACGCGTCGAAGGACACGACCATCCCGGGCTCCACAACGCGAACATCAGCGAAGATGCTGCGCGGCGCGGACACATAGCCAAATTGCAGGTACTCGATGACGGCAATCGGATCAACACGCCGTTCGGTGTAGCCAGCCACATTCAGCGCCTTGAGCTCCGAGGCGAACGCCAGGGTGCCATTCGTCAACGAGTAATACAGCGGCTTTACCCCAAAGCGGTCGCGCACCAGGTGCAGCGTTCTACTGGCACCGTCCCAAAGCGCGAACGCGAACATGCCGCGGAAGTGCTGCAGCGAATCCAGACCCCATTCCCGGTACGCGGCGAGCAACACTTCAGTATCCGAGCCACCACGGAATGTATGCCCGCGCTGCTGCAATTCGCGGCGCACTTCGCGAAAATTATAAAGCTCGCCATTGAAGACAACCCAATCGCGACCGTCCACGCTGGCCATTGGTTGATGGCCGAGCGGCGAGAGATCGAGGATCGATAAGCGCCGATGCCCGAGCACGACGTGACCTTCGTACAGCTCGACGATTCCGGAATCATTGGGACCCCGGTGTGCGAGCGTCTTGGTCATTAGACGAACCGCGGTCGCATCACCCCTGCCGACGGACGCCACACCAGCTATACCGCACACCTGTCGTTGGGTCCTTCAGCTATTATCGGCACAGCTTAACACGCACTACACTTGAGCCGCACCCGACACTGTGACATGAATCGCAATCTCACGCCGGTTATCGCCCAAGGGCTGTTTTCCTACCAGATCGGTGGCTCTGAACGAGTCGGTGCAGATCTGGCGATTGAATTCAAGCGCCGCGGTAATCGTGTGATCTGCTTCGCATTTTACGATACTGACGGACCGATCCGCACGAAACTCACCGCCGCAGGCATCGAATGCGTCGACCTCGATTACCAGACCCGGAAACGTTTCACGCGTCGCCTGACCTATCAGTTTGAGTTCCTGAGGTTTCTGCTTCGCTACCGTGTCGACGCGTTGTTGGTCCATCACGCTACCGCGCTGATACTGTGCGGTATCCCGGCGCGAATAGCCCGCGTCCGCCGTGTGGTGATGGTCGAACACGGACTACATCAACTGCGTGACCGGCCCGACTATCGTCGCAGCGCGGCCCGCTATTGCCGCTATGCCGATGTGATTACCGGCGTTGATGAAACGATTGTGCGGTACTTCCACGAACAGATGGCGGTTCCCGAGACTCGCCTGCGCTACATTCCAAATGGCGTGCGACTGCGCCCACCCGACGCCCAGTTACGCGCGCTTGCGCGCGAGCAATTACGACCTGGGGCATGACGAATTTACTTTCTTGTTTGTTGGGCGGCTGCAGCCCGAAAAGGACGTCCGTACCTTGTTGCTGGCTTTCAGTACGCTGCCCAGTTCAGTGCGCTCCAAGGCGCGACTTCTAATTGCCGGCGACGGACCGCAGCGCCAAATGCTGGACACACTAACCAATCAATTGCAGACTTAGCGATAGAGTACAGTTTCTTGGCGCCCGCGACGATGTGCCCAATTTACTCGCCGCCGCCGATGCCTTCGTAATGACCTCTATCACCGAAGGTCAACCGTTGGCGTTGATAGAGGCGATGGCCGCTGAATTACCCTGTATCGCAACTCGCGTCGGGGGCATACCCGCGCTGCTCGGGAGCGGCGCGAGGCTATTCTAACGGATCCGTCCTCACCCAATGAGACCGCGGCGGCAATGACGGACATGTTTTGCAATGATCACTTACGAGCGGACTGTCGCCGCGACCGCCGTCAAGCGCATTGTGGCGAAGCATTCTCTCGGCAATGTGACCGCAGATTATATTGAAGCATTGGGGCTTCCCTTCCCTGAGCTGCCAGATTGCGTGACAACATCTGCGAGGCCGCGACCGATCGCGTCGAAAGAATAGCGCGACTTTGCCAGCTCCCTTGCCGCCGCACCGATCGCTGCGCGGCGTACTGCGTCACCCAGCAGTTCGTCTATGCGTCTCACCCACTCCTGCGGGCTCCACAGCAAGTACAACGTTCACATTGTCGACAACATCGATTCCTTCGCAAGCGACCGGATGCGCCACCACACACTTCTGCATGGCAAATGCGTCCAGAATTTTCAATTTCGTACCGCCACCATCTCGAATCGGACAGAGAAATAATGCAGCCGTCTCCACCATCGGTCGGATATCCGGTACGAAGCCATGCACCCTGACATCGGCCAACGAAGCTGCCATTTCAACTATGGTGCGCGGCGGATTCGAACCGGCAATGTCCATTGTCAACTCCGGACGCAATGACTTTAAATGCGGCCAA
Organism: uncultured Gammaproteobacteria bacterium; assembly: GCA_963789365.1. Lineage (GTDB taxonomy): Bacteria > Pseudomonadota > Gammaproteobacteria > Steroidobacterales > Steroidobacteraceae > FEN-1191. The sequence goes on from CAWBKJ010000004.1 coordinate 909,558, forward strand.
ACCTGGTGCAACAGGAACAACACCAGCGTCGACGTTGGGATACCAGTTCATGGTCCCGACAAACACCAGCGATTTGGGATTCGGCACCGCGCCCTCGCGGTTGGAAATAATTACAATCCACGCCATTAGGAATCGCGCGCACTTTTGCAACGGTGAAATTGCGAGCAATCGTTCCGAATCAAGATCGGAGCAGGTTATGTTAACGGCAAACTGCGCACACCTCGCCGTTCGTACATTCGAAGTCGGCGCCCTTCCTGCCAGAAATAGAATTTCTTTACCGGATTGCGTTCGTTGTCGGCGCGACGCAGCAAGCATGTGCGACTCGATATTGTGGTGCCCCAGCGTGGTCGGAGTGACTCTGAAGTGTCGCCTGAATGGCGCAAGACTTATGATGTCAAAGTGCACAAGATCAAAAGGCTTATCTCCAAGCGACCGGAATAGCCGATGCGCAGCCGGACCTTGCAGCCAACCTTGCATATATCCGCCCGTCGTAATCAGACTCTCGAGAGCGGTTCGCTGCTTACCCGCCACACGGCGCTGGCGCTCGATAGGTAAAAAGATCACCGAGACGCAGTACCGTTCGAGCTCCCGACGACATACAGCAAGGCCGCGCTCAACGTCGCCAAAGCAGGTTCGGAGCCAGACTTTCCTGAATAAATGCAACCAGCGTCAGCTCATGCTGAACACCAATTGCCTTGACGAGATTGTAGGCTCGCAGCAACACGCCAGCGACCGGTGGATAAGGAACGACGTGGGAAATCCAGAGAACTCGCATTCGATTTACTCGTACGGGCGGCCGCGATTGGTTGAACGGCGCCAATGAGTCGTTCACTCGGACAGGACGGATTCAAACTCCAATGAGTCCGACCAGTTGTCACGATTGGGAGTCCGCCGTAATCGCTGTGGGTGAGTGCCAACAGAATTGCTGCTCGGATCGCAGGTCGGTGAGGATGCCAGTCCTATTCGTTCCAGCCACTCTGATTGCTGAATCGTATACGCGCTGCGGGGATAACAGAATTGCATGCAGGTCCTGGCCCGTCCACTGTTCCGCAGCGTCTCGTTTTCGTATCACTTCGTTTTCCATCGCCTCATTGAAGCTATCCGGGACGGTTGCGCCGGTGGTTATGCAGTTGGATTTCGATCTCGCCTCGGACGACCGTTCTGCCTTCATTCCGGCGTGCAATGCGAAAGCGATTACCCGCCAATACTTCCGCTGCATCGAAGCTGCAGCGCCGGGACAAGCTCAAAGAGGCACAGCCGGTCTTTTGATTCGCTCATTTTCATTTGCAGGTCTAGCACCACTGCCCGGCACCAATTGGCATTCGCCCGCTCAAATGACCATATCTTGCTTGCACACGCCCGGGACAGGACTATGACTTCGAGACAGAAGTCATCTGGTTTACATTCGAACGGGAACGAATCTGAAAATCTGCCGCTTGGATGACGCATAGAACTCGTAGCATAAACTGCGGTCATAACAACGGTCGTGGTGCCGCGTACATTGAGCCTTTAATGACGACGTAAGCCCACAGGACGATCGCCGGAAGAGCGAGGCCAGCTTCCAGGGCAAACGGATGGAGTTGACTCTTCAGGGGCAGGAGAAGTTTCTTGATAAGTTTGAATTCTTCGATCGGCGCGCGAATAGATGCTAAGACTCATGTCTGAGTTCGTCTCTCGGCAAAACGCGTTGTAATTGTCTGCGGTACCGACTGCGGCGTCACGCCATTGGCACGAGGTGGGCCCTATGTGGAGGAAATAGACATTTCGCCCGAGTCGATTGAAATGCCACATCGGCCAATTGCGGCGGAGAGTCTCGGCAGGTACGCCTCGGCTCGTATGGATGGATGCGGAAGCCCTCGAGCGTACCACTCCGGACAGCTTCCGCATTAGGCGAATGACGGCACCCCAAATCCAAAATCGCGCGCTTCTACGCCACCGTTAGCAAACAAGACGGCGTCGCCGCGCGAATCACCCAACCGAAATCTTCGGTGCCATTGGTATTGCAGTGCCGGCGGTAAAGTTGCACCCAATCTGAGTAGCACCGTTGCCCCATGCGCCCATATCGCACGCCGTTCCAGTCGCAGTCCCAGTCGTGCTGCCTGTGCCCATGCCCAGAGAGCCCGAGGCAAGCCGATACTTCTGTGCGAAGGTGCCAGTATTGGTGAATGTGGGCGTACCGGCGACGCCGCGCGCCTCGGCATTGCTGATACCGCCGTGCGCCGCAAGCCCAGCTGCAAAACTGGACGCGCTTGAGTAATTCGCAATTTGGGCGGTGAGCGAAGAGTTCTGATAGAGACTCCAACTCACTCCGGAAGCGGGGTACAGGTTGTAATCCCACACTGCGGGCGCCGACGGATTGACGTAGTAATTGCCAAATCCGTTCCAACTGCCTGTAGCACCTGAGATGGTTGCATAGATGTTGTTGTAACACTTCAGTGCGCCCGCGCCCGCAGGTCCGCATGTGACCCAAGCGACGACCGGCCCTACAGTGCCCGTGCAAATAATCGTGTTGTTGTATATCAAGACAGGGGTTGTGAAGCCGTAAGAATTTGACAGCGTGGGCCAACCGAGCGCCGCGCCCGCGCCTGACACGAGTATTATATTGTTGCTGAATTTAGTCGTTCCGGTCAGACCTGAATTATTTGCGCCGGTGAAATCCTGAATACCGACGCTGTTGCTAGTAAACATCGAAACGTCAATGTAATTATTGCGGACCGTAGTACCCTCCACACCACCTTCCTTGCCGTAGATATTTCCAGCATTAACGCAAGTGTTGTTTTGGATGATGGTCCCGGAGTTGATCGCGCCAGCACCCCAGCAAATAATTGCGTTGAGATGATCGCCGGACATTTCGCCGCCGTTGTAGTAGTGCCAGCCCAAGGTGTCATGGAAGTAATTATTCTGGACCATGGAATTGATAGTGCCGTCGATCCACAGCGCGGCGTAGTTGTCCAGACCATCTCCGACGTTAGCACCGCCACCGTAAAATTCGCAGTTCTGAATGGTAACCGGGGCGGTTATTGCGGGGCCATCTCCAGAGGACATCCCGCCAATACGTATGCCCTTGTAAGAAAATCCGGTGATACATAGCCCATCAATTACTAGGTTCCCGACAGCGTATGCATTTCCACTAGGCGGACCAGAGCCGGTATGAGCGATCAGCGGGCCATTGTAGTTACCTGGACCGCCGACGCGGCCCCCGTAACGCCCACTTGCACCTTTCATGTCGAGAATGGCAGCGCGAGGGGAGTAGGTGCCGCTGGAGTTGCAGCTTGCGAAGTAATTCGGGGTGCCGGATTTGCCGCCAGGAAACTGCAACGCACCGTTCGACTCCTGAGCACCGATCATGGAACTTACGTCGTACGTACCCGGCATAAATCCGACGTATACACCGGTTCCGTTTAGCTTATTCCAGTTAGCACGGTTATTGGCGTTCCAGGTCAACATCGACAGACTCGTGATCGCCCACGGTTTCGCAACCGTCCCTGGATTGCTGTCTGATCCAGTCGGTGACACGTAGTAATTGAAAGTGGATGGTGCTGTTTGCGCCCATGCCGTACGCCACGCAGGCAGCAGGATAGTCGCCGGGACCAAAACTCCGCCAATTTTCAGTACGTCGCGTCGCGAAACGCCACCCTGACCCGGGACACGTGTGCCGGTCTTCGGGTAATCTTGATCGGTCATGGTGCCCCCAAGGCTAACATTTGCAATGGCGGCACCGACGCGGTGCGCCGCAAGTCCCGAATGCGCCACTACTGCGGAGCGATCCTAATGGGAATTCGGCAAGTGATTCAATTGTCGCAGATTCGCGCCACATTCGATATGAGCAGAGTCCCCAATCGAACCGAGATTCTCAGCGTGTGACTTTAAGGTATCAACGACGTAGGGCTTTGAAATTCATTACTGATCCTTGCATTAATGCTTGACAGATTTACATAGGCCATTCAGTTTAATGTCAAAACGCTAATCAAGGTCTGAAGGTGAGCTCGCCGAGAGTGCGTGCCTGGAAGTTGCCGAACTCCTGATGCTTCAGAAATCCCTAATCGTACTCGGTAAGCTTGAGGTCGGGAGCGTAAGCCGGCAGACACTCCAGTTGAATCGCCCCTTTTGAGGCTCTCGATGAGATCGCGCACCACGTGGCTGCTGCGATGTGCGGGCAGTCCTTCACAGATCACGAGCACCTTGCGACGGACCTGACGGCTCAGGGCGTCAAGGAACTCGATGACTTGCGGCCCATTGATCGCTTCCGGGAGAGTCAGACTTTTATGTGGTAGTAAGGTGAGGCCAGCCTTCGCCGAGAGCTGGTGCCAGTTGAAGTGATAGTTCGCCACTGAGGCGTCGCCCCCTTGGTGCCCAGCCGCGCTCCTGAGTCGGTCATTCCCTCAGCCCGGCTCGCCAATGACGACGATGATTCGGTCTTGTTTTCTGGCGTTTCTTTCAGCGCCGACCAACGTTTGCAAGGTTAGACCGCCGCCTCGTCGCGCTTGAGCGCTCGCCCCGTGGGCCGCTGACTGCCGAAGCCCAGCCCCAACAGAATCCGCCACACCTGACTCTCGCTGCATCCGCGGCCGAATTTCTCTGCGATCAGCTGGCCTATGCGTCGCAACGTCCACAGCTCTGAGGCAAGCCCTTGCGCAAGCGCCACGTCCTTGAGCAGACGCATCAATTTAACTTTCTGCGGCGCATCCAAGCCCGAAGGTCGACCCCGCGGCCGGTGCCTGAGCCCCTGCAGGCCATCCAAGTTGAGCTGCTCGTTCCATGCACTCACTGTCGCGCGCGTCACGGCAACTCTACGCGCCACCTCCACCTGCGGCACACTGCGTAACAGCAGCCGTCGGGCTCGCATGCGCCGGCATTGTAAAGCGAGATCCTCTTTCTCAGACTTAATTATGCCCGCCTAGTCCAAGACTACTACACATCTCGGACTCTCGCGTGCGCTAATGGTGCAAGTCTCTTACACAATTTTCAATAGTGGCGCGTATGTTCGACTCTCGAGCGTCGGGCGCATTGATGGGCATGCGAGATTTCGTCCATTGTTGCCACTAGGTATGCGGGTCGATTGCTTACCGCCGTCATTCAGGCTGCGACGCGATGCTCATTAAGAATGTCTTGATTCTAGAGTACCCAAGAAACACGCAACTGAGAATCACAGCGAACACCAGGAAATAGCCTGCTCCGATCAAGAGAATTGCGCGGAACGTTCCCGGTGCTAATTCCGCTGTCGCAAGATACAGCGCCGCAATTGGGGGCACCGCAGCGATCGTCACAGGTATAAACACGCGCGCGACGTAGACGTGAGGTCTCATACCCATCAGGCGGCAACCATACAGCCACCGAACTAGCCCGCGAACCAGAAACCCAGACAACGCCACTCCGACGCAGACACCTGTTATTCCGCCCGTATGCATAAAGACTACGATCAGCGGAAAGGTAATTACAGCTTCGGTGACAGCGAGAAAGCCAAGGACTCGTTGGCGGTTCGCGCCCAAAAGTACGCTATAGGTCAGCCATTGCGACATGGGCAAGCTTTCACCCAACATGAGAACCAGAAGCAGTCTGTACGAGCCGTCCTGTAACCCATGTTGCCACCAATGAATAAACGGCATACCCAGGCAGAACAGGCCACCACCAATAAAGAGTGTCAGCGCATAGGCAAACTTCCCGCCTTCCACGAACAACTGCGTCTGCGCCGCAACTGCCTGCGTCGCATAGGCCGCAATCGCGCGCGGCGCCATTACTTGAGTCGCGGAATTCGCAAAAATGTTTGTATACGTGACGAGTTGACGCGCAACCGCGAAGCTTGTGACGGCGCCGCTTCCGAGCCGCATTCCAATTAGTGTGGGCGCAATTTGGGGAATCAGTGTTTGCGACCACGAGATTACACTCATCCACCCACCAATCGAGAAAATCTCACGAATCTTGCTCGCTTGAACGTGGCTCCATGAGACTTGAAGTCGAGGCTCCAACCTGACGCAAAGCATCATCCTGGCAGCGGCGCTGCATGCGGTTACGCCAAATGTAATCGCTCCGAGGCTGGTCAACGGATGGCTGGAGCTGACCATCGTTAGCGATAATGCCGTGCGGAGTATCAATGCGGGAATGTCGACTGCATTTTGGAGGTCAAATCGCTCATGGCCCCAAAGAAATCCCATATAAATCGACGCAGGGAATGCCATTGCGAGGGTTACGCCTACTAGGATCAGCGAGTAACGCACATCCAGCATACGATCTGCGGTAACTTCGAACAGAAGCGGGAAGACCACCAGCACCACACAGGTCGCCAGGCATACGACCACGAACACAACCATCAACAGAGCGCATGCTGTCGACATCACCGCATTGACCTGTTCCAGTTCGCCGCGAGCTCGATGGGCGGCGATGAGTCTTCCCACCGCCGCAGAGACGCCTAGATCCAAGACTCCGAAGTAGCCGGTCAGAGTGCCAATGAGGATCCACAATCCGTATGTGCTGGTGCCAAGGGTCTGAATGAGGTACGGCATTACTAGCAGGCCGGAAACCATGTTTACGAGAACACCAGCAGAATTTGCGGTGATATTCCAAACAGTCCTGCTGTGGCCGGCCATTGCTTCGGGTGCCTTTGGGTGTCTTTGTTGGGGGCAAAAGCCTGCAGAGTATGTTCTGTTCTGGCCAGCCAATTGACGTACGCACGTTGCGCGCGTTTCAGCTGATCAGTAAACCGCTAAGTAACCACGTACTTTCCCATTGAGCGATATCGCGTCAGGCTAAGAGCATGGTAACCGTAGACGCAGCGTAATGAGGACGGAGCTGACTGGCAAGCAGCGACAAACCCTGGAGCGTGTTGAGCGCGCGCGGAGCTCGGGCTTGAAGCTGAGCGACTATGCCCGCGCTCAAGGGCCTGGGGTTCGAAGGATCAATGATGCGATATCCGGAGAATCGAGTCACGCCTCCGCTGGGAAGATGCTGAAAATTATGTTCATACCGTGTGCTTCGAGATCGAACTCCTGCAGCCATTGCTGCTGTGAGAATGTCGTACAGAGAAATATGGGTTGATTTCTCGGTCATGCCCTCCTTTAGGAGGCGCTTAACCCAAAGGATATTCTCGCGAATTCGAGTTTTACGGACACGGGTGAAGCCGACCCATACGTTCTCATTTTCTAACGGTAATACGCCTCGGCACCAGCCGAGCAACGCGTCGGAGTCATCCATGGTCTTGAAGTCAATGACTCTGTCGATAGTCAGCGTATCGGCATTCGCGACCACCAAACGGCCGTCCACGAGGGTAAAGTAGATCCGCTTACCGCACACGAGTCCGTCGTGAACCGATTCGAGCGCTATGTCGATTCGTTTACCCGGCGTCTGTCAAACAGATGGCGTCTCGCTGCGCCAAGCGCGTGACCCAGACGTCGTGGTTCAATTCGAAAATGAAGTTAGGATGCGATTGATGAGGTTTAGTGCTTTCGACTTTTCGGTAGTCGATCGCGGGTGAAAACCGTTGCCAGGGAGGTTGCTGTAATACGCTCCATTCTTGAAGGAGCTGACCATCAGGCGTAAATCGCACCACCATGTCGAGACCGGTGGAAACCGCTAGAAGGGAACCGTCGCAAGAAGGCGTTACATGATGAACATCGTTGAAGCACGGCAGCGATACATAATTGACGAGCTGAAACTGCGGCACCTTAAACACCAGGATTTCTGTGTTCGTGCACGCATAGAGGATATCCCCGACTAGTGTGCCGCTCTTGAAGATGGACGACGAGTGTTCTTGGGCCCGAGCCTCACCGCGTGTCTTGTGTTCAACGCAAGTCTCCACGGCTCCGGACTCTGTATTCAACTTTAGTATCAAGGCGGACTCGTACAGGTTCCACTCCTCTTCGCTCTTTAGAAGGCAACTTCCGCTGCTTGCCACCCAAGACATACAGATGTGCCATTTTGCTTATCCACTCAGAGAGCCCCGTGGCTACTTAACGGTTTACGAAAGTGTTACCGTTTATAAGACGATTCTGCTGGCTAACTGTGGTGCGACCACAGGAACCTCGAACTGCAACATTTGATTCCGGATATCACCAACCCGGTGGCGCCTCTATCGTCCTTATCAGCCGGGCCGGATTGCCACCAACCACTGTTAATTCGGGCACATCCTTTGTGACAACCGCACCCGAAGCGACCACCGCGCCACGCCCGATAGACACCCCTTTCAGTACTACTGCCCTGCTGCCAATCCAGGCATAGTCGCCGATGCGGATCGCTCCGTGTCCAGCTTCGTCAGGCTTCTCGCCCGCAGCCCGAGCAAACGGATCCAGTGGATGACCATCATAGCCATTAATGAGCACGTAGTTGGCTACCAGTACGTGACTTCCTACGATGACTTCGGATCCCACGAAAATCTCAACTCCAAATCCAAGGTAACTACAATCGCCAACCATCAATCGCTTTTCACTAGTGTCGCCACAGGCAAACCAGACTTGCTGGCCAGACAGCACCACCCGCTCCCCAAGTTCAATCTTGAGATTACCGAAAATCTTCGGTATGTCTTCGTAAAGAACCAACCCTGAGCCTATCGATTTAGCGCGTAGTCGGAGCAACGGCGCGTAATATAGTTTTGCCCACAAATGTCTCAATGCACCTTTACGGAAGGTCCGCTCAGCCAACAGCAGGCGGTGCACAAGTGGTATGGGCGGAAATTCCGCGTGGAGCATCACCCTCGCCGAGTGATATGCAGCTCGCTGCATTGGGGTTTCTCTGCGGCGAATCCAGGCACTTAGTGACATAAGCCAACTCTGCTCTTAGCGCGTTGTCTGAACGGACGATTGTGCCGTGGCTATGCAGGCCATGGCCAGTGCAATGATGATCCAGAAGAGCGTGACATAGGCCATGGAGAGAAAGAACCCAGCTAAAATATTTCCAAAAATGCTGGCTTGAAGCATACGATGGAAGACCACCTGCTCGTTCTGTTGCCGATTCCTCGTTGCATTTTTCAGCAAGCATCGCCGTCCTTCCGTCAGCCCTTTCAAAGCCAAATAATAAATTCGCAAAAAGCAGAACAATCCCAGAACACCAAGCTCCACACTTGTTTGCACAAAACTGTTATGCGGTGCCATCATCTTGCCGCCAAATCGGAGATCGACCATCGTGAAAGTGTCCACACCATAACCAATTGGACGTTGTGCCAATGCTGTCATGCCGCGACTCCAGATCTCAAGTCGCCCCGTCTTGTTAGTCGTGTCCAGGTTGTAATCACCGCCAATGCTAAAGACAGTTACCAATCTCTGCCTGGTATCTGACGGGAGGAACGGCCAAATCAGCGCTGACAGCGAGAGACAAGCTAATATAGATACAACTGCTCGTGACTTGACGCCTCTCGACGAACCGCTCACCGAAGTACGAGGGCTAGCCGGCATCAGAACTATGACTGAAGTTGCCGCCAGCAAACCGAGAAATCCACCGCGAGATGAAGTAAGAAGAATAGTGACGACAAAACCAATGACGATTGAAATCCAAATAAAGCGACGTCCTGCCGATTTCGAAGTAATTACAAACGCCACGGCAATCGGGAATACCGTGACTAGGACATAAGCCAGGTCATTCGTGTCGTACATTGAGGCGACGCTTGCGCGGCCTCCCGCGTACCCCAACAGTGCTGGGGCCATCAAGACCGTGCCAGCAATAACCAGGGCCATAAACGTCTCTCGAATCGCACGCCAACTGTACGACAGCTTGTACACAATCACGACTGCCGCAACCAATACCGGCAGTTGCTGGTATAGAAATATGAGGCTCTTCCCCGGCCAGATGGATATTGGCAATGTAATTACGGTAAGCGCCACAAGCAGCGACGCTGATCTCACGATGGGTAACGTGGACTTTGAAAACCGAGGTAGCGACTTCCAGTTTGATATGAGCGCAATAAGGGTTCCGCCAATAATAATTTTCACGAGCGGGAGCGTCGCCAGTCCTGGGATTAACTCACCAACCCTTCCCACTGCAAAAAGAATGAACAGCCAGATGCCGAATTCAATAGATCGGTGTCGAACCAGCGGCGACTCCTCCTCCCGCCTCGCGCTTGGCCGACCCGGCGCACCCGATTGCGACCTAGGTGGCACCTACCAACATTCCCTTGGTGTAAGTCGTTGGAACCAGAAGCATTCCAATCCATAATGGCCAGAGCCTCCATTAGTGCCTGTCAGAATCACTAGTTCTCCATTCCGTAATGACGCCTGATTATACCCATACGTGCGTTGCAGACGAGCAGCTGCGTCGCGCACCTCTGTTTCGGCTCCTTTCAATCGTAGAAGCGCAAACCGTTACAGGGCCAATTAAACCACTGTTGATGTTTTCAGCTTTAGCTCGGGAGGGCATACCGCCTTGGTCGCCGCTTGAACATCTCATGCTGACGACCCGACGCCAGGTTCCAGTTCCTGCAACCGATCCACTACTGCAGGCGGCGCATAAGGCCGGGCTTCAGTTTGTGGCGGTTCGCGAACGCCGTGCGTTTGACGTGGCGGTACTGCCAGCTATGGCTGCAACCATCGATGGATTCAGCCCAGATCTCGTGGAAACTCACGACTATAAGAGCCACTTCCTGTTTGCACTACTTCGAAGCTGGCGTCGGCAGTTTCGTAAATACCGCTGGGTGGCGTTTCATCACGGTTATACGACAACTAGCGTCAAAGTCTGCCTATATCAACAGTTGGACAGGTGGTCCTTGCGGCACGCAGATCGCGTGGTGACTCTCTGTCGGCCGTTTGCACAAATGATCGAACGGCGCGGTGTAGCATCGGAGTCTATCAGTGTACTATCGAATGCTATCGTGGTCCGTGCGCGGCCGCACCCCGAAGACATGCGGCGAGAGCGAATCCAATGCGGCGCCAAGCCCGACGACTGCGTCATTCTGGCAATAGGGCGGCTCTCCAAGGAAAAAGGACACGCCGACCTGCTCGCGGCATTCGCAATGGCGGCAAAAGCAGCTACCCCACCACTGTTGCTACTGATTGCAGGAGACGGCCCGGAACGGCTCAAACTCGAAGCCATTGCCAGCCGGGTTAACGGCCGCGTGCAATTTCTAGGGCACGTAGATGACCCATGGCTCCTTTACCACGCCGCGGATATTTTTGTGTTGCCCTCGCATAGTGAAGGTTCACCGCTTGTGGTGCTCGAGGCAATGGCGGCACAACTGCCGATTATCGCAACGTCCGTCGGTGGCGTACCCGAGTTACTTAAGGATGGGTTGACCGGGATCCTAACGGCACCCCATGACCCGGTGAGGTTCGCCGAAAATATTATCTTGCTCGCAAGAGATCCAAACTTGCGTAGCACTCTTGCAGCAACGGCCAAAACTGCGCTGGGCGAGCACGCGCCGCTTGCCTACGCCGAGCGACTGCTACGCCTCTATGATCGAGCTCGACTTTGCTAACAGGAGACCCATGCGTGTCCTCGGTCTGATTCCCGAGCCTCCGTACGAGCCCAAGAGTTGGTCAGGGTCTGCGGCACCATTTTTCCACGCGCTTAGCACCGCAAATGTGCTTGCAAGTGCCGCGCATGTGCGGTTATCGGCAAGTCGCGAGCTAATCGAAAAATCGCGGGTAATCTCATGGCCCATGGCGCGATGGAAAGAGCGATATCACGCAAGTGTTCCGAGATTTTCCGCATTAACTGCCAGCGCGGGGTCAGCTATTGCCGCGGCCACCGATATTGACGCAACGCTTCAGATCGGAGCATGGTTCTCATCTGGAACAACGACCTCCTTGCCATGCTTTAGTTATCACGATGGAAACGCCGCTCAATGGTACCGTTTCTACGGTAGGGGGCTGCTGTGTCCAGAAAGGCAGGCTGCGCATCTAGAATGGGAACGAGACGTTTACTCGCGTCTGACGGGCATTTTTGTCATGAGCTCCTGGCTGGCATCGTCTTTTATAAGCGACTTCGGCGTGTCGCCGGACAAATTGCATGTGGTTGGCGCCGGAATGAACATCAAGGAACTGCCGGCCTTACCAGAAAGGGATTATTCAAAAGCCCGATTCCTATTCGTCGGCAAGGATTTCACCCGAAAGGGCGGAGAATTCCTGTTAAGGGCTTTTCGAGAAGTTCGCAAAGACGTTGTTGATGCTGAACTGGTGATTGTGGGACCTGACCTGAGCATTGATGAACCGGGCGTAGTTTGTGCGGGCTTCCTGTCCAAGTCCGACACGGTTGGATGCGCAAAACTCCATGATCTGTTTACGACCGCGACCGCACTGGTGCTGCCGTCTATCTACGAACCCTTCGGAATTTCTCTTACCGAAGGCATGGCCTATGGACTGCCGTGCATAGCCACTGATCGGTGCGCCATGCCTGAAATCGTTCAGCACGGTGAAACGGGCTTAGTCGTGCCCGTTGCTGATGTCTCCTTATTGGCGAGAGCGATGCTCGAACTGGCCACAAATCCGGTTGCCGCCGCCGCAATGGGTGCGAAGGGTCGGCGTCGGGCAGAGAACGAATTCACCTGGGGTGCGGTCGCCCAGAAGATGAAGAACGTGCTCCTGCATCGCTATAGAATTGTTTGACCCAGGATCGCCCGTCTTACGGCACATCAGATTACTAGCGAATGGCTAGGTTCGGCGGTACGGGCTTTACTGAGGAGAAGTCACCACCAATGTGCAACGACGCACCGCTCCCCCAAGCGCCTTGCTCTGTGGACGCGCCGCTTTCAGTGCCATTTGAGCTACCAGCAGATGAGCTGGTGGAACAACGGCGCGATCTTCATGAAATTCGGGCGTTCCGCGGCGATCACATGCACGATAGGGCGGCGGCGAGCACGTAAGACCTCACGTCGATCCGAAAGGGCCGACATGCCGTACGAACGCATCGCCATACCGCAATTTCAGCCAGGCGCGGTTTTCTCGATAATCGCCGTTTACAAGATCACTGTTGCGATTGTATCGCTCCACCGAGAGGTCTATTCGAAGCAGTCTGCTTGCGAGGATCGAGAAACCGCAGGCGATCGACGTCTCATGCGAATCTCCGACCTGCTGCTTGAAGTCGTCCTTCGCATAATCTCCAACCAGACGCGCACTCAGGCGTGGTCCCAGGTCGCGGGAGACATAGACTTGCACGGCGGTATGGTCTCGGTCCTGAGAGGACTGTTGTAAGTAGTTCTCCTGATTGTAGTGCACGGAAGCACCTATTCGGGTTCGCCTGCCCGTCGCATTCCAACCCATGCTGACGAACTCATTAGTGTAGGGACTGCCGGAACTGGACAGCGATTGCGTATTCAGCGAAACGTTCTCACTGATTTTCTGCGAACCAAAACTACTGCCTGCATCAGTCAGCTCCCGGCCGACGGAGAAGTTCAATGTCGAGCGTGCGGTGAATCGCGCGACAACTCGAGTCTGAGCAGCGATTCATTGTCCGTGGTGCCGGACATCGTGATGCGACTGACGCCGACGTTGATGTGAGCTTGGTGCGATTGCTTTCGGCACGGTAGGCAAGGTAGAGCGCGTCGGAATCGAAGTTAGATTGACTGATTGATTGGCAAACTCGACCCGGTCGTGCTCCGCGTTGAGCGAAACCGAGGAGCGTTCGGCGATACTCCTGGTCAGGACTAGCGAACCGGAGACGCGGTCGCTGTCGAAGGGACTTATCTGGTAATTGACGAGCGAATAGCGTGCACCCAGTCGCAGCTCGGTAGTGGGCGCGAGTCGGAGCGTTAGGTCGGGGCCGGTGCTGAAGTAATTTATATTCTCGCTGTTAGCGGGGGTCACCGGCGTAAGCAGGTCGGGTTGGGTTTGACCGAAATTGTCCGAGACGTCCACTTTAGATGATCTTCGATTAGACTGACGGCGGCGTGGCCTCTGGCATTGCCTACTATTTCGCTGCCGTACGTATTCTGCAGGTAGTCCATGTACGCTAGATCGCTAACTAAATCGCCATCAAATCGACGGGTCTCCTCTGTGGCCGCCAACTCGAGGCCAGCCTGCGCTATGCTCTCGGCCTCCTCGTTGCTGCTGACACGACGAATATTGTCTGAATAGCCAATGCCCAGAGTGCCGGCCACCTGCACATCTGCGGCGACCGCTAAGGCCGGTATCAGCCACAAACCAACCCACGCGCTCCACGTTCGAGGCGACGTAAGCATGATCAAGAATCGTGCTTTGGTGATTCGCCGCGTGTCACGGGCATCGTAACTACCTCCGTAGCCGTAGTAGCTCTCCGCCGCACTCGCACGACTCTGGTTTAGAACCAGAAAGACGAGTCGCGATTATCGAGCTGTTCCAGTGCATCGAGGACCGCGTGGCGCGGCGTCTTTCCCGAGCAGACGACCAACACGATCTGCCTGCCACTGCGCAGAGGGCCCGCGACTCGCTTGAGACCAGCAGCGGCGGGGAATCGAATATCGCGATGCGGCGTGTATCGCGAGCACACAGGCGCTGCGACCTTGGCCATGCGCGCGCTGGCCAGCAACTCAGTCGCCCCCTCATGCGGCTTACCCGCAGGCAAGATCGACAATCCAGGCACGTCCGTGGACAATATCAACGACTCCACGTCCACGGAATCGTCCGTGAGCGTCTCCAGCAAGCCTGGCTCCTTGTCGACGCCAAAGAGTGCGACTAATGTGGGGCTTCGGCACGTCGGCATCGACCAGCAGGACCGAGATATCACGCTCGCGCGCCATGCTGAGAGCGAGGTTGATGCTGGTAAAGGTCTTGCCATCACCAGGCAATGCGCTGGCCAACATGATAAGGCTGGATGTCCGCCCTGCCGGCGAGCGCCTTGTCAATCAGTGGGCGCTTGATCCGCCGGTAGTGGTCGGAAAGCGTTCCGACCTTCTTCGGGCAAGTAGCCGAAATCACGCAGCGATCGCGATCGATAGGATGTTCGCGTGGTCTCAACGGATTTGGCCGGCGTATCAAGCCCCGGCGGCGACTGGCGGCCACCAAGGAGGCAACGGTGCGCTGGCGCGCGGATGCGTCTTCGGGACCGCACGCGACCCAGCCTGGCAATCGCCGTTTCGACGAGGCTCACGCATATCACCCGCATGTTTCACCGTCAGCCTCAGGCCAAGCTGACTCAGCACAGACGGCCCCAAACGCGACGAGCAGGCACCCCGCAACCGCGCAAAGGGCAGTACTTCGCGCCGCGCGCCCACGCGTTGGAGGTCTGGATATGCTGCACCTACGACGCCCAGCACGACGACGCCCGTGAGTTCCGGCAGATTGCGGGCCGAGCCCACCACGGGCCTTAACAGATGCAGCACGTACGCGAGCCCGCCGCCCAAAGCCAGCGCCGCGGCCAGTACGCCGGCCAGCAGCATCGGCCGTTTCGGCCAGACGGGCTGAAAACTCGCTAACGGCGGTTGTACGACTTCGAAGCGCACCGAACCTGCGCTATCGGCCTGCTCGCCCAATTGCGCCTTCTGATAACTCGCCAGCAGCGCCGTGTACTGCGCCTTGTTGACGTCGTAGTCACGATTGAGCTGCGCAAATTCGGCCTCGATCTGCGGGGCCGTGTCCAGACGCGCGCGCAACTCCGCGGCCTTGGCGTGGTGCTGCGCCAATTCGCTGCGCAAGGCCGCAATCTCGACGTCCGCCTGATTGAGCGCCAGCTGAATGCTCTGAAACACCGGATTGCTGCTGGCGCCGCTGGTCGCCAACGCATCGGCATCGCCGCGCCGCAGATTCTCGATCTCGGCCGCGCGCCGGGTCTGCAGTTCGGCGAGGGTTTGGCGCGCTGCGATCACGTCCGGGTGCTTGTCCGTGAACCGCAGCAGCAATTCGTCGAGCCGCGCCTGGGTTTCTTTGATGCGGGAAAGCGTGTCGCTCCCTGAGGTGAGCCCCGCCGACCCCAGCACCGGGCCACCGCTGGCCGCAGCCGCCACCACGCTCTCACCACGTATCTGTCGGTCGAGTTCAGCGCGGCGCGTGGACGCAGTCGCCAATGCCGTCTCGGTCTTCCGGGCGGCATCAGCTCCGCCTGCAATTGCGCAAAATAGCCGCCTTGTTCGGTGGGCATCAGCCCGATATTGGCCTTCTTGAAGTCCGCCAGTTTGTCCTCGGCGGCGCGCAGCCGCTGCTCGTAATCCCTGATCTGAGTCTCTAGAAATTTCTGAGCATTCTCGGAGCCCACGCGCTTGCCGCCCAGGGTCTGCTCAACCAGGGTGTTGAGCAGAGTCGACACGACTTTCAGGCTCCGGGCACGGTTGTCGTCCAGATAGCTGATGTCGTAGATGCTGCCCGCGCTATCGCGCTCGCTGTTCTGATCGCTCGCGCTGTGGACCGTCAATTCAATGCGGCGGCTCAGATCCTCCAGTATCTTCGCCTGTTCGCGCGGATCTACAACCGCCGCGGTCAGCACTCCTGACTGCTCGGCTATCTTTTGCAACTGCGGCCCCGCCAGAAGCGACTGGCGCACGAAATTCAGCTGGGCATTGACGTCTTGTTCGACCGTAAGGCCCTGTAAGACGGGCTTGAGTGCCGTGTGCGTATCGACGAAGACTCGCGCGTTGGCTTCGTATCGGTCTGGAAGGGCGAATACGGCTGCCCAGCCGACCACCGCAACCGTGGCCGCCAGGCCCATGGCTGCCCAACGAAAACGCCACGCGCTCCGAACTTCATCGCTCACCTGATCAATAAGCTGCAGCATGGGCTAGAAACGCGACTCAGGGACCATCAAGATATCGCCAGGCTGCAGCGGCAGGTTTTGCTTCATATCGCCGTTGTTGGTCAGAGCGTCGAGACGGACCTTGATTTCCTTCTGCTTGCCGTTTTCGGTACGAACGATGCGTGCACGGTTACCCGCGGCATAGGGCCCCAATCCGCCCACGGCCAGCACCGCATCCAGCACAGTCATGCCGCTACGGTAAGGCAATGCCTGTGGCCGCAGCACCTGCCCTATCACCTTGATCTGACCGAAGACACTGGCGGGCACGGTCACGATCACATTCACCTGCGGCGATTTGACGTACTCCGCGAGGACTTTCTCGATATCGCGCGCCAGCCCCGACGGGCTCTTGCCCACCGCCACCATGTCTTCAACCAGCGGTGTGGAAATCTTGCCGTCCGGGCGCACAGGCACAACGGCCGTCAATTCGGGATTGCGCCACACGAACACCTGCAGGGAGTCGCCGGGCCCGATGACATAATCCGGCGATACCGCTGCGCCGGCGGGAACCGCATCCGAAACGGGTTCGGCGGCTTGAACCGCTGCCTATGCACGTCAGCAGCGCGAGTGTCAGGCTGCACCAGAACTTATTGCGTTTCATGACCTTGCACGCGTAAAGGGTATGCATTTTACCAACTTAAGCGTGGCCGGACGGGTGTTTCTGTCGACAAGACGGGAGTTTCTGTCGATTAAGTCACGGCGCTTGCTCATTACTTAAAGGCCCGCCAGAAACTGCACCGCCGCCGCTCGACTGTCAAATGCGCCCGGCAGGGCCAGCGCGCCCTCAAGAAATTGCGCTGGCGTGCGCGTGATCGCCCGACCGTGCCAGCGCAACTGCATAGTGGTACACCAGCTCGGGCTGCCCGGGCGAGGCCAACAGAGCCCCATGAAGCGACTTTAGGCCGTCGGTCACGTTGCCCGATTCGACCAGCAGCCAGCCGTAGGTGTCGGCTATTTGTGGAGCCCGCGGACTTGCCTGGTACGCCTGACGCGCCGTGGCGAGCGCGCGCGCATCCTTTTGCAGGTAGTAGAGCCAGGCGAGGTTATTCAAGGCCGCCGCGTTCTTCGGTGCGATCGCTCAGTAGACGTTGGTATTCGGCAATGGCGCCATCACGGTCCCCGGATATACGCAGAGCGTCGGCATACACGCCGCGCATTTCGACGTCGCCAGGATGTGCCCCCAGCCAACTTTGCAGAGGCTCAAGTGCCTTATCGAGTTTGGCCAGCTGGCGCGCGTGAGCCAGAGCCGCTGCAGTGCCTGCGGTCTGCTGCCTGGACCAAGCCTCCGCAAATGCTGCCGCCGCCTCGGGATACTGCTCGAGTGCGGCATGCGATTCGCCGAGCAGCGCGGCAGCCATTGGATCATTGCGATTCGCGGCGAAAAGCCTTTGGGCCTGGGCAAGCGCTTCCTGCAGGCGCCCAGTGCGCAGATCAAGCGACGCCTGCGCCACACTTGCCGCCACCGAGCGGGGATCAGCGGTCGCCGCCTGCTTGAAAGAAACGCGCGCCGCCTCGAACACACCCAGGGCCGCTTGCGACGCTCCTATCGTCAACCAGTATGCCGCGGTGTTCTGGGGAGCCTTGGATATGGCCCGGATGCTCTGCTGCAGCGCTTGTAGGTGTAGGTTCTCGGGCGCCGCCTGCAGCATCTCGGCGATCTGCGTATCAGCCTGTTCCAGCGTACCCTGGGCCAGCAATGCGGCGACCAGCACTGGCCGGGCAAGACCCAGTTCGGGCACGCGTGTCAGCAGCCGCTGGAGATCAGCCGCTGCGGTTGCGGCGTCGGCTTTTGCCAGACTGAGCCGAGCGGACAGCAGAACCGTCGCCGCTCCTTGAGGCGCGATGTCTACCAGTTGGTTGTAAAGGGCTTGTGCGGGGGCAAGATCGCCGTGCACCAAGGCGGCATCAGCAAGCACGCTGATCAATCCCACGTGTTCGAGCAAAGTAAGCTGCCCCGCCGCGTACTGCAGCGCCTGCTGCCAGGACGCTTCGGCCTGAATTCTCTGCCCCAGAAGCCTCTGCAGATTGCCCAATGCCAGCCACGCCGCCGAGGATCGCCGACTCGGCGGCGATTGCACTCTGGAGCGTTTTCAGCGCCAGTCCCAAATTCCCCTGACCTGCCAGACATTCAGCCAGTCCGACGCGCGCCGCGGTAGACACCGGGCCCTTGCTCGTTGTAATCACCACATTGAAGGCTGTCGCGGCCTCTTCGAATCGCCCCAGCCCTTTAATCGCCTGGGCTCGGAAGTACCCCCGGAGTGGCTCCGCCAATGGCAGTGAGCCGTTGTCGATGGCTCGCCAGGAGCAATGCAAACTGGCC
Source organism: uncultured Gammaproteobacteria bacterium (assembly GCA_963789365.1). Lineage (GTDB taxonomy): Bacteria > Pseudomonadota > Gammaproteobacteria > Steroidobacterales > Steroidobacteraceae > FEN-1191. The sequence continues at coordinate 928,492 of CAWBKJ010000004.1, forward strand.
CTGCTGCACGTGCAAACGCGCACGGAGCGGAGCTAATGTAGTCGCGTCGGCACCGCTGCCGGCAGCCGCCTCGATGGCCTGCGCAGATTGCTCTGGGCTGTTCGACTGCAGACTGACGTCGGCCAACAGGAGCTGAGCAGGCACGTTTCCGGGATACTTCTCCAGGATCTTGTGTAGGTCCACGGCCGCGGCGCCGTAGTTACCGGCGGCGCGCTGTCGCTGCGCCTCCTCCAGCTGTTGGCTGGGGTTGCTCACCGAGCCGCAGCTCGCGAACACGAGTAATGTGGCCAGCACGATCGCCGTTGAGCCGACACCACGACGGATTTTCAAATTGGAGACTCGTTTATGGGGTTAAGGCACGAAGTCAGCACGTTCCAACAACGCCCGTACAGCGCCAATTGCATTGGTGCAGTCGACGGCGCAGCGCGCACGTGCTGCCAGCACATGCGAGGCGGGCGGCCTCATCGTCATGACAGCCTTCAGTCCGTACCACAGTTGCGCGCGCAACGGGCTCGCAAACCAGTGCCCGTCCGTCGCGTAACCGTAAAGAACCATCCACACCTGACCATCCGGGCTGTGCATGGTCGCCTGCGAGAACAATTTTCCTCTCAATAGCGTCGCTGTCGGAGCACCCGATGCATAGGACGAACCAACAACACTATTCTCAGTAACCATTCAGTTCCTTGCCTTGCTGCTGTGTAGCGAACCAGGCGGCATACACTTCCACTCCAACGTCACCACGATAGTAAGCACCTTGCGACTCGGAATCGGCGCCAGCAAAGATAGGGTGCCAGTCGGATTTCAAGGGCCGCGGACCCTCCCACTGGCCCTGCAATGTTGGCAGCGCACTTGATATTGCGGTCGCGTTGCGGCTGATCAGCGCACCAATCGTCAGCGGCATCGCGAGCATGAGCGCCATCAATCCCAACGTCAACCTACGCGCGCCGCTGAGCGAACTGCGTGCCGATCGGACTCGCCAGATGGGCCTGGTTCGTGCGAATTCGCCGGCGGCGTGACCGGCCAGCGGCGCTCGATCAGGAAGAAAATCAACATGGCCACCGCGAAGACACACCATCCAAAGCCGACGTGCGAGTGCTTCACGAGGTAGTTCTGCATGTGCGTGAGATCACCGGCAAGTATCACGATGAATACACGAATCCAGTTGCCGATCACGGCCAACGCAGTAGCTAGCGCCAATAGCTGCACGCGCATGCGGAGGCTGTCATTGCGTAGCTCACCAAGCAGAGTCGCGATCGCCAATGCCACCATGATGTAGCGCAGGCCGCTGCAACCACCGGCAATTTCGATGGTGGCTGAGGATAAATGCACGACGTTTCCTGCGAAGTACGCATTGACCCCCGCCATGTACAACAAGGGTCGCACGGCAAACACGGTTCCCCATTGGGCTAGTGGATTTAGGACGCCCCAGATCGGCATCGCAAAATAGGGATACGCCAGCGGCAATAGCAACACCCGGGCCACGCCCAGCCCAAACCCGATTAGAACGACCAACCACAGCAGCACTGGCAACAAGATCAGGTACCCGAGCCCGATACCGGATTGAAACGCCAGGAGCCACAGCAGCTCGGCCACGAATAGCAGAACCAAAGCTCCGGAAACCGGGGCGGCGGGCGCGCCATTGATGTACTCGCGGCGCCGCCAGATCAACCAAGCAGCGGTCGCCGCCACGAGGTAGCCGTGCGTGTAAATCGAATTGTCAGTATCCGTCCAAAGTTGATGCAGGCGTAATGCCGCGGGCCAGTGCAAGGTCAGCGCCACCGCTAACGCGCTGAGGACGACGGTAAAGCGCGTCCGGAGAAACGAGAACGGCTCGCTCACGACGTGTTCGGCTTCGACGCTCATTCGCTAGAAGCTTCGCGGCAACCGTATTTGTCCATCAAATCGTAAAGTGTGGGGCGGGTCACGCCCAAAAACTCCGCCGCCTGCGAGACGTTGCCCTGGGCCAACGCCAATGCTTGCTTGACAGCCTGGCGCTCCGCTTGTGTGCGCACCGCCTTTAGATTGAGCATGGCAAATTGCCCGGAATTGCCGCCCAGCCCCAGGTCCTCGGCCGTAATCAGCGGACCGGCGGACATGATGACCGCCGCCTTGACCTTGTTTGCGAGTTCGCGCACGTTCCCCGGCCAGTCGTGCCGCTGCAGGGCCACCAGCGCCTCTTCGGTAAAGCCACGCGGGGCGCGGGGCAGTGTCACCGCGGATTGTTGCAACGCCGCCTGCGCCAGCACGACGGCATCACCAGGCCGCGCGCGCAGCGGCGGCAGGTTCAGCGTGACTTCGCTGATGCGGTAGTAAAGATCTTCGCGAAATTTCTGGGTTGCGATCAATGCCTGCAGGTCCTGATTGGTGGCGCACACCACGCGCACATCGACCGCAATTTCCTGACGTCCACCCACCCGTTCAATAACGCGATCCTGCAGGAAACGCAGCAGCTTGGCCTGCAACGCAAGCGGCATATCGCCGATCTCATCGAGGAACAGTGTGCCGCCCGAGGCCGTCTCTATCCTACCCGGGGTCTGCTTGACTGCGCCGGTAAACGCCCCCTTCTCATAGCCGAATAGTTCGCTCTCCAGAAGTTGCTCCGGGATCGCCGCGCAATTGATTGCCACGAATCGCTTTTCCCGGCGCTCGCTGCGGCCGTGCACGGCGCGCGCGATCAGCTCCTTGCCCGTACCACTCTCACCGAGTATCAGCACCGTGGCGTTGGTCGGTGCGACCTTCTCGACCATCCGGCAGACCTTCTGCATCGAGGCCTCGGTGGCGATGATGCCCTCGAGCGGAGTGATCGATTGTGTGTCGCGCAAGCGGCGGTTTTCGGCTTCCAGAGAAGCGATGTTGAAAGCCCTGAGCACAATCAACTTCAGCACGTCGGTATCGACGGGCTTGGAATAAAAGTCATAGGCGCCCAGCGCCACCGCGCGCACTGCGTTATCGCGGTCGGCGTTGCCCGTCACCACGATCACCTTGGTCTGGGGCGCGATCCGCAGAATCTCCTGCAGCGTCGCCAGTCCCTCGGTAACGCCTGCGGCGTCGGGCGGCAGGCCCAGATCCTGAAGGACCACGGCCGGTTCATGACGGCGCACCAACGCCACCGCCTCGGCGCGTGTGCCGGCCTGCAGCACTTCATAGTCATCGAAGCACCACTTGAGCTGCTTGCGCAGCCCCAGGTCATCTTCAACGATCAGGATTCGGGAAGTGGCGGACACAATGGCAGCCTAATACAGAGTGTGGTTCCTCGACCGGGACTGCTCTGCACTTCCACTTCGCCCCCCAGCTGGCGCACGTACTCCCGTGTCTGGTAGGCACCGATACCCATGCCCTTCGACCCCTTGGTGGTGTCGAAAGGCCGGAACAGTCGATCGCGTACAAAGTCTGGATCCATGCCCGGCCCGTCGTCCTGAACATCCAGGCGCACGTGATCGCCCTCGGCGTACAGACGGATGATTACGTTGCCGTCGGCACCTGTGGCCTCCTGCGCATTGCGGATGGTGTGATCGAAGATTGAGCCGAGTTTTTCGGCGTCGGCTCGGACGATGGCGCCGTCCAGGCGGCGTTCGATGCTTGGCGTCGGTCTGCGGCCCTCACAGCGCGTGAGGGCGCCATCGACCACCTGCGCCAGCGCCACGTCCCGGAGTTGCCCGTGCACGTCCTGGCTCTGCAGTTGACCAATCAGTCCGGTCATGCGGGCTACGGTGTTGGCGATTGTGCTGATGGCATCCTCGATGAATTCGGGATTCTCGCGATGCCTCTCGGCGTTCCTGACCAGCAGCTGCAACTGCGCGACCGAGTTCTTCAGATCGTGCATCACGAACGCGACAAAGCGGTTGTACGCGTCGAATTGCCGACTGGCAGTCAGTTTCTGATCGGCTTCGAATTGCGCCAGCTGCAAGGCCACGTGGCGACCGACCGTCTTAAACAGATCGCGATCTTCGAAGGTCATGCGAAACGGCGAAGGTGGCGGCCGCAGGACGAGAATTCCCACCAGTCGATCGAGGAGCATCAGAGGAGTCACAATGCGCCAGGCGCGCTCCGCGATCAGCCAGGAGGGCAACGGGATGCTTTTATACACATCGGGCGCCTGCAGATACTCCTCGAGGTCGATGATCCATTGACGATCTTCAAGAAACTGCGGCAGTTCTGCTCCTACCGGTAGTTGCAGCAACGACTTGTCGCTGGCACCCGTATCCGGCCATACGGCGACGCCTACATAGTTCGCGGCCGTCCCTTCGCGCATGAACAGCACGCCGCCTGGACAGTTGAAGATCTGCGCCACCGCCTGGATTGCCACGCACCGCACATCGCCATCACAGTCTTGGTTGCCGCCGGAAGACAGCGTCTGGATGAAGCGCAGCCACTCGATGCGATAGTCGTACTTGTTACGATAAAAATGGGTGGCGATGAACACCTTGAATCGGCGCCACAGCGTATTGGACAGCAGCAGGCCCGCCAACACCACGGCGGCGCCAAATAGAAAAAGCAACTGCAGCGATTCGCCCCAGCTGCCGCCATGCGCGCGCACGTAATAGCCGCCGACCGCCATCGAGGTGAGATAGCCACCAATCGCGATGCAGCTGCCGGTGTAAAAGACCACGTGCCGCGACACGAACACGACCGGACCGAAGTCTCCCAACCGACGCACGGAAAGCACGATCGCCGGCAACAACAGCACGAACGCTGGCCCCCGAACGATCCATGCTGCCGGCTCGATGCCGCCCAACAGCTGGGCCTGCGAATAGAGAAACAGGTCGTAGGAAAATTGACCGCCGATGCCGACTGCGGCCAGTTTCATAGCCAGGCGCGTCGCCGAGGGTGCGTTGCGCAACAATTGCTCGATTTGCACCAGACCCATGAGTGCCAGCAGCAACCCACCCGTGGTCACCATACGGATGACGCCGGCCGGTGGTAGCAGGGCCAAAAGGACAAACAGCGCCGCGCAGACGCCGAAAATGCCTCGATAGAGCCACGCTGGAAGTGCTGCGCCCGTGAGCGAACGCAGCGCACCGAACCAGGCCGCATAACGGAGCACATCCATCAGCCCGATGGATCGAGGAGGGAGGCCCAGCGAGTAGGCATCCAGGGCGAGCACGGCGGCCCAGAGCGCCGTCATTCCGGTCGCCGCAATCACCCAACGGGCTGCGATATTGGATTTGCCAGCCCGTAGCAGCAGCACTGCGACGCCAAAGTACGCACACCCGGCCAGGGCATAACTTACAAGCGGCAGATTCATGATCTATCAAGTGTGGGTGATCGGGCAGAAAGGTGTCGAAAAAATTTACACTTTTGGTCCGGTCTCAGATTTTCAGCCGCCCTGCTCGATCGATATAGTCTTATAAATCATGGGCTTGCAACTTCTGGCACGCTACTTGCTGTGTTATAGGCAGGGAATCGTTCATTTGTTCGGGAGAGATCTTTGGTGAAAGCGAAATATTTGATGGTCCTGTTGGTCTTGGCGGCATCGTCGCCGGTCACGGCAGCGGTCTGCACACAGACTTTCAGCCTTGGAACCATCGGCGTTCCCAGCGTCACCGGACTCGGCAACTCTTTCGATTCCCCCGGGTCGTTCGTCGACTGCTACAACTTCAATCTCAGCGGCAGCGGCAATGTCACGGATCTCGTCTTTACCCTGGATCCCTTGCTCGACAAGCTGGATATCAATCTCTCTTCCGTCGTGCTTTCCACCGGCAGCTTGGTCATATCCGGAGCGGTGACACGAGCCTCGGGCTTGTGGAATCTGCCGGTTGGCTATGCCGGGCTTCTTATCGCCACCGGCCCAGGAAGTACTGTGCCCGAGCCGGCCACACTCGCGCTGTTCGGGATCGGCTTGTTGGGTGCGGCCTTCGCGACGCGACGTCGAGCGACCAAGCACTGACATACATTCAGACGGTTCGTTGCACATTGGGTGCAGTGGACTTGCGGAGGGACTTGCGAAGGCCGGCTCGATAGCCGGCCTTTTCTTATCGGGCACCCCTGCCAAATAGAATGACCTCCGCAGTCTGCAACAGAATCATAATGTCAAAGAACAACCCGTGGTTCTTCACGTAGTACAGATCGTATTGCAGCTTTTCGATCGCGTCGTGCTCGGAGGCACCATACGGATAGCACAGTTGCGCCCAGCCGGTGATTCCAGGCTTGACTGAGTGCCGCTCATGGTAATAGGGGATATGCTCCGCCAGCTGCGTGACAAATTCGGGCCGCTCAGGTCGTGGACCCACGAAACTCATACGCCCCTTGAGGACGTTCAGCAGCTGCGGTAACTCATCGATTCGCGTTTTACGTATGAACGCGCCAACGCGGGTGACGCGTGGATCATCCTCTTCGGCCCAGCGCGCCTTGCCATCCTTCTCGGCATCGATTTGCATGCTGCGGAATTTGAATACCTGGAAGACCCGGCCGGCATAACCCACACGCTTTTGTCGATACAGTACCGGAGCGTCCAGCCCATCTTCGATCTTGATCGCCAGCACCGTCAGCAACATCACCGGCAAACCCACCACCAATAGTCCCAGGCTTGCCACCAGATCGAAGCCTCGCTCCGACCAACGGCGGATAAGGTCGTGGCGAAATCCACCGCCAAAGATCATCCAGCTTGGGGTCAGGATATCCAGGTGGATCTTGCCCGTCTCGCGCTCGAGAAAGGTCGACAGCTCCGTTACCTCAACGCCGGCCAGTCGGCATTCGAGCAGATCCGCGAGCGGAAATTGTTGGCGTCGATCGTCCATCGCCACAATGATCTCGTCAATCTCTTGGGTGCTGGCGATCTTGCTCAGCGACGTGGTCGTTGCAATGAGGCGCTCATCAGGGACAGCTCGCGCTTCGTGTTTCAATGGCACGAAGCCTATAATTTTGAATCCGCGTTGGTCGGTCCGGCGACGCAACCTCAGCATATGGGCGGCATTGGCTCCGGTACCGAGCGCCAGTACGCGCCGCTTGAAGACATCCCGGTCCATCAACGCGGCCGCGCAAGTGCGGGTGAGCACCAACAGAATCCAGACGACGCCTAGAATTACCGCCAATGTGGGGAGACTGATTCGACATGGAGGCAAAGGCATCAGCAGTAATCCCGCAAGGATCCCACCGACGCCCACGCTCACGGTAATACGTAAGACGATGCCTGGCATGCGGTCCCGCAGCCGGCGGCTGAAGAGGCCCATGGCGACCATCGCCGCTATGACACAGCAGCCGAAGACCAGTGTCTGAGTCCAGCAGGCAACGGGTTCCAGGCCCGGGCCATCGCGCGCCTGGCAGACCAACCGGCAGGCACCGAACGTGGCCAACGCTTCTACCAGGCGCATCACCAGCACCGGCAGCTGCCAGTAACGTCCAAGAAACTTCGTCCGCATTTGCTTGAGCTTATTTGTTAGCTGCTACTGCAGCATTGCAAATGGTCACAGGACCGGCGAATTTAGCACCAGGAGGGGTGATCTGCGTGCACGTTTGACAGAATCCTTGGATGAATCCGCATGTTCAAGTCCGAAAGTCGAGGTCTGGGCGCAAATTGCACTCCGAACCTTATGCTGTTTCTTGCCGTTTTGGTGGCCGTGGTGTTGCTTTTAATGCCTTTGCCTCTGGGCAACTCGCGCGGATCCCAAGCGCTTGAGAACGCCGCTCACGCGCCGCTGTTCGCCGTAGTAGCGTTGCTCGCCCTGCGTGCCCGGCGACATGCCCGTTCGGGCTCGGCGCTGCCATTCAGGGACTACTTGGCCGTATGGGGCCTAATGGTCCTGTTGGGGGCACTCACGGAGATTGCCCAAGGGTTCACGGGACGCGATCCGTCTCTGGAGGATCTTGCCAACGACGCCCTCGGCGCCGCCCTGGCGCTGGTAGGCGCGGCCTGCCTGAGGCGCGAGACATTCGTAACCGCCAGGCCCGCGCGTTGGGTCGTGCCGGCCCTGATGTCCGTCGGCGCCTTCCTATATGCGGCACCGCCGCTTTGGACCGCCGCGGCGTATGCGCAGCGCTGGATACAGCGACCGGTGCTCTGGCAGTGGCGTACGCCACTGGATGACTACTTTGTCTCACACGCGGGCTCGCAGGTTGATCGCGTCCCGGCGGCGGCGTGCCTTTCCGACCCGGCAGCTCCGGTGCGGGCAGGCCAGGCGTTGCGGATAGCCCTCGATTCCGGGCGATACCCTGGCCTGTCGCTCGATGAGCCCTACCCGGACTGGCGCGGGTACCGGACGCTGTTGATCGACCTTGCCAATCCCGGCGCTGAACCAAGTTCCGTTGACGCTGCGCGTGCATGACGCGCTGCACCATCACCGCTACGATGATCGCTATAACCAAACCTTTGAGTTGCCGCCGCGACAGCGCACGCGCCTGCAGATTGCGTTACGCGATATCGAGCGAGCCCCGAGCGCGCGCAAACTGGATCTCGCACACGTCGCGGGCATCATGATCTTCAGCACGGAACCGGCGGCCGGCGCGGCGATTTGCCTGTTCTCAATTCAGCTTGAGCGTTGAGGCGTTCCACATTCAAGCTCTGTGAAGTCCATCTCACTGACTGATACGCCGTCGCCGATACGCGACGTGTGTGCACACGACGACAGTTTTTACCATAGCGTATTGCACTTTAATCTTCCGGCCCACTGATCGATCAGTTGGGGCAGCGAATGAGATTTAGCGACAAGGCGATGGCACAGTTCCGACTTGCGCCGCTCCTTCTCGCCATGCTTACGCTCAGCGCTTGCATGGGGGACGACAACGTCGTCACGCAGTCCTCCGCGCCTTCGGCCACTACCGATCAGACCGCGGCGATTACTCTGAATGGCGCGCCCGCCACGGAAGTCACACTTGGCGAGAGCTATTACTTTCAGCCCGAAGTGGCGCCGGGCAGTGTAGACGGTGAGGTGGCCTACACAATCGAAGGCATGCCGGCCTGGGCGACGTTTGACTCCCGCAGCGGCAGTCTGAGCGGAACGCCCGACTCAAACGCAATCGGCGAGAGCGCGGACATCACCATTGTGGCCGCCAGCGGTAAGCGTCAGGGCTCCGTGGGCCCGTTCAAAATTATGGTCCGCAAGCGTCCCACTCCCGACGAACTCGCCCGGAAACACAATACGGAGCCGACGATTTCTGGTGCGCCACGCACTTGGGTCGCCGTGGGAAAGAGGTATGACTTCAAGCCCACTGCCGAGGATGCCGACGGCGACACGCTGAGGTTCAGGATCACCAACCGACCCAGCTGGGCCAAATTCAATACGGCTACCGGCGAACTGACGGGCACGCCCGACGGCGACCAGGTCGGCCGCTACCCCAATATCGCGATCAGCGTCAGCGACGGCACAGTCAGCGTGTCTCTGCCCGTGTTCACGATTCGGGTGGGGCCCGCGAATCGCAAGCCCACCATTGGCGGCGCCCCGGCCACGATCGTGACGGCTGGCGAAAGATACTCGTTCAGACCGTCCGCCACCGACGCGGACGGTGACGAGCTGACTTTTTCGATTAGCAATCGACCCCACTGGGCCAATTTCAATAAGAGCACCGGCCGCCTGAGCGGCACGCCGGGTGCCGACCAGATCGGCACGTATGCCAACATCAAGATCAGCGTGAGCGATGGCAAGGTCACCGCGGCCCTGGCGCGGTTCAAGATCAGGGTCAGCGCCACTACACCCAGCAATGTGGCGCCTACGATCTACGGCACGCCGGCCACAGCGGTAGTCGCTGGCCAGATCTACAGCTTTGCCCCGACGGCCCACGATGCCGATGGGGATACCCTGACTTTCAGCATCCAGAACAAGCCTTCCTGGGCATCATTCAACGGGGCGACGGGCAGACTTGCCGGAACCCCGAGCGGTGCGGATGTCGGGACCTACAGTGACATCGTGATTGCAGTCAGCGACGGCTTACACACCACCGCATTGCCTGGGTTCGCCCTGCAGGTGACGGGCGCCAACCACACCCCGACAATCAGCGGCACGCCGTCCCCCACAGTCGTTGCCGGCCAAGCCTACAGCTTCACGCCAGCGGCGGCGGACGCCGACGGCGATACGCTTCATTTCTCGATTAGCAACAAGCCAGCCTGGGCGACGTTCGATACCTCGACCGGGCGCCTGAGCGGATCCCCGGCGACGACGGACGCGGGCTTCTATGCCCAGATCGCAATCTCCGTGAGCGACGGCACGGTCTCAGCCTCGCTCCCCGCGTTTTCCATTCAGGTCAAAACGCCGCTCGTCACCAACACACCGCCCACCCTATCGGGCTCGCCGCCGACGACCGTGCGGGTCGGCAGCGCATACAGCTTCACGCCCAGCGCCGGCGACGCCGACGGCGATAACCTGGCATTCAGCATCCAGAACAAGCCGGCGTGGGCAACGTTCAGTACTTCGACGGGGACACTCAGTGGCACGCCGGGCGCTGCCAACGCGGGCAACTACGGCAATATCATCATCTCGGTCAGCGACGGCCAGAGCTCAGTGGCGCTGGCTCCGTTCTCCATCGCGGTCACCGTCACGCAACCGGCCACCGGATCAGCGACGCTGTCCTGGAACATACCAACCCAGAACACCGATGGCTCTCCCCTGAAGAATCTCGCGGGTTTCCGTGTCTACTACGGAACCAACCCGGCTTCCCTGACGCACGTGGTCGATATAACCAACATCGGAATGACCAGCTACCAGATCACCGGTCTCAGCAGCGGCAGCTGGTACTTTGGTATCAAGGCCTACAACAGCGCCGGCGAGGAAAGCAATCTGTCCAATATCGGCAGTAAGACCATCTAGTCCATCGGCGCGGAACTGTGACCCCGTCCACGTTTTTGGCGGACCGATCGCCGTATCTCCCCCGTAGCTGTCCCTGCAGCGCGACAAATCGACGGCCAGTGACGCGCTCACTGTATCTTGGCTCCCGCAAGGGCAAACCCGTCGTAAGGCGGGGACGCAAAACCTCCGGTCTCGGATGCACCGTTCGCGGGCTGAGATAGCGGGGCTGCCAGTGGCAATGCAGCCACTGTCGAGCTCCGTCCGCGTAACGGGCCACATTCGACACCGGCTGATGCAACGCAAGTTGCAGGAGTCGAGATCTCGATGCGAGCACGAGGCGGGACCGGAATTTTGTGGTTGTCGCTTTTGGCGGCGGCACTGTTGTCTGGTTGCGGCGGCGGAGGGGACGGCAACGGCGTCACGCAGTCTTCCGCGCCTTCGGCCACTACCGATCAGACCGTGGCGATTACCTTGAACGGTATGCCCGCCACGGAAGTCACACTTGGCGACAGCTATTTCTTTCAGCCCGAAGTGGCGCCGGGCAGTGTAGACGGTGAGGTAGCCTACACAATTGAGGGCATGCCGGCCTGGGCGACGTTTGACTCTCGCAGCGGCAGTCTGAGCGGAACGCCCGACTCAAGCGCAATCGGCGAAAGCGCGGACATCACCATCGTGGCCGCCAGCGGTAAGCGTCAGGGCTCCGTGGGCCCGTTCAAAATAAATGTCCGCAAGCGTCCCACTCCCTACGAACCCCCCCCGGGCGACAATACGGAGCCGACGATTTCCGGTGTGCCACCCACTTCGGTCATTGCGGGAGCGAGTTATGACTTCAATCCCACTGCCGAGGATGCCGACGGCGACACGCTGAGCTTTACGATAACCAACCGCCCCAGCTGGGCCACATTCAATACGGCCACCGGCGAATTGACGGGCGCTCCGGACAGCGACCAGGTCGGCCGCTACGCCAATATTGCGATCAGCGTCAGCGACGGCACTATCAGCGTATCGCTGCCGGTATTCACGATTGTGGTGGCGCCCGCGAATCGCACGCCAACCATTGGCGGCGTCCCGGCCACGATCGTGACGGCTGGCGAAAGGTATGCGTTCAATCCATCCGCCACGGATGCGGACGGGGATACATTGACTTTTTCAATTGACAATCGACCCCACTGGGCCAATTTCAATAAGGCCACCGGCCGCCTGAGCGGCACGCCGGGTGCCGACCAGGTCGGCACGTACGCCAACGTCTCGATCAGCGTGAGCGACGGCAGCGCCACTGCCACCACGGCACCGTTCACGATCACGGTCAGCGCCAGCGCACCCAGTAATTCGCCGCCGACAATCACGGGCACGCCCGATACGGCGGTAGTCACCGGCCAAACCTACAGCTTCGTGCCAACGGCCAACGACGCCGACAACGACACGCTAACTTTCAGAATCCAGAACAAGCCCGGCTGGGCCACATTCAATAACCTGACGGGGCAACTTGCCGGCACCCCGGACGGCTCGAATGTGGGTACCTACAATGACATCGTGATCGCGGTCAGCGACGGCGTAGACACCACCGCATTGCCTGCGTTCGCCCTTCACGTGACCGGCGCCAACCACACCCCGACAATCAGCGGCACGCCGTCCCCCACAGTCGTTGCCGGCCAAGCCTACAGCTTCACGCCAGCGGCGGCCGACGCCGACGGCGATACACTGACCTTCTCGGCCAGCAACAAGCCAGGCTGGGCGACTTTCAGCACCTCCACAGGGCGCCTGAGCGGAACCCCGGCGACGACGGACGCCGGCCTCTACGTGGACATCGCAATCAGCGTGAGCGACGGCACCCTGTCTGCCTCGCTCGCCGCGTTTTCGGTTCAGGTCACAGCACCGCCGGTTGCCACCAACACGCCTCCCACGCTATCGGGCTTGCCGACGACAACCGTGCCGGCCGGCAGCGTCTACAGCTTCATGCCCAGCGCCAGCGACGCCGACGGCGACAGCCTGACATTCAGCATCCAGAACAAGCCGGGGTGGGCGACATTTAGTACTGCGACGGGACAACTCAGCGGTACACCCAGCGCCGCCAGCGCGGGCACCTACACCAATATCATTATCTCGGTCAGCGACGGCCAGAGCTCAGTGGCGCTGGCTCCGTTCTCAATCGCGGTTACCGTGACGCAACCCGCCACCGGATCAGCGACGCTTTCCTGGAATATACCGACCCAGAACACGGATGGCTCTCCCCTGATGAATCTCGCGGGTTTCCGTATCTACTACGGAACCAACCCTGCTTCCCTGACGCAGGTGGTGGATATAACCGACACCGGAACGACCAGCTACCAGATCACCAGTCTCAGCAGCGGCAGCTGGTACTTTGGTATCAAGGCCTACAACAGCGCGGGCGAGGAAAGCGATCTGTCCAATATCGGCAGCAAGACCCTCTAGTCCGCCGGTGCGCAACTGTGACCCGGTCCACGTTTTGCGTGGGCCGATCGCCGTATTTCCGCCACAACTGTCCCTGCCCTGCGACAAATCGACGGCAGTGAGCGCTCACGGTATCTTGGCTCCCGCAAGGGCAAACCCGTCGTAAGGCGGGGACGCAAAACCTCCGGTCTCGGATGCGCCGTTCGCGGGGCTGAGATAGCGGGGCTGCCAGTGGCCACGCAGCCACTGTCGAGCCCCGTCCGCTTGACGGACACCATTCGATACCGGCTGATGTAACATAGGTTGCAGGAGTCGAGATCTCGATGCGAGCACGAGGCGGGGCCCAAGTTTTGTGCCTGTCGCTTTTGGCGGCGGCGCTATTGGCCGGTTGCGGCGGCGGCAGCGATGTGCCGGCGGGTGCAGCCAGCGCGCCCACGGCGACCACCCCGCCGGTGACCACCCCGCCGGTGACGAACTCGCCCCCGGTTCTCACGGGGACGCCTGCCGCATCTGTGATGGCCGGGCAGGCCTATTCGTTCACACCCGCCGTATCTGACCCAGACCACGATGTGCTGGGTTTCACGGTCGCCAACAAGCCGGCATGGGCTACATTCAATACCGTCACCGGCGGCCTAACGGGCACGCCAACTGCGGCTAACGTTGGCGACTATACGGGTATTAGGATCAGCGTCAGCGACGGCAGCGCAACCGCGGCCCTGACGACATTTACAATCCAGGTCATGGCCCCGGTAGACACCAGCCCGCCGCCCACCGTGTCAGATTCGGCGACGCTGTCGTGGAATGTCCCGACTAAGAACACCGACGGCTCACCCCTCACGAACCTCGCCGGGTACCGGATCTACTACGGCACGGATGCAACGGCGCTGGCGCAGTCCGCCAACATCGACACCACGGACACGACATCCTATGTGGTGAGCGGGCTGAGTTCCGGCACCTGGTATTTTGCGATCCGCGCCTACAACACGGCGGGCACGGAAAGTAACCTGTCGAACCTGGCGAGCAAGACCATTTAGCAATGAGGCCGATTCCGGCCGCCGTCAGTGGCGTGCTCGCCACTTCAGCCAAGCGGCGCGCCTGGCGAAGCGCAACCGCACTGAATTCTACAAATGGCTCGGGCGGCACCAGTGGGCGCCCGAGGACTTAAAGGAAGAATATAAGGCCCGGCGCCGGCCCTTGAGGGCTAGACCGCCGTGGAATTGGCGTCGCGCACCAGACGCAGCACGGTGCGCGCCAGAATCTTCAGATCGAGCATCAGCGACCAGTGGCGCAGGTACTCCAGGTCGTAATCAATACGCGCCTGCATCTGCTCAAGCAGTGCCGTCTCGCCGCGGCAGCCATTGATCTGCGCCAGACCGGTGATGCCTGGCGGCACTTTGTGCCTGATCATGTAGCCCTTGATGAGCTTGCGGTACCACTCGTTGTGCGCGACGGCATGCGGCCGCGGACCGACCAGGCTCATGCGGCCTTGCAGCACGTTGAAAAACTGCGGGAATTCGTCGAGCGAATACCGCCTGAGAAAGCGCCCCACCGTGGTGACGCGCGCATCATCCTTCGTGGCCTGGACGATGACGTCGCCATCATCGGTGACGTCCATAGTCCGGAATTTGTAGACCACGATCGGGCGCCCATCCAGGCCGTAACGCCGTTGCCGGAATATCGCCGGACCGGGCGAAGTCGCCTTGACGGCCACGGAAATCACGCCCATCAGGGGCAGGAGCAGAGGCATCGCCGCCATGCACAGCACGATATCCGTCAGGCGCTTGACCACGCCGCGATAGCCGGCAAACGGCGTCTCGCACATGGCGATGACCGGGATACCAAGAATTTCCAGCGTCCGCGACTGGATCAAGTCGAATACCAGAATGTCCGGAATATAGTAAATCGAGGCCGTCGTGTCCCGCAGCTCCTCGATCAGATCCAGCACCCGGCGAATGTGGCGTATCGGCAGCGCTACGAAGATCACGTCGATAAAATTGGACTTCACGAACTCCGGCAAGTCGGGAAGCTTGCCGAGCAACGGCGGTCCGACACCGGCACCCAGCCGCTCGGCGCTGCGGTCGTCAAAGAACCCTTCCACCTTCATGGCGGAAAGGTGGTCGTCCTTCAGGCGCGTGGCCAGAGAAAGACTGCTGTCGTTGTAGCCGGCAAATATCACGCGTCGTGAGTTCGCCGGATCGGCAAATATCCTGCGCATTACGGAGCGCAGGATTACGTTCACGATAATCAGCACCGCCGGTGTCAGCAGCGTCCAGGTCAGGATCACGCGCCGTGGGTACGCCGCGGAAAACTTGGTCACGTAACCAATGACCAGCAAGCCGCCAAACAGCATCAGCCAGCGCGAGATAACATCGATCGCGATTCCGCCCCATTGGGCCAGCGCGTCACCCGAGACACGCACCGAGGACTTCAGCAACATTGCCGCCAGCGCCGCCACCAGCATGCTCAGGGCCAAAAAATTGGTGCCAAAGGGCGCCTCGTACGCCCAGCAGGTGATCACCAGGCAGCCCACCGCAACCGCCGCCGGCAACGTCGCCCGCACGATGGCAAGAAGCTGGGAAACCTCGTTCTTAAAAACGATCGGCTCGTACATTTAGGACTAGCTACCCCCAAGTTGGTGCCGCGCGATTCTAACAGTTCGACCGGCCCCTCAATCCTACGTCAGGTTCATACTTTCAGTAGGTTACAGACTACAACGGGAACTGGGTCACGGCCGGCGCCGCGCCTGGGTCGCGTTCCTTGCAGGGGACGCCCGGGCAGCTCCCCCGCGCGATCGCTGGTCCCCAAGCCCCAATAGCTGCCCTCCATAGGGACTCGACACGGGTGACGGAGTTTGGGGTGTCGGCCGGCGAATTCCAATGTCGTTCTGCAGCCACGCAACACATTGAAATCCCTGGCGTTCAGCGTCCTTTAGTGTCGTACACTATCGCCCCGACGAGCGACCTCGGCCGAACCTTGACGAGACAATGCGCGATGGGTTCTGTACCCGAGGCCCAGAGGATTCTAAAGACCATGCGCGGCTCCTTCTTCGCGGGCCTGGCCCTGTGTATAGCGGCAGGATCCCCTGTGATCGCCAGGGATCGCGCGGATTTGCTCATCCGCCACGCCACCGTGGTCGATGTGGAGCGCGCGCAGATTGCGAAGGATCAGGCCGTCGCCACGCGCGGCGGGGTCATCGTCGCGGTGGGGAGCGATGCGGCGATCGCCGCCCAGTGGCAGGCAGGCCGCACCCTCGATGCGCAGGGCCGCTACGTACTCCCGGGGCTGTGGGATATGCACGTTCATTTTGGCGGTGGCACGGACCTGGTCGAAGAGAACGAGGCGCTGCTTCCGCTGTACGTCGCGCATGGCATCACGACGATCCGTGACTGTTCCGGGGACATTGCCGATGAGGTGCTCTCCTGGCGCACTAAAATCGCCTCGGGTGCCCTGCTCGGTCCGACCCTCTTGAGCTCGGGGCCAAAGATCGAGGGAATCAAGCCGATTTGGAAGGGGACGCTCGAGACCGGCTCACGCGCGGACGTGGATGCCGCGATCAGGAAGCTCAAGGCGCTGCGCGTCGATTTCGTCAAGATCACCGACAATACCCTCGATCCGCAGCTGTTCCTCTATGCCGTTGCACAAGCACGCGCCGCCGGACTGAAAGTCTCAGGCCACATTCCCATGGCGCTGACCGTGCGCCAGGCGCTCGACGCCGGCATCAGTTCCATCGAGCACATCGACTATGCCTTCAAAGCCGGTGTTAAAGACGAAGGAGCGATTGTCGGCGAGTTCGCGGCCGGCCGGATTACCCGCGCAGAAGCCGACCGCAGGCTCGAAGCGGGCTTTGACACGGCAACGGCGATGAACGCCTACCATGATCTGGCCAGCCGCGGCGTATTCGTTACCCCTACCCTAAACGGCAGCCGCATCCTGGCATGGCTTGATCGGGACACTCACGCCGATGATGCCTACCTCGCCTACATCGGCCCGAAGCTACGCAAGACCTACGTCTGGCGGATCCAGCGAGCGGCACAGGCGGATGCGGCGACCATCGCTCAACGACATGCCCACTACGAGCAGCTGGCGGCCGTGCTGCCGATGCTCCAGCAGGCCGGGGTCACGATCCTTGCCGGCACCGACGCGGGCTTTCTCAATTCGTTCAACTACCCTGGCATCGGACTGCACGATGAACTGGCGCTGTACGTCGATAACGGCCTGACATCCGCCCAAGCGCTCTCCTCCGCGACCCGTGCGGGGCCGGCCTGGTTCGGCACGCTGGACCGATATGGGGCGATAAGCCCCGGCAAGACTGCCGACATCGTGGTGCTCGACCGCAACCCGCTCGAGGACATCCGTGCCACGCGCGATATCTTTGCCGTCATTCTGCGCGGGGTCCCCTACGACCGCGCTGCACTCGACCAACTGCTGGCCAGTACACGCGCTAAGGTCGCAGCCTGGAATGCGGCGGAGCACCCGGACCAATAGCTTGGCGGGAGCGACGCTTGGCCTAGGCGAGCAGTCGTCTATGGGCCTGAAAGCAATGGAATTAGTGGCGTCCCCAAGGGGATTCGAACCCCTGTTACCGCCGTGAAAGGGCAGTGTCCTAGGCCTCTAGACGATGGGGACGCAGTATAATCGCCAATGATCGAATGGTGGAGCCAGGCGGGATCGAACCGCCGACCTCTTGCATGCCATGCAAGCGCTCTCCCAGCTGAGCTATGGCCCCACGAGAGGGTCGCGAACTTACGCAAGGCCCCCGACACTGTCAAGCAAAACAAGGGTTTGGTCGGAGACTGCCGCGAGCGCCCAGCGGAACACGATTGGAATCGCGGCCTTGCGTCCCGGCACCGCTCAGACCGGCTGGCGCGCGTAAGACAGGGCCCGCCCCAAGCGGGACATTGCGCCGTCCCGGCCAATCAGCGCCACCGTAATGTCGATGGGCGGTGACACCGTGCCCCCGGACATCGCAACCCGCAGCGGCTGGGCCACTTTGCCCAAACCCGCACCGGCCAGACCGGCCACAGCAGCGATCACGTCGTGGATTGCGGGCGCATGCCAATCGGCAAGCTCCCTAAATCCCTCGTTCAACTGCTGCAACAGTGGCGCAGTCTCCGCGTTGAGGTACTTCGACGCAGCCTTGGCGTCGTAGCCCCCAAAGTCCTGGAAGAAATATCGACTGTTCGCCGCCATGTCCCGCAGGGTCTTGCAGCGTTCGCGCTGGGCGCCGGCGACGCCCTCGAGCAACTGCAGATCGTCACTGCGTATGCCGAGCGTCGCCAGCTGAACGCGCAAGGACTGCGCCAGCTCCGCCAGCGGCGCGCGCATCATGTGTTGCTGATTGAGCCAGAGCAGTTTGTCAGGGTTGAATGCCGAGGCGGCCTTGTTGACATCCCGGATCTCGAAGGCCGCAATCATTTCCTCGCGCGTGAACACTTCCTGATCGCCGTGTGACCAACCCAGCCGCACCAGGTAATTCAGCAGAGCGTCCGGCAGGTAGCCTTCCTCTTGGTACTGCAGCACACTCACCGCCCCGTGGCGCTTGGACAGCTTGGCGCCGTCCGCGCCCAGAATCATCGGCACGTGCGCATACACGGGCGGTTCCGCGCCAAGCGCCCGCAGCATGTTGATCTGCCTCGGCGTGTTATTGAGGTGATCATCGCCCCGGATCACGTGTGTCACGCCCATGTCCATGTCGTCCACGACGACGCAGAAGTTGTAGGTGGGATTACCGTCGGAGCGCGCAATGATCAGATCGTCCAGCTCGCTGTTTTGGAATACCACCCGGCCGTGTACCTGGTCATCGACCACGACTTCGCCAGCGATGGGATTGCGAAAACGGATGACGGGCTCAACGCCAGGCCGGGGTTCCTGCCGCTCACGGCAGCGTCCGTCGTAGCGCGGTTTTTGTTTCGCGGCCAGCTGCCGGGTCCGCAGCTCCTCGAGCTCGGCTTTGCTGCAATAGCAGTTGTAGGCGTGTCCAGAAGCGCGCATCTGCGCCAGTACGGCACGATACCGGTCGTAGCGCTGGGTCTGGTAGTAGGGGCCTTCGTCAGCGTTCAGTCCCAGCCATGCCATGCCGTCCAGAATTACTTTTACGGCCTCCTCGCTCGATCGCTCGCGATCGGTATCCTCAACCCGCAAGATGAACTTTCCGCCATGGTGACGTGCGTACAGCCATGAAAACAGCGCCGTGCGCACACCGCCGATGTGCAGTAGGCCCGTGGGACTGGGCGCGAAACGGGTAACGACGCTGCTCATAGAGGTCGCGCATGGTATCTGCTCGTGCGCACCCCTGCCACGGCTTGTATCGGCACCCCGTCCGTGTCTATGCGTACGCCTGGACCGGGGATAAGCCTCAGATCAAGGCGCCAATTAACACGACCCCCAAGCCCCGCGATTGCGTCGGCACAGCCCGGCCCTTAGAATTCCCGGCCCTACACAACAGCGGACGGTTAGCTCAGCGGTAGAGCACTGCTTTCACACGGCAGGGGTCACTGGTTCAATCCCAGTACCGTCCACCACTATAAAAACAGGCCTTTTTGTGTAAATCCCCAGCCCTGGAAAAGTGCCGTACGGTAGGCGGTACGGTAGCTATTTTCCAGCCAGGATTTCCCTGGGCGTCTTCGTCCTGGAACACCTCGTAGTACTCGCCCTTCTCGCCCGTTCAACCTGCTCTGATCGTCGATTACTGTCGGCCGACTGGCCCATTCGCGCTAAGCTTTCAATTCAGTGACTGAGGGTCCCGATAAGTCATACCGTCCCGGCGGAGGTGATGTTGAAGGCGCGAGTTGTACTGATCTGCCACCGCAACGATGTATTCAACCGCGATCTCATCAGCCGCTGGCTTGCGAGCTTCGCTGAGCTCGTCGGCATCGTCGAAATAGAGGAACGGCGCGAAGTATTGTGGCGGCGACTGCGCGCCGAGCGCCGCCGGGTGGGGACGGCACGGCTGCTCGACGTGCTCGCGTTTCGGCTGTATTACCGGTTCGCGTTTGCAAGTGCAGACGCGGCGTGGCAGCGCACGGCGGTTGCGAGTGCGGCGGGTGCATGGAAGGCTCCTGATCCAGCGACGCCGGTGCTGCGGACACATGACCCGAACGATGACACAGTTCGCGCATTTCTCGAACGCGTTGCTCCCGACCTCGCACTGGCGCGGTGCAAGTGGCTCCTACGACGCGGCGTCTACTCTGTACCCAGACTGGGCACGTTCGTGCTGCATCCTGGAATCTGCCCGCAGTACCGCAACTCGCACGGCTGCTTCTGGGCGCTTGCGTCCGACGATCCTGGCAACGTGGGCATGACGCTGCTCGCGATCGACGACGGCATTGATACCGGACCGATCTATGGCTACTATCGATATCCGTTTGATGCGCTGCGCGAGTCGCATGTGCGAATCCAACAACGCGTGTTTCTGGAGAACGCTGACGCCATCCGCGAGCGACTGCTTGCGATCGCCGCGGGACGCCCGAGCCCGTTACCCGTCACCGACATTCCATCGCAGAACTGGGGACAGCCGTGGCTGAGCAAGTACCTGCACTACCACCGAAGACTTCGTAACGCTGTATGAGACCGACAGCGCTCATTTATCACGATGTACTCGCTGACGACGGCGCCGACGATAGCGGCTTCGCGGGTGCCGCTGCAGGTTCCTACAAGCTGGCCGAGGCGCAGTTTCAGCGGCACCTTGCTCTGATCGCGGCATCCCTCGGCAACGATGCACCGCTGTGCTTCGCTGAGCCCGCCGCGGCGACGGGGGTGGGCGAGGCGCTCGTTCTCACCTTCGACGACGGCGGCGCGAGCGCGCCGACGCGCATTCTGCGTGCACTTGGCAAACGCAGTTGGCGTGCGCACTTCTTCGTGGCAACCGACTTCATCGGTACTCGGGGCTTCATGACACCCGAGGGACTGCGCGAACTGCATGCAAGCGGGCACATTGTTGGCACTCACTCGGCAAGCCATCCGAGGCGCATGAGTTATCTCGCACAGGACGCGATACGTCGCGAGTGGCTCGACAGCCGGGCGCGCCTCGAGGATCTGCTCGGCGCGCCCGTGACGTTGGCATCGGTGCCGGGCGGCTATTTTTCGCGGGCGGTGGCAACCGCGGCGGCCGAGGCCGGAATCCGCGTGCTTTTTACGTCGGAGCCACGGCGCACCGTCATGACGATCGACGGCATAGCCGTCGTCGGCCGGTTCTCCGTAACCCGCCGTACACCCGATGCCGAAGTGGTCTCGCTTGCGTCCGGGCACCGGGGAGCGGCGCTGCGGCAGCACCTTTGGTGGAACGCCAAGAAAGTCGCGAAGCGCTTGGGCGGAGAGTCGTGGTTCGCCGCACGCCGCAAGCTCTTCGAGCTCAGCGGTCGCTGATCCGATGGTCCGTGCAACGCCCATTCCAGGATCTCGCCGCCATCGCCGCCCTGCCGAAACCTGGATGGGAACGCTGCCGGAGCACCCGCCATGGAGCGGCAACTGGGGCGCACTCGTAGCGGGCTGCTCCCTAAAGCTCAGGATTTGTCAGCGGCGAGTACCCATCACCGGGCTGGGTATTCGGCATCCGAGCGAGCGTTCCGTCCCGCAGTGGCCGAACGACGTGCCGAGACGTCCCAGTGACTGATCGAATGCGACTCGAACTCCGTTCCCCTGATCCCGGGATCCAGACGTGCCTGGCAACGGCCGGGCACGCAGCCATGCTGACCTTACAGACCGGATGCCCACAAGCGCCAGCAATTCGGCGCATCCGCCGGTAGCTTCGTCGACCGGCGATGCCGATGGCCAATGTACCTTGATATCGGCGCGTCAGTGGGCGAATCTAACAGTCGCACCAATCGCTTGTAGAGTTGCGAGAGACTGAATGTACTTGGAGCTCTTTAAACTCAAGGAATTGCCCTTCCGGCTCAGCCCCGATCCCCAGTTCCTTTACCTGAGCAAGGCCCATGCGCGCGCCAAAGCGTACATGGAGTCGACTGTCTGGTTTACCGACGGCTTCGTGGTCATAACCGGTGAAATCGGCTCAGGCAAGACCACGCTCATCGAGACCCTGCTGCGCGAACTCGACAACGATGTGGTGGTCGCGCAGATCAACCAGACGCAAGTAACATCGACCGAGTTCCTGCAAGCCGTACTGGTCCAGTTCGGTTTCACCCCCTTTCAGATGAAGAAAGCTGAACTGCTCGCCACCCTCAACAATTTTCTCATCGAACAATGCGCGGCCGGCCGCAAGGTCTTGCTGATCGTCGACGAGGCACAGAATCTGGGCCTGCGCGTGCTCGAAGAGATCCGCATGCTCTCGGGGATCGAGACTACCAAGGAAAAGGTGCTGCGCATCATTCTGGCCGGGCAACCCGAGCTCAACCAGAAGTTGGATGCCCCCGAGCTGGCGCAACTCGTGCAGCGCGTACGGCTGCGATTCCATCTCGCAGCACTCAACCCTGATGAGATGCGGGAGTACATCCTGCATCGCCTGGAAGTCGCGGGCTCGCAGGGCCGTGAGATTTTCCACCCCGGCTGCCTCGAAATTATCAACCGGTATACCGGGGGCGTACCACGCTTAGCCAACACGCTGTGCGATACCGCGATGCTCTCTGCCTTTAATGCCGACCGCGACCACGTGCTGCCCGCCGATGTCGAGGCTGCCGTGGAAGAATTGCAATGGGTTGAATTTTCCGCTCGCCGCGCTGGCGGCAACTCGCCGCTCGCTATGCGCGGCAATCCGGGCCACCCCGCGGCGCAGCTTGGCGACGCTCACTCAGGCACTCCCGTCGCACGCTTGCTGGTGGTGCATCAAGGGCGCACCATCGGAGAATACGCGCTGCGCGTCGGGCGGGTAATTATCGGCCGCGCCTCGGATGCCGACGTACGCGTTGACGACCACGCGGTCAGCCGCCATCACTCCCTGATCGTCACCAGCGATCGCCTTAGTGTGATTGAGGATCTCAATAGCAGGAACGGCATGTTCTTAAAGGGCAAGCGGGTGCACTCTCACAATCTCAATGACGGCGACGTGGTCTTGCTGGGCTCACACCAGCTCATGTACACCGACGAAAGGGGGGATGGCCGGCCCAGCACCGAAATAGATTCCGCCGCTACCGGGTCGCACGTCAAACTGGCGTAAGTTTGTTCTGAGCGCCGCACTGGGCCTGCGACTCAAGCTGAGCCTCATTTTGATGGGAATTGCTCGCTGCTGGCCGTACACCAGAGAGGTCATCAGTCCACTTGCGCGGCAGGGGCACTTGTATTGCCTAAAGCGCCTATTGGTGGCAAGCTGGATGCGGTTTGAGCCCTATCGCGCGAGCCCGCGCGGACCGCGCGCAATCTACAAAACCGGCCCATACTGCACGGTAGGCGACCGAATCCGATTCGGGGAGACGTTAATTCAGTCGAATTTAAAACCGCTCCCTGCCCGACCCTTGATCCGCTACCCACAAGATCATTGTCTCGCTTCCGGACGCCGTTGCCGGATGAGTTACCGCGCACACGATTTGTTGCCTACCGCCTGGCGCGCCGGCCATGGCTTGCGTTGCAGATATTGGCTGCCAGCGATTGCCCTCATGGCCAGCCTGTCCGGTTGCGAATCGGGTTGGCTCGCGGCCAGCGGCCCCAGCCGATCGCACATCGTGGAGCAAAAGCAGGCCACCCCGCAGATTCCCGTGATCGATGTCAACGATGAGGTCGCACGGAAATTGCTTATAGCGCAAGTGCGCAGCTCCTTTGCCGATGCGCTCCCGCCCGGTACCGCCTTGCCGGAGCTGGTCCTGGGGCCCGGCGACATGCTGGCCGTTTCGATTTGGGAGGCGGCTCCAGCGGTGCTCTTTGGGGTCAGCAGCAGCACCGATGCGGCCGCCACGGGCGCTACGACCCGGTCCACCAGTTTGCCGGAGCAAATGGTGGCCGCCGACGGCACCATCAGTATCCCATTTGCGGGCCTAGTCACGGCCGCGGGCAAGTCACCGCATGAAGTCGGTGCCGAGATTGCCGCTCGGCTCCGTGGCAAAGCCAACCAGCCGCAGGTGCTGGTGAGCGTGAGTCACAACGTCACTTCCAATGTCACGGTCGTGGGCGAGGTGACGCAGAGCCTGCGCATGCCGCTGACGGCCAAAGGTGAGCGCGTTCTGGACGCGCTGGCGGCAGCCGGCGGCGTGCGTCAGCCGCTGGGCAAGATCACCATTCAATTGAGCCGCGCCGACCAGGTGCTCACCATGCCACTGGACGCGATTATCCAAGACCCGAAGCAGAACGTCATCCTTGAGCGCGGCGATGTACTCGCTGCACTCTATCAACCGCTGAGTTTTACGGCGCTGGGCGCTACCGGTAAGAACGACGAAATCAATTTCGAGGCGCAGGGCATTACGCTGGCGCAAGCCTTGGGGCGGATCAACGGCCTGCAGGATGCCCGCTCGGACGCGCGTGGCATCTTCATTTTCCGCTTCGAGGATCGCTCCCTGGTCACAGCAGGCGCTCAACCGCTTCCCACGACCCCGGATGGCACCGTTCCCGTGGTTTATCGCCTGGACCTCAAGGACCCGCGCAGCTTCCTGATTGCGCAGGACTTTCCCATGCACAACAAGGACGTTATGTATGTCGCCAATTCCTCCTCCGCGGAGCTGCAAAAGTTTCTTACGATTCTATCGACTTCGATTTACTCTATTTACAGCGTAGTACACATTGGCAACCCGTATTGACGGGTCACTTGGAGCGGCCCGAAACCGATGCTCATAGATGTCACCCGGCTGGTAAAACGCGCGTTTCAGGCACTGCTCCCGACCGGCATCGACCGCGTCGGCCATGCCTACGTGCGCCACTACGGCCATCGCGCCCGGGCTCTCGTTCGCATCGCGCATCAGTGGCTGGAGCTCGGGCCGCGCGAGTCCGAACGCCTCTTCGAGGCCCTCCTCGATGGCGGGGCAGGATCCGCGCGACGCCTCACCGCAAGCCTCGCCCGCGGCATCGCCTGGCCATCCGGTCGCTTAAGCGACCAGATACTGATCCATACCGGGCACAGCGGTCTGGAACATTCGAGCTACGCTGCCGCCGTAGCCAAGCGCCGCCTGCTTCCGCTTTATTTCGCACACGATCTGATTCCCGTCAGTCACCCGCAATATTCCCGGGCGGGCGAAGGACAGCGTCACGCGCGTCGCCTCAAAACCATGTTCCATACCGGCAAGGCACTGATCGTGAATTCCCAGGCCACCCGCGCAGCCCTTGCGCACCACGGCAGCGCCCATGGGCTGCGGCTGCCCGAGTGTGTCGTGGCGCCACTTGCACCCGCGCCGATGCCACCCCCCTCCGAGCGGCCCCTGCTGGCGGCGAATTATTTCGTGATCCTGGGCACCATTGAACCAAGGAAGAATCACCTGCTGTTGTTGCGACTTTGGCGCCGGCTCGCCGATCGACTCGGCCCTGCGGTTCCAAAGCTGGTGGTCATCGGCCGCCGCGGGTGGGAATGCCGGCCCGTCACGGAGCTGCTCGATCGCTGTCCGATCCTGAAAGAGCACGTCCTAGAGAAGCCTGCTTGCAGCGATCGAGAATTGTCCACTTGGCTATCGCACGCCCGGGCGCTGCTGTTTCCATCATTCATCGAGGGATTCGGGATGCCGCTGGTCGAAGCTCTGGCGCTCGGTGTCCCCGTCATAGCCAGCGATCTGCCGGTGTTTCGCGAAATTGCCGGTGAAATTCCCGAATACCTGGATCCGGCCGAAGAGTTGGCTTGGCAAAGCGCCATTTTGGATTACACGACACCTCACAGTACCCGGCGACACCGGCAATTGGAGCGTATTCGGGGTTACTCGGTGCCCACCTGGGGCGAGCATTTTCGATTGGTGGATCATCTAATCGACCGGTGGCAGGAGCAGTCTGCGCGAGCGCGCAGGGATGGGGGATGGGCCTATGCACCGCACCATTGATCTCGCCGCGCGATTTCCCGATATGCCGCGGGTGCTGTACACCCTCGGCATTTCCTTGGTGAAGTGGCCCGACCTCCACCGCTGCTTTCCGGGCCGCAAGCTGGTCCGATTACATCGGTCCCATATATTGCCCGCCGACGGGTGGATCGTGGCCTGGGGCTTGACGCCGCTGCCGGAAGATTTGCCGCCCTCCATAACCGTGCTGCGAATTGAGGACGGTTTCTTGAGATCGGTCGGTCTGGGCGTTGATCTGGTCCGGCCGCTTTCCTGGGTTATGGATCGGCAAGGAATCCATTTCGATGCCACCCGCCCGTCGGACCTGGAATCCCTCCTGGCGACGAGGACATTTGACCGCGAGCTGTTGTGTCGGGCTCGCCTCCTGCGCGAGCGCATCGTCGCAGAGCATGTCACGAAGTACAACGTGGGATCCGATATTTGGCAGCGTCCTCGCGGTAAGTCGCGGGTGATTTTGGTACCCGGCCAGGTCCCCACGGATGCGGCAATGTCGTTTGCAACCCGGTACCCCGCCACGAATATGGCGCTTCTCGACACCGTGCGTCGAGAGAATCCTGACGCTTACGTGGTCTACAAGGTGCACCCCGACGTCGTGGCACGCATGCGCATCCAGCAGGAGTCCCCCACCGACGCAGCGGCCCTGTGTGACGAAGTAATCGGCGACGTGAACATGGCCGAGCTGCTGCCGCTGGTCGATGAAGTGCATGTGATGACTTCCCTTACGGGCTTCGAAGCCCTGCTGCGCGGCCGCGCGGTCACCTGCTACGGTCGTCCTTTCTATTCGGGCTGGGGGCTAACGCGCGACATGCTCCCGTCCAGCGAGCGGCGGCGGCGGCAGCTCACGCTTGATGAGCTCGTCGCCGGAGCGCTGCTCGAATACCCGGTCTACTTCGACCGAGGCGGCTCCGGCCTGCTGGCACCGGAGCAGGCGCTCGACGCGCTGGTTTCTCGCTGCCGCCGGCGCAAGCCCAGTAACGATTGGTGGAGGAGCCCCTATCGCATGGTGCTGAGGCACTTGGTGGGGGTGCGATGACGCCGGATACCGCGTCGATTTGAGCTGAAGCGGAGATTCACTATCCCCGCCGCCGACTGTCATGAGCGCAGGGGCACTTCAGCGGCCGCGCCATCGTTCCCTTTGATTATTTCTTGGCAGGACGATTCCGCGCCAGTGCATTGAGCTTCTTGGCCAGCGAAGCGTGCAGGGCCCGCAGCAGCGTCACCTGTTCCCGCGCCCCGACACCATCGGGCAGCTCGCCATGCCTATGCGCCGCCACCCAGTAGCGAATCAGATACTCCCTAATGCCGTATGTGCGCGCCAGGGATCGAATCGACTGGCGTCCCTGCAGAAACTGCCCGACGATCCGCTTGCGCATCGCTCGGGTCCAAGTTTCGCGCTCCGCCACTTCCGTGGGTGTTGCGACGCTGTGGTGGTTCTCCCTGATCCACTCCTTGAAATCCGCCACCGCATGCCGCTTCTGACTGGAGTCACTTGGACGAATCTTGGTGAGGTCCCGAAACGGCATTGCGCCCGGCGCCTTCGCACACCCCAATACACTGTGCAGCCTGTCGATCACCGGCGCTGGATTTGCAAGAAAGTCCTCGTATATGACTTCGATGCATCGATCTGGAGAAATATTCTCAGACAGCGCCTCCAGATAGACGTCGTCCAATAGTATTTCCTCGAGTGCCGCGCGCGATTCGACGACCGGGGGCGTGCCGGAGCCCGTGGCGTGCCCTTCTTCGTATACGTGCCACGCCCCGGAACGCTTTGCCCACGCCAGGCTCACGGCCCGCCGTATCCGGTCACGGCGTCGGACCACAATCCAGTAAGTGTTGGGCCCAAACAGCGCGGTCTTGAGTTCATTTTTACGCTTGCTTTCACGAATCATCACGGAAAGCGAGTTGCACATGATCTTGGTCGCGCTCCACCCTTCGGCATTTGTCCACAGTGAATGCAGTCGTCTCAGGATCTCGGGTGCCCGGGATCTGTGGTTCAGGGCATCAAGGTGTTCCTTTGTGAGATCGAACAACATCATGCCTGCGGCCGCCTGAAAATGGTACGCGATCGACTCGGCAATAAATGTCGAGCCGGAGCGCACTCCGCTGGCCATTATCAGTGTTTTTCTCATCGAACTCTGCTCTGCCCCGACACTGTTCCCCGACGCGCAAGTACGGCGCAGGCTACCCTGTATTGCTGATATAGCGGCTGCTGTTCAGCGCAATACGTCCGACATTGCGGTAATGGCCTCCGCATGCTTCATCGCGAATTCTTCGGACGTCAGCATCTCGACAGCGGCTGCGGCGAGTGTCGCTGCCATGCGTTTTTCGTTGATGACCTGCTCGGATTCCGGCGCCCGATCCAGGATCAGGCGATACAGGCCAACCACTTCATCGCGCGCAATCATTTCCCCGGCCCGTCGGGCGCAGCCGATACTTCATCAAGCACTTCGAGACGCAGGCGAATGGACGCCAGGGACTGGCGCATTGCAGCAACGCTTTCCTGAAGCGATATCAGGGTGGTCGCATTGGCGTCGATGGCCCGCAGCCGCTCAAGGTTTTCATCGGACGCTGCCCGCAGTTTCTCCTGCAATCCCTCCATTCGTACCGATACGGCCTCAAGCATGTGCAGTAACGCGTTTCCATCGATTGCCTCGTGGCTCGGTTTCAGCACCTCTGCCCATCTGTCCATAATGCCCCTCGCAA
Organism: uncultured Gammaproteobacteria bacterium; assembly: GCA_963789365.1. Lineage (GTDB taxonomy): Bacteria > Pseudomonadota > Gammaproteobacteria > Steroidobacterales > Steroidobacteraceae > FEN-1191. The sequence goes on from CAWBKJ010000004.1 coordinate 957,233, forward strand.
TTTCGTTGTGTGGTGCCATCTCAGCCACGAGCCTGACGCGGAAGTCATCAAAGGAATCGCAAAAACCGAACGCAGCGTCCATGACGTGAGGATCGATGCCGCCACCGAATAGCACTCGAGCGAATTCCCTGCAGCGCGCCAGATCCGTGTCATTCATAGCTTGCACTCGTCCCTAGACGCCTAAACATGGCTTCGACCTGTTCTCCCATGTGTGCGGCCGTGAATCGGATTTCGTAGCTGCTCCTGGCGGCTCGGCCCATACGCGCGCGCAAGTCCCCGTCGGTGGCGAGCCGGCCAATGCGCTCGGCGAGCCCCGCGGCGTCGTCCACTCCGACCAGGAAGCCATCGACCCCTTCCGATATTATCTCGCGCATGCCTCCGACATCGCAGCCGATGACCGGGATGCTATGACGCATGGCTTCGATCAACACCAGTCCGAAGCTCTCAAAACGGCTTGGCATCACCAGGATGTCGGCGGCACGGTAGAACTCTTCAAGCTCGTCATCCGAAACATATCCATGAAGCGTCAGCCGGGTCCGTGTCCATCTTCGGTGGAGTGACTCGGCCATGCCCATAACACGGCTGGCATAGGCATCTCCCGCGCCGGGACTGTCTCCTACCACGTCAAATTCCATCAGTTCAAGCCTGCTTCCAAGCGCTCGCATCGCCTCGAGCAGGACGTCGACCCCCTTGCGGGATTCGATCCGTCCCACAAAGAGCACCTTCACCCTCTTGGACGGCGAAGCGGCGCGTCCGTCACGGCCTTGCGGGCTTGTCAACGGAACATTGCTGCCGTGCGGCACGACCGCTACCGAGTCGGAACGGCTCGCAAGTACACCAGAATATTCCCTGTCGATGTCAGCGATGATCTGCTTTGAATTCGCCAATACCGCCGTGCAATGCTGCAGAAGCCAGTGCTCAGCTCGGATCACCTTGTCGACATGTTTTGACCGGTACACGACGCTCCGTGTCCATTCGGGCTTGAATCTCGTGACCAATTTGTAGGTTGTGTGAAGGGAGGTGACCACCGGGACCTGAAGATACGCCGCACACATCACCCCCTCGACATCCCAGATCGGCGCCGATACCACATCCACGCCCCAGATGCCCGCGGACCGTTGAATCTCCGTGAGCACCGCCGAGGCGCGCCGCATTATTGAGGGCGGCAGTGGTACGGGTGGCGGCAGGATGATGTCATCGTCGATCGCATCCGGCACCGCATGGACCCAGATTCCGCTGACGCAGTCGACATGGCTTGCCTTGGTTTGGCTGCGTGTGATTACGTGCACCTCGTGCCCGCGCCGCCACAGCTCCCGTGCGCTTTCAAGGGTCCAGCGTGCAATCCCTGCCGTGTCCGCAGGCGGAAACCCTTGGGAGACGAAATACACCCGCAGCGCCCTATCCGCGCTCAGAGACCCGCTCGAGTTGGAGCTGACCGGCAGGAATGCCGGTCGGCTCCTGGCACTCTGTCCCGTGAAGACCCTGTCCGACTCGGTCGCCCGCAACGCTAACCCGCGCCTGATCCCGTCATCGAGCCCTTCCGAGAGGTCTCTGTTCAATTTCGCATAATGGGCGGGACTGATGCTTTTGTGATCCAGAAACCACCTGTTTGAAAACTCGATCTCCTTCCGATATCGCTCGATTTCGTTCACGATCTCGCCCGCTAGGCCCTTGCCGGTTTCGCTTGCTGCGTGCTTGAAGCAAAAGTAGGCCTTGCTTCTTGCCGGCGCGACAAGTGAGCGCGGCAATTTTGTAACCGCCCGCATGTGGCTCTGAGCGTATTTATGGAACACGTAGGCATCCGGTACTGTGACGATGCGCAGGCCCCGGTCCACAATGCGTACGCACACGTCGGTCTCATCGAGCATGTATTCGAAGGTCTCGTCAAAGCCCCCTATCTCCTCCAGCACCGAACTGGCAAAAGAGCTATTGGTCCCCAGCAACGACGGATACTGCCCGACTCGCGGCCTTCCGATCAGCGCAGATGGGTCCAGGGTGGCAAAGTAAGTGGCATTTCCATACCGGTCACACACCGTGTATCGGCACTGAAACGCCACTCCCGTGTGATCGAAGGTGAATCCGCCCGCGGCGCCCACGTGATGATCATGGTAGGGTGGCATCAGCCGACTGACCCATTCCCGGTGGGCGACAGCATCGTCGTCGATAAAGAACACGACATCACCGGAGCTCGCCCCAATGCCGATATTGCGAGACTGGGAGAGGTTTGTCCTGGGGCATGTCGCGCGCTTGAACTTGATGCCACCCGCCTCGAGAGCATCAAGGACCGCCTCGGTGTTATCCGTGGATGGTCCGTTGACGACGACAATCTCAATTTCCGGATAGGTCTGCCTGGATACCGACAGAATGGCATCACGTAGCAGTGAAGCGCGATTGTAGGTGTTGATGACTACGCTCGCCTTCAGCATCTCATCACTCCCATCACCGGTTTTGCGCGACGCCGCTTCGTCCAACGCTCCGTTGCCGCAACACCCGTCTTACGCGGAAGGTCGCTGTACACCTGCTTTCGAAGCGCGCCTTTCACAGCTCCTCCGTTTCCGGAGCCGCCCTCATCGTTTCCTGATAAAACTCGTACCCCGCTTCGAAGTTCGGGAATAGAGCCAGCTGGCCTTCATGCAACACCCCGACCGCCTCACAGTGCCTTTGAATCACGTTGGCGTCGTGACTGACCAGCACGAACGCCCGGTCACGACGCTTGTGGAACAGCTCGTGGTGGCAGCGCTCATGAAAGCGAATATCGCCGACCACCATGGCTTCGTCGATGAGAAAGCAGTCGAATTCAATGGCCATCGAGAGCGCGAAAGCAAGTCGCGTCAGCATGCCGTGCGAGTAATGCAACACGGGTTCGCGAAAATAGCCCCCGAGTTCTGCAAAGTCCTTTACGAAGCTGACCCGCGTACGATAATCGACTCCGTACACCCGGCAAATGAATTTGACGTTGTCCAACGCCGTCAGGTGAGGCTGAAAGGCCCCCGCAAATGCCAGGGGCCAGGACACAGTCATGCCCCGTCGTATCACTCCTACATCCGGTCGCTCAGCGCCGCTTAGCAGCCTTATCAATGTCGACTTGCCCGACCCGTTCCGGCCCAGAATTCCCAGATTGCGCCCGCGCGCAAGCGCAAAGCTGACATTCTGCAGAACCGGGTGCTTGCCGTGCCGGGTCTTGTACCCGTGCGACACATTCTCGACCGCCAGTGTCACGGCGACACGTGCCGGTCGGCCCGGCGGGCCACAAACAGTCCTCCAAGCGACAACAGCAGGCAGCACGCCGTCATATAGCCCATGTCGTAATGCGCGTGCATCCGGGTGCCGAACCATCCCTCTCGAATGATTTCCGTGCCGTGGACCATCGGCAGCCACAGCACCACGCGCTGCATGCCCTGCGGCAGCCACGCCACCATAAATGCAGCTCCCGACAGCGGGAACAGCAAGTACGCCGTCGGATGCCAGATCTTATCGACTACGCCCGAAAATGCGGTGGCGCCCCCCACCAACAAGGCGAGGCCCGCCCCGAACCACGCCAACAATACCCAGCCGGTTATCACCTTGAGTGGATCCACCGGGTAAGGCATCCATCCAAGGTAGGCGCAGCCCAGCGCCAATAGCGCGAATGATGCCGTTGCGCCCAGCGCCTCCAGCAGGATCCGTGCCGCAAATACGTCAATAGCGCGTACATTTCTGTGAAACAGCAGCGCCCGGTTCTGTTCGAGCGCCGATCCGCATCGGCTCACACCATTGCGCCACATCAGCACCGATGAATAACCCGTAACAGCCAGCGCCACCGGGGAAATGCCGGTCCCGTGGCGCAGGCCTGAAAGTGCCCACAGCGTCGCCACGCCGAGCGTGAATATCATCGGCTCCGCCACGAGCCACAGCGCACCCAGGTTCGCCCGTCCAAAGCGCGTGATCGACTCGCGCATAAGCAGGGCGTAGAGCACCCGACCCTGGATCCTCAGCGATTCGCGGAACGATTCACCTGTCGCTACAGCCATGAGGCTAGTCCGCATGTTCCCGTATATTGGCCACTATCAGCTTCAGCACGCCCCAGGCCAGCAGTGACACCAGCAAGACTGTCAGCACGGATCGGGCACGGCGCGGCTCCATCGCATAATCCGGCAGACTGGGCCTGACGAGGCGCTCCACGTAGATATCCTTGTTGAGGGCCTGGCTGCGCGCAGTTTCCAACGACACGATGGCGCTGCCCACCAGCTTGTCCGCCACACCCAGATCAACTTGCAGGCGGTCAAGGGCCGCGGCATGCGAGGCGAGGGAGACGTTGGGGCCGGAGACTCTGCCTGTTTGGCTCGCGATCTGCTGGCGGAGGCTGTCGCTGCGCTTGCGCAGAGTCGCAATCTGCGGGTTCTGCGGCGCCACATCGGTCAGCTGTGCCAGGTAGGCCTCATTGGCCATCAGCTCATCCTGCAATTTCTCGATCCCCGCGAGTTCCAGCTCCGCCTGCTTGTTGGCCTCGTAGACCCCATTCTTGGACCGATAGGCGTCGAGCGCCCGCGCCGCCATACGCGCCTTCTCTGTCGCTGCCTCAAGGTCGCGCTCGGCATTGCGTATTTCGTCTTGACGGCTGCGGATATTGAGGGTGTTGACCATGCGCTCCGCGACCTGCAGCAGGGACTCATTGATGTTGCGCGCATCCTGCGCCGAGTAGGCACGCACGGTGAGGGTGACAATGGCGGATGCCGGATCGACGCCTGCGGCAATGTGCCTGTTGTAGTACTGGTAAAAGTTCTCGAAGCTGGCATTCCAGCTCAGGCCTGGAAACCGGTTGAGGACGCTGATGTGGGATGCAGCATACAGCCCTCTGATATTTAGCATCGCTTCCAGCTCGTGTACCGCATCGCGTGACAGTATGTAATCGCACACCAGGGCCGGACTGTCATCCTGGCGCCCAAGTCCCGTCGTTCTCAGCAGCGTTCCGACCGTGCTCTCGGATTGGCTCGCCGTCGCGTGGGTGCGAACGACGATCTCGGATTCGGAGACATAGACGTCCGATGCCAGCAGGCCGTAGTAAATCGCGGCCACCGCGGTGGGCAAAAGCACCACGCAGGCGAACAGGCGGTCGCGGGCAAGCAGGGACTTCAGCACGCTGGGAAGGGAACTTTTCACTGATGCCACTCCGAGATCAGCGCGCGGGAATGAGCGCGCCGTCGGTGTCTGGCGGCGCTGCTCACCAATTGCGGGCTCTGCCGGCGATCATTACACACCGGCCCAGCCCGCGCGCAGCGAACCGAGCCTGTGGACCGCGGAGGGCAAGCGGGGCCAGAAAGACAAATATGTTAGGGGTGGGTCCCGATGATTATGCGGCATTTTTCCCGAATAGCGTTGCATGTCCGCGGCGAAGGTAGTTATGCTGATCCGATCGTGAATGCAGCCGTTCCACCAGCACGGGCAAACCGGCGGTGCCGATTGTCTCACGGGCCCTCTACCCCGCGGGGCGACCCGAGTCGGTTGTTGATTAGGCGGGCCGCATTGCCCCACGACGTTTCCTATATATTTAAAAACGGCTGGCAACGCAAGAATCGCGACCTTGACCGACTACCCTGAGGCATCCTTCGTGCGGCGCAAGCTTAGGGTGCTGCTGGAGATGCGTCCTGCCCTGGGAGGACATGCCGGTATCCCCCAGTCGAGCCGGCTGCTCTTCAGGCATCTTGTGGCGAGCGACAACTTCGAGGTCGAGGGGTTGATTCAAACCTCCGCGACGGTGCTCGCCCCCGGACTTCCGCAAAGCACCGCTCCCTCCGCCCGAGCCGCCGTACCCGACGAGGACCTGAACAGGCTGGGCCGGGTGATCCTGTCGCTCGAAAGACCCGTGCGTACTCGTCAGCTGCGCGCCACGCTGCTGACCCTCGCGATGTACGCACGGCAGGCGATTGGCCATCGTCAGCGGCTCAGTCGCCTTCCGGCCGGTTACTTCCAGGATTATCTATGGCGACGCTTGTTCGCGCGGACGCTGGCCGCCAAAGACCTGCCGATCATAAGTCGCGCCGGGTATCGAATCGCCAGGGTCCCCTGGGGAGCAATGCACGCGGGAGCCCTGGTCACCCGAAAACTCGGCTGCAGTATCTATCTGCGTCTGGATACCTCCCAATTCGATTTCATGGTGAGTGAAACCCCCTATCCCGGCGCCGTGTCGGCCAACACGAAATTGATTGTCCGCTACCACGATGCCATCCCCATCCTGATGCCGCACACGATTTCCAAGGGCAACTGGCACCAGACGTTCCACTATCATGCGCTGCGCCACAATGTTTCTAAGGGTGCCTGGTTCGCCTGTGTGTCACAGGCCACGCGAAACGACTTGCTCTCCATTTTTCCGCGCGCCGAAGCACGATCGGTCGTCATTCCAAACATGGTTTCAGACGAATACTTCAAGGACCCGTCGCCGGCCGGCCGGGTGCATGAGATTATTGATTCCCACCGCAACGAAGGACTCATGCGTGCGTCCGGGGGTCCTCGACACCGTCGCCTGGCCGCTCGTGCTCACCTCCAGGAACCCCCTAATTATCTGCTGATGGTCTCAACCCTCGAGCCCAGGAAGAATCACCTGAATGTCCTGGCCGCGTGGGCGCGATTGCGCGCCGAGCATTCCACGCGGCCCAAGCTCATAGTCGTGGGAGAACTGGGTTGGCACCATGAACCGATAATCGCGCAACTTCGGCCGTGGCTGGCACGCGGTGAAGCCTTCCTGCTGAGCAACTTGCTGCCCTCGGAACTGCGAGTGCTATACCGGCATGCGCGTGCGACGCTCTGCCCAAGCTTCGGTGAAGGGTTTGATTATTCCGGGGTAGAGGCGATGCGCTGCGGTAGCCTTGTGGTGGCCTCGGATATTCCGGCGCATCGCGAGATCTATGGCAAGGCCGCGCTATATTTTGATCCCTACGACGTACTCGGGCTCGCCGATGCCATGCGCACCGTCCTGGATCCGGCACAGGACAGCTGGCGCGCGGCCATGGAGTCGGAGGGATTTCGGGTCTCCGCGCAATACGAGTCCAGCGCAATCGTGCCCCGGTGGGAATCGCTGTTCGAGGAGCTGCGGGCCAGGAATCCGTGAGGGTATTTTCTTGGACATGAACACGGATCTTGCTTGGGAAGAATGGGGCAGGCGCGACCCCTATTTCGCCGTCATCACCGACCCCCGCTACCGACGCGTGGCCCTCGACGACGCTGCCCAAAAGGAATTCTTTGCCTCGGGCCAGGGGCACGTCGAATACCTGCTTTCCACCATCCGAAAAAATATCGACCCGCTATTTTCGCCCCGGAATGTTGTGGATTTCGGCTGTGGTGTGGGACGCTTGCTGCTGCCATTTGCGGCAGTGGCCGCCGAGGTCGTCGGGCTCGATGTGTCCGAGGCCATGTTGCAGGAGGCTCGGCGAAATTGTGAGCTCCGCAACATCCGGAATGTGCGGCTGATCCAGTCGGACGACCAACTCTCGGGCCTTAGCGGACAGTTTGACCTGCTTCACTCCTGCATCGTGTTCCAGCACATTCCATTCGAACGCGGGCAAGTCATTCTGGCCAAGCTCCTGCAGTTGATGCGCCCCGGTGGTATCGGAGCCATTCAACTTTTATACCGCAATTCCACGCCGCGCTCAGTGGTGAACGCCGGGCCGACCGGCGCCGATCTGGGCGAACCGCCACCGCCCGCACCCGCCGCGGACATGGACCCGGAAATTCAAATGAACCCGTATGACCTCAACTTGGTATTTCTCGCGCTGCAGCGCTCAGGAATCCGCAGCTTTTACGCTGACTTCACCGACCATGGTGGTGAACTCGGCTTATTCTTATTTTTTCGCCTCCCCGAGTAGAGATCATCGTCGAATTGCGCGGCAAGCATTGACGAAACGGCCCCCGAAATAATCAGGTTAGGCCGTGGCCCGGGCCAGGGCCCCGACCACCTCTTCGATCTGCGCGTCGCTGAGGTCGGCGCTCATCGGCAGGCTGATGACCCGGCTGGCCAGGGAGTCGCTGACCGGCATCGGCTTCGGGTCACAGAGCTTCTCGTAGGCGGGCTGGCGATGCAGGGGCCGCGGATAGTGGACAGCGGTCGGAATGCCTAGCTGCTTCATTTTTTCCTGCACGGCATCCCGGTTCTCGACCAGCACGGTGTACTGCGCCCAGACGCTGGTGCGATCGGGCCTGACCGTCAATAGGCCCGCCTTGGCGCCACTGGCGCGGATCGACTCGGCGTAGCGCTCACCGAGCTCTATGCGACGCGACACCTCCCAGTCGAAGCGTGCCAGCTTGGCCAGCAGGATCGCGCTTTGCAGGGTATCCATGCGCCCGCCCACACCGATACGGGTGTGGTGGTAGCGGCCGCTCTGGCCGTGCACGCGGATCTCACTGCAGGCCTGGGCCAGTGCGTCATCGTCGGTGAAAATCGCCCCGCCGTCGCCATAGCACCCCAGCGGCTTGCTGGGGAAGAAGCTCGTGCAACCGAGGGCCGAAAGCGCCCCGCTCCGGCGCCCCTGGTAGGTCGCTCCAAAGCTCTGCGCCGCGTCCTCAATCACGGCGATATCGCCACGGCGCGCAGCGATCGCACTTATTTCGTCCATATCGGCCGGCTGGCCGTACAGGCTCACCGGCATGATCGCCCTGGTGCGCGCGGTTATTGCCTCATCCAGCAGGCCGGCGTCCATGTTTGCGGTGTCGGGCTCGACATCGACAAACACCGGCTTGGCCCCCACCAGCGCGATGACCTCGGCGGTGGCGACGAATGTGAAGGGCGAGGTGATGACCTCGTCCCCTGGACCGATCTCGAGCGCCATCAGGGCAATCAGCAAGGCCTCGGTGCCGCTGGCCACCGATATACAGTGGGCGCTGTTGACGTAGCGGGCCAGGCGCTGCTCGAGCTCGCGCACCTCCGGGCCCAGGATAAACTGCCCGTGATCGAGTACCGTCTGGATGCGAGCATTGATGTCGCTGCGCAGTGCCCGGTATTGCGACTTCAGATCGATAAAGTCCATGAGCGTTCCCCTCTAGTCGCTCAGCGTGCCGCCACGGGTCTCAATGATCAGCGGGGCCAATAGCAGCCCCAGGAGCGGCGCAAAGCCCACATAGAAAATGGTCTGCGTGGCCGTCCCGCGGGCCGAGGCTGCGCCCACCACGAACGGGCCCACCGATGCCAGCACGCGGCCGATGTTGTAGCAAAACCCGGCGCCCGTGGCGCGCAGGCGGGTGGGAAACAATTCCGGCAGGTAATAGGGAAAGGCTCCGAAGACGCCGAACACCGGCACGCCAATTACGAAAAACATGAACAATCGGGTCTCGGCGGCCATATTGAGTCCGAAAGTCGTGAAGAACGCGATGGCCGAGACCCCGAAATAGAGTGCAAACATCGGGCGCCTGCCCAGGCGCTTTGCAATCGGTATCGTCAGCAAGGTCCCGAGCAGCCCGCCGATATTGAAGGCCATCGTGGCAATGACTTTCCAGTGCTCTATCAGGCTCTGCGTGCCGCTCTTGTCCAGTCCGCGCAGCTCGGCGCTCGAGCGCGCCAGACCGCTGGCGATTACGGGTATGAACGCGCTGCAACTCCACCAGCCAACCAGAGCGATCACTACCGTGAGCGTTCCCAAGTAGGTGGTACGGCGCAATTGCGGCGTAAAGATTTCCCGCACCCTCGCACGGCTCCGTGTCTTCACGGACTCCCAGCGCTCAGGTTCGCGTACGAACAGCCGAACGATGAACGCGATACTGGCGGGCAGCAGTCCAAACAGGAATACATAGCGCCAGGACTGCTCGGTGTTGTTGGCAAACCATACTCCTGCCACTTGGTAGTTAATGTAGGTGGCGAGAAACAACCCGAAGGGCGCTGCCGTGTACAGCAGCGCGCCGCCTTCGACTCGCCGCTTCTCGGGCATGACTTCGGCCACCATGGAAGCGCCGGCCGCCCATTCCCCGCCGATACCGAGACTGGCCACCAAGCGAAAGACCGCAAGCATCCACAGGTTGGTGGCGCAGGCGCAGGCCGCAGTCCCGACGGCATACAGCAGCATGGTCAGCATCAGGGTACGGAGCCGGCCGATTCGGTCGCAGACCGCGCCAAACAGCACACCGCCCGCCGCCCAGCCGATCAGCAGCAATGATGTGAGCACTCCGGTCCAGTGGAGCGTGGCTATTCGGGCCTCGGGCGATCCGACCGGCAAATGCAGCAGGGCTGGAATGCAGTTGGGCGCTACATAGTTGAACAGGAGCCCGTCGAACACGTCGAAGCCCCAGCCTAACCAAGCCGCGAACAGCACCGTCCACTGATATCGGGTGATCCCCCACATGCGAGTGCAGCCTACTTGAGCCCCGGTGGGCCGTCGAGAGGTGAAAATGCGGTGCGCCGTACATCCGTGGGGCGCCTACGCGCTCGTGAAGGGCTAGGGAGCCTCCAACTCACTCACAAAACTACCGTGCGGAGCGCGCTCCGGTGCCGCGGGAACCAGCAAGCCGATCGTCCCCACGTACATGAAGCCAATAATCCGCTCGTCAGCGTCGTAGCCGAGCGCCCGGGCAAATGCAGGATCGTAGGTGCTGGGCCCGGTAAGCATGATGGCTCCGAAGCCCTGTGCGTGCAGGGCGTTGAGCAGATTCATCGCGGCGGCCCCGACGCTGAGCGTCTGCTCAATCTCGGGCACCTTGGGATGGTCCCTGAAGCGCGCGCTGATCACGATTATCAACGGCGCGTGCTGGGTACGGCTGCGGATCTTGTCAAGCTGCCGCTGCGGTGTGGCCGGATCGCGCGCTAGCGCGGAGGCCACCAGCGCCTCGCAGAGCCTCGCCTTCGCTGGCCCGCGGATGAGCTTGAACCTCCAGGGCTGCAGGCGACCATGATCGGGTGCGCGCATGGCGACCTCGAGTGCAAGGGCAAGCTGGGCTGCATCGGGGCCCGGCTCCGTGAGGCACTGCGCGGGAATGGAGCGGCGAGTCAGCAGCATGTCCAGCGCGCTCATACCGTCTCCATCAAACGCAGGACTTCGGCGGTTTGCTGCCGCATCAGCTGCTCGCTGTCGCGCGCCTCGACGTTCAGACGCACCAGCGGCTCGGTGTTCGAGCTGCGCAGATTGAAGCGCCACTGTGCGAATTCCATCGACAGGCCGTCCGTGAAGTCGACCTGCTGCGCGCTCTTGGCATAGTGCGCCTGTACACGCGCGCTAACCGCCTTGGCATCGCTGATTTCGCGATTGATCTCCCCGCTGGCCGGAAACAGCTGTTGCCGCGCCCTCACCAGCTCGCCCAGGCTCTTTCCGGTTTCCGACATTACCGCGAGCACCAGAAGCCAGGGGATCATGCCGCTGTCGCAGTAAGCGAAGTCACGGAAGTAATGATGAGCACTCATCTCCCCGCCGTACACGGCGTCGACCTCGCGCATGCGTTGCTTGATAAACGCATGTCCCGATCGACTCAGCACCGACTCGCCCCCAAGGCGCTTCACGATCTCGATGGTATTCCAGGTCAGGCGTGGGTCGTGAACGATGCGTGAACCGGGGTGCTTGCTCAGGAACGCTTCGGCCAGCAGTCCTACGAGGTAATAGCCCTCGACAAAGCCACCGTTCTCGTCAAAGAAGAAGCAGCGATCGAAATCCCCATCCCATGCGATGCCGACGTCGGCACCGCTCCTGCGCATCGCCTCGACGGTGCTGGTGCGATTACTGTCGATCATCGGATTCGGAACGCCATTGGGAAAGGAACTGTCCGGCTGATGGTGCACCTTGATGAAATCGAAGGGCAGATGCGGCTCGAGTTGATCGACGACCAGCCCCGCCCCGCCATTGCCGGCGTTGACGACAAGCTTAAAGGGCCTCAATTTGCTGCGCTGGACGTAACTGAGCAGGTGCTGCACGTATTTGCCGGAGATGTTGTGCGCTTGCGACCTGCCGGGTCTTGCGGCGCGCGGCGGCAGGCGCGCATCCTCGATTAACGCGCGCATCTCCACCAGACCGGTATCGGCGCTGATCGGCCGACTGCCCTCGCGTACAAATTTCATGCCGTTGTAATCGGGCGGATTGTGGCTCGCCGTCACCATGATGCCCCCGTCCAGCCCCTCGGCGAAGGTCGCAAAATAGACGCCCTCGGTGCCGCACAACCCGATATCAGTGACGTTGACCCCCGAGTCGTTCAGGCCGCGGATCAGTGCCGCTGACAGCGTCGCACTGCTTGCGCGGATGTCGCGGCCCACGGCGACGTTCTGGGGCTTGACGAAGGCCGAGTACGACTGGCCAATCTGATAGGCCAAATCCTCGTTGAGTTCCGAGGGAATGCGACCGCGGATGTCGTAGGCCTTGAAGCAGGTCAGTTTGGTCATCGCGCGGTTCCTGTGGTCTCAGTCATGTGAGTATGCTCCGGCTGACAGGCTCAGCGCCTGCCCGGCGCGCATGCCTCCGCGCCCTCTAGCTCCCGCCGCGGGTTGAGGCCTCTGGGCCCCTTTTCGCCTTGGCACGGAAGGGCTTAAGCGATGCGCGTGCGTGCGCTACTTGGTGGTTCCCTGGCGTCCGTACTGGTCCTCAAAGCGCACGATATCGTCCTCGCCCAGATACCCGCCGGATTGGACCTCGATGATGTGCAGGGGAACCGTGCCCGGATTCTCGATGCGATGGCGCACTCCTACGGCAATATAGGTGGACTGGTTCTCCTCCAGCAGAAACACCTCATCGTCACGGGTGATCCGTGCCGTGCCCGACACAACCACCCAGTGTTCGGCGCGATGCCGATGCATCTGCAATGACAGCACTCCGCCAGGGCGCACCGTCAGGCGCTTGACCTGGAAGCGCTCGCCGTTGTCCAGACTGTCGTAGCTACCCCAGGGGCGGAACACTTCGCGATGCAGGGAATGCTCGCTGCGGCCCGAGTGCTTGATACGCGCGACCAGTGCCTTCACGTCCTGCACGCGATCGCGCGGCGCTACCAGCACAGCGTCCTTGGTCTCGATCACGACGTGATCATTCAGGCCCACGACCGCCACCAGCCGGCTGGACGCGTACAGGTAGCTGTTATGCGTGTGCTCGGCGAGCACATCACCTCTGATCACGTTGCCGTCACTGTCTTGCTCGCAGGCTTCGTGCAGTGCCGACCAGGAGCCGACGTCACTCCATTGCGCATCGAGCGGCACAACCACCGCATCGGCGGTTTTCTCCATGACCGCGTAGTCGATCGAGTCCGCGCGACAGGCGGCGAATTGGGCGGCGTCCACGCGCGTAAAATCAAGATCGTGCTGCGCCGAGGCAAACGCCTGTTGGCAAACCGCCGCGATGTCGGGCGCGTGGCGGGTCAGTTCCTCGAGGTAGCGGCGCGCAGCAAACAGGAACATGCCGCTATTCCAATAGTACTCTCCGCTGGCTATGAATTCTTCGGCCGTGGCGCGCTCGGGTTTCTCCACGAAGCGGGCAACGCGCCAGGCGCCGCCGGGCATCTGGGCGCCGCGGCGGATATAACCGTAGCCGGTCTCGGGCGTGTGCGGCACGATGCCAAAGGCGGCGAGATGGCCGGACCGAGCCGCCTGCGCAGCCGCGTGCACCGCTCGGTGAAAGGTCGGGACATCGCCGATCACATGGTCCGCCGGAAGTACCAGCAGCATGGCCTCGGCGCTCCCCGTGGCGAGGGCAGCATGCGCCGCCAGCGCAATGGCCGGGGCGGTGTTGCGGCCGACCGGCTCGAGCACGATCGCCTGGGCGCGGCAATCGATGGCGCGCAGTTGCTCGGCGACCAGAAAGCGATGCGCCTCGTTGCAGACCACCACCGGGGCGGCCACCTGCAGGCCGTTCAAGCGTCGCACCGTGTCCTGCAGCATCGTGTGCTCGCTCACCAGCGGGAGCAGTTGCTTCGGGTAGAGTTCCCGTGACAGCGGCCACAGCCGCGTGCCGGCGCCGCCGGAAAGCACCACGGGGATCAATGTGGGCTCAGCCGCAGCCACCGGGTCAATCCGCCAGTGCGGGCAGCCCGCGACCGGTCGCGTAGTATTCGAAGCCCAGTCGCGCCAGCTGCGCGGGCTCATAGAGATTCCGGCCATCGAAAATTCGGGGCGCGGCCAGCAGCTGCCTCAGGCGATCAAAGTCCGGGCTGCGAAATTCCCGCCATTCGGTGGCAATCAGCAGCGCATCGGCACCCTCGCAGGCCTCGTAGGCGTCGCGGGCGAGCGCAAAACCCGCACGCCCCGCGTACAGCTCCCCGGCCGCCTCCATGGCAATCGGATCGTAGGCCCGGACCTGGGCGCCGGCGGCCAGAAGCTCCTCCACGATCACCCGGCTCGGAGCTTCGCGCAGGTCATCGGTGTTGGGCTTGAACGCCAGGCCCCAGAGCGCGAAGCGCCGCCCCGCTAGCGCGCCAGCCAGGACTTTCCGGAGTTTGCGCACCAGCAGCGATTTCTGCCGCTCGTTGACCGACTCGACCGCCTGCAGGATGTCGGCGGCGTATCCGACCTCGCGCGCCGAGCGGATCAGCGCTTTGACGTCCTTGGGAAAGCAGGAGCCGCCGTAACCGGTCCCCGGATATATGAAACTGTAACCGATGCGCGGATCGGAACCGATCCCGACGCGGACCTTCTCGATGTCCGCACCGACCCGTTCGGCGACGTTGGCCAGCTCATTCATAAAACTGATCTTCGTCGCCAGCATCGCATTGGCCGCGTACTTGGTGAGTTCCGCCGAGCGAATGTCCATGACAATCAGCCGGTCGTGATTGCGCGTAAAGGGATCGTACAAGGCGCGCAGCAATTCGGTCGTGCGCGGATTGTCGGTGCCCACGACCACCCGGTCGGGCTTCATGAAATCCTGGATCGCGGCGCCTTCCTTGAGAAATTCGGGGTTCGCCACCACGTCAAATTCTATCTTCGATTGCCGCCGCGACAGCACTGCGGCGACTTCGCCACGTACCTTATCCGCGGTGCCCACGGGCACGGTCGACTTGGTGACCACGATGGCGTAGCGCTCGAGCCTCTCGCCAATGACGCGCGCCACGCTGAGCACGTGGCTGAGATCGGCCGAACCGTCTTCACCGGGCGGGGTGCCGACGGCAATGAGCTGAAACAGGCCGTGATCGACACCGCGCGCGGAGTCGGTCGTAAATTCCAGCCGGCCGCCCTCGCGATTGCGGCGTATCAGGGCATCGAGGCCTGGCTCATGGATCGGGACTTCCCCCCGGTTCAAGCGGGCCACCTTGCGCTCGTCGATGTCGACGCACACGACGTGGTTGCCGGTCTCGGCCAGACAGGCGCCGGTGACCAACCCGACATACCCCGATCCGAAGATAGTGACCTTCATGAGACTTAAGCTTCTGACTCGGTTGGGAAAGCGCGCAAGCCTAACGGATGGCCGCCGCTAAGACAAAGGCGTGATGAGGACCTGCAAGCGACGATTCAGGTCCCGGCCTTCGGGCGTATTCGGAGCCTCCAGCGGCGCTGTTTCACCGGCACCCCTGGCGCTCATCCGCGCAGGCGCCACCCCCTTGGTCTCCAGGTAGGCGACGACGGCCGCTGCACGGGCCTCCGACTGCTGCAGATTGTAGTCATTGCTGCCGATGGCATCGGTGTAGACCGCCACCACAATGGCCGTATGCTCGTACTCCTTGAGCGAGTGGGCCAGCAGGTCCAGCATCTCCATGGCAGCGGCCAGCAGCTCGGTGCCATCCGCGGAAAACGCGAGCCGGACCGGGTACCAGAGCTCCAGAGCGTTATTGCCGCGCGAGATGACGACCGCGGTCGGGGCGAGCGAGGTGCGTAGTGACGCTTCCTGCGCGGCCAGCGGTGCGCTCAGCAGATGCAGGTCCGCTGCGGGCGCAGCCTTGCTCTCCGGTGCGGAGCTGGGCTCCGGGGTGCCAGCCTGCGCGATCGCCAGGCAGGACAGTACCGCCATGCCACAGATCCACGCCAAGTAATTCATTGCCTTCACCGGGCCCACCCATGGAAATCAGCCTACGGCAATCATTGTGCAACGATTTCGGTCCGCAAGGCTAAATGTCGACGTAAACTTCGCATTATTGGGGAAGATAGCGAGGGCAGGCTCTTGAGCAAGACCGCATTGATCACCGGCATAACCGGCCAGGATGGCGCCTATCTGGCCGAGTTCCTGCTCGAAAAGGGCTATCAGGTGCACGGCATCAAGCGCCGGGCCTCGAGCTTCAACACCGACCGCATTGACCACTTGTACCAGGACCCGCACGAACGCAACGTGCAGATGTTCCTGCACTACGGCGACCTGACCGATGCCACCAACCTGATCCGCATCGTGCAACAAGTGCAACCCGATGAGATCTATAACCTGGCGGCGCAAAGCCACGTCGCCGTCTCCTTCGAGACTCCCGAATACACCGCCAACGCGGATGCGCTCGGCTCCCTGCGCCTGCTCGAGGCGATCCGCATCCTGGGTCTGGAGAAGAAGACGCGCTTCTACCAGGCTTCGACCTCCGAGATGTTCGGCAAGGTGCAGCAGATTCCCCAGAGCGAATCCACGCCGTTCTATCCGCGCTCGCCCTACGGCGCGGCCAAGGTCTATGCCTACTGGATCACGGTGAATTATCGCGAGGCCTACGGCTTGTACGCCTGCAACGGCATACTCTTCAACCATGAATCGGCGGTGCGCGGGGAAACCTTCGTGACCCGCAAGATC
Organism: uncultured Gammaproteobacteria bacterium; assembly: GCA_963789365.1. GTDB lineage: Bacteria > Pseudomonadota > Gammaproteobacteria > Steroidobacterales > Steroidobacteraceae > FEN-1191. The sequence goes on from CAWBKJ010000004.1 coordinate 973,846, forward strand.
ACGCGCGCGCTGACCCGCATCTCGCTGGGCCTGCAGGATTGCCTGTATCTGGGCAACATCGATTCGCTGCGCGACTGGGGTCACGCCAAGGACTTCGTGATCGCCCAATGGCTGATGCTGCAGCAGCCGCAAGCCGAGGACTTCGTTATCGCCACGGGCGAACAGCACTCGGTGCGCGAATTCGTATCGCGAGCCGGTGCGCTGCTGGGCATGAAACTCGACTGGCGCGGCAAGGGAATCCAGGAGCAGGGCATCGATACCGTGACCGGCAAGACCATCGTCAAGGTGGATCCGCGTTACTTCCGGCCCACCGAGGTCGACACGCTCCTCGGGGATCCCAGCAAGGCGCGCAGCAAGCTCGGCTGGAGCGCGCAAACCAGCTTCGAGCAGCTGGTGGCGGACATGGTGCAGGGTGATCTCGAACACGCACGGCGCGATGCCATGATCGCGCGCGAGGGATTCAAGACCTATCGGCATCATGAATAAGCAGGCACGCATCTTCGTGGCCGGCCACCGGGGACTGGTGGGTTCCGCGGTGGTACGGCGGCTACGCGCTTTGGGTCACGAGCAGCTGTTGTTTGCCGAGCGCAGCGAGCTTGACCTGACGCGGCAGGCCGAGGTCGAAGCCTGGTTTGCCGCACAGCGACCGGAGGTCGTGATCATGGCCGCGGCCAAGGTGGGAGGCATTCACGCCAACAACAGCTATGCGGCCGAGTTTATTCGCGACAACCTCGCGGTGCAGACCAATGTCATCGACGCCGCCTATCGTCAGGGCGCGCGCAAGTTGACGTTCTTGGGGTCAAGTTGCATCTACCCCAAGCACGCACCACAGCCGATGAACGAGGATTGCCTGCTCACCGGACCTCTGGAGCCCACCAACGAGTGGTACGCGATTGCCAAGATTGCCGGCATCAAGATGTGTCAGGCGTACCTGCGCCAATACGGCTTTGATGCGATCTCGCTCATGCCGACCAATCTTTACGGGCCGGGGGACAATTTCAGTCTCGAGAACTCGCACGTGCTGCCGGCGCTGATGCGCAAGATACACGAGGCCAAACAGGCGCAAAGCAAGTCGGTCGTGGTCTGGGGCACGGGCACGCCGCGCCGCGAATTCCTGTACGTCGATGATCTTGCCGACGCGGTGGTATATCTGACCCAGGGGTATTCCGGCGCCGGGCCCGTCAACGTCGGAGTGGGCACCGATATCACGATCAGGGAACTGGCCGAGCTGATGAGCGCGGTGATCGGCTACCGGGGCGATCTGGTCTTTGACACCAGCAAACCCGACGGCACGCCCCGCAAGCTCCTCGATGTCGGGCGTCTGCACTCGCTCGGCTGGCGCGCCAGCACCGCGCTCGAGACCGGATTGCGCACCACTTACGCGTGGTTCTGCGCCAACGAATCGCAGCTGCGCCGCTGAGCCCCGCCCCCGTCGGGCGGGCCGCTCCCTATCTTAAGGCAGCAACACGGTGGACCCCACGGTGCGGCGCGACTCGAGCGCCTCGTGCGCGCGCGCGGCATCTTTAAGCGCGAAGCGCTGACCGATATGCACGCGAATCTTACGATTCCTGATCAGCGCAAATAATTCCCGCGCCGCCTTGCGACGCGCGCCCGGGCCGTTCAGGTAATCCCCCGAGGTGGGCCGGGTCAGAAAGAGCGAGCCGCGACGCATGAGCTCAAGGGGTGCCACCGGCGGCACCGCGCCCGAGGCGTTGCCAAAGGTCACCATCAGACCGCGGGGCTTCAGGCAATCGAGGGCGGGCATGAAGGTATCCTTGCCCACCCCGTCGTAGACCACATCCACGCCCTTGCCCTGGGTTTGCTTGCGGACACGCTCGGCAAGATTCTCGTATCCCACCAACACCGGCTTGCAGCCGTGTCGTTTGGCGAGCGCGGCCTTCTCGGCGCTGCCGACGACACCGATCACGCGCGCACCGAGCGCATGGGCCCACTGACTGATGATCAGTCCGACGCCACCGGCGGCGGCCGTCAGCAGGACCACGTGGCCCCGCTTGATCCTGAATGCCTGGCGCACCAGAAACCAGGCGGTCAGGCCCTTGAGCAATACCGCGGCCGCCAGCTCGTCGGAAATGTCCCGCGGCAGCTTGATCGCATCGCCGGCCGCCAGAATCCGCTGCTCGGCATAGGCGCCCGGGGAATCGAGGCTATAGCCCACGCGCTCGCCCACCCTGAAGCCCCGCACCCTCGGACCGAGCGCCGTTATGACACCGGCCGCCTCGAACCCCAGGCCGGTGGGCAATGCGCGAGGATAAAGCCCGGTGCGCACGTACACGTCGATGTAATCCACGCCGATGGCGGTCTGGCGGATCAACATCTCCCCGGGACCCGGGCTGCCGATCGGCCCCTCCTCCCACTTGAGTCGGTCGCTTGCGCCATGTTCGTAGAGCCTGATTGCCTTGGGCATCGTGCGTATCCTCTGCTGGGTCAAATCGATGTCGGCCGCTTGCCACGCAGGCCTTCGCCGTCGGGCTGGAGCTGCGCCAAATGTTGCGGATTTTGCCGTAGTGCGCCGCCGGCGGCGAGCACATCGATAAGCGCCCGCTGCGCCAGGGGCAAAGGCTCGCTCGCACCCGTCGAGAACCGGAACCTACCGCAGGCATGGCCGCTGCCCACGGGGCGTCGCTCGCTCCGGCTCATGCGCTGCCCGCCTCGGGCGCGTCGGGGCACCAGTACACCTCCACCGGTACGATGCTCTGTCGCAGGATCGCCCGAACCGGCATGTCCTCGGGGCGACCTGCGGCCTGGGCCTGCTCATATACGCGCCATTTGAGCTCGCCGATGATCTGGATAAAGATGTGGCGCGACTGGAGCAGCGCCGCCAGATTCAGGCTCAGCCGGGCGTGCGAGGCCATCGGCGGGTGCACCGCGATGCAGCCCGGTCGGGCCTTAAGGTCCAGGCCGGCCGACAATTCCGAGCTGAGCGGAAACAGGGAGGCCACGTGCCCGTCCTCCCCCATACCGAGCACCACGACATCAAATGGCCGTGGCATGCCCGCCAGCGCCGTCCAGGCCGCAGGGGCACCGTCTGCGGGCCCGCTCGCCTGAGTCTTCAGGCCCATAAACCGGGCCGCGGCCGCCTCGTGGCGCAGGAGCGAGGCGCGCACCTGGCGCTCATTGCTGTCGGCATCATCCGGGGCGACCCAGCGCTCGTCGGCAAGGGTAATCTGCACCCGCGACCAGTCCAGCGAGCGCTGCGCGAGCTGTGCGTACATGGGGTATGGCGTGGCGCCCCCCGAAACCACCAGGCTCGCCCCGGGCCGCCGGCCCAGCGCGTCGGCCAAGCGCGCCGCGATGGCCGCCGCGAGGTTTGCCGCCTGCGCGGTGGGGTCGGGATCGCGCACCTCGCGCCACTTAGGTTTCATCGCGCCACGCGTAACCGTCACGGCCGATCAAGGCCGTGGCCGCCGCCGGCCCCCAGCTCCCGGCCGCGTAGCTCTTGGGCTGATCGCCGCTGTTGAGCCAGCCGCTGCGGATCGGATCGATCCAGCTCCAGGCCGCGTCCAGTTCGTCCCGGCGCATGAAGAGGGTGAGATTGCCCTTTACGATATCCATGAGCAGGCGCTCATAGGCGGACATCGGGCGTCCGCGGAAACTCTCGGCCAGATCGAGCGCCAGGTTGACCGGCCGCAGGCGCATGGCCTCGCCGGGCGCCTTCGCCAGGATGGTCAAGGTCACGCACTCGTCGGGCTGCAGGCGGATGATCAGCTGGTTGGGTGCATCCCGCGGGCGATCCGCAAAAATCGACAGGGGCACGTCCTCAAAGGTGATGGCGATTTCCGCCAGCGGATTCGGCAGGCGCTTTCCGGTGCGCAGGTAAAACGGCACTCCGGCCCAACGCCAGTTTTCGATCTCCGCCTTGAGCGCCACGAATGTTTCAGTGGTACTGCCGGGTGCGACGTCCGGTTCATCAGCGTAACCGTGAACCGCAACGCCGCCCACGTTTCCGGCCCGGTACTGGCCGCGTACCGTCTTGACTTCCACGCATGCCGCGTCGATGGGCCGCAGCGCGCGCAGCACCTTGAGTTTCTCGTCACGCACGGCATCTGCCCGGGAACTGACGGGCGGTTCCATGGCCAGGATGCACAACAATTGCAGCATATGGTTTTGCACCATATCGCGCAGCGCCCCGGTCTCGTCGTAAAAACGCCCTCGCCCCTCCACGCCAATCTGCTCGGCCACGGTGATCTGCACATGGCGGATGCGTCCACGGCGCCAAAGCGGTTCAAACAAGGAATTCCCAAAGCGCAGCGCCAGCAGATTTTGCACCGGCTCCTTGCCCAGGTAGTGATCGATGCGAAAAATCTGCGGCTCGCTGAAACTCAGCGCCACCTGTTCGTTGATGCGCGCCGCCGAGGCGCGATCGGTGCCGAGCGGCTTTTCGAGCACTACGCGCGAATTGGGCGTCACCACCTGCGCGGCGGCCATGTTCGCGGCGGTGGCGACATACAGTCTGGGCGAGGTCGACAGGAACCAGACGCGCAGCTGCCCATCGCGATCGGCAATGCGCGCCTTGAGAGTCCTGAAATCCTCAACCCGCGTGGCGTCCACCTTCTGGTAGTCCAGACAGGCGGCGAATTCGCTCCAGCGCCGCTCGCTGAATTCCGTGGCGCCGAGGTGTTCGCGGCTGTGCTCCAGCGCGCGGGCGATGTACTCATCGCGTGTCATGGCGCTGCTCGCGGCGGCGAGAATGCGCGTGCCGGCGTCAAACTCGCCGGCCACGAAGCGTTGATAGAGCGCCGGCAGGAGCTTGCGCATGGCCAGATCGCCGGTACCGCCGAACAGCACGATTTCAAACGGATCGAGCGACTGCAAGTTCCACCCCGCTTCAGGCCCCGAAGAAAAATTGTCAGGTAGTAAAACTACCATATACCCACGCAGGAACCGGGGCGGTTGGGACCGTCCGGAAATATTGCGGAAGACGGCCGATCACAGCCGGACCAGGCCTTTTTTCCACGAGCTCAGGGACCGGAGTTTTACGGCATCGCGGTGCCAGAGCGCGTGCACGCCGCCGCCGACTCCTGTTAGGCTGCGCATATGGGGGTATGGTCGCGAAAGTCGATCGAGACGCTGCGCAGGGAAGCGCACGGCGGCGACACCCCCGCGCTGCGCCGAACACTCGGGGTACTGAACCTCACCGCCTTTGGCGTCGGCAACACGGTGGGCGCGGGCATCTTCGTGCTCACCGGCACCGTAGCGGCCCTCAATGCCGGGCCTGCTGTGACCCTGTGCTTCATCCTCGCCAGCGTCGCCTGCTTCTTTGCCGGGTTGTGCTACGCCGAATACGCCTCCATGGTGCCGGTGGCCGGCAGCGCCTACTCCTACGCGTATGCGACCTTCGGCGAGTTCGTCGCCTGGATCATCGGCTGGTGCATCATGTTCGAGTACCTGTTCTCGGCCTCGCTGGTCGCGATCAGCTGGTCGGGCTATGTGACTTCCGCGGTCGGCGATCTGGGACTGCACATCCCCGCCGTGCTCGCCAATGCGCCCCTGCGGGCCGACGCCACCGATCACATCATCATGACCGGCGCCTGGATCAATCTGCCGGCGGTGCTCGTGACCCTGGCCTGCACGGCGCTGCTGATCGCCGGCACGCAGAAATCCGCCATGGTCAACTCGGTCATTGTCGTCGCCAAGGTGCTGGCGATCCTGGTGCTGGTCGTGGCCTGCCTGCCGCACATCGACTCTCGCCTTTGGCACCCGTTCGTGCCGCCCAATGCCGGCAAGACGGGCCATTTTGGCTGGTCCGGCGTGCTGCGCGGCGCCGGAATCGTCTTCTTCGCCTACATCGGCTTTGACGGCGTCTCAACGCTGGCCGAGGAAGCGAAGAACCCGCAGCGCACGATGCCGCTGAGCCTGGGCCTGTCGCTGCTGATCTGCACCGCGCTGTACGTCGCCGTGAGCCTGGCCGTCACGGGCATTGCCGATTACCACCTGCTCAATGTCCCGGACCCGCTCTATCAGGCCCTGAGCATGGCTCACGCCGACCTGCACTGGCTCAAGGTGCTGGTTGCGGTGGTGGCAGGGCTGGGCCTGATTCCGGTGATCCTGCTCAGCCTCCTCGGACAGGTCCGCATCTTCTATGCGATGGGCCGCGACGGGCTGCTGCCGGCCGCACTTTCACGCTGCAGCCAGCGATTTCACACACCTCACATCGGCACCCTGGTGACCGGGCTCGCTGCGGCGACCATTGCCGGTCTCTTTCCGCTCGACCTGCTGGGTGAGCTGATCTCGATCGGCACGCTGATGGCCTTCGCGATTGTCTGCTTGGGCATCCTGATCCTGCGCCGGCGCATGCCGGACGCCCATCGGCCTTTCCGTGCCCCCTGGGTGCCGCTGATACCGGTACTGGGGGTCATCAGCTGCCTCGTGCTCATGGTGTTCCTGCCCATCAGCACCTGGGTACGCCTGGCGATCTGGCTCGCGATCGGCTTCCTCATCTACTTTGGCTACGGCCGGCATCACTCGAAGCTGAGTGGCGAGCCCTAGCAGCGGGTAGCGGATGCGCCGACGCCGTTTTCTGGGATTGGCCTTGGCGGCTACCGCCGGCAGTGCGAGCCCAGCCCTCTGGGCTCAGCCGCGCGCGCTGCGCGTGGGCGTCGTGGGCGCGGGCATCGTCGGTGCGTCGATCGCCTATCACCTCGCCGAAGCCGGCGCCCAGGTGACCGTGTTCGAAAAGACCGGTCCCGCTGCCGGCGCGACCGGAAAATCCTTTGCGTGGGTCAACGCCTTCGTCGCCGACACGCACTATCGGGCGGTGCGCCTGCAGAGCCTGCTCGCCTACCATGATCTGGACCGGCGCCTGGGGCTCGCCATGGTTTGGGGCGGATACCTCAATTGGGCGAGCGATGCCACGCAGGCGGAGCTGGTCCGTGCCAACGCCGCCGAGCTTGCAGGGAGCCCCTTCCCGGTGCTCCCGATAAGCGCCGCCGAGCTGGCCGCGCTTAGCCCTAATCTCAGCCCGGGGCCGGTGAGCGCCGCGATCTATTCCTCGATTGACGGACACCTCGATCCTATCCATGTCACGCAGCGATTTTTGGCCGGCGCCCAGGCACGGGGCGCCCAGCTCCTTTGCCCCTGCGAAGTGCAAGCAATCGAGTTTCCTCACGGCCGGCTGGGCAGCGTCCGCACCACGCGCGGCAGCGTGCCGCTCGATCGTCTGGTGGTGGCCGCAGGCGTCGACACCCCGCGCCTGCTGGCCCTGTGCGGCTACACCCTTCGGCTCCGGCACGCTCCTGGAATCCTGGCACACAGCGCCACCCTGCCCCCGCTTACGCGCATCATCCACGACGCACCGGGGGGCCTGAGTTTCAAGCAGATGGCCAACGGCTGCGTGGTGGGCACCGACGCCCCCGAACCGCCCATGCTGCCGGTGCATGCCGGGATCCGGGCCGAGCCGATGGACTTTCCCGACAACGCGGTGCGTGCCATGCACGGCAATCGCATCCTCGGCAAGATTGCGGCCTTCCTGCCCGCCGCACGCGACGTGCGCCTCGATTGGCTGTCGCTGGGCTTTCGACCGATGCCCACCGACGAACTCCCCGTAGTCGGGGCCTTGCCTGCCAGCCCGGACGTTCACGTCGCCGTCACCCACAGCGGCGTGACGCTCGCCCCGATCCTGGGGCGATGGAGCACGGCGGAGGTTTTGGACGGGACGCGCATTGAGGCGCTCGCTCCTTACCGTCCGGAGAGGTTTTCCGCGCCCGCCTGAGCGCGTGGAGCCGATGGCCCGCCCGGGCCCGAGGCGCGCGTTGCGACTTAAGTCATCAACAGCCGGACGCCGACCACGACCAGCAAGGTGGCTATGGCCGTGCGCAACACGCTCTCGCGGGTGCGGCCGGCCAGCATCGAGCCGATGATGATGCCCGGAATGGATCCCAGCAGCAGATTGCCGAGCAGTGAAAAATTCACGTTGCCCATCAGCATGTGGCCGGTGCCGGCCACGATGGTCAGCGGAATCGCGTGCACGATGTCGGTGCCGACCAGGCGTGCCGCCTTCATTCGCAGCGGATAGATGTACAGCAGCATGGCGGTGCCCAACGCTCCGGCACTCACGGAGGTGAGCGTCACCAGGAAGCCCAGTAACGCGCCCGCCATCACCGTCAGGACCGGCTGCACGAATAGGAATCGCTGCGGAGAGCTCTTGCGCAGAGTGGCTGCAAAGCCATGGACGCGTGACATGAACAGCATCGCCACTGAGGTCGCCAACAGCACTCCGCCCAGCGCCACCAGGAGAAACCGCGGCTTGGCCTGAGCAATGCCGGTTTGGTGCATCCAGATCAGGGTACCGACGGCGGCCGGAATACTGCCCAGCCACATCCGCCGCAGCACTTGCCAGTCCACACTGCCTTTGTGCTGGTGGATGGAACCGCCGACGATCTTGGTCACAGCGGCAAACCACAGGTCGGTCCCGACCGCCGATGCCGGAGCTATCCCGAACAGCAGCACCAGGATGGGTGTCATCAACGAGCCGCCGCCGACTCCGGTGAGACCCACCATGATGCCTACGCCGAAACCGGCAAAGGTATTAAGCCAATTCATTCACGGATCCTTTACATCGGACAACGCGTGCTCCGATCCGCCCGTTCGCCGCCCGCGATATCCTGCACTGCGCTTTCCCGATCGGTTCGCGCTGATCGGGTCCGTCGATACGGAGAGCCGGCCCTGTATTGGCCAAGAATAATCTCGGTTATGCGGTTCGTTGTACGCGTCTACCTTAGCACCTTAATTTCCACTTGAGACGGGCCAAGGGCAGGATTCTGCCAATACTGACGGCGTGTAGGAATTATGTCAGTCCGATGACATCTACCGCACGGAATCCAGTGTGCGCGCTAAACATAAGGACCGCACGCGGCCGGCCAGCGTGAACACCCTGAGGACGCGGGAGGGAGGCGTTGTTCGGAATCGGGCTATTTAGGGGCCACCGAAGCGTGCCATGGGCGCGAAAAGACGCCGCGTAAGCGCGGCGACAATCGCGCGCAACTCAGGCACGCGCCAGTCCCCTTGGTCGACCTCCTGACCGTCGCGTGTCACTGAGCGCCCCGTTTCCAAAACGGGGCGCTCAGAATTCACGCCGCGAAGCGCAGCACTATGGCCAAACTCAGAAGTTCTGGCCGAACTTGATCCCGAAGAACTGCGGCTTGATCGGATACACCCGGGCGTGGTCGTTGCAATAGAACGCGCCGTCATTGCACTGCGAGAACTTCCCGAGTTGCCCGCGTTCATCGGTCACGTTCTGGACGAAGACCTGCAGGTTCCAGTTGTTTCGACCCATGCCCGCGGACAAGTCGAGGGTGGTGAAGCTCGGCGTATCGCCGACGTGCAGATTATTCTCTGCCTGCAGGCTAAAGGTGGTCGAGGTCTGATGGAATACCGAGGCCTGCACGAAGCTGTCGAATTCACCGGCCTTGAAGGCGTAGCGTGCGCTGGCGTTGCCCTTGAAATCCGGCGTAACGGGCAATTTGGTACCGCTGGGCGCCACCAGGGTGTCGTCGGTGCAAGTCGAGGTCACCTCCAAAGTCACGGTCGATTCGCAGAACCGGGTCGTGGTCTTGGCGTCCACGTAGGTTCCCGAAACCGACAGCGTCAGATGGTCGGCCGCCAGCCAGCTGAATTCGCCTTCGATGCCCTTAACTTCGGCGCTGCCCACATTCAGGATGGACGTGATGCCACTCTCACCTTGTATGCCCAGCTGAAGGTCTTTCCAATCCTCGTAAAATAAGGCGCCATTGAAACGCACCCGATTCTCGGCCCAGCTGGTCTTCCAACCCAGCTCATAATTCGTCAATTTGTCGGGCGTAAATGCAGGCGCAAAGGAAATGCGGTTGTTGCCGCCCGGCCGGTAGCCGGTCGAATAGGTGGCGTACACCATGGCGTCCGGGTCGACCTGATAGGTCAGGTTGACCCGGTGGGTCTCACCACTGTCGGTCACCCGCTTATCCGTATTGATGCAGGGCCGGTTGGTTGCATTGCTGGAGGGCGCAAAGCAGGCGGCCTCGCCGTGCGAGGAATAGCCATTGTCATTGAAGCCAAAGAACCCGAACAGCGTGTTGTCCACCCAGAAATAACGCAGTCCGGCGCTCATCTTCAGCTTGTCGGTGAGATCGAAGGTCACATCGCCAAATACCGCCGTGTCACGATCGGTGCGGTCCTGCTGCGAGAGATAGTAGACGTCGCCCTGCCCCGTGACTTGGTAGGGTGCAGGTAAGCCATCGATCCGGAACTCGACCCGTATGTCATCGGTCTGGTGTTGGGCAAAGGCGCCCAGTATCCACCGGAAGCGCTGGTCGGTGGGCGAGGTGAAGCGGATCTCGTTGGTCAGCTTGGTGTAGGTGTCGTAGTTGTCCGTGTATTGGGTCGGGTCCTGGCTGCCCAGGGGACCGGGGTGGCCGGGGCCGCCGGTGTAGAACGCCGTGTACCCGTAGGTGGTGTTCTGGTCGTAGCCGATCGTGTAGCCGGTGTAGTCGATGCGGTTATTGACCTGGCGCCTGAAGTAGCCGCCCGTATACAAGGCATCGATATTGCCCAGTTTCCCCTGGACGGTCAGGGCCGTCTGGTACCAGCTGTCCTTGTTGGAGTCGGGCCTGAAGTCCGTGACTTTGAGATCGCCCACCTTGGGATCGTAGATAAATGCGCCCTTGGAATTCGAATACTGATAGAGGTACTGGGGCGTGATCGACCAGGTATCGGCGAAATCGAACTTGAGCGCCGCCCGGCCCCCGTAGGTGGTCAGGCCGTTGAAATCGTTATGCGCGAGCGCGTCGTTGTTGAAAGTTATGGGCTGGGCGCCCCCGGCCGTGGAGGCGCGCTGGTAAGTCACCGTGCCCGGGACGTTGCTGATATAGCCGCCGTCATAGCCGTAGTAGCCCACGAGCCGAACCGCCGCACGGTCGGACAAGGGGATATTGACGTAGCCCTCGAAGGACCCGCCGGCACCGCCCTGGCCATACTTGTTGGCCTCGGCATCGTAGGCGGCCGAGAACTTGGCGGGATCGGGCTTGTTGGTGATGATGCGCAGCGTTCCCGACAGGGAACTCGCGCCGTACAAGGTGCCCTGCGGGCCGGCCAGCGCTTCGACGCGCTGGATGTCATACATGTGGATATCGAGCGAGCCTGCCACGGTGGTGACCGGCGTCTCGTCCAGGTACAGGCCCGTGGCCGGGAGCGAGCCGGCGTGCAAGCCGTCACCGCCGCTGGCGATGCCGCGGAAATAGAGCTGGGACTGGCCGGGCCCGAGCGACTGGTAGCTCACGCTGGGGAGCAGCTTCACGAAGTCATCGAAATTGGCGACCTGGTGCTGCTCGAGCTGTTCGGTGCCCAGCACCGTCAGGCTGATCGGCACCTTTTGCAGGTCTTCGCTGCGCTTCTGGGCGGTGACGATGACTTCCTCGAGACCCACGACCTCCGTTCCGCTGCCCGTTGCAGGCTGTTGCGCGTACGCAACATTGGTGCAGGCAAAAACGGCGGATGCCAGGGGCATGCCGGCCCAATTGGCAGCAGACCGCTGCAGCTTTCGCTTACGGCTTCGAGTCATCGCGCGTACCCCTCTATCAGCGTGTGAGAAGACCCTTACAGCGGAGTGTATGCCACAGTTGGAAAAATTCAAACATCCGGAACGGCGGGATAGGCGGACAGCACCGGACCCAGGGCGGACTTGAGTGGATCAAGCCAGGGCTCGAAGTGGCGCCAATGATCCAGGCCCTCACGAAATATCGGTTTTCTCACCTGATAGGCACTCGCCGTTCTGACCGCGCGTTCGTTCTCATAAAAGCGCAGGCAGGCGTCTTCGAACGGCAGGCCGCAATACTCCAGCAGGCGTCTGACTTCGCTCTCGGTGTCCTCGATCATCTGCTCGTAGATTACGCGGTGGATTTTTCCGGGCAGGACCTGTTCCATGTGCGCCATCAGCTCGACGTACTTGGCGTAATAGCGTCCAATTTCCTCGAGGCTGTAGGTGTAGTGCTGGCCCCGGGCGAAATGCTGCTTGTAGCCCGAAAAGCAACAAGCCATGGGATGGCGGCGTGCATCGATGATCTTGGCGTTGGGCAAGATGAGGTGGATAAAGCCGACGTGCAGCCAGTTGTTGGGCATCTTGTCGATGAAGAAGGGTCGATCGGTCTTGCGCTGGATCCGGGTCTCGCTGAGGTACTGCTCCCCGAGCTCGCGGCACTGCTCGGCACTGAGTTGGGCGAGCGCCTGCAGGTAATTCGGGTCCTCTTCGTCTGATTTCCGGCCTCGGAGCTCGCGCGCCATATTGAGGATGTTCTGCAATTCCATGGTGCCTTCCACCTGGGAGTGGCTGGCAAGAATCTGCTCGATCAGTGTGGACCCGGAGCGTGGCAGGCCAACGATGAAGATGGGGTCGGGCGCCTGGGCCCCGAAACCGGCGCGCTGGCTGAAGAATTCCCGTGAAAATGCCGCTCGAGAGCGGCTCACCAAGGCATCAATCTCATCGGCGTCAAAATAGATGCCCTCCCGGCGCAGCCGGTTTGCCATGGGCATAGTGTTCGAAGCTTGCCGCGTAGTCCTGTGCATCCTCCAGGGCCTTACCCAGCGCAAAGTCAAAATGGAAACGATCCTCGTCGCCCAGGTCCGTGCGTTGCAGCTGCGCGCGCATCGCCTGCAGCTCCTCGGCGCTGAAGCGAAAGGTCTTCAGGTTGGCCAGGCTCCAATAGGATTCTCCGAGGTTCGGCGCCAGGCCGATGCTGCGGCGGTAGGCGGCAATGGACTCCTTCTGGCGCCCGGCCGCGCTGAGGGCGTGCCCATAGCTCATCCAGATCTTGGCGCTGTTCGGGTTCTTGGCCAAAACTTGAGCGTAGATCTCGAGCGATTCCCGGTAGTCGCCAATCTTGGCCAGGACCACGGCCTGTGAATTGAGGTATGCGGGATTGCGCGGATCGGCTTTGAGCAGGGATTCCAGTTGCTGCAAGGCGGCCGCGGGCTTGTTGCGCCGATGCAGGATCAGGGCGTAGTTGTAGCGCGCGGCGTTGAAACTCGGCGCGAGTTCCAGGCAGCGCTCCAGGAGCTGTTCGGCGTCGGCATCGCGCTGCAGGCGGGCCGCGACCTCGGAGAGCATGCGCAGCGCCGCCACGTCGGTCGGAAACTGCATCAGATGCACGCGCAGCAGTGTCTCGGCCTTCGGGATGTCGCCGGCGACCAGCGCCGAGGCGGCCGCCATGAGCTGCGGGTCGTGGGTCGAGACCTTGATCTGCTGCGTGTAGGCCGCGTCGGCTCCCTTGAGGTCGCCGCGGATGCTCAGCAGATCGCCCAGCAGGCGCCAGGCATCGGGCAGGTCCGACTTGAGCGCCACCGCGCGGCGCAGCGCCGCGAGGGCCGCCTCGTGCTGGCCCGCCTCGCCCAGTGATCGACCCAGTTCGTAATGCGCGGCGGCCCATTGGTGTTGGGCATCGGTCAGGGCCCTGAAGGTCCGCAGCGCGGACTCGAGATCACCGGTGCGACGCTGGGCCGCGCCCAGGAGCAAGGTGGCCACCGGATGATTGGGCGACACCTTGAGAATCTCGGTGGCCTGCTCCAGCGCGAGGGCGGGATCGCTCGCCATCAGCCGACCAGCGTGGGCCAGGGCAATCTCGATCGTCCCGGTGGGTTCCGCGGCGCTGTTCATACCCTCATTCTCAATTTAAGGTGCACGCCGTCGCCAAATTGGTGGGTCGGGTGGCCACGACAACCAGATCGCATGCCTCTGATGATACTCAGATTTCATTGGCGGCAGTCGCGCACCACCCCCAGAGCTCGAGCGGGCTTCAAGCATAAGCGTGCGAGATGGTAAGTCCGTTGTCAGCATGCGGCGGAGCGGTGGACATGATCAAAGTCATAGCGCAACTGCGTTCTGTAGCTACCACCATATTCTAGTAGAGGTCACGCCTGTCCTGGCGAACGCGCCGACTGAATTCCCGATTTTCGTATCGCCAATTCTGGATTTCATGATCCAACCGGACGCAAGCCTGGACCATTTCTACGGACTGTTAGGCGTGCTTACTCCCGAGCGCCCGCAGCTCGTCTACTTCTAATGTTTTCAAGAGCACGGACTCGGGTTCTTCGACCGGAGAAGAAAGATATTTGATGCGCAGCAGAGCTTCGATCTCCGCCCGGTTGTTGAGAAACGCATCAATGCGGGCCTCCGTCCCACGACTGCTGGCGTTAAAGTGGTCTTCTAGCGTCTCGCGGCTAACTGAGCAGGTTACGGGCTTGCCCAGAGCCTCACCAAGGAACGTGACCACGTCTCGCTCTGAGTCGTATCGCACACGAGGTGCGTTGAAAGTCAAATCCATACCGGGAATGACTTCTCGAGCACGGTACAAGATTTTTAAGGTCAGATCACGGGCTAGAGGTTCGGCACGGGCCATTCCTTGGAGCAGTAGACTTCTCCATGTCGGCCCACGTTCGAATGCTTCTTCCCACGCTGCACGTAGTTCTTCTGGCCGCCGCTCAGCTAGAATTTCCAGTAGCGCTGCTGACTGTTTTAGGTCTTTGTCACTCTTGGCTTCTGCGCCAGACCGGCGACGTGCAATTATCAGCTTGTGGACAGCATAGCGTTCAGGCGAGGGTACGTAGACCTGGACGCCTGGTCCGTGCAGTACGACGGCTGGTGCGGGTTCGACGATCAGAAAATCGAGAAATCGCAATTGCTGTGCTTCGGTTTGAAGCGCGGGTAGAGTTTGTGACTCATCCGAGTCCGGACCTTCGTTCGGCGTCAGAAAGTCTACCTTGAGGCCACCCTTTGCTCTGTAACTTGTTGCGCCCTGATCGTGAGATAGCCGGGGTACTTCTTTGAAGGAGCTTTCCACCTTTTGTAGAACCTGAAGCATCGGCGGCGTACGGTCAGCCACAGTGATTGATACGCTTGTGAACTGGGCAATGTCGACATCGGTAGTTTGGAGAAGGGCACTCGGAAGTCTAATGCCAAGCACTGCGGAGTAAGTTTGATATGCGGCAGTTCCCACGAGCACGCAGCGAAGCCGGAAGACTCCGGCCTTCGCCAGCTCGGCAATGATGTCGCCAACCTTCGGAATCGGGGCCGGGAAACCGAAAGAGCGCACCATGGTGGCGACTAGCGCTCGACGCTCGCGTTCATCGTCTCGAGCTTGTTTGTGGTGGGCGATTCGCTCCAGCAACTCTTGCGTTTCTGGGCCGACGTATTTCTGCTCACGCCCTAGGGGAGTAGTCGCTTGGAAATACCAATAGCGGCGTCCATTAATGAGCTTCGATATGAATCCACCGTCCTCCGGAAATGCGTCGGCAAATGCTGTGGCAGCGCAGCGCTCTAGCAGCTCCGCGTATGTGGTCTGGATTACGAGTGAAGGGGCGGTCATAGAAGGGGATTTTATACTCAATTTTCTAAGTGAGTATAACATGTTATACTCATCTTGAGAGGTGAGTATAACTTTCTATTTTCATTCGGCATAAACACCCCTAATGCATTGATCTTTATATTATATATTTGGCTACGAAATCTATTGCGCTGCTTCGTATATTCGTGCTGCGCCGCACCAACAGCTGTCGGCGCGCAATCTGCTAGAGCATGCGCAAACCTTGCCTTCTGATGAACGCCCCTGAACTCGCATGTGGTGGGTCGGGTGGGGCTCGAACCCACGACCAACGCCTTAAAAGGGCGCTGCTCTACCGACTGAGCTACCGACCCGCTGGGTTGCTTACCCGCCCGAACGAAGGGGGCCGCATCATACCCAAGGCGTGCGCGTTCCGCAGCGCCTAGCCAGCCTTCTTCAAGGTGGCGCAGAAGCGCCGGATTCGCTGCGCAGCCTCGTGCAGCCTGGCCTCCTCGACCGCAAAGGAGGCACGGACAAAGCCGCGGGTCTCCGCGCCGAACACCGACCCGTCCAGCACCGACACGCCCTCGGAGCGGTACAACTTGGGCACAAAATCAGCGCCGCTGAGCCCGGTTCCGCGCACGTCGATCAGCATGAACATGCCCGCCTGCGGGCGGCAGGCGCGTATGCCGGGCACGTCCTTGAGGCCCTCATAAAGAATCTCCCGGCGGCGGTTGCAGTACTCACGCATCGCGGCCTCGGACTGCTCGGCCATCGCCAGCGCCGTCACCGCCGCTTCCTGCACGAAGCCCGGCAGCCCGTACAGCATGCACTGCGCCAGGTCGTGGGCATGGTCGATGAAGTCCTTCGGACCGATGAGCCAGCCGCATCGCCATCCGGTCATTGCGTGCGTCTTTGAAAGGCTGGCGACCGTCAGCACCTGCTCCGGGAGCCGCGCACCCAGGCTCGGCACCTGCCCGCCGTCGGCAATGCCCGCGTAGACCTCATCCGACACCAGCCACAGCCCGCGGCGCCGGGCAATCTCGGTCAGGCCCTCGATTTCGGACTCGCCCAGGATCACGCCACTGGGATTGTTGGGCGTGGCGACGAAGATGGCCCGGGTTCGCTGTGTTATGGCCGCCTCGATGGCATCGAGGTCGGTGTGAAAATCGCGCTCCGCCGGGGTGGCCACCGGGACCAGCGTGGCGCCCGAGGCCCGGATGGTGGCCGGATAGGTGGCGTACATGGGATCGAGCGCGATGACCTCCTCCCCGGGTCCTGCCAGGCACAGCGATGCCACGAACAGGCTGTTCTGCGTGCCGCCCAGCACGATGACGTTGTCGGCCGTGACCGGCTGGCCCGAACGGGCCATGTGCCGCGCGGCTACCGCGGCACGGAGCGCCGGCCGGCCCAAGGTTTCCGTGTAATGCGTGTCGCCGGCGCGCATGGTGCGGATCGCCGTTTCGACCACCGGTGGCGGCGTGTCGAGATCCGGATCTCCCACGCTGAGCACGATGACGTCCTTGCCGGCGGCTTCCGCCTGTCGCGCCTCCCAATGCAGCACCCAGGGGTCGGTCCCATCGGGAGCGACCCGCTCGACCATCTGGGCAAAGCGGGGCTGCACCGTGCCGCTCATTCGAAAGCCTCCCCGCGCACTTCCAGCACCACGATCTGGCGGCGCGCAGCAAATTGCCGCAGCGCGCCCCGTAGGGACTCCAGGCTATCGATCAATTGATGAGTGTAGCCGTAGGCGCGCGCGAGCTGGGCAAAGTCCGGCGGCCTGACGTCCACGCCCACCGGGTCGATGCCCACGGCGAGCATCGAAGTCTTGATTTCACCGTACCCACGGTTGTTCCAGATCACGATGGCTAGCCAGGCGTCCACTTCGCGTGGCACCGCCAGCTCCCCGAGCGTGAACTGGATACCGCCATCGCCCACCAGGCATACCACCGGGCGTTCGGGCGCGGCCAGACCGGCACCGGTCGCCGCCGGCAGTGCGTAGCCGAGCGTGCCGAAACCCGTGGCGCTGTTAAACCACGAGCCCGGGGTGGCGGCGGCAAATCCGAGATTTCCCGCATACACCGGCTGGGTCGAATCGCCCACGAGGAGAGCCTGCGGCACGGTATCGCGAATGACATCGAGAAATTCCAGCTGGCGGTGCATGGCGGGCGTCAGTTCCGAAAGCGCACGAGTTCGCGCCTCCAGTGCTCGCGCCGCGCCCGTCGGCATGCGCGGGGGGCCCAAGTCCAGCGCCAACAGCGCCTCGGTGGCCGCAGCTGCATCCGCGCGCAGGGCCACCTGCGCACGCGCGTTGCGCTCGAGCTGATCGGCGTCAATATCCACGCGGATGAGCTGGCGCGGCTGCGGAAATTCGCTCAGCCCATACATGTCGTAGTCGGTGGGCCCCAGCTCCGTGCCCACGGCGAGGGTGACATCCGCGGCCGCGATGAGCGCGCGCACCCCCTCGAGCGACGGGCTCATGGGCACGCACAGGGGATGATCGGGCGGCAACAGGCCCCGGGCGTTTACCGTCATCACGAGCGGAGCGCCGAGCCGCTCGGCCAGCTGACGCAGGGGCGCGGCGGCGCCCAGCGCTCCGCCGCCGGCCAGGATCAGCGGTGCGCGGGCCGCGCGCAGCAACTGCGCCGCATCGGCCATGGCCGATGCCGGTGCGCTCGCCCGAGCGGCGCGGGTGCCGCCTGCCGCCGTCGGGAATCCCGTGGCATCGGCCGTCATGAGATCGCGCGGAATTTCGATGTAGCTCGGACGCGGACGCCCGTCCGCCATGCCTGCAAAGGCCTGCGAGATGAGCTGCGGCAGCTCCTCGGGCCGCAGCAGGCGCGCGCTCATCGCGCTGAGGCGGGCCGCGAGGCCCAACTGCTCGGGCATCTCGTGCAGGAAGCCGCGGCCGGTGCCAATCTCGCCGGTGCGGTTCTCACTCGAGATCACCAGCAGTGGAATCGAGTCTCCGTAGGCCTGCCCCAAAGCGGTGGCGATGTTGCTCAGGCCCGGTCCGGTAATGGTGAAGCACACCCCGGGACGGCGTGCGACGCGCGCGTAGCCATCGGCCATGAACCCGAGCCCCTGCTCGTGGCGGCCGGTGACATGGCGGATCCGCGAGCTGGCCAGGCCCCGATAAAGTTCCAGGTTGTGCACGCCGGGAATGCCGAACACGTGCTGCACGCCCTGCGCCTCGAGCAATTCGATCAGGTAGCTTCCCAGCGTTTTTTTCATGCCCCGACCTCCGAATCCTGAAGTACGCAGCTCGAGGAGCTGAGCTCCCGGACCCAGATCGCTGTGACTTAGGGAAGCGGGCGCATCATACCCAAGGCGGCCGGGCCGGCACCAGATGCGGCGTAGCGCGTCGGATCGGCCACGCCCGCGGCCTCAAAGCCCGCGCGCCGCAGGCGGCAGGAATCGCATCGCCCGCAGGCACGCCCCTGCGCATCCGCCTGGTAGCAGGACACCGTCAGCCCGAAGTCAACTCCCAGCCGCAATCCCTCGCGGACGATGCGCTCCTTGCTCCACTCAAGGAGCGGCGCGTGCAGCTGTAGCTTCCCGCCCAGCAGCGCCGCGCGGGTGGCGACGCGCGCCAAGTTCCCGAACGCGGCAATGAATTCCGGGCGGCAGTCCGGGTAGCCCGAGTAATCCACTGCATTCACGCCGATCACCAGGTGCGCGGCCTCCAGCACCTCGGCCCAGGCGAGCGCCAGCGACAGCAGCACGGTGTTGCGCGCCGGTACGTAGGTCACGGGGATACCTTCGCTCGAGTGCTCGGGCACGGCGATGGCCGCATCGGTCAGCGCGGAACCGCCCAGGGCGCCGAGATCGACGTGCATGAGCCGGTGTTCCCGTGCCCCCAGAGCGCGCGCCACGCGCTCGGCCGCCTCGAGCTCGGCGTGATGGCGCTGACCATAGGACACCGACAGTGCGTAGCACTCGTAGCCGCGCGCGCGCGCCCAGGCGAGTGCGGTGGCCGAGTCGAGCCCGCCCGAGAGCAACACCACGGCGCGCTCAGCGGCCACGCGCCTCGCCCCACAGGAGCTTGTGCAGCTGTACCTGAAAGCGCACGGCCAGGCGATCGGCCAGTATCCATTCCGCGAGCTCGCGCGCCTCAAGCTCGCCGTAGCTGGGCGAGAATAAAACTCCGCACCGCTCCGCCAATGACAGCTCCCGCAGCTTGGCGCGACTCCACTCGTAGTCAGCGCGCGATGTGATCACGAACTTAATCTGGTCGGGCTCGCGGAGACTTTGCAGCTGCGCATAGAGATTGCGCTGCTCCTCGCCCGAGCCCGGAGTCTTCACGTCGACGACGCGACTGACGCGCGGATCGACTTGCGAGACGCTCAGCGCGCCGCTGGTCTCGAGCGAGACGCGAAAGCCCCGATCGCACAACTCGCGCAGCAGCGTCAGGCAGGAGCGCTGCGCCAGCGGCTCACCGCCGGTCACGCATACATCACGCGCTCCATACTGCGCGACGTGCTCGAGAATGTCGGGCAGATTCCACCACTCACCGCCGTGGAAGGCATAGGCCGTGTCGCAGTACTGGCAGCGCAGCGGGCAGCCGGTAAGGCGCACGAACACGGTCGGCAGGCCGACGAATTGCGCCTCCCCTTGCAGTGAATAGAAGATCTCGGTGAGCTTGAGCCGCTCTCCGGAATTCAATGCCCCTCCGACGGGAGCTTCTGCAGTCGTTCCTGCGCGAGGCGCGCCGCGTCGCTCCCCGGGTAGCGCTCGACCACCTGCCCCAGCGTGGCGCGCCCCTCGGTGAGGTGCTTTTGCTCGATCTGCGTGTAGCCGAGCTTCAACAACGCATCCGGCGCCTTGCGCGAGGTCGGCCAGCGTTCGCCCACCGTACCGAAAGCGCGCGCCGCGTGCTCATAGTCGCGGGTCACGTAGTAGGCCTCGCCGATCCAGTACTGGGCATTGTCGAGCAGTGCGCTCGCGGGGTAGTGATTCATGAAATTCTGAAAGGCGACGATGGCCTCGGCGTAATTGCCCGCCTTGAGTTTGTCGAAGGCGGCGTTGTAGGCCGTCTGGTCATCGAGCGTGGCGCTGCCGGCCGCAGCCCCTGCCACGGCCGCCGCACCCGCCGGTGCGGCGCCACCGGGCCCGGAGTGCGCGCCGCCCTCGAGGGTGCTGATCCGCTTGTCCAGGTCGCTGTACAGATCGCGCTCGGACTTGCGCGCGGTCTCGCTGTTGTTTTGCAGGACTTCCACATTGCCGCGCTGTTCGCGCAGCTGCGCCTCGAGGGCGTCGAGCCGCTGCGATAACTCCACCAGGCTCTGATTGCTGACCACGCGTTCGACGTTCCCCAGACGCGAGTCGATGTCGTTGAGGCGCACCTGCAGCGGGTCGGTCGCCGGGTTGCTGGCGCACCCCGCCGACAACAGCGCGCCGCTTGCGACAATGAGCAGGGCTTTCATGTGCTCTGGCCGGTCAATTCAGATAGATGAATTCAACGCGCCGGTTCTTGGCCCAGGCCTCTTCACCCTGCCCGGGCACCGCGGGGCGCTCCTCGCCGTAGCTTACCGTCGCCACCTGCGCGTCGGTGACCCCCTGGAGCATCAGCGCGCGGCGCACGGCCTGTGCGCGCCGCTCTCCCAGGCCGATATTGTATTCCGGGGATCCGCGCTCGTCGGTATGACCTTCGAGCCGAACGCGCACACTGGCGTTGCGGGCCAGCGCGTGCGCGTGGGCGGCGATGACCGAGACGAATTCGGGTCGGATCTCGCTGCTGTCGAAATCGAAATAGATCAACCGCGCCGCACCGGCCGGCGCGGAGGCACCGCCCCCCTGTGCGTCAGCGGCTGCGGCGCTGTCGGCGCCGGCAGCCGCCGCGCCCGCATTCGCGCTCCCGTGCACAGTGCCGACATCGTCGCCGACCACGGCCTCGGCGGTCTTGGGCACCCGTTGTTCAGATTTCCCGGAGCAACCCGCCACCAGCATCAGGACCGTGCCCGTCAGGGCGGCCAGCAGAGTTCTATCCATAAGCAGTGTTCTCCAGTGATGCTAGGGACCCAGGAACGGGCCCCAGACCGGCTCGCGCACGTCACCGCGATCGGATTTGAGCTGTTGTGAAACCTGGCCGTCCACCGCCACGGTGGCCAGTGTCGCGGCGCTGCCCAGGCGGCCGGCATAGATCAGGCTCATGCCATTGGGCGCGAAGCTGGGCGACTCGTCGAGGATGCCGTGCGTCAGCACCCGCACGTTGCCGCTCGCCAGATCCTGCACGCTGATACGATAGTCCGATCCCTCGCGCGAGACCAGCGCCACCGAGCGACCGTCGGGCGAGGGCCTTGGCCGCGCATTATAAGAAGAGCCAAAGGTGATTCTCTGCACGCGCTGGTGGGCAGCGAGGTCGGTGCGATAGATCTGCGGGCCGCCGGATCGGTCGGAGGTGAAATACAGGCTCGCCCCGTCCGGGCTCCACGCGGGCTCGGTGTCAATCGCAGGATCGTCGGTAATTCGCGTCAAGGTCTGCGTCGCCAGCTCCAGCACGTAGATATCGAGATTGCCACCCGATCCCGAGAGCGTGAGTGCCAGGCGCCGCCCGTCAGGCGACCAGGCCGGAGCGCCGTTCACACCCGCGCGCGCCGAGACCTGGCGGCGCTCTCCGGTGCGCAGCTGCTGCACGTACACGGCCGCCACCCGATTCTCGAACGACACATAGGCCAGCCATTGACCGTCCGCCGACCAGGCCGGCGACATGATGGGCTGGTGCGTATCGAGCACCACCTGAGAATTCTCGCCGTCCGCATCAGCGACGATCAGCTGAAAATGTTGCGATGGCGGGATGCCATCGACGGCCACGTAGGCAATGCGGGTGGCAAAGGCGCCGCGCGTACCGATGATCTTTTCGAACACGAAGTCGCTCACGCGGTGCGCCGCCGCCCGCGGACTGGCCGGATCGGCGAGCACGCGAGTGGTGCCCAGCAGCTGCCCCGTCAGGGCATTGACCAGCTCGCATTCGATGGCGGGCCGCCCTCCTTCGGCCACACTCATGCGGCCCACCAGCACATAGTCCACCCCCTCGGCGTGCCAATCGGCCGCCACCACATCCGCCGCCCGGGAGGGTTGCAGTCGCAGTGCGCTGCGCTCGGTGGTCTTGAATCGACCGCTGCCGTCCAGATCGTGCTGGACTACCGCCGCGAAATCGTAACCGCCGTTGCCGGAGGTCGCGGCAGCGAAGGGAACGACGGCAATCGGAATCGGGTCCGTCACGCCCTTGGTAATGTCGATCTGCAGCTCGGCATGGGCGAGCGTGGCCCAGGCCAGGGCCATCAGCGGGCCAAAGAGAGTGCGTGCGATCGGTGCCAACAGGGACTTCACTGGTTATGCCTACTCATCTGGATGAAAGTTAAATTTCAAATTGCGATCAAACAGATCCGGGTTTGAAGGCGTCGGCAAGGGCGAGGCGCGATACACCGCCGCTTCGATGGATTCGCGCACTGCCGCATCGCCGTTGCAACTGCCGATCTGCACGCCCGTGACCACTCCACCGGGGACCTGGGTCACGTGCACCTCGCAGTTTACCCCAGCGCGCGCACTCGGCGGGCGAATCCAGGCGTGGGTGACACGATCGCGAATCAGCGCCAGCCAGGCCACTTCATCGCTACTGCCGCGCGCCGCATTGACGCGCTCTTCAGCGGCCAGCTGCGCGCGCAGCTCCGACTCGCGCTTGGCGCGCTCGCGCGCGGTGCGCTCGGCCTGCTCCTGCGCGGCCCGCTCCTCGGCTTGCTTCGCCTCGCGCTCGGCGCTCTCCTGTTGCTCGCGCTGGGCGGCGGCGGCCGCGGCCTCCCGCTCATGTTCGAGGCGCGCCTGTTCTTCGGCGTGCTTCGCCTCCGGTTGCTGCGCCGCCGGCTGAGGCGGCGGCTCGACCGGTGTCGGTGCGGGTGCCGGCGCCGGTGCGACAGGGCTCGGCGCAGAGCGCGCGCTCGCCGTTTTCTGCACGACCACTGTCGCTTCGATGGCGAGCTGTTGCGGGGCGCGCACCGGCGCGCGCCGCGTCCACCAGGTCCAGCCTATCGCGGCCACGATGCCGGCATGAATCAGAATCGACAGCACCACCGCACGCCACCGCGTGCGGCGGCCGGCTGTGTAATCGCCCGAACTCATGGACGCTTGGGCGCGGGCGGGGGCTCGGTGAGAAATCCCAACTTGGCCGCGCCCGCCTGTTGCAACATCACCATCGCCGCCACGACACGCCCATACGCCACGGCGCGATCACCCTTGACCAGCACCACGCGCTGGGGCTCGCGACGCAGGGCCGCGGTCGCGCGTGCCAAGGCCGTGGCGTCGTCGAGCGGCAACTGCGGATTGGCGCCGACATTCAGGTACAGCCGTCCGCGGGCATCAATCGACAGCACCAGAGGTTCCAGGTTGTTGACCGTGCGGGCATTGAGTGGTTCCGCGTTCGCCTTGGGCAATTCCACCTTGATGCCCTGGGTGAGCAAAGGCGCGGTGATCATGAAGATGATCAACAGCACCAACATCACATCAATGTACGGGACCACGTTGATCTCGCCCATGAGCCGACGTTTTGGTCTGCCGGATCCCGCCATGTTCAGTTCCCGGTCGAGCCACGGGTCGCGTGGCGCTGCAGGATGGTTGAAAACTCTTCCATGAAGGCGTCGTAGCGCATTTCCAGACGACTGATCTGATCGGCGTAACGGTTGTAGGCGATCACTGCCGGGATGGCAGCGAACAGGCCGATGGCCGTAGCGACCAGCGCTTCGGCAATTCCAGGGGCGACCGAGGCCAGGGTGGCCTGTTGCACATTACTGAGCGCCGTGAACGCACTCATGATTCCCCATACCGTGCCAAACAGCCCAACGTAGGGACTGGTGGAGCCGACCGTGGCGAGCGTGGCCAGATTGTGCTCGAGCCGGTCGATTTCCTTGAGCTGCGCCACGCGCATGGCGCGGCGTGCACCCTCGAGGAGCAGATCGGCGGCCGCCCCGTCCTGTTGGCGCAGGCGCGCGAACTCTCTAAATCCGAATTCGAAGATGCTTTCCATGCCGGTGGCGCGGCCGCGCGATTCGATGGCCCGGAACAGGGCCGAGAGGTCCCCGCCGGACCAGAAGCTGTTCTCGAAGCGCTCGGCGTCGCTCCTTGCCCGCCGCACGATCATGCGTTTGTCGAAGATGATGGCCCAGGACATGAGCGAGCCCAGCAGCAGCAGCGCGATCACGAACTGCACCACCGGACTGGCCTGCGCGATGAGCCGCAGTATCGATAAATCACCCACCATCAGTGCAACCCCTCGATGATCGAATGCGGCAGGCGGCGCGGACGGAAGCTGGTGCTGCCCACGCACACCACGCGCACACTGGCTGCAGCCAGCAATTCACCGTGCTCCCCGTCCCGGTGCACCTGCTGCTTGAACATCAGCGTGGTGGCGCCGTCAATCGCCGGCTGACAGCTGATCACCAACAGGTCATCGAGGCGCGCGGGACGATGGAAACGAATATTCACTTCCGTGACCGCGAACAGCACGCCGGGGTCGGCGGCCAGGGCGGTCTGCGAGTAACCGCGCGCGCGCAGCCACTCGCTGCGCGCCCGCTCCAGGAAGCGCAGGTAGTTGCCGTAATAGACCACGCCCCCGGCGTCGGTGTCCTCCCAATACACGCGCGCCGACCACAGGAAGGGATTCACGGCGTGTCACCGAACAGGGGCAGGTTGGCGGCCGCCCGCTCGGGGACCTTGCGGCCAAAATGCTGCCAGGCGCCGCGCGTGGCAATGCGCCCGCGCGCGGTGCGCGCCAGGAAGCCCTGTTGGATGAGATAGGGCTCGATGACGTCCTCCAGCGTGCCGCGCTCCTCGCCGATCGCGGCGGCGAGACTCTCGATGCCCACCGGGCCGCCGTCGAATTTTTCCATGATGGTGAGCAGCAGCTTGCGGTCCAGGGTATCGAAGCCCAGCGGGTCGACCTCCAGCAGATCGAGTGCGGCGGTCGCCATGGTCTCGTCCACCCTGCCGGTACCGCGCACCTGGGCGTAATCGCGCACTCTACGCAGCAGGCGATTGGCGATGCGCGGCGTGCCACGCGCGCGCTGCGCAATGCGCGCGGCCCCGGCCGCCTCGATCGGCACCTGCAGGATGCCTGCCGAGCGTATGACAATCCGCTCGAGTTCCGCGACGCTGTAGAACTCGAGGCGCTGCACGATGCCGAAGCGATCCCGCAGCGGCGAGGTGAGCAGGCCCGCGCGCGTCGTCGCCCCCACCAGCGTGAAGGGCGGAATGTTCAACTTGATCGAGCGCGCCGCGGGGCCCTCCCCGATCATGATGTCGAGCTGATAGTCCTCCATCGCCGGGTACAAAATCTCCTCGACCACCGGGCTCAGGCGATGGATCTCATCGATAAACAGCACATCGCGCGGCTGCAGGTTCGTGAGGATGGCCGCCAGGTCCCCGGGCCGCTCCAGCACCGGCCCTGAAGTCTGGCGCAGATTCACGCCGAGTTCGGCGGCGATGATGACCGCCAGCGTGGTCTTGCCCAGACCCGGCGGCCCAAAGATCAAGACGTGATCGAGCGCCTCGCTGCGCTGGCGGGCGGCCTCGATAAAGATGGCCATCTGGCTCTTGACCTGCTCCTGCCCGACATATTCGCTAAACGCCCGCGGCCGGATCGCCCGATCGACCAGATCATCGTCCCCGCGCCCGGCGGCGCCGACCAGGCGCTCTTCGCTGGCGGGCGGATTCATTCTCGCGCCGCGCCCTGCAGCGCGCCTCGGATCATTTCCTCGGTACTGCCGCCCGGATCGACGTTCTTGAGCAGACGCGTGGCCTCGTTCGGCCGGTAACCGAGCGCGACCAGCGCACTGTAGGCCTCCGCCGCCACCCCGACCGGGGCAGCGGCCATGGCGGCGTGGCCCTCAGCGGCTGCCGCGGCCAGGCGATCGCGCATCTCCACAATCAGGCGTTCGGCGATCTTGCGCCCGACCCCGGGTATGCGCGTCAGCGCGGCGACATCGCCTGCCTGCACGCAGGCGGCAAAAGCCCCGGCCGTGGAGCCCGAGAGGATGGCCAAAGCGATGCGCGGTCCGATGCCGGACACGCGTAGCAGGCTCCGGAACAGTTGCCGCTCCTCGACGGTGCCAAAGCCGTACAACAATTGCGCATCCTCGCGCACCACCAGATGCGTCAACAGGCGTACCGGCTGACCGACCGGCGGCAGGTTGTAAAACGTCGACATCGGTGCATCCAGTTCATAGCCGACCCCGCCCACTTCCACGGTCAGCGCCGGGGGCGCCTTGTGCACCAGCGTTCCGGCGAGCGAGCCGATCACGGCCGCACGCTCATCCGGGCGAGGCCGCGCGCTCCGCGGCGCGCGCTGGCCCGCGGTGTCAGGCTCGCGGCCCTGAGGCTCTCGAGCCGGCGGCTCTGCGCGTGACACAGGGCCACCGCCAGCGCATCGGCGGCGTCGGCGCTCGGCCGTTGTTCCAGCCCCAGCAAGGCCACCACCATTCGAGCCACCTGTGATTTTTCCGCAGCGCCAAACCCGCTGACCGCCAGCTTGATCGCGCGCGGCGCGTACTCGTGGGCGCTGGCCCCTAAGGCCACGGCGGCACAGATCGCCGCACCGCGGGCCTGGCCCAGTTTCAGCGCACTGTCGATATTTTTATGCACGAACACGCGCTCGATGGCGATCTCATCGGGACGATGTTCGTTGATCAGGAGGGCGATGGCCTCGAAAATGTGGCGTAGCCGCATCAGAAAATCGCCGCCCCGCACTTGGATGCAGCCATTGGCGATATGCCGCTCACCTGAGGCCGTGCAATCGATCAATCCGTAGCCGGTGCGCAGTGAACCCGGGTCCAGGCCCAGAATCCGACAGGGGGCCGCCGCGCCGATCCGCACGCTGTTCGTGTCCGGGCCGCGAGCCGAAGCCGCGGCGCCCGCATTAGGCCGGTAGCTGCGCCAGGAACTGCCGGAGTAGCGCGCCATGTCGCCCCTTGCTGTGGACCCTCATTATCAGAATGATAGCCGGAAGACCCGCCGGCCACACGCTCAATACGCATCCAGTAAATTGGAAACAGCACCAAAAACCTCCGCGGCTCCCGCCGCCGCAATCAATGCGGCGCAGAGTGCATTTGCCGAACTCGGGGTGTCGACCTCGAGTCTGCAGACCGGCGCCGAACTGGCACGGCTGGTGGGCGAGATCACCGAGGAACCCGACATCGCGGTGGCGGCGTGGATTGCGCAAGCGCGCGGCGCCGGCCTGGAATGCAGCGCCGCCGCAGCCATTGCGCGCTTTGGCGCCGCGCCCGAGCGCCTCGCACGGCAACTCGAACACCTGGGAGAGATCAGCCTGCCGGTCGACTGGACTGCAAGCCGAGGTCTCAACGCGCAGCAGACCGAGACTCTGCGCAAGATGCTGCTGGCGATCGCGGCCGACCCGCGGCTGATCGTGGCACGGCTGGCCTGGGAACTGCTGCGGCTGCGCCGGGCACGCGAACTGCCGGAGCCGGAACGCCGGCGCCTGGCCCTGGAAGCCCGCGAGATCTATGCGCCGCTCGCCAATCGTCTGGGTGTGTGGAGCGTCAAGTGGGAATTGGAAGATCTGGCCTTCCGGCAGCTGGAACCGGAGGAGTACCGGCGCATCGCCGCCGCGCTCATCGAGCGACGGGTGGCGCGCGAGCGGTACATTGAAGAAGTTTGCGCTCGCGTGCAGTCGGAGCTGGCGGCGGCGGGCGTCAGCGCACAGGTCTACGGCCGCCCGAAGCATATCTACAGCATCTGGCGCAAGATGCAGAGCAAGCAGCTCAGCTTCGAGAAGCTCTACGACGTGCGCGCGGTGCGCATCGTGGTCGAGACCGTGGCCGATTGCTACGCGGCGCTCGGCGTGGTCCACAGCCTGTGGCGCAACCTGCCGGGCGAGTTCGATGATTACATTGCGACCCCGAAGGACAATCAGTACCGCTCGATCCATACGGCGGTGGTGGGCCCCGCGGATAAATCGCTGGAGATCCAGATCCGGACCCGTGACATGCACGAACACGCCGAGCTCGGGATCGCGGCGCACTGGCGTTACAAGGAGGGGGGCGCGCGCGATGCCGGCTATGAACGCAAGATCGAGTGGGTCCGACGCATGCTTGATCCCACGCGAGCCGATAATTCCGGCGGCGATCTCATTGATCATCTCAGACACGAGCTGTTTTCCGATCGGGTCTACGCGCTGACCCCGCGCGGCGAAGTCATCGATCTGCCGCGCGGCGCCACACCGCTCGACTTCGCCTACCACGTGCACACCCAGCTCGGGCACGGCTGTCGCGGCGCCAAGGTCAACGGACGCATCGCGCCGCTCAATCAGCCGCTCGCCAACGGTGAGATCGTGGAAATCATCAGCGGCCGCAGTGGCGGCCCGAGCCGCGACTGGCTCAAGCCGGAGAGCGGGTTTCTGGCCTCGGCACGGAGCCGCGCCAAGGTGCGCGCCTGGTTCCACCAGCACGATGCGATCGAGCCGGCCGCGGCGCTCCCGGCACCAGCGCCGGCCCCAACGCTCGAATTCGTCAAGATTCCGGCCAAGCTGAAGCGGCAGCGGTCTCGCCGCGGCACGGCGGTGGCCATCGAGGGCGTGGGTGATATGCCTACCACGATGGCGCGCTGTTGCGCGCCGGTGCCCCCCGAGCCAATCGCCGGCTACCTGACGCTGGGACGCGGCGTGACCGTGCACCTGGCCACCTGCAAGAGCTTAAAGCGCATGCGCGTACTGCATCCGAAGCGCGTGCTACAGGTCGACTGGAATCTCGAGTCGGAGGAACTCATGCCGGTGCAGATTCGGGTCGAGGCCTTCGACCGGCGCGGTCTGCTGCGCGATGTCTCCGACGTCCTGGCACAGGAGCGCCTCAGTATCGAGGGCGTCAATTCAAGCACCGACCCCGCCGATCGCGTCGCCACCATCCTCATGCGCACCGCGGTGCGCGACGCCGCACAGCTCCGCCAGGTGCTCAAGCGCCTGGGCGCTGTCGCCAACGTATTGCGTGCGGTACGCGCCGGCTGAGCCGGCCGCCCCGCGCGCTCAGCGGTTGATGTTGTCGATGGCGCGCTTGTCCGCCGCCAGCGCAGCTTCGTGCAGGGCCTCGGCGAGCGTCGGATGCGCATGGATCGTGCGCTGCAGATCCTCGGCGCTACCGCGAAATTCCATCGCCACGACCGCCTCGGCGATCAGCTCCCCGGCCATCGGGCCGATGATGTGCACGCCGAGAATGTCGTCGGTGTTCTTGGCCGCGATCAACTTGACGAATCCGGCCGGGGCCTCCATCGCCCGTGCCCGGCCGCTGGCGGCGAAGGGAAACACGCCGACCTTGTACTCGACCTTGGCCGCCTGGACCTGCGCTTCGGTCTGCCCGACCCAGGCGATTTCCGGCGCGGTGTAGATCACCGCGGGAATCAGCGCGTAGTTGACGTGCGCGTACTTGCCCGCAATGCGATCGGCAACGGCCACGCCCTCTTCCTTCCCCTTGTGCGCGAGCATCGGTCCGCGCACCACATCGCCGATGGCCCAGACATTTTCCGCGCCGGTGGCGCAGTGCTCATCGACGCTGACAAAGCCGTGTGCATCGAGCTTGACGCCGCTTCCCTCGCCCAGCAGCCCCGCGGTATACGGTCGCCGGCCGACCGCGACGATGACCTTGTCGACCACCACCGACTGCTCGCCCTTGGCATCCGCATAGCGCACGCTCACGCCGTCCTGGCCGGGCGTAGCCGCACTCACCTTGGCCCCGAGCCGGATATCCAGGCCAAGCTTTTTGAAGTGCTTGCCCGCCTCGCTCGCCAATTGCGCGTCGGCCGTGGGCAGCAGGGAATCGAGGGCCTCGAGCGTGACCACTTCCGCGCCGAGCCGGCGCCAGACGCTGCCCAGCTCCAGTCCGATGACCCCGGCGCCAATCACGCACAGCCGCTTGGGCACCGCGTCCAGCTCGAGCGCGCCCCAGGAGTCGATGATCTGCTGGCCATCAAAGGGCAGGGATTTCAGTGCCGTGGGCACCGAGCCGCTCGCCAGCACCACGTGACGCGCGCGCAAGGAGCTGAGCTTGCCGTCCGTGCCCGACACCTCGACTACGCGCCCGGCCATCAGCTTGCCGCTGCCGAAGATCGGCGTGACACCGGCCGCCTTGAGGAGCGCCGCCACGCCGCCGGTCATGCCCTTGACGATCGCGGCACGGCGCTTCTGCATGGCCGCGAGATCCAGGCTCAGGCCCGTGGTCCTGATGCCGTGGGCGGCGAATTCATGCTGGGCGCGATGCCACAGTTCGGAGGACTCGAGCAGCGCCTTGGAGGGAATGCAGCCGGCGTTCAGGCAGGTGCCGCCGAATGCGCTGCTGCCATCGCGGTTGCGCCAGGCGTCGATGCAGGCCACCTTGAGCCCGTTTTGCGCGGCGCGGATGGCCGCCGGGTAGCCCGCGGGTCCCCCGCCGATGACCACCACGTCATAGTCGAAACTCTCGCTCATGTTATTCAGACTCCGAGCAGCATGCGGCCCGGATCCTCCAGGCCGTCTTTGACCGCGACCAGGAATTGCACCGCTTCCTTGCCGTCAATGATGCGATGATCATAGCTCAAGGCCACGTACATCATCGGCCGCGCCACAATCTGACCATCGACCACCACGGGTCGCTGCTGCGTCTTGTGCATGCCGAGGATGGCGCTCTGCGGCGCATTGACGATCGGTGTGGACAGGAGCGAGCCGAACACGCCGCCGTTGGTGATGCTGAAGGTGCCGCCCGTCAGGTCCTCCAGCGCGATGCGTGCCCTCGCGGGCGCGTTGCGCGTAGTCGGCGATGCCGCGCTCGATGCCGGCGAAGTCCAGCGCGTCGGCGTCTCGCAACACCGGCACCATCAGGCCGCGTTCGGTCGACACCGCGACACCGATGTCAAAGTAATCGTGATAGACGATGTCCGTTCCCGCCACCGCCGCGTTGAGCAGCGGAAATTTCTGCAGCGCGGCCACCACCGCCTTGACGAAGAAGGACATGAACCCGAGCTTGACGCCATGGCGCTTTTCAAAACCCTCCTTGTAGCGGTTGCGCAGTTCGTTGATGTTGCTCAGATCGACTTCGTTAAATGTCGTCAACAGCGCCTGGGTGGACTGGGCCTGCACCAGACGCTCGGCAATACGCTGGCGCAGTCGCGACATGGCGACCCGCCGCTCCGAGCGAGCGCCCTGCGCTGCGCTCGGGGCCCGGGCGGGCGCGGGCGCTGGAGCCGCCGGGCTGCTGCGGCCACCAGATCGGACTTGGCCACTCGTCCTTCTTTCGCGGCCGCCGCGATCGTGGTCCCCGGAAGCTTCAGTTCGTCGGCCACGCGTTGTGCCGCCGGGCCGAGTTTGGGGGCGGCCAGCGCCGCTCCGGCACTCCTTGCCGCAGGCGCTGGCGGCGCCGCGCTTGGCGTGCGCGGTCCGGGCGCGCTGTCCGCTCCGGCCTCGAGCACGGCCAGCAAATCACCGTTCTTGACGGTGCTGCCCGCCGGCGCGCGGATTTCCTGCAATATCCCGGCGGCCGGCGCGGGCACTTCCAGCACGACCTTGTCGGTCTCAAGATCGGCCAGGCTTTCATCCCGCGCTACGGCATCGCCCGGTTGCTTGCGCCATGCGACCAGCGTCGCGTCGGGGACCGACTCGGGCAGCTGCGGCACGCGGATCTCGACTTTCATGGATTGTTCCTTTGCTTGACGGCCGGTTGCGGGGCCGCCGCCGGCTGAGCGCGCGCCGCGCCGTGCGCCGCGGACTCGGCGGTGGCCGCCGACAGGGCGGCCTGGACGAGCTGGCGTTGCTCGGCCTGATGGATGCGCGCCAGACCGGTCGCCGGTGCGGCGGCGGGCGCGCGTCCGGCGTAATACACCGGGCGCCCCTCCCCCGCGAGTTCCTGCAGGCGATGGCGAATCTGAAAC
Organism: uncultured Gammaproteobacteria bacterium; assembly: GCA_963789365.1. Taxonomy (GTDB): domain Bacteria; phylum Pseudomonadota; class Gammaproteobacteria; order Steroidobacterales; family Steroidobacteraceae; genus FEN-1191. The sequence continues at coordinate 1,006,041 of CAWBKJ010000004.1, forward strand.
CAGGCGCCTTGATTCTGCGGTTCCTCCTGACACCAGATCAGCTCCGTGGCCTGCGGGTAGCGTTCCAGGATCATGGAAAATTCCTGTGCCGGGAAGGGATAGAGCTGTTCGATGCGCACGATCGCCACGTGATTGAGCTGTTCGGCGCGGCGCGCCTGCAGCAGGTCGAAATACACCTTGCCGCTGCACAGCACGACCCGCCGGATGCCGGCACTCGGCAGGTCATCGAGCTCATCGATCAGGGTCGCAAAGCCACCGCCGGTGAGCTCGCTGAGCGCCGATACCGACAGCTCGTGCCGCAGCAGGCTCTTTGGAGTCATCACGATCAGAGGTTTGCGCAGCGCGCGCAGCATCTGCCGGCGCAGCATGTGAAACATCTGCGCCGGCGTCGAGGGCACGCACACCTGCATGTTGTTCTCGGCGCACAATTGCAGGAAGCGCTCCAGGCGCGCCGAGGAGTGTTCCGGTCCCTGGCCCTCGTAGCCGTGCGGCAGAAACAAGGTCAGCCCGCACAGCCGCCCCCACTTCGCCTCGCCCGAGCTGATGAACTGATCGATGAGCACCTGGGCGCCGTTGACGAAGTCGCCGAACTGGCCCTCCCAGATCACCAGGCAATCCGGACTGGTGCTCGAATAGCCGTATTCAAATCCCAGCACCGCCTCCTCAGACAAGAACGAATCGATGATCGCGAAGCGGGCCTGCGAGCTGCTCAGGTGCTGCAGCGGAATGAAAGAGCGGCCGCTGTTCTGATCGTGCAGCACGGCGTGGCGATGAAAGAAGGTGCCGCGCCCGCTGTCCTGTCCCGAAATCCGCACCGCGACGCCCTGCTCGAGGAGCGATGCGTAGGCCAGGATCTCCGCGCAACCCCAGTCGAGGCTCATCTCGCCGGAGAGCATCTTGGCGCGGTTGACGACCACCTGCGCCACGCGCGGGTGCAGCGTGTAGCCTTCCGGGTACCGGAGCACGCCTCGACCGAGCGCGGCGAGCGTACCGGCCGGAACGGCGGTGCGCACCGCCTCGTGCGTATCGACGCTCTGATAGCGCGACCAATCGACCGTGTACTTGTTGCCGATCATGCCGAGCGAGGGATGCAGTTGATGGCGGCCGCTGTCGAGCGCCTGACGGTACTGATCGATGAGTTGTTCGGCGCCGCCCGCTTCCAACACCCCCTCGGCCAGGAGCTGCTCGGCATACAGCGTGCGCACCGATCGGTGCTGGCGGATCGCCTGGTACATCAGCGGCTGGGTGGCGGCGGGCTCGTCGGCCTCGTTGTGGCCCAGACGGCGGTAGCACACCAGGTCAAGGACCACGTCCTTGCGAAAGGTCTGGCGATAGCGCAGCGCAAAGCGCCCCGCGAAGACCACCGCCTCCGGATCGTCGGCGTTGACGTGCAGAATCGGCGCCTCGATCATCTTGGCCACATCGCTGCAATAAGTGGTCGAGCGGGCATCGCGCGGGTCGCTGATGGTGAAGCCCACCTGATTGTTGATCACCACGTGGATCGAGCCGCCGGTACCGAAGCCCCGGGTCTGCGACATCTGCAGCGTTTCCATGACCACGCCCTGTCCGGCAAAGGCCGCATCGCCGTGCACCAGGATGGGCAGCACCTTTTCGCCCCGGGCATCGCCGCGCCGCTCCTGGCGCGCGCGCACCGAGCCCTCGGCCACCGGATTGACGATCTCGAGGTGCGAGGGGTTGAAGGCCAGCACGACGTGCACGTTGCCGCCCGGCGTGCGCAAGTCGGCCGAGAAGCCTTTGTGATACTTGACGTCCCCGGAGCCGGCGTCCTGCTTGCTTTGGCCCTCGAACTCGGACACCAGATCGGCCGGCGACTTGCCCAGCACGTTGACCAGCACGTTCAAGCGCCCACGATGCGCCATGGCGATGATGGCTTCTTCAACGCCGCCGCGGCCGCTCTCCTGCACCAGCTCATCGAGCAGCGGGATCAGCGCCTCGCCGCCCTCGAGCGAGAAGCGCTTCTGGCCGACAAAACGCGTGTGCAGGTAGCGCTCGAGGCCCTCGGCCGCGGTCAGGTGGCGCAGCAGCGTGCGGCGCTCCTCGGCGCTGAAGCGCTGCTGCATGCGCCCGAGCTGGAATTCGTCCTGCAGCCACAGACGCTCGTCGGTATCCGACACGTGCGCAAACTCGGCGCCGATCGTGCCGCAGTACACCTGCTCGAGCCGCGCCAGGATCTCGCGCAGCGTGGCGCGCTTCGGGATCCATTCGTTGCGGCTGCCGGTATAGAACTCGGTGTCGAGGTCGGCCTCGCCCAAGCCCACGTAGGCCGGATCGAGCACGCGCGGGCGTTCGCGCCGCATCAGGCCCAGCGGGTCGATTCTCGCAATCAGATGCCCGCGATTGCTGGTGGTCTGCAGCAGCCGCGAGACGGCGCCCTGCTTTTCGCTCGCGGCAACCGATCCGCTTTGGCTCGCTGCGGCGGGAGCGGGCCCGGAGACCTGCGGCTCGGCGCCGCCCTTGAGCGCGTCGAAAAATGCCCGCCAGCGTGGCGCGATCGTCGCCGGCGCGCGCAGGTAATCCGCGTACAGGCTCTCGACAAACGGCGCATTGCCGCCCGATAAGGGCGTGGCCGCTTCGAGATCGGGGTTGCTCGGGTACATCGTGAAAGTATGCCGGATTCTCGAGCCCAGCAACGGGGCAAAAAACGCTGTCGACTCAAGGAGCTAGGCGCCAAACCGGCGCCCGCGTTCACTCAGGCGGCGCCGGGGCCCCTGCTGAGCTATCCGTCGAGGCAGGATTAAGGAGACGTGCCGCGGCGCTGCTATGATCTGCGCATGATCGGCTTAGGGCTGCTGCTGCTCACCTCCTTCACTTCCGTCAGTGGCGACGGGCTGCGACTTGATTTCGATGATCATATGCGCAGCCGCGTCGTCGCCACCCTGGATGGCGAGCTGCCCCTTGGACCCTACACCTATTCCGAAGCACTGCTGACCGGCGGTGGAGAAGTGCGCGACTTTGCAATGCAGAGTCGCGAGGAAACGGAAATCAGCGATTCCCTGGGCAGCGGACATGCGGTCATCCTCACCGGGCGCTCCGATGCGCTGCATCAAGCGCGTTGAGGTGGCCTCCTATCCCGCCCACCCGCACTGGCTGTTCCTGCGCGTGCGCTACACCAACACCGGAACCGCGCCGCTCCAGGTGCTGGGCTACACCAACGATCGCTATGAGCTCGAACCGGCCGCCGGGCAATCCGAGCCCGCGTTCTGGTCCTACCAGTCGGCCTCCTACGAAAGCCGGCCCGACTGGGTGCTGCCGCTGCGGCCGGGCTATCAGCGCGGCAATTTCCTCGGCATGAACAACTCCGACTACGGCGGCGGCACGCCGGTGCTCGACGTGTGGCGGCGCGACCTGGGCGTCGCGATCGGGCACGTGGAGCTGACCCCGAAGCTGGTCTCGCTGCCGGTGCACCGGCACGGGCGGGGCAACGCGGAATTCGCCCTCAGCACGCGACATACCCTCACGCTGGCGCCGGGCGCGAGCTTCGAGTCATTGCGCAGTTTCGTGAGCGTGCACAACGGCGATCATTTCGCGACGCTGCGCGCCTACGGTGCGCTCATGCAGGGCCAGGGCCTGAGCATTCCGGCCGCGCCCGAGGACGCCTTCGAGCCGATCTGGTGCGCGTGGGGGTACGGGCGCGCCTTTACCCCGCAGCAGATCTTCGACAGCCTGCCGGTCGTCAAGCAGCTGGGATTCCGCTGGGCTGTCGTTGACGACGGCTGGCAGGTCGCCGAGGGCGACTGGCGACCGACGCCCGCGAAATTTCCCGCGGGCGATGCTGACATGAAGGCCATGGTGGATCGCATCCACGCGGCCGGACTCAAGGCGCAATTGTGGTGGACTCCGCTGGCCGCGGACCCCGGATCGCGCACCGAGCGCGAGCATCATGATTGGTTGCTGCAGAATGTGGACGGTTCGCCCCAGAAAATCACCTGGTGGGACTCACTCTACCTGTGCCCGGCCTACGGGCCGGTGCAGGACGACGCCGCCGCCTTTGTGCGCAAGGCACTGGGCGAGTGGGGCTTTGACGGCCTGAAGATCGACGGCCAGCATCTCAATGCCGCTCCGCCCTGCTTCAACAAGCGGCACGCGCACGCGGCACCGGAAGATGCGGCCGAGGGCGTGCCCCTGTTCTTCAAGGCCATCTGGGAAGCGGCCCAATCCACCAAGCCTGGCGCGGTCGTGGAGATTTGCCCCTGCGGCACCGGCTATTCCTTCTTCACGATGCCCTACCTGAACATGACGGTCGCCTCCGATCCGGAGAGCTCCTGGCAGGTGCGGCTCAAGGGCAAGACTATCAAGGCACTCCTGGGCGACCGCACCGCCTACTTCGGCGATCATGTGGAAATGAGCGAGGGGGGCACCGATTTTGCCTCGACCTTCGGCGTCGGCGGGGTGATCGGCACCAATTTTGCCTGGCCCGGCGCGCCGGGGAAGAAGGATCCGAAATTGCTCCTGACCCCGGAGCGCCAAGTGCTCTGGGCCAAGTGGACACAGCTGTACAACAAGATGCGCCTCGTGGACGGGACGTACCTCGGCAGCCTGTACGACATCGGCTTCGACAAGCCCGAGACCCACGTGATCGCCAAGGGCGATGCGCGCTACTACGCGTTCTATGCCAAGGAATTCCGCGGCACCGTGGAATTGCGCGGCCTGCAGGCGGGTCGATACCGGCTGCGGGACTACGTGCAGGGGCGCGATCTGGGCGTGGTGCAGGGCCCGCTCGCCAGGCTCCCGGTGCACTTCAGCCAATCATTGCTGGTGGAGGCGCTCCCGCAGGAGCCGTAGCGCGTTGTCGTGATAGATCCTGTGCAGCACGGGATCGGGCAGGCGCATGCCGTAGCCGCGCCACCATTCGCTGTCGGCAGGCCAGAACCATTCGTCCTCGGTCTCCAGTTGCCGCACGTGGGCCAGGTACATGGCCAGGGTCGGATCGTTGTCGGTGCCAAACAGGATCCGCCCGGAATACTTGATGAAGAAGCGCCGTGCACTGAAGGGCTGGCGCGCCAGCTCCCACATGCGCGCCGCGAAGTCCACCTCGACATTCGGGTACTTGTCGAGCAGCGCGCCGACCCGCGCCAGGTCGTTGCTGAGGTTGAAGGCGTGCACGGCCACGAAGCGGGTGTGCGGGTGGCGCGCGATGACTTTGTAGAAGCGCGCCTCCATGGCTTCGAACCCGGGCGTGCCCTTGTCGTACAGCGACCAGTTCAGCGAGCGGCGCAGGTCATTGCGCTCATCGGGCGGCTGGTAAAACGCGGCCGGCTCGGCGATGTGCACGAACACCGGCACATGCAGCCGGCCCGCTTCCTCCCAGAGCGGATCGAAGAGCGGATCGTCGATGTAATAGGGCTTGTCGCCGACCCGCACGAGCCCCATGCCCTTGTCGGTCAGTTCTCCCAAGCCCAGCGCTCCGGCCTGCACGTCCGCGCGCAGCCGCGCGCGCAGCAGCCCGGCGTAGGCCGGAGTGCCGATGCCTTCGGCGGAGATTCCGGCAAACATCAGGAAACGCCCCGGATAGGCCGCGTAGCGGGCCGCCGCGGCGCGGAACTCCTCGCCCGACTTGCCCGTGAAAATGAAGCACTGCGCGATATTGACCTTCTTCTGCAGTTCCACCCAGGCGGCCACTTCCTCGGGCGTCTTGGCGTAGCTGTCATGGCTGTGCGCATCGATCACCGGGTACTTAAAGCGTGTGAGCGGGGTGTGCGGCACCACCAGGGAGGAAATCATTCGCCCGCTGTCAAAGCGGTTGTCGGCGGGCACATCTTCGGGCCCGACGTCTGCGGGCTCCTGCCCCCACGAGACAGGACCGGTCGCCAAGCCCGCAGCAAGCTGCAGGCACAGCACCAGCGCGCCTCGCCGCGCCCGGATCGGACAGCGCGCGGCTCCTTGTCCGGCGCCGAGCACCCTCACTCCGGCACCTCGCCGCAGGCGGCCGCATACTGCTGTAGCACGAGTTCCACGTGGTGCAGCACCAGCTCGCGCGCGCTGGGCGCGAGCGTCCCGGCGCGGATGGCGGCGTACTCCTGAGGCAGGAACTGGCTCAGCAGCGTGAGCGGCGGCGGATCGTGCTCGAGGTTGCTCAGCAGCCGGGCCAGGGAGAGTTCCACGGAGTGCACCGGCCAGTAATACCGCAGGCGATCACTCAAGCTGAATTGCTGATCGACGGCCAGCCGCTCGCCCGTGGACGGATAGTACTTTTCCCAGTGGCGCGGATTCGCCGCCATGGCGGCAAGCACCGTTTCGCGCAGCGCCGAAGCCCCCTTGGCGGGAAGCCATTCGTGCTCCACCTGCGCCAGAGCCCAGAGCGCTTCGCGCAAGGCAAAGGTCAGCGCGGGACCCACCTTGAGCAGCGCGAAATGATGGCGGACCAGGGCGCGAAGATTCGGGGCGGTCTGGTAGTCGGTGGAATGCGCTTCGTAGACCATATGAGGCTGCGCCTCGATCACGGCCGCCAGCGCCCCGATGCGCTGCGGAAGAAAATCGATGACCTTGTGGTGATCGAACTCGACTCCGGGCTGCACCACCAGGCCGATGACGCGCGGCCAGACTTCCTCGAGTTCCGCGCCCCTGAATGCTCTGAGGTGGGCCTCGATGGTCGCCAACGCCGCCCCCGGCTCGGTCGGCTGCAATTCGTCCAGCAGCTCGGCAGCGCCACCGGGCACCGGCACCTCGGTACCCACGACGTACACGGGCGGCTCACCGCCGACGCGCCGCCAGGTGCGCTCGGCCACCTGACACAGCCGGGCCACGCGCGCGGCCACGAGCGCATCGCCCACCGGGACCGGATCATCGGCACAGGCCATCGAGCAATCCAGGTGGATCTTGCGAAAGCCCGCCGCCACGTAGTCCTCGACCAGGCGCTCGGAGCGCGACAGCGCCTGTTCTGCGCTCAAGTGCTGCCAGCAGTTCGGACCCAGATGATCACCGCCCAGCAGCACGCGCTCGGAAGGCAGTCCGACACGCGATGCGATCGCCTGCACGAACTGCACAAATTCGGCGGGCCGCATTCCGGTGTAGCCGCCCTCCTGGTTGACCTGGTTGGAGGTGGCCTCGATGAGTGCGTAAGCCGATTGACGCTTGGCCTGGCGCAGGGCCGCCTCGAGCACCAGCGGATGCGCGGAGCACACCGAGTACAGGCCCACCGCCTCCCCCGCCTTATGACGTGCAATCAGCTCGAGGATCGGTTTCACGCGATGATGACCTCCACGCCGATACTGGTCAGCTCGGCGCGTGTGGCCTCGCCGATGCCCGCATCCGTCACCAGCTTGGCGATGCCCCGCGGCTCGAGGATCTTGTGCAGGCAGACGCGGCCAAACTTGGAAGAATCGGCGACCACGATGATTTCGCGGGCCGCACGGCACATCAGCCGGTTGAGCAGGGCTTCGGGTTCATAGTGCGTGGTGATGCCCTTGTGAGCGTCCACGCCGTCCGCCGCCAGGAATAATTTGTCGACGTGCAGGCCCTCGAGTGCCCGCTCGGTCTGCGTGCCGTAAAAGGACAGGTTCTTGCGGCGCAGGGTGCCGCCGAGAAACACCAGCTGCACGGATTCGCGTGCCGCCAGCTCGTTCATGATGCCCACATCATTGGTCACCACCACCAGCGGCTGAGCAGGATGCAGATGTCGGGCCACCTGCAAAGTGGTCGTGCCCGAATCCAGCAGGATCGACTCGCCCCAGCCCAGCAGACCGGAAGCCACCTTGCCGATGCGCGCCTTTTCCTCCGCGTAGCGGCGCTTACGCACGTCGATCGCTTCCTCGGTGGGCGAGAGTGCGCCCAGCCGCAACAGGGCGCCCCCGGAAGAGCGGGTGCAGATTCCCTTGGAATCGAGGAAGTTCAGGTCCTTGCGCACGGTTTGCGAGGACACGCCGAACTGTTCGGCCAGGGCCGGTATTTGCACGCTGTTGTGCTCGCGCAGCAGCGCCACGATGCGCTCACGCCGGCTGCTGGTGTCGCGCCGCACGATCACCACGGCAGATCACCCCGCCTTAGAGCCCGCGTCGATCGGGTGTGCATCGCAACCCCAAATCTTGAAACATGGCTAAGTTTCATTAAAGATCATTTTGAAACCTTTCTCAACTTTATTATTCTGGATCTCCGGATCCGATGTTTTATATCGCTAATTATACTTCTTGAACGCTCAACGTGTTTCGTTTACCTTCATGACCGGGACGCCTTTTTCAGAGTGGCACCAACCACCGGCAACTTAAGGGCAAGGAGGGGATCTGCTATGGCCAAGCCATATACGCCGACCAGAGGGATTGTGGGCGCCGCCGTGGCGGCATGGATCAGTTTGCCGCTTTCTGCGCAGACCCCTGCGCCAGCGGTTCCTGCGCCGGCGAGCCCACCCCAGGCCGTGGCGACCGAACTGGAAGAAGTCGTGGTCACGGGCCTTAGGGCCAGCCTCGAGAAGTCGCTCGACGTCAAAAAGAATGCCTCCGTGGTGCTCGATTCGATCAACGCCACGGAACTTGGTCGCTTCCCGGACGCGGACGTCGCCGATTCCCTGGCGCACCTGCCCGGCATAACGCTGACGCGAACGACCGGAGGCGAAGGGGTCAAGGTCAACGTGCGTGGCCTCGGGCCCCAGTACAACATCGTCTCGCTCAACAACCGGATTCTCGCCACCGATGACGACGCCCGCGACCTCGCCTTCGACGTACTGCCTTCCGAAGTGATCTCAGGGGCCGATGTGCTCAAGTCACCGCAGGCCTCGGCGCTTGAGGGCAGCATCGGCGGCACCGTCAACCTGCGCACCGCGAGCCCCTTTGACAATCCCGGTTTTCATGCCGGCGTGCACGCCGAGGGCAACACCAATCAGATGTCGCAGCTGCACGGCAGCAAGTACTCGGCCTTCGTCGAGAACACCTTTGCCGATGGCACGCTGGGTTTTCTCATCGGCGCCGTGCACTCGGAAGATCACCTTCGCACCGATTCGCTCAACGCCTACAACCAGGCCAACTACGGGCCGCCCAGTTACCCCTTCGACGGCGGGCCCCCGGCCATTCCACTCACCGCCATTCCCTGCTGCATCACCTTCGGATCAATTTTCGACGACAAGAAGCGCGATGCGGCATCGGGAAGTTTGCAGTGGCGGCCCAGTTCCGCACTCACGCTGACCGCCGACGTGCTCTATACGCGCCTGCGAGACCCGCAGATCGGCTACAACGAGTCCTATTATTTCGACTACACCACCGATGAGAACGGCAACCCGGCCTGGGTGAACCCGACCATAGACAACGGACTGATCACGGGTACCACGGTCAATGAGTTCCAACCCGAAATGGTGAACAACACGATCAACCGCAACGTAGACACGTGGCTCTACGGGCTGAACGGAAAGTGGGAGGTCAATTCGAAACTGACGCTGATCCTCGATGCCTATCACTCCTCCGCCAATCGTCCGGAGGGGGGCACCGACACTTTCGTGACGGCCGGCCTGGTCACGGACCAGCCCTACGCGGTCGACACGCTCATCATGCAGGACCTGCCGCACAGCCTGCCCAGCCTGAACGTACTGGTCCCTCCGAGCCAGTTGGGACTCACGGCCTGTCCGAGTGGTACCGCCAGCACGACCAACGCGGGCTCCTGCTCGTACACCGCCCTCCAGGACTCCGGCTACCTCAACGACAACAAATACTGGTCCACGCACTACGTGGGCCTGAATGGATTCTCGGTCACCGATAAGATCACGAGCTTCGCTCTCGATGGCATCTACATGCTTGACCAGGGGCCGCTCACACGGCTGCTGTTTGGACTGGCCGATAGCCGGCGCGAAAAGCAGCGCACCGACAGCAGCAATGACTGGACCAACGGCTCGGGACAGTACGGGACCTTGTATCAAACGGCGGGCGGCACCATTCAGCCCAACCCCTATTCGTTTGCGTCCCAGGGATTTAACGTCATCTCGATGACCACGTTGCCCAATTTCATGCACGGCGCCGGCGGTTCTTACCCGACCACACTGCCGAAGCTCAATTCACAGGCGCTTATGGCGTTCCTGAAGAGCCTCGATGGCAAGCCGAATCCGTATTACTGCCAGAGCTATCCCGACACCTGCGACCCGCCGTACACGCTGTTCAATTACGCCGACACCCTGCCGCAACCGAATCCCTTCAATTCCTACGACGTCACGGAGAACACGGGCTCGATCTACCTCGAGCTGGAATTCGCCGGCAGCAACTGGTCCGGCAACCTTGGCCTAAGGGTCGTTCACACCAAGACCACGGCCGACTACGCCGAGTCGGTGCCGGTATCGCTGTGGACTCCGACCACCGCCGGCTCGACGCAGACCTGGAACGTGCAGTACGCCACGTCGAAGGCCGTCAGCACGGACGGCGAATACACCCTGGCGCTGCCCTCGGCCAACCTCAGCTACTGGCTGATGCCACAGCAGCTGCAGCTGCGCGTCGCCGCGGCCGAAACCATGTCGCGCCCGAATCTCAATCAGCTGGCGCCCAACGCCACCAACAATGCCGAGAACGGCGACCCCTCGCTCTTCTATACCGGCACGGTCGGCCTGCGGCCGATCAAGGCCTACCAGGCGGATATCTCGCTGGAGTGGTACTACGCGCCCCACTCGGCGCTCACCCTGGCGCTGTTTGGCAAGCGCCTGCGCGATGATATCTACGATGCGGTCCAGACCAACGTGGACTTGGGCACGATCCAGTACGTCGGCGGGCCGCCGGGCTCGCCGAACGCCGTCGCCTCGCCGTTCTTGTGGACCATCACCGCCCCCGCGAACGGCGCCAAGAGTGAATTCACGGGGTATGAACTGAGCTGGCAGCACATGCTGAAAAATGGCTTCGGCGTGTACATGCAGTACACCCATACCACCAGCAAGGGCTACGACCAGTTCGGAGCCTCCACCGGGCCGGTCAACGCCGCGCCGCCGACCACCACTTCGATCAGCCTGATCTACGACAAGGGACCGCTCAGCGCTGATGTCACCTGGGACTACACCTCGAGCTACACCTTTGCCTGCTCGCAGTGCACCGACATACCGGGCTGGCCAGCGATTTCCGATTCCTTCGATTGGGTGACCGCCAGCGTGCACTACAAGTTCGGCAAGGGGTTCGAAGTTTACGTCGAAGGCAAGAATCTCACCGATTCGATCGCGCGCACCTACCTCAACGGCAACCCGCTATTACCCTGGGCCCCCGGCCAGCAGGTCGGTGCGAGTTCGAGCGGGGTGGGCGCCGGCTACAGTGCCTACGGACGCAGTTACGTTGCAGGAGTCGCCTACCGGCTCTGAAATGCGGCGGACGTTCCAGTCGGCGCCGCCGGTGCCGCGTTGTGCGGGCGCCCGGATCACGGTGCTGCTCGGGCGGCGCCTGCGAAAGCTTCCTGTGGTACTTGCGCGGAGAGATTCGTGACCCGAAAGCCATGGCTGATGTACGCGCTGCTGACCACCACATTCTGGGGCGTGTGGGGTGCATACGCAGGACTCCCCACCCAGCATGGGTTTCCCGAGACCCTGGTCTACGTGGTGTGGGCGCTGACCATGATTCCCCCGGCGCTTTACGCCTGGCATCGCGTCGGCTGGAGATTCCAGGCGGACGGCCGCTCGATCTACCTGGGCCTGATGATCGGGCTGCTCGGCGCCGGGGGCCAGATGCTGCTGTTCCACGCGGTGCATGTGGGGCCCACGTATCTGATCTTCCCGATCATCGCGCTCTCCCCGGTGGTTACGATCGCGCTTTCCTTGCTGATGCTGGGCGAGCGCGTGAGCCGGCTGGGCGCGCTCGGAATCGCCCTCGCGCTGCTGGCCCTGCCCACCTTCGACTACGCCCCGGGCGGCCGCGACCGACACGCACGGTGTCGCCTGGTTCTTTTACGCGCTGATCATTCTGGCGGCCTGGGGGGCGCAGGCCTTCTACATGAAGCTCGCGAACCGGACCATGAGCGCCGAGATCATCTTTCTGTACATGACGCTCACCGGCTTGCTGCTGATACCGCTGGCCTTGTGGATGACCGACTTTAGCCAACCCATCAACTACGGCTGGAGCGGTCCGTGGCTCGCCGCTATCACGCAGATACTCAATTCGATCGGCGCCCTGACGCTGGTGTTCGCATTCCGCTACGGCAAGGCCATCGTGGTCGCGCCGCTCACCAATGCGGGCGCCCCGCTCATCACATCGATCATCTCGCTCCTGCTGCTGGGACTCGTGCCCCAGCCGCTCAAACTCGCGGGCATCGTGCTGGCCTGCGTCGCCGCGCTGCTGCTGGCGATCGAGCCTGAAGGCTCCGCTTGAGCACCCTGCCCTATCCCGGATTGAGCGAGCAGTATCTGCTCGCGCACGGCGCCGATCGGACCGCACGCGAGATCGCGCAGCAACCGCAGGCCTGGCTGGAAACCCAGGCGCTGCTCACCGCGCAGCGCGAGCGCATCGATGCCTTTCTCACACCGCTCCTCGCGATCGATACGCTGCGCATCATCCTCACCGGTGCCGGCAGCTCGGCCTACATCGGCCAATGCCTGGCCCCGGAACTGCTGCGCACGCTGGGTAAGCGGGTCGAGGCGATCGCCACCACGGACCTGGTCAGCGGCCCGCGCGACTATCTGCAGCGCGAGGTACCGACGCTGCTGGTGTCCTTCGCCCGCTCCGGGGCCAGCCCCGAGAGCCTCGCCGCCATCGAACTTGCCGATCAGTGCCTCGAGCACTGCCACCATCTGATCATCACCTGCAACCCGGAGGGCGCGCTGTACCGGCATTCGCTCGCGGCCCCGGCGCGGCTGGCCGTGTTGCTCCCTGCGATAACGCACGATCTGGGCTTCGCGATGACCTCGAGCTTCAGCTCGATGCTCTACGCCGCACTGGCCATCTTCCGGGGCATTGAGCGCTACGCGCAGCGCATCGAGCGCCTGGCGGGCGCAGCCGGCGCACTCATCGAGCGCCACGGCCCGCCGCTCAAGACACTTGCGGAGCGGGAGTTCGGGCGCGTGGTGTTCCTGGGCAGCCGGGGATTTGCGGGCCTGGCCGCCGAGGCCGCGCTGAAGCTACTGGAGCTCACGGACGGTGCCGTCGTGAGCGTGGCCCATACGCCGCTGGGCTTTCGGCACGGCCCCAAAACCATCGTCAACCGCGCTACTCTAGTGATCCTGTTCGTCTCCAACGATCCACTGGCGCGTAAATATGAAATGGACCTGCTCCAGGAACTGCACACCGACGCGGCCGCGGGCGCCCTGCTCGCCATCGCCGCGCAGGGACCGCCGGCCGCTCAGCCAAATGACTGGCTGCTGGTGCCGGAAATGAGCGCGGCCGAGGATGTCGATCTGATTCTGCCGTACGTGGTCATGGCGCAGATGTATGCGCTGCATCGTTCGCTGCAGTTGGGCAATACGCCGGACACGCCCTGTGCATCCGGCCGCGTGAGCCGCATCGTCAAGGGCGTGGCGATTTATCCGCTCTAGGGGCGCGAGCCGATGTACCTGGGTATGGACGGTGGCGGGACCAAGACGGCCTTCGTGCTGCTCGATCGGAACGGCACGATCCGCGCCACCCATCAGGCGGGCAGCGCCTTCTACCTGGAGACCGGGATGGAGGCGCTCCGTACGCTGATCCAGGAGGGCATCCGCATCGTGCTGCGCACCGCGGGAATCACCGCGACTGAGCTCGACTACGCCTTCTTTGGCCTGCCGGTGCACGGCGAGGATGATCGGACCGCGGAGTTGGACCAACTGCCCGAGCTAGTCCTCGGAGGCGGGCGCTATGCCTGCGGCAACGACATGGTCTGCGGTTGGGCGGGATCGCTGGCCTGCCAGGATGGCATCAACGTCGTCGCCGGCACCGGCTCGATCTGCTATGGCGAATACGACGGGCGCAGCGCGCGCTGCGGGGGCTGGGGCGAACTGTTCAGCGACGAGGGCTCGGCCTACTGGATCGCGCTTGGCGGGCTGAACCTATTCACGCGCATGAGCGACGGGCGCGCCGAGCGCGGGCCGCTGTACGAACTGGTCCGCGAGCGGCTCGGGGGCCGGCGCGATATCGAGCTGGCCGCCTGGGTCCAGAGCCAAGCAAGCCTGGGCCGAAGCCACATGGCCGCGCTGGCCCGGCTCGTGCACCGGGCGGCCGAACTCGGCGATGCGCAGGCCGCGGGGATATTCGCGCGCGCCGCTCAGGAATTAGCGCAGCTCGTCGAGGCGACGCGCCAGGCGCTTGCGCATCCCCGCCCCGCAGACCGTTGCGGTTTCCTATTCCGGCGGCGTGTTTGGAATCGGCGCCCTGGTGACCGGACCCTTCGCGAGCGCGCTGCGTGCCGGCGGCTCGCACTACGATCTGGTCACGCCGCGCTTTGCACCCGCCATCGGCGCGGCGCTCTACGCCGCTCAGCGCTGCGGCCAGCCTTTAAGTCCGGCGGCGATGGAGCGGCTCTCGGCTCAAGCGGCCGCCCGGCCGCAAGCGGACTAAAACCCGCGACCTTCAGCGGCCGTACAATCCCGTCAGCCGGGCCTTGCCGAGCGAGTTGTCGTTGGCCATGTACCCGATCAGCGCCGCGCTCGCGCCTTCGGGGACATCGAGCTTTTCGACCTTCAAGGCGTACAGAGTGAATTGGTAGTGGTGCTTGCCGTGGCCCTGCGGCGGACAGGGGCCGCCCCAGCCCATTGAGCCGAAATCGGTCTTGGCTTGCCGCGCGCCCTTGGGCAACGCCGCTCCATCGGCCGCACCGGCGCCCTGGGCAATCGCCTGGGTGGAGGCCGGAATGTTGTACACCACCCAGTGCCACCATCCGGCGCCCCCGGTCGGGGCGTCCGGATCGTGCACGAGCAGGGCATAACTCTTCGTGCCTGCCGGCGCGCCGCTCCAGCTCAAGGCCGGCGAGACGTTCTCGCCCTGGCAGCCAAAGCCCTTGTACACAAACTTGTTGGCGAGTTCGCCGTTGGCCTTGAAATCGCTGCTGGTCAGGCGGAAATCCGCGGCGCCGGCGCCGAGGGCGCCTACCAGCATCAGGGCCGATAGCAATGTCTTCATGGCGGTCTCCCTCGCAAGAGCAGGTGTCGAAACGGCACGATCCAGCGCAGCACGCTGTTCAGATCTTGCGAGTTTTGGCGGCGGCCGACAAGTCGGTGTCGGCTGACCTAAGGCGCGCGGTGCCGGCGGGCTCGGCCAGCACCGCGTTGAGGGCCTCGATCACTCGATCCGCGTGCTCGCGGCCAAAGCACATGGGCGGTCGGAGCTTCAGCACGTTGCCGGCCGGACCCTCGCTGCCGATGAGCACTCCGCGCTCGCGCAGGCCATTGATGATGGACCTGGCGAGCCGGGGCGCCGGGAAGCCGCTGGCCTCGACGACCTCCACGCCGAGCAGCAGTCCGTGACCGCGTACCTCGCCCAGGCAGGAGTAGAGCTGCGCCAGTTCGCCAAGGCACTGGCGAAGGTAGCGGCCGGTCGCGAGGGCATTGGCCATAAGCTGTTCGCGCTCGAGCACCTCCAGCACCGCCCGTCCCGCAGCGGCCGCCACCGGGTTGCCGCCGAAGGTGGAGAAGAATCCGCTCCGCGCCTGAAAGGCCTCGAGGATGGCCCTGCGCGTTATGACGACGCCCAGCGGAAAGCCGTTACCGACCGGCTTTCCCAGCGTGACAATGTCCGGAACGAAGCCGCGACGCGCAAATCCCCAGAAGTGCGATCCGGAACGGCCCAAGCCGTACTGCACTTCATCACCGATGATCAGACCCCCGGCCGCGTGCACGGCGCTGGCGATCGGCGTCATCCACTCGGCGGGTGGATCGTAGATGCCGTTGCTGGTAAACGCGCTATCAAGGATAAAGGCCGCCAGCGCAAAGCGCCGCGAGTCCAGCTCGGCAATCGCGCGCTGCACTTCGCGAGCGGCCATGGCGCCCAGTGCCGCGCCGGGCCGCCCGGCAACCTCCTCGGCGCCGGGCGGCGGCGCGAGGCACTCCACGTGCGTCGAACGCGTCTGCTGCAGCGCCGGGGAGAGCGCCGTCACGGCCTCGGTGATGCCGTGGTAGGCGTTCGTCATGACCAGCGCGCCCCCGCGGCCGGTGTGCGCGCAGGCCATGCGCCAGGCGACATCGTTCGCCTCGCTCCCCGAGTTGACGAACAGGCAGGTGTCCAGGCCCACCGGTAAGCTGGCGATGAGGCGCTCGGCGTATTCGAGCACCGTCTCATCCAGATAGCGCGTGTTGCTGGCGATGCGGCTCGCCTGCGCGTGGATGGCCCGGACCACCGCCGGATGCGCGTGCCCGACATGGGGCACGTTGTTGTAGACGTCCAGGAATCGCTCGCCGTCGGCCGTGTACACCCACACACCCGCCCCACGCACCAGATGGAGCGGGCGCGTGTAGAAGAGTTCAGCGTGCGCGCCCAGCAGCCGGTGGCGGCGCGCGAGCAGTTCGGTCCCCGGCTCTTGCTGTCCGGGCCCGGGCGCGATTGCCCGTGAGGGGTGAATTGCGCCGGTGAGGTGCCGGCCGCGCGGTGCCACTGCGCGCGACACAGTTCCGGGCCCACGGTGGTGAGCGTCTCGAGACTGTCGGTCGCGAGCGCCACGGAATCGGCGACTTCCCGGGCCCCCGCCGGATCGTGGCGGCTGCGCCAGGCGTGGATCAGCAGATTGGTCGCCAGCCGGGCGGTGATGAGTTCATAGAGCAGTTCCACATCCGCGCTCAGCAGGGGCTGCACCGTGGTGTAGCCGGCGAGGATCTCCGGAATCAGCTGGTAGCCGGCGATGCCCTCGGCGAGAAATTCCGCCATCGCGACCGCCGGTTCAAGAACCAGCGGTGCGTGGATCATGTCACCGAAGTCGAGAATGCCCACGCACTCGCCGGCGTCATTGAGCAACAGGTTGCGCGGGTGGCAATCGCCATGGATGGCCTGCGCCCGCAATCCGCGCACGGCGCGCAGTTGCGCCGTGAGGCCGTTGAGCGCAAGCCGCACCAAACGGCGGCTCGTGCTCGAGTCCAGGTAGTCGACATACTTGAGCAGCGCAGGCGCCTCGCGTACGTCCCAGACGATCCGCTGGCCGAGGGCCGCGTGAAAGTATCCCGCCAGCGCCCCGTCCAGGCGTGCCAGCGTCTGGCCGATACCCTCCAGGGACCGGGCATCGGCTCTGCGCAGCGCGGCCAGCGCGCCAGGCATGAACGGAACCACGCGCACGTTGTACCGTACGCCGGCGATCACGCCGCGAGCCAGGGCGCTGCCGTCGCAGGACTCGATGATCCGCGGCACCGGGAGCGAAGGCGCCTGCTCGGCCAGATAACGCAACACGCCGCTCTGGCAATCCAGGGTCGCTGCGTCGGCGGCCGGGTCCACGACCTTGAGCACGAATTCCTGACCATCGGCGGCACTGAGACGGAAATTGCGGTCCCGCTCGCCGGGCAGGGACTGCGCGCGCGCCACGATCCCGAAGTGCTCCTGCGCCAATCGCTCGGCGTCCGCGGGCGTCACCTGCGGAGGATCGGTCCTAAGCGCGATCAAGCCTTCCACGCCCACCATTCCCCTCCGCCCTTATCGCGGGGCCCACCGCCCCCGGGACATGATACATGCGAGCCGGTGCCGTAACGGACCGGGGCGCGCGTGGACAGGGCAAGGCCCCGGTCGCGGGCGAAGGTTCGTGCCGACGCTCAGGCGGCGCCCGAGATTTCCTTGAGTGCCGAGTAGCGACCCGAGGGAGAAAGGCCCTCCTGACCGGCCCGTACCGTCCACAGCTCATTGCGTCGCGCAACGAATTCACTCCCAAGCAGGTCCGGGAGCGATCCTGCCTTCGCGAATAGAAACCCTTGTCCGGCCACGCAACCCAGACCGAGCAGAGCGTCGACTTGCGCCTCGAGCTCGATGCCCTCGGCCACCGTGTCCAGCCCCAGGGTCTCGCTCAAGGTGATGACCGCACGCGCCAGTTCCGATCCGGTCGAGGTGTTGGCGAGGCGGCTGACAAAGGAGCGATCGATCTTGAGGATGTCGATCGGAAAACGGTGCAGGTAGGAGAGCGAGGAATAACCCGTGCCAAAATCATCGATTGCGAGGCGCACGCCGAGCGCCTTGAGTTGCACGAGCCGCGCCAGATTCGCCTCGGTGTTGTGCATGATGGTGCTTTCGGTCAATTCGATGACCAGATTCCCGGCCTCGAGGCCCGACTCCTCCAGGGTTTGCGCCACATCATGGGCTAAATCGCCGTGCTCGAGGTGACGCGCGGAAATGTTGACCGAGACCCTCAGTCCCGCGCCGCCGGCAACCGCGCTTCGCCAGGCCCGCACATCACTGCACGCCCGCGCCATCACCCAACGGCCCAGTTTGACGATCTGGCCGCACTCTTCGGCGATCTGAATAAAGCGATCGGGCATCAGCACGCCCAATTCCGGATGTCGCCAGCGCACCAGCGCCTCCACGCCCAGGAGGCTGCGCGTGCCCAGATCGATGATCGGCTGGTACTCGACGAAGAATTCCTCGTTGGCCACCGCACGCGAAATATCCGCCACCAGCCGCATCCGCTCCTGCAGCATCTCCTGCATCGGCGGCTGGAAGGCGACAAAACGGTTCTTGCCGGCCGCCTTGGCGTAGTACATGGCGATGTCGGCCTTGCTCAGGAGCGACTCGGCGCCTGTTTCGAGACTCGAGAATGCGACGCCGATGCTCGCTGAGACGCGCGCCTCGGTGGCGCCAATCGCGAATGGCTGGTCCAGAACTTCGATCAGCGTGGCCGCCAAGCCTTCGACCTCGGCGGGCGCCGCCACCCCTTCCAGCAGGATCGCAAACTCGTCGCCGCCCAGGCGTGCCACGGTGTCGGAAAAGCGCGTGGACTGCACCAGGCGTTGCGCCACGCCCTGCAGCAGCCGATCGCCGGCGTCATGCCCCAGAGAATCGTTGACGCTCTTAAAGTTGTCGAGGTCCAGGAACATCACCGCGATCTGGCTCTGACCGCGCCGCACCAGCGTCAGGGCATGCTGGACTCGGTCGCGAAACAGGCTCCGATTCGCCAGCAGCGTCAGCGGGTCGTGGAAGGCCAGCTGCCGCAGCTGCTCCTCGAGGCGCTTGCGTTCGGTAATGTCACGAAAATTGAGGGCCAGGCCCTGTACCGCCGGATCGTTGGTCAGGTTGCTGCCCACGATCTCGAGGACCGCACGATCGCTCCCGCGCTCGATGCCCACTTCGACCGGACCGACGGGATCGCCGGAGGAGGCCGCGACTTCGTCCATGAACGAGCGCAGGCGATCGCCATCGTCGCCGCCCCATACATCGAGCAGGCTCTTATCTACCAGATCCTCGGGGCGCAGGCCGAGCGTGCGCTCGGCGGCCGGAGACACAAACACCAGCGCGCCGTCGGGTGCGACCGTCATGATCACGTCCGAGGCGTTCCTGATCAGGGAGGCGTAGCGCTCCTCGACGATGCGGGCGGCGCGCCGCTCGCGGATCAGGGCATCCTCGCGCAGCACCAGCGACTGGCGCACCATGACCAGCAGGCCGATGCCAAATACGATGATGGTCATCAGGGTGGCCGGATTGGCAAGATCCCCGTGCGTGAGCGACACCAGCACCAGCAGCGCGGTCAGCATGGCCGCGTAAGGGAGCGATTGCGCCAACGACTTGGGCACGTTCCAGCCCACTCCGGTCGCATTCACCCTCATCTGTTCGCGTCCCGCCACGACCATCGGCAGGTAGCAGGCCACGTACAGCACGTCCTGGACGTCGCCGGACAGGTAATGGCCGGTAATCTTGGCCACCGACCACATGACATCGCCGAGCAACATGGTGATGAAGCCGACCGACAGCAGTAGCGGCACGCTGCGGCCATTTTGGTTGGCCGAACCGGCCAGTAACAGCATGCCCAGGGCCAGCACCAGAATGCAGTTCAGCGCAATATAGGCCTTGGCTCAGAGTGTTTTTGAGCACGTCGACTTCGGTGCTCGCCTCGGCCGGACGGATGATCAGGAACCAGAAGAAGGCGCCGAAGCCTGCCACCAGAATCACCGCATCGAGCAGAAACTGGCTCCAGCGCACGCGCACGGCGGCAGCGCGGATCATGAAGGCCACCGCCAGCATCAGGAACGGGAAGAAGGCGAGGAAGCACACGTCCGCCGGACCCGGAAAGGGATCGACCCCGTGCAACCACGAGTACACGCCGATCGTGGTGCCCAAAAAATACAGGCCGAGCGCCACGGACAAACAGATCCAGGCGGTGCGCGTGGTGCCCCTCGGCATGCGCGAGCTGGTCACCGCGGTGACGATGACCGCCGCCAGGCAGGCCGGCGAATCACCCAACAGGCCGACGTAGTGACGGACGCGCTCGCCGCCAAATCCACTCAGCATACACACCGCACAGACCAACACGTAGATCGCAAGCCCGATGCAGAGTCTGTCAATCCAGCGCGGCGGAGCCGCGGCACTTTGGCTTTGCGAGGATTCTGCGGTTACAGCCAACTCAGCCACCCGTAAGTGATTCCTACAACCGGCACACCGTTTTGCCCGGATATGCGTCAATAGCCACGTTACAGAATGCGTGGTGTGGACACCGCCAGCAAGGCGGCCGCTCGAAGGTTGGGATACAGGTCTCGTTTGCGCCGGCTGCTCATCCTGGCGCCTGTGGAGCCGTGCCCCAAAACCGTTGCCATACAGCCGCTTATCCCCCGCTCCGACCGTTGCTTGGCAGCAAAACCGTCAGCTTGCTGCGGAGTCGCAGCCACCCGTCCTTGGCGGCATGTCCCAGCCGGGCGCAGCGCCGGCCAGCTCAGGCGCAGTCGGCGATCTTCCGGTCGGAGGGCTGATCGGCGAACAAGGGGTCGTCGGCCGCGATGAGGCGGCCCATCACCATAATCTGCTCCCACTCATCCGCTGTGACGCGTTCGGGATGGCGCGCCAGATCGCGCACCACTTCTTTGAAGATACGCAGATTGCTGGCCGCCGCGCTGTAGAGCGTCTCGAGGAGCTTCATGCGAAGATCGCTGCGCATCGGATCGCGCTTGAGGGCCGCCATAAGCGTGTCCACGACGTTCTTGCGCCTTTCCACGGCCACGACCTGGTCTCGAAGTGTGCCGGGCATCTCCACGTGCTGCGCCTGGCCGTCGAGGTCTGCCAGGTTAAAGTCCAGCACCGTGTTGGTGGTATCGTCGGTGTCGCGCTCGAGGGCTTGCATGACCACCGTGTCGGCCTCATCGCTCCAGCCGGGAGCTTGCTCTTCGAGCGCATCCACATTGATGTCCACCACCTGGGCCATTTCCATAGTGGATGCCTCATCAGTGGAGCCAACCTCGGGGGATGAGTCAACTGCGTCCAAGGCGCCGGGAAGCCCCGCATCGGGGACCGATTCCGTCACGGAATAGGCCTCGTTCGGGTCGGGGACTGAAGGCTTTCGGTCAGCGAGTGCGTGAATGACGGGCAGTTCGAGAGTCGGCTCTTCGACCGAGGCGAGCCGGCGAGGTGGCGCCGGAGCGTTGCGGAAGCTCTGCCACGCACAAGCCAGCGCGCCCATCATCAAGGCAAGTGCGCCCAGCATGGCGTTCAGCGCGCTTTTGGTCGCGGAAGACTTGGCCGGCAGCGCTGCGGCCTCGCCGGTCAGGGGCACATCGGGCCTCTCGCGCCTTTGCGCGTTGTCCAGTTGCGTATTTGCACTCGCCAGTTGCCGGCTCGACTCCTCCAAGGTCTGTTGGAGAAACTGGACTTGGCCTTCCAGTTGATTGAGCTTCGAGGTGAGCGCTGACACGTCGGGTTCTTCGGGCACGGACGCTCGCCCCTTCGAGGATTCCGTTTGCCTAAGGCTGAGCGGCGCGGCCGCTTGTTCGGAGGGCGGCCCTCTTGCGCCTCGCCAGGTCGTCGTCTGTGCGCGAATTTCGCGTTCCGCGCCGGCGCTGTCGAACAGTTGCATCTGGGCGGGCCTAGGAATCGTGACGAGTGCACCGCTGTGCAAGAGGTTGATATTGCCCCCGAACGCGTCGCGATTGGCCTTAAAGATCGCCAACATCAGCCGCTGCTGGTCGGCCTCAGAGTGTGCCCCGGCGCGATGGACTATTGCCCGCAAGGTGTCGTGAGAGCGCACCCGATACTGCATTTCACTCCTGACCGCCACGGGCTCGGCGGCAACGATAATTCCCGCCGGCGGCGGCGCACTGTCCGTGGCCGAGGGCAACACGATAGTCGAAACATCGGTGACGGGCGCGTCCACGAGCGACTCCGGCGCGTTGTTCGAGGCCTCGGGCGCGCTGACGGCAGTGGCCGCAGTGGCTGGCGACGGGTCGAGCAGCAGCGAATATTCCCGCACCAGCTGCTGCGGGCCCGAGCGCAGATCGATTAGCAACTCCACCAACGGTTCGGTGAACGCTTCGGTCGATCGAATATTTAGGACCGGCTTGCCGATCGAGTCGATCCCCACCGAGATCGACGCCGAGGACAGAAACGCGGGACGCTTTGCGCCGTACCGCTGGAAGATCTCTGGATTCGCCACCGAAGCCCTGATTGTCTTGAGCTCATCGGCCGTCGCGCCGACAATGTCGATCTGAGCCGAGAGGGGTTCGTTGAGTCTGGACTCGACCCGCATGTTGCCAAGCCCCAGGGCATGCGACATCTCCGGGAGCGACAAGGCCAGGACCAGTAGTAGAGGGTACGATCCGCGTAACATCCATCACTCCGCAGTGTCGGCGGGTCTGCGGCCCGCGTGCCCAGTGCACTGCTGTCGCCGGGACCCGCTGCCCAAACCAGCGCTCAGCTCAATCCACCTGAATGCTATGCGACTAAATTCGGCGCCGGTTAGCGAACGACGCCAGGACTAAGACGCAGGTCACAGAGATAATCGGCAACCAGCGCTCAAGACGCACCGCCGGCAGGACTCATTGGTCGCTAGGTGGGGCTCCGAACCAGTCCGGCGCGCGTCAAATCGCCTCCCCGGTTCGACACCGCCAAAAGAAGGTCCGCCCGAGCCCGGATTCAGCGCGCAATACGCCAGCAAGGGATGTTCATCGCAAGTATGCTGCGGCACGGGAATCCAAGACCGGGATACGCCGGCGGAAGAACGTTGGCTCGCGAAATAAACGACGCTCATGACGGCCCAGGCCGACGCTTCGTGGATCGGTCAGCGCCACGGGCCGCGCCGATGCAAAGGCCGCCACGATTCCGCCCGGGAGCACTTCTTGAGCCGCAGTAGGCACAGGCAACAATTGGCGTTCGATTCGCGCGGGGCTCCGGGACTGGCTGGGCTGGTGTTGACTGTCCTGTGTGTCGCCACCGGCTGCAGCACCCTGCCGCCACAGCAGGCACGCCAAGAGTCCCACGCCCTACTCGATACCGCGCAGACACGCCTCGGTGTCGCCGTAGGCACGGATCTCGCCAACCATCCCGGGCTGTCGGGCTTCATCCCGATGAGTACCGGTCCGGACGCGCTTGTGGCCCGCTTCGCGCTGGCGCGAGCGGCCGATCGAACTCTCGACGTCCAGTATTACGATTTTCACGCCGATGCCATCGGGGCGGCCCTGCTCAGGGAACTGATTGCCGCCGCGGACCGCGGAGTGCGTGTGCGATTGCTGCTGGACGATCTGCACACGAAAGGCAAGGACGACATTCTGGCGGCGGTGGATTCCCACCCGAATCTGGAAGTTCGCCTGTTCAACCCCTTCGTGCATCGCCGGGCGCGCTGGATCGACTTTCTGGGCGGCTACGCGCGCGTCAACCGCCGCATGCACAACAAATCCATGACGGCGGACAGCCAGGTGTCGATTGTGGGTGGGCGCAACATCGGGGATGAGTACTTCGCGGCGCCCGCGGCCTTGGAATTCAGCGATTTCGACGTCATGGCCTTCGGTCCAACAGTCGCCGATGTCTCCGCCGAATTCGATGAGTACTGGAACAGTGAAATCGTTTACCCGATTGCTGCGCTACTAGGCACCTCCGCCCATTCTGATTTGGCGGCGGTGCGGCATGCACTCGAGCAGAACATGCAAACGCTGCGATCCACGCCTTATGCAAGCGCCCTGACTTCGACCGATTTGGCGCGCTCGTTCGCGCAAAAGGACGTCACCGTCTATTGGGGTCGGAGCACTTTGATCGCGGACCTTCCGGCCAAGGTGACTCTGCCGCCAGAGGACAGCTCGACACACGCCATGCCAAAGCTGCGCGAGCGCCTTGGGCAGGCTCATGGAGAGCTGATTCTGGTATCGCCCTATTTTATACCTGGCAAGTCGGGGACCCGCTGGCTGCAGGAGATGGCCAGTCGCGGAGTCACGGTCCGGGTTCTGACGAATTCATACGCGGCCATGGACGTGCCCGGCGTCATGGCCGCCTACTCCGTCTATCGCGAGGATCTTTTGCGTTCCGGTATCGAGCTCTATGAGCTCAAGCCTTCGCTCGTGAGCGGATTGGCGAATGCGGCCGATGAGCGTTCGCGAGAATCGGCCAAGTCGAGCCTGCACGCCAAGTCCTATATGGCCGATGCGCAGACGATCTTTGTGGGCTCGATGAACCTCGATCCGCGCTCGGTCGCCCTCAATACCGAAATGGGTCTGGTCATCGAAAGCGCGACGCTAGGCTCGCACATGCACGAGGGTCTAGTTGCCCGACTTCCGGAGATTGCCTATCACGTTGAGCTCGACACCAGCGCGAATCCAAAGGGACGACTCGTATGGGTCACGCAGGAACACGGCCAAGCCGTGCGCTACACCTCCGAGCCGGGCATGTCACCCTGGGATTCCTTCCTGCGTACTTTGCAGCGCGCACTGCCCATTGAAAACCAGCTGTAGCCCGCGTCCTATATACGAGTGGGAATGCCGCTATCCGTGGCTCTTGAACGATGCCGCAGCGCTGCTACCCTCGACTCTATTTTCGTGACCGCAACGCACGATCGTTCGCCGAGGCGGGTAAGCCTCCATCAATTTCGACATTTCTCCAGGATCTGGCGTTTGAATTGATCGGCATCCGAGAGTTCCTTGAAAAACTCCTCGAGGTACTCGTTCGCCGAATGCCTGCTGCGCTCGGCAAGGAATGGGGTGCTGGCCAAGGACGCAAGCAGCTCGGGCCGTTTCAGCAGGAAATCGTGGGACGCGTCGATCACTTGGGCGTTGAACTGACACAGACCGCGGTAGTTGCGGTCCCGCACCGTTCGAATCGGGACTCCCACAGGCGGCAGTGCATACGGAGAATCGACGAATCCGGATGAATCGAAATCATAGGGGACAGGAATCAGATCGTGGGGGCCCTCGGCTGAAGCACCAAGCAACCTGATGTTGTGGCAGCAATTCCTGTTGGCCGTGGGCAAGCGGTCCGACCAATCCTGGTTACCAATCATGTACTGAAAGAGATCCGACCTTGCGACCGCTCCGGCATTGAGCTGTGAGCGCTCGATTTTCGCGGTCTTTATTTCCTTTAGCCCGTTGCGCGCGCCAAGCTCATCGACATCCTCGATCAGGAATCCGAGGCGATGAATGCGTACTGAGCCGCTTCGCCCTTCAACGTATTCGACGTCCGCCATGCGCACACGAAAGCTCAGGGGCGTCAGCACATTGAGGAGCTTGTAGGCCGCGTATTCAAGCAGGCTGTAGTTCTGAAAGTCGCCAATCTTTCGGCAGTGCGTGGAGAGCTTCAGCGTCTTCTGTCCGCGAAAGAGCGATGCGTCCCCGGGCCGTTCCGAAAATTCAATCCTGAGCGGCGGAAAGTCGCAGGTATTGGGACTGCGGCGCGAAATGCCACGCGCGCTCAGCTGTATCGTATAAACCTCCGGCGTTGGCTCCAGCAGCGTCAGTTTGGCTGCATAGGGCTTGATCGAGTTCGGCGCGTTCCGGATCAAATCATCGAAAGGCGCTTCAATCCGCAGCTTTAGGATTGCCTCGGAGGCAAAGAGCGGCCTGGGCGCCGGCTCAGCCATCGCCGAGGCACCGCTTGCAATCGCGAGCGCCACGAGCCAGACCTGCAATCCCGGCTCCTGGCGCCTTCGGTGGCGCTCTGTCCCGATCATCGATGAAAGGTCACAAGCAGGCCAAGTGCCGGTGTGAGGCGGCCAGTGGCATGCGGCACAATGAAAACCACGGGCCGGTTTGCTTATCCCGCAATAGCCTTGGCCGCTGTTTCGATTATGGCCGCCACGGCCTTGGGCTTTGATACATAGATCGCATGACTCCCGGCGACTTCCACCACCGTGGCATTCGCTCGCTTGGACATGAAGCGCTGCGCGGGCACCGGAATCATCTTGTCTTCGGTGACCACCAGGTACCAGCTCGGCTTGCTGCCCCAGGCCGGCTCAGTGATTGATTCACCAAGCGCCCCGACACCCCATGGCACCTGCGAATTGGCCATGAAGGCCGCCTGCTCTGCACCGACATCAGCGGCAAAGGAAGCCGCAAACTTCGCCTTATCCAGGAGCAGGTAACCATCCTGGGGGGGCAGGATCGGCGGCACGGGCGCGCCGGGTACGGGGTCCTTGATCAAAGAGGCCACCGACTCGCCCTTGGCGGGCGCAAATGCCGTTATGTATACGAGAGCGCTGACCTTGGGATGTGTGCCGGCCTCCGTGACGACCGCCCCACCGTACGAGTGACCGACGAGGATGACTCGCCCGCTTTGTGCGTCAATGACGCGCTTCGTATAGGCAACATCTTCAGCCAGTGATCTTGTCGGGTTCTGGACCACCGTGACCGGATAGCCGTCCTTGCTCAAAATGTCGTGGACGCCTTGCCAGCCGGAACCGTCCACGAAGCCGCCGTGGACGAGAACGATTGATATCGGTGATTCGTTGTTGCTCTTCATTGGGATTTCCTCAGATGCGACGCGCGCCCCGAGTGAGACCGCGCCCTGTTGCGAATGATGCCATGCTTGCCGTTAGTTGTTGTGCGGATCGTGGGCTGCGTTCAGATAAACTGTGTCTGTGGGTCCAAAACCCGTGATCAACACCACAACAGGCTCTGCCCTTGTCAGTGCGAAATGCGCCACACCGGCAGGCTCAGTGTAGAAGCTGCCCGGAGGCAAGGCCTTTGTGGCCGCATCGCTCGCCTCATCGCCGTAACCGAAGTACCAAGTTCCCGACATCACGACGGCTGAACGGTTGTCCCGATGCGTGTGTGCCTTGATTTTGGTGTTGGCCGGAATGCTGAGACGAATGCCGTAGAGCCCGGCTTTGGTCGGGTCACCGAGGAGCACAGTCGTTTGAATACCCGCCACACCCGAAGTGCCCGCACCGGCGCCGCTAGCTTCCCTGGCTGCGATCTCGCCTGCCGTTAGGCGAATCTGGTCCGTAGCCACCGCCTGCGCCACGGCTACCAGAACTAAGAGCAATCCCAAGCTCAGAATGCACCTGGCCACATCCGTCTCCCGTCTTGCGGTTCTTATTCCGACAGGAATTTCACAATCAATTCGGTCGTGACGCTGGGGTTCTCGTCCATGATCCAGTGCCCGGAGCCCGGGATGATGCCCATGGTGACGTTCGTCGCCACGAAGCGCAGGGTGTCCGCCTCTGCGGCTCCGAATGATTTATCCCCGCCCAGGGCTAGTACCGGCATTGTCAGCTTGCCGCCTTGCGCGAGCAACAGCTTGTTATCGACCGCGTCCTGGTTGAATGCAGCGAACTGTTCGAACGCGTCGTGCATTGCGCGAGGCTGCGCGTAGAGTGCGGCATAGTGCTGGCGTGTCGCCTCATCGATTTTCTTTGGGTCGGCGGACAGCTCGTTGTAGAAGCGGTCAAGATAGATGCGCTCGCGTCCGGCAACCAGCCTTTCTACGTCCGGCCCTCGAAAGTTGAAGTGCCAAAGCAGCGGGCTTTGCTTGATCTCATCCCAATTTCCGATGCCGGGCAGCGGTGCGTCGATCACGACCCATTTACTGATGCGGGCCGGGTATTGCGCCGCCAGCGCGTAGCCCACCATGTTGCCGATGTCATGCGTCACCAGTCCTGCCTTCTCGATTTTCAGCGCATCCATCACGCCCGCAATATCGACCGCCTGGTTCTTTTTGGTGTAGCCCATGTCCGGATGCGCGGAAAGTCCCATGCCGCGCAGGTCTGGCACCAGAACCGTATGATTCTTCGCGAGTTCCGCGGCAGCGGGCGCCCACATGTCGCCGGTGTCCCCGAAACCGTGCAGCATCACGACCGCCGGCCCCTGACCACCGATTCGCACATGCAATGTTGTACCGTTGGTCTTGATTTCTTCGGTACGAAAGCCAGACGGAAAAGGGTCCAGGGCGAATGCCGGAGCGGCGGTCAGAAATGCGAGGAGCAGGATCAGCGAATAGCGCGGCATGGTGCCTCCAGTTGAGCGCAGCGTGGGTCCGTTCCAGAGCCTTGAGTCACAGGCTATTCCGGAGCGGTAGCTGACACCTTAACATTGACGGGAACCGGGTTGCAGTCCCGCCGCGGCCGTTCGAAATCACGTTCCAGCAGGCTGCGCCCAAGGGTCGGTTGCAGGGCACGGCCCCCGAACCCGCAGTGACCGTCGGGACGGATCTCAGCGCTGTTGAGCAGCGATCCACATGTCCGTGCGCGCTTCCAGCATGTCCAGCGGCAACACACCGCCGTTTAGCATCTCATCGTGAAAGGTGCGCACGTCGAATTTCGGCCCCAGCGCCTTTTGAGCCCGCTCGCGCAGTTCGCGGAACTTGAGCTGGCCCAGCTTGTAGGCGAGAGCCTGGCCGGGCCAGGCGATGTAGCGGTCGGTCTCGGTCTGGAGCGTGGGTTCATCCACCGCCCCCGCCTTGCGGAAATAGTCCACGACCTGGTCACGGGTCCAGCCCTTGGCGTGGATACCCGTGTCCACGACCAGGCGGACGGCGCGGAACAATTCGCTCATCAACCGGCCGTAATCGCTGACCGGATCCCGATACAGCCCCACTTCCTTGCCCAGCTGCTCGGAATACAGCGCCCAGCCCTCGACGTACCCCGAATTGCCGCCGTGCAGGCGGAACTTGGGCAGGCCGGTCAACTGCTGGGCCACTGAGAGCTGCATGTGATGACCCGGTATACCCTCGTGATAAGCGGTCGCTTCATCGTCAATCAGCGAGCGGTGGGCGAAATCCGAGGTTGCGACAACCACGCGCCCCGGCCGTTTCCCGTCCGGGGTTCCCGTTTGGTAGTGCGTCGCCATCGCCGCCTGGAAGTCCGGGATCGCCTCCACCGTCACCGGCGCATCGGGGATGATCGTGAACAGCTCTGGCAACTTCGGCTGCATCTGGCCGATGTAGTTGCGAAAATCATCCATGATCTGTCCGGAGGAAGTGGCCTTGTACTTCGCATAGCGCGGATCGGCGTCCAGCGCCTTCCTGAACGCGGCAACATCCGAAAAGCCCTGCTGATGGGCGATCGCCTGCAGCTCGCCCTCGATGCGCGCGACTTCACTCAGGCCCAGCTGGTGGATCTGCTCAGGCGCCATGTTGCCGATGGTCGTGCGGCTGGCGATGTTGTTGCGGTACCGTGCCGGGCCGCCGTCCAGGGAAGCGACCGACAGGGTAGTCCGTCCGCGCGCGGCGTACTCGTTGGCGAAGAAGGCAGCAAACTGGCGGTAAGCCGGCAACACTTCGTCGTTCACCGCGGCGGTAATGTCATGGGTCAGGCGCTGCCTATCGGCTTCCGACATGTCCGCCGGGAATTTCTCAACGGGCTTGAGGAAAGGATCCGCTTCGATCACACCCCGGCACTGACCCGGGACCTTCTCAAGGAGAAACCGCACTGGCATCAGATGATCCTTCATACCGGCGCGCATCACCTCGACGGTCTGGGACAGGACCCGCGGGATCTGGTGCAGGCGGGCGAGATAGTCCTCGTAGTGCTGGACACTGTCGAGCGGTACCGCAAGCGGCAGATCTGCCAGCTCGACTTGCGGTCCGCTCATCTGCGAGACCGGCATTTCGAATTCCTTGAACCCGTAATCGGCGATCCGCTGCTGCAGCGTTCGGACCAGCAGATCGTG
This sequence comes from uncultured Gammaproteobacteria bacterium, assembly GCA_963789365.1. Classification (GTDB taxonomy): domain Bacteria; phylum Pseudomonadota; class Gammaproteobacteria; order Steroidobacterales; family Steroidobacteraceae; genus FEN-1191. The sequence goes on from CAWBKJ010000004.1 coordinate 1,035,871, forward strand.
CGAAAGCCTGTCCTGCTCCGCAAAATCCCCCGTCGAGATGGTTTGCAGCCGCGCCAGGAATGCCTCGTCTGTGGCATTGTGGTATGCGAGAGCGGCCAACGAGCGATCCTCGAGCAGGTCGTTGTATCGATAATCGCCGTAGGCCGTGGCGCGCTCGGGATGCGCCCTCAACCCGCTCTGGTAATACTCCTCAAACAGCGCATTTTGTGCGGCGAGCCGCGCAGCCACCGGCGCCGGCGCCTCGCCCGCAGGCGCTGTGGCCGCAAAGCCAAGGGCGATCGCGACGAACGAGAAAGCAATTGAAGTGCGCATGGGGTCCTGTCAGCCCTCGCTGGAGTGCGAATCAATACCCTCGAGCTTACCGGTGATTTCTCATCGGGTCGACACTCAGCAGGACTCGACCGCGTTTCGCATCCAACCCGAGATTTCGCCAAATCAACCGATTGATCTCAAGAGCATCTTTGACTTTATCGAACTCTGTAATGGCGTGGGCGGTTCCGCGCCGACCCAGCGCGCCGGCGCGCCTACCTGGGCGACCGGAATGTCACCGCATCGCGACCGAAAGCTTACCGGCACCCAACTAAGGTAATCACCTGCAAGCTAGACAGGTGTGTATCCATGCGTTCGCCGACGCGATCAATTGTCATTGTGGGTGGCGGGTTTTGCGGAACGGTGTTGGCGGTAAACCTCCTGCGCAGGCCTCCTCCCGGTCAAACCCGTATCCTACTGGTGGAGCAAGGCGACGAAATCGGCCGTGGGCTTGCCTACCAGGTGGGCCCCGACCAGCACCTCCTGAATGTCCCGGCCGGCCGGATGTCGGCCGACAGTGCCGATCCGAACCAGTTTGTTCGATTCGCGCAGGGCCGCAAGAGCGGCGTTGCCGCCGGCGACTTCTTGCCTCGTCCGCTGTACGGCGAATATTTGCAGGATTTGCTCAAGTCGGCCGAACGAGACGCGCCGCAGCGCGTCGAGCTTGAAACTATTCGTGGGCGCGTCTGCGGAATTCACCGCATTGGTGGCGCGGGCTCGTTTCTGGTGTACGTTGCGGATCACGGGTCCCTTCGGGCCGACAATGTGGTCCTGGCGAGCGGAGATCCGCCGCCGGTGTGCCCATCCTTCGCCCGCAAAGTTCAACATCATCCAGGCTATACGGACGATCCATACCGAGCGGGGACGCTTCGCGGGGGCGAGCGAACCCTGGTCGTGATCGGCAGCGGATTGACGGCCGCCGACACCATAATCACCGCGGCATCGCTTCGTCCCGGCACTACGATCCACGCCATCTCACGCCACGGCCTGCTGCCCGCCATTCAGAGGGACAGCACCTTCAACGGCGACGACCTCGACATTTCCTCGATCCTGGAGCAAGCCGCCCCGCTGACTGCGCGGCGTCTCCTGGAAGGTCTGCGGTCGCTGGCGCAAACGGCGAAGGTTCTTGGGGGAGATTGGCGCGATGCAATGACGACAGCCCGTTACGCTGCGCCTCGACTGTGGCAGCAACTGCCCTTGATTGAACGCCGGCGATTCCTTCGGCACGCTCGAACCTACTGGGACGTGCATCGTCATCGCCTGCCCCCTGTTACCGCGGCTCGGCTCGGGACGTTACGCGCACTCAATCAACTGCACTTCCATGCCGGGCGCATCCTGGAAGTAGAGAACGAGGGCCAGTCGCTGCGTGTCCGCTGGCGTCCCCGTGGCACCGAAACCAATTCACTACTGCTGGCGGACCGGGTAGCAAACTGTACGGGCGCGGACCGGCGCCTGGAGCATAGTCACGACCCGCTATTGAGGAGCTTGCTAAGCGCCGGACTGGCAGTCGCCGACCCGCTTGGAATCGGCCTACGGACGGGTCGGCATGGTGCCTTGCTAGGTCGCGAGGGTCGCGATTGCGGGAGTGGCTTGTACTACCTGGGGCCTATGCTGCGAGCCCAGCACTGGGAAGCCACGGCAGCCGGAGAATTGCGGGTCCACGCGGAACAACTTGCGCATTGTCTTGCGTCGGAGCCGGAAGCCGCGACCGCTGCATCCCAGCCGTATGGTGCCGAACCGGAGGCAGCACGGGATGGAGCGCAGGGAGGCATCGCTCCTCCGTGCAGCACGCCGGTCTAGGCGTGCCCTGCTCTGCATTGCTCTGCTTATCTGGATGTGCCGGCGACTCCCGCGGTGGGGTTTTGCTCACCGAAGAGCCGTTCATCGTCCACCGGCGCGCGCGGATACGGCGGCCCCAGATAGGGTGTTGCGCGCTCAGGAAATCCTGCAGACGCCAGCTCGGCCTTCGATTCAGGAAGGATATACACTTGTGTAAAGTTCGCGCGCAGGGCGGATGAAATCGCGGTATTGGCGCCGGTCTTGGGATCGGGGTAGCCGTCCGCGAGTCGTCGCAGGGCCTTGTAGAGCGACATGGACGCGAGCTGGCCGTAGCTCTGGCAGTGGGTCGATTGCGATTTCATGAGCTGCAGGTACCAGGTCTCGATGTCCGCGTAGCCGCCAATGAGGCCCTGGGCGGTCGTAGGAGAAATCTCCAGGCGCAGCCGGGCGCCATGCAGGTATTCGTCGGCGGCCAGGCCAAACACCGACCAGGGAAAGGCAAGATCTTCGGGATCGGTGATCAATACGCCATTCACGATCTTACCTTCCAGGCGTCGAATGAATTTTGCGCCCCAACGAATGTCGATCCTCTGAGTCCCTCCGGGCAGCACGTTGTTGCCGCCTGCGTCCGTGTACAGCCGATCCAGTCCACGGTACACCGTGACCACCACGTGCTCGCTGTTTTTGAGACTGGTCATACCGCTGATCTCGATCAGCAGGCGGTTATAGTTCTCCTTGATTATTTCCAGGCTGTTCAATTCATCGTTGGCGCCATGCGAATCCCGGTAGCTGTTGATGCAACCCAGGGCCCGGTACAGCTGGTTGTCGATGCCGGGTTCGCCCTCCGGGCTGGTGAAGTCGTTGGGCCCAACTTTGCCATCGAGGTTAAGGCCAATAGCGTAGGGACCCCGCGGCTCTCGAAAAGGGAAGTAGTCGGGTGCGGTGGTCGGGAGCCAGTTCTGGATCTCCCGCTTCAATTGGGTATCGGCTAAATTCCTGGTGCGGCCATCATCTGGAAACAGGGCGGCGAATTGCTCACGGGGCCCCTCGTTCACGCCGTCGGGACAGTCCACCGGTGTACCTGGCTTGAGATACGTCGCCCAACGAAGGCTCGTCAAGGCGTAAGCGATCGTCCCGCCGTTGACCCCGTCTGAGGCGAGTGTAGGGGCCGGACTGTCGGCATGGCTTATTTTTGACAGAGAAATAGCCAGCACAATCGTCAACACTGACGACCATCTCCGAGCTGCCGGACCGTTCATCACTGCCTTTTACCTCATTGAAAGAATACGGTTTGCGCTGCGAGTTCTAACCGGGTCCGGGTTGGTCCCAGCCAAAGAAATCGTCGCGCAACCAGAAGGCCCGGTAGCCGTTGCGCAGACCCCTGAACTCGCCGTAAGCATCGGCAAAGGCATCGCCAGGGCGTCGATCCCCGGAAAAGGTGTAGACCGGGCGGTCTCGGTATGCCCAAACCCGCAAAGACCCGGCCTGATTCGGACTCGCGAGTCGACCGGTTATCGGATCGATGTTGAGAATGCTCCAGGAGCGGCTGGTCGCCTTGGCGTCCTTGCCCGCAACCACGTAGGGAAATGCGCGCAGCGATCTTTGTGGATCGCCTCCGCCATTGATCGCGAGACGGTAGGCCTGCGTCTGGCTCGGGTGATCGCATCCCAATTGATCCAGGGCATCGTCACCGCAGAAGTAGGTGTATATCGTCATGCCGTGCGCGTCGGCCAGCACCTGCCCGGCGGTCGTATTCTGAACGGTGAATTCCGCGGGCGGCGGCGGGGCGCGCTGCGTGTAGACATTGTGCCAGCCGGGCACATCGCCACCCTTGAATCGGTGCGCTTCTCCATCCAGGCGATACTTGTAGAGCGGTTGGTTTCGAAAGGCCCATTGCTTGATCCCGGTGGAGCGTTCGATCACGGACCACTCCCCATGGGGAAGCTCAAACACGGCCGGTGCCAGCAGCGGTATCCAGGTCTGGGCACAGGCGGCGTCGCAATTTGATTTGCCCCGGGCATCACGATCGGAGACGTATACCGAGAATCCCCCGGCGGCCGTGACCAGCAGTCGCCCGGTGCTCATCGTCTTTACGGTGAACCCGGGAGGCACGTCGGGTGGGACTCCCAGCGGTGTACGCAGGGCGGGCGAATCGCCATGCCGCTTATCGGATCGCCCGCCCAGGACATCGCCCGGGCTCCGATCCAGGTACGAGGTGTAAAGCGGCAGGCCGTCGTAGGCCCACTGCAGCGTCCCGTCGCTACGATTGATGATGGTCCATTTGCCTATGGGACGCGCCTGCGCACCGGCCAGAAACGGCGGCCACATCTGGGTGCAGCTTGGCCGTTGATCAAGCTCCGGCAGCCGCAAACCCCCGGGATAGGGACTCATGAGGCCGGCGCTGACTTCGGTGCGCGTGTTCGTACACGCGGAGATGCCGACCGGATCGCCGGCCGGACCGTTTCGAAGCAGTTGTAAGGGCCATTGATACAGCGTTTTGCCCTGTGAATCGGCATACACCGGACCGTCAAGTTCCGTCGGTTCGACGTGCACGCCTTCCGGCAATGGCTCGGCCCGGTAGGATTCACCGCGGCCCGCCGCCCGCGCCGAAGGAAGCCCGGCGGCGACTAATGCCAATGCAGCGAACATTGCGGCAGCGGCGCGTGTCGGTGTCCCCTGTCCGCACGCACGCCCGCCAGGGACCTTCGCTGTCAAAACCCCCAAGACCTCGCATCGAACAGCTTCCATGACTGGCCGATTCGCAGGGGCCAGCATGATGATTGCCTTAGTCCACCTCATGTTCGTTTCTGACTCGCAGTCCAATGCTTTCCGTCTTGAATGTATACGCGTCTCGCCCATTTCGCTCAACACCTTGAACTTTGCGCGTTGATCCCCGGCAACGCGACAGACCATGCGTCCGTCCGGTCAGCCTTGCGCGCGAGGTGATCCGGCCATAACACGGAGCGCGTCTCGGCCGGCGAGTGAAATTCAGGATCGGGGTGAAGTCACTACAAAGTCAGCGCGCGCGCCGAAGCCGTCAAAATAGGGCTTAAGGCAGTCTCTGCAGCCAATCTACTATCACCGCTGCGAGCGCTATTCGATGATCCTGAAAGCCATGGTCGGTGGGCAGAATGAGCGCGGAAGCCTTGCCCCCAGCGCGGGTAACGGCTTCGGCGAGAGCGCGGTTCTCTTCTCCATTTGCCTTCTCTGCCCCTATCACCAGGAGTGGAGCGCGTGTCAAGTCCTTAGCCCATGAGTTGAAGTTCCACTCCGTGCGGTGCGCGATAATCTCCGCGGCCGTGCTCATTGCCGTCGCGCCATGCAGTGAATTGCCGATGTCATCGAAGTGTTTATTGACCAATGCGGCGCGCGCCGACCCGCTTACCTTTGAAAACTCCTCAGCAGTGCGTCCAACATTCCACGCGTCTATGAGAAATACCCCCAGCAGCTGGCGATCGGTGCGCGCATGGGAGGCGCTCGCGAAGCCACCCATGCTGTGCCCGCCAAGAACGAGGCGCTGCGTGTCGATACCGAATCTCTCGGCGATGTCGGGTCGCCGTACAAACGCCATCGCGGCATCTGCATCCTCCAGGACATTGTGAATGGAGAAGATTCCCGGGCTCCCCCAGGCGCCGCGGTAATGCAGGGTCAGCACATTCCATCCGGCACGCCGGATGGCCTGCGCCAGGTCCAGGTTTTGCTCGTTTCCGGGGAAGCCGTGCAGCAGCACGACGGTTGGGTGCCGTCCGGCGCCGCCTGCCAGGTAGAACAGGCCGTTCATTCCCATCCCGTGGCTGGGCACGAGGACCTGCGCCGAGTGCGGGGGATGCTCGGAATCGGGTGCTGGATCGCTGATGACGGAGGGTGGAATTGGTTTAGGCATGTCGCCGGCGTGTGCCGTGCTGAGCAGCGAAAACGCCATCAGTGTCGCTAGTGATTTTCTCAATTCGAGCCCCTAATTAAGAGTGACGTGAATATTCGAGCCAACGATGCAGGCTAAAGGACCGCCACCGACCGTCCCCGTGAACGACAGCTCCCGGGCAAGCCAGGCCCGCTAGCGGATGCTCAGGGACTGGGCAAGGCTGTGCTGCGCTCGTAACCCCTCCATGCCCTTGAACTCCACGAACTGCGTGGTCGTCGCCCAAAGATAATCCCCATACCGAAACGGTTCGAACTGGGCAGCGCCATCCAGGGGGAGCGGTGCGATTTCGGCATCGGCTCGCGCCTCATGAAAGTAGGGAATCGAGCGGCGCTCGCGCCCTGCCCCAATTACCCGATGCTCGGTGGCCTTGATCTGGCCGCCGCACCATTGCTCAAGCACCTTGCCGAAATTCACGGCAAGCGTTCCATCCTGCGGCGGCACGTCGATCCAGTCACCGTTACTGTGGCGCGCCTGCAGGCCCTCCACGCCGTCCTGCGCGAGCAGCGTCAGGAACCCGGAATCAACGTGCGGCTTGCCAGTCAGGTGCCGACGCCCGCCCGCGTAGGTCACCCACAGCTGCGGGTCGAGTGCGTCCGCCGCATCGATATCGTCGCGCACGGGGTAGCGAATCAGCCGCAACGTCGACAGCCCCCGCTCGAAGAAAGCATCAAAGTATCGCTCCGGAAGCCCCAGTCCGCGCGCGATCGAGCGCATCAATGCGTTGGAAATTCGTTCCATTCCGCGGTAATAAGCGGCGGCAACGGCGCGCCAACCAGGAAGCGCCTCCTCGGCCGGCAGTGGCGTCGGCTCCCTGAGCGGGTCAGAGGTGTCGATGACGCTGCTCCCATAGGCAATGTCGGCCCCCATGTCGAGGCCTTCCTTCGCCGTGGGAAATCCCCTCTGCAACGGAAACCAGCCGCGGTATACGTTGGAATGCGTCGGGTCGAACTTCTGGCGCCAAAGCGGCCGGATCTCCTCCAGCGGCAGGTCGAACAGGCGAAGCAATCGCAGGCGTGCGGCGCTGCCCACGGCGCCATCGTCGGGAAAGTTTCGGATCAGCATAAAGCCGCTGCGCGACGCCGCGGCCATGATGGCTCTGTCGGTCACTGCGCGCGCCATCGGGTCCGCGGAGAACAACGCAGTGATGTCGAACGATGGAATTAATGTCTGCACGGCGGAATCAAGGCTTGAGAAGGATCTTGCACTGGCCGCAGGACCCTAGTCGATCGGCCAAGGCAGGGTCTGAGGCAGTGCGCGTTCCGGGGACTCGACAGCGCGGGGGTGCCCAGGCTGCGCCCGGGCGATCGACGCTTCGCCACCATGGTTCCACGGTACCGGAAGCGCGCGCGGGTTCGACGCTTTCTCCGAGTCTCGGCATAAGGAGTCGAGCGCGACTCGTTGCACCCGTGCTCGAACAGAACCTCGGCCGGCTGGTCCCACGGGTGCATTGCAAGGCGAAAGGTTCCCCAATGAATCGGCAGAAATGTCTCGGCATCCAAGAGCGCGACCGCCTTGAGCGCGTTTTCCGGCCCAAGATGCATGTCGCCCCAGGCCGGATGCCACGCGCCGACCTCAAGCATCGCGAGGTCGAAAGGACCGAGCCGCGCGCGGATATCCTGGTATTCCGCTGTCAGCCCAGTGTCTCCACTGAAGAAAACACAATGCCGGTCGGAGCGAACGACGAACGATGACCACAACGTGGCGTTTCGCGTCTTAGGGGTGCGACCGGAAAAGTGCTGTGATGGGGTGGCCGTCACCTGCACGCCGCCCCGAACAACGGCCGGTTCCCACCAGTCGAGCTCGGTGATTCGCGCGGGAGGAACGCCCCAGGCTTCAAGGTGAGCCCCGACCCCCAGAGAGGTCACGAAGGGCACGTTGCTCTTCGCGAGCGCGCGAATCGTCGGATAGTCCAGATGATCGTAGTGGTCGTGCGAAATAATGACGATGTCGACCGGCGGCATGTCGCGTAGCGCAACGGGTACCGGCTGAAAGCGCTTCGGGCCGGCGAGTGACAACGGCGAGGCTCGCAGCCCCCACACCGGGTCGGTCAGCACCCGCACCCCGTCGATTTCGATCAACGTGGTCGAGTGACCCAGCCAGGTTACGCGCAGACCCGTGTCGGGCGTGCGCCGCCAGCTATCCATGGGATTCAGCGCGGGCAGCGGCCTCAAAGGGTTGCCGCGTTCTGGCCCGCACAGAAAATCGCCCAAGCTCGGCATGGACGCGTTGGGATCGCGCAGTCCCTGCTGGATGGGGTGGAGGTTGTAAAAGCCGTCGCCAGCCCACCTTGGCGATGCCCTCATCCGCTCCAAGCGAGCTCCGCTAGCCTTCGATCCAAGTGATTTCATAGGCACCAGGTTGCCGATCTATCCGCGCATGCCCGCATATTGCCAATAATTAGACCGTGATTAGGCGGGAGCCGCAAGGCTTGGGTGCAATACCGCAAGCGCAGCGCCTAGCCGCCTTAGATCTTGCGCCCTGCGGCATATTGGGCGCTTCAGTCCATCCTACCGCGGCGATGATTCTTGGTGTCGCGGCTGGGCTCCGGCGTAATGATAGGCGAACGCCATTCCCCAACTCGCGCCATTGGCGCGATCGACCACAAACTGCCGCGTCCCTGAATCCGTGGTGGCTAAGGCCGCGTGATCCGAACGCAGTGTGCTGTTCAGATTGCGTCCCCACAGAGACAGCTCCCAGCGTTGGCCGGTCAAGCCCACACTTGCGCTTGGGATTCGCTGCGCGCCCAGCCAATTCAAATTGTCCGTACGTACGTATGCTCGACTCGCGGCGTAGATATCGGCGCGGGCGTACCAATGCAGGCCGTCATGCACGTTACCGTGAAAGGTCGCGGCGAGAGTACCTGCGGTTTCGGGCGCTCCAGGCAATTGATTGCCGCCGATGTCGGGGGACAATTGCCCGGAAGGAGGCGCAGGGATCAGCTGACAGATCTCAGGAGTACAGGTGCCCGCCAGCGAGCGATCTATGGTCCCGGAACCAAAGCGCGCACGCGCGTAGGAGACTTGCAGATGGAGATCGAGCCAATGGCTCGGCCGCGCAGCGAGTGCGAGCTCCGCTCCCTTGACCGTGACGGTACCAAGGTTGCGAATCACAGGAAAGGGAAACGTCGGGTCGAGCGAATTCTCACTCAATTGCATGTTTGACCAGTCTACCCAGTACAGATCCGCCGAAACACTGACGCGTCGGTCCGCACGGGAGGTTTTCATCCCAACTTCGTAAGTCCAATTGGTTTCCGCCCCGTACTTTGCTTCCGATGGCAACGGCGAATCATTAAATCCGCCGGAGCGAGCGCCCTTGGCCGCCGACAGGTAGGTCTCGAGCTGCTGCGGCCAGGTGTACTCCAAAGTGAATCGGGGCGTGGTAAAGGCCCAGTTGCCGGACTGTGGCGCATCCGGTGGACCGCCGGTGAGCGATTGAGCTTGAGTACTGATGCGCTCCTCGCTCCGACGCAGTTCCGCCCGCACGTCCAGCGAGGTGCTTAGGGCATAGGACAATGAACCGAAAGCCGCGCGAAAGCGATTTGCGCCAGAGTCTCGGCCGTAAGGAACCAGGCTGAGTGGCGTATTGGTGGTAGCCGCATCCGTAACAAAGATCTCGCTGGGCGCCAGCGCTCGTCCATCGACGGCGAAGCCAACATGGGTCAATGAGCGATTGTCGGCCCAGTAGAGACCGGCCAGCCACCGCAGTCGGCCGTCAATACCCGACAGTCGCAGCTCTTCGCTCCACTCGTGATCGTCCAGGGGAAATCCGCTGAAATACACGTTGGCGAGTTGGTAGCGGGTGATCACATCGGGTGCACTCGCAAGGGCAACGGGCAGAAGCTCGCCGCTGCTCGATAGATCCCAGTCGTCCGGCCCATCGTTGAGCCGGGTCTGTACAAATGCCGTGAGACTGGTCACCGTGGCGAAGGACCAGCGCTGCTCCATCTCAAGCCGCCCGAGCACGGTCTGCGACCTGAGGCCTTCCGCATCCGGGGATATGTCCACCCACTCAGGCGCCGGGAACTGACCGCAGTAATTTATGTACTCTCCCGTGGTCGGACTCCGCCCGCAGTTGAAGAGGGGCGGCACCGGCCCCATGGCAAATCGGGGCGTTGCATCGCGCTTGTTGTCGAACCAATAGCCGGTGAGTTTTGCACTCAGGTCTCCCTGTCCACGCCACAATAGGGTACCCGTAACGGCAGATTGTTCTCCGCCACCCAGATGGTTCGGCGGACTGGCCAAATTGCCGATGGTGCCATCGAACGTTTTGTACATGGCGGCAATTCGGCCCTCGAGCGTGCCACTGAGCGCGCCACTGGCATACAGCGATTGCCTGTAGAAGGAGTCGCTCCCAAAGTCCGCTTGCGCACCCAGTGCCCTCGACTCGCTCGGTTGCTCGGTTTGGTAGGAAATCGCACCTGCAAAGGCATTGCGACCGATGAGTGCGTTTTGCGGGCCGCGCAGCACGGTGACATTCGCAAGATCGAGCATGCTGGCGTCAATGGCGTAGGCATTCGAGATATAGACGCCATCGATGAGCGTCGCCACATTATTTTGATTGCTGCCAAAATTGGTGGCCGCCATGGCGCGAATGATCGGGGTGCCGCCTTGGCCGCGACCATAGGAATACGACAGCCCCGGAACGTGCTGCACTAAGTCCGTCAGGTCGTAGATCCTTCTGCGTTCAATCTCCTCGCCCGAAACGATGCTAATGGCAAGGGGCACTTTCCAATCCGGCTCGGCCATGCGCCGGGCCGTGACTATCAGCTCCTCGATCCGATCATCAGGACTCTCGCCTGCGGCAGCGAGCGTGGCGGCCGTGCCGAATGCCAGCGAAAGAAGCGCGACGCCGACTCGATAGCTACGCAACGCCCTTGATCTTCCCTGGGGGGCGCAGCATCGAAGTGCTCGACTCCGGTGGCTTGGACGCCGAGGAGTTGAAACGACGCGCCAGCACTTGATAGTCAGGGTCTGATTTAAGCCAGCCCGCCTCGTCTTGCCAGTCAAAGAACATATTGTCGTGAGCGCTGACGCATTGTTGCAGCCACACTAGGGCTTGGTCCCGATGATGGAGCATGACTTCGATCACGGCGACTGCCGAGGGTTTTTCGAGTTCCCGCGCCTCCCGCGTGATGACTTCCAGCAGCGCCTGCGCAGCGGCAGGTCGACCCGTCAGAATTTCGGCCTCGGCCAGGCCAACCTGCGCGGGCAGAGAATCCGGCGAGAGCGCCTCCGCTTGTCGGAATTCCGGCAGCGCCTCGGCGTAGCGGTGTTCACCCATATAAGCCCATCCAAGTTTGATCCGGCAGACGAAATATTGTGGATCAAGGTCGACGGTTCTTTGCAGCTGCGCCAATCCCTGCTGGATGCTGCCAGCCGACATGAGGGCTTCGCCGTAGTCGCAATTGGTGCTGGGATTTAGAGGGTCGAGACGTATGCTGTGCTCCAGTTCTCGCAGAGCGTCGGCCATCTGGTGCCGATCGTAGAAGTAGTCCGCATAGTGCTTGTGCGCCCAGGCGTCACTTGGACCTAAGGCCACTGCGCGCGCCAGTACCGATTGCAGCTGTGGATCCGCACCGCTCCCCTCGTCCCACATGTTCAAAGCCATGCCAAGCGCCGTCCAACTCGCTGATTGCTGGGGATCCAACTCCACGGCTTTCCGGGCCGCGGCCAACGACTTTGGCTTGGCGTCCGCCGATTTCATGCCCACGGCGATGCTATTTCCGCCAAGAAGCGCATACGCTTGTCCCAATCCGGCGTAGGCTTGAGCAAATTTCGAATCAGCCGCAATCGCAGCTTCAAAGTAGGGGATGCTGGCGCGCTCTCCCTCCTTGGTGCGCTGATTGACAAAATACATGCCGCGCAAGTATTCATCGTACGCAACAGGGGGCGGCACGTGATCTCCGGCGACACGGCGGCGTTCTGCCGGAGTCACCTTCACGGCAATGGCGTCTACAACCGCCTGCGCCAATTCGCTTTGCAAGGCAGACACCGATTCGATCTCGCGATTGTAGCTGTGCGCCCAGAGCGGATGATCGTCGGCTGCATTTACCAGACGCACATTGACCAACATGCGCTGACCGCTACGCGCGATCGAGCCTTCCAAAACCGCGTCGACTTTCAGGTCCGCCGCGATTTTGGAAACCGGCACATGAATACCCTTGTAATGCATCGCGGTGGTGCGCGAGATCACGTTGAGGTGTCCGATGTTGGCAAGATCGGTGATCAGGATGTCGGTCATGCCGTCGACCAAATAATCCTGCCCAGGCTCGGAAGACAGGTTCTCGAAGGGCAGCACGACAACCGAGCGGACATTGGAGTGTCCCTCAAGATTGCGAGACGCTAGCCAAATACCAGCTCCCAAAATGACGGCAGCCACGAACACCAGTCCGCTTCGCGCGAAATGGAAGCGATCGCTCCCGCTGCCGCGGGACGTACCGGCTGGGGATACCGGCGTTGCAATGGCGGGAGTTTCGGCCCTCGATTGCGCACCCACCGGAACCGAGAGAACGCCGACTTTGAATCGGTAACCGACTCGGGGAATCGTCTCTAGGAAGCGCGGCTGGTCACGGGTTTCACCCAAGGCTTCGCGGAGCTTGGCAATGGAATTATTGAGCCCGTGATCCTGATCCAAGTAGGCCTTGGCCGGCCATAGCTTGCGGTGGAATTCCTCCCGCGGCACCACCGTTCCCGCTCTCTGCAACAGCAGATCCAGCACTAGGGCAGGTTGTTCCTGCAGGCGGGTGGTGCGCCCAAGCGAGCGCAATTCTCGCGCCGAGAAGTCGAATTCGAATTCCCCAAACCGCTGGACCCCCATGGCGCGAGTATGGGCGACGTGAGCCCGGGGCGCTAGGTCTCCCGGGTGTCTGGGGAGTCCTCTTGGGGTCCCCAAATCTACGGACATTTCAATAACCTATCTGAAAGGAGAAACATGTGTGAAACGCATGTGATCCGGGTGATCGACTTCGGGCCGTGGCGCGCAGGAGAGTGTCGTCCACTTGAATGAACCGGCCCATCGCAAATCAGATCCAGGGGAGCAGTCACACCATGATCACGCATCGCATTAAGGCTCTAGCCAGCTTTGGTCGGCACGGCCTAGCTCTCGCGTGGGTTCCTATGTTCCTTTCCTTACCCACAGCCGGGGCGCCGGCGGTGGCGGAAAGCTACCGTACCATTGATGTTCCCGGCGCCACCGACACCCAGGCATTCGGAATCAACGACCGGGGCGACATTGTTGGCCGTTGGGACGATGCCAACTTCAACACGCATGGATTCTTGCTGCACAAGGGTGTGTACACCGCCATCGACTTCCCGGCCGCTAGTTTCACCGCGCCGCGGATGATCAACAATCTCGGAGAAGTTGTCGGTCGCTATGTGGACTTCAATGGTACAAGCCATGCGTTTGTGCTTCGCAAGGCTCGGTTTGTCCGCATCGATTTTCCGGGGGCGATAGATACCCGCGGGCGCGGTATCGATGACTTCGGGCGCGTCACGGGAAACTATCAAACTTCGGACGGTATCGAGCACGGCTTTTTCAGGGATGACCGAGGGTTTCACGCCATCAATGTGCCTCATTCAGCCTCAACGGACGTTTGGGCGATTAACGACGTCGGGATGCTTGTTGGAGACTGGTCCGACCAGCAGGGCGTCACACACGGATATCTATTCAACAGCGGCAAATTCTCTACCCTGGACTATCCACAGTCCACTGCCACAAGCATTCGCTCTATCAACGTCCTGGGCCGCATCGGCGGGGTGTGGGTCGACACTCGTGGCAACGAACTCGGCTTCTTCGGCACCCATAAATCACTTCGTCGTGTCGCCATTCCAGGCGCCGCCCTGACCGATGTATTCGCCATAAATGTCTGTAACGATATCGTGGGCAGTTACGTGTCCGCCGATGGAGCCAGTCATGGGTTCCTGATACCCGGCGATTGCGACCGATAAATGCGGGCGGGTGCCGGGAACCTACCGGGCGCTCCCGAAGCGTGTAAATCAACTAATGCACGAGACGATTAGGTGGAGCGCCCTGATACATTCATGTTCGACCCCTCGTTCGGATCGACAATAAACCTTCCAATTGCCATCTCGCGAAGTGCAGCCCCAATTTGTGACCAGAATCGGAGGTTTCCATGAAGGCTACAATTAGGTCGCTCGCTCTGCTCGCATGGCTCGTTGTGCTCTCGACCTGTGGCGGAGGCGACAGCACACCTCCCGTGGCCGTCTTCATTACTCCTACGACCGTAAGTCTCAAGCCGGGCGAGGTGCAGAACTTCGATGCGACGGTTACAGGCACGGCTCACACGGGTAGCGGCAATTCCGTCGTGAATTGGACGGTTCAGGAGGGTGCGACAGGCGGCTCAGTCACGGATAACGGGGTCTATACCCCCGACATCACCAACGGGACCTTTCATGTGATTGCGACGAGCCAGGCGGATACCAGCAAATCAGCTACGGCAATTGTCACGGTCTCCGGGCCGTTTTTATCGCTCCGGCAAACGAGGTCCTGGGGCCTCTGGGAGTTCAAGCATTCAGTGCCAACGCGAAAGTCACCTGGAGCGTACAAGAGGGGGCCGCAGGTGGCCTCATCACTCCCGATGGCCAGTACACCGCTCCCAACACTCCCGGATTGTTCCATGTGGTGGCGACCAGTGTCGTGGATCCAAGTAAGACATTGACCGCGAATGTCACTGTCCTGTCCTCAGGATTCCAGGCTACAGGGAACATGAGTATCGGTCGCACGGGCCACACGGCCACACTGCTGCCGAGTGGAAAGGCGCTGGTTGTCGGCGGCGACAGTTGCTATTTCTCGCAGGACTATTACTCCGGTAATTGCCCGCTGGACTCTGCGGAGATTTACGATCCCGCTTCAGGCAGATTTACGCCCACCGGGAAGATGGCGGTCCAGCGGCTTTTCCACACCGCCACGCTGCTCAGCACGGGCAAAGTGTTGGTAACGGGTGGGCCGGATGCAAGCGCTGAACTCTATGATCCGACTTCCGGGAAGTTTACAGCCACCGGCAGCATGAGCGTCGGGCGCAGTTCCCACAGCGCGACCCTTCTGACCAGTGGAAAAGTACTCATCGTGGGCGGCCAGAATGTCAGCGGTGAGCTTGCTACGGCGGAACTGTACGACGCGGCGAGCGGAACGTTCACTGCCACAGGCTCCATGGCGACACCGCGGAGCGCACACAGCGCAACCCTTCTGGCAAACGGGAAGGTGCTGATCACAGGCGGCGGCAATGCCACGGACGGAGCGGTGGCGACAGCAGAAGTGTATGACCCTACCACAGGAAGCTTCGCCTCGACCGGCAGCTTGGCAAGCGCGCGCAGCAATCACGCCACCACGCAGTTGGCCAATTCCAAGGTGCTGGTCATCGGAGGCAATGACAACACGAATGCCTTGTCGAGCGCCGAGCTCTACGACAGCGTGACGGGTGGCTTTACGCCTACCGGACACATGATCGCGGCGCGGGAAACGCCTTTGGCCATTGTGTTGCCTAATGGAGCCGTACTGGTGGCCGGGGGGAATATTTCCACCGCTGAACTCTACGATACTGCGAGCGCCACGTTTTCGCAGACAGGAAATATGCAGATACCCCGGCTGTATCCGGCTGCGGTGCTGCTGCCGGACGGTCGAGTGCTGGTGGCCGGCGGGTCCGATTCCAGCTCGGCGGAACTTTACAAATAGGCTGACGCCGCGCCGCGAGCGAACGGAATACGGGAGGCGCAATGTTCGCTGACAAGAGGCTCTGGACAGTTG
The DNA here is from genome assembly GCA_963789365.1 of uncultured Gammaproteobacteria bacterium. Lineage (GTDB taxonomy): Bacteria > Pseudomonadota > Gammaproteobacteria > Steroidobacterales > Steroidobacteraceae > FEN-1191. The sequence goes on from CAWBKJ010000004.1 coordinate 1,051,643, forward strand.
CTCTTATTCTCCTCCTGGGTGTGCTGCCTGCTCGTGGAGCCACCGATTCGCGCCCGCATGTGATCGTCGTGGGCGTGAACGGCATGGAATGGGACATCATTCGGCCCCTGCTGCTCAAGGGCGAGCTCCACAACCTAGCGACCGTCCTGCAGCGGGGCGTCTACGGGAAGATGAAGACTCTCACGGCCCCGAACTGCCCCAAGATCTACACCACGATGGCCACCAGCACGCCCCCGGAGGAGAACGGCATCACGGGATTCAAGGTGGATGGAAACACCGCCAGCACCGCCCTTTTGAAGCGCGAACCGCTGTGGTCTATCCTCTCCAGGCACGGGGTCACCGTCGGGATGGCCAATGTACCGGCCACCTTCCCGGTCCTGCCGGTCAATGGCTATATGGTCAGCGGCATGCTCACTCGCGGCAAGGGCTGCGAGGATGGGTTGCTGTGTTCACCCAAGCTCTCAGAAGTTCACGGCGGAGCAGCCGTGTACCCCTCCAGCCTGGTGGCCGAACTGGAGTCCAAGGTGGGCGACTTCTGGATTGACTGCTCGCGCATGCCGACCGCCGAGGAGCTCAAGGGGAAGGAGACCGCCGTCATCGACCGCTGGCTCAAGCAGGTGTCGCAGGTGCGGGCCCAGCAAACCAAATTGTTCGACTATCTGCTGAGCCACCACCGGACGGACTTCACCATGTTCGCCCAGTCCTGCGAGGACCGCACCGGGCACTGGCTCTATCCCATCCAACCCTACAACGTCGGCTACGATCCGAAGCTCCACAACGTCCGCGTGAACGCGTTTCCCGACCAGTACCGCGCCTTTGATCAGGTGCTCGGCAGGATCCTTCAGTATGTCGATGCCCACACCTACCTATTCATTATTTCCGATCACGGAATCAAGCCGCTCCGGGAGTTCGAGGAGATGGAGCACCGCGACCACGCGGCCCACGATCACGGCGGCACGACGCCCATCATTGCCCATCACGATTTTCAGGACGGCGATGATGTCCCCGGCATGTTCATTGCCGCCGGCCCTACCATCAAAAAAGACGTGCGATTGATGGGCCTCGAGGTGAGCGTCTTTGACATCGCGCCGACCTTGCTGCATCTCTATGGAATCCAAAAGCCGGCCCAGATGAAGGGGCACGTCCTCTCGGAGATCTTCGAAATCCCAGCTTCGCCCAGCGGCAACGGAAGCCATTGAGTTGCTGGCCCCCGGGCGGCCGGGCAGCGGCTCTAGATTCTAGTTGCCTTTGGGCACGGCTGGTGTTCTTTCGGCCCCCGCCTCAGCCCTCTGAGCAGCCGCATCGTGGCGCGCCTTTTCGGCGGAATCCTGCTCAGCCGCGTTCACGGCGGCGGTTTCCTGGTTGGTCTGCTCGGTGTACTCCATAGCCGCCTGCCTGGCCCTAAAGTCGCGCACTGCGATACTGTAGTGGTCGGTCATACTCTGGAGTTTTTCGACTTCCTCGTTCTGGCGATTGACGAACTCGGAGGCAATCTTGGCTCTCTGCTCGTCAGTAATGTCGGGCCCGATGTCGGCAATCCTGGCTTCCTGCTCGGCTTTCAGGCATTGCCCATACGCGTCGACCTCGGTGGTGTGTTCCTGCAACGCGTGGTTGGCGGCGAGTATCTCGTCCTTGGTCGCCTTATTTCCATTGGGAATCCTGACGTCGTTGAGCGGCGCAACGCAATCGGCAAAAGCTGGTGCTGCCGCCAAGCTGGCAACGATCGATAGGGTTAGCAGGGCTCTCATCAGCGTCTTCCTCCGTGAATGCAATTGGAGTTTGCACGATATTCACCCGCCATGGCTACGAGATCCTTCTGCTGAAGTGGCGACTTTCGCGGAGTAATATTGGACCCTCCGCCGCACGTAAGGTTCGCCTGGTCCACAGTTGCAATCCCGCTTCTTCAGAATCTCAGCCGTTTTACATAGTGACTGCGGCTCCGTCTATTCCGGATAGGATCCTAGACAGTTGAAATGGCGCCCCCGGCCGGAGTTGAACCGGCGGCTTACCGCTTAAGAGCGGGACCAATACCCGTCCTGGGACGGACGAGGACGAGCGACGCTAAGCCAATTCAGCGACTTACGCCTTATCCGCTCAGGCTCGGTCATACCCGCTACTCGCCAGTGATTAGACACCCCGCCCTGGTGCACCTGAGCAATAGCATTCTGAATTCGGGCAAATTGTGCCTCCCAGAGCCAACGTATGCCATCTAGCGTGGTCGGCTTCGAGCACCATTCCAATGGAACTTTCAGGCACTGCTCCACCGAGAGTCTCCAATCGGCCTGCGCTTCCTCCCAACTGTAGTCAGGCCTGCGGAGGGATTCGTACCACTGGCGCAGAACGGCGAGTTCCCACTCGCGCCTTGCGAATTCGGGCCACCATGGAATCATGAAGTAGGCGAGGTCGGACACGGCCAAGCCATACGTCAACGACCACTCGAACGGCTGCCGATCTAGAAAATACACCAACGTCTCGGAACCCCTTGGGGTCAGGACATTGGTGGGGTTGAGGTCTCCGTGCAGAAGCGACATACCGTGGGGGCTGGCCCACCGCTGACGGAACTCTTGCTCATGAAGCTCAAACCTGCTTCGTAGCGAGTGACCCGAGGCGTGCTCCATGGCAGTGAGGCCAGGGCGAATCTCGTCGAAATAGCGATTTAGCACAGCATCGATTGGCGCAGGCCTGGAGCCCCAGTGATGCCTGTGCATTCGTCCAAGCGCTTTGGCGACAGTGATGCCGTAGGCAAGTGTAGGTGGGGCGTCTCGACGATCGGTGTGCGTCGCAGCCAGATCTTCAAGCAGGATGTGATACCCAATGACCGAGTCATACTGCGCGTCGAAGCATCTCACCAGTGGCGCGTCCGGCAGGTCGACATAGTCTCGTGTGTAGTAGTCAATTTCGGAGCGATCGAAAATATTCCCAAAACAGATCTTCAGCCGAAGCGCTTGTGTTGTACCGTCGCTCAACTTCGCCTCGATTGCCAGCTGGTGTGACCGGTCCCCGTGGCTTGGCGTGATCCTCATTTGCTCAACCCGTCGCATCAAGACATGGCTCAACCATGACGCGCAAACCTCCTCTGGACAGGAAATCACCCCTTTAAACGTCATCGTGAAAAGGAGCTTTCGACATGAGCGGCAAGATACTGGGCGCAAGCTGACCTTTGGGGCGTCTGCTCGATGGAAGGGTTAGCTCTCATTGGCTGGTGTTCGCTTGCGTCATTAGTATGGCGAGCCATTCTTGCGCACGAAGCGCCATTTTCCGCCGATCAGTAGTGCCTTAAGATCGTCATCCGGGTAACTCCCTTCATCTCCGAGGGTTCTATCGCCAACTTCGAGATAGACAACCTCCTCGTCAGTTTCGTTTTTGAGGCAGTGGCCGTTTCCGGTGCCCGCCTTGAACCCGGCGCACATGCCCGGAGATAACTCAGTTCGACCTGCATCGGTATGTAGCGTGGGGTGACCCTGCAGGATGTAGACGAACTCGTCTTGTTTCGTGTGAGCGTGCCGCAGTGCCGAGACGGCGTTTGAAGCCAGGCGAGTAAGATTGACTCCGAAGTTTGAGAGTCCGAACTGATCGCCGAGCGGGCGCTTCAGCCTTCCGGCCATTCGGGACGCAAACGGCTCTGGATAGTTCGTCTGTTTGACGCGTGCCGGTGCTTCGGAGGCTTTGATCGCGGTCGGGTAGGTATGCTCTGGCATGTGTGCCTCGCGAGTGGAATTTGGGGCTAACGCTCCGCATGTGCGCCGCAGGCACTCATGATTGGTCTTGTTAGATCTAGGGTCAAGTGTGCCCTCGCACCCCGTTTATTCCCGGCGCCCCCGGTCGGAGTTGAAGCGGCGGCGCTACCGCTTAGGAGTGGGACCGCGGCTCGGCCGGGGGTCAGCGAGGAGCAGCGACGCTGAGGGATTTCAGCGCTTAGCCCATTGGAGTTCCCAGGATTTAGTGGAGTCCACTCCGGCCTAGCCGATTGATCGTTTCGAACTTCTCCGGACTCACGCCACCCAGATGGCTGTGCCGCCTTGTGCGATTGTAGAACGATTCGATCAGCCGCCGTGGTCGATAACCATGCAAGGCCCGCAGCCCGTTCTGGCGCATCAGTCGCTCGACCCTGTGCTTGCTGCAGATCTCACCGGCTTCGCGCAAATCCAGAAACACACGCGGCGCGCCGTAGATGCCGTGACTGGTAACAAACGAGGCGCGGATCAATCGCAGGAGCCTTGCGTCCTCTCTGGCGCGATCGGAGAGGGGACTGTGCAGCCACTCGTAGTAGCCGCTTGGCGCGACCTCAAGCACTTGGCACATTGTCTGGACAGGGTATTCGCGCCGATGTGCCTCGATGAACTGGTAGGTCTTACGGACCCGCCCTGCGCTCATTCGCTTCGACATTGCCTTCTCCCAGGACTGTGGAACCAACCATTTTTATGTGTCCACAAAATCCTGGGAACTCCAATGGCACAGAATAAGGTCCGGCTATCCATACTTATAAATTGGATCTCTTCACCTCCCAAAAAGCATCCAGCAGATCGGAAAGAATACGACCGGATCCGACTCGAGAACAATGTATGGACGGTTCGCCGCGCTAGGCATGGTAAAAGTGGCGCCCCCGGCCGGAGTTTGAACCGGCGGCCTACCGCTTAGGAGGCGGTCGCTCTATCCACTGAGCTACAGGGGCGGGATTGAATTGTAACTCGCTTTTTCAGGCAGTCGCTTGCCCGCCGGGTGTGCGCAGCGGTTAACGCCTCTTGAGGTTGCCTTAGCTCGGCTATTGGCATCATCCACCCGTAGCTTGCTGGTCGCTACGAAGGTCGCGCGCGGGAGTTGCATGGCCCTGGTTCGGCAATTGCCGATAACTCCTAAAGATGTACTGCACAAATTCCATAACGAGATATCCAATGAGAATTGAGAGGGTCCATTCGAGCCACTGGGGCAGGCGATGCACCACGAGCGTGCGTCGCGGAAGAATTCCGAACAAATTCCTGAACGCCCGGCGCTCGACCGTATGGTAGGTTGTCATCAACGTGACAAAAGATCCGGCGACAAAGCCGACGAAGTTGCCGAGGGCGGTATTGACACAAAGCCGCTGGAGCTTGCGGAAACCGAAGGCGCTCCGAACAAATTCGCGCATGATAACGTCCCTTGGTGGCTCCCAACCGCCCCAAGATTAAGAAACCGCTGGCTCTCGGGCTCGGTCCAGCGTCACAGATTGGCAGCAGAGGCGGCGGCGCGTCGTCCCCCAGGCATGACTTTCTGTCACTCGTGGTCGGCGACCAATTCACCGAGCCACACGGGCGCCAACAAATTCTAACTTTTTTGGCGACTCGGCCGTATCCCGGAGGATGCGCGCAACGCTGGTGCCGAGGCCATTCTCAAGGAGTGGTTTGCGAGATAAGATTATCTATAAAGACTCGAAACTCCGGATTCAGGCGGCCTTTGATTGTGATCCAGCACTGGCGCGCACCCGGCGGAGCCACGATCGCCTGAATACTCTCGCGTATGCCAGACCAATGCTCGGACTGCAGCAATCGAATCTCTGTCTGAAAATACACGTTTTCGGCACGGCGCAGGAAACTCAGCAACATCAGACTGTACTGAGTGCGATCTACATCGCAAAGGGACGCAAATTCCTGGCTAGCGCGAAGATAAAGATCCACAAGTTTCCTATCCTTCGCAATGTCCAACGATATCCCGGCGAACGAATCGACTACCTGCTGGAATGCAGCAGCGCGCACTGTGCGAGTGTTATTTCGGATTTGGATGGAGACGTATATCACGCTTACGACGAATGCGACCGCGCTCACTAGCGAGGCGATAGAAGCCCAATTCGCCAAAGACATGCAAACCCCCATTCAAACTGCTTTCACGGCCTTAAGGCAGGCGCAAATGCTCGAAGCGGAATCATTTGATTTGGCCATTATGTGCAGGTCTTGTCATAACCGCAATTAAACTGTCTATGGTAGACATTGTTACTCAGTCTAAATTGCGCGGCGCGCATCATCTCGGCCTTGCACAGATCCGGACGTTGCCGCCGCCACACCTAATAGCGCACCGCCAATCAGGACTGAACACTGGTGTTCACCCGAAGCGGCGCGTTACCGCCCCACAATTTGAAAGTAGGCTAGTCAGGCCTGCGCACCCTATTCGAAATTGTCCTCGCGATCTTACGGAAACCTGTTTGGTCTAGTCTGCAGCACGGTGGAAGCACTTCGCGTCAGCCGCACCGACCATTCATGAAGTCTGCCTACGCAGCCGCCCTTCTGTTGACGGTCATTTCCTCTGCGGTGGCGCTGGTTATGGCCTACCAGCGCGGTGCCCTGCGTCGCATCGTGCAAGAGCAGTGTGTGCCGGAGTTCCGGAACCATGGTAATCCCGGCCCATGCATTCGTGTTGTAATGACATATGCCTTCGGCGAAGACACCGGCTACGCGATCTCGCACGATCGGAAGGGAGGTGCGCACTTCCTGCTAATCCCAACACGCACGCTGTCCGGCATCGAGAGCGTTGAATTGCTGGATCTCGCCGCGCCTGATTACATCGCCGCGGCGTGGAGCAACCGCGACGTGCTGGACCATTGGCTGGGTCGTGCCCTGCCCCGTGACTCTGTGGGCCTCGCCATAAATCCGCGCACCGCTCGCAGCCAAGATCAACTCCACATCCACATTGAATGCATCGGCACATCGCTGCAACAGGCTTTGCAAAGGCACGCCGATGAGATTCGCTACACTTGGACGCCGTTTACAGTTGCCGCCCACCGTCTGCAGGCGCGCCGCATAATGGGCGATGACTTCAAGCTCGCCAACCCCGTCCGGTAGCTGGCCAGTGAACTATCCGATGCACGAATTGATCGTGGCGTTTAAACGCACATAGTTGCAGGACATACGTTTGCCACTGGACCAGGCGTCATTGCAATGGTGGGCGCTGGTGCACTGGGCGGCGAATCCCTTCTTGATGCGCTGCTCGAGCTTGATGCGCTGCTCGAGCGATGCCCCCTCATCCGCAGCAATAAGTACCAATCGCCGTCCTTTTTGCGGCGTTTCGCGTTAACCGGTTGTCGCGCATGGATCATGCGTCTCGAATGGATCTCGCATGTCCTGCTTCGACTTGCGCGCCTTCGAAGCTCGCGATCTACCTCAGCCTTTGTGCTCCTTGTACGCGACTTCAGGTGCCGTTGCCTTTCAAGTTAACCGCTCGAAAGGGCACTCCCGTAGCGCTTACACGCAGTTCTGCCGTTTTCGCGCCCGCAGCTGTGGGCTTGAATGCAATCTGGATCAGGCACGAAGCCCCCACCGCGAGTGTGTTTCCGCAATGCGAAGTCAGGGCAAACTGACCCGCATTTTGCGCCGCGAGTGCAATCGAACTGAAAGACAACGCCTTAGTGCCTGTGTTGATCACCGTCACGGTGCGGTTGCTGACGGAACCGCGCGCGCGGGCGCCATAGTTCATGTTGCCCGGCGTGAGTGCAAACGGCGGCACTGTCGCAATCCCGGAATCGCGACGATAGGTATTAATTTGCGAAATGGCGCGACTGTCGTACGGCGTGGCCTGAAACACCGCATACCGGCCGCTCGGGCTCAAGGCCGGCTCGAATGCCGAGCCCGTGCCGAGCTGCCCGCTCGGATCGACATTCACCTGTTCGATCACGCCCGTGTAGCGATCGTAGCGGTAGACATCCGAATGCTTAACGAGGGTGTTGAGGTCCGTCGTGCTGAGCGCGTACGTTATGAAACGACCATCGGCGCTGAGGCGCGGATTGCTGCCTTCTTTCTCACTCGACACCACGAGCTCGGTGACCCCCGTCTGCCGATCGTGGACGAAGATCTGATATATCGCGCCATTGCTGGGCACGAGGTCACTCCTCACACTGTAGAACGCCACGTAGCGTCCATCGCCGCTGATACTCGGTCCGAAGCTGTCGACGGCCGATTGGCGTCCGTCCGTGGTCACACTCTCGCGCTCGGCAACGCCGGTCAGCCGGTCCCGAACAAAGATGTCCCCCACCTTGTTGGTGTCATTGAGCACCATATTTGACGCCTGAGAAAAGTAGGCCACGTAGCGACCATCGGAGCTGAGTGATGGCGAATAGCTTCGTGAAAAGGGGTTGCCAATGTTGCCCTTGACACGGCGGCTGATCCATTCGGTGGTTCCAGCCTGACGGTCCCGCAGGTAAATGTCGACCGCAACGTTGCTGTCTTCGGGAACGACATTGGCGTTGGTAGTCCAGGCAACCAAGCGCCCGTCCGCCGATATCGTGTTCTCGTAGTAGAACTCCTGTCCTTCGGCAGGCTCGCTGACCTGTGCCCCGGAAGGATCGCGACTGACGAGTTCGTTGAGGCCGGTCTGCCGGTCGCGCACGAAGATATCCCAACCATTGCCGTTGATGTCATTCGGTATCAGGTCGGCCGCCCAGGACTGGAATACGACAAAGCGGCCGTCCGCGCTCATGCCCCCAAGATGCGACTCGGCCCGGCCAGACGGTGAATCGGCCACCGCCGGACCGCCGCCAATTCTTTCAGTCGTGCTGCTGGCCAGGTCGCGCACGAACACGTCACCCTGGTGATTGTCATCGCCCGCAACGATGTTGCCGGCCTGCGACGAAAAGGCGACCAGACGCCCATTTCCGCTCACGGCCGGCGGCAGGTAGTCGGTACCTCCATTGGCCCGATTGGAAGCAATGACGGCGCGAGACACCGCCGCCGTCGTTTGGACCTGGCGATCCCTGACAAACGCATCCGGATGCTCGTTGCGATCGCGCGGCACCAGATTGTCCGAGTCGGTAATAAAGACTGCGAGGCGCCCATCGGCGCTGATGCCGCCAGCGCTCGAGCCAGAATTTGCCTGGACCCCATTCGTGCTGACGTTGAGCCGCTGTGTGACACCGCCCTGAAGATCTCGAATAAAATAATCTTGCTGTCCATTGGTGTCACCGGGAACGAGGTTGCCCGCGGTGGAAATGAACGATACGAACCGCCCGTCGTCGCTGACCGCGTCGACGCTGTTCTGGCTCGAAGCCTCGGCCTGCGCGCCGCCCGCCCCGAGATTCACCCGCGTCGTCAGACCCTGTAGCCGGTCGCGCAGGAATACATCGTATGTGCCATTGGTATCGTTCGCGACCAGGTTCGTGGCGTAAGAGTCGAAGGCGACGAAACGTCCGTCGGCACTGACGGCTCCGCCGCTGGAGTAGCTGTTGCCCTGCTGTGCTGCGGAATTGACACTGAGACGCTCCGTCACGCCGTTCTGGCGATCGCGTACAAACACATCAGCCCACCCATTGGTGTCGCCGGGGACAAGATTGGTCGCCGGTGATGTGAACACAACGAACCGGCCATCGGCGCTGATGGCCAGCGCGCTGGACACCGGGCCTTTATTGGCGACCACACCATTCGAATTCTCGCTGACCCGGTCGACGGCGGACGTTTGCCGATCAAAGACATAGGCGTCTTCGAACATGTTGTTGTCGTCGGGCAACTCCAGCAAGGATGTGAACGCCAGGTACCGACCGTTCCCGCTCAGCACCGGAACGGACTGCACCGGTAGCGATTTCCCGTTAAGAGTCAGGCGCTGCGTCGTGCCGCTCTGGCGATCACGAATAAAATAGTCGATCTGGGTCTCGTCGTCTGTTGCGGTCAGATTCGTGGCTCTTGACGCAAAAAGCACGATGCGACCGTCGGCGCTGATCTGCGGGATGGAGCTCTCGTTGTTGGCCTGCACGCCCGCGGAACTCACGCTTACCCGCTCGATGGCTCCTGACGCGAGCGTCTCAACAAAGATATCCGCTACCCCATTGGTGTCACCGGACACGAGATCGTCGGCATCAGAGGAGAAGACTGCGAAGCGACCGTCCGCACTAAGCTTCACCTGTATCGTCGACCCATTCGCCGTCGTCTGATTGGGCAAGCGAACGCTGACCAGATCGACATCGCCAGCCGCGGCAACAGCGACAAGAGGCGCGGCGCATAGCAGCACGAACGCCACAGGTGCCACGCCACTTCCCAAGCGGATTTTGTAGGGCGATTTCATAAAATGCTCCCGAGAATTGGCAATTTTTTGAATGACGGGGAGCCGTTCTCGCACCGCGCCGCGGTGACGGAAAGCGCCGTAGGCGCCGATTATTATTTGCGTGAAGGGCATCAGCGCGGCCTCCCCTTTGACCTGCCATCCGATACGCGCTTAGAAATATGGCATGCCGACCCTCCTCTTTCCATAATGTCAACGCCTACCTTCCTGTAGGACCGCGCGGCCTTGGAGACTTTGAGGCGGGCGGACACTCGCCAGCAGGATGCGTTGCATTGCGGAGCGATCGGAAGGAAGACAACCTGCAAAGCGTGGCTAAGTCGCTCGCCGAAATCTGAGTATCAGTTTGCAAAAGAAGAATCAGAGGCACGCCGTCGTTTCGCGGCGGCAAGCAGCTGCAGCTCAAGCAGCGCGCGTACGAGATTCGGGCATGTCACGGGTTGCCCAGCCCCATGCGACAGGGGCAAGCAACCGATTGAATCAGTTCAACCGACCGATCAGTTGCGCAATAGCCGGCGCAGGCGGCAGTGCCTGTCCAGTTATCGGCATGTTTCGACCTGAGCGGCGAGTTGAGCGCCGCACCGAGAGTCGAGTTATTTGCGTTCGCCGCCGATACAGCGATACACGATTGCACCAAGTATGGCGCCTGCTATCGGTGCGACCCAGAACAGCCAGAGCTGCTGCAGCGCCCATCCGCCCACGAATAATGCCACCCCGGTGCTGCGTGCCGGATTGACGGAGGTATTGGTGACCGGAATGCTGATCAGGTGAATCAGCGTCAGCGTCAGTCCAATGGCGAGTGGCGCAAACCCTTGCGGCGCACGGCTGTCGGTGGCACCGAGAATGACCACGAGAAACACCATGGTCATCACCACCTCGCACACCAGCGCCGCCTGGAGCGAGTAGCCGCCGGGAGAGTGATCGGCGTATCCGTTCGATGCGAAACCCGCGGCGACGTCGAACCCGGCCTTACCACTGGCGATGATATAAAGCACGCCGCCGGCCACAATGGCGCCCAGCACCTGCGCGACGATATAGGGTAACAGTTCGCTCGCGTTGAATCTGCCACCGGCCCATAGGCCGATCGACACGGCCGGATTTAAATGACACCCGGAAATGTGCCCGATGGCGTAGGCCATCGTCACCACCGTCAAGCCGAAGGCCAATGCCACGCCGAGTAACCCGATTCCCACATTGGGAAACGCTGCGGCCAGAACGGCGCTGCCGCAGCCGCCAAGAACCAGCCAGAACGTACCCAGGAATTCCGCGCCGTACTTTTTCATCGCTGTTCCCCCTTAATGTTGTTTATAGTTACTGCCGCAGCCATCAATTCTCGCAGGCCTCAACGCCCACAGCTTACGAGTTTACACGGATCCCCGGACAATTTAACCCGTAGCCCACTCAGGAAACGACTGCAACGCGCCGGAGTCCCCGCCGCTGTGTGCGGGGAAACTCATGTACGCCGAGCCACGACCATGCGCGAATACCCGCGCACAATGACTAAGGCTCATTCCTCTGCGACCGGCACTCGCGGCAGGCAGGAGACGGCGTCCGCGAGAAAGAACGCCAGCATCGCCATGGTGGCCACCTGGGTCTGAAGGTTGTGCGGATCGACCTTATCGAGGGTATCGGCGGCGGTGTGGTGATAGTCGAAATAATGGCGCGTGTCGATCATCGGGGCGAACCCGGGTACGCCCGCCGCCTGCAAGGGACCGATGTCGGAACCAACCTCGCCGGTTTGCGCCCGCAGCACCGTAGCACCCAGCGGCGCGAGCGCTCTGATCACGGGTTGCACGACGGCCAGCGACTCCTTGGAAATGGCCGCTTCGATGCCGAGCGCGCGTCCCGCGCCTATATCGCTTTCAATGGCGGCACATTGCTTTGCGACTGCCCCACTGGTAGAGCCAAGGTACGCGATTGGCCCGTGGCCGCCATTCTCCTCGTCCGCCCAGCCTATGAACCGAATGGAGCGGCGGGCATGCAGCTGCAGCTGCTGCAAGACCTGGAGCACCCCAGCCGCCCCCATAACGCCCACGCCATCGTCCGTGGCCCCCGTGCCTAGATCCCAGGAATCCAGGTGCCCCGAAACGATGACGTATTCACCAGGCAACTCAGTGCCCGGCCAGTCCGCAATCACATTGAAACTGTCAGCATCAGGAAGAGTTACCGGGGTAAGCCACAGCTTCATGGATACCGCGCCGTGGGCGGCAAGTCTCAGAATCAGGTCCGCGTCTTCCGCCGAAAGCGCCGCGGCAGGGATCGGTGTCTGATGCTCTTCCCATCGCGTCACGCCGGTGTGTGGCAGCCGGTAGTCGGCGCCCCCCACCGAGCGCACCAACGCCGCAGCCGCTCCGAGCGCGGCCGCCTGGGCGGGTCCGCGCACGCGATATTGACCCGCTTGAGAGTAGGCCGCGCCAGCCTGGCCGTTGTCGGCGAGTCGTTGGTCGAACCGCGAGTCAAACAGCACGATCTTGCCGCGAATCTGCGCCGCGCGCGCGTGCAGATCGTCGAAGTCGTGCACCAAGATCACCGGTGCCTCAAGCCCGGTCGCTGGCGTCGCCGCCGAGCCACCCAAGGCGGTCAAGTGCAGATGCTGCGTCACACCCGCGGGCCGGTCCGGATATTCCGTCAGCTCCGCGTCCTCTTCCCCACGGACCCAGTGCGGTACTTTGGTCGGTTGCAGCATGACTTGGGCACCAAGCCCGCGTAGCGTGGCGGCCACCTGAGTGATGGCGGCGGCCTGCCCCGCCGAACCCGCGGGACGCGGTCCGATTCGGTCCGTGAGTTCCTGCAGTCGCTCCCAGGCCCAGTCACTTGCCATCGCGGCATTTCGAATGCGCGCCAGCGTGTCCGCCGTGCTGGGCGTGGCAGTGGCCTGGGTAGGTCCATCGGCGGACAAGGCCAAGCCCCCGTAGAGAGCGACACAAGCAACCATACCAGCGGTGCGAATATTCATATCAAGGAATAGTAACGCATGCCGGGAGACATGGTGCCAGGCCGCGCGCAATTCATTCACCCGTGAGTGCGCAAGGATTAGCGGGGAGGCACTTGTCCTCGTGCCCGCCCCGCGAAAGCCCTGGGCCTGCAAACGCTGCCCATTAGTTCGCAGGAGCAAGCTATCGATCATTGACCAGTCGGCCGTTGCCGGCCACTTTCAACTCGATCTGTTCGATCGCTTTTTTTCTTGTGGGAGCGCACGACGCAGTTCAACATGATCATGCCTTTCACCGCCCGGACCTTCACGTGCTGCAGGTATGCGGACGGGCTCTTGTCGGCCATCACGGCTTTGCGAATGCCTTGTGTCAGCGGCCCGCATTCGCCTTCTGGTCTTCCGCCATACCGGACCAGTTCGATGCATCCGTGTCGCTTGCGCTATTGTCTGCGGGCGCCGCGCTACTGTCCGTATCGCTGTGGATGTCGGGTATGAGCGCGTCGGGGCAATTGCCCGTTAACCTACGAGGCGATGACGCCGGCAGGGCCAGAAGCGATCTGGCAATAGAGATTTCATGGGGCTTCCACCATACGACGGGGGTAATCACCTGGCCCCATGATTTTATGCGCCTCGCCCAGCGACGATTGAACGCCGCTGCCTCGCAGAAAATCTCATTTTGGCCACTCGAGTTGCAGTGGCCTTGGCCCGCTCGCCCGTGCAGGCCACGTCCTCGGCGCCCGTGACTTTTAGAAGTTGTTTGGCATTGGCCATCTCCCGAGAGCTGTCGCAATGAACGGACAGCAGCGTTGCGCCGGTTTTTACCCGTCTTCCATATCGCTTCGCTTCATTCTCCGGAATGTCCATGCCTACCGGCGCGCCAACTAAGCCGCCCACCGCACGACCGATACCAAGGCCTGCCAAGCCCGCCATCATCGGTCCGACGACAATGAACGGGCCGACTCCCGGAATTGCCAGTGCGCCAAGTCCTGCCAGTACGCCCACAGTTCCGCCAATCACTCCACCGGCGGCGACGCCCGCTCCGCTTCCTTCGGGGGCCTTGGTATCCTTCACGTGGGCGAATTCCTTCGCGCTCTCACGGTCTTGCATTACGACCGATATCGCGGGACCCATAAATCCCGCCGCCACCAGTTCATCGACCGCACGCTCCGCTTGGGGAACCGATCGATAAATCCCAAAAACCGCCGTGTTTTCTGCAAGCATAAATTGCTCCGTTTCGTGGAGGAGACCACCCACCAATACAACGGCAATTACGCAGCAAGCACCCACAGCCTCGATATAGGACATGCCCGCGAAATATTGTCGGAGCGGGCCGACGAGCGCTGTCCTCATGTCGAGGCAAGCGTTGCTCAGCGATCACTCAGGCGCTGCAAGCGCACGGGTCGCTGTAGCAGATCGCCGACAGTTGCCCGGGAATTCACTGAGTGCATACTCACCACGTCGGGCTCTCGAACCGAAGTGGGCGTTTGGCCGCCACTAACTGAATAAACGGACTCGCGCCTTTTTGCGAAATTCGACGCAGCCTGCTGGTGGTGGGCAGGTCATCGTATCCCGCCGGGGAAGGATGGATTGCTGTAGCCGCGCCGGGCCATCCGAGAGGCTATAAGCCCGATCTACGGAGGCAGGTCGCTCAACTGATGCAGCAACTGCGCATCGGCCGCCACGCACAGCCGCTCGCGGGCGCTGAGATACGCCAGCGCCTCCTCTCGGCTGCGGGCTTCGCGGATCTTTTGTTGCGCCATCAATCTGTCCGGATCCGGATCGCCCCGCGGGCGCTCGGGCGGTGGCGGATTAAGCTCAATGTGCCAGTTCCGCGCTCCTTCGTCGTTCGCCAAGTTTGCCAGCGCATCACCGCCCGCGCTGTCGTGGGCGGAGCACAACGCATCGCGTCGACTCACGATTTCGGGTACCTGCATTTCTTCCGGGGTGGCCAGCAGGCCGATCCAGGACAGCCACCGGCCGACGCGGGTGCTGCCACTGATGACCGACAGCGGAATGGCCATCAGCATGCCCAGCAATGCGGGTGAGAGCCACCAGAACAGTTCCGGCGACAGGAGCCAGAATGTAACGCTTAGCAACGCGCCAGCCAGCGTGTGACTCCAATGAAAGCGCCAAGCGTCGAGCCAGCTGACGCGTCCGTCCTCGCGCCGCTGTGAGCCCCAGCCCGCATCGCGCCCCAGCAGGATTTCCGCCACATATCGGCTCTGCATCAGCATCTGCACGGGCGCGAACAGCGCCGACAGCACCAGCTCAAGGGCGGTGCCGAGTGTCAGACGGATAAAGCCTACCGGGCGGCGCTCGCGGCGCCTGAAAAAGGTGCTGAGAAATCCAAGGAGCTTGGGGGTGAAAAGCACGCCCATGCTGAACATAAACAGAAATAACATGCGCTGTGAGTCGAACCGCGGCCAGGACGGGAACAGCTGGAAGGCCGAGTGAAAATAGGACGGCTCGCGCAGCGCGCCCTGCACCGCCAGCGCCAAGCCGATCAGCAGCAGCATCAGCCACAGCGGCGAGGAGAGGTAGCTCATGATTCCGAATGCGAAATGCATGCGGCTGTGCCAGCGCAATCCGGCTGCCCGCAGTACTTTGGCATGCTGCAGATTTCCCTGTGCCCAGCGCCGATCGCGAATGGCCACATCCACCAGCGACGGCGGGCTCTCTTCATAGGAGCCGCCACACTCGTCGGCCATCCGGACCTTCCAGCCGGCCCTGCGCATGAGCGCGGCTTCCACGAAATCGTGCGAAAGGATGTGACCCCCGAAGGGCTTGCGACCTGGCAGTTGCGGCAGGCCGCAGCAGCTCGCGAACGCCGCGATGCGCAGGATCGCGTTGTGCCCCCAGTAGTTGCCGTCGTCCCCGGCCCACGCCGCCAAACCGCGTGTAATCACACCGCCATAAACACGGACCGCGAACTGCTGCAGCCGTGCAAACAGGCTGATTCGGCCCACCAGTCGCGGAGCGGTCTGCACCAGCCCGAGCGTTTTGTCGGCCATCATGGCGCGCACCATCCAGACCAGCGTGTCGCTGTCGATCAGGCTGTCGGCATCCAGGATCACCATGTATTCGTACCGCCCGCCCCAGCGTTCGACGAATTCCTGAATATTGCCGGCTTTGCGCCCGACATTCTTCCATCGCCGCCGGTACCAAACCGCTATCGTCGGTGCCAGCGCTTCTCGCAGCCCCCGCACGGCCTGCGTTTCACGGAGCCAGGCATCGGCCTGGGTCGAGTCCGACAGCATCACGATTTCAAAGGCCTGACCCGCCCCGCGCTCGTGCAGCGCCTCGCCCATCGCCTGCAAGGCGGCCGCGGTGCGCCGCGGATCTTCGTTATAGATCGGCATGACCAGCGCGGTGCGCGCCAGAGGCTGCCCGGCCGGTGCCAGACGCAGCCGGCGGCGGGGAATGAGGCCCGCGATGGAGGACGCGGCCGACTGGGCGATCCAGCTGAGCGTCAGGGCGAAGAAGCCGACCATGATGTCCTGGAGCACCGTCGGATTGGCGACTCGGACGATGGCGAACATCTCCCGAACACCGTAGGTGACGATCGCCAGCGTCCCGGTGATGGCCACCCCGCGGGCCAGCGCGACACGCCATTCAAGCTGATGATCGAACTTGACCGTCGGGGCCCTGCGCAGATTCTGCGTTGGCATATCCAGGGGCGCTTCCGGCGGCATGCCGCGGCCGCCGGGACGGCCGGGCGCGGTTCCGGCGGGCTGGGTACGGACGGCATCCAGCATGCTCAGCGTGTTGCCCGTGACTAGGCCGTCCATCGGTACAGCCAAGTTTCGGAGGCCGCCTTGCCGTTCTTCATCACAACCATGCGCAATTCCGTCATGTCCACGTTATTGGTATCGAGTTCGAAGCTGGCGCGCAGTCCGTTGATCGCCGGATTGGGCTGGATGACGGGGTTCGAGATCTTGCCCGCCGAGCTCGACAGCGAGAGCTTCAATCCGTCGCTCGAGGTACCCGCCCCTTCGATGTCGATGACGAACAGCCTGCGCTTGCCGTCGAAGCTGTTGCCGATACGAGTGGCGACGATGTGCCCCACGCCGCTCCGAGGCTGCGGATCGGTGCTCCAGTGCAGGCGGTAGGAGGTCCGAAATGGCTGGCCAGCCCTGAGCCCGCCGCGCGGCTGCCAGAATGCGACAATGTTGTCGTTGGTCTCGCGCGTGGTAGGTATTTCCAGCAGTCGGACCGGACCGGCGCCCCAATCGCCGAGGGACTCCACCCATGCACTGGGGCGTCGCTCGTAGCTGGCTTCAAGGTCCTGATACTCGGCCAGCTGCCGTGCGCGCTGCATAAGGCCGAAGATGTACGGTGCCGTGTCAGTGAACGATCCGGCCTGCAACTCGTGTGGATTGCTCAGCGGGCGCCAGATCGCCTCGCCGTTGCGGGCATCGATGAACAGTCCGTCCGAATCATGAACGCCCTCGCGAAAGTCGTCGATTCGCGAGCGATTGCTGGCATTGAACAGAAACATAGATGTGAGCGGCGCAATGCCCACCACGGCCACATCGGAGCGCGGGAACAGCGTGCACTGCACTTCCATGACGGTATCACGGCCCGGGGAGGCGACAAATCGGTATGCACCGGTCAGCGATGCGCTCTCCAGCAGCGCGTAGATCGTGAGAGCTCCAGCGAAGCGGGTGGGCCGTTCGATCCAGAAATGAGTGAACGCCGGAAATTCCTCGCCCTGCGCCTCGCCCGTGCGCAACGCAAGTCCGCGGGCGGACAATCCGTAGAGTTGTCCGCGCCCGACGGCTCTGAAGTAGCTTGCGCCCTGGAAGACGAGGAATTCGTCCCACACCGTGCGTGAGTTCAGTCGCGTGCGCACGCGAAAGCCGGAGAGTGATAGCGGCACGTCGTGCAGGTTCGCGGGAACTTTCTCGCCCACGTCCCACAAGGCGGAGTCGGACCCCAGGTCGGTCACGCGCCCTTCCTCGACGAGCGAAACGGCCACGGGAGTCTGGTAGACGAAGCCGGCGGGCAGCAGATCAACGCGAAATGGCGAGGCGAGCTCGCTCCAGAAGGCTTTCTGGGTGCGGAACCGCAGCTGCCGGTATTGATCGTAGTTGAGCTTTTCGAGCCCCGGCGTTACGGAGCCCAACCGTCGTGCCGGCGACTGCGACAGTTGATGCGCCAGTTCGACGACCTGGTCAAATGCGAACGGCACACGCAGCTCTGCAGCGGCGCCAGGCTGGGCAATGACCAGTAGCGACAGCGCCGCCAGCGCCGCTCCGATCATATTTGGCGTCGCGCCCGGCGTTCCCGAATGCCGCTGCAGCTGCGGGTACATCAGCCTCCCCCTTACGGCCAAATTACGTTCGTCCCCGGACCCATGGTGCAACGCCGGCGCAAGTCGCGCCATAGGTTGCCTCTGACAGGTCGAGGCGCTGGTGTAGCGGAACAAAAGCTCACCGAACCACCATGTAGATGGCAGCTGGAGCCACTTGCCCAAGCGGGCTCGGCGCACGAAGGCGATGCTTGTCCGTGCCAGACTGTGCAAAGCGGCGGCGGACCGAGAAGCTCACGAAGCCCCGCTTTTTGTGCCGAAAGAGACCAGCGGCATCACTCTGAACAGACTATAGATGCGACGCCCCGGGACAGTGAAATGGTGGAGCGGAAGGGGATCGAACCCTCGACCTTCGCATTGCGAACGCGACGCTCTCCCAGCTGAGCTACCGCCCCACACAAGGCGCGCGATTCTAGTGCAGCGCGACGCGCCGGGCAAATAAGCTTGCCTGCCACGTGCCGCCTCCGTCCTGCACGAACGCCCCCCACGCCATCGGCCACCGCTACCAGATTACGCAGCGCTTCGAATCGGCACCACTCCCGCCGAAGGCCTTGGCAAACTGCGGCACATTGGCCAACGTGCCATTGACCCGGTAATTGCCCGGCGGATGCGGGTCAGAGGCCGCCCACGCGCGCGCCTGCTCGGCCCGGACGTCCTCGCCATACATGCGTGCATAGGCGATGAAGAACTGCTGGTCGGGCGTATAGCCATTTACGCTGGCGGCCGTCGAGTAGCCCGGGGTGGCCTGAAACGCGCGGAAGGCAAGCAACACTCCTCCCAGATCGGCGATCGACTCGCCCGCCACCAGCTTGCCTTTGATGTGAAATTCCCCGTCAACGGTGTAGGTGGAAAACTGGTTGGCGATGCAATCGACACCCACCTGAAACTTATCGTTGTCTTCCTTGGTCCACCAATTCACCAGGTTGCCATGACCGTCAAACTGGCTGCCTTCGTCGTCAAAGCCGTGGGTGATTTCATGGCCTATGACCGAACCGACCGCGCCGTAGTTAAAGGCCGCGGGTGCCTCGGGATCAAAGAACGGCGGCTGCAGGATTCCGGCGAGGAAGTTGATGTTGTTCATTGACGAGTCATAGTAGGCGTTGATGACCTGGGGGGCGTAGGCCCACTCGGTGCGGTCGACCGGCTTGCCGATCTTGGCCAGCTCGCGCGCGGTCTCAAACGCGTTGGCGCGCTGCACGTTGAGCACATAGGGGCCGCGGTCAATGGTCAGCTTGCTGTAGTCGCGCCACACGTCCGGGTAGCCAATGCGTTCCTCAATCAGCGCCAGCTTATCGAGCGCCTTGGCGCGCGTCGCCTCACTCATCCAGGAAAGGCTCTCGAGATCAGTGCGCAGCGCAGCGCGAATGCCGTGCAGGATGTCGAGCACCTGGGCCTTGGCTTCCGGCGGGAAGCGTCGCTTCACGTACTCGTGGCCGACGGCAAATCCGAGCGCGCCATTTTCGGTGTTCAGCACCCGCCGCCAGCGCGGCAGCAGTTCCTTGGTGCCTCGTACGGTTTGCACGAACTTGAAATTCTCGGCGACGTAAGGGCTCGACAGAAACGGGGCAAAGGCGTGTACCAGCTGCCAGCGCAGATAGCTGCGCCACACGCCTATGGGCGTGGCCTCGATCTCGTGGGATACCGCCGCAAAGAACTTGGGCATCTGCACGTTCAGTTGCGTCACCTGCGGGGCGCCACTGCTCGAAAGAAAGCGCGACCAGTCGATAGCCGGAGCGCCCTTGGCGAGCGCCGCCAGGTCGCGCATGTTGTAGATCGCGTGGGGATCGCGTTGTTCCTCCACCGGCATGGACGCCTCGGCAAGTCGCGTTTCCAGCGCCATGACTTCGTGAGCCGCGACACTCGCCGCCGGCGGTGCCTCACCCAGCAACTGCAGCATGCGCGCAATGTGCTCCTCGTACGCCTTTCGAATGCCGACAAACCTAGGATCGTCCTTGAGGTAGTAGTCGCGGTCGGGAAGCCCAAGGCCCCCCTGGGCCACCGTCCCGATCACCCTGGTGCTGTCCGCAAAATCCTGCATCTCAGTCAGGGAAAACACGGCATCGACACCGATGACCTGCAGGCGGGCCAGTTCCGCGCTCAAGTCTGCCGGCCGGCGCAGGGCATCGATCCGTGCAAACTCGTCTTTGAGGGGCGTGATGCCAGCCTTCTCCACTGCGGCCTCATCCATGCCGCTGGCGTAGAAATCGCCGATCTTTCGCTCCTCGCTCCCCGGCGCCGCATTCGCGTTGGCCGCGGCGGCCTGCAGCAACTCGTGGATGAAGTCCTGATTGCGATTATTGAGGATCTGGACCTGCCCCCAGCTCGAGTAAGCGGCCGGGATCGGATTTTCCCGAATGAAGTTGCCGTTCACGTACATATAGAAATCCCGCAGGGGATCAACGGACTTATCCATCCAGGACGGGTGCAGTACGCGCTCGGCGCTCCCGGGCTCGATCGGGGCGGAACTTGCTATGGCAGCAACAGTCGCAAACGCGCAACTAAGAATAAGGGTGCGTTTCATGGAAATCCCCGGCCGGTGTTGTAATGGCGAACCGAGCCATTATAACCGCGCGCCGGCGCGGCCCGCTGCGGACTGACTAGCCCCCGCGGTGCGAGCGGAGGAGCCGAAATCCTATCAGGCGTTGTTGCTGCTCATCCCAGAGCCGCAGGGTCGCTGACCTGAGGCTTGCCCCCAGGGTCAGAGTCGGAGCCCCGCCAAACAGCGGCTCGGCATTGTGGCAGCGCTGCAAGTGATAGTTGGGAATCTGCGGGCTGAGGTGATGGATATGGTGGAAGCCGATATTTCCGGAAAACCAGCGCAGTATCGCGGGCAGCTTGTAGAACGAACTGCCCTGCAGCGCGGCCTCGGTGTAATCCCAATCCTCGTGGCTGGTCCAGTAGGCCTCGGCGAACTGGTGCTGCACATAGAACAGCCAGACCCCGGCCCCGCCGGCCAGCAACATGAGGGTTAGCTCGATCAGCAGCCACGACTTGAAGCCGATCACTGCGCTCAAGCCCACGGCCATCAGGAGCAGCGCCAGGTTGGTGAGCCATACCGAGAGCCGCTCGCGATGACCGGCCTGCGATGAGGGAAACCTTTCGAGCACCATAAACAGCACGACCGGAGCGATGGCAAACAGTACCGCCGGATTGCGCAACAGCCGGTAGGCGCACCGGCGCCACAGCGAGGCATGCAGGTACTCCTTCACCGTCATGGTCCAGATGTCGCCCTTGCCACGGCGCTGCAGATTACCGGAGGTTCGGTGGTGAATCGCATGCTCCCAGGTCCAGTGATGATAGGGCGTGAAGGTGAGCAGCCCGGTAAGCCACCCGACCAGGGTATTGGCACGCTTCGATCGCATGAACGAACCGTGCCCGCAGTCGTGCATAAAGATGAACAAGCGCACCCGGAGTCCGGCGGCCACCACCGCCAGGGGCAAAATCAACCAGTAGGACACGGTGATGAACCGCGCCATCAGAAACCATATGAACAGGTACGGGAGCAGCGTGTTGGCCAGCTGCCAGATGGCGCGCGGATGCGAAGGCTTCCGAAATCGCTCGATTACGGATTTGA
This sequence comes from uncultured Gammaproteobacteria bacterium, assembly GCA_963789365.1. Lineage (GTDB taxonomy): Bacteria > Pseudomonadota > Gammaproteobacteria > Steroidobacterales > Steroidobacteraceae > FEN-1191. The sequence continues at coordinate 1,073,468 of CAWBKJ010000004.1, forward strand.
TGCGTGCCGCCCGCGAGCGCGAGCCAACGACGAAACTATCGGGCGCTGTATTCACTTGCCGGGCCGGACTGTAGCACGTAACCACCCCCGTGCGCGGAACTGGCTGGCACATTGCCGCCCGGCTCGGCCGCTCTTTGCCGGGGTACCTGCCCGTCATGGCGGGCTGTTTTTGGCCGGCCTGCCAAGCAAGACACCGCCCGGGTCCTTGATTATGTGACTTCCATAGCATTTGTGACCCGGGCCCACCAGTAGGCTAACGCAGTTCGCAACTTGCTTATTGGACCCGTCGCTATGCGTGTTCGCGCCAAGGTAACGATCGTGCTCGCGCTGCTTTTCGTCGCGTTGATCGGGGCGCAGTGGGCCATCGAACAGCGGCTTATGCTGCCGAAATTCATCGAACTTGAACGCGCCAGCGCCCATACCGACATGCAGCGCGTGGCCTTCGCTGTGGAGCGCGAGCAACAGGCGCTGGGCGCACAGGCGGCCGACTGGGGCAACTGGCGTGAACTGTGGCGCTACATGCGCGATCACAATCGGGCCTTCTCCGAGGCCAGCCTCACGGACATCTCCTTTAGGACCGCCAAGATTGACTACATGGCGGTCATCGCGAGCGACGGCAGCTTTACCTGGAGCGATGGACTGAGCGAGCACTCCAAAAAGCCGATTGCAATCCACCTGAATGGAAATAACCACCTGGAGCGGGCTTGGGCACAGGCGCTGGCTCAGGGTCAGGCCACCAGCGGGTTGATTACCACCGACGCGGGCGTGCTGGTCGCCTCGGGCGCCCCGATCCTCGATGGCATGGGTCACGGGCCGGCGCGCGGTATGGTCATTATGGGCCGACTCCTTAACGCTCCTGAGTTGCTGCGTCTGAGCACCCAGGCCCAGGTGCGACTGGACATGCGGCTGTGGGGCCAGAACCCGACCGTCGATGCGCAGTTAATGGTGCAGCACGGGAGCGGTAACGCGCGCCTGACTGAAACCGACACCGTCACGCGCATCGAACAGATCTTTACGAACCTGTCGGGTCAGCCGCTGTTGACCCTGGGAATCACCGTGCCGCGCACCATAACCCATCATGGCGTCGTGGCGGTCCGCTACTCGACTCTGCTGCTGGGTGTCGCCGCGGCGGTCGTGCTCGCCACGCTGCTGGTGCTGCTCGGCCGCATTGTGCTCAGTCCGCTCGCTCTCGTCACCGACCATGCGCAGCGCATCGCCGCGGCCGACGATCTGTCCGCCCGGCTGGCCTATGTGCGCAGCGACGAGCTGGGCACGCTCGCCACCGCTATCGACAACATGGTCGAGCGGCTCACGCAGACACGCCGCGAACTGGTGGATCGTTCGTTCGAATCGGGCGCGGCCGAGAACGCCAGCGGGGTGCTTCACAACCTGGGCAATGCCATGACGCCCCTGGCCGTCAACGTCGCCAAGTTGCAGCAACAGCTGGGGGCGGTCAGCACCGTCGACCTGCACGCCGCGCTCGATGAATTGCAGCACGGCACACCCGACGCCGAGCGGCGGCGCGACTTGCAGCAGTTCGTGCAATTGTCCGCGGCCGAGATGGCGCACACGCTGGGCCGCGGCGCCGAGCGGCTGCGCGACGTCACCGAGCAGGCCGGTGTCATTCAGGCGGTGCTGGCCGAACAGCGCCAGCACCAGCGCAACGGCCCGGTGCTGCTTGCGATGACGCCGGCCGAGCTGCTCGCCCGCAGTCTCCAGCAGGTGGCGCCAGCGCACCGCGAACGCCTGGACCTCGAGGTTTCCCCGAAACTCGCCGCGCTGGGCAGCTTGTCCCTGCCCTGCACGACGCTGGGCATGGTATTGCAGAACCTGATCCAGAACGCCGCCGAGGCGGCCGCCTGTGCCGGGATGGCCCGCGCGCGATTGCAGATCGGGGCCGACATCGTCGAGGCCAAGGGCCAGCGGACTTTGTGCATCAATATCTCCGACGATGCGGCCGGTGTCGCCCCCGAGGACCTGCCCAAGCTATTCCAGAAGGGCTATTCGACCAAATCCCAGGCGACCAACTCCGGCCTCGGCCTGCATTGGTGCGCCAACACGCTGCGTGCGCTGGGCGGGGGCATCAGCGTACACAGCGAGGGGCTGGGCCACGGCACCCGATTCGAGATCCTAGTTCCCTTGCGCGAGCACAGTTCGCAAACCGAGGAGCGAGCGGCATGAGTGCGAAACAGATCGCCGAGACCCCGATCCGTATATTGGTGGCCGACGACGAGCCCGCGATACGCGAAGCCTACCGGCAGGTCTTTGGCGAGGCCGACCTGCGCGAGGATCTGGATGCGATCCAGGACCTGCGGGCCCGGCTCTTCAAGCGCAGTGCGCCCGCGGCCGGTTCCGGGCGGCGCGCCACCTTCGAAGTCACCCTGACCAGCAGCGCCGTGGAAGCCGTCGCCGCCGTGACCAAGGCGATCGAGGCCGGCACGCCCTACCCGGTGGTGTTCCTGGACATGCGCATGCCCCCGGGCGAGGACGGCGCGTGGGCGGCCGCGCGCATCCGCGAACTGGACTCCGACATCGAGATCGCCATCTGCACGGCCTATTCCGACGTTGATCCGGTCAACATCGGCGGCCAGGTACCGCCGCAGGACAAGATCTCCTTCCTGCAAAAACCCTTTCATCCCCACGAAGTGCGGCAGATGGCCACGGCTTTGCACAGCAAGTGGCGTGCCGAGCGGCACATCGCACGGCTGGCCTACTTTGATTCATTGACCGGTCTGCCGAACCGCGAACATACCTTGCAGCGGCTCTCGGGCGCGCTGCAGCACGCCGCCGCCGGTGGGCACACCACGGCGGTGCTGTACGTCGACCTCGATAACTTCAAGCGCATCAACGACACCCTCGGCCACAGCGCCGGCGATGAGTTGCTCTCCCAGTGCGCGGCGCGGCTGCGGGCGATGTCGCTGTCGGTCAGCGACCTCAATGCGCAGCGCCCCGGTATCGGCGACATCGGTCGCCTGGGGGGCGATGAGTTCGTAATCATCCTGCCACAGGTGAGCTCGCGGGCCGCCGCCGCCGCCACGGCGGACACCATCATCGCGATGCTGCACGACCCGATCCAGATCGGCGACCATGAAATCGTCATGACGCCCAGCATTGGCATCGCCATCAGTCCCGACGACGGCACCGAAGCGGCGACCGTGCTGCACAACGCCGACCTGGCGATGTATTTCTCCAAGCGCCGCGCCCATGGCGGCCAGGCGTTTTTCGATGCGTCCATGAGCGACGGTGCGTTACGCCGCATGACGGTCGAGGGCAAACTGCGCGGTGCGCTGGAGCGCAACGAGCTCAGCCTGCACTATCAGCCGCAATTCGAGCTGGCGACCGGGGAGCTCTCGGGGCTGGAGGCTCTGCTGCGCTGGACCAATCCGGACCTGGGTCCGGTGCCGGTGCTGGAATTTATCGAGATTGCCGAAGACACCGGACTGATCGTGCCGATCGGCGATTGGGTGCTGCGCAATGCCTGCGTGCAGGCGCGGGTATGGCGTGAGCAGGGCCTGCCGTTCGGGCACATTTCGGTCAACGTGTCGGGAGTTCAGTTCCTGCGCCGCGACTTCCCCGAAACCGTGGCTCAAGCCATCAAGCAAGTGGGCATCGCCCCCGAGCTGATCGAGCTCGAGATCACCGAAACGGTCGTGATGCGCGATGAGGCCTGGTCGGAAAAGGCGCTGGCCAGCCTGCGCGCCGTCGGCGTAACGCTGGCCATCGACGACTTCGGCATCGGCTATTCGAGCCTCGGGCGGCTACGCAATCTCGCCGTCGATCGGCTGAAAGTCGACCGCTCCTTCGTCAGCAATCTGGAAACCGGCGTGCGCGACCGTTCGATCGCCAGCGCTATCATCAAGATGTCGCGCACCCTGGGGATAACCGTGGTTGCGGAAGGTGTCGAAACCTTCAACCAGATGCTCTATCTGCAGGAGCAACAGTGCGAGACCGCTCAGGGTTACCTGTTCAGCCGGCCGCTGGCCATTGCCGACACGGAAGCCCTGCTGCGCCGCGTGGCCCAGCACACCGAGCTCACGCGCACCGAGAAGCTCAGACGCCTCACGGCGGAATAGCCCGGGGGCCCATCCCCGCGATCCTCGTCCGCAAGCGAGCCGAAGGGCCACGCTCCGGCTGGGAGCGCCCTTCGGTACCGTTCGAATAGGCCCGCGCGCGCCAGCCTGCGCCGAAGGAATCGTGGCCCTGAGGAGCCCACACGGGTGAGCCTAGAGCTGCCGTAGGACGCGATGCTCGGCCGCAGGGCGGGTGTAGCCGATGATCAGCGCAGCCAGCACAAGGACCGATACCAGGCTAGATCCCGCATCGACGATAAGGCTGCCGGTAATCCCCGAACGAGCGTAGCCCCAGCCGTCGACCAGCAGCATGTAAGTGATTGGAATATTCGCCGCCGAGATCATCAGGCTGTAGGTCGTGGCGGCAAGCGGATTTTCCCGGCCAATGGTCTCAAAGGCAATCGCCACCCCGGCCGTGATGCCAAGCGCCTGGAACACGTTCTCTCCGGTCAGAGCGAGGGCAAAGCTCGCCGGCGAGCGCGCGCACAGGAGCAGTGAGAGGGTGAAAAAGGAACCCGCCGCGGCGATCGCCAGGTACAGGAGGCGTGTGGGCATCAGCTCGTCGATGAAGCGGAAGCACAGGCACCCAGCGACGCCGCCCGCGAGCACGCCAACCCCGCCGACCCAGCCTACGAAATCGACCGAGGCGTTGAAGTCATGCCCCACTCCGCTGAGAAAATTAGTCAGCGAGAAGGTGGCGGTTGGAGTAATGAAGAGCAGGATCGCGATCAGCACATCGCGCTTCTTGAGCAGCGCCAGAATCTCGCCGAAGAACTGGCGGAAGCTGTCCCCGGCCAGGCGTCGGTCGGGTCCGGGCGCACTCATCCAGGGAAACACCGCGGTCGGCAGCAACACCGCGCCACCGACCAGCAATGCGGCCCCCGCCGGCGGCAGATGATGGACCAGGAAGCCGGTCAGGGCGGCCATGGCACCGCCGCCGGCAATATTGCCCATGGTGACCCAGACACTCAGCCTCTTTTGTGCAGCGGCCGGGGTAATGCTCGCCAGCCAGCCGCCCAGCGCGCTCTGGTAGAGATTGGCAAAGAAAAAGCCCGCTACGATGCAGCCCTCGACCAGCGCCAGATTGTCCAGATGGAGCAAGGCGAATACCAGCAGCGCCGCCCCTGCCGCGGCGGTGACCGCGCAGTACCAGCGTCGGCTGAAGCGCACGTCCAGCACCGGGCTCACCAGGAAGCTCCAAAAGGCGGGCGAGATCATGACCGCGGTCATCGCCGCGATCCTGTGCTCGGGCACATCGCGCGCGCTCAGCAGCTGTGGCATCGAAATGGCCACGATGCCTCCATACATGCCGAACCCGGCGTTGCTGAGCCCCATCAGCCACACCGGGGCGCTGAAGCGCTGCCGGATCCGGCGGGCGCTCATCGGCTTTGCACGCTAAATACGCGGCTCGCTAGCGCGAGCTCGGCGCGGCCGGTGGCGTGCTCGGGGCCGGTGCCGTCGGCGCGGCGGCTCCCGCGCCGGTGGCGCTCGCGCCCCGGCGCGCCTGAACCTGCGCCAGACCATCGGTGGCCGCGGCATCGGCCGGGTTCATCTTCAGGCAGCGCTTGTAGAGGGTCTCGGCATCATCGAGCCTGCCCAGCTCGATCATCGCCACCGCCTGACCACGCAAAGCGCTGGCCAGCGCCTCGTTCTGCTTGGCCTTGTCCTCGATCGCTCCGGCGTAATTCTCGGCGGTCTTGTAGGCCTTGAAGGAATTCTCCCAGTCCTTTTGGCCTTGGTAGATCGAGCCCATTTCGAGCCAGACGCCGGGGTAGCCCGGCGAGAGCACCGTGGCCTGATTCAAGGCCGACATCGCCTCGCTATGACGCTTGAGCTGGGCCAGGGCCCGCGCCTTGAGTATCAGCGCGTCGGTCCAGGCTCCATCTACGATCACCATATGGGCCGGCTTGGCGGCCCCCTCGTTTTCCTTCGCCACCTTTGCCGCATAGGCGGCGGTCTCGGTGGGGGTGCGCGAGGCGTAGATCTCGTCGTCGGCGCCCGCACTGGCGGTCTGGCGCATAAAGCTCTGGTTGACCGGCTCGAAATAATTCTTGATGGCCAGCTCGGCATTGCCCTGGTTGAGGACATTGGTGCCCTCCTCCAGCAGCTTGGCGATCTGCTCCGGCGTGAGCACGGCGGCGGACGCCGCCGGGAGCGAACTGCTCACCGTCGCCATCAGCGCGACAAACAGCGCAGCGACGGACCCACGAAACCCCGAGCTTCCAGATTGCCTAGCCATACTTGTCCCCCCAAGCCTTATGCAGGCCATTGTCAAAAAAATGGCCGCCAGTGTCCAGTAATTGATGATACACACACCGGACGCCGGGTCTTCGAGACACGGACCCATCCCTCCTCGCGGCTTGCCGAACACTCGTGTCAGTGTGAGACTGCGCCCGCTGGTTCCCTAGCCCCTGAGGTCCCTCGATATGACTCGCATTTGCGCCGTACTTGTTACTCTCGTGACCTGCCTGCCCGTGACGGCTTTTGCGGCCGAAGCGACTGACCCGAAGGACGCTGACGCCGGGCCGCCCGATCCACGACACCTCAAGGACGAGATCGCGCTCTCGACGGGCACGTTGGCGATCGGCGGAAAATCGCTCAGCTACAGCGCCGAAGCCGGAATTCTGGTCGTATACGTCAAGGATCCGATGGACAGCGACCCCCCGGCAGGGGCCGACAAGCCCGCGGCGGGCGGCGATGGATCGGCAGCGCACTCCGAGAAGCCGCCCGCGGTCGAGCCCGAGGCCGGCATGTCGTACTACGCGTACTTCCTGGGCAAGGAGCCTAATCCGGCACGACCGATCACCTTTATCTACAACGGCGGCCCAGGCAGCTCGACCGTCTGGCTGCACATGGGGGCGTTTGGACCCAAGCGTGTGGTCACGCTCGAGGACTCGCACACCCCAGCGGCTCCGTACCACCTGGTGGACAACGATGCCTCATTGCTCCCGGACTCGGACCTGGTGTTCATCGATGCGCCGAGCACCGGATTTGGGCATCTGCGCGGCACCGATAAGGAAAAGGCGTTTTTCGGCGTCGACCAGGACGCCCACGCCTTCGCAAATTTCATCGCGCAGTTCCTCTCGCGGCACGGGCGCTGGAATTCGCCGAAGTATCTGTTTGGAGAGAGTTACGGAACGACCCGCTCGGCCGTGCTGGCCAACGTGCTGCAGGAAGAAAAGGCCATCGATCTCAACGGCGTGATCCTGCTCTCGCAGATCCTGTCCTTCGATGACAGCGCCGACGGGCCGGAATTCAATCCCAGCGTGGACCAGCCCTACGCGCTGGCCTTGCCGACCTACGCCGCCACGGCCTGGTATCACAAGCGCCTTCCCAGCCAGCCGGCGACACTGGAGCCCTTTATCAAGGAGGTCGAGGACTTCGCTCTGGGCGAATACCTGAGCGCCCTGGCGCAAGGCTCGGCGCTCGCACCCGAACGGCGCGCCGCGGTCATCGAAAAGCTGCACGCCTACACGGGGCTACCCGCGGATTATATTTCGCAGGCCAATCTGAGGATCAGCGGCGGCGTCTTCGAGCAGCACTTGCTCGGCGACCGCACGACCGGCCGCATCGACACGCGCTTCTCGGGTCCGACGATCGATTTGCTCGCCAAGGAGCCCGGCTACGATCCACAGGCCGCGGCGATCACCTCGGCGTTCGTCTCGACCTTTAACGATTATGTGCGGCGCGATCTCAAGTTCGGCCAGGGCAAGACCTTCAAGCCCAACAACTACGCCGGGATCGGCGAAAGCTGGGACTTCGGGCACAAGCCGCCCGGGGCGACCGACAAGCTCTCGGTATCCACGAACGTGATGCCGGACCTGGCCTACGCGATGAAGGCAAACCCCAATCTCAAGGTGCAACTCAACAGTGGCTATTTCGACCTCGCCACTATTTATTTCGCCGCTGAATTCGAGCTCATGCACCTGCCGGTGCCCCCGGATGTGGCTAAAAACATTGAATTTAAGCGCTACCAGTCCGGTCACATGGTCTACCTGCACGAGGCTTCGCGCCGCGCCCTGCACGACAACGTCGCGGATTTTATTCGCCGCACCCACGCGCAGAACTGAGCGCGGCGACACCGGGCACCGAAATTCAATGGAATCGGGCAGGTCCCCATGATTGAGGGAGGTATTCCGATGCGAGTAGATACCGCTTCGAATCGGTTGTCGATATTGCTGCGGATGCCGCGGCGATCAATCTGCACGATGCTGGCGGCGAGCTTGGCCTGTGCCGGGGCACCAACCGCCGAACCGCCCGCGGTGCCCACGGTATGTGACGTCGCCGCGGCCGCCCCGTTCTGCCAGGCCGTGCGCGGCGAGCGTGCCGAGGGCTGGCGGTCGCAGAGTCGATCGGAAGTGATCGCACAGCACGGCATGGTGGCTACCAGCCAACCACTCGCCGCCCAGGCGGGATTGCAGGTTCTGATTCAGGGCGGCAACGCCATCGACGCGGCGGTAGCGACCGCGGCCGTACTCAATGTCGTCGAGCCGATGAGCACCGGTATCGGCGGCGATTTCTTTGCGATCGTGTATATCGCCAAGGAGAAAAAGCTCTATGCCTTGAATGCGAGCGGCATGGCTCCCACGGGCGCCACCCTCGAGCATTTGCACGCGCTCGGCTACGATCCTGATCCTCAAAACTGGGGTCCCGGCTCAGGCATGCCGCTGTTCGGGATCCTGCCGGTCACGGTGCCCGGTGCGGTCTGGGGGTGGCAGGAAATCCTCATGCGCTTCGGCACGCGCAGCTTCAAGGATCTGCTGCAGCCCGCCATTCGATATGCCCGCGACGGGGTACCGATTTCCGAGCGTATCGCCAGCGACTGGCTCCTGCCCGCGGTCGCGGCAGTGGGCCAAAAACCGACCGGACCGGATCCGGACTCGGTACGGGCGTGGTACGTGGCCGGTAAGCCGCCCTCGGCCGGCACCGTGTTTCGCAATCCGGAGCTGGCGCACACCTTCGAGCTGCTCCAGCAGCATGGTGCGGCCGCTTTTTATCGGGGCGATGTGGCCCGCGCGATCGTCGCCAAATCAACCGCGCTCGGCGGGACCATGACCATGGCGGATCTGGCCTCTTATCGGGGCGAATGGGGCGCGCCCTCACAAACACGCTACCACGGCTTCGATGTGTTTGAACTTCCGCCGCCCTCGCAGGATTGGGCTGCACTGGAAATGCTCAACATCCTGCAGACCTGCGTGCCGGAGTGGGCACCGGGCCAGACGCTCGCCACACTGGGGCCCCGATCCGCGCTCTATTGGCACCTGCTGGTGGAGGCCAAGAAGCTAGCGTACGCCGATCTGTATGCGCACAACGCCGATCCCCATTTCGTGGCCGTGCCGGTCGAGCGCCTACTGTCGGCGGGCTATGCCGCCTCGCAGTGCGCACGCGTCGACCCCAAGCGGGCCTCGCGCACCGGGCGAGTGGGGAACGATGCGGGCAAAGGGGACACCATCGTTGTGGCCACTGCGGACCGCGAAGGCAATATGGTGTCGTGGGTGAGCAGCAACTACTACGAGTTCGGCTCAGGGATCACGGTCCCCGGATACGGGTTTATCTTGCACAATCGCGGCGCGCTGTTTTCGCTGGACCCGAAGAGCCCGAATTCCATCGCGCCGCATAAGCGGCCCTTCAATACCCTATCTGCGGGTTTCGTGATGCGCGAAGGGGCCCCGTTCATGACGCTGACCCTCATGGGTGGGGACATGCAGGCCCAAGGCCACGCACAAGCGCTCGTCAATATCATTGACCTGGGCGCGAACGTGCAGGCGGCGAGCGACATGGCCCGGTTCCGACACCTGCAGATCTCCAACGAGTTGACCCTGGAATCGCCCCTGTACGAACTGGTCGGCAGCGCGCTCACCACGATGGGACACGAGCTGCACTCGGTCGACGGAGCCGACATGGGAGGTTTCCAGGCCATCATGGTGCAACCGCAAACACCGGATGTACCGGCCGAAGCCCGCGTATACCGCGGCGGATCCGATCACCGCAAGGACGGGGCCGCCGTGGGCTGGTGAGAGTTCCGGGGCCTTGGGCATCTAAAGCAAAGTCGCCCGGGAGAATGCGCGATCAGCGACCCGCCCTGAACCGCGCCCACATCCGCGTAAGGGACCGGGTGTAGGCCTGCGAGCGCGGCAGATCGGCGATCAGTCGCTGCTTGGTCTCCGGGGAGGGGTAGATGGCGCGATCGTTGTAGATCGCAGGATCGATCAGCGCATAGGCCGCGGCGTTGCTGGTCGCGGCGTGAACGAAGCTGGAGTTTCGCGCGGACACCTCCGGGCGCAGCAGATAATTGATGAACAGATGCGCGTTCCTCGGGTGCGGGCTGTCGGCGGGAATGCCCATCATGTCGATGAACATCACCGCGCCCTCCTTGGGAATACTGTAGCGGATGTGGTTGCCGTTGCCCGCTTCCCGGGCGCGTGCGGCCGCGGTCAGCACGTCGTTGCTCCATCCCAGAGCCAGGCAGATTTCCCCATTGGCCAGGTCATTGAGGTAGCGCTCGTTGTCGATGTAGCGAATGTAGGGTCGGATGGCCATCAACACCTTTTCCGCCGCCGCCAGGTCCTCGGGCTTCTCGCTGGTGCCATCGCGGCCGAGATACAGAAGCACCGTGCTGACAATCTCACGCGGCTCGTCCACCAGCATGACGCCACAGTCCTTGAAGTGCCGGATCACTTCCGGGTCGTAGAACATGCGCAAGCTCTCGACCGGCGCATCGGCCAGCGCGGCCTTGACCTTGTCGACGTTATAGCCCACGCCCTCCGTGCCCCAGAAATAGTTCACCGAATGCTCCAGACCGGGATCCAGGGGATCCATGCGCCGTGCGAGATCGGGATCGACGTACTTCAGATTTGGGATCAGCGTCTTGTCGAGTTTTCTGAATACCCCCGCCTTGATCTGCCCGGCCGCGAAACTGCCGGTGGGCACGACGATGTCATAACCTGTGTGGCCGGTCAGGAGCTTGGTCTGCAGCACGTCGTTTGAATCATAGAAGTCGTAATTGACCTTGATCCCGTATTCCTTTTCAAAGGCCGGAACGATGTCGGGGGCCATGTAGTCGGTCCAGTTGTAGACGTTGAGTACCTTCTCCGGATCGGTCAGCGAGTGGCTGTTTTCCGCGATCGCGGCCGCACTCGGCGCGACGGGTTGCTTGGACGGGCCACAGGCCGCCAGAGCGAAGGCGGTGACGATTATGAGCGCTCGCGGGACAAATACGGAGTTCAGGGAAAAACGGGAACTCACGGCTCGACGCCGGACTGTCCGGTTGCCGCCTTTCCGCTTGCCGCTTGCCGGGCGAGCAGCGCGTCGACGACCGCTACGTAAGGCGGGAAGAAACCCGCGTTCTTCGCCTCGTCCCACCACGCCCTGCCGCGCGCAGCGGCAAGCAAAGGCGCTATATAGCGACCCGCCGACCAGTCATGTGTTCCCCTGGCAAATACTCCGCGCTGCTCCCGGTCCCAGATGTGGAACGCCGCCCACAGCTGCTCGCTCAGAAACTGCTCGAGGCGCAATTGGTCGGCCGCATCCAGGGAACGTTGCCCGTGAAGGCCTGCGGTCATGATTTCCGCGAGGTCGCGATTCTCGGCGATCGCCATGCGAATCACCGACCATTGCGACATGGTGGAGTTATGTTCGTTGCGGTAGAGCGCGCCCGTGTTTTGCTTGATCTGCAGGCCCACGAAGACCAGCGACAGGACTATGCCTACGGAGCCGGCAATCTGCGCAAGCGTAGCGACTTGTTCGAGCGACATGGACCCGTTGGATTGGCGTGACTGGCGGTAAACCTACCATTGTCCTCGTGGCCTGTCATTCCAGAGTCCCTCACCGAACGATGCGATCTCGGGTGTGGGAGCCCTCCTGAGTGACGGCCGGGGATCAGCGCGACGCGCACCGCTCAGCGCCTGCCGGATGAACTGCCTTCCAGCACATGGCGGTCGTAGGTGACGCTGCGCTACCATGATCGGATGCTGGGCACTGCGGCGCACCGTTGCGGACATCTCGCAATTGTACTTTCAGGACTATTGACCCATACCGCCGGCGCGGCGGCCTTGCAATCGCACACGATCGAGCTGGATGGCCACTCACGCGAGTACGTGGTGGCCTCCCCGGTGACATTGCATGCTGCTCCGAGGCCGCTGGTCATTGTGCTGCACGGCCACCTGGGCACGGCCAAGAACGCGCTGGGCGCCGGGATCCGGCCCTCCCCCTTGTCCGCCTGGCTGGACATCGTAGATCGCGAACAGATCCTGGTGGTGGCCTTGCAGGGGCTTAAGGGCCCCGACGGTCATACGGGCTGGCACGATTGCCGGAGCGACGCGGCGGGCAACCCCCGGACCGACGACGTCAAGTTCGCAAGCGTCGTGGCGCGCGAGCTCATCGCCTCGGCACGGGCCGACCCCCAGCGCCTGTACCTTATGGGTATGTCCAATGGCGCCATGATGAGCCAGCGCCTCGCCTTTGAAATGCAGCCCGCGCCGGCCGCGATTGCCGCGGTCGCCGGAACTATTGCGCGCGGCGGCGAGTGTGGCGATCCGATCCATCCTGTATCAGTGCTGATCATTCACGGTACCGACGACCCGCTGGTACCCTACGGCGGCGGACCTGTGGGCTTTCGCGAGCAGGGCAAGCGCGGCGCGGTACTGGGCGCCGAGGCCACGCGAGACTTCTGGCGACGCGTCGACGGGCTCGATCATGTGGCGCCGGTTGCCAAGACCCTTCCTCACGTGGGGCCCGATAACACGAGGGCCCGGAGCGTGAGCTACGGTCCGGACACGGGACCGCAGGTGGAGCTTGTGACCATCGAACACGGTGGCCACGTCGAGCCGAGCCTGCGATTTCACTATGGCCCACTCTATGAGCAGCTCGTGGGGCCTCAAAATCGGGACTTTGAAAGCGCAGAGTTTGCCTGGGCGTTCTTCGCGCCAAAGCACCGCGAATAAGGCAACTCCGGTGAGTGCGAGCTCCGTCATACCCGCCTTAAGGTATGATCGAGCCGGTCCACGCTTCGTCAAGAATGCACAGTAAGGGTTGGATGTCAGGGCGCGCCGGACTGTGGAAGCCGATCGTCGTTGCGGCACTGATTGCCGGGGCCCTCGATCTGCTCTACGCCTCGATTCACATCGGCAGCTACTACCAGATGACACCCATGCAGATCTTCCAATCGATCGCGCGCGGCGTGCTCGGCCCGGCGGCCATGAAAGGCGGATGGGGCAGCGCCAGTCTGGGCGTGGCACTGGAGTTCATGCTGACGCTGATCATGGCGGCCATCTACATCATCTTGGCGGTACGCATGACAGACCTGCGCAGATACTGGTGGCTGCTTGGGCCATGCTACGGCATCGTCGTCATGGTGGTGATGTACACGGTGGTGCTACCGCTTTCGGCCGTGCACGGCAGCGGCGCTCTTCCGGACGGGCCACGCGGGCCAGACGGCCAGATCACCGACCACCAGATGCTCTACGGCACAATTCTGGCGCACCTCTTCGTGGTCGGCTTGCCCATCTCCGCCTGCGCGCGCTTTTTGTGGCCGCCGGAAGAGGCAATCACTGGGTAATTGCCGCGGGACGATTGCGCATCAAGGCACCGGCATGAGCCGACGGCTCATTGACACGCCAGCCCCGCTACGCGGCTCGCCGGCTAACTGTGCGGCGAACCCACAAGGGCCCAGGTCGCGCCGGCGTCGGTAGAGAGGTACACATTGCGCTCCGATGCTCCAAGAATGGTGGCGTCCTGGCCGAATGTGGGCGACAGATGAAATGTGACGAACTGAATATTTTGGTCCAGCAGCGTCGCGCCAATATTGACCGATGAGGTCACCGCGCCGCTCGCGCTCATGGTTACGCGGTACAGTCCGCGCCCTCGAACGTTTACGTATAGTTGCTGATCGGTCGCGAAGCCCGGTGAGAACTCGAGCTGCTGGATGACGGTGGCCCGGCCGATGGTGGCATCGTTCACGAGCTTCCAGGTCGCGCCGCCGTCGGTGGAGCTATATACGCCATTATTCGTTCCCACCAGCACCAGGTGATCGACAGCGACATTCGGTGAGAACGCAATTGATGGCACCCGCTGGCCGCCGCGCGGTTTGATTGTGGTCGCGCCAACGCGCGTCCAGTGACTGCCATTGTCGGTCGTTCGCCAAACTTGGCCATCGCCCGTAACGGCCAGGGCGGTATGGTCTTGCGCATAAGCCGGTGAGATGGCCGTCGCCATGATCTCCAGAGTGGTGGGTACCTGTTGCGACGCCACCCAAGAAGTGCCGCCGTTCACGGAATGCAGAACGCCCTGGCGGCGCGAGCCCAGATAGATCTCCTGATCCGTGTCAAATTGCGGCGAAACACTCATTACATTGGGATAGACCGGAAACAGCTTCTTGGTCGCATCCGCCATGTTCGGGATTGCCACCACACGCCAGGTGACGCCAAAATCACTGCTGAAGCCAATCTGCGAAAAGTTCTTGGTGGCCACGACCATCGGCGGGCCCGCGTGATTGCGCACGAATTCGATAGCGTCGGAGCTCAGTGAGTTTCCCGGATGAAACCAGCCGTTCCATTCGCGCGTCCAGGTCGCGCCGCTGTCAGCCGAAGAGTACAGCCCGCCCTCGGCATAATTTGCAGCCATTACGTGTTGGTCAGTTGCAAAATTCGTAGAGAATGCGAGGCCGGTGACCAGACCTACACGGGTTTGTCGCTCTGCCCAGCCCGTGCCTGCATTCAAGGACACGAACAAGCCATCGAAGGTCGAAAGGAACACGGCGCCGTCACTCGCGTAGGTGTTCGACACTTGCAGTTCCGAGAATTCCAAAACCAGGCTGGTTTGGCCGGTGATCACCGCGCCCGATGGTGTCAGCGTCCAGCTGCCACCCGCATTCGTCGACTTGTATACCGAGTGCGTCGGCGTGGTGCAGAACACCGTCTGATCCACCGCGTAGTTGGGCGATACGGCAACGTTGTTCACCGCCTCGTTAGGCAGGTTCGCGAGCAGATTGTTGAAGCTGGCGCCCCCGTCTGCGCTGTAAAAGATTCCGGGACGGCTGGTGGCAAGAAATATTTCCTTGGCACCACCGGGCGCAATGGCCATGTCGTAAATTACTGCCGCGGCGGGATTCCCGAGCACGACCCAGTTGTTACCCCCGTCAGTGGATATGCGAAGTATTCCCGTGGCATCGGCCGCCAGCACGGTCAGATCCGTCGCAAAATCTGGCGACGGTGTTATCACGGTCAGTTTGATCGACGCATCGAGCACCTGGCTCCAGCTATTCTGGGCATTGGTGCGCAGGAACAGGCCGCCGGTCTTCGGTGCCGCAAACAGCGTGTGGCCCCCGGAGGACGATCCGGCGATCTTGAGCTCACCGATGGCCAAGCCCACCAGGCCGGTATTGATGAGTTGCCACGAGTCACCGCGATCGGTCGACGCATAGACTCCGTCGCCGCGCGTTGCCGCGTACACCGTCGCATCCACCGGAAAGCTCGGTGAGACGCGAATAGCCGTGACGGGGAAATGATTGTCCAGGCCTTTGGGAAGCTTGGTCCACGTTGCACCGCCGTCCACCGACCGCAGTACGTCTTTGTACCCCCAATTCCATTCCGGAAAGCTCGAAACAAAAAGGGTCTGATCGTTGGCGAAGTCGGGCGAGACGCCCAGCCCCAAGACCGGATCATGCGGATTGTGCGCATAGACTGCGGAGGACGCCAGCGCGAGGAGGAATGCCACCCCCGTAATGAGATGACGCGAGGCCGCGCTAATGGGCAGCTTTCCGGGCATGAGTTCTTCTCCCTTTTATGGAAGCGCGGCGGCCGGGACGTTCGGCAGCTGTTCCGCACAGACAACTTTCGGATCAGGTCGCCTGCAAAATTGTACTGCAAATATCGATGCGAACACCGCGGCTTCTACGAGAACTGCAGCGATCCCGATCCATACAACAATAACGTCCTGTATACGTGACATAATCATCATTCGCCGGCACTAAGGGTGCGGACGGACCGGCTCTCGGACATCCTTGGCTACTCACCGGACGATGGTACTGCTCCTCGCAAATCGCACTTTATTCTGCGTGAGTATTGGAGGAATTCAGGTTCGAAGACTGCTCCAAGCTTCGGATTTGAATCGGAGCTTGGTAATTCAGTTTGCTCGACGCTCATCGTTCCCAGGCAGTTGCGCGCCTTGCATCGAATGAACGGCCGAAAGCCTAAGATAAGGGTCAGTCCAGGTCTCGTTACGCACTGAAGCACTATCTTCGGCGCTGCTGCACTTGTGGCGAATTGCGGTCGGCTGAAACGAAATGGACCCGAGCGTCACCCCGGCGCCACCTACCGTGTGCGCGACTGTCAGAGGAATCTGATGCTGTCACTACAGTCGGCTACCCGGCTGTCGACAACTACGCTCTAAGTACTGACACCGTGGGTGCTTTGTTGGGTATTTGGTTCACGGTCTGTCCGCGGCGCAATCATCGTTCGCGGCGGCCGCGCAGCACCAGATAACCCAGCACTCCGGTCACTCCCAGCAACACGCTGACGATCGTCATGAAGCCGTGGGAGTGACCCGAAAGAGGTATGCCGCCGACGTTCATGCCCATGAGTCCGGCGACTACGTTGATCGGCAACGCCAGCACCGTCACCAGGGTCAGGATGTAAAGCGTCCGATTGGTCTGCTCGTTCACCAGCGCCGCCAGTTCCTCCTGCAGCAGCTTGACACGCTCATTGAGGGCCACGCTGTCAGCGACAGCGCGAGTCAGTTCCTCCGCGGCCTCGCGCATGTCCTGCTGGTCGGAATCCTGGATCCACGCCGGCGGGCGACTGAGCAAGCGGAACAACGCGGCAGGCTCGGGTGCCAGCAGGCGTTGCAGGCGCACGAGCGAACGACGTAGCGTTCCCAGTTCGGCGCGGCTGATGAGCGCGCGACTTGCCAGGACCTGGTCCTCCACGCTGTCGACGCGCGCGGTGGTCTCGCGCACGATCCCGACCAGCACGTCAGCCTGGTCACGCAGCAGGTGCGCAAGCAGCTCGGCGGATGTGCGGAAGCTCTGGCCGGCCTTGATCGCTTCGCGCAGACGGTCGACCGAGCGCAGTGGTTTGAGCCTCGCGCTCACCATTAGGTGCGGCGTCACGCACAAGGACACCGTGGATACGCTGGCCGAATCGAAGCTGGTGCTGTACAGCACGTCGTGGATGACCGCGATCAGGTTGTCAGCTTCCTGTTCAAGGCGGGTGGAACCCACCTTTTCGGAGAACGAGCTATAAAAGGCTTCGGGCAGCTGCAGAGCGGCGCGCATGCTGCGCTCGGAACCCGCGTTCGAGAGCGAGTAGTGCACCCAGCAGAAATTTCCGGTCCTGGACTCCGCGCAACTGGCCGCCGTGGCGACATCGACCGGCACCGCGGCACGCCCGGGCTCAAACAAGTAGCCCCAGACCAGGCCGTCCTTGTCCGACCCGTAGCCGACCTCAGCGTGGCGTTGCTGCATGCCTTATGTGCTCTCCGCTTTGTCCGGCGCCTCGCCTCGAAGCCGGGGTGCCGCGTAGGGATACCCGAGCGCTCATCCCCGAGTCAACAGGGTTTGTATCGCCGCGGTCAGAATCGAGCTGTTGTAAGGGCCCTATCGACTCGTGCCAGGGCGGCACAGGCCCGATGGGTCGGGCACCTGCAGATCCTCGTCCCTTAAGTCCGGACCCGCCGGGCGGCACTCCCAATGGCCCGGGCTTTGAGACGCGGCACCGGGATCGCTTATAGTCGAGTTTTGGTTTTGGTACTACGGGGGATCACCCACATGCTCAGCAGGCGCGATTTCGTATCCGCCGCCGCGCTCGGAACGCTTGGCGTCACTGCCGGCGCCGGCGCCGTGGCAGCGACGGCGACCACCACACAGGAGCCACGGCGCGCGGCACGGCTCCCGATCATCGTCTCGGCCGGCAACGGCTTTCCGTACATCGAGCGGGGCTACCAGCAGCTGAGTTCGGGCGCCGATACCCTCGATGCCGCTCTCAGCGTCGTTCGCGGTCCCGAGGACGACCCGCATGACGACAGCGTGGGCCTCGGAGGTCTACCGAACGAGGAAGGGGTAGTCGAACTCGACGCCAGTTGCATGCACGGGCCATCGCGCCGGGCCGGCGCCGTCGGAGGCGTGCGCAATATTCGCAATGTCTCCCAACTCGCCAAGGAAGTCATGCTCCACACCGGGCACGTGATGCTCGTGGGCGACGGCGCAGAGCGTTTCGCACTCGCCCGCGGGTTCAAGCGGGAAGACCTGCTCACCGAGGACACTCGCAAGGTGTGGCTGCTGTGGAAGGAATCGCATGCCGATTGGTGGGGGCCGGGCCTGTCGGACCCCCAGTGGCGAGACCGCCTGCGCGAGCGTGTGCGGACGGGCGATACCGATCGCCACTACGAACGCCTGCTGGCGCTGGCGGCCGATCTGGGCGTCGAGCCTGAGGAGCGTCGGGCCGCGGTGCACAAAGTGCTGTTTCCCCCAACCGGCACGATTCATTGCTCCGCGCTCAGTGCGCACGGGGAGATGTCCGGTTGCACGACGACCAGCGGCCTGGCCTGGAAGTTGCCCGGACGGCTGGGCGATTCTCCTATCATTGGCGCGGGCTGTTACACCGACCAGGAAGTGGGCTCGGCCGGTGCCACCGGGAGCGGCGAGGAGAACATCAAGGTATGTGGCGCGCATACCATTGTCGAGAACATGCGCCGGGGCATGGCGCCGCTCGAGGCCGGCATGGAGGCGCTCAAGCGGATCGTCCACAATTACGGCGGCGATATGGCGCGGCTCAAGTACATCGACATGACCTACTACATCCTGCGCAAGGACGGGGCTTACGCCGGCGTCTCGCTCTGGACCGGCTATGAGGCAGACAAGCCTCACGCGATTGCGGTGCACGACGGCACAGCGCGACTCGAAAAGACCGTGAGCCTCTACGAGGGCGTGTCGCAGGAGTGGCCGCCACTGGTCGCGCCGTCGCGAGCGGCCTTGTAGGCCGACAAGCCGGGCTTACTCCAGCCGCCCAAGCATGATTGGCTGTGGGCCTGCGCTCGCGCGCTTCCGGCACGCTGTGCGTTCTTCCGAATAGCAGGCCGCAACCTACGCCCGGATCGGCCGCCTGGCACCACAGTGGTGTTGGCGCTGAGGGCCAGCCGCACTCATTCTTCTCGGTGCTCGTCCGATCCCCTCAATTGCTTGGGTATCCAAAGGCGTGAACCCAGGGCATCAGCTTCGGGAAATACGGACTGAGGAATTGGGCGTAGTTGCGCCACCTTCCGCGGGCGCTGCCGTAAAGTGGGCGCACGACCTGAGAAGCACTGGGCGTGTTGATGGTGCGCTTGCCAGCCGTTTCAGAGAAACGGTGCAGGCCCGGATCCCAGGCGAGCTCGAGAAACTCCAGCGCAGCGCTCATCGTTACTTCCAGCCGGGTGACGACGTCCTCGTACTTCACGGCATGGAAGCGCAGCGGCAACTTGCCGCGGCATAGCCCAACGAGACCCATCACGGCATCGTAGTAAGCGGTGGCCGTGTCCAGACGCAGCAACTGGTACATCGCGACGTTAATTGCGAAGCGCTGCTGATAGCAACTGAGCAGGACATCGCGTGGATCGCGCAGTGCCAGGATGATTCTGGCCGACGGAAATAGCCGATAAATCAGCGGCAGCAGAACCGCATTGAGGGGCTGCTTATCTATGAACACCCGGCGCAGTGGCGCGTTCGAGCACGCCGTCCTTACCCGTTGCCAGTACAAACCGCGCAACCGCTCGATCACCTCGCCTGGCAGCGCCGCCCAATGCTCGTAATCGGCCTCAGGGGCCATCAGTTCGTTCGTGGCGTCGATCAGGGTATCGCGCTCCTCGAGGGTGGTGACTTCGGGGTGGGAGGCCAGGATCTGATCAAGCAGGGTCGTGCCCGAGCGGGGGAATCCCACGAGAAACACCGGCGTGGCCGTCGAGGCTGGCGCGGGTGACCACCCGGAGGGATCCGCCCCGACCACAAACTCCCTGAGCCGGGCGACGCTTCGCGGGGTGAGCGGACCGCGCTCGCCTGCGATCATGGCTGCGCACTGCTCATGTTGCAGCTCGTTGGCCAACGTGAATGTGCCAAAGGCGTCACGATACCGCCCAAGCCGGTCGTAGGCGTCGCCGAGCGCACCGTGGGCGAAGATCCGGTTGGTCACCGACAGAGTGCGGGTGCGCAGCAACGTCTCGAGTATCCCGGCGGCGCCCTGGGCGTCGTCCTGGCGGGCCTTGACACGCGCGAGTGTGAGTCCGGCGGAAACATTCTGCGGCGCCAGGTTCAGTGCGCGCTCGGCCAGTACTCGCGCCTCGTCCAGCCGGTGCTCTTCTTCGGCGATGCCCGCCAACCCGGCCACCGGCTCGGCATACTGTGCATCCAGGGCGGCGGCGCGCTCGTAGGAACGCAGCGCCAGCTGGCGTTCGCCCAGATCGCTGAGTACGTTGCCTAGGTTGTTGTGCGCGACGGCAAAGCGCGGATCGACACGCAGCGCCGCGTCAAGCGAGCCGCGGGCGTCCTGCAACCGCCCTGTTGCGCGATACAGGGCCGCGAGATTGACCAACACATGAATGTGTGTGGGCATGAGGGTGCGCGCCCGTTCGTAGAGCCCGATGGCCTCGGCGGTGTCCCCCGCCTCCGCGCGAACGCTGGCGAGCACCATCAATGCGTTGGCTTCTGGGCCACGTTGCAACAGCGTTCGCGCCAGTTTCTCGGCCTCGCGCCAATCGCCGCGCTTAAGGGCTTCCGCGGCGCGCTGCAGGAGTGCGACGGACGGGTCTTGGAGCGTCCTCACTGGCGAAACCCTAACTTGATGTTCGGCCCGAAGGGCACACTCATATACGCATCGTCGCCGCCTGGGCGATACCCAACCAGACCGGTCGCGCGAGCCAAATTTAAGGAAACACCCAAACTGAAGGTCTATTGGAAGTGCGATGGACTGAGGGTGATCGCGGTCCGGGGCCCTTAGGTCGGATATTCGCCGACGTGCCGATCTAGAACCGGTAGCCGAGGTTTACGAGGCCGTGAGTTCTCTGGCCGAAGCCGGCTTCCACCACGAGCTCGTAGCGACCTGCCATCAGTGCATGCACGCCGATGTCATAGTTCCACGCAGGAGCCTGCAGATCGACCGCGAAGGTGAGCGGCAGGCCATTGGGTCCCTCCACGGTGCCCTCGAAGTGATCAATTTTCTTCACCCAGCGGGCACCGATATAGGGCTGGATGGCGCCGGCGTAGCCGACGCGAAACGACGCAGTATCCGTGCGCAGCTCGTTCCCTTCCACCCCGGACTGCTGCGACTCGAGATGAGTCCAGACCGAGGAGTAGTCGGCCGCGGCGAAAACGCTGCGCCACTTGCCCATGAGCACGAAACCCCCACCGCCGTAGGAGCCGGTGAAATCGAGGTCGAGAAGCACGTCTCCGCGAATGGGCTCGGGCGGGAACCCCGATACCCCGAGCGGAAGATCCAAGCCTGTGGCCTGAACGTTGAGCTTCACCCCACCGCCCACCGCGAACACGTTCAGGAATGGGAACACCCACACGTCGGCACGGAATCCGTATGTGAAAGGGTGCACGTCCGCCTTGCCGGACAGTGCGGCGAGCTCGTTCCCTTTGACTGCCGCGGAGAATTTCTTGACGTCCCATTGCCCGGAGAGGTCAAAGAGAACCAGGTTGATTCCGTACGGTGGAAGAAACTTCCCGTTTTCGATCAGCGATTTCCACAGCGGGAAGTAAGATTCCGAAGCTGGCGAAGCCTCCTCGACCTCGGTGGCAATTGGACCGGGTTGCTGGGCATTGACCGGGACTGATGCGCCCAGCACGACACCGACGATGACGAGAGCGATGTAGCGCAAGGCAGTCTCCTTGAAGTGGGGCTTTAATACGATCGGACACGCGCCCGCGGCACCTGTCCTACAGGAAACTCTCCCGCCTCCCGTTTTCATCGTTGACCGAGAGGGCATCAGTGCGGGGTGTTCCGCCGTGTGCACAAGCAGGTTCTCTGCGCTCCGCAGGCCTGCTGATCGATTGTCGTTCGGGGCAATCATTTCTGCCATAGCGAAACTCCCTACCGGTCCGACCGCGCCACGATCGCGCTCCACTCCGCGCTCGTGACTTGTTGCTTCAAGCGAAACCTCAAATCGAGAAAGTCCCGGTCCATGGAGAGCAATCTCTCATCCAGTTTTGCCGTTAACAGTTCCACGTCCGAACGCTTTGCGTCTTTTTGCCGCAAGGTCTTTAAGAGCTCCTTGCGATCCTGGCCGACCATCTTATCTTGTGTTGCCTGGTTCGAGTCCCACTGGCTAATGTCGTACAGGATCGGATCTCTGCGGACCACATCCGTGATCACGGACTTAACGGCCTTCTTGGTGTCGGAGGCCGAACGATCATAGACGACAAGAGCAGTTGACGCTCCTCCGCTGAAGTACAGCCACGCCGCTAACAGTATGAGGGTCTGCCCGCGCTGGCGGCGATGATCCCTCATGTCGAGCCCGGCTCTGCAGCCCGCGCAGCAGTGCCCGCCTCGTACAAGTTGACCTCCGCTTTGCTGATCGCGTCCCACTCACTCGTCGTGGCAAGTGCGGCCAGCTGGAAATGCAGATCGAGATCCTGAGTTCGCGCCGTTACCCGCGACGAGTTGTAGTCGGCGAAAAGTTGCTCAAACGCCGGACGCTGCGCGTTGTAGTCCGCATTGAGCTTGCGATACTTGCCGACGAAATCGGACGTCTCCTGACTGAAACGCACATGCAGCGCCTCCATCTGGTCGACAATCAAGAGCATCTGGGCCCTGCGCCCCTCATCCGTGACGCGGGTCGAGACCACATCGCGCAGCTTCTGGCTGAAACGTTCTATGGTTTGCTCGGTGGTGGGCTTTGCGCCGCCGCATCCAGTAGCGATGAGTACCAGGGCGCAAACGAGCAACGCCGCCAGAGGACTGGGAGCGACGCTGCGGGCGGTGCTTTGCATCGGTCTAGCCTTTGAAGTGGGTCCACGGAGGGCGTGACACCCCGATCGGGTGTCGCTTGGCACCAGGGGCAGCGTGCGCTGGCATAGAAATTGTATACACGCTAGTGCCGCCACCTCAAGGCCGAAGGGCGCGGCAGAAGCCAATGCGGCGCGAAAGACTTTAGAGCCATGGAGATTCTCCAGCCTCGCGTTGCTACGGGCCCGAGGGTGCAGGCTATCACGACCACTTCGCGCGCACGCCTACAAGTGTCATCCATCAATCGATGATCAATGGGATGGGCGGGCTCAGAAATTCTTAAGGGCCGTTAATTAAGAGTGTTAGCCCGGTGCGCACCGCGCTCGTAGAGTCCCCTCCAGGGTCGTGGTGCAGAAAATGCCCTTCCGGAGCAATTCAATGCCTGATCTCCACATCGACGAGGCACAAAGCGACGTGGTCCGCGCGCAAATAGGATTTCTGAGACCTACGCAGGAACGGCCGTTTTGCTATGGCTACGAGCCGGCGGCTCACGAACCGCCTCCGACGGCGTTGTTCGACCCGCACTTCGTAGAGATTCGAAGTGCGCGGCGAGCTCCCCTGCCGCTGACGCTGGCTACGCACGGAGCCACCCTGCTCAGACATCGAAGCCTCGTCGACAATTTCTACGACGATTCGCGGCTGATCAACGTCTATTACCCGGAGGCCGCAGCCCTAATCCAGGCGGCCACGGGCGCGAGACGCGTGCATGTGTTTGACCACAATGTGCGCCGCGGCCTAGGTATGGCGCTGCGGCCTGATCGATACGCCCAGGGACGACCCGTGCTACACGCCCACACGGACTACACAGAGCGCTCGGCCGTGCAGCGTCTCTTTGACCAGTTGGGCCCGGAGGCGACTGCGCTTTGCGCGCAACGCTTCATGCAGGTCAACTTGTGGCGCCCGATCAGCGGCCCGGTGCGCGATGCCCCCCTGGCAGTCTGCGACGCGAGCAGCATCGCGCCTCAGCAACTCACCGCAGTCGATCTTCTGTATCCGCAGCGCCGGGGAGAAATCTACTATTTGACGCATGCCCCGGATCAACGCTGGTATTACGTGCCCGACATGCAGCCCGACGAGGCATGGCTCATTACAAACTTCGATTCCGCCCGCGTTGGTACGGCTCACCAGGCTGCGCACAGCGCTTTCGACGATCCAACCCCGCACCGGCGCGTTCCGCCGCGCGAGAGCATCGAGGTCCGCGCATTCGCGTTCTTCGACGCCTAGAAGCCCTGTGCAGGCCTATCGGTCGCGAGCGAAGGTATCGGGTCTGGGAGGAACCCGCCGGTCGACCCCCACGCTGTCGACCGACGGTTTCATGGCCTCCTCAGAAATGCCACATTCTTGACTCAAGGGAAACGTTCATTGAATGGGGTCAACGGCGCTGTCCGAATTTCTAACAGCCAATTCCTCACTCGGGCAATTCAATACCGGAACCTCCCATGTCGGCTGGCAAATCCTTCATCTTTGGATACCCATCGATGACACGCAGGACCGTCTCCTGATAGTGAACATGCACGCCCGGCTCGAAGCGAAGCGTTGGAATCACTGCGGCATAAACATCGACCAGCCCAAGGCTCGGGTGGTCCGTGTAGACATGACCCCCGCAGTCAATGCACCACTTGCGGGTACTGCCCGCGGTCTTGTTGTAACTGCTGATTTGCGCCGCACCGTGGGTCAGCTCGAACGCGTCGGGCTGCCACAGCGTAAACGCGTTCACCGGGCTTGCAGACCACCGGCGACAGGACTCGCAGTGGCAATAGCCCATGGCGATCGGTTGACCCGTCAGGACAAATTGCACCGAACCGCAGAAGCAACCGCCGGCGTAAGTGTCTGAGCGATTCATGGCTGCGTTCGCTTCGCGCTCGCCGTTTCGACTCGCTGCGCGGCCTGAACTTGAATCGAAGCCAAACCTGCATCGTAAATGCCCCCTAAGGCTTCCTTGGCATCTCCATCCCGCCCCGCGTGAGGCGTGTAGCTCGCACTCCACGTCACGATCGACTGGCCGTCACGCCTGGGCGTGACTTCAATGGTTGATTTGTAGCGACTGACCGGCAGCGGGCTCGATACAAAAACATAAGAGTAGTAATGAGCCGAGTCGCTGCGCGCGACCTGCCGTTCGACAAAAGTCGCGCTGCCGTCCTTGGTAACGAGCGTGCGAATCAGAGGCGATTTCCCGGACTCCTCGCAGGAACCCACCGGTGGCAGCCAATTCTTGATGGCACAGAACGGCCCCACCATGGCCCACACCTCTGACGGTGTGCCCGAGACCACGACGCTACGCGTCAGGGTCGCCGCCCCCGCTGTCGGCGCGATCAGGCTCAAACATGCGCCGGCAGCCATCAAAGATACGGCCGTGCTGGCTACGCGGCGAGTGCGGATCGCGCGCCCGGGTGTGCCGCCAACCCCTGTAAACTGGAAGTCGAAGAAATGCATGATCTAATCCTCTTGGTGTCCGGCGGCAAAGCGCCACCGGTGAACACAGGGTTGCCGATTTAGGCAGTCGGCTCTAGTTCAGGATCTGAACCCGCGAGGTTCAGAAATAGAACTAGGCAAGCGACATCAACTGAATTAGGCTCCGGCGACTTTCCACTTTCTTGTGAGAACCCCATGACGACGGCGAGCTATGGGCAATTCTGCCCGGTCGCGATGGCGGCGGAGATTTTGTGCACGCGATGGACCATTGTCGTCCTGCGGGAAATGATCGCCGGGTCGACTCGCTTCAATGATCTGCGACGCGGCGTACCGCGTATGTCACCCGCCCTGCTCTCGCAACGACTGAAACAATTGGAACAAGCCGGCATTGTGATTCGGGCGCGAGCGCGCGGCGAACCCGGCCTGTACGAATACCAGTTGTCCAAAGCGGGCCGAGATCTGCAGCCGCTCATCGAGGGCTTCGGAGTGTGGGGTCAGCGATGGGTGGAGACAAAGGCGACCCTCGAGAATCTAGATCCGCAACTGCTCATGTGGGATTTGCGGCGCAATCTCGATTTGAAGCCGATGCCCAAGAAATCGTCCACAATTCAGTTCGTGTTTCCCGAAGTCCAGCCTCCGCACCGAACGTGGTGGCTCATTGTGGCGCCGGGCTCCGGCGTCGATCTATGTTCCGTTGATCCGGGGCAGGAGGTCGATCTTTGCGTCACCAGTGATCTGAAGACGATGACGGCCATTTGGATGGGACTCGAGAAGGTGAGCCAGGCCGTCCGTGACCGAAGTGTTCGATTCAGCGGCGATAAGCGTTTGGCTGCAACGATGCAGAGCTGGCTCGGCCTGAGTCCATTTGCCAAGGAAAGAAAGCTCGCGGCGTAGCGATCATCGCCACAGCCTAACGCGCACTCGCATCCGAGCTCCACGGATCCATAATCGTCCGCCGAGCGAGCCGCAGCCGCTCGGCGACTACGAACGCAAGGTGGGAGTAGGACTCCGCTCTCGGAGAACCAGGATTTCTCGATCGTTCCCGTGGATTACATGGAGCCGAGGTCCGCATGCGGAGACGCGGCGGGACTCGCCCTGACGGGGCCTGATGCGCGCCACGGATGAGTGATCAGGTGGTACAAAGGAACATTCCGGCCAGGACCGCAGCGATGCATCCCCACTGGAGAAGGTTGATGCGTTCGCGCAGCACGAGCGCCGCGAACGCCAGGGTCACCAGCGGGTAGGAGGCGGTGAGCGGCGTCACGATCGAGATCTTGCCGTAGCGACTCGCGATCAGAACGCCCAAATCGCCCGCCGCCATCATCCCCATCGGCAGGAAAGAACGAGTCCACTCGAGCATGGAGTGCGTGCCGGAGCGCCCCTTCAACATGCCGTAGGCTCCAAGGGTAAGCAGTGCGCCGAAAACGCTGTATAGGGACATATTGGCGTCAGTGGCCCCCAGACCGTAGTCGTATTTGACGACCGTCTGGGCGGCTCCCCAGAGCACGAGGGCACAGAAGGCGAGAGGGATCCATGCGCGCCCGGTCACCTTGTTTGCGGCATCCGCCGGCTGGTAGGCCAGCCCGATGCAACCACCGATCACGAGCACCACCGCGACGTACTGGAGCGGCGAGAGCGTCTCGCCGAGGAACCAATGGGCAAACACGATGGTAAGGGCAGGATATGCGGCCGACAGCGTGCCCACGATCGTGATCGGGCCGGCAATGATTGACTGGAAATACAGGATCCAGCCCGTGCCGTCGAGGATGTAGGCGAGAACGCCGATGGCAAGCACCTGGCGCCCCGCCACGGAGAATACTGGTGTATGAGGGCTCGCGAAGAAGTAGCTCACCATCACCACTGCGCGGGCAAATGCAAAATACAGGCAGAACCGCGCCGGCGGCACTTCCGTGATCCACATCTTCACGAAGCCCTGGCCCAGGCCATAGAGCAGCAGCGCGAGCAGCGCCGGCGTCAACCAGAGCAGCAGTGGCGCCGAGGTCGATGAATAGGCCATTGCCATGGCTCCTGAAGCATTGTCGCCATCGTGGCGGTAGCTGGAGCATACCGTGTTGCTGTAGTCCGCACGTAGTCCACGACGATCGGACTATGAGGCTCGCGAAACAAGCACTCGGCGCGACCTGTGCTGCATTAGTCCGGCATGGCGCCCGGACAATTCCCGAATCTGGCAAATCGCGAATCTCGCGGGGAAGCGAGCAATCCGCATTCACGAAGGTCGTGAAGATCCGGCGGGTGTCAATGTGGTGGCCCATTCTTGTAGCCGCTTTCCGACCCGAACCGCTCGATTTTCGAATTTCCCTACAGCAATGCAGTGCTCATGATTGGCCCTAACGACGTTTCGTTATTTAGAGAGGGCAGCTGGTGCCCACGATGCGCACGGAAGCAAGTGTTGAGTTCAAATCGAACTTTCGCATGTCGTGTGTCGCAGACATGTCGCGAATAGCGCGCACTTTGATGAGTTGGAATGACGAGTGATAGCTTTTCGATAACGGTAGGCCCGTCGTAAGACGGGATGCAACGCCACCGGATCAAAGGCAAGAGGGGCCAATGGCAGCGCAGTTGCCGGGATGTTTAATCATCTCGTGATTAATTAGGAAGTGGCCAAATTTCTTCAGGCACTTCCTACAACCTGCACACGCCCAGCACCTCGAGCTGAACTCCGGTGTCCACACTGAGTCGCTAGGGAGATGAAAATGCACGACAGGGCTAAGGCGGGTATAGGCAAGATCGGCGCGCTGCTCACGGCGCTTTGTCTGTTCGCGTGGAACGGCACGAGCAACGCCGTAACGATCCCACTATCCGCAGCGGATTCCGGCAATTCTCAACGGTCACCGCAGCCAGCAGCGACCCCGCATGAAATAGCGCCGCTGATCACCGGGACTTCACCGGACACCGCCGCTGTGGGTCAGCCATTCAGCTTCCAGCCCGGCATTAGCGCTGCGGCCGCGGCGCAAGGAGACAAACTGAGGTTTTTCGTCCAACACAAGCCTTCGTGGGCATCGTTTGATCCCCTGACCGGCCGGTTATGGGGCATTCCCCAGGCAACGGACCTCGGATCACACGAGCAAATTGTGATCGGCGCCAATGACGGGACCCACACTCAGGCGCTGCCGCAATTTGCGCTGAACGTGGTGTCGGCACGCAAGAGCCACTACGGACATTATTTCTCCACGCACTACTCCGACTCTCCCGCCACCGCCGCCATGCTGTGCGAAAAGGCCGGCGTCAGCGGCGTCGTCTGGCACCAAACGTGGAACCAGGTTGAACCGTCCCGCGGCGTCTATAATTTCGACTCGTTCGACAAGGTGCTGGCGGCGATCGCGACATCGCGCAATCCACAGTGCCAGCTGTGGCTGTTCGTCGAGTTCAAGAGCTTTAGAAACAGTCCGGTCAGAAACCCCTGCCCAACATACCTGCAGCCTCATTACTCCGGCTTCAATGTCAACGGCGGAAAGGCTGCCAGCTGCTTCATGTGGGATTCCGTCGTGGCCGACGCCTACGTCGCGATGATGAAGGCTGCGGCGTCCCACTTTGACCGTAACCCGCGCATCGAGGGTTTCATCATCCAGGAGTCGTCACTGGGCTTCAGTGGACCGTATTCGCAGGCCGTGAATCATGGTGGCACATATACGCCAACGGCATGGCGCAACTCCCTGATCCATATTATTAGCGACTGTGCGGCGGCGTTTTCGACCAGTCGCTGCGTCTCATTTCTCAACTTCCTGCAGGGCGGGCAGTCCTACCTTTACGATATCTCCGCGGCGATCTCATCGATACCCAATAATCAGGTCTGCATTTCTGGACCTGACCTGCTGCCCACCGATCCCGCGCTGTACCGGAACCGGGACGCGATCTACCAGGTCATTTCCCGACACAGCGGGTGCCGCTCTATCAGCGCACAAAACGCCTCCTACCAGGTTCGCGGGTGTTCACTCGAGTGCATGTTTAATTTCGCGGTCAGTGGCACGATGGGGGCGTTTCCGGCCTCGGCACCGCTCACCGGAGGACTGTGCGTCAACTCATATTTCTTTTGGAATGATAAGGCCACTAAGAGCAGAACGGGCCTGGACTGGAAAGATGCATTGCCCGTGATTGCTTCGCATCCTTATGGCGCCGGTTGGTACAACCAGTGCACCGGGGGTCACGGCCCCCCGTAACGTGAACAGCGAGGGCACCGAGTCCTCCCCTGCTGCCGATCTGCTACAACTCGCCCTGAGCCTGGTGCCCTGCTCGCCGCAGGCCCGGCTTGGGAGCGATCTGATCCGGTGTAGCCGCTAGTCAGCCCGAAGACTCGGCCTGTTTCATCTGGGTTTGGAACACGGCGTACGCCCTCACCGGCACGGTCCACCTGCGCGACTGGCACGCAGGTAGCTGCAATATCCACACCTCTGCGGCGATGGGCGCTGCACTGTTGCTGCGAGTTTCTCCGTGGTAGCTCGACCCGACCGGGCGAGGCGATGATAATCTGGTGTGAATCCGGGTTCTCGTCGACACGCTCTCGGAGCGCAGGAGGTCGATTTGCAACTGCCGCAGGGTCCCGCGCTCGTACGCGCGTTGGGGACATGGGATGTCTCGCTGATCACCATCGGGATAATTGTCGGTTCGGCTATTTTCATTGCCGCAAGCATCCCGCCCCGCGAGATGCCGCAACCTGCCGTACTGATCGGATTGTGGTGCGCGGGTGGCCTGCTCACCCTCGCCGGGGTGGTCACATACGCGGAGTTGGGGACCATGTTCCCTGAGGCCGGCGGTCAGTACCATTATCTCAAGGAAGCGTACGGCCCCTTGTATGGTTTTCTGTTCGGCTGGACCTCGTTTCTGGTGACGCAGTGCGGCTCGATTGCGTACCTTGCGGTCGCAAGCGCGGATTGCCTGTCGGCCTTTTTCCCCTTCTTTGGAGCGGCCCATGTGGTTGCGGTCATACCGCTGGGCGTAGCGAGCTTGCACGTTTCTGGCAGCCAGATCGGTGCGGCAGTGGCGATCATCCTGCTGAGCGCGGTGAACTACGCCGGGCTACGGGAAGGATCGCTGGTTCAAAACGCGATCACGGTCATTAAAATTGTGTCGCTGTTGGCGCTTGCGGGATTCGGTCTGGCCGTCGCCCCCGCGGTCCAAACCCCCTGGCATGCGGCGCTCCCCGGACACGACCTGGTACGTGGGATCGGTGTGGCCATAATCGGCGTGCTCTGGTGCTACGACGGATGGTATTCGGCCACCTTCTGCGCCGGGGAAATCCGCGATCCGAGCCGGAGCCTTCCGCGTGGAATGTTACTGGGCACGCTCATAACGACCGCGCTCTACATCCTGGTCAATCTGGTCTACCTGCGCGCCATGCCGCTGCATGAGTTGGGGCAGTCCACTGGCATTGGCGCCGCGGCGGCGACAGCGCTGTTTGGCTCGAAGTTCGCTGCGCTGGTGACGCTTGCGGTGTTCATATCGGTCTTTGGGTGCCTGTCCGCCAATGTGCTCACTGCGGCGCGAATCTACCTGCCAATGGCGCAGGACGGACTCTTTTTCCGCGCGCTGGCGCGGATCCACCCGGTGCACCGCACTCCAAGCGCCTGCATCGTTGCCCAAGCCGCCTGGGCGATCGTGCTCGCTTTCTCGGGGACCTACGAACAACTCGGAACCTACGTCATCTTTGCCACATTCATGTTCCACATCGCGACCGGTGCCGCCCTGTTCGTTCTGCGCCGCAGCCGACCCGACCAGCCTCGTCCTTACCGGGCCTGGGGCTATCCCTGGACGCCCGTCGTGTTCATCCTCATGGCGTGCGCATTCGTGGCCAATACCCTGAGTGTGCGACCGATCGAGTCGCTGTGGGGCCTCCTGCTCATGGCCCTGGGTTTGCCCGCTTACCTGTGGTGGCGTAGAAATTCGAACCCCAGCCGACCGATTTGAACTATCCGTCAAACGCCCGGCCAAGCGATCGCCAATCGCTGCCGGGTGCGTCCGTAGCCTTTATACAGCGACCCCGCCCCTCCTGCCCTGACGAAGCGGGCACCGCTGCCTGTTCTGGCAGGCCTCGCAGCATTGCCGCCAATCCCATGGGAAACGGGTTTGACCCTGATTACGCCAAGTGCACGATTCAGAAGATCACGCCGGCCGGCGTTGCGACGACGCTCGTCAGCTAGCCCCGGATCTCAGGTGGCGCCTAGGGTGTGGGGAGCCGAGGGTCCACAAGGGCTCAGGGCTTCCTCGCCACGGTGAAAGAATAATAGCCGCCGCCCGTGCTAAACGCTTCCACGCCGGAGAATCCGGCGCTCTCCAAAAACCCGCGGAGTTCCGCTTGGGTGTACTGCCTGCCACGCGTCCCCAGCAGCATAAGCAGCGAGAACGCTGCGGTCGGAAGCGGGCCGCAGCCATCGTCGTCCATCAGCATTTCGTGCAATACGATCCGCCCGCCTCGAGGCAGCGCATCAAAGGACTGTCGAGCCAGCAGCCGACAGGTATCGTCAGACCAGTCATGGAAAATATTTGACAGAAAATGCAGGTCGTGGCCCTTCGGCCAGGCTTGCGTGAACATGTTTACAACTTCCGTTCGAACTCTGTTAGCCACGTTGGCCGCGGCAATGTAGCGATCCGCCTCGGCGCAGACCGCCGCGATTTCCATCACGGTCGCGTTCAACTGCGGCCACGCTTTGGCGATCTCAATTGAAAACACGGCCGAGCCACCGCCGACATCGAGCACCCGCTGCACATCCGCAAAAAGCGGTTGCAGCGCAGCACCTTTGGCTGCCGCACGACTGTGCGCATTCATGAAAGCAGTGATCATCTGTGCGAGATCCGCTGACATCTCGCCGCGCTCCCACTCGGCCACAGCCGAAGCATAGGGTGTGGCTTGGACATCGGGCCGCAGCGTAGCGAGCAATTGCGCGTGAAGAGGCTGGCCCGCACGGAACCGGTGCAGGAGCGGCCCAACATAGCCCTCGGCGGAGGGGTGCATCCACGTGCGCGCGGCAGCCGTCGCCCGCCACCGGCCTTCCCGGCGTTCCACGAATCCGAGCGATGCGAGCATTCCCAGATGGACACCCAGCGCCCGAGCGTCGACATGGATCGTTTGCGCGAGTTCAGCAGTAGTCAGTGCCCGTGCGGCAAGGGACGAGAAGGTGCCGATTTCATCGGCTACGGTGAGCACGGGCAGTCGGTAGATGGAGAGCCAGGTATCCCAGATCAGGCGGTCATCGGTGGTCACGGGTAGCAAGGCCATCAGCGCCCCTCCTAGGGATTTGTGTCGGGTACTGGCTCGGCGTCGCCTGATCTAGTGTGGCTTATCATTTTCGGTGTGAGCCGGGGCCGCATCAATCGGATGATTGAACTCCGCATCGATCGCAATGTCGACCTGGTCGCCAATTAAAGGAATCAGATTGGTCATTCCAAAATCGCTGCGCAGCAGCGATCCAGTCGCGCTGAAACCCACCGTGGGCCTCTTATCAAAGGGATTGGGTCCCTGCTTGTTAAGTTTCGTGCTTAGCACGACCGGTTTCGTAATGCCGTGCAAAGTGAGATCGCCCTGGATGCGAAGCGTGCCGTCTGGCATCACACTCACTTTAGTTGACGCAAATTGCAATTCCGGGTACTTCTCGACGTCGAGAAACATCGGACTCATTACGTCCTTATCCCGCGCCGCGAAGCCGGTATCCAGAGAGTCCGCCTTGATCGAAACCTTTACCGAGCTGGACTGCGGCTCACCGGAATCGTAGGACAGGGTCGCGTCGATCTCCCGGAAGCGCCCGTGCTTGTTTGAGAATCCAGCATGGTTGATGGTAAACACCACATCGACATGTGTCTTCTCAAGTTGATACACCTGGGGAGAAGCTTGCGACACCGCCGTGACAGCCAGCGACGCTAGCGGCAACAATATGGCCCTGCGAATTCCCATAACTCATCTCCTGCCGTTAACCATCATCACATCCGCTGACACCGAGAAAAGGCCCCGCGACTGATCCCAAGTCCGCATCCTCGCACTTACGCACGTCGCTTGGGCAGTGGCAAGACACGCTCTGCACGCCGGAAATATACTGTACGCGGCATGCTGTGCGTGCGCCAATTGTGGCATCCCTGACGGTCGGTCGCTCACCTTCCGATCTGCTTGGCCTTTGTGATGCGTCGGCGTGCCGGAGGCTGAATGTTCTCCGCGCGGAGTGACGGGTGCGCCCGCCTTTCGGCAGAGTGAGCCACGAACCCCTACCCTTGTCGGCTTTCGGTCCGAGACCGGCCGCTACGTGTCCACTGCCGATAGCGCGCACTTCAATCTCGCCGTCTCAAGGCGGTCTCAACTAACTTAGGATAGGCTATCGCGATGCCGACGACGAATCGTTGGATGGCGGGGTTGCAGTTAAGACCTGGCTTTTGCCAGCCCATGCCCGACCAGAATTTGAGGAGTTCCTGTATGCGCTATCGAGTTTCCGCTTACGTTGCCATGCTGGCTGCCGCACTGGCGCAAGCGACCGAGCCCCAGGCCGCCGCAAAGGTGCTTGCGCTGCATTGTGGACACCTGGTCGACTCGCAGGCCGGAGTACTGCTCGGCGAGACGACGGTGGTCATCGAAGGCAGCAAGATACGGGAGGTTGCGAGCGGTCTCCACATCCCGCCAGGGGCGGAGCAGGTCGACCTGTCGTCGCAGACGTGCTTGCCCGGCCTGGTAGACAGCCACACGCATTTGACCGGCCAAACGAGCCCGACCCAATACATCGATCAATTTCACTGGAGCTTGGCCGACTACGCCGTACGTTCGACGGTGTATGCAAGGCGAACACTACTTGCCGGTTTCACTACGGTGCGCAATCTCGGTGACCAGCAGAATGAATCGGTCGCACTTCGCAATGCAATTAATGCCGGCATTTTGCCCGGGCCGCGCATTTTTACCGCGGGCCAGGCGATCGGGTCTACGGGTGGGCACGCTGATCCAACCAACGGCTATCGCACCGATCTCGCCGGTGATCCGGGTGTAAGTCAGGGCGTCATCAACGGCGTTGACGATGCGGCCAAGGCGGTGCGTTTGCACTACAAGCTCGGCGACGACCTGATCAAGATTATGCCATCAGGCGGAGTATTGGATGAGAGCAACAGCGGTGATAACGCACAGATGACGATCGAAGAAATCAAGGCGATCGTGTCGACGGCGCACGATTACGGGTTGACCGTGGCCGCGCATGCCCATGGTGCCGAGGCCATACGACGCGCTGTGATCGGAGGTGTGGACTCAATTGAACATGGGACCTTCATGAACGATGAAGATATCCGACTGATGAAGGAGCACGGCACCTGGTATGTGCCGACGATCATCGCCGGGGACTTTGTGGCCAGCCATGCCAAAGTGCCTGGTTATTATCCGCCCCAGGTAGCGGCCAAGGCTGCAGCAGTGGGCCCGCTGATTCTTGATACGGCCCGAAGGGCCTATAAGGCTGGCGTGAAGATAGCCTTCGGCACCGATGCGGCGGTCTACCCGCACGGCCAAAATGCCCATGAGTTCGAACTGATGGTCCAGGCAGGTATGCCGCCTATGTTCGTGCTGCAAGCCGCGACGACGCACGCCGCAGAGCTTCTAAATCGTGGAAAGGACTTGGGCAGTGTGACCACGGGAAAAGTGGCAGATCTCATCGCGGTGCCCGGCAATCCGCTGGACGACATCAGCCTGATGAAGCGGGTTAGCTTCGTGATGAAGGACGGCGTCATCTACAAACAAAATGGCGTGGTGATCGATCTCGACCCCGCGCCGGAAAGCGGTCCCGCTCCATAGCAGCGGGAAACAGCGCCCATGCCGGGCGAAAGGTGAGATTCCATGCCGCCGATGTTGTCGTTGGTATCCTGTATCCGATGGCTTGTGCTCGCGGCTGCGTTGCCGTGTGCGGTGTTGGCAGGAGACCTTCAAATCGAACACGTAACAATCGTATCTCCTGAGAGGAGCAGTCCGCTGCACGATGCTCTCGTACGTGTGCACGATGGCCGCATTGTCGCGATCTCGACGACCCGAGGCGCGACTACTCCGTCAGGCAGGGGCACGATAGCAATAGATGGCTCGGGTCTGTTTCTCGCTCCCGGTTTGATCGACAGCCATGTTCACCTCAGTGGTATCCCGGGCATGACTCCTGAGCAAGAAGCGCAACATCCGGACATCGCCAGTGCCGCAAGAACTCAGATTCCCCGCAGTTACCTGCTGTATGGTTTCACGACACTCGTCGATCTGATCTCCACGCCGCAGGACATGGCGCGCTGGAAAAGCCACTCCCCAGTTCCGGACACATACTTTTGTGGCGGCGCCGCGCTGATGGATGGCTACTCGATGAACTACGCGCCGAAGCCGCAACGCTATAGGGGCTGGCCCTACATGCTGATCGAGCCCGGTACGCAGGCGCCCGACGGGATCGATCCGGCATTGCACACGCCGCAAGCCGTGGTCTCGAGAATGAAGTCCGATGGCGCGATATGTGTGAAGACATTCTTTGAGCGCGGTTTCGGTGGGGTCCGGAACCTGCCGGTACCAAAGCTTGAAACGATTCGTGAGCTCGTGAAGGCCGCACACGCCGCAGGATTGCCCGTGCTCTTGCACGCCAATTCGGACGAAGCCCAGAGGTTCGGGCTCGATGCAGGGGTGGATATTATGGCCCATGGATTGTGGAATTGGTCCCAGGAGCATTCCGCGTCGAACGAAGTGACACCGGGCATCAAAAAGATACTGGACGACGAGCTGGCACGAAACCTTGGCTGGCAGCCGACAATGCAGGTGCTCTACGGGATCAGAGATGTGTTCAGCACCTCATTCCTTTCGGATCCTCAACTGGCCCGCGTTCTGCCCTCGGAGTTGATTGACTGGTATAGGTCGCCTGAAGGCCAATGGTTTCGTGTCGAGGTTTCGCAGGGCATGAAGCCGTCCACAGGCTCGAGTCCAACTGAGCTGGAGCGTGTCGTCAATGAGGTCTTTGCCACGGTCATAGATCGAGCCAAACATGCGGCGGGGTACGTCATCAAACGACATGGCCGCATCTTATTCGGCAGCGATACGCCAAGTGCCCCAACCTATGCTAATCCCCCGGGACTCAACGAGTGGCTGGAAATGCACCGGCTTATCGAGGCGGGGGAAACTCCGGCGCAGATCTTCGAGTCCGCGACGCTGACGAATGCACGGGCGCTAAAACTCGATCGGGACATCGGTACTGTGCAAGTTGGAAAACGTGCCAATTTGCTGTTGCTCCGACAAGACCCAACGCAAACAATAGACGCATTCGCTGAGATCGCGAAAGTGATTCTCAACGGTCGAGTACTGGACCCTTCCGAATTGGCGGCCAACACTATCCACTGAGCTTCGGCGCGAAGTGTACCGGTCCTGCGGTACTTCCTTTGCTTGCTTGGCCGGACGTGAATATTCACTTGCCTGATAGTAGATCCTTGGCCGCTGTCGGCAGGCCCATCCTAGATCTTTACCCTTTTGCCGGCTTTCGATCTCAGATAGGTGTTAACCAACCTGGGTAGCATCCGGCCAACGTGGTCAATTGCCCGATGGCCGGCCGTCGTTCGTGATAGCGTCTGTCGACGCAACGTCTTGGGACGGCGTTCGAGACATGCCAACCGATATAGGCATATAAATGACAACGCCGATTGGGCGCCCGCTGCACAGAATCCTGGGACTCGGTTTTGGCCT
Organism: uncultured Gammaproteobacteria bacterium; assembly: GCA_963789365.1. Classification (GTDB taxonomy): domain Bacteria; phylum Pseudomonadota; class Gammaproteobacteria; order Steroidobacterales; family Steroidobacteraceae; genus FEN-1191. The sequence goes on from CAWBKJ010000004.1 coordinate 1,110,583, forward strand.
TGCCCTAGCCTTCGGTGGCACCGTCGGTGTTGGCATCTTGCGATTGCCCGGCACCCTTGCAGGTGCGCTGGGTGATTCTCACTTGGTTGTGCTGATCTGGGTTATCGGCGGCTTGTATGCGCTGTTGGGTGCTATCTCCGTTGCGGAACTGGCGGCGATGATGCCGACGGCCGGAGGCTTCTACGTATACGCTCGTCGTGCCTTCGGTGACCGCGGAGGGTTTATAATAGGCTGGAGCGACTGGATCAACAATGTCTCGGCCATTTCCTTTCAGAGCATTACCGCCGCCGCGTTTCTGGGCGGACTCTGGGCGCCTGCAACGGCACACATTCGGATAGCCGCACTTTCGATACTATTCGTATTCTCGGCGTTGCAATGGACGGGGTTGCGACTCGGCCGAGCCGTGACCAGTGGCATTTCAGTCACGGTGGGGCTGATGCTGCTGATGCTGGTCATTGGCAGTTTTGTCGCCAAGCCAGCAATACAGACCGCCTCTGCGGCATCAACGAACTCCATCGACTCGTTGCCACTAATGTCACTGGCAATGCTTGCGTCGATCGTCACGGCACTGCGCGCAGTGCTCGTGACCTTCGATGGCTGGTACAGCCCAATCTATATGGCAGAAGAGAATACCGATCCCGCTCGCACTCTGCCGCGTGCGATCATCGGCGGCACGCTACTAGTAGCGGCGCTCTACCTTCTAATCAATATTGCCTTCATGCGGGTTCTACCGTTAGCGGTGCTGGCCGCCTCGCAGCTGCCCGCCGCAGACGTCGCAAACCTCTTTCTGCCACGCGGAGGAGTCGAGATTGTTAAGGCGATCTCACTGGTAACGGTACTCAGCGTCTTGAACGCTACACTGATGGTGGTGCCAAGAATTCTGCTTGGTTTAAGTCGTGATGGGCTTGGCGTTCCCAAGGCCATGACGGTCAGCGCGAGTGGCACACCGCGCTTTGCGCTTGGCCTATCGACCTTGACCGCAGCGCTACTGATAATGACGGGGACGTTTGAGCAGATTATTGCTTTGGCTGCCGTGCTATTCGTATTCAACTATGTCTCGGCGTACACGGCAGTTTTCGTGCTGAGACACAGTGATCCGACTGCATTGAGACCATACCGTGCGCTCGGTTTTCCGCTGGCAACTGCCGTCGTCCTGGTGGGCTCCGTACTGTTTTTAGTCGCGGCCATAGCCGGAGACCACCGCTCGGCGATCATCGTAGTCGCACTGCTTGTAGTGTCCGTTCCCGCCTATGCGTTAATCGTTCGGCGCCGAAGTGTTAGCGCACCCCGGCAGGCTGCCCTCGGGGACGGTATGCTTGCGGTGAGAACTCAGAAGCGAAGAGAGTAGCGGCACTGGTCCGATACGGGCGACGAATTGGGCACTTCAGGGTGTTAAAGAGGTTGACGATGAAGAAGTCTGTGTCGAGTTACTGTTTCCTCGCCTTGCTGACTCTCGGTCGGATTGCGATCGCAGCGGAGCCCGATGATGATCACGAGAGCGCGTTCAAGTTCCGCTTTGTAGGGCCTAATATCGGCAATCGCATAGCTGCCGTGGCTGGCATTGCCGGCGATCCGAGCACCTACTATGCGGGCGCCGCTTCCGGGGGCGTCTTCAAGTCGATGGATGGCGGCAACCGCTGGGAGCCAATCTTCGACAAGGAGTCCGCGGCCGCCATCGGCGCCCTTGCAGTGGCTCCATCAGAGCCAAACACGGTATGGGCCGGCACAGGAGAGGCATGGGCGATCCGTGACAACGACGTCATGGGCAATGGCATCTACAAGTCCCTCGACGCCGGCAAGAACTGGACCAACATGGGGCTGCCGCATTCGGGGCGTATCGGGCGAATCATCGTGCACCCCACCAATTCCGAAGTCGTGTTTGCTTGCGTCCTGGGACGCACAACTGGCCCTCAGCAGGAGCGCGGCGTTTACCGGACCACTGACGGCGGTCAGCATTGGGAGCGGGTGCTTTTCGTGGACGAGAAGACGGGCTGTTCAGGGTTATCCATGGATCCGCACAATCCGCACACCCTAGTCGCCGGCATGTGGCAGGTGGAAATGCACACCTGGGGCGAACTCAGCGGTGGCCCCGGCAGCGGCATCTATATTTCACACGACGGCGGAAAAACGTGGACTCGCGTCGAGGATGACGGGCTGCCAATAGCCCCACTCGGCAAGATCGATGTTGCCATCGCTCCCACCAATGCGCGGCGAATTTATGCGCTTATTCAAACCAAGGATCAGGGTTCGGTATGGCGCTCCGACGATGGTGGCGAGAAGTGGAAACGCGTCAATTCTCAACGCGCTCTAATCGGCCGCGCGGGCTATTACATCCGGCTCGCCGTATCGACCAGCAACGACAATGAGGTTTTGGTTGCAAACAGTTCATTTTGGCAGTCCTTGGATGGCGGCGAGTACTTCCACGAAGTCCGCTGGGGCGGCGACACGCACGACATCTGGATAGACCCCGTCAATTCCGATCGCTTCGTGATCACCGATGATGCCGGCTTGATCATTACCACCGTCCACGGGCGCGGCTTCCACCGCGTCCACCTGCCCATCGGGCAGATGTATCACGTGGCCGTGGACAATCAAATTCCGTATTACTTTTATAGCAATATGCAGGACGACGGAAACATGCGCGGCCCGAGCGTGCCATTCGATTCCCGCGAAACGGGCTGGGACAGGCATATGGGAGGCTGCGAGTCAGGATTCACCATCCCCGACACCACCGACCCCAACATTGTTTGGTCCACCTGCTATGGCGATTCGGTTACGCGTTGGGACGCCCGCTACAAGCAAGCGCATTCGGTCAGCCCGTGGAAGCACACCCTCGACTCACCACCCGACAAGTTAAAGTATCGCTGCCACTGGACTGCTCCGATTGCCGTCGATCCCTTCGATCACAACAGCGTGTACTACGGCTGCCAGGTGATCTTCAGAACCAACGATGCGGGTGCGACCTGGTCGGAAGTTAGTCCGGACTTGTCCACTGGAAATCAGGCACACCTCGCACCCTCCGGCGGCATTGTCGGTGACAACCTCGGACAATTTTACGGCGGTGTGGTCTTCGCAATTTCGCCTTCCAAAATCCAGAAAGGCCTGATCTGGGCTGGCACCAACGACGGGCAGATTTGGCTTACGCAAGACGCCGCGGCGCACTGGTCTAATGTAGGTCAGCACCTGCCCGGTCTGCCGGCCGACGGTACGATAACCAGCATCGCGCCATCAAGTTTCGATGCCGCCAGCGCTTATGTCGCGGTCGATCTGCACCTTGTCGATAATCGCGATCCCTTCATCTATAAGACCACGGATTATGGCAAAACATGGAAGCGAATCAGCGGCGATCTTCCCAAGCACGAGTTGTCCTATGTTCGCACCATAACGGACGATCCCAACTCAGCAGGGTTGCTGTTCGCTGGTACGGGCAATGGCCTGTTCTACTCGCTCGACGACGGTAGCCACTGGACGCAAATCAAGACCGGCCTGCCGCCGGCGCCTGTCACTTGGGCCGTAGTCCAACCGACTTTCCATGACCTGGTGGTGTCGACCTACGGCCGCGGGCTCTACATTCTGGACGACATCACGCCTTTGGAGCAGATGGTCAAGCACCGTGCCGATGCCGCGATCGTCTTGTTCGAGCCCCGAGCCGCCTATCGCTTTGTGCGCGGTCCGAGCGCGATGCTCAACTTCGCGCTCAAATCGGTGCCCGACAATCCGATTCGCTTCGAAATCCTTGATTCCCAGGGCACGGTGATACGAAAGCTCAAGCCCGAAGAACCCAAAGATCTCGTCGTCGGTCTGAGCCGCGTCGAATGGGATCTGCGCTATGACTCACCACGAGTCGTGGCCATGAGGTCGGTAGCTCCCGACAATCCCCGAGTGTGGGACGAACCGAGATTTCGCGATACCGACTCCAGACATGTTACGCATTGGGGATCAGAGCCGGCCGAGGTGGGACCCATTGCAGCGCCCGGCGCATATTCGGTACGGCTGACGGTGGCTGGGCAGACATTCACTCAGCCGCTCACCATCTTGAGCGACCCCCACGCGCCGGGGTCGGCGGCCGACATCGAGGCCTCGGTGAAGACCCTGGTGAGGATACGTGACGACATCAGCCACGTATCGGATCTCGTAAATCGCATTGAATGGCTGAGGAAGCAGATCGAGGTCATCGAGGCCACGCTGCGTCCCGACAAAGAGGAGGACAAACTGGAACCCCCCTTGGCGGAAGAGGACGACGAGTATGACGCGCACCCAAGCAAGGCACCCGCGCCCGAGTTGAGCGAGGCGCAGGAACAACAGAAGAATGAGCTGCTCAAAACGACTGAGACTTTTGACAAGCAGCTGGAGGGAGTTGAATCACGCTTAGTATCGCAGGCCTTGCGCAACAGCGACGACAAATACTTCGTCGAATCGTATGGGACCTATCTTGATCTCATATGGCTCAATGCCGAGGTGGGCACCGGCGGTGGCGATGTAGCCGGCAGTGCCGATTTCGCGCCGCGGGCGACTCAGCTGGATCTGCTCAAGACCTACGAGGAACAAGCACAAAGCGCCGATTCGGACTTTCAAGCAATCCTGCACGACAAGCTTCCCCAGCTTAATCAAGCGTTGAATCGCGCGGAGTTGGCGCCGTTGTTGATGGAGAGCGGAAACCAATAATCTTAACGATGATCTCAGGGTGAGGATCGTGATTGCCAGACGCCCCGCTCGACAGTCGCCACGATCAATGATCGCTCCCGTCGGGTCGTCGTGACGAAGTACCATGCCGGCTGCTCAGGCTCCATTGCGTTGAGGACCGGTGTTTCGCCAGCGTCCCATCCACTTCGAGTCCCGCATGGAGCAACGCTGCCCGTCTGGGGGGATTATTTGTTGTGACATATCGCCATCGCGTGCTGAGTCTTCTAGCGATATTCTCGGTACTTACTTATGTCGATCGCGTCTGTATTTCAGTCGCAGGACCACGGATGCAGGCAGATCTCCACCTCAGTCCCCAGGACTGGGGTTACATCACCGGCGCATTTGCGATCGCCTACGCTCTTTTCGAAATCCCAAGTGGATTTCTCGGCGATCGATTCGGTGCAAGAGCGATGCTTACCCGGATCGTACTGTGGTGGTCAGCGTTTACCGCGCTTACCGGCTTAGCCTCAAGTCTGTGGTCGCTCGTCACTGTCCGGTTTCTGTTTGGCGCCGGCGAAGCTGGCGCTTATCCCACCGCGTCCACGAGCGTGTTTCGCTGGTTTCCGGAGGCGGAGCGTGGTCGCGCGTTCGGCATTATTTTCTTCTCGAGCCAACTGGGTGGGGTACTCGCGCCACTATTGATCGTCCCAATCCAAACTCATTTCGGCTGGCGGACCTCGTTCTACATCTTCGGGTCTTTCGGAATCGCCTGGGCGTGCGGCTGGTGGCGACTGTATCGAAACCGTCCGATGGAAAAGGTCGGGATTAGCGAGCGGGAAATCGCGGAAATCGGTTTGCCTCCAGAGGATGTTCCGCGCAGATTCCCGTGGCAGGCGATTCTCGCAAACCGGAATGTCAGGGTGATCATGCTATCGACGTTTTCATATCTGTATGCGTACTATTTCTTTCTTTTCTGGTTGCCTACTTACATGATGCAGGCGCGCGGCTTTACCGAGGCTGAAACGAAGCTGTCCGCATTGCCGTTTGTTCTGGGCGCTCTATCAAACATTGTGGGTGGTTTTGCCCGCGACGCGGCGCTGCGTCGCTTTGGTCCAAAGTGGGGACCGCGTCTGGTTGGTGTTGGCGGCCTCGTGGTGGCGGCGGGTTCCGCGCTGGCTGCCTATATGGCTGTGGACCGCTATGTCGCCCTCGGTTGGCTGGGATTGTGCTACGCGGGTATTACATTGCAGCAGCCGACCGTCTGGGCAACCTGCGTCGACATAGGGAAGCGATATGCCGGGGCAGTGGCCGGATGCATGAACACGGCGGGTGCCATGGGGGGTTTGGTGTCATCGCTAATCTGCGGATATTGGGTCCAGCGCACTGGAAACTATGACGTGGTGCTTCTGTCGATGGCTGGCGCGCTGGTGTTCGGTGCGGCTCTCTGGCTGCGGATTGACGCGTCCGAAACGCTGGAACAAACAGGTGCTCCGCAATAATGTCGGGCTCGAGATGGCGCCGGTCCGTGACACAGGGCCCCAGACGACCTGGCTTTGAGCATAATTAGCTTCAAATTGCCGCTCGGTTTCCTTGACCGGCGGTTATTCGCTCATTCCACTTGTCGTATCTAAATTGGCGGGGCGGGCGAAATGCGAACTCACGAGTCCCGTGAAGGACTGCCGATTTTTATGTCCGTGATTTCGCACACGTAGGCGTCGGCGTCGCACTCGAGCACCTCAATAGCCGGGGAGCGAACCCAAGTCCAGATCCCATAATTCCTGGAGTGTCGCTCAGCCGGTATACGCAAGGATAATACGAGGGGAGTCCTTGCCGGTGCACTGCATCAGTCCAAGCGAGAAAAACGCGCCTGCAGCAGATGCGCACGTTTCGCTTCCGAGCGGTATCAGCGTCGGCGGAATCCTACCCGGAGGTTCCATGATGCCCCGCAACACCGATCTTCAAGTCCGATGGTTTGTCCGTACCTGGTGTCTACGAGCGCGTAAATGCAAAACTGAAGTGCTTTAGATTTATCTCATGCGTGGTTCGAACGGACTACAATCACGAAGACTTCAGTACTGCCATATGCACGTTGGAGGTTCGGCCATGACGCTCACCACAGCCTTCGTCGTGACTGGTGTACTGGCTGGTTTCAGCCTGCCCGCCTTCAGTAGCGAGCCCGAGCCGGCACCACCTTCCAGCGCACCGACGTTCGCGACACCGGCCGTGGCGCCGCTAAGTGCGCCGCCGGCGAAGGCGTCCGGAGCCGGCCCCACCTCCCCTGCTGCTGCGGTAGCGCCGTCGCCGGATGCCGCAGCTGCCGCTGCAGCCACCGCAAAGTCGGCGCACGACCTAGGCTACTTCCCGAAGGTGCGCGACGGCAAAACGGTGTACTGCCACAAAGATGCGAAGGTTGGAACAAGATTCGAGACAACCACTTGTGTAACACCCGAGCAGGTCAGCGCACTTGTCATTCGCGCTCAGGGCAATAAGGATAGCGTCGTGGACTTGCAGCGGGAATCGCGCAATCGCCAAGGCGGGGACATACCCCCTAGCGTAAGCCAACTCAGCGGCCCCACGTATCGCTGATCCCCCGGCCGCAGTTGCGCCGACCGGCAATTGCCCACGCCTTGTTTGTGGGCTTGCAGGCTCGCTCACACACTCAGTGAGACAGATCGGGTCGTACCGTCACTTTGTTCGCGATTGTGGAATGAAGCCACGGTGTACTCAGGTGTGACGGCTAACCCATTCGGCGAGGCAACTCCGTCGACTCCGCCATCAATTGCTGACCGTCACCGACAGGGGTGAGTTGATAGCCGTGTTGCCTGCGGAATCCGACGCGCGGATGGTGAGCGAGTGCGCGCCGTTGGCGAGCTTCGTGCTATCTAGTTGGTAGGACCACCCAGAGTCGGGCGGAGCAACGTGCGGGTACGCGCTCGCAACGTCGGGTCGCGAGCCGCCAGTCGTTGCGCTTCCGACCTCGACGCCATCGACGTACACGCTCACGCCGGCCAACCCAATGTTATCGAAGGACCACCCGGAAATAGTGGCGGTACCGCTGATGGTGGCGTTGGCAACGGGCTGTTCGAAGTTGATCAATGGCGCGGACAGGTCCGCGGGCGCCAGCGACTGGTGGATCGCGTAGATCCCCTCGCGAGCCGCAAGGAGGTCTCCAGGCGCCAGGTAGACATCACCCTCGATCACGGCGTTGGGCGCAATTGTGAAATAGACTGACGGCAACATGTACACCGTCGCGTTGCCGAGCGGCCCGGAGCCGGATTGATTGGCGAATCCCCAGGCATTTTCGTACGGGTACTGGCCCGGCACGTACACGGCCAAGCCCTGGCCTGCGCCATCGACGAGAGCACCCCACAGCTCCGGCGCATAGCTCGCGCGGGGAACGGGACTGGCGGGAATCTGGATGGTCGGTACCGTCGTAAGGGGACCATGCGACCAGGGAGTATCTGCGCCATAGTATGCAAACGTCGTGTACGTCGAATTCACATAGACGGCCGGAAATTCCTGGCCACTGTTGTAATGCGTGTCCGAGCCGCTATGGATGAATTTGTAGTGCACCTTGAACACGAGCGGCGCAGCAGCGGCGACAGTCACGGTTTGTTCGATGGTCACATCGGCCACGGCGGCCGCACTCGCGCCACCGCCGAAGTTATCGGGCCACCACTGCAACGGTACGCTCCGCGTGTAGAGCGAGTCAGGCGATACAGTTTGCATTAGCACTGCACTACCCCGGCCATAGGCATCGCCGGCCAGCACCGGGTCCCAGCCATACGTGCTTCCCGGACCCCAATCCGGATATGACGCCGCGCCGTCGTACAGCGCGGGCTGCACCTCACGACCCGTGTCGTGCTGGTTGACGAAGTTGGTGCCGTCCATGCTCACTTCCACGATCGCACCGCCCCAGGCGGTGTCCAGCCCGATTCGCGCCGTATGACCGTTGGCGCGGCTTTCAAGGTAGAGCATCGTGCCCTGCTGCGAGGTCTGTACCACCGGGACCGTAACCAGGGTGAGGGTCGCCTCATGGGCCAAAGAGCCACTGCTCGCGCGCAGGGTAAGAGTCACGCTGCCCAGCGGGGTCGCGTCCGTGGTCGTAATCGTGAATTGCGGACTAAATTGCGCACAGTCAACCACCATATTGGGATCCCCCCCACAAGCGGGCACCTGCAGTGGGAACGACGGCTGCGTGCTCGCGCCGGAAGGAAGGCCCGAGAGGGTTACTGTGACGGACCCCTGGAACCCATTCAGGGGCGAAGCGCCCGTCATTACAGCCTCCGAAGTCGCGCCCTGACCGACAGTGACCGACGTTGGGCTGACAGCGAAAGTGAAATCGGGTTTGGCGGCGGAACCGCCACATGACGCGACCAACAGGAACGCCATCGCCAAGCCAGTACGGTACGCCAAGCAGGTCACGTCTTGAGGGTCGCTAGATTAGCGGTATTTTGACCGTACGCAGCTCCCCACCCCTGATGAATATTGCGGACAAATATTGATCTCACGGGCCATCCTAAGCTGAGCGACTTAAATCAAGCTCACCCTTATAGAGTGCGGTGAGCACAAAAAGGACCCATGAATTTTTGCGGATGGGCAACCGAGTTACAAATTCGCTTGCAAAGTCCAACGGTGCGTTCCTTGAGGAGGACAGCCCAAAAATGGCGGAGAGAGTGAGAATCGCACTCACGAGTCCAGCGAAAACCCGCCGATTTTAAGACCGACGGCCCGCCCCTTGGTGATAAATGCTCGCTCGCAAACGGCATTCTTCCCCACGGTGCCGAACGCCATCCTTTGGCGCATTTGTTACGTTGGTGCAACTTGAATGCGACTCGCAGTTCATCCTCCTTTCGAAAATAACGTTATGGAGCGGGTTTTGACACATTATGCCGCATTGACGCTTGGATTCGATCTCACCAGCGTGTCCTTGGTTGCCATTTACGACGAAGTCTAGGAACATCTTCCCAAGCCAGTTGGGGGGAGAAGAAAATGGCGGAAGGCCTGCTCGGTGGGGTCCTCGGCGGCGAAGCGGAAAAACTAGACCCTGCTGAAGGTGGGGTTGAGCCATTTGTCGCGGCCGTTGCTGCCAACGTCGCGCACCAGAACTCTGAACTCTCTGCAGACACTCGCGCAATGTTCAGGGAGCAGACGGAGCTTCTAAAGTCGCAACGCAAGAATATCGAAGCCGAGTACGCAGTCTTCGAAACCGAGGCGGGGCCGCGCCTTCTGAGTTTGAGGTTGCGGGCAGGCTTCCAGTTGTTCTTTGCCCTTTTTGCCACCGTCATAGGTCTAGGGTTCGCCATTATTGTTTATTCGGCCACACAATCGCGTAGCGTTGTCATCGAGCAATTTGAAGTGCCGCCTGCACTCGCGAACGACGGTTTGAATGGAAAGGTGCTCGCCGCAGGACTTCTAGATGTCCTAACGAAAATTCAGGCCGCCTGCCGGACGCCCATTGAACATCGCAATCTTACGAATGCCTGGACCGGTGAGATATCGGTGGATGTGCCCGACACCGGTATATCAATTGGAGAACTCGAGCGCATGGTCAAGATCCGGTTCGGTCATGACCAACGGATCGATGGCGATTTGTATAGGACCGCTGCTGGCGGACTTGCGCTTACGGTACGTGGGAACGGAATACTACCCAAGACGTTCACAGGTGGGGCCGAAACACTAGAGAAGTTGCTGACGCAGGCCGGCGAATACCTTTTCAGCCAGTCCCAGCCAGGGTTGTGGATGGCTTATCTGACTTCCGTGAATCGGGATGATGAGGCCATCCAATTCGCGGAATCTGCCTACAACACTGTCGATCCAAGCGAGCGCCCCTACGTGCTCAATGGCTGGGGGGTCGCGATTTCTGACAAGGGTGGCGACGGGGCGGCCGCCCGCGCGCTGACTTTGTTTCGGGAATCAGTGAGGTTAAAGCCCGATTATTGGACCGGCTACAACAACATCATGTATGCGCTCTCGGCTTTGGGCGATGAAGAAGGTGTGGTCCATGTTGCCGAGCAGATGATGACGGTTGCGGGCGGACGCCCTGGAAAAGCTCCGGACGAAATGTATGAAAATTACGATGAAATTGTTTGGGATCTACAGGCCGAACGTGCAAGCAACGTCTTAGACGTCGATTCGCACGGAGGCGTCGGCACTACTTCGGCCGGCAGTGGCGCAGAGAACCTCCTTATTGCGCAACTGGACGCCCAATTACACGACGTCGAAGCGGCTGCCTTGCGTCTTAAGACGACGCCAATCGATGAGAAATATCCTCCGGACGTTGCTGCTGCGGCGATGGCTCGAGCCTTTATTGCCGAGAAGGTTGGAGATCTCAATGAAGCAGCACATCAGTGGGATATCTTCGCGATCGCCTATGCCAGCCCAACGGTCGCCACGTTAAATCCTAAATACATCTGCTACTCCGCTGTGACCTACGAGAAAACCGGGCAGGCCGCGAAGGCAGAGGCCGCCCTTAAGCCGTTCGGCGGGGCGGACGCGGTAGATTGCCACCGATTCAAGGCAGACATCTTGGCACTGCGTAATGACTGGGCCGGAGCACAGGAATGGTACGCAAAAGCCGTGACTTTGGGACCTAATCTTCCTGCCGGTTATTACTCTTGGGGCGTTGCGCTCGCGAAGCATGGAGATCTAACCGGGGCCGCGGCGAAATTCGACTCTGCCAATCAAAAAGGCCCTCACTGGGCCGACCCCCTGAAAGCCTGGGGCGATGTACTGCTGAAGCAGGGCAAGGCGAAGCAGGCGACTTCCAAGTACGACGAGGCGCTCAAGTACGCGCCAAACTGGAAGCAGCTGAAGGAAGCGCGCGAGGCGGCGACGAAAATAAGCAGCTGAATTCCATTGCCCGACCGTGCACGGTCCCGAGGGTCTTGGATGGCTCAAAAGCTGTCCCGCCTGGTAGCGGACGGCCGCTACCGGTCGTTCTGGGTCAAAACCGGTCCTGTCTAATTTGGCGGAGAGTGTTATGCGTGAAGGGTTGCTCAGCGGGATACTCAGCGACGAGCCGGAAAAGCAAACCTCCGCTGACGTCGGCCCCGAGGGGTTAGTGGCGGCGGTGGCCGCAAACACCGAAAAGCAAGACCCGGAGGTCGTCGCAGAGACGGTGGCCTTGTTCCGGGAGCAGCGGAAACTGCTGAAGGCCCAGCGCAGGACGGTCGAATCCGAACACGAGATATTCGAACGGGAATGGGGGCCGCGCCTTTTTGGTATGCGTCTGCGGGTCGCCTTCCAGGTGTTTGTGGCGCTGGTCGCGAGCATATTTGGCCTCGGCGGCGCGATGATAATCCGCGACGCTCTGACCTCGCATCGTGTCATTGTCGACCCGTTTCATGCACCGCCGCCGCTGGCGGAACGCGGAATCGATGGTGTTGTGGTCGCCAGCGGCTTGCTCGATGAACTCAGCCGGCTGCAGGACGCCACACGAAGCACGAAGCAGAGACTCGACCAGGCCAGCGGCTGGTCGAGCGAGGTCAAGCTGGAAGTACCAGAGACCGGCATTTCCCTAGGCGAGATCTCCCGCCTGCTCAAGGAGCGGTATGGCCACGATGTGCACATCGAGGGGGATCTCATTGAGACCCCGGGTGGCGGCCTCGCCCTCACCGTGCGCGGCAACGGAGTGCCAGCCAGCACCTTTGAGGGCTCCGCCACGGAACTGCGGAAACTAGTCACACTGGCGGCTGAGTACGTGTATGCCAAATCCCAACCAGCGCGCTTTGCCTATTACCTGCAGAACTCCGGCCGGAACGAGGAAGCGATCGAGTTTTGCCGGACGGCGTTCGGCGCCGCCAACCCCGAGGATCGTCCCTACCTACTGAATGTGTGGGCCAACGGCATACAAAATACCGGCGGCTCCGTTGAGGAATCCCTCAAGCTGTACCGTGCGGCGCTGAAATTGAAGCCAGACTACTGGACAGCACATAACAACGTCATGAACAGCCTCTGGCTCTTGGGCGAGGAGGAACATGCTTGGCAAGCCGGTGAGGCGATGCGGCAGGCGGCAGGCGGCCGGCCAGGTCGCGCACCGGAAACGAACTACCAGAACTGGGACGTGCTCACCTGGAACCTAGGGCCTTGGCTCGAAGGAATTATGGTCGACGCCGCGGAAAATGGCGGCGCGGGTACTGGGCTTGCGACGGCCAGCCTAGGCATCGCGGATATCCAAATGCGACTGCACGATCCGGCAGCAGCGGATCTCGAGCTCAAGACGATCAAGGAAGACGCCAACGACCCGACCATTGGTGCGCTTATGCATTTCGTGCGCGGACGGCTGGCCGCCGAAGCCGGCGATGCGCCTGCCAGCGCGAGCGAAATGGAAGCCTTCGCGGCAGCCTACGCGAATCCCATCGTCGCAGCGAACTACCCGGGATACGCTTGCTGGATCGCTCCGGCCGAGGAAACGGCGGGGCATCCCGAAAAGGCCAACGCCGTACTGAGGACGGCGGGCACTTACGTGGACTGCTATCGCTTCCACGCCGACATTCTCGATGGCCGGGGCGACTGGGCCGGTGCGCAGCATGCCTATGCAGAGGCGGTCGCTCTCGCACCCGACTTACCTGCGGCGTATTACTCTTGGGGCGTTGCGCTTGCGAAACGCGGGGATCTGGCAGGCGCAATCGCCAAGCTCAGCGCCGCAAACCAGCGTGCTCCCCACTGGGCTGATCCGCTGAAAGCATGGGGCGATGCGCTCAAGATGCAGCACAACACAAAAGAGGCGCTCGCCAAGTACGACGAGGCCCTCAAGTACGCATCAAATTGGAAGCAGCTCAGGGAAGCACGCGACGCCGCCGCGATGCTCAAGAGCTGATTTGGCTCTGCCGGTTGCAATCGGTCAGCACCATTCGTAACGAGCCAAAGGCGGAGCCGTCCAGATTGGCGGAGAGGGTGAGATTCGAACTCACGAGTCCCGTGAAGGACTGCCGGTTTTCAAGTCCGTGAATTCGCACGTACTCGCATCGCAGTCGCACGTAAGTGCGTGTATGGCCAAGGTGCGAACTCAGGTCCAAACGCTGTAATTCCCGGAATTTCGCACTCACTGTATACACAAGTGTGACACGGCGGCAGTCCTTGCCTGTGTTCCGTGTCAGCGCGCGGCGGAACGGCGCGCCTGGAGCAGGAGCGCACGTTTCGCGCGCGCGCGCAGTCACACACCGCCCCGGAGCCCACTAATTAAGGAGGTTCCGAATTCTCCCACTCGCACCGAGATTTGACTTAACGCTGGGTTGCGCCCGCAATCGACATGGTTCAGCACGGTGCTTTACGGATGAGACCGGCCGCCGGAGAATTTTTGACGTTGATCCGTAAATGCGCGTATATCTCGAACCCAGCTTTCCGGCGCGTCGACATTCACCCTCGCAGGCCCTATTGTCGCGCCGAATTACAAAACGATCTTAGGGGATGCCGACCATGAAGAAGACACATCACGAAACCGTCGTGAGAAAACTGATCATGCTCGGCGCAGGCCTGACGCTACTCCTCGGCCTCCCGTTCGCATTTGCCAACCGCGCCTTCGCCAATCCGACACCCAAGTTCGCTTACGTGGCGAATCTGTGCGACTCTTGATTCACGAGGCAACGTCTCGGCCTACACCATCAACAGCTCCACGGGGGCCTTGAGGGCGGTCGCCGGTTCGCCCTTCGCGGCCGGGACCAACCCTGACTCGGTGACGGTGGACCCCTCGGGCCGGTTCGCTTACGTGGCGAATTTGCGTCTCGCCGATGATTGTTCAGTGGCAGCGTCTCGGCCTACACCATCAACAGCTCCACGGGGGCCTTGCGCGCGGTCGCCGGTTCGCCCTTCGCGGCCGGGAGCGACCCTGACTCGGTGACGGTGGACCCCTCGGGCCGGTTCGCTTACGTGGCGAATTCGAGCAGATAACACCGTCTCGGCCTACACCATCAACAGCTCCACGGGGGCCTTGAGCGCGGTCGCCGGTTCGCCCTTCGCGGCCGGGATCACCCCTCACTCGGTGACGGTGGACCCCTCGGGTCGGTTCGCTTACGTGGCGAATCTTGCGCTCTTCCGTGATTGTTCAGCAGGCAGCGTCTCGGCCTACACCATCAACAGCTCCACGGGGGCCTTGAGCGCGGTCGCCGGTTCGCCCTTCGCGGCCGGGAACGACCCTCAATCGGTGACGGTGGACCCCTCGGGCCGGTTCGCTTACGTGGCGAATGAGTGCGCTCTTCCAGTGATTGTTCAGCAGGCAACGTCTCGGCCTACACCATCAACAGCTCCACGGGGGCCTTGCGCGCGATCGCCGGTTCGCCCTTCGCGGCCGGGACCTTCCCTCTCTCGGTGACGGTGGACCCCTCGGGCCGGTTCGCTTACGTGGCGAATGAGTGCGTTCTCCAGTGATTGTTCACAGGCAGCGTCTCGGCCTACACCATCAACAGCTCCACGGGGGCCTTGCGCGCGGTCGCCGGTTCGCCCTTCGCGGCCGGGAACACCCCTAACTCGGTGACGGTGGACCCCTCGGGCCGGTTCGCTTACGTGGCGAATCGTCGCAGTGATGTTCACAGGCAACGTCTCGGCCTACACCATCAACAGCTCCACGGGGGCCTTGCGCGCGGTCGCCGGTTCGCCCTTCGCGGCCGGGAACGACCCTTTCTCGGTGGCGATCGCCGGCCAGGCCGTAACGACCTCGGTGCTCACGCTCACCCCGCGCTCGCTCGCCTTTGGCAACCTTCCGATCAACACCTCGAGTGCCGCGCAGTCGGTGACCGTGACGAACACCAGCGCCAAAACCGTGGCCATCACCAGCATCGCGCTGAGGGGTACGGCTCCTGGGCAGTTCGCCTTTACCGATGATTGCGGCAAATCGTTGGCGGCCTATAGAACCTGCACGCTCGAGGCGATTTTCAGGCCGACCACGGAGGGCGCAAAGACCGCCTTCCTGGACGTGAACGGCGGGGGCGGGGGCTGCGTTCGGTGAGACTCACGGGCACGGGCAAGTAAACCGATCACAGCATCAGCGTCGCGCATGGCAAATTTGAACTCTCGCCTTTCGAGACATGCTAATTCGGCGGTCGTTGCGAGCCAAGTGTTTACGGCGCATCGAGCCACCGCTGATCTGACAAAACGAGCCGCTGTGTTTCCGCTGATCCAGGAGGCACGTACTACTCATAACGCGCCACCAGTGCTGCTTGTGGTGTAACAAATCGACTGCACGCGCTCGGAAAAGACCGAGGAGCGAACGCACCTGATTGTTTTTGGCGGAGAGGGTGAGATTCGAACTCACGAAGGCCGTGAAGCCTTGCCGGTTTTCAAGTCCGTGATTTCACGCACACACACACGCAGTCGCACGTAAACACCTGAATTAGCGAGGTGCGAACTCAACCCCAAACGCTGTAATTCTCGGAATTTCGCGCTCACTGTGACAAAGGTGTATACACGACAGGAGTTCTTGCCCGTGTGCTGTACCTGCGCGACGTAGACAAACGCGCCTCAACAGAGGCCCGTATTGCGCTCGCACGCGCAGTCACACACCGCCGCAGAACCCACTATTTCGGGAGGTTCTGGAATTTCCCACTCACGCCGAGATTTGACTTAACGCTGGATTGCGAGTGCGCGCAGTTGAAATGATCCGCCACAGTGCCTTACGGATCAGTTCGGCCGCTTGAGAATATTTTGTGCTTGATCCGTAAATGGGCGTATATCTGAACCTGGCGTGCGGCGCGTCGATAGTGAGTCTCGCGGAGCCTGTTGCGCGCCGAATTACAAGACATTTTTGGGGGATGCCGACCATGAAGCAGAACAACATGCTGAGACAACTCACCCCGCTCGGCGCAGCCCTTACTCTGCTACTCGGCCTCCCGTTCGCGTTTGCCAACCGTGCCTTCGCCAATCCGACACCCAAGTTCGCTTACGTCGCGAATTGGGGAGATAACACGGTCTCGGCCTACACCATCAACAGCTCCACGGGGACCTTAGGTGCGGTCGCCGGTTCGCCCTTCGCGTCCGGAGACTTACCTACATCGGTGACGGTGGACCCGTCGGGCCGGTTCGTTTACGTGGCGAATGAGGTAGGCACGGTCTCGGCCTACACTATCAATAGCTCCACGGGGGCCTTGCGGGCGATCTCTGGTTCGCCGTTTGCAAGCGGATCCACCCCCAACTCGGTGACGGTGGACCCCTCGGGCCAGTTCGCTTACGCGGCGAATTATGGAGATAACACCGTCTCGGGCTACACCATCAACAGCTCCACGGGGGCGTTGCGCGCGGTCGCCGGTTCGCCCTTTGCGGCCGGGGTCGAACCTAGCTCGGTGACGGTGGATCCCTCGGGTCGTTTCGCCTACGTCGTGAATCAAGGAGATAACACGGTCTCGGCCTATGCCCTCAACAGCTCCACGGGGGCTTTGCGCGCGGTCACCGGTTCGCCGTTCGCGGCCGGGAACACCCCTCTCTCGGTTATGGTGGACCCCTCGGGCCGGTTCGTTTACGTGGCGAATGAGGGAGATGACACGGTCTCGGCCTACACTCTCAACAGCTCCACGGGAGCCTTGCGCGCGGTCGCCGGGTCACCCTTCGCGGCTGGCCACTTCCCTCAGTCGGTCACGTTGGACCCCTCGGGCCAGTTCGCTTACGTGGCAAATTATGGATATGGCACGGTCTCGGCCTACACCATCAACAGCTCCACGGGAGCCTTGAGCACGGTCGCCGGTTCGCCATTCGCGGCTAGGAACAAGCCTCGCTCGGTGACGGTGGATCCCTCGGGCCGGTTCGTTTTCGTGGCGAATCAGTGCGAATCTTCCAGAGATTGTTCATCAGGCAACGTCTCGTCCTACACCATCAACAGCTCCACGGGGGCCTTGCGCGCCGTCGCCGGTTCGCCCTTCGCGGCTGGGCACTTCCCTATGTCGGTGGCGATCGCTGGCGAGGCCGTAACGACCTCGGTGCTCACCCTCACCCCGCGCTCGCTCGCCTTTGGCAAACTTCCGATTGACACCTCGAGTGCCGCGCAGTCGGTGACCGTGACGAACACCAGCCCCAAAACCGTGGCCATTACGGGCATCGCGCTGAGGGGTACGGCTCCTGGGCAGTTCACCTTTAGCGATACCTGCGGCAAATCGTTGGCGGCCTATAGAACCTGCACGCTCGAGGCGATTTTCAGGCCGACCACCGAGGGCGCAAAGACGGCCTTTCTGGACGTGAACGGCGGGGGCGGTGGCCGCTCGGTCACTCTCACGGGCACGGGCACATAACCGGCTAAAGCATCAGCGTCACACATGGCGAATTTGCACCCTCGCCTTTCGAGACGTGCTAATTCAGCGGTCGTTGTGAGCCTAGTGCTTATTGCGCATCGAGCCACCGCTGATCTGACAAAACGAGCCGCTGTGTTTCCGCTGATCCAGGAGGTACGCACTACTCATAACGCGCCGCCATTGCTGCTTGTGGTGTAACAAATCGACTGCGCGAGTTCGGAAAAGACCAGCAGCGAAACTCAAGTGATTGTTTTTGGCGGAGAGGGTGAGATTCGAACTCACGAAGGCCGTGAAGCCTTGCCGGTTTTCAAGTCCGTGAATTCGCACACACTCACACGCAGTCGCACGTAAACACCTGAACTGGCAAGGTGCGAACTCAACCCCAAACTCTGTAATTCTCGAAATTCCACGCTCACTGTATACACAGGTGCAACGCGGACGGCATTCCTTGCTCGTGCCCTGCGACAGCTCGACATAGAAAAAACGTACTGTCAGGCTCAAGGCTCCGCCCACCTTCCCGAATGCCGACACTCGCGGCCTGCTTCGGATAATGAGCGGGAGTCACAAATTTGGCGGTGATAACCGGGACCCGGCTATGCCATGGTCCTGCGAGAAAATTCAGCGGCCACATAGGAACGGAACGGCTCATCAAACTGATCCGCGAACTCGGCCCAGAAGCGCGCATAACCCGGCTTCGTCTGGATGAGCGCCTTGTGGTAGGCATCCGTACCCACCAGCAGTTGCCTGGGAATCGACTCGTCCTTGTCCTGGTAGTAAACGTACTCCCAAGCGATGAACTGCATGAACATGTAGCTGCTGGCGCGCGCCCAGTCGATCTTGCTTAATGCGTCAGGCGTAACATACGCGGTGTAGACTATGCCAGCCAGCCCCTGATCTTGTATGAGAAACTCCCACGGCCTCTGGATCAGTAACACGGCGTTGTAATGAGCCTGCGAACGAAGCACTTTCGAGTTGTCCCGAATCTGCAGTTGTTGGGCACGCAACTGCCGGTAGATTGCACCGAACGTAATGACAAGGGCCGCGAACTGCAGCATCGTCCAGAACCACTCCGATCCTGGGCCGAAGAACGCCAGCCTATCGGTGTTAAGCATCGTGACCTTCCGCTCGGGTAAGGGCGACAGATTATACCAGCCGCCTGCAATCTTGAGTTTCCGAACCACGCACCTATTTTCGGCATCTCTACGCCTGCGATTTGAAGTACCACCTCCGATGGTTGTCGGCTCAGCTTCGTGTTCGATGAAACGATTGAATGGCGCCTTCCTCGATCACGGAAGTAGCATGTCCATCGGCTCCGATCGGACTTGCAAATGGAATCGCGATTCGGGAATGACCGAGCGACGCGAGGCCATTCGTTGTCTATTTCGCGCCGACAATCGGCAGCTCCACGCCGCTGGTTCGTCCACAGGGCGTGACGCCAATCGCTATCCAGTTTGCGCCGAGTGCATCCTGAGTGGACTGGGACGGCGTGGCAGCGGATCTGACGCCCCGCGCCCGGATGATCACTGTTAGGTACTCCGCACTATCCAACAGCCACGGTCTTCAGCCCTGCTGTCCTTGAATGGCCGACGTCGCTTGCTACTTGAAGGGTGCTTTGAGAGATAGGAGGATAGCCGACGCGATCAACGTAGGTTGAATTTGGCGGAGAGGGTGAGATTCGAACTCACGAGTCCCGTGAAGGACTGCCGGTTTTCAAGACCGGTGCATTCAACCGCTCTGCCACCTCTCCTCAGTTACCGCGCCGCGGTGTGAACTTTACTGGAATCCTACCCCACTCGACCAGCTACGGCCTGCAACTTAGGTTCTGCCGTTCCAGCGCGAGCAGTGCACAAATATGAGGCCAACGGCACCCACCACGTGAAACCACGGCAGTCATGGTATCTTCGGAATCGCGGGAGGTGTCCCAAATTGAACCAAGGTCTCGCCTGCCCAACCTGTGGCACTGCGATGAGCGACCCCTTCTGCCCCCAATGCGGCGAGCAGCGTCCGATAGCGCATGGCCTTTCCTGGCGCCACTACCTCGAAGAGTTGCTCGACGCACTCACACACCTGGATTCCAAGTTGTTGCGAAGTTCGTGGCTGCTGGTACGCCGACCCGGCCTGTTGTCCGTGGACTATCTGCGTGGGCGACGCGTGCCGTTGGTGAGCCCACTGCGACTGTTTGTATTCGTCAGCATTGTCTATTTTATTTCCCTGACGGTGCTGCATGCCATCCCGATTCCCGCGTCGCTAGATATTCAGTTCAATACCTTTGCGACGCCGCTGGCGGTCCAGCTTCACGGGAACGATTACTACGCCGACTATGCCGCGCAACGGGTCGAGCAGAAGCTGCAGCGCGATCACATCACCTATCCTGCTTTGGAACGGCGCTACGACGAGAAGACTGCAATACTCTCCAAGACCCTGCTAATTGTGTTAATTCCCGTGATTGCGCTGTTGTTTGGGCTGCTGTTCTTCCGGAAGCGCAGATTCCTCGCCGAACACCTGGTAATCGCCACCCATTTTTGGGCATTCGCGCTGGTACTGATCGGCATACTGCTGCCCGCAGTGCTGGTGCCGGTAATCTATCTATTGTGGGCGATGGGGCTGCCGACCGAAAAGGTCATCAACGACGGCACAGTTTCATTGGTGTTGCAGCTGGTATTCGCGGCCTACCTCTATCTCATGCTGCGGCGGACCTACGCGGCGACCGCCTGGTACAGCGCCGCTGTCGCGCTGGCTGTCTCCTGGTCGTTTTTCTTCTTTGTCTGGCTGTTCCGCTACTTTCTTTTTGAGGTGACGCTGCGAACCATATAGTGCCATCTCCCGGAACGTGCACGCCACTATTCAGGGCAATGCGGGAATTCTCGCCAAACCGCCCATGTAAGGTCGCAGCACTTCAGGGACGGTTACCGAACCGTCGGCATTCTGGTAGTTCTCCAAAATCGCAACCAACGCACGACCCACCGCGACGCCGGAACCATTGAGTGTATGCAACAGCTCGGGCTTGCCGGTCGCAGGATTGCGCCACCTTGCCTGCATGCGACGAGCCTGGAAGGCCTCGCAGTTGCTGCAGGAGGAGATTTCCCGGTACCTGCCCTGCGCCGGGAGCCAGATTTCGAGATCGTAGGTGCGGGCGCTGGCAAAGCCGATATCGCCGGCGCACAGCGCCACGACGCGATACGGCAATTGTAATTGACGTAACACCTCTTCCGCGTGGCCGACCAGCTGCTCGAGCGCGCGATAGGAGTCCTCGGGTCGCGTGACGTGCACGAGTTCGACCTTTTCGAACTGATGCTGGCGAATCATGCCGCGTGTATCGCGACCGGCGGCGCCCGCTTCGGAGCGAAAGCAGGGCGTATGGGCCACAAATTTCAGTGGCAGCGATTCGGCGGCGATGATTTGCTCGCGCACCAGATTGGCGAGCGACACTTCGGCGGTGGGAATCAGAAAAAAATCCTGCTCTCCACGCAGCGCGAACAGGTCCTGTTCGAATTTCGGCAGCTGGCCGGTTCCCTCCAGCGTCGAACGTGAGACCAGGTAAGGTACGTACACTTCCGTGTAACCGTGAGCCCTGGTGTGCAGATCGAGCATGAATTGCCCCAGAGCGCGCTGCAGATGGGCAAGCGCCCCGCGCATCACCACAAAACGCGCGCCCGAGATGCGAGTCGCGGCCTCGAAATCAAGACCGCCCAGCTTCTCACCGAGCGCTACATGATCGCGCGGCACAAATCCAAGCTCCCGCGGCTCGCCCCATTGACGCACCACAACGTTGGCGCTCTCGTCGCTCCCATCGGGCACGGAAGCATTCAGCAGGTTCGGCAGGCCGAGTTGCCAGTCGCTCAGCTCCGTGAGTACCGCCGCCAGCGCCCGGTCCGTCTCTTCGACCTCGCTCGCCAGTGCCTCGCCACGCGCCAGGAGCGGAGCGATGTCTTCGCCACGCCCCTTGGCCTGGCCAATGGCCTTGGCATGGCTATTGCGCTCGGCACGCAGCCGGTCGCTCTCGAGTTGCCAGTGGCGCCGTTTGGCTTCCAGCTCGTTCAAGGCCTCCACGTCCAGGCGGTACCCGCGCCGCGCCAGATTGCGCGCGACCTCCTCGGTAGCCGAGCGGAGTAACTTCGGATCGATCATTGCGACGTCACTTCTGCCCTTCGGCCGGGGTACCAGATCGTACCGACTGATTGCGCTCACGCAAGCGCGTGAGTGCTTCGCCGATGCGGATCTCAAGGCCGCGCGGCACCGGCTCATAATAGCGCCGGTCGGGCATTCCTTCCGGCAGATAGCGCTCGCCCGCGGCAAAGGCACCGGGTTCATCGTGCGCGTAGCGATATCCGCTGCCGTAGCCGAGTTCCTTCATAAGCTTGGTGGGCGCGTTGCGCAGCGGGAGCGGCACGGAGAGCGAGCCATAACGCTCGACATCCGCCATCGCAGCGCCCAAGCCGCTGTACAGCGCGTTGCTCTTGGCGGCCACGGCCATGTAGACCACCGCCTCGGCAAGCGCGAGTTCGCCTTCGGGGCTGCCGAGCCGTTCGTAGGCCTGCCAGGCCTCGAGCGCGATGCTGAGCGCGCGTGGATCGGCCAGACCGATGTCTTCGCTCGCCATGCGCAGCACCCGGCGCGCGATATAGGGCGGATCGCAGCCGCCATCGATCATGCGCGCATACCAGTACAACGCCGCATCCGGATCGGATCCGCGCACCGCCTTGTGCAGCGCCGAGATCTGGTCGTAGAACTGCTCGCCACCCTTGTCGAATCGCCGACGACCGCCGGAGGCCACCTCGCGCGCCTGGGCGAGCGTGATCGTGCCCGTGGCCGAGGCGGCGGCGAGTCCGCCGGCCAGCTCCAGCATGCCCAGCGCGCGGCGCGCGTCGCCATCGCCCGCCTGCGCCAGGAGCTCGAGAGCCTCGGGCTCGATGCTCAGGCCGCTATCGCCGAGGCCCCGCTCGCGATCCGTCAACGCCCGCTCCAACAAGGCGCGGATATCCGCGGCCTCAAGCGACTTGAGCACGTACACCTGCGCGCGCGAAAGCAGTGCGCCGATGACTTCAAAGGAAGGGTTTTCCGTGGTGGCGCCGATAAACACCAGCGTGCCGTCCTCGACGTGCGGCAGGAAGCTGTCCTGCTGGGCCTTATTGAAGCGATGCACTTCGTCCAGAAACAGCACGGTGGCATGGCCTGCCGCCGCCACCTGGCGCGCCCGCGCGACCGCTTCGCGGATATCCTTTATCCCGGCCTGCACGGCCGACAACGGAATGAACTCCGCATCCGACGCGCCGGCCATCAAGCGCGCCAGCGTGGTCTTGCCGGTGCCGGGCGGCCCCCACAGGATCAGGGAGTGCAGGGCGCGCGCTTCGATCGCCTCGTACAAGGGCTTGCCGGGTCCCAGCAGTTGCGGCTGGCCGACAAACTCGGCCAGCGTGCGGGGACGCATGCGATCGGGCAGCGGCCGCCAGCTCTTTAACGCCGGGTCAGCCATGGGTCGACCCAGCGGGTCCAATGGCGCAGCCCCGCCATGCAAAGCGACAAGCCGATCGCAGTACCAAGGGCATCGGCGTAGAAATCGCGCCAGTCCGCCTCGCGCCCAAGTCCCATGAGCCCCTGCGCGATTTCGATCCCGCCGCCCAGGGCCAGCAGTGCCAGACCAAGATAAATGTAATGACGCGGCATCACGAGACCGCCGTAACACAGCGCCAAGCCGCCGTAGGCGATCATGTGTTCCAGCTTGTCGGTCATTCCCAGGTGCGGCAGGCTCCCCGCCGGCACCAGGCTAGCGACAACCACGATCGCTATCAGGCCACCGCCCACGACATGCCAGAAGCGAGCATGCGCGAGGGCGTTCATGGATCACTTCCTTTTTGGGGCGTGCCGATCACATCTACCCCGGCAGGTGGCGTGAAATGCAATTCCGAATCCTCAACCCGCGCTCCGCGCGCGCTGCGGGTAAAGTTCAAGGTGTCGGTCTGGTTGAGGCGATCGTGGATCACCAGGCGCAGCAACTGCGTGCCGCGAAAGCCCAGTTCGGCGCTGCTAAATTCGGCGGCCGCACTGCGCGGGACCACCTTCACCCACGCGAGCTCATCGCGCGTCCCTTCATCGGTGATGGCAAACGCGGCGCGCATCTCCTCCGCCGTGCCCGAGAGCAGGATCACCGGTGTGGTGGTCAGCGCTGCGGCGGCGGGCTTGACCGTGGCCTGCTGCAGGTCGCGGTCATAGAACCACAGGTTCGTGCCATCGGCGACCAGCAACTGCGGGCCGGCCCCCGCGGGCGTGTATTCCCAGCGAAATCTTCCGGGCCGGCGCACCAGCAAGGTGCCCTGCCCGCTCTCGAGCTCGTTGCCCTTGGCGTCGACCACGACCTGCGAAAAACTGGCCCGCAGGCTCTGCAGGTTCTCAAGGAACTGATCCAGCGCGCTGCTCGAGGCCGCGCGCGCCGGCGCCTGCGCCAGGCAGGCGGCGCCAAGCAATCCCAGCACCCATCGACGCGTGCTCACGGCGGCGGGGGCGCGAGCACTTCGCGCGCACCGTTCGATTGCAGCGGACCGACCAGGCCTGCGCTTTCCATGGCCTCGATCAGCCGCGCCGCACGGTTGTAGCCTATCTTGAGGCGCCGCTGCACGTAGGAGATCGAGGGCTTGCGTTCGCGAGTCACGATGTTGACCGCCTCATCGTACAGCGGATCCTGCTCCGGATCGCTGTTGGACCCACCCGCCTCGTCCTCCTCGCCCGATATGCCCACCAGCGGTTGCGAGGGGCCCTCGAGCACCGCATCGATGTAGGTCGGTGGCGCACCCTTGCGGAGCGCGTCGACCACGCGGTGCACTTCCTGGTCACTGACGAAGGCGCCGTGCACGCGGGTCGGAATGGCGGTGCCCGGCGGCAAATACAGCATGTCGCCGTGGCCGAGGAGCGATTCGGCGCCCATCTGATCGAGGATGGTGCGCGAATCCACGCGCGCCGAGACCTGAAAGGCGATGCGTGTCGGAATATTGGCCTTGATCAGGCCGGTGATCACATCGACCGAGGGACGTTGCGTCGCCAGTATCAGATGGATGCCGGAAGCGCGCGCCTTCTGCGCCAGGCGCGCAATCAACTCCTCGACCTTCTTGCCCACCATCATCATCAGATCGGCGAGCTCGTCGATGATCACCACGACAAAGGGCAAGGGCCCCAGGTCCGGAATCTGCCGCTGGTCGATCGACGGGTCATTGGCGGCCCGCATGAGCAAAATCGGATCCTTGATCGGCTTGCCCGCCGCGCTCGCATCCTTGACATGGCGGTTGTAGCCGGAAATGTTGCGCACGCCCAGCGCCGACATGAGCTGGTAGCGCCGTTCCATCTCCGCCACGCACCAGCGCAGGGCGTTGGCCGCCTGCTTCATGTCCGTCACCACCGGCGCCAGCAGGTGCGGGATGCCCTCGTAGACCGAAAGCTCCAGCATTTTCGGATCGATCATGATCAGGCGCACGTGCTCGGCCGTGCTCTTGTACAGGAGCGAGAGCACCATCGCGTTCAGAGCCACCGACTTGCCCGAGCCGGTGGTGCCCGCGATCAGCAGGTGCGGCATGCGCGCCAGGTCGGCCACCATCGGCGCGCCGCCGATATCCTTGCCGAGCGCGAGGGCCATGGGCGAGGCCACCTCATCGTAGGCCTTGCTCTTGATGATTTCCCCGAGGGTGACCACTTCGCGCTTCTCGTTCGGAATCTCCAGGCCCATCACCGATTTTCCCGGGATCACTTCGACCACGCGCACACTGGTGGTCGAGAGCGAGCGCGCCAGGTCCTTGGCCAGCGCGGTGATCTGACTGGCCTTGACGCCGGGCGCCGGTCGCATCTCGAAGCGGGTAATGACCGGACCCGGGTGCACGGCCACGACCTCCACGTCGACCCCGAAGTCCTTGAGCTTGAGCTCGACCAGCCGCGACATGGCCTCGAGCGCTTCGGCCGAATAGGACGCCTCGCGCGCTCCCGGGTCATCGAGCAGCCCCAGCGCCGGCAATTCGCCGGCCTGCGGCGGATCAAACAGCGGCACCTGGCGTTCCTTCTCAGCCCGTTCGCTCTTGGTCGACCGCCGGGGCCGGAGCCTCGATGCGGGGCGGGGGTCGCGCCCGCAGTTTCTTGTTTTCCGCCTCGCCCGCGTCCATCCGCGCCTGCTTGCGCTCGCGCCCGTCGTTCACCTCGCGCGTCACATGCCGGCGCTCGCGCAGATGTTTGATGCCGCGCCACACGGCGGCGCCCAGGCCATCGATCACGCGAATCCATGAGATGCCAAAGGCCACCGCGGCGCTGGCAGCCCAGGCGGCCAGCAGCAACAGGGTTGCGCCCAGCAGGTTCATTCCGTTCGACAAGCCCGTGCCAATCGCGGTGCCCACCACCCCGCCGGCGCCCGCGGGCAGCGCCCCCGGATTCCAGTGCAGGCCCGTCAGGGCACAGCTGCTCGCGAGCAGCATGGCAAACCCGAGCCCGCGCACCGCGAAATTGGCGCGCGAGCTGGCCTCGGTCGCAACGCGCACGCGCGCCATGCGCGCGGCCGTGACGCCCAGCGCCAGCGGCAGCAGGTAGGCGGGCCGCCCAAACAGGAAGTACAGCAGGTCGGCGAAGAAGGCGCCGGTACTGCCGACCCGGTTGTGGATGACATCCCCCACACCGGTCGAGGAGAAACCCGGGTCGCGCGGATCGAAACTCAGCAGCGCCACGATCACCACCAGCGCGATCACCCCCAGGCTGATCGCCGCGCCTTCGCGCAGTCCACGGGCCACCGCGGCCGAGAAACGCGGCGGCGACACAGGCGATGCCGGGGAATTAGTCAATACGCCATCCTTAATCAATTTATGACTTGGCCGCGCGCGTCGCGTTACATACCATGGCTTAAACGACCCGCGGTTTAGGGTCGCTGCAAGTCATCGGGAAATTGTACATGAGCGCGGCCATGCACCGTCGTCTGATCATCCTGGGTTCGGGACCCGCGGGCTACAGTGCCGCGGTATACGCCGCGCGCGCCAACCGCCACCCGCTGCTGATCACCGGCACGGAACAGGGCGGCCAGCTTACGACCACCACCGACGTCGACAATTGGCCCGGCGACGTCGAGGGCCTGCAGGGTCCTGATCTTATGGCGCGCATGCGCCGCCACGCCGAGCGTTTTGCCACCGAGGTGCTGGCCGATCAAATTCATACCGTGCGGCTCAAGCAACGCCCGATCGAACTGGCGGGCGATAGCGGCACCTACACCTGCGATGCGCTGATCATCGCCACCGGCGCCTCGGCGCAATATCTGGGATTGCCCTCCGAGGAGCTCTATCGCGGGCGCGGCGTGTCGGCGTGCGCGACCTGCGACGGTTTCTTCTTCCGCGGCCAGCGCGTGGCCGTGATCGGCGGGGGCAACACGGCGGTGGAAGAGGCGCTGTATCTGGCCAACATCGCCGCGCACGTGACGCTGGTCCATCGGCGTGAGCGCCTGCGCGCCGAGAAGATCCTTCAGGACAGGCTGTTCGAGCGCGAGCGCGCGGGTCGCATCAGTCTGCTGTGGAACCACACGGTCGAGGAAATCCTCGGCAACCCGCAGGGCGTCAACGGGCTGCGCGTGCGCGCGGTGGCGGGCGGCGCACGGCGCGAACTGGAAGTGACCGGCGTGTTTATCGCCATCGGCCACAAGCCCAACACCGGCATCTTTGAAGGGCAGCTGGACATGCGCGGGGGCTACCTGCAGGTGCGCAGCGGCACCGCCGGCGATGCCACGGCAACCAGCGTTCCGGGCGTGTTCGCTGCGGGCGATGTGGCCGATCACGTCTACCGCCAGGCCGTCACCTCGGCCGGTTCGGGCTGCATGGCCGCGCTCGACGCGGACCGTTACCTGGAGCAACTCGACGGAGCGGCATGAAGCCGACCGCGCCGGTGAGTTTTCATCCCGGGATGGCGGCACTGGACGCCGCGGCCTGGAATCGGCTCGCGGGTGATTACCCCTTTCTCCGCTACGAATTTCTGGCCGCGCTCGAGGACACGGGCTGCGTGGCCGCGGCCACGGGCTGGAGTCCCCAGCACCTGCAGATCGGCGCGCGCGCGCAGCCCCTGGTGCTGGCGCCGCTGTACGAGAAGGCGCACTCCTGGGGAGAGTTTGTGTTCGACTTCGCCTGGGCGCGCGCCTGGCAGAGCCGCGGCCTCGAGTACTACCCCAAGCTCCTGCTGGCGATTCCATTCACGCCGGCCACCGGACCGCGCCTGCTGTGCGCGCAAGCCGGCGAGGCAAGCGCGGGCCGGCACCGCCTCGAGGCCCTGGCCGCCATCGAGTCCGACGCCCGCACGCGCGGCCGTTCCTCCGCGCATGCGCTGTTCATCGACGAACCGCTCCGTGCGGCCGCGCTCGAGGCCGGGTGGCTGCTGCGGCGCGATTGCCACTTCCAGTGGCACAACCGGGGTTACGCGGATTTCGAGGATTTTCTGGCGAGTTTTTCGGCCGACAAGCGCAAGAAGGCGCGACGGGAACGTCGACGAATTGCCGAGCAGGGGATCGAGTTCGAGACCCGCACCGGCGCGACGCTGGATGCGCCCACGCTGCGGTGCATCGACGAGCTGCACGCGTCCACCTTCCTGCGCCACGGGCACCTGCCCTATCTGAACTTCGAGTTCTTCCGGCGCGTGGCCGCAGCGCTCGGTGAGGCGTTCGTGGCGGTGCTGGCGCGGCGCGCGGGAGTGCTGGTGGCCACGGCCATTTATTTCCGCTCGAGCGACACGCTCTACGGACGCTACTGGGGTGCCGCCGCCGAGCTGCACAGCCTGCATTTCGAGACCTGCTACTACCAGGGGATCGAATACTGCATCCGCCACGGCCTGCAGCGCTTCGAGCCCGGCACGCAGGGCGAGCACAAACTGGCGCGCGGTTTCGAGCCGACCTTTACCTGGTCGGCGCACTGGCTCGCCGACCGGGAGCTGCGCCTGGCCGTCGCCCGCTCCCTCGGGCGCGAGGCTGCGGCGGTGGCCGAGTACGCCGACGTCGCCGCCCGCCACACGCCGTTTCGCGCCTGAGCATGATCGCCTGGTTGGCGCCCGGCGATCCGCCCGAGAGCTTCCCGCCGGTCGATCGGGCGCTGCGCGAACCCCCGGGACTGCTGGCGGCGGGCGGGGACCTGTCCAGCCGAGCGGCTCCTGGCCGCCTACCGGCGCGGCATATTCCCCTGGTATTCCCCGGGCCAGCCGGTGCTGTGGTGGTCGCCCGACCCGCGCGAGGTGCTGTTTCCGGAGGAATTCCATCGCTCCAGGAGCCTAGGCCGGGCGCTGCGCACCCGGGGCTTCGAATATCACGTGGACCGGGACTTCCAGGCGGTGCTGGCTCGGGCTGCGCCCGCGCCGCGCGCCGGGAAGTCCCGGCACCTGGATCACCGCCGATATGCACGCGGCCTACCTGGAGCTGCACCGCTTGGGCATCGCCCACAGCGCCGAGATCTGGCGCGCCGGCCGGCTGCTCGGCGGCGTGTACGGCGTCCGATGGGCCGCGTGTACTTCGGGGAATCCATGTTCAGCGTCGAGCGCGACGCCTCGAAGGCGGCCCTGGACGCCCTGGCGCACCAAGGCCTAGCACGGCCGCTTGACTGATGATCGATTGCCAGCTGCCCTCGGCGCACCTGCGCAGTCTCGGGCAGCCGGGCGATCCCGCGCGCGCGAATTCCTGGCGCGACTGGCGCAGGCGCTAAGCGAGGCTCAGGGCTAATTGCAATGCGAGCGGGCTTTATGCAGAATTCGCGCCCCTTGGGTCAACAATGAGCGGCATGGCAAAAGAAGACGCCATTCAGATGGAAGGTGAGGTCGCCGAGACCCTGCCCAACACCACCTTTCGCGTTCAGCTTAAGAACGGTCACATGGTCACGGCGCACATCTCGGGCAAGATGCGCAAGAACTACATCCGCATCCTCACCGGGGACGCGGTGACCGTGGAAATGACCCCTTACGATCTGACCAAGGGACGGATCGTCTATCGCGGCCGCTGACCGTCCGGCGCTCGAGGCGCGCCTGCGGCAGCGACTAGACGGCCACTTCCGGTTCCGGCGCCGGCACACACTCGATCGCGAGCCCGTTGCCGTCCGCGGCCAGACTCACCAGCGCCTGTCCGCCGTTGCGATAGCTTGCCGAACAACAGCTCCTCGGCCAGCGGTCGCTTGACGTATTCCTGGATCACGCGCGCCATGGGACGCGCGCCCATTTTGGGATCGTAGCCCTTGGCGGCGATCCAGCTCCGCGCGGCCTCATTGACGATCAACGCCACGCCCTTTCTGCTCGAGCTGCATCTCCGCCTCGACCAGGAGCTTGTTGACCACGCGCTCGATGGTGCGCGCATCCAGCGGCGCAAACTGGATGATGGCATCCAGGCGGTTGCGGAACTCGGGCGAAAACAGCCGCCGCACCGCTTCCATGCCGTCACTGGCGTTGTCGGCGCTCACGAAGCCGATCGAGGGGCGGTTCATCTCCTGGGCGCCGGCATTGGTGGTCAGCACGATGATCACGTGGCGGAAATCGCTCTTGCGCCCGTTGTTGTCGGTCAGCGTGCCGTGGTCCATGACCTGAAGCAGCAGATTGAACACGTCCGGGTGCGCCTTCTCGATCTCATCGAGCAGCAGCACGCAGTGCGGATGCTTGGCGATCGCCTCGGTGAGCAGCCCGCCCTGGTCAAAGCCCACATAGCCCGGCGGCGCACCGATCAGGCGCGAGACCGTATGGCGTTCCATGTACTCGGACATGTCGAAGCGCACGAATTCCACACCCATGGTGAGCGCCAGCTGGCGCGTCACCTCGGTCTTGCCGACGCCGGTGGGACCGGCGAACAGGAAGCTGCCCACCGGCCGGCGCTGGTCGCCCAGGCCGGAGCGCGCCATCTTGATGGCCGAGGCCAGCGTCCCGATCGCCACGTCCTGGCCGAAGATCACCAGCTTGAGGTTGCGCTCGAGATTGCGCAGCACGTCGCGATCGGAGGAGGACACTGTCTTGGGCGGAATGCGCGCGATGCGCGCCACCACTTCCTCGATGTGCCGCACCTCCACGCGCTGCACGCTCTCGGTCGTGGGCTTGAGGCGCAACCGCGCCCCGGCCTCATCGACCACGTCGATGGCCTTGTCCGGGAGCCGCCGGTCGTTGATGTGGCGGTCGGCCAGTTCCGCCGCCGCGCGCAGCGCCTCGGGCGCATAAGTGACGCTGTGATGTTCCTCGAACTTCGATTTCAGGCCGTTGAGAATCTCGATGGTCTCGGCGACCGAGGGCTCGCTCACATCGATCTTCTGGAAGCGGCGCGCCAGCGCGTGATCCTTCTCGAAGATGCCGCGGTATTCCTGGTAGGTGGTCGAGCCGATGCAGCGCAGCTCGCCGCTGGTGAGCGCTGGCTTGATGAGATTGGAGGCGTCCATGACCCCGCCCGAGGCCGCCCCGGCGCCAATCACGGTGTGGATCTCATCGATGAAAAGGATCGCACCGGGCTGCTTCTTGAGTTCGCCGATCACCGCCTTGAGGCGCTTCTCGAAATCGCCGCGATACTTGGTGCCGGCAATCAAGGCGCCCAGATCGAGCGCATAGAGGGTGCAGTCGCTGAGCACGTCGGGCACCTTGCCCTCGACCACCAGGCGCGCCAGGCCCTCGGCGATGGCCGTCTTGCCCACGCCCGCCTCGCCCACATAGAGCGGATTGTTCTTGCGGCGCCGGCACAGGATCTCGATCGTGCGCTCGACCTCCACGCGCCCGCCCGATCAACGGATCGATGCGCCCGGCTTGCGCCTGCGCGTTGAGATTGGTGGCGTACTTTTCGAGCGCGCGCGAGCCCTCGCCGTCGCGCTCGCCCTTCGCTGGTGGCGGCTTCGTCGGCCTCAGGCTTGGCATCGCTCCCGCGCGCCAGGCCGTGGGAAATGAAATGCACGACGTCCAGGCGCGTGACGTTCTGCCGGCTGAGCAGGAACACCGCGTGGCTCTGCTTCTCGCTGAATATCGCCACCAGCACATTGACCACGCCCACTTCCTTGCGGCCGCTGGACTGCACGTGGAACACCGCGCGCTGCAGCACGCGCTGAAAGCCGAGCGTCGGCTGCACCTCGCGCTCCTCACCCTCGCGCATCAGCGGGGTGTTGGCCTCGATGTGGGCGCGCAACTCGGCGGCCAGTTCATCGGGCGCCGCCCCGCAGCCGCTGAGCGCTTCGCGCACCTTGGGCGCATCGAGCAGCGCCAGCAGCAGTTGCTCGACGGTCAGGAATTCGTGGCGGCGCGCGCGCGCCTCGCGGAACGCCTGGTTGAGACAGAATTCAAGTTCGCTGGACAGCACTTGCGTTAAAGCTCCGGTTGATTCAGGCCTGTTCGAGCGTGCACAGCAAGGGATGCTGATGCTCGCGCGAGAATTGGGTCACCTGTGCCACTTTGGTCTCGGCGATCTCGTGAGTAAAGAGCCCGCAGTCGCCCTTACCCTTGGTGTGCACCTCGAGCATGATCCGCGTGGCCGCGTGCCGGGCCATGCCGAAGAAACGCTCGAGTACGTCCACGACGAATTCCATCGGGGTGTAATCGTCGTTGAGCAGCACCACGCGGAACAGCGGGGGCACCTTGGTCTTCGGAGTCGCCTCGGCAACCGCAACGCCCTGCTCCGGTCGTTCTTTGCTTCGCGCGTTCATGTCACCATAATTATAGAGCCAGTTGGGCCGATCCGAGCGTGGCCAGGATCACAGCCACCCTCCCAGCCAAGAAGTCCGATAAAACAGACAGTTGAGTGATACAAGCACAGAGCCGTATCATGGGGAGATATGGGCTGGACGGACGAACTCAAGACGGCCGCGGGTCTGCAGGCGGCGCTGGTCCGGCATGGCCCGAATCTGGCGGCCGGTTTGATGGCGGCCCTGATCGCGCTTCAGGCCGGCTTCTGGGTCACCAGCCAGAACCGCGGGCTGGCCCCCCCGGGGGCGGCGCATGGCCCGGTCAGCGGCCCGGTGGGCCCCGCCCGGCCCGCCGAGGCAAACTCCAACCCCCTGCGCGTGTCGGAAATCACCTCGGCACATTTGTTTGGCGAGACGCACAGCACGGTCGATGACGCCAACGCGCCGCAAACTAGCGTCCAATTGATCCTGGCAGGAGTATTGGCGGTGCCCGACCCGAAGCGCGGCCTGGCGATCATCGGACCCAACGCGGGAACCGCGAAGCTCTATACCGTGGGCAGTGCGATACCGGGGGGCGTGAGCCTGTACTCCGTGTATTCCGATCGCGTACTGCTCGATCGGGGCGGCGTGATCGAATCGCTCCTCCTGCCGCGCAAGGCCCCGCTGGCCGGCACGGGCCCGCCGCCGTCGGAAACGCTCAGCCCGGGTCAGCGCCTGGCGAGCCTCGCCCAGGGGAACGCGGCGGTCCTCGGGGGTCTGGTGCGCGCGCAGCCGGTGTTCGTCGGCACCAAACTGTCGGGCTATCGCATATATCCGGGCGGACGCACCAGTGTCGGTGCCTTCACTCACCTCGGGCTCCGTCCCGGTGATCTGATCACCGGCGTGAACGGCACGCCCCTGGACGATCCGACGCGCGCCAACGAGGTCCTGCAGACCCTCTCCTCCCTCGCCAGCGCCAACGTGACCATCCAGCGCAACGGCCAGTCCCAGGAGCTGACGCTTAACCTCGAGACCGTGGCGAGCGACGCGGAAAATGTGGCCGCCGCGGAACTTCGCCACGAAGCGCCCCAGGGGGGGCCTGTCCCACCGGGCTTTCCCGGTGCCAATGGCAGCAACGCCGCCCCACCCGTGGTGGCGGAACCCGATGACACCGAGTCCCCGCCCGTCGAGGACCCGGCGGACAATGCGTCCAGCGATCAATAGAAGCGAATCCGTCTCATGAAAATGCCGCCTGCATCCGCCTGGACCCGTGCCGGCGCACTGAGCGCGCTCGGCGCCGTGCTGCTGCTGGCCACTACGGCCGGAGCCCAGCAGAAGGGGCCGCGCATCACCCCGAATTTCAAGGATGCCGACATCACCCAGCTCATCGAAGCGGTGAGCGCTGCGACCGGCAAGAATTTCATCATCGATCCCAGGGTCCGCGCGCAGGTCACCTGGCTTTCGGGCGCCAGCACCGCACTCACGCCCGAGCAGTTCTACCAGGGGTTCCTCTCGGTACTGCAGGTACACGGGTTTATCGCCGTGCCCGCCGGCAACATCATCAAGGTGCTGCCCGACGCCAATATGCGCCAGATTCCCGGGAGCGACCTGCCCAACCACGTCAGCGCCAGCTCGGATGACGTCGTCACCCAGGTGATTGCGGTGTCCAACGTGAGCGCCGCGCAACTGGTGCCGGTGCTGCGACCCCTGATGCCGCAGAACGCCCAGCTCTCGGCGGTCACCGGCGCCAACATGCTGATCATTTCCGATCGCGCCTCGAACGTGAATCGCATGATGCGAATCGTCGGGCGCATCGACCAGAGCGGGGGCTCGGACATCGACGTGGTGCCGCTCCAGAGCGCCACCGCGGCCGACACCGTGCGCGTGCTCTCCTCGCTCGTGGCCCAGGGGGGCGATGCGGGCGGGCCGAACCTGCACATGGTGGCCGATGATCGCTCCAACAGCGTGCTGATCAGTGGCGATCCGACCATGCGCCTGAGACTGCGCGCGCTGATCGCCAACCTCGACACCCCGCTCGACACCGGCGGGGAGACGCTGGTGCGCTACCTCAACTATGCGCGCGCCGAGGATCTGGCGTCCAAGCTCAAGGAACAGATATCGAGCAATGGGGGCGGAAGCGGCGGCGGCGGCGGGGGTGGCGGGGGCGGCATGAACCCCGCCAACAACGCCACGGTCACCCGCGTGGTCGCGCCCACCAATGCCGCCACCGCTGCCACGGTATCGCTCGCCGGCGGCACCGGCACAATCTGGGCCGACAAGGACACCAACGCCCTGATCATGACGGCCCCGCAGCGCACCATGCGCGCGCTCAACGCCGTCATCGACAAGCTCGACATCCGCCGCGCCCAGGTCGTGGTGCAGGCGATCATTGTCGAGATCTCCGCCGACAACACCGCGGATCTGGGCATCAACTGGATCGTCGATGGCACCAACAGCCGCCTTGCGGTCGGTGGGTTCATCGAGCCGGTCGGGGGCGCCTCCCTCATCGACCTGTACAACGCCGCCAAAACCGGCACGGTGCCGGCCAACGGGCCGGTGACCGGCACCACGGTGGCGATCGGGCGCCTGGAGCAGACCGGGGTGAACTTCGCGGCGATCGCGCGCGCGCTGCAGGGCGATGCACGCAGCAACATCATCTCCAAGCCCACGATCACGATGCGCGACAACGAGGAATCGAAGATCGAAGTGGCGCAGGAGGTGCCGTTCCTGACCGGCCAGTACACCTCGAACACCGGTCAGGCGACCGCCTTCCAGACCATCCAGCGCGAGCAGGTCGGCACGATCATGAGCGTCACGCCGCAGATCAGCGAAAGCAACTCGGTGGTGCTCAAGATAGAAATCGAGGTGTCGAGCCTCGCCCCCAGCTCGGCGGGCGCGGTCGATCTGATCACCAACAAGCGTACCGTCAAGACCACGGTGCTGATACCCGACGGCGGCACGCTGGTGATCGGCGGGCTGATCGAGGACACGGCCACCAACTCCGAACAACGCGTGCCCTGGCTGAGCCGCATCCCGCTGATCGGCGAATTGTTCAAGGTGCGCGACACCAGCAAGGGCAAGACCAATCTGATGGTCTTCATGCAACCACACATCCTGCACGACGATCGCGAAGCCGCCCTGGAAACCGACTCCAAGTACGAATACGTGCGCGACCAACAGCGCAGGGTCGGTCACGACTCGGCGGTGCTGCCGCTCGCACCCTTCCAGAAACTCGATCCGATGCCGCAGTTGAACCATCCCGCCCTGAACCAGCCGGCCGCAGCTCCCGGAACCGCTCCGGGCGCGGCGAGCACGCCGTCCGGACGCAAGCCGGCCCCGGGCGCCGCCACCGACGCTCCGCAGTCCGCCCCGCGAACGCTGTCGCGCCGAACGCTGTCGCGCCGAACGCTGCTCCGCCGAACACTGCTCCGCCGAACACTGCCGCGCCGAACGCCGCTCCGGACAGCCCACCGGCCACCGCGCCGGCCCCCCCTGCGCCCGACAGTTCGGGCGGTTCCGGGGGCCCGCCTTGAACGACTCTGGCGCCGCGGCCCCGGCGCCTGCGCAGCTGCGTCTGCCCTTCGCCTTCGCGCGCCGCCACGGGCTGCTGGTGCGCGCGCAGCCCGATGGCTCGGCCGAATGCCTTTATCGCCCCTCGGCGGCGCCCACCGCCATCGCCGAGGTGCGCCGGCTCCTGCGCATGCCCCTGAGCTATAAACCGATCGCGCCCGAAGAGTTCGACGCCCTGCTGCAGAAGACCTACGAAGCCGGCAATGAGTCGATGCAGGCGGTGGAAGGACTCGAGGGCGGCGCGGATCTGGCGCACCTGGTGCAGGAACTGCCCGAGCAGGCCGATCTGCTGGAGAGCAACGACGACGCGCCGATCATCCGCCTCATCAACGCCGTGCTCACGCAGGCGGTGCGCGAAAACGCCTCCGACGTGCATATCGAACCGTTCGAGAATCGCCTGGTGGTGCGCTTCCGCGTTGACGGCGTGCTGCGCGAGGTGCTGCAGTCCAAGCGTGCGGTGGCCCCGATGGTGGTCTCGCGCATCAAGGTCATGTCGCGCCTGGACATCGCCGAGAAGCGCCTGCCGCAGGACGGGCGCATCAGCCTCAAGGTCGCCGGGCGCTCGGTGGACGTGCGCGTCTCGACCATCCCTTCGGGGCACGGCGAGCGCGTGGTGCTGCGCTTGCTGGACAAGCAGGCCGGAAGGCTCGAGCTGGGCTCCCTCGGCATGCACGGGCCGACCCAGGCACTGATCGATGAGCTGATCCACAAGCCGCACGGCATCCTGCTGGTGACCGGGCCGACCGGATCGGGCAAGACCACCACGCTGTATGCGGCGCTCGAGCGCCTCAACGACAACACCCGCAATATCATGACGGTCGAGGACCCGATCGAGTATTACATCGACGGCATCGGCCAGACCCAGGTCAACACCAAGGTGGAGATGACCTTCGCGCGCGGGCTCCGCGCGATATTGCGCCAGGACCCGGACGTGGTGATGGTGGGCGAGATCCGCGATCTTGAGACCGCGCAGATCGCCGTGCAGGCCTCGCTCACCGGGCACCTGGTGCTCTCGACACTGCACACCAACACCGCCGCAGGCGCGCTCACGCGCCTGCGCGACATGGGCATCGAGCCGTTCCTGCTCTCCTCGAGCCTGATCGGGGTGGTGGCGCAGCGCCTGGTGCGCGTGCTCAACAGCGACTCGCGCCAGTCGTTCGTGGCCGGCGATCACGAGCGGCGCCTGCTGGGCCTCTCGGACGAGCAACCCTCGCCCACCCTGTACCGCCCGGGCGGCAACAACGGCTACCGGGGACGCACCGGCATCTACGAGCTGATCGTGGTGGACGATGCGATGCGCACCATGATTCACGACGGCGCCAGTGAGCAGGAACTCGAGCGGCGCGCGCGCCTCAGCACGCCCTCGATCCGCGACGATGGCCTGTCCAAGGTGGTGCGCGGGGAGACCACGATCGAAGAAGTCCTGCGCGTGACGCGCGAGGACTAGCGCGCCCGCGCTTCCGGGCTGCACGCCATGGGTGCCTTCGCATACACCGCACTCGACAGCGCCGGCCGCCCGCACAAGGGCGTGCTGGAGGGGGACACCGCGCGCCAGGTGCGCTCACTCCTGCGCGAGAAGTCGCTTCTCCCGGTAACCGTCGCGGAGGTGGCCGCGCAGGAATCGCGCGTGCAGCGCGGCCCCAGTTCCTTCAGCATGCTGCGGCGCGTGAGCATCTCCGAGCTCTCGCTCCTCACGCGCCAGCTCGCCACCCTGGTGCGCGCCGCGCTGCCGCTCGAGGAAGCGCTGCTGGCCGTCTCCCAGCAAACCGAGCGCGAACGCGTGCAGAGCATCCTGCTCGGGGTGCGCGCCAAGGTCATGGAAGGCCACACGCTGGCCACGGGACTGGCGGACTTTCCGCGCGTGTTCCCGGAGATCTACCGCGCCACGGTGGCGGCCGGCGAACAATCGGGGCATCTGGACAAGGTGCTCGAGCGGCTCGCCGATTACGGCGAGGGCCGCCAGGCGCTGCAGCAGAAGGTGATGGGCGCGATGCTCTACCCGCTGGTGCTGACGGCGATGAGCTTTACGATCGTCTCGATCCTGCTCGCTTACGTCGTGCCCAAGGTCGTGCAGGTGTTCGAGAACAGCCGGACCAAGCTGCCGCTGATGACCCGCGCGCTGGTGGGCTTGAGCGACCTGATCCGCCACTTTGGCGTGTGGTTCCTGCTCGCACTGGCGCTCGGCGTGGTGCTGTTCGTGCGCTGGCAGAAGGATCCGGACCACCGCCGCCGCGTGCACCGCTGGCTGCTGAGGCTGCCGCTGGTGGGCAAACTGCTGCGCGGCTTTAACACCGCACGCTTTACGCGCACCCTGAGCATCCTCACGGCCAGCGCCGTGCCCGTGCTCGATGCGCTGCGCATCTCCGGGGAGGTGGTCACCAACCTGCCGATGCGCGATGCGGTGGCCGAGGCCACCGCGCGGGTGCGCGAAGGGGCGCCCATCGGCCGTGCATTGGCGACCAGCCGGCTGTTTCCGCCCATGACCATCCACCTCATCTCGAGCGGGGAGTCCAGCGGCAAGCTCGAGGGCATGCTCGAGCGCGCAGCCCTCAGCCAGGAGCAGGAGCTCGAGGGGCTGGTCACCGCGATGACGGGGCTGCTGGGCCCGCTGCTGATCGTGTTCATGGGACTTTTTGTCATGGGCATCGTGTTTGCGATGCTGCTGCCGATTTTCGAGATGAATTCACTCATTCGATGACAGAATTGTGAAGCGGCAGCGCAGAAATGTGAAACGGCACCATTGCATCTGCGCCCGGTTGGATTTACTTTCCGCTCCGAACGGTTGCAACGCCCCCGAGGGAATGCCGCCATGACCGGAAGCCAAGAGAGCGAAGAGTTCGACGCCGATGACGAGGGCGACGAGAGCGTCGATGACGACGGTCTTGACGTCGATCGCGTCATCAAGGATATGGAGATCGCCAAGCGACGCACGCGCCAAGGGCGGCGAGCCGGCCTGGCGGCGCCTGGAGCGGCGCATGGAACAGCAGCACACGGCCGAACTGATCAGCGACTTCGAGGACTACGACATCGGGGACGGCCAGGGGCCGCATACGCCCCGCAAATCCAAGGCCGACCGCTAGGCGCCGCGCCGCAATACCCCGACCACCACGCCCTCGATGAGCAGCGGCTCATGCTGCAGATCGACGCGGATCGGTTCGAACTCCGCGTTCTCGGGCATCAGCCAGACGACCGTGCCCTGCTGACGGTAACGCTTGACGGTCACCTCGTTCTCCAGCCGGGCCACGACGATCTGACGGTTGCGCACTTCGGCGGTCCGGTGCACCGCCACCAGGTCTCCGTCGAGGATGCCCGCATTCTTCATGCTCATGCCCACCACCTTGAGCAGGTAATGAGGCCGAGGCTGGAACAAGGCCGGATCGACGTTGAGATGATCGACGATGTGCTCTTCGGCGAGGATCGGCCGCCCTGCAGCGACACGCCCCACGAGCGGGAGCCCGAGCTGCTCGCGCAGCGTGTCCTTGAGGCGGATGCCGCGCGAAGAGCCGGGCACGAGTTCCACGCAGCCCTTGCGCGCCAGGGCCCGCAAGTGCTCCTCGGCGGCATTGGCCGAGCGGAACCCGAGCTGGGCGGCGATCTCGGCACGGGTGGGCGGCATGCCAGTCTCGAGGAGAGCTTGCCGGATCAGATGGAGGACCTGGGACTGGCGGGGTGTAAGGTCTGACATGACTGTGATTATATACAGCTGTCGTGTGCCTGCAACAATTTTTGCGGCTCGGTTAGGGGTCCTTAACCGCCTGATCTGCCTGTCGCAATGCGCCGACAGATGCGCTTTTACACTTGCAAATTGGCGTCAGATTTGGTCAAGTGGCGCTTCCGCTGATCTCCCGCGACAGTGATGTTGTGCCGGCGTGGCGCGGTTCGTACTCACACACATGAACTCTAATGGGGATTTATCCAATGAATAAGGCAATATTTGTCAAGCTGGCTGCCGCCGCCGCTGTCGTCGCACTTGCTGGCTGCGTAGACCTCAAGCCGCTCCAGGCCCAGGTCGACACGCTGAAGTCGCAGACTGCTGCGCTGCAGACCGACGTCGCCGCCAACAAGGCGGAAATCGAGAAGGTCTCGGCCACTGCCAACAAGGCTGCCGCTGACGCCGCCGCTGCCTCCTCGGCTGCCGCTGCTGCTCAGAGCACGGCCAACCAGGCCCTCGCCGCCGCTCAGGCTTCTCAGTCTGGTGTCGATGCGACCAACGAGAAGATCGATCGCATGTTCAAGAAGTCAGTCTCGAAGTAAGTTACTTCGCCTGATTTCTCCGGCCTTGGGGCCGGAAAGAAACGCCGCGCGTTCGCGGCGTTTTTTTTTGGCTGCGCGGGGTGCGGCAAGAGCGCAAGAGTAAATCGCGAACTATCCCGCGCCTTCGCGCGCGAATTCCGGCGAAAATCCCACTCCGTCTAAGTGTCGTGTCGGCGCGCGAAGCGCGGCCTTCGCTGGCCTCTTTTCGGGGGCGCTAGTAGCGCACCAGCGCTGATCCCCAGGTAAAGCCACCGCCAAAGGCCTCGAGCAGCAACAAATCGCCGCGCTTGATCCGCCCGTCACGCACGCCCACATCGAGCGCCAGGGGCACCGAGGCACTGGAGGTGTTGCCGTGCTCGGCCACGGTCACGATGGTGCGTTCCATGGGCAGGCCGACGCGGCGCGCGGTCGCCTGGATGATGCGAATATTGGCCTGATGCGGCACCAGCCAGGTGAGCGCATCCTTGCTGAGGCCATTGGCGGCCAGCGCCTCTTCTACGGCGCGCGCCAGCATGTTCACGGCCACCTTGAACACTTCAGCGCCGGCCATGGTGATGTAATCGCCCTCGGGATGAAAGCCGGTCGCGAC
The DNA here is from genome assembly GCA_963789365.1 of uncultured Gammaproteobacteria bacterium. GTDB lineage: Bacteria > Pseudomonadota > Gammaproteobacteria > Steroidobacterales > Steroidobacteraceae > FEN-1191. Next base: position 1,151,418 of record CAWBKJ010000004.1, read on the forward strand.
CCCACCGGTGCAGCGGAGCAGCTCCATCTGCGAACCGTCGGCGTGCAGATGCGTGGAAATGATGCCGGGCTCGGCCTCGGGGCCCAAGAGCACCGCGCCCGCCCCATCGCCAAACAGGATGGCCGTGCCCCGGTCCTTGGGGTTGGTGATCTTCGAGAGCGAATCGGCGCCGACCACCAGAGCGAGCTTGCTCTCGCCCGCGCGGATGAATTTATCGGCCATCGACAGAGCGTAGAGGAAGCTGCTGCAGGCCGCCTCGACACCCATGGCGGGTGTGCCAAGATTCCCGAGCCGCGCCTGCAACATGACTCCGGCGTTGGGAAATAGCAGATCGGGCGTGCACGAGCCCACCACGATCAGGTCCACTTCCCGCGGTTCGCGGCCCGCGGCGGCCAGGGCGGAACGCGCCGCGTGTTCGGCCATGTCCACGGTGGTCTCGCCCGGAGCCACGATATGCCGGCGCTCGATGCCGGTGCGCTCACGGATCCAGGCGTCGCTGGTGTCCATGCGCTTCTCGAGATCAAAGTTCGTGAGTACCGCGGCCGGCAGATAGCTGCCGGTGCCGAGAATGCGGGAACGCATGAGCGCGGTTTCCCCGTGGGTTTGAGTCGGGACCCGGGCCTGCTTAGGCTTTATCGTCCGTGCCGGTCTTTTCGATCACGCGCCGGCCACGGTAAAAACCGTCGGGCGTGATGCAGTGGCGCAGATGCGTCTCACCGGTCTGCGAATCGACCGACAGCGCCGGGCGCTTCAATGCAGCATGCGAGCGGTGCATCCCGCGCTTGGAAGGGGTCTTGCGGCTTTTCTGTACGGCCATGTCCTGAACACTCCTGACTAAATCGTTCCAACCCGTCAATCTTTAGCACGTTCGAGCAGCGCGCGCAGCTCCGCGAAGGGCCGCTGCGTCTCCTCGGGCGCGATCGCCCCGGTCACCACCGGGGCCTCGACTCCGGCTTCCGGGCTCGCGGAAACCTCGCACCGTTCGCCCGGCCCATGTCGCGGCACAATCGGCAGCGACAGCAACAACTCTTCCGCGGCGAGCGCCGCCAGGCTGCAGTGCCCCTCGGGCGCCAGGAAAGTCTCAAACTCCTCCGGCACGCCCGCCGCCTGCGCGTCACTGTCCACCGCCGCCAGCCACGAATCGGCCGCAATCGGCAGCCGCATCGGCTTCAGGCACCGCTGACACAGCGGCTTCAACACCGCTTCGAGCCGGATGTGCACCACCGTCAGACCCCGCTCGCGGGCGAACTGCGCCCACAGCTGCACGGGACCCTCGGCGCGCGAAAATTCTTCTGGAATACCTGGCAGGTCGCCCAGCGGAACTTCGAACTCAAACTTCGCGCGCATCTCGGCCAATTTGGCCAGGTCGCGCGCCTTGGACCAGCCGTTGGGCATGGGGCGCGTATGATAGGTAGGCCCACGCGGCAAGTCAAAAGCCCGTTCAACCGTTAAGCCCTTGTTTCTACTCCGCTGATTGGGATCCTGCGCTTGCCTACCGCCCCTGGTCTGATCCTCGCCTCCACCTCGGTCTACCGCCGGGCGCTGCTCGAGCGGCTGCGGCTGCCCTTTACCATCCGCTCTCCCGAGGTGGATGAGAGCGCACTTCCCGGCGAGAAGCCGCAGGCGCGGGCCGAACGCCTGGCGCTTGCCAAGGCGCAGGCCGTGGCGCAGGCACATCCCGGGCAGCTCGTGATCGGCGCCGATCAGGTAGCGGCCTGCGAGGGGGAGATACTCGACAAGCCCGGCCAGCCCGCGCGCGCGCGCGCGCAGTTGCGCGCGCAGTCGGGCCGTGCGGTGCAATTCTTCAGTGCCGTTGCCCTCGTCCATGCGGAGCGCCGGCACACCGAGGCCTTCCTCGATCTGACCACGGTGCAGTTTCGGGTATTGAGCGAGCAGGAAATCGAGGCCTACCTCGCCGCCGATGCGCCCTACGATTGCGCGGGCTCGCTGCGGAGCGAAGCGCTCGGGATCAGCCTGTGCGAGCGCATCGAGAGCGACGATCCCACCGCACTGCTCGGGCTCCCGCTGATCAGGCTCGCCGCGAGCCTGCGCTCCTGCGGTTTCGCCCTGCCCTAGAGCGACTTGCAGGGCCTGCCTGGCTCAGCTGATCCAGCACCGCCTTGAGCTCGGCCGGGAGCGGTGAGCTCAAGCTGAGCGTCCCGCCCTGCGGCCAGTCCAGGGAGAGCGTGTGGGCATGCAGGAACATGCGCTGCAGTCCCGCCTCGCGCAGCGCGGCATTCGCCGGGGCGTCGCCGTACTTCACATCGCCGGCCACCGGATGCCCGCAGTACGCGGCGTGCACGCGGATCTGATGCGTGCGCCCGGTCTCGAGCGTCGCTTCGATCAGCGAGGCCTGTGCGCCATAGTGCTGCACCAGCTTGAACTGCGTTCGCGCACTCCGCCCGCCCTCGCCCACGCGCACCGTGCGCTCGCCCCTGAGGCGCGCGTCGGTATGCAGGGGCGCGTTGACCAGCTTGCGGCCCAGCTCCCAGCGGCCCACCACCAGGGCCAGGTAGCTCTTTTGCACGGCCCCCTCGCGCAGCAGGGCGTGCAGGATTCGCAGCGCCGCGGGCTTGCGCGCAATCATCAGCAGGCCGCTGGTATCCCGATCGAGGCGGTGCGCAAGTTCCAGCGTTTCGGCAGGACGCGCGGCACGCAAGGCCTCGATGGCACCGAAGCTCAGCCCGCTCCCGCCGTGCACCGCCAGGCCCGCAGGCTTGTCGAGCACCAGCACGCGCTCGTCTTCATGGACGATCGAGGCCAGCACCCGCGCGATCAGTGCCGGCGGCACGCGCACGCTGCCGCCCTGCGCCACGCTCTGCGCGCTCACCGAGCGCTCGTGCACCGGCGGCACGCGCACCCGATCACCCGCCGCCACCCGCTGTTCGGGCCGGGCGCGCTTGCCGTTGACGCGCACCTCGCCCTTGCGGATCAGCCTGAATATGCGGGTGCGGGGCACCGCGGGCAGCAGGCCCGCCAGCAGCTTGTCCAGCCTCTGCCCGGCCTCCTCGGTCGCGATGAGGTGCTGTTGCACGCCGGAGCGTGCACCGTGGCCAACCTTAGGCTTTTCCAAGGGAAATGGACCTCGCCGGGAGTGAGCGTAAATCGTTGTTTCTAAAGCCTGCTGCCGCTATACTGTCGGGGTCCCGCAGCGGGGCTCAAGCCCGAACAAGGCTAAAAGTCCCCGCGCGGCGGCAAGTTCGCGACCCAAGAAGCGGTCGCATAGTAGTTGGTCCTCGATATCGAGGCCATCGCAAGAGTTCGACCGACTAGGGTCACTAAGGCCCTCGCCCCCTCAAAGCTGCTCCCCGTTAGGGTAGAGCCTGAAGGCGAGCGCCCCCAAGAGTCAGCGGACCTCAAGGTTTTCCGGCGCTGCCCTCAATGGCGGCAGTATAAAAATCGATGCCCCACCGCACGCGCCGACAATCAATCTTCGGGTTCCATCGCTGGCTGCTGGATGCCGCGGCACCGCCTGCATGCAGGTTTGGCGCCGTCCGGTCGGTCCCTCACGCAAATGTAGCAGGGACAAATGAAGAGAATGCTTATCAATGCAACTCAGCAGGAAGAGTTGCGCGTCGCACTGGTTGACGGCCAGAAGTTATACGACTTATCAATCGAGATCCCGTCCAAAGAGCAGAAGAAAGCCAACATCTATAAAGCGCGCATATCGCGCGTCGAGCAGTCGCTGGAAGCCTGCTTTGTTGACTATGGCTCCCCTCGGCATGGCTTTCTGCCGCTGAAGGAAATCTCCAAGGAATATTTCAAGAATGCGCCCCAGGGCGGGCGCATGAACATCCGCGAGCTGGTCAGCGAGGGTCAGGAGCTGCTGGTGCAGGTCGAGAAGGAAGAACGCGGCACCAAGGGTGCGGCGCTCACCACCTTTATCAGCCTGGCGGGCCGCTTCCTGGTGCTGATGCCCAACAGCCCGCGCGCCGGCGGGGTCTCACGCCGCATCGAAGGCGAAGACCGCGACCAGATGCGCGAGGTGATGAGCCAGCTGAACGTGCCCGAGGGCATGGGCGCGATCATCCGCACCGCCGGGGTGGGCCGCGCGGTCGAAGAACTGCAGTGGGACCTGGACAACCTGCGCACCCAATGGGACGCGATCGCCCAGGCGGCCGTCGGCCGCAATGCCCCGTTCCTGGTGTACCAGGAAGGGGACGCCGTGACCCGCTCGCTGCGCGATTACCTCGGCGATGACATCGGCGAGGTGCTGGTGGACGATATCGGCGCCTTTCACAAGGCGCAGGAATACATGCAGCGCTTCATGCCGGCCGACGCGCAGCGCAAGCTCAAGATCTACACCGACGACATCCCGCTGTTCACGCGCTATCAGATCGAAAATCAGATCGAGTCCGCCTACGCCCACAAGGTGCAGCTGCCCTCGGGCGGGAGCCTGGTGATCGACTACACCGAGGCGCTGGTATCGATCGACATCAACTCGGCGCGCGCGACGCGCGGCTCGGACATCGAGGCGACCGCCACCAATACCAACCTGGAAGCGGCAGATGAGATCGCTCGCCAGCTGCGAATCCGCGATATCGGCGGCCTGATCGTCATCGACTTCATCGACATGGAGGACGGCAAGAACCAGCGCGCGGTCGAGGACCGGCTGCGCGATGCGATGCGCATGGACCGGGCCCGCATCCAGATCGGGCGGCTGTCGCGCTTTGGCCTGCTGGAGATGTCCCGCCAGCGCCTGCGTCCCAGCCTCGGCGAATCAAGCCACCTGGTGTGCCCGCGCTGCATCGGCATCGGCAGCATCCGCAGCGTGGAATCGCTGGCGCTGTCGATCCTGCGCCTGATCGGCGAGGACGCGCGCAAGGAGCGCACCTCGCGCATCATCGTGCAGGTGCCGGTGGACGTGGCCACCTACCTGATGAACGAGAAGCGCGACTGGCTGCGCGACACCGAAGACAAGACGAGAGTCACCATCGTGCTGGTGCCCAACCCCCACATCCAGACCCCGGAGTATTCCTTCCGGAGGGTGCGCGAGGACGAGGCGGCGCTGCCCGAGCACAATCAGGTCAGCTACCAGATGCCGGCCGCGCCGGTGCTGGCCGACCCGACGCTCGATCGGGACAAGCCGGTGGCCGAAGCGCCCGCCGTGGCCACCTTCCTGCCGGCTACCGCCGCACCGGTGGTGATCGCCCCCGAGCGAGCCCCGGCCGCCCCCGAGCGCCCGGTGGCACCTGCCTCCAACGGCGGGGGCTTCTGGGGCCACCTCAAACGACTCTTTGCGGGGACCGAATCGCCCAAGGAATCCGAGAGTCCGGCCGCCGCACCCGGCCGTGGCGAAGCGCGCGAGCCCCGCGACGGCCGCGATCGTCATGCGCAGCGGCGCAGCGGCGCGGGCCGCGGGCCCTACGGCGATCGCTCCGGCGCCCGCCGCGAGGGCAACCGCGGGCACGGGGGCCGCAATGAGGGCAACCGCAACGAGCCGCGCCGCGAGGCACGCTCGCGCGACGACGCGCATCGCGAACCGCGCCGTGACGAGGCGCCGCGCGGCGAGTTCCGGCCCAGCGATGGGCCGCGCAATCCGGCTCCCCGACGCGATGAACCCCGGCGCGAGTCCCCGCCCGACAGCGTGAATGGCGAGCCGCGCCGCACGGAAGGCGAGCGCACGGATCGGCCGGCGCGCTCGCGCCGCGGCGGTCGGCGCCGACGCGGCGGCGGCGGCAATCGCGAAGCGGCGGATCGCTCGGGCCCACCGGCCGGCACCGCACCGGCGCAAGGCGGAGCGCAGGGCCCCGCCCAGCTTCCCGATCATGCCGAGAGCGGCGGGGGCGGCGGTGCAGGGGCGGAACCGGCGATGAGCTGGACGCAGCCTGCGCGCCCGAACACGGCGCAGGCGCAATTGTTCGAAGCGCCCGCGCGCGCCGCGGAATCGGCGGGCCAGGCACCGAGCGCGAGCCCGCAACCGAGCAGCGCGCCCCCTAGCCTCGCGCCATCCCCCCAGCAGGTGGTGTGGACTTCAGGACCCGCGCCCGACAGCTGGCACACCGAGCCGCGACGCGACGAGTAGCGCGGCCACGCGTTCCAGGTCCGCCTCGGTGTTGACGTCGGGCCCGGGCGCTCGCTCGGCCTGCGCGATGCGGATCTCGAAGCCAGCTTCGAGCGCGCGCAGCTGCTCGAGTTTTTCGGCGCCCTCAAGCGGCGAGACCGGAAGGGCGGCCATGCGCTGCAGCGCGCCGGCGCGGTAGGCGTACAGGCCGATGTGGCGGCGCGCGCCCTGCCAGCGCGTGGCCTGCTCCCCGGCGTCGGGCGCATCGCGCGTCCAGGGGATCGGTGCGCGACTGAAATACAGCACGCGCTGCTGCGCGTCGGCCACAACCTTGACCACGTGCGGGTTGAGAAAATCGGCGAGCGAGTCCACCGGGGTAAAGAGCGTTGCGATGTCGGCCTGCGGGTAGAGTTCCAGGAGCTGTGCCGCCTGGCGGATCAGTTGCGGCGGGAGCAGCGGTTCATCGCCCTGCACATTCACCACGATCTGCCGCTCGCCCCAGCCCCTGACACGCGCCAGCTCCGCGACCCGATCGGTCCCCGAGGCATGGCCCGAGGAGGTCATGGCCACGCGCACCGGGGCCGTCCCGCCGAAGCTGCGCGCGCGCTCGGCGATGCGCTCATCGTCGGTGGCGATCCACACCTCCTCGGCCTGCGCGGCGCAGGCCTGCTCGTACACCCACTGCAGCATCGGCCGGCCGGCGAGCGAGAGCAGCGCTTTGCCGGGGAGCCGCGTCGAGGCGTAGCGCGCCGGAATCACGACCTTGAACAACCCTAGCGCTCCAGCAGCGGGTCGGTCGGTTGCAGTTCGCGGGCCGCCTCCTCGAGCATGACCGGGATGCCATCGCGCACCGGATAGGCGAGGCGATCGGCGCGGCAGACCAGCACCGGGCCGCCCGGCTCAGGCACCAGGCGCAAGGGCCCCTTGCACACGGGACAGGCCAGAATGTCGAGCAGGCGTGCGTCCATCAGAATTCTCCCTAACAGTGCCCGCCCCTCCGCGGCTGAAAAACTGGCGGTGACCGGCAGATACCAGCAGTTCTCTGGCGCGAACGCCTGGCATTTTACTGCATCCTTCTCGGTCATGATGAGCGCCAGCCCGTCGTCGAACTGCAGCTCGGCGGCCGAGTAACGGTGGTGGTCGGGGAAGGGATGCTCGATGGGCTCAAGCCGCGCCGAGCGCAGCGCCGCAAAAAATCGCGCCGGATTGCCGATCCCGGCGAGCGCGTGCACGCGCTGCCCGGCCATGGCCACCAGCGCCCGGCCATCGCCTGTGCCGCGGACCGGCAGCAACACGGCCCCCTCCAGCTGCATGCGCGCGCTCACGCGGGCCGGGAGCATCGCCACCGGGTTTCCGGGGCCGGTCAGCACCAGGGCCGTCGCGAGCGCCGCGCGCGCGGGCGGCTCGCGCAAGGGACCGGCGGGCAGCAGCGCGCCGTTCCCCCAGCCGCGCATGGCATCGACGAGCACGATCTCGGCGTCGCGCGCCAGGCGCGTGTGCTGCAGTCCGTCATCGGCGATCACGACCCGGGCACCGTCGGCGAGCGCCGCCTGCGCCGCCCGGACCCGATCACGACACACGTACACGGGGCACTGGGCGCGCCGGCTGATCAGCATGGCCTCATCGCCCACATCCTCGGCGCGGCAGCTGGCATCCACGCGCAGGATATCGTTGGTGACGCGCCGGCTGTGATTGCGCCCGTAACCGCGCGTGACCACGGCCACGGGGATCCTAAGATCGCGCAGCCGCTCGACCAGCCAGATGACCAGGGGCGTCTTGCCGGTGCCACCCACCGTGAGATTGCCGACCACGATCACGGGCCCGGCCACGCGATGGGTGCGCAGCCAGCCGCGCTCGTACAGGGCACGCCGCAGCCGCACGCCGGCGCCGTACAGGGGCGAGAACACGCGCAGCCACCAGGGCGCGGGCGCTTGGCCCGTACCACAGCTTCTGCAGCCAGGAATCGATGCTCATCGGGCCGCCCGCGGCGTGCTCAGCTTGGGCCACGGGCCGCGATTCACACGTTGAACTGGAGCTGGTGCAGCTGCGCATACACCTGCGATTTGGCCACCAGTTGCTCGTGCGTGCCCGACTCGACGATCGCCCCATCCTGCATGACCACGATCAGATCGGCGTGCTCGATGGTCGAGAGGCGATGCGCGATCACGAAGGTGGTGCGATTGCGCACCAGCTGATCGAGCGCGCCTGGATGTGGCGCTCGGAGGCAGTATCGAGGGACGAGGTCGCCTCATCGAGCACCAGGATCGGGCTGTTGCGCAGCAAGGCGCGCGCGATGGCGATGCGCTGGCGCTGTCCTCCGGACAGCAGCAGCCCGCGATCGCCCACCTCGGTGTCCAGGCCCAGGGGCAGCTCGGCCACGAATTCGCTGACAAAGGCGGCCTGCGCGGCGGCCGCGATCGCCGGTTCATCGACGTCGGCGGCGCCGAACACGATGTTGCTGCGGATCGTGTCGTTGAACAGCACCACCTCCTGGCTCACCAGGCTGATCTGGGCGCGCAGGTCATGCAGCCGGTATTCGCGGATATCCACGCCATCGATCAGCACGCTGCCCGCGCCGGGATCGTAAAAGCGCGGCAGCAGCGAGACCAGCGTCGACTTGCCGCTCCCGGAACGTCCCACGATCGCCACCGTGGCGCCCGCCGCCACGCGCAGATTGATGTCGTGAAGCACCTTGCCCTTGTCGAGGTCGTAGGTGAAGCTCACGTCGCGAAATTCCACATCGCCGCGCGCGCGCTTGAGGCTCCGGGTCCCGCCCTGCGGCTCGATCGGCGCATCGAGCACCTCGAAAAAGCTGGCGCTGGCGGCGATGCTCTGCTGCAGCGGTCCGCTGACGCTCACCAGGCGCCGGAGCGGTTCGGTCACCAGCAGCAAGGCGGTGAGGAAGCCCAGAAAATCACCCACCTGCATCGTGCCGGCGGCCACCTGGCGGTCGGCCACATACAGCACGCCGGCCAGCCCCACCGATGCGATCAGCTGCACGATCGGATTGCTGGCGGCGCGCGCCGCCACCAGCCGCATGTTGCTGTGACGATTGCGCTCGTTGGCGACCCGGAAGGCCTGCTGCAGATGCGCCTGGGCGTTGAAGACCTTGACCACGCGGTGCGCCTCGATGGCCTCCTTGGCCACGCGCGTCACATCGCCCATCGAGTTCTGGATGCGCGTGCTGTAGCGGCGAAAGCGCCGGTTGACGCTGCGCATCAGGGCCGCGATCGCCGGGGCGGCGATCATCGCGAAGATCGCCAGCCGCCAGTTCTGCCAGAACAGGTAGCCGACCAGCCAGGCGATCGACAGCGAGTCGCGGATCAGTACGGTCACCGAATTGGTGGCGGCGTCGGCCACCAGCTCGGCGTTGTAGGTCAGGCGCGAGAGCATCGGACCGGAGGACTCGCGCTCGTACCAGGAGGTCGGCAGCTGCAGGTACTTGGCGAACAGCTCGGCGCGCATCGTCATGATCATCTGCCGGCCGACCCAGCCGGGAAAGAAATTCGCCAGGTAGTCGCCGACGCCGCGAAACAGGAACAGCAGAATGATGCCCGCGCGGCACGTACCTGAGGATCTGCAGGTTCTTGGTCAGGAACGCCGCGTTGAGGAAATTCTTGACGAACCAGGCGGTGAGCGGGCTGACCGAGGCGTACATCACCATGCCCAGCACGCCGACCATGAACATGCGCCAGTGCGGGCGCGCGTAGCCCAGCAGCCGGCGGTACACCGCCGCGGCATCGGTAAGGCTGCGGCGGCGGATTCAAGGAGCGCGAGCCCCGCTTTGGCGCGTCGTGACGAAATCGAGCTGCGCGAAACCCATCTGGCCGAGCACGTCCATCGCGGTCACCACCGACTGGTGCGTGGCGCGCCCGTCGGCGCGCAGGCTGACCGGCTGGTCGCGCTGCGTGGGCGCGACCTTCTCGATGGCCGCTGCGCAGCGTGTCGGGGCTGGAGTTGACCAGTTCGCGATTGTTGACGAGATAGCTTCCCCCGGCGGTCACCGTCACCACCAGCGGCGGGGACTTGGGGCTGACCTGGGGCGCGGCCGAGGCCTGCGGCAGCTCGATTCGCAGCCGCCCCTCGCCGTTAAAGCGTGCCGAGAGCATGAAGAAGATCACCATCATCAGCACCACGTCGATCAGCGAGACCATGTTGATCTCGGGCTCCTCGTGGCGACGCGGCTTGAGGTTCACGGCGTGTCCGCCCGCGCGGCCGCGCGCGAGCTCTCCAGCGCGTCGGCCAGCTGGATCGCGTCCTTCTCGATCTCGATGACGATGCGATCGACGCGCCCGCGCAGATACCGGTAGGCGATCAGCGAGGGGATCGCCACGCACAGGCCCGCCGCGGTCGTGATCAGCGCCTGGGCGATGCCGCCCGAGAGCAGACGCGGATCGCCCATGTCGCCGGCGTTGATGGCGTTGAAGGCCTTGATGATGCCGCCCACCGTGCCCAGCAGCCCGAGCAGCGGCGAGACTCCGGCGATGGTGCCCAGCGTATTGAGAAAGCGCTCGAGCTCGTGCACCACGTGCCGTCCGGTGTCCTCGAGCCGCTCCATCAGCGCCTCGCGCGAGCGGTGGCGGTTCGCCAGGCCGGCCGCCAGCACCTTGCCGAGCGGAGAGTTCTGCGCCAGCGCGGCGATCACCTTGTCGTTGACCTGATCGGCCTCGACCAGCTGCCAGACCCGCCGGGTCAGGTCGGTCGGCAACACGCGCCGGTCCTGCAGCGTCCACAAGCGCTCGAGGATGATGGCCACGGCGATGATCGAAGCCAGGATGATGGGACCCATCATCCAGCCGCCGGCACGCACGATTTCCCACATCGGCTGATCCACCCCGCCTTGTTGCTGATGAACGCGCATGATACCCAAGCGCGCGCGCCGGTTTGAGGCTTTCTCCCGGCGGCGCGCCCGATCAAGCCTCGGCGCGCTGCGGTGCAAATCGGCTGCGCGAGTGCGCTGGCGGCTGCTAGAGTGCGGTCTCGATGCCACGTCGAGTCGTCAAGCAACTGTCCCAGTGGGTGACACGCGCGCAAGCACCGCTGGTACCTGCGCGTGTTTGGCGAGCGCATCACCGAGCCGCTCCTGTGGTCGCTCAATCGCCATTCCATCACCGGCGCGTTCGGCGCCGGCATCGCCATCGCCTTCATACCGCTGCCGGTGCACACGATCGTCGCGGTGCTGGTGGCGTTGTACTGGCGCATCAATCTGCCGGTGGTGCTGGCCAGCACCTGGGTGGTCAATCCCTTCACGATGGTGCCCTTCTACTACGGCGCGTACCGCCTGGGCACGCTGCTGCTGCGCCGCCCCGCGCACCATTTCGCGTTTCAGCTCAGCTGGCGCTGGCTCGAGCACGGCCTCGGACCGGTGTGGAAACCGTTCCTGCTCGGCTGCCTGGTCAGCGCGGTGGTCTTCGGCCTGCTCGGCCGCTGGATCCTGGAGCTGGCGTGGCGATCGGCGGTACGCCGCAGGTTCCGCACGCGCCATCGCCTCGACGCCCGCCGCCAAAGCGATTCGCTAGCGCAGCACGCCGTTCTCGAGCTCCAGCACGCGGTCCATGCGCGCGGCCAGGCGCGTGTCGTGCGTGACGATCACCAGGCTGGTGCCCATCTCGCGGTTGAGCTCGAGCATCAGCGCGAACACCTGTTCGGCGTTGCGGCCATCGAGATTGCCGGTGGGCTCGTCGGCCAGCACCAGGCGCGGCGCGGTGACCAGCGCCCGCGCCACCGCCGCGCGCTGGCGCTCGCCGCCCGAGAGCTGGTGCGGGCGATGCTTGAGCCGCCCGCCCAGACCCACGCGCTCCAGCAGCGCGCCCGCGCGGCGCTGCGCGCTGCGCGGCGCTCATGCGCCGCACCAGCAGCGGCATGGCGACATTCTCCAGCGCGCTGAATTCGGCCAGCAGATGGTGAAACTGGTAGACGAAGCCGATGGTGCGGTTGCGCAGCGCGCCGCGCTCGGGCTCGGAGAGCGCATGCAGGTCGCGCCCGTCGATTTCGACGCGCCCGGCGTCCGGCCGATCGAGTCCGCCCAGGATCTGCAGCAACGTGGTCTTGCCCGAGCCCGAGGCGCCGATGATCGCCGAGCCGCTCGCCCGCGCGCACCTCGAGATTCAGGCCGCGCAGCACTTCCAGCGTGGTCGAACCCTCCTGGAAGCGGCGCTCCACGCCGCGTGCCTGCAGCACGATGGCCGCCGTTTCGCCCGCGAGTGTCAGTCATGCCTCAGCGCCTCCGCCGGCTGGGTGAGCGCCGCGCGCCACGCAGGATACAGGGTCGCGACGGTGCACAGCAGAAACGCCAGCGCACACACCTGCATCACGTCGTGCCATTCCACGTAGGCCGGCAGCTCGCTCATGAAGTAGACGCGCGCGTCGAGAAACTGCTGACCGCTCAGATGCTCGATGCCGGCGACCAGCCCGGCCACGTGTGCCGAGATCAGCCACCCGAGCAGCGCGCCCGGCCACGGTGCCGGTCAGTCCGATGAGTGTGCCCTGCACGGTAAATATCGCCAGCACGTTGCGCGGCAGCGGCTCCCAGCGTTCGCAAGGTGGCGATCGCCGGGCGCTTGTCCTTGACCACCATGACCAGCGTCGCGACGATGTTGAAGGCCGCGACCGCCACCACCAGGATCAGGATCATGAACATCATGGTCTTGCTGACCTGGATCGAGCGAAAGAAGCTGGCGTGATTGCGGGTCCAGTCGCTGACGTAGAAGCCGCCGCCGATCTGCTGCGCCAGCTCGCGCACCACGCGCGGCGCGGCCAGCGGCTCGCGCAGCGCGAGCCGGAGCCCGGTGACCTTGTCGCCCAGCCGGTAGATGCGCGCGGCGTCCTGAAGCGGCGCCAGCGCCAGCGCGCTGTCGTATTCGTACATGCCCGAGTGAAACAGGCCGCTGACCTGGAAGCGGCGCATGGTCGGCGCGAATCCGGCCGGCGTGACGCTGCCGCGCGGCGCGATCAGCACCACATCGCCGCCCACGGCAACGCCCAGCGACTCGGCCAGCGCGTCGCCGAGCACGATCCGATAGCTTCCGGGCTGCAGCTGTTCGATGCTGCCGCCGCGTGATGCGCTGCGCGAGGCTCACGGCGCGCCGCTCCTGCGCCGGCAGCACGCCGCGCAGCTGGGTCGGGGCCGAGCGCGCGCCGTGCACCAGCATGGCCTGCACCTCGATGTAGGGCACGGCCGCGCTCACCTCCGGGTGCCCCTCGGCCAGGCGCTGCGCCGCGCGCCAGTCGGCCAGCGTGCCGTCGATCCCCATCAGCGTGGCGTGCGCGGTGACACTGAGTATGCGGCTGCGCAGCTCGCGCTCGAATCCGTTCATCACCGACAGCACCACGATCAGCACCGCGACGCCGAGCGCCAGTCCGAGCATCGACACCAGCGAGATGAACGACAGGAAGCCGCGCCGCTGCGTCGAGCGCAGGTAGCGGGTGCCGATCACGACCTCGTAGGGAATGGCCATGGGCTACTCGTAGCGCAGCGCCGCGGCCGGCGGCGTCGCCGCGGCACGCAGCGCCGGATACACGGTGGCCGCCAGCGTCAGCAGCAAGGCGGCGCAGCTGATCCACAGCACGTCCGGCGCCTGCAGCTCGGAGGGGAGCGCGGTGATGTAGAACACGTCCGCGTCGAAGAAATGAAAGCCGAACAGGCGCTCGAGGAAGGGTGCGATGCTGGCGACATTGCGCGCGACCAGCACCCCTAAGCTCACGCCGAGCGCCACGCCGGACCAGCCGATCACCAGCCCCTGGGTGATGAAGATGCGCAGCACCGTCCCCGGCGCGGCCCCGAGGGTGCGCAGGATCGCGATGTCGGTGCGCTTGTCGGTGACCACCATGACCAGCATGGCGACGATGTTGAAGGCCGCCACGCCGACGATCAGCAGCAGGATCAGCGCCACCATGGTCTTCTCGATGCGCACGGCGCGAAAGTAGTTGGCATTATCCTGCGTCCAGTCGCGCACCAGCGGGCCCGGGCCCGCCGCGGCGCGCACCGCCGGCATGTACTGCGGGGTCGCCAGCGCGTCGCGGAAGCGCACCCGCAGGCCGCTCGCCCCCACCGCCTTGGGCGCAAAGGCGCGCACGTCGGCGAGCGTCGCCAGAGCCAGGCTTGAGTCGTGGTCCTGGATGCCGGCCGAAAAGATGCCGGCGATGGTGAACACCCGCAGCTGCGGTTCGGGCGGCGCATCGGCGCTGGCGATCGGCACCAGCAAGGTGACCGCATCGCCCACCACCACGCCGAGCTGTTCGGCCAGCGCTTCGCCCACGATCAGCCGGTTGCTGCCCGGGCGCAAGCGCGCCGAGCGAGCCCGAAATCAGGAGCGGCGCAAGATTGGTGACCGCCGATTCCCGCACCGGGTCGATGCCGCGCAGCGTCACCGGCAGCATGTCGCTGCCATGCATGGCGAGCGCCTGCAGGTCCATGTACGGGGCGACCGCGACGACGCCGGGAAGCTTGGCGATGCGCTCGCCCAAGTCGGAATCATCGGCCTGCTGCGCCGGGCGTTCATCGACGATGCGCGCGTGCGCGGTCAGGGTCAGCAAGCGATCGCGCAGCTCGCCCTTGAGGCCGTTCATGACCGAGAGCACCACGATCAGCGCCGCCACGCCCAGCGCAACGCCGGCGAGCGACACCCAGGTGATGAAGGACACGAAGAAGGTGTGCTGGCGGGCGCGCACGTAGCGCAGACCCACAAACACTGACAGCGGCTGAAACATGCGCCGCGCATTACATCATGCCGGCACCGGCGGCCGCGAAGAAACCGGACCGGCATCACAGTTTCGAGCAGTCCTGGCCCCAGGCAGGCCGCAGCGCGCCCCCGGGCGGGGAGTCGGCGCCCGACCCCGGTGCTATAGTCGTCAATGCGGTCAGCTGAGGCCGCTACGGGCACGCGAGGAGGCCTTCCATGAAAACGGGCGCGTTGAAGATTGCGCTGGCGCTGGCGGCCTTCGGGGGCCCCCTGGCGACAGCCGAGACCATCGTGGTCGATGACCAGGTCCAGATCCTGCCCACCGCCATCGAGCGACCGGCGCGCGGCCAGACCATGGCGGCGGTGGAGGCAAAATTCGGCGCCCCGCAGACTCGCCATGATGCGGTCGGCACCCCGCCGATCACGCGCTGGGACTATGCGAAATTCAGCGTGTTCTTCGAGAAGGACCGGGTCATCGACGCGGTCGCCTTCGGTTCCTGAGGACTCCCGTCGATTCGCTGACGGCCCCGCCCCGTAGGCTCCCGCCGGCTTTGTAATCACCGCCCGGCCCGGTAAGCTCCCGCGCCTAAGCCTGAGAAGCCGGCCTCAACGCCGCCGGCACGGCTTCCTTTTGCATGTCCGCCCTGCTTCGACCCGCTCTGCCTGCGCCAGGCGCTTCCCAGTTGCACTGGCCGGCGCTCCATGCCGGCGCGCGCGCGCTGGCGCTGGCCGAGGCGGTGGCCGCCGACACCCGGCCGTGGAGCTGCGTGGTCACGGACGCGCGCGAACTGGAGCGGCTGGCCACCGAGCTGCGTTTTTTTGGCGGCCCGAAGCTCGAGATTCTCACGCTACCGGACTGGGAGATCCTGCCCTACGACCAGTTCTCCCCGCACCCGGACATCGTCTCCGAGCGCTTGGCGACGCTCGCACGGCTCCCGGAGCTGCGCCGCGGAATCCTGTTGCTGACCACCGAGAGCCTGCTCGGGCGCCTGCCGCCCGTGGATTACGTGAGCGCACGCAGCTTCGCGCTCGATCGCGGGGCGACCCTGACGATCGATCCGTTCCGCCAGCGGCTGGTGGCGGCCGGTTATGTCAGCGTCGGCCAGGTCAGCGGTCCGGGCGAGTTTGCGCTGCGCGGTTCGCTGTTCGACGTGTGGCCGATGGGCAGCGCCTCGCCGGTGCGCATCGACCTGCTCGACGATCAGATCGATTCGCTCCGCCGCTTCGATCCGGAGACGCAACGCTCGCAGGAGATGATCGACTCACTGCGACTGCTGCCGGCGCGCGAACTGCCGCTCGATGCCGAGGCGGTGCGCGAGTTCCGCCGCCGCTTCAGGCTTCGCTTTAGCGGCGATGTCACGCGCCTGAGCGTCTACCGCGGCGTCAGCGAGGGACTCGCACCGCCGGGCATCGAGTTCTACCTGCCGCTGTTCTTCGAGCACACCGCGAGCCTGCTCGATTACCTGCCGAGCGATCTGGTGTTCGCCACCGATCCGGGGCTCGAGAATGCGCTGGGCTCGGCCTGGGAAGCCATTAGCGCGCGGCACGAGCAGTATCGCCACGACATCGAGCGCCCGCTGCTCTCGCCCGAGGAACTCTACGTGCCCGTCGCCGAGCTGCAGTCACGGCTGGCCCAGCACGCGCGCGTGTACCTCGAGCGCTTCACCTCCGAGGACGCCGAGCCTGCCAGTGCCGCCCAAGGCAGCGTGCGGCCGCGAAATTTCCAGCTCGATGCGCGCGCCACCGAACCGCTCGCGCCGCTGCTCGAGTTTCTCGACGCCTACGACGGGCGCGTGCTGCTGGCGGCCGATTCGCCCGGGCGGCGCGAGGTGATCAGCCAGATGCTCGGCGCGCACGGCCGCACGCCGCGCCAGCTGGCCGACTGGCCGCAGTTCGTTCAGGGCGACGCCAGGCTGGCCATCCTGGTCGCACCCGAAGTGCGCAGCCTGAGCTTGCGCGCGCCGCCGCTGATGTTGCTGGCCGAGACCGAACTGTTCGGCACCCGCGCCCGCCAGGAACGACGGCGGCGCCGCAGCGCGGCCGATCCGGCCACGATCCTGCGCAATCTCCAGAGCCTCGAGCCCGGTACGCCGGTGGTGCACGCGGAGTACGGGGTCGGGCGCTATCGCGGTCTTGAGGTCATGAAGATCGGTGGCGACCTGGGGGAATTCCTGGTGCTCGAGTACCGCGACGGCGATCGCGTGTACGTGCCGGTGCACGCCCTGCACCTGGTCAATCGCTACGCCGGCGGGAGCCCGGAGAGCGCGCCGCTCCACAAGCTCGGCACCGAGCAGTGGGCGAAGGCGGCACGGCGCGCCGCCGCCGCGGTGCGCGATGTGGCCGCAGAATTGCTCGACCTGCACGCGCGCCGCGCCGCGCGCCAGGCGCCGATGCTGCAGGCCGGGGAGCTGGAATACCAGACCTTCGCCAACGCCTTCCCGTTCGAGGAGACCCCCGATCAGGCCGAGGCGATCGAGCGCGTGCTGCATGATCTGGCCCAGCCCACGCCGATGGACCGCATCATTTGCGGCGACGTGGGCTTTGGCAAGACCGAGGTGGCGATGCGCGCGGCCTTCGTCGCCGTGCAGTCGGGGCGGCAGACCGTGGTGCTGGTGCCCACGACACTGCTGGCCGAGCAGCACGCGCAGAGCTTCCGCGACCGCTTCGCCGACTGGCCGGTGCGCATCGAGGCGCTGTCGCGCTTCCGCAGCCGCCCGGCCGCCGACTCGGTGCTGGCGGGATTCGAGAACGGCACGGTCGATATCCTCATCGCGACCCACAAGCTGCTGCACGCCGACGCGCGCGCCCACAATCTCGGATTGCTGATCGTCGATGAGGAGCACCGCTTCGGGGTGCGCGACAAGGAACGGCTCAAGGCCCTGCGGGCCGAGGTGCACGTGCTGACGCTGACCGCCACGCCGATCCCGCGCACCCTCAACCTGGCGCTCGGGGGCCTGCGCGAACTGTCGCTGATCAGCACGCCTCCGGCCGCACGACTGGCCATCAAGACCTTCGTGTGCGAGTGGCACGGCCCGATGCTGCGCGATGCGGCGTTGCGCGAATTGCGCCGCGGCGGCCAGCTCTACCTGGTCCACAACGAAGTGCAGAGCATCGAGAAGGTCGCCGCCGACTTCGCCGCGCTGGTGCCCGAGGCCCAGGTGCGCTTCGGGCACGGGCAGATGCGCGAACGCGAACTCGAGCAGCTGATGGTCGATTTCTATCACCGGCGCTTCAACGTGCTGGTGTGCACTACCATCATCGAAAGCGGCATCGACGTGCCCACCGCCAATACCATTCTGATCAACCGCGCCGACCGCCTCGGCCTGGCGCAGCTCCATCAGCTGCGCGGGCGCGTGGGCCGCTCGCACCACCGCGCCTATGCCTACCTGATCGTGCCCTCGCGGCGCGCGCTGAGCGGCGATGCGGCCAAGCGTCTGGAGGCCATCGAGTCCATGGAGGATCTGGGCGCCGGATTCCTGCTGGCCACCCACGACCTGGAGATCCGCGGCGCGGGCGAGTTCCTCGGCGAGCGCCAGACGGGCGAACTCACCGAGGTCGGGCTCACCATGTACCTCGACATGCTCGAGCAGGCGGTGCAGCGCGTTCCGTGCCGGGCGCACGCCCTCGCTCGAGCGTCCGCTCGCCGCGGTGAGCGAAGTGGAACTGCACGTGCCCGCGTTACTGCCCGGAGGATTACGTGCCCGACGTGCACCTGCGCCTGGCGCTCTACCAGCGCATCGCTGCGGCGAGTTCCCCGGAGCTTTCGGACATGGCCGGGGAATTGATCGACCGCTTCGGCCCGCTGCCCGAGCCGGCAACGCACCTGCTGCAGCTGGCCGGCCTGCGGCTCAGGGCGCGCGAGCTGGGCATCCGGCGCCTGGACCTCGGAGCGCAGGGAGGGAGCGTGATGTTCGAGGCGCAAAACACGATCGATGCGGCCGCAGTCATCCGCCTGATCCAGCGTCCGGCGCACGATTACCGCATGGAAGGGCCGCTCAAGCTGCGCTTCAGCCGCGGCCTTAGTCGCCCTTCCGGCCCGTTTTGAATTCGCCCAGCGCCTGCTCGAGACCCTCGCCGGCTCGCCCTAGCGCGCAGACTGCTAACATAGGCGCATGTTGCAATCCCGCATCCTGCTGCGCGCAGCCCCGATCGCGCTTCTGGCCCTGGCGATCACGCAGGCTTCCCCGCTGCCGGCGGCAAGCGCGCCGGCCACCGGCGCCTACCAGGTCGAAATGGTCATATTCCGCGCCGTCGAGACCCCCGGGGGCGAGGACCTGAGTGTTCCTGCCGAGGGGCGTGGCTTCAATCGCCAGATCGATACCACCACCGCCCCGCCTCCGGTCTACCGCAGTCTCGAACCGGCGCAGATGCAGCTGGGCGGTATCGCAGCGAAGCTGCGCTCGGGCGGCACGTGGAAGGTGCTCGCGCACGCCGGCTGGGTGCAGGGGGCCACCGACTGGCCCAAGCACGTCGGGCTGACGCTCGAGCAACTGGGCATCAGCGTCCCCGGACTCTCGGGAAGCATTTTCGTGGAGCGCGGGCAGTTCCTGCACCTGGGATTCGACCTGCACCTGGGTGAGAACCCGACCTGGTCGTTAAGCGAACTGCGCAAGGTGAAGTTCAACGAGAAGAACTACTTCGATCATCCCGGGTTTGGCGTGATCGCCATCGTCAGTCCGGCCGCGCGCAGCTGAGGCGCGGTGGCAATCCTTTAGATCCAGTGCGGGCGCCTAAGGGGCTTCAGCTGAAGTCCGTTCCGGCCGCCAGCACGACACGCCCCACCTGCAGGGCCCGCGCCCGCTGCAGCGCGCGATCGGCGCCACGCAGCAAGGCTTCCGGCTGGAGCTTTAGCGTGGGCATGAGGCTGGCGACCGCCACGCTCACGGTCACAAACTTGCCCGCGGCACCGCGGGGATGGTGTATGCCCTGCTCGAGCACGCGCTGTGTGATCATCTGCGCGAAGCCTTCCAGCGCCGAGGGCCCGGTGCTGCGGGCGAGGGCAATCAGGGTTCCGGTCTCCCAGCGCGCCACCAGGTCCGAGCCGCGCCGGAAGCAGGCGTTGATCACCCCGGCCAGGCGTCGCACACAGCTGTCGGCGGCCTGCTGGCCAAAACGCCCGGTGTAGGCCTCGAGGGCGTCGATTTCGAACATCATGACCGTCAGCAGCCGCTCCTCGCGCCGTGCGATCTGCCAGTCGTGGCGCAGCAGCTCTTCGAAATAATTGCGCGTGAACAGGCCGGTGAGCCGGTCCTCGCGCATCCACACGGGCAGCCCGACCGCGCTGTGCACCCCACTGGCGCGTTCACGATCACCAACGTCCCGGTGAAATCCCACAAAGTGGCTCACCGTGCCCTCGCTGTCACGCACCGGCTCAAGAAAGATCTCATTCCAGAACTGAGTGCCATCCTTGCGGTAGTTGCGCAGCAGCGCCCGCGCGGCTACGCCCTCGCTCAGCGCCTGGCGCAGCCGGGCGCGGCCTTCCTGTTCGCGGTCGCTCCCCTGCAGCCTTCGAAGATCCGTGCCTATCAGTTCACGCGCCTCGTAGCCGCTGAGGCGTTCGAAGGCGGCATTGGCGTACACCACGGGCTGATCGGCGCCTGCGGCCGTGCACACGACGATGCCCTCGGGCGCCGCGTCGATGACGGCGCGCAGCACCGGCGCGGTCCATTCTTCCATCATCTTCACGTGAACTTGAGCGGCGGGGGCTGCGCGCATTGTTCAAGCGCTTCCCGGCACACCCGCCAGTGGCTCGAGGCCATGAGTTCGGCTCGGTCCGGGTGGGCGTGCGCGCGCAAGCGCGCCTGCCTGAGGTGCGAGGCGGGATCGGGCGTGACCTTAAGGCCGGCGAGCAATCGCAACACGCTCGGGCGGGAGTTGCACACCGGCAGCACATCGCAGCCCGCCGCCAGCGCCTGCGCGGCGCGGGCCACGATGTCGCCGTAGCTCGCCGCCCCGGCCATCGACAGATCATCGGCAAACACCGCGCCGCTAAAACGCAGCTCGCCGCGCAGCACCCCCTCGATCCAGCGGCGCGAAAGGCTGGCGGGCTTGTCATCGACGCTCGGAAATAAAATGTGCGCCACCATCACCGCGGGCAGGCCGTTATCTATCAGTCGCCGGTAGGGCGTGAGCTCCTCGCTCAGGTCCGTGAATTCTCTCCGGTCCACGGGCAGGGCCAGGTGTGAGTCGGCCACCACCGCGCCGTGGCCCGGAAAATGCTTGGCGGTGGCCGACATGCCGGCATCGCGCATGCCGTGCATATAGGCCACGGCCAGCTCGCCCACGACCGCGCCGCGATTGTGGAAGGCACGATCGCCGATCACTTCCGAGAGGCCATAGTCCAGGTCCACGCAGGGCGCAAAGGAAAGATCGAGCCCGCAGCTGAGCAGTTCGGCGGCCATCAGCCAGCCGTGGCGACGCGCCAGCTCCAGGCCGGCGGCACGATCCAGGTCATACTGATGGCCGATGAGGCGCAGCGGCGGAAGCGCGGTGAAGCCGGCCCGGAACCGCTGCACGCGCCCGCCTTCCTGATCGGTCGCCACCAGCAAGCGCGGGTTGCGAAGCGCATGGATCTGCGCCACCAGCTGCCGCAGTTGTTCAGGATCGGCGTAGTTGCGCGTGAACAGAATCACGCTGCCCACCAGGGGATGGGCGAGCACTTCATGGTCCTCGGCCGTCAGCTCCTGGCCCGCGACATCGACCATCAGCGGTCCAAGCGTCATTGCGCACTCCTTGCAACGTTCGCGCCGGCTGAATTGTCGCCCAACGGGGAGCGCGATGCCCAGCGCGCGCTCATGCGGGGCGCCCGGGGGCCAGGACGGCGAGCGATTCGACGTGGCTGGTCTGCGGAAACATGTCGGCGATTCCGGCCGAGAGCAGCTCGAAACCCTGCTCGTGCACCAGCAGCCCCAGATCGCGCGCCAGGCTCCCGGGGTGACAGGACACGTACACGAGTCGCTTGAGCCCGAGCCTCCCCAACAGCGGCAGGACTTCGCGGGCGCCGAGCCGGGGCGGATCGAGCAGCGCGTGCGTATAGGGGCGCCCCGACCACGGGGCCGCGGCGAAATCCTCAGCGGCGAGATTGGCGCTGTAGAATTCCG
This sequence comes from uncultured Gammaproteobacteria bacterium, assembly GCA_963789365.1. Classification (GTDB taxonomy): domain Bacteria; phylum Pseudomonadota; class Gammaproteobacteria; order Steroidobacterales; family Steroidobacteraceae; genus FEN-1191. The sequence continues at coordinate 1,173,203 of CAWBKJ010000004.1, forward strand.
CGTTGGCGATGCCGTTGAGCGCGGCGTTCTCGCGCGCGCGGCTCACCAGCGCCCCCTCCCCCTCAACGCCGACCACGTGGGCCGCGCGCCGCGCGAGCGGCAGGGTGAAATTGCCCAGGCCGCAGAACAGATCGAGCACCCGGGAGTGTTCGTCGAGCTCCAGCAGCTCGACCACGCGGGCGATGAGCGCGCGGTTCAGTTCGGCGTTGACCTGGATGAAATCGCTGGGTGCAAAGCGCAGCCGGAGCGCGAAGTCCGGCAAGCTGTATTCGAGCGCGGCTCCCTCCTCTCCCATCGGTCGCACGGTGCCGGGCCCGCCCGGCTGCAAGTACAGCCGCACCCCGTGCGCGCGCTCGAAATCGAGCAGCCGCTGGCAATCTTCCTCCGTGGGCGCCTCGAGCACGCGGATCACCAGTACCACGGCATTCTCGGCGATCGCCACCTCGATCTGCGGGACGCGCTCGCGGATCGAGAGCGCACTGAGCAGCGCGCCCAGCGGGGCGATCAGGGCATCGACCGGTGGCGCCAGCACCTCGCAGCGCTCAAGCTCGGCGACCCGACTGGAGTAGCGTTCCCGAAACCCGACCATGGAGCGGCCGCGCGCGCGCACGAAGCGTGCCCCGAGCCGCGCCCGCCGGCGGTATTGCCACTGCGGGCCGTGCACCGGCTCAAGCCAGCTGCGGGGCGTCGACGCGCCCGACGCGGCTCAGCGCATCGCGCAGCTGCTGCTCCTTGACCTGAAGCTGCGCGGCGCTGTCCAGATGCTGCAGCGTGCAGCCGCCGCACACGCCAAAATGAGCGCAGCGCGGCGCCACCCGCGCGGCCGAGGGCTCCAGCACCGCCACCAGTTCCGCCTCGTCATGCTGGCGGTGATGACGCCGACGCACGAAGCTCACCGATTCGCCCGGCAGTGCGCCGCTGACGAAGGCGGTCTTGCCGCCGCGCACCACGCCCTCGCCCTCGTGGGTGAGCGAATCGACGCGGCCGGTCTCGACGGGCGCGGGCCCGGCCGGCCTCAAATGCCCGGCTCCCAGGCCTCGAGGAACTGGCGGTGATGGGCGGCGGCGCGAGGCGCTGCAGCCATGCGCGCAGGCGCTCGAGCTCCTGGCGGTAGGCGTCCTGGTCCAGGCGCCCGCGAAACAGCTCAAAGCGCAGCAGCACCAGGTAGGTATTGAGCACGTCGGTCTCGCAGTAATTGCGCACGGCACCGAGCTGGCCGGCCTGCACCGCATCCCAGACCTGCGCGCCCGAGAAGCCCAGCTTGCCCGGCAATCCCAGCAGCAGGGCGACGTCCTGGAGCGAGGCGCGCGCGCGCACCTGGAAGCTCGCGAGCACGTCCATGAGGTCCAGATGGCGCCAGTGGTAGCGGCTCAGGTAATTGTTGTAGCGAAAGCCCGTGTCCTCCTCTCCCGTTTCCCAGTAGCGCGGCGCCTTCACGCCGGCCTTGAGCGCGCGATAGTGGAGCACCGGCAGATCGAAACCGCTCCCGTTCCAGGACACCAGGTCGGGGGTGTATTTCTCGATCCCCTCGAAGAAACGCGCGATCAGTTCCGCCTCGCTCGATTGCTCATCGCCGAGCGACCAGACCTGGAGCTGTTCGCGGCCGCGCAGCACGCAGGAGATCGCCACCACGCGGTGCTGCTCGAGCGGCAGGAAATCGCTCCCGCTCTGCTGGCGGCGCACCGTGTACATGGCCTTCGCCACGGCGGCATCGCTCAGCCCCTCGATGCCCAGGACGCGGCGGCCCAGCTCCACATCCGGCACGGTCTCGATGTCGAACACCAGCCGGGTCATCGGCGCCGCACCTTTTTGGGCGCCCGGCGGGGTGCGGAGCGCGAGGGCCGCGCGCTCGCACGCCGGGGGCGCGCCGCCATCAGCACCGCGACCGCCACGATCAGGCCGGCCTCGTCGGTCAGCGTCACGTGTCCCTCACCCACTCCGAGCCTGCGCCGCACCCGGTCGCCGCGCGCGGAGTAGACCACCTCGGGCTTGCCCCAGGCGTTCTGCACGATGCCCACATCGCGGATCCACACCCCGTGCGCGAAGCCGGTGCCCATGGCCTTGACCACCGCCTCCTTGGCCGCAAAGCGCATCGCCAGGAAGCGCTCCGGACGCCGCGTGCGCTCGAGCTGCGCGCGCTCGGCGGGCAGCAGCAAGCGCTCGACAAAGCGCTCGCCAAAGCGCTGGTAGCAATGCTCGATGCGCGAGAGCTGCAGCACATCGACTCCGATGCCGTAGATCATTGGCGCGCGCGTTGCATCTGCGCGCGCATTTCCCGTACCGCCCCTGCCAGACCTTCGAACACCGCCTGGGCGATGATCGCGTGGCCGATGTTCAGTTCATTGATCTCCCCGATCGCCGCGACCGCGCCGACGTTGCGGTAGTTCAGGCCGTGGCCCGCGTGCACCTCGAGCCGCCGGGCGATGCCATGGCGGGCGGCCAGGCGGAGCCGCTCGAGTTCCTGCACCTGGCGGGCGCCGCTCGCCTCGGCGTACTCTCCGGTGTGCAGCTCGATGACCGCCGCGCCGCACTCGGCGGCGGCGTCGATCTGCTCGAGCTCCGGGTCGATGAACAGCGCGACCCGCACGCCCGCGGCCGCCAGCCGCTCGCAGGCGGGACGGAGCTTTGCCGCGCCCGCGCGCACATCGAGCCCGCCCTCGGTGGTGAGTTCGGCGCGCCGCTCGGGCACCAGGCAGCAGTCGGCAGGCTGCATCTCGCAGGCAAAGGCGAGCATCGACTCGGTGGCGGCCATCTCCAGATTCATGCGCGTGGACAGCAGCCCGCGCAGGGCGCGCACGTCGCGCTCCTGGATATGACGGCGGTCTTCGCGCAGGTGCAGCGTGATGTTGTCGGCGCCCGCCTGCTCGGCGATCAGTGCGGCGTGCACCGGATCCGGATAGCGCGTGCCGCGCTGCTGACGGAGCGTGGCGACGTGATCGATGTTGACGCCCAGTTCAAGTTGCATGCCCATCAGCCAGAGCGCTCCATGTTGGCGACCGAGCGCGCGACCGCGCGCACCTTGAGCTCACGACCATCGAGACAGTGATCGAGCGCGGCCCGCAGCAGCGCACGCGCCTGGCGCTGTGCCTCCGGTTCCTGCAAAGGCTCGTCGGCGGCCAGCGCCAGCAGCACGTGGCCCCGCACCGCGTCGGCACCGGCGGCGGTTGGCAACAGGCCGGTGCCGGCGCGGAAATGATAATACGCCTCGGCCGTCACGGCGCGCCCGCCCGCCTCGCGGGTCAGCTCGCTCCCATAGCCCAGCAGGTCGAGCAGCCGCTTCTCGAAACGGCGCAGCAGCGCCTCGAGCGCCTCGCCCGCGCGCAGTCGCTCCAGCGTCGAGGCGTAGTGGGCGTAGAGCTCCGGCTGCGGATCGTGCGGGCACGGTGAGCTTGAGCAGCAGCTCATTCAGATAAAATCCGCTCAGCAGCCGCTCGGCCGGGAGCGGCGGGGGCGGCGCCCCGTCGCCCTCGGCGCCGGTGAGGGTCGGCGCTTCGCCACGGCCCACCCAGGACAGCAGCAGCGGCCGGAACGCCTGCAGCCCGCGAAAGCGCGAGCGCGGGCCACGCGCGGCCCGCGCGAAGGCGCTGAGGCGCCCGTGCTCGCGCGTGTAGAGCTCGACGATCAGGCTGGTGTCGCGGTAGGGGCGCTGGTGCAGCACGTAGCCGCAGCTGAACTCGATGCGGTGATCGGCGCGGCTCATTCGACCTCCAGCTGATGGAGTGCGCGTGCATCATCGGCCCAGTTCTCGCGCACCTTGACCCAGAGCGTGAGATGGTAACGCCGCCCGAACAGCGTGTTGAGCTCAAGCCGCGCGGCGCGGCCGATGCGCTTGAGCCGCTCGCCGCCCGCGCCGATGACGATCGGTTTCTGGCCTTCGCGATCGACCCAGATCACGGCCCCGACCTCGACGCGCCCGTCTTCCAGGACCTGGTAGCTCTCGAGTTCCACGGCCACGCCGTAGGGGAGCTCCTCGACCAGCTCGTGCGTGAGCTTCTCGCGGATCAGCTCGGCGATGCGGAAGCGCTCGCTCCGATCGGTGAGCTGCCCCTGCGGATAGAGCCGCTCGCCTTCCGGGAGCGCGGCCAAAATCGCGTTGCGGAGCGGCTCGAGGTTATCGGCGCGCAGGGCCGAGACCGGCACCACCGCCAGGAAATTCGCCCGCTCCGCGAGCCGCGCGATGTAGGGCAGCAGACGTTCGCGCGGTCGCGCCCGATCGACCTTGTTGATCACGGCGATCACCGGGCGCTGGGACTGCAGCACGCGTTCCAGGGCCATCTCATCCTCTTCCGTCCATTTGAGCGCCTCGACCATGTACACGGCCAGGTCCGCCTCAGCGAGCGCGGCCCCGGCCGCGCGATTCATGGCGCGATTCAGGGCGCGCTGCGGGCCGTGGTGCATGCCGGGTGTATCGAGAAAGGCGATCTGGCCCTGCGCCGACTCGCAGATCCCCAGCACCCTGTGCCTTGTGGTCTGCGGGCGGGAAGTGACGATGCTGACCTTCTCACCGAGCAGCGCGTTGAGGAGCGTGGACTTGCCGACGTTCGGCCGGCCGACCAGTGCCACGTAGCCGCTGCGAAAGCCGCTCATTCGCCCAGCTGCGCGAGGAGCTGCTGTGCGGCGGCCTGCTCCGCGCGCCGTCGGCTCAGGCCCTCGCCCTCGGCACTCTTATTAATGCCCTCCAGCGCGCAGTGCACGCGGAAGGTCTGCGCGTGCGATTCACCGGCGATCTGCACCACCTGATAACGCGGCAGCGGCAGCCCTCGGCCCTGGAGCCACTCCTGCAGGCGGGTCTTGGCGTCCTTTTGCCCCTCCGCGGCGCGCACCGCCGCCCCTTCCACCGCATTTAAGGTCGGGGCCAGCACCCGCAGGAATACGCCCTGCGCGACCTCCAGCCCCGCTTCCAGATACAGCGCCCCGCACACCGCCTCGAGGGCGTCGGCCAGGATCGACTCGCGCCGGAAGCCGCCGGTCTTCAGTTCGCCCGCGCCCAGTGCCAGTGCCGGCCCGAGTTCGAGGGTCGCGGCCACGCGCGCCAGCGACTCGCCGCTGACCACGGCCGCCCGCAGGCGGCTCAAGGCCCCCTCGTCGGCCTCTGCGTATTGCTGGTACAGGTAACGCGCCACGATCAGGTTGAGTACGGCATCGCCCAGAAATTCGAGTCGCTCGTTATGGTTGCGCGCCGCGCTCCGGTGCCGCAGCGCCTGCTCGAACAGCGCGGTGTCGCGCGGTTCGTACTGCAGCTGGCGACGCACCCAGTGCGAGGCGGATTCGCTGGCTTGGATATCAGCGCCAGACATAGCTCATGCTCGGCTCGGCCAGCGCGGGCGCACCCGCGCCCCGGTCACTTCAACTCCACCTGCTTGTCAAATTCCATGAGCATCGACAGGTTGCCGAACAGCGGCGCCACTTCCTCGTATTTCGCGACTGCCACCCAGTGTTCGCCATCACGGTGCACCTCGATATCCTTCGCGTCCGGATTCTCGATGTATTCGACGTTGAAGCGGCGCTCCAGCGAGTTGTGCACATCGACGGGATTGACCGTATCGCCCTTGGATTCCGAGGCGGTCTGCTCGAGCGCCTTCACCACCTTGAAGTAATTGAGGTAAATGGGCGCTACGCGGATCCCCGCATAGCCAATGACCGCCACCGGGATCAGCAGCACCACCCAGCCGAGGACGGTGACGCCGCGTTGAGACTTGCGCATGGGTCGCACTCCTTGAAAATCGCGCCTACTCTATACGTTTGCCAATACGATGCCAGTCCGGCCATCCCGAACGCCCGAGCGGCAGATTTAACCAGATCCGGGCGGCCCTGCCGACCAGGTGGTCTTCCGGGACATAACCCCAGAAGCGACCGTCCAGGCTGTTGTCGCGGTTGTCGCCGATCATCAAGTATTGGCCGGGCGGCACCACCATGTCCGTGAGGGTATCGTTCCGGTCCGACTCGTGGCCGCGCACGGCGTCATCGCACTGGTAGCTTTGGTGGATCTGGCGATTGCAGCTCGCCACCGGAGGCGCCTGCAGGTAGTCGCTGGTGTGGCAGGACAAGGTCTGGTGCCGGTGCGTGCCCAGCAGCTCCGTGGACAGGCGCATGTTCAGGTAGCAGCCGTCGCTGTAGCGACCATCATCGCTGGTCGGCACCGGCTGGCCGTTGATGATGAGCTGGTCATCGCGGACCCGCACGGTATCGCCGGGGAGCCCGGCCACCCGCTTGATGTAATTGACCGCCGGGTTCGGCGGGTAGCGAAATACCACCACATCTCCACGCTGCGGCTCGCTGACCTCGATGAACTTGCGGTTCAGCACCGGCAGGCGCAAGCCGTAGACGTACTTGTTCACCACCAGGAAGTCGCCTTCCTCCAGCGTCGGCATCATCGAATCGGAGGGGATGCGGAACGGCTCGAACACGAAGGAGCGCAGGCCCAGCACCAGCGCGGCCACCGGCAGGAAGCTGCGCGCATAGTCGACCGTCACCGGGAGCGCTACGGCCCCCGGATCGACGCCGGCGGCCTGCGCGGCGCGCGCGCGGTGCGGGGCAAGCAGGTAGCGGTCCAGCGCCCAGACCAGCGCCGAGAGCAGCAGTACCAGCACCAGCACCAGACTGAAATCGAGCTGCTCGGACATCAGCAGGCGTGCGATCGTGCCCACGACCACCACCGGCAGCGCCAGGTACACCGCGCGCATCAGGGGCGGGTCGGCCGCTTCGCCCGGAAGCGCGGCCAGCCGCCGGCGCGGGCGCAGGAACCAGTCGTCGATCAGCGCCAGCAGCGCCAGTGGGCCGGCCAGCCAGGCCAGGGCGGTGGTGATTTGCATCAACATGGGAGGTCCTTCATTTTCGGCCAACCTGCAGCACGGCCAGGAAGGCTTCCTGTGGAATCTCCACCGAGCCCACCTGCTTCATGCGCTTCTTGCCCGCCTTCTGTTTTTCGAGGAGCTTGCGCTTGCGGGAGATGTCGCCACCGTAACACTTGGCGAGCACGTTCTTGCGCAGGGCCTTGACGGTGGCGCGCGCGATCACGTGCGTGCCGATCGCCGCCTGCACGGCGACTTCGAACATCTGCCGGGGAATGAGTTCCTGCATCTTGTCGACCAGCTCGCGCCCGCGCTGGTAGGAATTGTCACGATGCACGATCAGCGCCAGCGCATCCACCTTGTCGCCGTTGATGAGAACGTCCAGCTTGACCAGCGGCGCCGCCTCAAAGTGGCTGAATTCGTAGTCGAAGGAGGCGTAGCCGCGACTGGCCGACTTGAGGCGGTCGAAGAAGTCCAGCACTACCTCGGCAAGGGGCAGGTGGTACTGGATCGCCACCTGCGTGCCCAGATACTGCAACTTGGTCTGCACGCCGCGCTTCTCGCTGCACAGGCCCAGCACCCCGCCCACATAGTCGGGCGGTACCAGGATATTGGCGGTGATGATGGGCTCGCGGATTTCCGCCACCAGGTTGGGCGCGGGGAGCTTACCCGGGCTGTCGATGCGCAGCACCGAGCCGTCGCTGCAGGCGACTTCGTAGATCACGGTCGGGGCGCTGGTGATCAGCTCGAGCTGGTATTCGCGCTCGAGCCGCTCCTGCACGATGTCCATGTGGAGCAGTCCCAGAAATCCGCAGCGAAAGCCGAACCCTAAGGCGGTGGAGACTTCCGGCTCGTAGTGGAGCGCGGAATCGTTGAGCTTGAGCTTGGCGAGCGCGTCGCGAAAGCTCTCGTAGTCCTCGGAGTTGATCGGAAACACCCCGGCGAACACCCGCGGCTGCACCTGCTTGAATCCGGGGAGCGGCGTGAGCGCCGGGCGCTGCTCGGTGGTGATGGTATCGCCCACCGGTGCACCGTCGATCTCCTTGATGCCCGCGACCACGAAGCCCACCTCACCGGCGCTGAGCTCGCGCATCACCAGCGACTTGGGCGTGAATCGGCCGAGCTTGTCGATCGAATGGCTCCGTCCGGTGGACATGACGCGAATCTTCTCGCCGGTGCGCAGCACGCCGTTCATGACCCGCACCAGCGAGACCACGCCCACATAGTTGTCGAACCAGGAGTCGATGATCAGCGCCTGGAGCGGCGCATTGGGATCGCCGCGCGGCGGCGGAATGCTCGCCACGATTCCCTCGAGCAGCTCATCCACGCCCGCGCCGGTCTTGGCGCTCACCAGGGCCGCATGATGGGCCTCGATGCCGATGATTTCCTCGATCTCCTTGCGCACCCGCTCCGGATCGGCGGCCGGCAGATCGATCTTGTTGATCACCGGCAGCACCGTCAGCCCCTGCTCGACGGCGGTGTGGCAGTTGGCGACGCTCTGGGCCTCCACGCCCTGGGAAGCATCCACCACCAGCAGCGCGCCCTCGCAGGCGGCGAGGCTGCGCGACACCTCGTAGGAAAAGTCGACGTGCCCGGGGGTGTCGATCAGGTTGAACTGGTAGCGCTCGCCGTCGCGCGCGCTGTAGTGCAGCACCACGCTCTGCGCCTTGATGGTGATGCCCCGCTCGCGTTCCAGGTCCATCGAATCGAGCACCTGCGCCTGCATCTCACGCTCCTCGAGGCCGCCGCACAGCTGGATCAGGCGGTCGGCGAGCGTCGATTTACCGTGATCTACATGCGCGATGATCGAGAAGTTACGTATGCGTTGCATTCAGTGACAGTCCGCGGCCCACAGGGAATTTTGGGCCCTGGGGCCCGGAGCGCGCGGATTATAGCCGCAAAAGCCGCAGCAGTTCCGGGGCGTCAAGATGCGGCCCGCACACCCGCGCCCCCTCGAACAGCAGCACCGGCACCTTCAGGCCCCAGCGCCGCGCGAGCAGCGGATCGGCATCGACATCCACCAGATCCACCGGAGGCAGGGGCACGCGAGCCGCCAGAGCCGTGAGCTCTGCCAGCAGCCGCTCGCACAGTTCGCACTCGGCGCGGCTGAGCAAGGTCAGATGCGGCCGCGGCAGTGCTTCGGTCATGGGTTTTATGGCGCGCCCCGCCGAGGCCTGGCGGCGCTTAAGGCCGGTTGCCCGGCATCGGCCGGGCGCCGGAGGCAAAGCCCACGCGCAGCGAGCGGGTAATGGCGCGCGCGCACTCAGGGGGCACTTCACCGATGGTCGTGACTCTATGGCCGTTGACCTCGGTCGACAGCGCCGTGGAGGAGCCCATGTTGGTCATCAGCGGCAGGCCCGGGGCGGCTCCCCTGGCCAGCTGCTCGGCCGAGCGCGGCTCCACGAACACCGACACGGAGGCCAGGCCGTCGCTGAACACCAGATGGGTCACCGACTTCTGGCCATCACCCAGAAACTGGGTGGAATGGCCGATCAGCCGGAAGCCGGCCGGCAATTCGGCGGCGTCCCAGGTGGTATCGGTGCCCTGACCGACCGACGCCACGGTCACGTCGGAATGGCGCAGCAAGCGGTATTGGCGGGTGGCCGCGGCCGGCTGCAGCGCCGCATCGGCGATGTGCGAGGGCAGCGTGAGCTCGGTGAACACCAGCTGCTCGACCACCCTGCCGTCCACGGTGTGCGATTCGGTCTTGAGCGGCATGGCGCTGGCCTCATCGATCCAAACCCGGTACCCGTAGCGCAGGTCATCCTGCGGTTCCACGGCGATCACGCGGGCGCCGCGGCCGCTGATGCGGGTCGGGCGCTCCTCGCTCATGCGGTACAGCTGCGAGGAAGCGCTGTCCAGCCCCGCCAGCCCGGAGAGCAGCAATCCTTCCTTGGGACCGCTCTCGACCAGCACCACGCGTTGGTCGGGGAAATAGGCGCGCAGCTCGCCGTCGCGCTGCACGACCTCGCGGCGCGAACCGTCGAGCGACACGACCCGCTCGGCGAAGTCGCCGTTGGCCGCGCGGTGCACGATCTTCATGGTTTCGGTCTGACCATCGTGCTCGTGCACGAAGGTGCCCTGGTAATTGCGGGTCGCGAGCACGCGCTCCATGCGTTCCAGCAGACCCCGCGCATCCTCGCCGAAGGCGGCGAAGCTGGCGGCCAGGGCTACAGCGACCCCGGCAACCGCGGCGCAGGTCGTTTTGCTAACGCCTGCCATCGATAAAAAGGTTATCCGGTGCAGGCTCCAGCGATTGGTTGCCGACCAGCACCGACAACAGGCTGGCGCGCGCCAGGGATGTGGGTACTTCACTGTGCGCCACCACGTAGTCCGCCAGCGCCGCCGGCACCGCGCCGCTTCTCTCGCTGCTCAGGGGCGGGACCACGTAGCTGAACAATTCATGGCTGGAATTGGCTTCGGCCGGATTGGTCACCCGCAGGTTCACGCCGCCGGCAATCGCCTCCAGCGGAGCGCTCGGCGAGGCCACATGGGCCACGGCCGGCGGCGCGGACTTCATCATCATCCGCTCCTGCACCGCCACATCCTTACGCAGCATCCATATGGCCGCGCCCGCCACACTCGCGGCGATCACCGAGCCCAGAGCCGCACTGCGCAACACGCGGCGCACGCCGGCCGCGGCCGGAGCGCCTGCCAGGGCGGTGCTCACGCGGCGCGCAAAGTCGGGACGCACCTGCGCCAGGGGCTCGGCCCGCAACACCGCTCCGATCACTGCATAGCGCGACCAGGTGGCGCGCAATTGCTCATCACGCGCCAGTCGGCGCGAGAGCAATTCGCATTCGGCGGCGGGCAGTTCGCCGTCGAACATGGCCGATAGCTGGCTGGCTCGTTCCTGTTCGTTCACAACATCTCCTGGGTGCGGCCTAGGCCGCCGTCAAATACTTCCCGCAACCGGCCGTCGATGGCCTCGCGGGCGCGAAAGATGCGCGAGCGCACGGTGCCGACCGGGCATTGCATCGTGGCCGCGATCTCCTCGTAACTCAGGCCCTCGAGTTCGCGCAACACGATCGCCGTGCGCAGGTCCTCCGGCAGGGCGCCGATGGCCGCGTGCACGATGTCGCGGATCTCCTCGCTCAAGGCCAACCCCTCCGGCGTGTCCGGATCCTTCAGCCGTCCGCTCATGTCGGCGCCCTCTTCATGGCTGTGGGCATCGATTTCGTAGGCCACCTGGTTGCGTTCGCGTGATACCAGCGCATTCTTGGCGGTATTGATGGCGATCCGGTACAGCCAGGTATAAAACGCGCTGTCGCCCCGAAACTGGGGCAGCGCGCGGTAGGCCTTGATGAACGCTTCCTGGGCGACATCTTCCGCATCCGCCGGATTGCGCACGTAACGCATCACCAGCTTGACGACCTTGTGTTGGTACTTGAGCACGAGTAGGTCGTAGGCAGCTCGCTCGCCGGCTTGGACGCGCCGCACCAGGCTCAGGTCGCCGTTTTCCACGCTCATCTCCGTAGGCGCCGGGAACCGGTCGGCCGCAGCGCTCGCGAGCACAGTTTCAGACTCCATGGACACTGGAAAGTTCGCCACGGTTCGCAACATCTGGGCTGCTCATTTTCTCTCGCTGGCGCCATCGCCGGTCAGTTTAACAGCACGCTGTGGACCGGGATTCATGGTGACCTGCACTACCTGACCTGGCCGGAAATTATCCTCCTGCCTTTGAGTGCGTGAGCAGCCTTCGGTTCCACGTCCGGACCCTGCGCCGTCAAATATTGACCGCAGCGTCCGCCGCCTCGCCTGCGAGGTAGGGGGCGATCACGGCCGCGTCGGCGCTGAACATAAGCGCGCTACTCAAGGCGGGGTGGGACAGAATCCGCCCATTGGCGGCCCGCTTGGGATGCCCACGGCTCAGCGCTTCAGGTTCGGGCAGTGGCCGGCGCCAGGGGCTCGAGCCTCCCCGGCGCGAGCCGCCCTACCTCGAGGCCAGCTGAGCCACGAGCGCTGCCAGCGCCGGATCAGGCGGTGCCTGTCCGCCCAGCAGATAAGCGGCGATCTGGGGATCCGGCAACTCGAGAAACTGCGCAAACAGCGCCCTTTCGCCCGCCGAGGCGCCCGGGTAGCGCCGCTCCAGCCAGGCTTGCAGCATCAGGTCGAGTTCCTTCATGCCGCGGCGGCTCCGCCACAGCAGATGCCCCGGCGGTTCCGCGCTCAATGCTGTCGCTCGAGCATCATGCGCTTGATGTCGGCGATCGCCCGCGCGGGATTGAGGTCCTTCGGGCACGCCTCGGTGCAGTTCATGATCGTGTGGCAGCGGTACAGCCGGAACGGATCGTTGAGCTCATCGAGGCGCTCACCGCTCGCCTCGTCGCGCGAATCCACGATCCAGCGGTAAGCGGCCAGCAGCGCGGCCGGCCCCAGGTAACGCTCACCGTTCCACCAGTAGCTCGGGCAGGCGGTCGAGCAGCAGGCGCACAGGATGCAGGCCGCGGGCCGGTCGATCTTCTCCTGGTCGGCCTTGGACTGCAGGCGCTCGCGATCCGGCGGCGGGCTGCTGCGGGTCTGGAGCCAGGGTTTGACGGCCGCGTATTGGGCGTAGAAATTGCTCAGGTCTGCCACCAGGTCCTTAACGACCGGCAGGTGCGGCAGCGGATAGATGCGCACATCCCCGCTTCCCAGCTCGGCGCAAGACTGGGTGCAGGCGAGCGTGTTGACCCCGTTGATGTTCATCGCGCAGGAGCCGCAGATGCCCTCACGGCAGGAGCGGCGCAAGGAGAGGGTGGCGTCCACCTCGTTCTTAATCTTCAGCAGGGCGTCGAGCACCATGGGGCCGCAGTGGTCCATGTCGAGCTCGTAGCGGTCGATCCTCGGGTTCTGGCCGCTGGCCGGATCGTAGCGATAGATGCGGAAAGTGCGCACCCGCCCCGCCCCGGCGGGCGCGGGATAGTTCTTGCCGGCGCGAGCGTCGATGCGGGAGTTCGGGGGCAGGGTGAGCTTGGCCATCGGATTGCAATACCTTCAGTAGGAGCGCGCTTGCGGCGGCACGCTGGCCACCTCATCGGTCAGAGTGTCCAGCTGCACGGCGCGATAATCCATGCGCACGCCCCCGGCCTCATCCACCCAGCACAGGGAATGCTTGAGCCAGTGGACATCATCGCGCTGCGGAAAATCCTCGCGCGCCTGCGCTCCCCGGCTCTCCGTGCGATTGGCGGCGGAATGGATGGTGGCGGTGGCCTGCAGGAGCAGGTTTTCCAGTTCAATGGTCTCGATCAGATCGGTGTTCCAGATCATTCCCCGATCACTCACCCGCACCTCGGCGAAGGACTGCGCGGTGCGCGCCAGTGCGGCGCAGCCGGCCGCCAGGGTCTCCCCGGTCCGAAACACGGCCGCATCGGACTGCATGATGCGCTGCATCTCAAGCCTGATCTCCGCCGTCGGCCGCGCGCCCTGGGCGTTACGCAGCCGGTCGATACGCGCAAGGGCGGAATCGCCCGAGTTGCGCGCCAGCGGTTTCTGCGCCGCGCCCGGCCGCAGCGTCGTCGCGCAGTGGCGCGCAGCCTCGCGCCCGAAGATCACCAGGTCGAGCAATGAATTGGATCCGAGCCGGTTCGCCCCATGCACCGAGACGCAGGCGGCCTCCCCGACGCTCATGAGGCCCGGCACCACGACCTCGGCGTTGTCGCGGCGCGTGACCACTTCCCCGTGCACGTTGCAGGGCACGCCGCCCATGTTGTAGTGCACCGTCGGCAGCACCGGGATGGGCGCCTGGGTGACATCGACGTTGGCAAAGATGCGCGCGGTCTCCTGGATGCCGGGCAGGCGCTCATGGATGACCTCGGGCCCGAGGTGTTCGAGGTGCAGGTGGATGTGATCGTGCTGCGCCCCCACTCCGCGGCCCTCGCGGATCTCGATGGTCATCGCCCGGCTGACCACATCGCGCGAGGCCAGGTCCTTGGCGTTGGGCGCGTAGCGCTCCATAAAGCGCTCGCCCCCGGCATTGGTCAGGTAACCGCCCTCACCGCGCGAACCCTCGGTGATCAGGCAACCGGACCCGTAGATGCCGGTCGGATGGAATTGCACGAATTCCATGTCCTGCATCGGCAGCCCGGCTCGCAGGGCCATGCCGCCACCATCGCCGGTGCAGGTGTGTGCCGAGGTGCAGGAAAACCAGGCGCGCCCATAGCCACCGGTCGCCAGGATCGTGGTCTGGGCGCGGAAGCGATGCACCGTGCCGGTGGCCAAATCGATGGCCACGACGCCGCGGCAGGCGCCCTCCTCCATGATCAGGTCCACGGCAAAATACTCGATGTAGAACTGCGCGGCCGCCCGGAGCGATTGCTGGTAGAGGGTGTGCAGCATGGCGTGCCCGGTGCGATCGGCCGCGGCGCAGGTACGCTGCGCTACGCCCTTGCCATAGTGCGTGGTCATGCCTCCGAAGGGCCGCTGGTAGATCAGTCCGGCCTCGGTGCGTGAGAAGGGCACTCCGTAGTGCTCGAGCTCGATCACCGCGGCCGGCGCCTGCTTGCACATGAACTCGATCGCGTCCTGATCGCCCAGCCAGTCCGAGCCCTTGACCGTGTCGTACATATGCCAACGCCAGTCGTCCTCGCCCATATTGCCCAGTGCCGCGGAAATCCCGCCCTGGGCCGCCACGGTGTGGCTGCGGGTGGGAAACACTTTGCTGATGCAGGCGGTCGTGAGGCCCGCCTCGGCCAGCCCGAGCGTGGCGCGGAGCCCGGCGCCACCGGCGCCCACCACCAGCACATCGTGCGTGTGATCGATGAACTGGTAATCGTTCACGTCGCGCCCCGCAAGGCCACTCGCAACAGGGCGTAGAGGCCCCCGGCCAGCAACAGCAGGTGGGCCGCGCTGTTGAACAGCAGCGCGCCGAGCTTCAGTGCCGGCAGGTGCAGGTAATCCTCGATCACCACCCGGACCCCGAGGCGCGAATGCCAGCACAGCGCCAGCAGGAGCAGCGCGAGCCAAACCGGGTTCCAGTCGCTCGCGATCCAGATTGAGATCGCAGCGTAATCGTCGAGCGGCAGGCCGGCGAGGGCCACCACGAACCATACGCTCAGCGGCACCAGCATCAGCGCCGACACGCGCTGGGCCCACCAGGCGCTGACGCCCTCCCCGGCCGCGCCGCGGCCCAGCACCACGCCCAGGGCGGAACGCAGAGTCACGGCAGGCCCGCGCGTGGCCAAAACAAGAGGTAGGCGAGCAGCAGGAATCCGATCAGGGCGACGGCGAGCACCAGCCGCGCGGTGCGTCGCACCTGCAGTTTCTCGAGTCCAAAACCCGCGTCCCAGCACAGGTGGCGCAGCCCGTTGACGAAGTGATAACAGTAGGCGGCCAGCCACAGCAGCAGCAGCACGCGGAAATACCAGGCGCCCAGCAGCGCGCTCGCGCGTGCGTACTCGCTCTCGCCCCCGGCCAGGCTCACCAGCCAATACACCAGTGCGCACAGGCCGACGGCCATCCACAGCCCGGTGATCCGGTGCATGATGGACAGCGCCAGGGTATGCAGAAACCGGTACACCGACAGATGCGGCGAGAGCGGTCGCTCGGGCGTCGCTGAGCTTTCGGGAGCCATCAGAAATCGATGCAGCGCCCGGCGCGCTCCCAATCCCCGAAGCGCGTGGGCTCAGGGCCGGTGGGCCCGCCCTTTTCCGGGACCGGGCCGGCGGCGGTCGATAACTCAGCGGGCACGGGCGCGAGCGGCGCGCACGCCGAGGCGGCTGGCCCGGTGGTGGGTGGGCGGGGGACTGGCGGAACCGGCATGGCGCGCGAGTGTGCCAGAATCCCCCCGTTGCGACCACCGGATTTGCGCAATGCGGCAGCACGTGGAAGTGTCCAGGCCATGTCAAACGAGTTTCTAGCTGATGCGGCAGCCGGCTTCGGCCTGCTGCGATTTGAGGGCCCGGACGTGCGCAAATTTCTGCAGGGCCAGTTGTCCAATGACATGGGCTTGCTGGCCGCAGAGCGCGTCACACTCGCCGGGTACCACAATCCGCAGGGCCGCGTGCTCGCACTGCTGAGGCTGGTAGCGCCCGATGCCGAACAGGTGATTGCGCTCCTGCCCGCGGAACTGGCCGCACCCACGATGAGCGCGCTGCGCCGCTACGTGCTGCGCGCCAAGGTCGCGATCAGCCATGACTCCTCCGCCGAGTCGCTTGCCGCACTTTGCAAGCAGCACCCGGTGCTCGCCCAGGCGCTCACGCGCAGCGCGCACGCCAGGGATATCGCTTCCGGAATGCCGCAGGTCTATGGGGCGACCAGCGGCATGTTCGTGGCGCAGATGCTCAACCTGGACTGCATCGAGGCGATCTCGTTCACCAAGGGTTGCTACACGGGCCAGGAGATCATCGCCCGCGCCCACTACCGCGGCCGCATGAAACGCCGCATGCAGCGCTTCCTCACGCGGGAGCCTGCCGTGCTTGCCCCCGGCCAGGGCGTGACTTTGAGCGATGGGCGCGCGGCGCAGGTCGTCGATGCGGTGCAGGCGGCTGATGGGCGCTGCGAATTTCTGGCCGTCGCCCCGCTCCCACCCGACACTGCGACTGCACCGGAAGCAACGCCGGCGCTCGCCGGGGAAAGCGGGGGCGCGAGCGAGCGGCTCGCCTGCCAGCCGCTGCCCCTGCCCTACGCACTGCCGCAGTAACGATGGATTCGCACTTCTGGCGCGAGCGCTGGCAAAGCGGCAAGACCGCCTTTCACCAGGAGCAGGTGAACACCGACCTGCGCGCCTGGTGGCCGCGTCTTGAGTGCCCGCCCGACGCGCCGGTGTTCGTGCCCCTGTGCGGCAAGAGCGTCGACATGGCGTGGCTCCGTGCGCGGGGCCATCCGGTGATCGGCATCGAGCTGTCCGAACTTGCCGTGGCCGGGTTTTTCGCGCAACAGGAATTGCAGCCGACCCGCGAGCGCCTGGGTCCGCTGCAGTGCTGGCGCGCAGGCGGCTACGAGCTGTACGTCGGCGACTTCTTTGATCTGGGCGCGGCCGTGCTCACGCAGCTGCAGGCCATTTACGATCGTGCCGCCCTCATCGCCCTGCCCGCGCCGCTGCGCCTGCGCTACGCGCAGCATCTCTCAGCGATTGTCCCCGCCAGCTGCAAGATGCTGCTGCTGACCATGGACTACCCGCAGGAGCAGATGGCGGGACCGCCTTTCGCCGTGGCCGAGCCCGAGGTGCGCGCGCTCTTTGGCCGCGAGTTTTCCGTCCGCATGCTCGCGAGCCGCGATGCGCTCAGTGAGGAGCCCCGCTTCCAGGAGCGTGGCCTCAAGAGCCGCGAGGAACAGGCCTACCTGCTGCTGCGCTCGGGCGATCCGGGAGCCGGGCGCTCCGCTGGGACGGGTACTGTGGGGCAAAGCGGTCGTGCGGATGGAGGCGCAGTCACATGAAGCTCTATTCGGGACCCTTGAGCATGTTCGGCGCCAAGGTCGAGATCGCGTTGCGGGAAAAGGGCCTCGAATTCGAGCTCGAGATGGTCGCCTTCGACCCTGAGCGCGGCTATCAGCCCCGGCACCCGGAAGTGTTGCGCGTCAACCCGAAGCGGCAGGTGCCAGTGCTGCTCGATGGGAGCGTGGAGATCTTCGACTCCACGCAGATTTTCGAGTACCTCGAAGACCGCTGGCCCGCACCGCCCCTGTGGCCGACCGAGCCCTCCGAGCGCGCCTTGGCGCGCGGACTGGAGCATCGCTCGGACGAAGTGTTCTTCCCGAACGTGATCCGGCTGATGGGTCTGCGCGCCGCTCCCGATCCGGTCGAGGCCCCGGAGTGGATTCAGTCCCGCGAGGGCATCGAGCACTACTACGCGCGCATGGAGCTCACGCTCGCCGATGGCCCCTACCTGGCCGGCGTCTACGGCTACGCGGATATCGCCTTCTACATGGCGCAGTTCTTTGCCGCCCGGCACACGGTACCTATGAGCGCGGCGCACCCGCGGCTTTTGGCGTGGAGAAAGCGCGTGGCCGAACGGCCAGCGGTGCGAGTGGTGATCGGGGCCATGGCCGCCTACCTCAAGAGCATTGGGAGGCCGGTGCCGGATTTCGCCTAGCGGCGCGCAGCGCGCCGTGCGCTCAGCCGTTGGCCGCCTTGAGCACCCGCGAGGGCTGCGAGATGCCGTAGCCCTGGGCGTAATCGATGCCGATGCTGGTGAGCATCTGGATGATCTCGGCATTCTCGGCAAACTCGGCGATGGTCTGCTTGCCGGTGAGGTGCCCGATTTCGTTGATCGAGCGCACCATCTCCCGATCGATCGGGTCGTGCAGGATTTCGCGCACGAAGCTGCCGTCGATCTTGAGAAAGTCCACGGGAAAGTGCTTGAGATACCCGAATGAGGACAGGCCGGTGCCGAAGTCATCGAGCGCGAACTTGCAGCCCAGTTCCTTGAGCGCCTGGATGAAGCGATTGGCCTGGGAAAAGCTGGCGACCGCCGCGGTCTCGGTGATCTCGAAGCAGATCTTGCTGGCATCCAGACCGCTCTTCTGGAACTGGTCGATGACAAAGGGCAGGAACTTGTCATCGCCGAGGCTCTGACCGGAGAGGTTGATCGAGCACAGCGCCAGGCGCTCGCGCTCGTCGGCTTCCGAGACCAGCCAGCGGAAGGCGTTTTCGATCACCCAGCGGTCGATGTTCGGCGTGATGCCGTAGCGCTCGGCGGCGACGATGAAATTATCCGGCGAGATGATGCGGCCCGCCTCATCGCGCATGCGCAGCAGCAGCTCGTAGTGCGCCCCGGTCTCAACCTTCTGCAGCGGCAGGATCGTCATGCGGAACAGCTCGAAGCGCCCTTCCTCGAGCGCCGCGTTGATGCGCGCGGCCCACTGCATCTCGCGGCGGCGGCGCATGAGTTCGATATCGTTGTCGGCGAAGCTGTGAACGCGGTTGCGGCCCTGTTCCTTGGCCGACTGGCAGGCGCTGTCGGCCGCGGAGATGATCGAGGCCACGTCCTCGCTCTCGGCCGTCAAGGGCACCACGCCGATGCTCGCGCCGAGCCGGAACACGCGCTCCTCCCAGTTGAAGCGGAAATTGCGCACCGCCTCGCGCAAGGTCTCGGCCATGCGCATCGCCTCATCGAGCGAGCAGCTCTCCAGCAAAATCCCGAACTCATCGCCCCCGAGGCGCGAGAGCGTATCGCGCCAGCGGACCTTGGACTTGAGCAGCGCGCCGACCTGGCCGAGCAGCGCGTCGCCGGCGCTGTGGCCGCAGCTGTCATTCACGATCTTGAACTGGTCGATGTCCAGGTAGCACAGCGCGTAGGAGGACTCGCGCGCCTTGGCGCTCTTGAGCGCGCGCTCCAGGCGATTCTCGAACTCGCGCCGGTTGACCAGCCCCGTCAGCAGGTCGTGGCTGGCGTGATAGCTCAGCCGCCGGTTGAGCTCGCGCGATTCGCTGACGTCGTGGAACACCAGCACGCCACCGGCCGTGCGTCCGGCGCCGTCGCGGATCGGGGCCGCCGTGCTGTCCACGTACAGCTCGTTGCCATCGCGCCGGATCAGCAGCATGGGCCGCACCGACTTGATGGCCCGCGCCCGGCGTATCGCCACCGTCAGCGGGTTCTCGAGCGGCTCGCAGGTTTCCTCGTGAAAGGCGCGGAAGATGTCCTCGACGGGCTTGCCCATGGCATCTTCCAGGCGCCAGCCGGTGAGATCCTCGGCGACCGGATTGATGTAATCGATGACCGAGGCGGCGTTGGTGGTCACCACGCCATCGCCGATCGACTGCAGCGTGATCTGTGCGCTCTCCTTCTCGCGGAACAAGGCCTCTTCGTAGAGCTTGCGCTCGGTCACGTCCAGTTCCACGCCCACCAGGCGCAGCAGGCGCCCGTGCGGATCGACCGTGGCCTTGGCCCGGCTCGAGACCCAGCGCCATTCCCCGCTCCGATGCTGCATGCGATGCACGCTCTCGAACATCGGGGTCTTGCCCGCGACATGATCGCGGATCGCATTTTGCACCCGCACCGAGTCCTCGGCGTGCACCAGGGTGCGCCAGTCGAAGTTACGCTGCAGCTCGACCGTGTCGTAGCCGAGCATGATGCGCCAGCGCGGCGAAAAATAGGTTTCCTGGGCCTCGACGTCGAAATCCCACAGGCCGTCGTTGGCCGCCAGCTCGCCGAGCTCGGTGCGCGCCTCGAGCCGTTCCAGCGACAGGCTCAGGCGCACGCGTTCCAGGCCCGCGGCCAGGCTGCTGCCCAGCAGCTTGAGGAGCAGCTGCAGGTTCACATCAAAGCTGGGGCGCGGCAGCCCGAAGGTCAGCCCCAGAAGCCCTGCGGGCTTGTTGCGGATGCGAAAGGCCACCAGCAGCGCGGCACCGATCGAGAGCTCGGCGAGGAGCCCGGCGTCATTGCTCTGCTCGCGCCGCGGCGTCGCGGTGTCGCGGAACTCGGTCATGCGCAGGTGCTCGTTGCGCTCGGCCAGGTACGGAAGGCGATTGAGAGTCACGCCACGGAGGGCCTCGGGGTGGACCTGTGCGAATCCGCCGCCGGCGACCATCACCGATTCGATGTGCGAGCCGGTGGCGTCGAAGAAAGCACTGAAGGCGGCATCCGCCGAGGTGGCCTCGCGCAGAATGCCCAGGCTGCGGCGGATGGATTCATCGGCCGTGGCGCGTTGCAGATTCTGGAAATCCACCGCGATCTTGGTGCAGGCGACATCGAGGCCCGGCGGTGGACGCTCCGCCCGACCGGTCCAGAATTGCGGTGCGAGCACGTCGGACGCCGTGTAATCGCCACTTGCGGGCGGCGGCAGTTTGCTCATGAACCCCGGATTCTCCCACACTGTCGCAGGAAGGCAAGCCAACTGCTCATCACTTCTGGCATTTTCATGGCGAGCCTGTGGTTTCTGCCAGCGCCTGGCGCGCGCGCTGGAAGGCCTTGTGCAACTGCGAGGCCAGCTCGCCCTGGATGCGTTCGATCCCGGCCGCATCCGTGCCGCGCGGCACGCTGCAGGGCGCACCGATGGCTATGACGATGCGCGAACCGGGCCAGGGCAGTACGAACTTGTCCCAGTGGATGAGCCAGGCGCGGCTGGCGGCATAGCTCAGAGGCAGCATCGGCCGTCCCGACATCTGCGCGAGCATGATGGCACCGGGCTTCGCCACAAAGCGCGGGCCGCGGGGACCGTCGGGATTGAGCACCGGGGAGACCCGCTCGCGCATCAGCGCCTGGAAATATTCCTTCATGGCCATGGCACCGGTCCGGGTCGAGGAGCCGCGGATCACGTGGCCGCCGAGCCGTCGCATGATCATGGCCCCCAGCTCCCCGTCCGCCGAGGGACTGATCAGAAAGCCGGTGCGCAGCGGCCGCTGGGCTTGCTGCGCCAGCAGGAACTGCGCGCAGAACAAATGGTGCTGATGCCAGTAGACGGGCAGGAAGGAGGGATATTGCGCCAGCACCGCGTCCAGGTGTTCGCTCCCCACCACCGCCACGATACGGCAGCTCCGCCACCACAGTCGCACCAGGCCCGAGGCCAGTGGCGCTGCGATTCGGTAGAGCACCCGCCGTGCGAGGCTGAGCCGCTGGTCCGAGATCGACACCTGTCCGTACAGGCCGCCGCGCAGCCCGCCGTCACCCGGTGGTCGCGGATCGTTCACGCGGCCATGGCCAGCGTCGAGGGTACCGCGCGCAGCAGCAAGCGCGTCACCGGTCGCTCGGTCACCAGCCGGGCGATCGTTCGAGGCGCAATGCGCGGAGCGCGACAGTGCCAGCGCCGGCCGCGGAACTCGACCTGCTCTCCCCGCACCCGCACGCTCGGCAGTTCCGAGAAGCGGGCGCCGGCCGCCTTGATGGCGGCCTCCTTGGTGGTCCAGATCGAAAGTGCGACGCGCGCCGAGCGCGCCAGCTCGCGCTCCTGGTCATCAAACACGCTCAGCCAGCGCGGTAGCGCCGTGCGCGGCGCCAACGGCTCGATGTCGACACCGACCGCACCCTCGCTCGACATCGCGCACAGCACCCAGGCGCCGGCATGCGCGATGCTGAACTGCGGCAAGCCCGACGCGTGCGGCTTGCCGTTGCGGGTGTAGCGCAGCTCCCGGGGCTCGACCGCGCGACCGCTCGCGCCGCTGAGCAGCCGGCAGGCCAGCGCCAGGCCCAGGAGCGATTGCGATTGCGCGCGTGCGCTGCTCCTCAGGCGCAAGGCGCGCGCGGGACTGAGGCGCGCGCGCCAGCGCGCACGCATCCCGGCCGGCAACTGCCGGGGAAGCCATGAGTAGGCTAGAATGACCTGATTCATCCGCGTAACAATCCTTGGTTTGCAAGGCAGCGTCAACCGTCACGGCCCGCATGAATGCCAAAACGCTGAGCGACCTGCTGCAATCGAACCGTGGCGCCGCACGATCCATCACCTATTACGAGGGCGAGCACGAGCGGCGCGAGGTGCGCTACGCCGAGCTGCACGAGCGCGCGCTGGGCATCCTGCACCATCTGCAGCAGCTCGGCGCCCGCCCCGGAGACCGGCTGCTGCTGTTCCTGGCGAACAACGAGGCCTTCATCGACGCCTTCTGGGCCGGGATACTCGGCGGCATCATTCCGGTGCCGGTGGCCCCCGGCATCAGCGACGAGCATCGCCATAAGCTCCTGCGCATCGCCGCGCAGCTGGGCACACCGTTCCTGTACACCGAGCGGCGGCTCCTCGAGCGCATCCGAAATTTCGCGGAGGAACACGAGCAAGCGGCGCGCTACGAGCAGCTGGCGCAGCGGAGCCTGCTCACCGACGATCTGCTCGACATCTCGCGCGCCGGCCGCACGCACGCCGTGCGTCCCAGTGACGTTGCCTTCATCCAGTACTCCTCGGGTTCCACCAGCTCGCCCAAGGGCATCGTCCTCACCCATGCCAACCTGATCGCCAACCTGCGCGGCACGAGCGGCGCGGTGCGCTACACCGACCAGGACGTCGGCCTGTCGTGGATGCCCCTGACCCACGACATGGGTCTGATCGGCATGCACATCTTCCTGCTGGCCAGCCGCGCCAACATGCACCAGATGAGCACCGAGCTGTTCGTGCGCCGGCCGGTGCTGTGGCTGCAGCTGGCCGCAGAGGTCCGCGCGACCATCCTGTGCTCGCCCAATTTTGGCTATCGCCATTACCTCAAGGTCCTGGGCGAGCGCACGCTCGCCGATCTTGACCTGAGCCGCGTGCGCCTGCTCTTCAACGGTGCCGAGCCGATCAGTCTCGCGCTCTGCGATGAGTTCATGGAGCGCTGCGCCCCGGCGCGCCTGCCCCGCACCGCCATGTTTCCGGTGTACGGGCTGGCCGAGGCCTGCGTCGCGGTCAGCTTCCC
Organism: uncultured Gammaproteobacteria bacterium; assembly: GCA_963789365.1. Taxonomy (GTDB): domain Bacteria; phylum Pseudomonadota; class Gammaproteobacteria; order Steroidobacterales; family Steroidobacteraceae; genus FEN-1191. The sequence continues at coordinate 1,196,228 of CAWBKJ010000004.1, forward strand.
GCCGCTGGGCTCGACTTACCATGCCAGCGATTTTGACCGTCACCGGCTCAATCCCGGGCAGAGCGTCGCGATGGTGGCGCGCGAGGATCGTAACGCGCTCACCCTGGTCGCCGTGGGCGGGGCGATTCCGCTGTGCGAGCTGCGCGTGGTCGCTGACGATGATCGGCCACTTTCCCCCGAGCACGTGGGCCACATCCAGATCCGCGGCGCCAATGTCACGGCCGGCTATCTGGACGCCCCGGAGGCGAACGCCGCCCTGTACAGCGCCGATGGCTGGCTGCGCACCGGCGATTTGGGCGCGATCCACGCGGGCGAGCTCTACATCACCGGCCGCCACAAGGAAATCCTGTTCGTCAACGGCCAGAATTATTATCCTCATGACCTCGAGGCGGTCGCGCTTGCGGTGCCCGGGATCGAACTGGGCAAGATCGTGGTGAGCGGGGTGCGCGCTGCGGCGGCCGAGGGCGATGAGCTGGTGGTTTTTGTCCTGCACCGTGGTGAGCTCGCGGATTTCCTGCCAGTGGCCCGGCAGCTCGCACGCCGGATCGGCGAACACGCCGGGCTGGAAGTGGGCGCCGTGGTGCCGGTACGCCGGATCCCGAAGACCACCAGCGGCAAGGTCCAGCGCCATCTGCTGGAGGAGGAGTACCTGTCGGGCAGCTACGCTGCCGACCTCGCGGCCTTGCGCGAACTGGCGCTGGCGCAAGGCGCGCCGCTCGATGCCGCCAGCACGGTGGAGGCCGAATTGCAGGCGATCTGCGATGCAGCCCTGGCCGGAAGGCGCATCGGGCCGCACGACAGCCTGTTCGATGTCGGCGTGAGCTCGCTGAAACTGGTGGCCATACACGAGCAGGTGGAGCAGCGCTGGCCGGGAACGATCGATGTCACCGACATCTTCGATCATCCCAGCATTGCGGAATTGGCGCGTCTGATCGAATCGCGGCGCGAAGGGAGCGGCAGCTGACATGGTTGAACCGGAAGCCTCATTGTCGACCCAGGCGGCACGCGTATTGCTGGCCGTGCGCCGCGGCGCACCGCGTATCGCCGCACTGCCCGCGGGGCTGGCTCCGCAGAGTCTGGCGGGCGCCTATGCCATACAGCTCGCGCTGTTGCAGGAAATGGACTCGGACATCGCCGGGTGGAAAGCCACGCTGTTTGACGGCGAGGATGGCGCCTGCGCGCCCCTGCCGGCCAACGCGGTGGTCGATGCCCCCGCCTACACGCAGGTACTCAACCCGCCGCTGCTGGATCCGCCGCCTTACGGCATCGAAGCGGAGGTCGCGTTCCGGCTCGGCCGCGACCTGCCGCCACTGGCCCAAGGCGCGCGCTATGAACGCGATGCCGTGTGCGAGGCCGTGGTCAGCGCACACGCGGTCATCGAGGTCGTCGCCAGCCGCTACGTGGATGCCGAGGCGGTCTCGACTCTGGAGCGCGTCGCCGATCAGCTCATCAACGCATTGCTGGTGGTCGGTCCCTCCTGCACCGACTGGCAATCGCTCCCCCTGAAAGCCTTGCCGCTCGAGGTGCGGGTGCAAGGTCACCAAGTCTTCCAGGCGCGCGGGGGCCATCCCCAGGGCGATCCGCTGATCCCGCTGGTGTGGCTCGCCAATCACCTGTCGGTACACGGGCGGGGCCTGCGCGCCGGGGAGCTCGTGACCACCGGAAGCTGCTGCGGCGTGCACTGGGTTGCCCCGGAGCACTCGGCCACCGCGCACTTTGCGGGACTGGGCTCTGCGATCGTTTCGTTTTAATCCGCGCGCTCGGGCGGTGGCGGCGAGGGCCGCTGCAGTTTCCAGCGCCGGTGGGTCCACGCCCAATCCTCGGGCGACTCCCGGATCAGCGCCTCGACGTGCGCTGCATAGCGCGCGGTAAATTCCTCCACGCCGAGATTATCGCCGGGCGCAGCCAGTGGCTCGAAGCGCGCCTCGTAGTGACCGCGCCGGAGGCGCCGCAGGGCCAGGAAATACGCGCTGTAGGCGCCCGCGCGCGCGATCTCCGCAGGTCCGGGGAAGAAGGCGGTGTCGCGTCCCAGAAATTGCAGCCACACGCGACCGGCGCTGCTGGTCGGCATCTGGTCGGCGACCATGCCGATCGCGTGCACGGTGCCGCGCCGGCGCAGCACCTCCCGCAGCAGGCGTTTGCCGGGCACCATGCGCACCCCGAAGCGACTGCGCAGTCCCAGCGCCAAGCGGTCCGCGCCCTGGCTGTGCGGCGGTTTGTACGCGCACAGGAAGGGCACGCCCACATCGAGCGCCACGGCCTGCAGGAGCCATTCCCAGTTGCACTGATGCCCGGTGAGCAGCAAGACCGCATGGCCGCGATCAAAGTCAGCGCGCAGGCGGGAAAGATCGGGCAGCCGCAGTCGCTCGCGCAGATCCGCCGGCCGCATGACCGCCACGCGCGGCAGTTCGAACAGCACGTCGGCGAATACCCGGTAGTGCCGGCGCAGCACGCGACGGCGCGCGCTGGCATCAAGTTCGGGCAGCGCCTGGCTCAGGTTCTCGCGCGCCACGCGCACGCGGTAGCGCAGCACATCGCGCATGAGCACCGCGAGCACGCTCCCCAACCCGTACATCACCGGCAGCGGCACGAGCCCCAGGGCGCGCAGCCACCAGACGGGCGCCGGCCTATCCTTGTTAGAATCCACTGAGCGCGCAGTCTAGCAGCGCCCGTTGAGCGGCGCGGAGAAGCCCATGTTGTGGATCAAGTGCTTTCACGTGCTGGGCGTCATGGCCTGGATGGCCGGTATCTTTTATCTGCCGCGCATATTCGTGCACTACGCCGAAGGCCACGCCGCGGGCGAGGATGTGCGGCGGCTGGTGATCATGGCGCAGCGCCTGTATGGCTTTATGACCCTGATGGCGCTGATCGCACTGGGCCTGGGGCTCTGGCTTTGGCAAGGCTATGGCTATTCGGGACTGTGGTTGCGCATCAAGCTGCTGCTGGTGCTCGGCCTGATCGGCTATCACCTGGTGTGCCGCCATTTTGTGCAACGACTGCGCCAGAACGCGCCTATGCCCCGCCCCCTGGCCTTGAGACTATTTAACGAAAGCGGCTTGCTGCTGGTGGTGCCGATAGTCATCATGGCCATCGTCAAGCCAAGCGGCTAAGTAGCGGGCGAGACTCTCAGGCAAACATCTCGCGCTGGATCTTCAGCACCCGGTGCACGTTGCTCTCAGGCGTCTGCGGCAACACCCCGTGGCCCAGCCCGCACACCCAGGCGGCACGTGCCGCCGCGGGCAGGGCGCTGACCGCCGCAAACACCGCGCGCACCCGCACTTCCAGCTCCGCCTCGGGAAGCAAAAGCCACTGCGGGTCGAGATTCCCCTGCAGGCACCAGCGCGGCGTCTGCGCGCGAAGCGTGTCGGCCAACTCATGGCGCCAGTCCACGCCCAGGCACTCAAGCTCGAGCGGCTCGAGCGCACGCCAGTGTTCGGGGCCGGTATCGCGCGAGTAGTAGATCAGCGGGGTGAGCGGGAAAGACTTGCGAAAGCGCGCCACCACGCGCGCCAGCGGCGGGAGCGCATGGCGCGCGAACTGCGCTGGATCGAGCGCGCCAGCGGCAGTGTCGAACAGGGCGACGCAGTCCGCGCCCGCACCGGCCTGCAGCGCCATGTTGTCGGCCAGCAGATCCACGAGCCGCTCGCAAAATCCCTGGTAGAGCCCGTCCTCCAGTCCCAGCAGACCCTGGCGAGTAAAGCCCTCGTGCGATCCGGCCACTGCGTAGGCATAGAGCGTGAACGGACCGCCGACGAAACCGATCAGCGCGCGCTCGGCCCCCAGGCGCGGACGGAGCAGGCGCAGCGCGTCGGCCTGGAATTCCAGCTGCGCCAGGGCCTGGCCCGCCTCGCGCAGGCGCGGCAGGTCGGCAGCCGTGCGCAGGTACCAATCGAGCTTCGGTGCCGGCTCGTATCGCAGCCCCATCCCCAAGGCCTCGAGCGGAAACAGCAGGTCCGAGAACAGTATCGCCGCATCGAACCCGAATTCCTCGATCGGGCCCAGCGTGACCTCGGCGGCGAGCGCGGGCTGCTTGCACAGCGCCATGAAATCATGACGCGCGCGCAAGGCCTGGTAATGGCGGTGATAGCGTCCGGCCTGGCGCATAAACCACACCGGCGGGCGCTGGGTATTGCGCCGCGCGAGCGCGGCGAGCAACGGCGCTTCACTCATGCGTGGCTTCGGTCAGCAGATAGCCCACGCCGCGGATGCTGCGGATGATGCGCGGCTCATCGACATCCGGTTCGACCAGCCTACGCAGGCGCACGATGAAATTATCGACGGTGCGCGAGGTCGGAAATTCATCCGCCGACCAGGCCTTGTCCAGGATCTCGTCGCGGCTCACCGCCTTGCCGACGCGACCGGCCAGCAGCCGCAGCACCGCGCATTCCTTGTGCGTCAGGGAATGATGCGTGCCGGAGACCTCGGCGCTGAAGCGCTCGAAATCAACGCGCGCGCGGCCGATGCGTACCACTCCGCGCATCTCCCCGGGCACCTCGGCCAGATCCTGTGCGCGCTTGAGGCAGTTCTGGATACGCAGCAGGAGCTCTCGAAAGTGGAATGGCTTGCTGAGGTAGTCATCCGCCCCCAGTTCCAGGCCTCGCACGCGCTCTTCCGGATTGGCGTGCGCGGTCAGAAATATGATCGCCGCCTGCGGCACGGCGGCGCGCAGTTCGCGGGCCAGATCGAAGCCGTTCCCGTCCGGTAGCCCCACGTCCAGGATGCTGAGCTGCGGGGCCTGTGCCCGCCACGCCTGGCGCGCGCGCGCCGCGCTGGCCGCGAGCGTCACGCGAAATCCCGCATCGCGCAGCCGCTCGGCCAGCGTCTCACCGACGTTGCGCTCGTCCTCGACCACCAGCAGCTGCGCGCCGCTGCTCACGGCGCGCCCTCTTCGCCGCTCACCGCAAATTTCAGCTCGGCACGAAACCCCTCGCCCGCAGCGCTGAAGAAGTCGGCCTCACCGCCCATGCGCCGCATCAAGGTGCGTACCAGGTACAGCCCGATCCCGGTCCCGCCCGAGCGCTCTCCGCGACCGAACATGCGCCCGAGTTCGCGCCCCGGCACCGTAGTGCCCCCGCCGTTGTCGTGGTAGGCCAACAGGACCTGGTCGGCCGTCCCGCGGGCGGTGAGACGCACCTGCACGCGCTCAAGCCGGGAGTGGCGCGCCGAGTTCTCGATGAGGTTGCGAAGAATCATCTGCAGCGCCGCGGCATCGGCCAGGATCGGCGGCAGTGATTCATCCAGCTGCACGCGCAGCTCGACCCGCTCGCCGTGTTCCGCGACGATGCCCGTGAGGGTCCGATCCAGCCAGCCCTGGAGCGGCACGGACTGCTCGGCGAGGGGCCCGCCGCCTTCGATGCGCGCCAGCTCCAGGGTCTTGTCGATCTGCGATTCCAGGCGGTTGGAGTCCTCCAGCAAGCGCCGCGCCAATTCCGCGCGCTGATCGCCCTCCGCGATCGCCTCTGCCTGCAGGCGTATGCTCGTGAGCGGCGTACGCAGCTCATGCGTCACCGCCGCGAAAAAGGCCTGCATCGCGCGCGCCCGGCGACTCTCACGCCAGTACAGCCAGGCGAGCAGCGCGCTGACCGCCAGCAACAGCATCAGGAACACCGCCGACTCGCCCACGATGCGCCGCCGCGTGCTCGCCCACTGCGCCGCGACCGCGCTGTCGGTGCTCCCGGTGAGCGCCTGCAGCTCGCTGATCTGGCGGGCCTGCTGGATCACCAGCACGACCCAACCGGCACCCAGGACCGTGACCAGCAAAATCCACAGCGAAGCCAGCAGCGCGATCAGTCGCGCACGCCGCGCCGGCATCACGCTCAGGCTCCCCTCACCCACCTTGAGGTTCACGATCGCAGCCACTCCCGCCAATGATGCACCGAGGGGAAGACGGTCAGGCGTTCCACGCCTGCACGGCGCAGCAACTCGGCCGTCTTGCCCGGACCGCAGGCATGGTGGCAATCGGCAGTAGTCTGACCACGCCAGCGCTCGAACTGTACTCCAGTGTGCCACCACACCTGCGCCGCGCCGGCCGGTGAGATGGCTGGGTGCGACTCGCGCGCGGGCTCGGCAACTGCGACATGGCGGTAGGTCGCCAGCACCGGCACCTCTCCCCAGCCGGCGAGCGCCTCGGCGTGCGTGAGCGCGAGCCACTGGGGCAAGGGCGGAAGGGCAAGGAGAGCGGAGCTTAGGATTCCAGGCAGCGCGCCGAAGCCGAGCGACTCGGCGCAGCCTTCGATCCACACCCCGCGCGCGGCGAGTGCAAACCAGGTCTCGGTGCCCGACACCCACAGGTGCGCACAGCGGTTGACCTCGGCCGCGGCCAGTTCCGGCAGGGCCCGGCGATGCGCAATGAACGCCGCGGGGGCCTGTGCCAGCCGCCGCGCGCACTCATCAGGGGCGCCGGGCAGGTATTCGATGGGCGGCGCGCCCTGAGCGCTCCCGTCCCAGGCGGGGGCCACCCTCTGCGGTGGAGCGGGCGCCTGCCAGCGCAGCTCCGGCGTGCCCGCCCCCTGCCCGTCAGCCTCGCGCAGGTACAGCAGCGTGCCCAGAGCCTCGAAGTCAAGCTCGGTGGCGCCGAATCGCTGGTGGCAGCCGCCACCGCGCGCCGCCAACAGGCGCCGCTCGCTATCGACCGCCGCGCGCGTGCCGGGATCCTCGATCGCCGCCAGGAGCGCGCGCGTTTGCGTGTCGTCGGCGCGGCATTCGACCGCGAGTGCGCCCTGCGCGGGGGCAGCCGGGCACAGGGTCAGCGGCAACACCATGCGCGGCAGTCCACTCAGCAGTTCCCGCAGTACCACGCCCGCGCCGATGGCCTCGTCCTCGGCAAGGCGCGATAGGCCTGCGAAGGCGAGCACGACCCCATCGAGCGCCCGCTCACTGCCGCGCGGCTCGCGCAGGCGGCGCAATCGGGTGTCGATGTTGCCGCGCAATTCGCACATCGTGATTCGCGGGATGCCGGCGCTCGCGCGCCCCGGCAGCGCGCGCTCCAGGAACGCGGGCACGAAGGCCTGGCGCCGCGGCGAGGAACTGCCGATGCGCAGGCTCGCCCCGCGCTGCAGCTGCGCCAGCGCGTCAGGGGCAAAGATCACGATATCGCGGGGATTCTCGCGCCTCGGGACGGCCGCCAGCTGCAAGCCGGCCGGCCGCTCCAGGCTCAGGTCCTTATAAGAGTGTACGGTCACATCGACCGTGCCCGCGCGCAAGGCGGCGTCGATCTCGGCGGTGAAGAATTCCTTGCCGTCCACCTGGGTCAGGGGAATATCGGTGATCCGATCGCCCCGGGTGTCGATCCCCACCAGCTCGACCTTAAGGCCAGGGTGCGCATGCTCGAGCGCGCGCGCCACGGCCATGCTCTGCGCGCGCGCCAGCAGCGAACGCCGAGTGCCTAGCCGTAGTGGCCGCTGCGACATCCGGATCCAGCCCCTAAGTGGAAAGAGCTAAGGGCCAATAGTGGCAAATGCCGCCAGATCTTCCCAGCTGTGCGGCGGCCTGGCGGTCGCTGCGTCCGCGCGCGAGGCCGCTTTTTCATCGCAGCTGTGCCGCGCGCGCGCCAGCTGGGCGCCGCGCAGCTCCGATTGTGCGCGCAGCATGTCGTAAAGAGCCTTAAGGCTGGTGAGACCCGGCAGCCCGGCCCAGCGCGATTCGCACGATTCACCGAGTCCCAAGTGCACAATGCGTCCGCCGTGCCCGGCTCTCGCCTGCCAGCTCGCAATGCGCGCCGCATCGGCGGCGGGATCGGCGGGCACGCACATGATGATATCGCCGGCGCAGGACCAGGCCGCGAGCTCGGATTCGGGCGTGCCATCGAGCACCCGGCAAATGCGCTGCGGATGGCGTTCCTGCACCCGCCGCGCCAATTCGCGGGCCTTGTCCGGGCTGCGATTCCACAGCCACAGCTCCCCGGTCTCCAGCCACGGGGCCACCGCCTTGGCCAGCTGCCCGGCGCCCACCAGCAAGGTCGGCCCGGGGCTTGCAGCGCCCAGGAGGCGGCGCACCTGCGATCCGTAGGAGGCGCTGCCCAGTTTCGACAGGTGGGCGGCGCGAATCTCCTTGGTGTCCTGGAAAAGCGCCCGGACCCAGGGGCCGAGCTGGCGCGTCAGCGGGCTCGAAGCCTCGCCCAACTCCCGCCAGGATTCTTTGATCTGCCCGAAGACTTCGGTCTCACCGGCCATCCGGCTTTCCAGTCCGCAGGCGAATCTCAACAAAAAGGCGTAGGCCTCGGCCCCGGACATGGACTTCGCCGAGGCCGCCATGGGGAGCCGCTCGCTGATCTGGGCGCGCGCGCTGCGCCCGAGGGCGATGATCACGGTACGCTGGCAGGTATCAATCACCCAGGCCAGATGGCTGCTGCGGGCCAGGGCAAGCTCGGCCGGCGCCAACTTCGAGGCACCCCCATCGAGGTGCAACACCTGCAATTCGCCCCATTTCATGCTTTGCAGGCTAGCGGTGCGCGATTTCCGCTTTGTCACGGGCGCGTCATGAGGCCCGCAGTGGCCGGAAAAATTCCGTGAGCTGGCGCACAGAAATTGACCTGCCACGAGCCCTTACTTTTGAGACGGCAGTTCATACCGGGAACTTGACCAAACGCTAGATTCCCACACGGCATGGAGAGCCCTAGTCCCGTTTTGACGACACCCCGCGGCATCGGCGCAAGGCTATGCCCGGCAGGGCTTTTTTCGGCATTTTTTCTGGCCACTGCCGCCGTTCACGCCGGTTGCATCGATCTGCCGTTTGACGACCTGAAAACCCTCGCCGCCCTCGATCTCACCAATGCCAGCCAGGCGGTGGCCCGCGCACAAGCCCAGATCGCCGTGGCGAGGCGCACCGTGGGCGAGCCGCCACTGCATCTGGCCGCCCTTTATGCTGTCCTGGCCCAGAGCAACAGCATTCTGGAACTGGATGCGCCGGCGCGCGCCGCCGCGCTGAGCGGGCTGAGCCTGAACCCCCCAGAGAACAGTTCGGTGCGCTTGAGCCTCATGGTCTCGTACGCGGAAACCGTATACGACGTGGCGGGGCTTAAGCGCGAAGTGGCGAAGCTGACCGGCGCGGCGAAGAAGCAGCCCAAAGGCTCGCAGACCGAGGTTTGCCTGCTGACCACCGCCGGCTGGCTGCAACATCGGCTCAATCAAGACGATCTGGCCGTCGGCACGCTGACCACCGCCTATCGCGAGAGCGCTCTGGCGATCATGAGCCGGCAGCGGGCACTCGCCGCCGAGGCCCTCTCCAAGGTCATGGACGGGATGGGTGACTTCGATCAGGCGCTGGATCTGACCCGCGAGACCATCGACTGGGAAAAGGAGCATCACGCCGACCAGATGCTCTCCGGTACCCGTTACGCGCGCGGCGAAGTGTTGCTCGAGAAGCGCGACTACACCGCCGCGCTCGCCGAGTTCGTCCAAACGCGCCAGCTCGCCCAGCAGCTGGATGACTACCAGGGCGTGGCGTTCGCGGACCTGCGGATCTGCGAGAGCAAGATCGGCCTGGGACTCACCGCCGCCGCGCGCTCCTCGTGCACCGCGGCCCAGAGCGGTTTCGGGGCCGCCGGTGTGGGCCACATGGTCAAGGAAACCCAGGCGCTGCTGGCGCACGCCGATCTGGACGAGGGCAAATTCGCCTCGGCCCTGGCCACGCTCAATCACGTGCTCGATCACAAGGGCAGCGACATCGTTCCGCGCTGGGTGCCACAGTTATACGAATTGCGGGCACGCGCGAATGCCGGCTTGCACAACTACTCCGACGCCTACGCGGACCTGCGCGAATACGTGCAGCGCGCACGCGCGGCCACGGACTCGGACCGGGCGCGCAGCGGCCGGGTGCTGCGGGCGCGGTTCCGGGTGGACAATGAGATCGAACGCAACGCCTCTCTGCAGCGCGAACTTGCGCTCAGCAAGGAACGCTCCGACCTGCAACGCGAGCAGCTGCAGCGACGCACCGAGGTCATGGGCGCCGGTGTGGCGCTGATCGCGCTGCTGGTCTACATCTTGACGACCACCCAGATCCACCGGCGCCAGCTCCAGCGCCTGGCCACCGAGGACAGCCTCACCCGACTCCCGAACCGACGGCGCATCGCCGAGCTCGCCACCGCGGCCCTGGCCCACGCGCACGCACGCAACGAGCCCTTGACCCTCGCGCTGGTGGACCTCGATCACTTCAAGCTCATCAACGACGCCTGCGGGCACGCGGCGGGCGATCGGGTGCTCAAGGAGCTGGCGGTCATCACGCGCCGCATCCTCAGCAACGGCGAGGTCATGGGCCGCTGGGGCGGGGAGGAATTCCTGCTGCTGTTGCCCGGACTCCCGCTCGATCTGGCCATGGCGCGCGTCGAGGAGCTGCGGGCCGCGGCCCTGGAAATCAAGCTGCCCGAGAGCGGGGCCGCCGAGGATCTGCGCGTGAGCCTGAGCGCCGGCATGGCCACCAGCTATGAGGGCGCCGCCTCGCTGGATGAAATCATCGTGCGCGCCGACGTCGCTCTCTATGAGGCCAAGCGCGACGGCCGTAATCTGGTCCGGGTGGCCGGCGAGAGCCTCATGGCCGCGACCAGCGGCGTACGTCGGGCACTGCGCACGCGCTGAAGGATCGAAGCGCTCGAGCTCGGGGGCTTGGGGATTTTCCTCTAGATTCCCACCGGCGAGCTATGCCGCGCCGGCCCCGAGTCTCCCCCAGCTTCCCTGCGGCCGCATTGCGCGGGCATTGCTCCGTTGTAGTCACTTTCCGGCGCGATTCGGCATCCCTTGCTGACAGCGCAATCGTGCAGCGCCGACGAACATAAAAAAAGGCTATGACAGAAGTGGACTATGTCGGCCAACAAACTGTCCCATTACAACTCCAAGCGCGACTTTGCACGGACGCTCGAGCCGCGCGGTCAAGGCCTGCCCGATCGAAGTGAACGGCACCGCTTCGTCATCCAGAAGCATGCCGCGCGCCGACTGCATTACGACCTGCGCCTTGAACTCGGCGGGGTCTTCAAGTCATGGGCGGTAACGCGCGGGCCCTCGCTCGATCCCGCGGACAAGCGTCTGGCCGTCGAGGTGGAAGACCATCCGCTCGACTATGGCGACTTTGAGGGGACCATTCCTGCCGGACAATACGGTGGGGGCACCGTGCAGCTGTGGGATCGTGGCTATTGGGCACCGGAATCGGCCCAAGCTCCCGCGCGCAGTCTGAAGGAGGGGGAACTTAAATTCGCGCTGCACGGTGAGCGATTGCAGGGCCGCTGGGTGCTGGTGCGGATGCGCCACGACCGCGACGGCGGCAAGAGAACGAACTGGTTGCTGATCAAACATCGTGAGAAGGAAAATGACGGCGCCCGGGCGACCGCCCGACTCATGGCCGAAGACCGCTCGGTCGCCTCCGGGCGCAGCATGGCGCAAATCAGCGCCGGGAAGGGTCCGGTGCCGACCCCGTTTATGAACGGGGATTCTTCCCCGCCCTCCGCGAAGAAAGCGAAACTCAAGCCCATCGCGCGCGAGGCAGGCATCAAGGCGGCGCGGTCCCCTGCATTCATCGAACCCCAGCTGTGCCAGCTGAAGAAGACCCCACCGCCGGGGGAATCGTGGGTGCACGAAGCGAAGCTGGACGGCTATCGCATTCAACTTCGCATCGCCGGGGGCCGCGCGACCCTCAAGACCCGCAAGGGTCTGGACTGGACTCAGAAGTTCCGCAGCATCGCGGAGGCCGCCGCGGGCCTGCCCGATTGCATCATTGACGGGGAGCTAACGGTGCTGGACCGGCAGGACAACCCGAGTTTTTCAGCGCTGCAGGCGGCGCTCTCGGAGGGTCACGGGGAGCGATTCGTCTATTTTGCCTTCGATCTGCTGTGGATCTCGGGGCGCGACCTGCGCGCCAAGGCTCTGCTCGAGCGCAAGCAACAATTGCGCGAACTGCTCGAGTCGCGCCCGGCCAGCGGCGCGCTGCGCTACGTGGATCACCTTACCGGGAGCGGTGCGCAGGTGCTCGCCTCGGCCTGCAAGCTGGGCCTGGAAGGCATCGTCTCCAAGCGCGTGGACGCGCCCTATATCTCCGAGCGCACGCGCAGCTGGATCAAGACCAAATGCCGCGCGGGCCAGGAAATCGTCCTCGGGGGCTGGACTCGCGACGGCAAGCACGTCCGCTCGCTCCTCGGCGGGGTGATGAAGCGCGGAAAACTCGTGTACGTCGGGCGGATCGGCACCGGCTTCGGTGCGGTAACCAGCCGCCAGCTGCTGCCGCGCCTCGAGGCCCTGACTCGATCGCGCAATCCATTTACCGGCCCGGGCATTCCGCGTCAGGAGCCGAACGTGCATTGGCTCGAGCCCAAACTGGTGGCAGAAATCGAATTTGCCGGCTGGACGGGCGACAGGATGCTGCGCCAGGCGTCCTTTAAGGGCCTGCGTGGCGACAAACCTGCCCGCGAGGTGGAGACCGAAATGCCCGATACGCTCCCGACCACCCTGCACCGCAAGCGATCGGATGTGAGTCTTACCCACCCGCAAAAGGTGCTCTGGCCGGCCACGCCCCACTCGGCGGCGCTGAGCAAGCAGGATCTCGCCGACTATTACTCGCAGATGTCCGGCGCCATCCTCGAGTACGTTCAGGGACGACCCTGCTCCCTGCTCCGGGCACCCGATGGCCTCACGGGACAGCAGTTTCTTCAGCGCCACGCGATGGCCGGACACCCGCCCTCGCTGAAGCTGACTAAGCTCCGGGGCGATCGGCAAGCGTACCTCGAGGTCAACACGCCCGAGGCCCTGGGCGCGGTGGCCCAGCTTGCCGGCCTGGAGCTGCATCCCTGGAACTGTGCCCCGGGAGCCCCGGAACTTCCCGGCCGGCTGGTATTTGATCTGGACCCGGCCCCGGGGGTGGAATTTTCCAGGGTGATCGCCGCCGCTGTGGAGCTGCGCGAGCGTCTGCGCAAGCTCGGCCTCGAGAGTTTTTGCAAGACCACCGGCGGCAAGGGCCTGCACGTGGTCGCCCCGCTGCGCAAAGCAACCGGCAAATCCGAGCGCACCAGCTGGGACAGTGCCAAGCTGTTCGCCAAGACCATCAGCGCGCAGATGGCCGAGGATGACCCGCGTCGCTACCTCATCACGGCCTCAAAGGCGAACCGCAAGGGGCGGATCTTCTTGGATTATCTGCGCAACGACCGGACGGCCACGGCGATAGCCGTCCTGTCTCCCCGGGCGCGCCCCGGCGCACCGGTATCGATGCCCCTGGACTGGGCGCAGGTCCGCCAGAACCTGGACCCCTCGGTCTACACGCTGCAGACGGCTCCAAAACTCCTGGAGCGCGCTCGACCCTGGGCCGACTATCAGAAATCGGCAGGATCACTGGCCGCCGCGGCGAAAAAGCTCCTGGCCTCGTGATCCTCACCGCTTAAGTCCACAGGAGGGCAACAGCCATGCCACGACCCATCTGGAACGGCACGATTTCCTTCGGTCTGCTCAATGTCCCGGTGCAGCTGCAGCCGGGCGAGCGCGGGGTCGATCTGCATCTGCGGATGCTCGACTCGCGCAACAAGCGCCCGATCCGCTACGAGCGCATCAATTCCGAGACCGGCGAGGAAGTGCCCTGGAAGGACATCGTCAAGGCCTTCGAATACGAAAAGGGAAGCTATGTCGTCGTGGACGAGGAGGATCTGCGCAAATCGCACCCCGAGGCGACCGAGACGGTCGACATCGAGGCCTTCGTGGACCGGACGGCCATTGACCCGCGCTATTTCGAGAAGCCCTATTACCTGCTGCCCGGCAAAAAGGCGGAGAAGGGCTACGTCCTGCTGCGCGAGGTGCTCAAGAAATCCGGCAAGCTGGGGATCGCAAAGGTCGTCATTCGTACCCGCCAGTACCTGGCTGCCGTGATGCCGCTGGACGATGCGCTGATTCTGAACCTGATGCGCTTCCCGCAGGAACTGGTATCGGCCGATGAGTACGCCCTGCCGGAGGCCTCGCCCGCAAAATACCGGATTTCGGCCAAGGAACTCGAGATGGCCACATCGCTCGTGGAATCGATGAGCGCGGCCTGGAAACCCGAGGACTACAAGGACGACTTCCGCGAAAAGCTTCGCAAAATCATCAACGAGCAGATCGCGGCCCAGGGCAAGAAGCGCAAGAGCAAACCCGAAGCGGCCAGCCCCGCGGCGGACGCATCCACCAACGTTGTGGATTTCATGGCGCTGCTCAAGAAGAGTCTGGCCACCAAGGCGCGTCCGAAGGAGCGTGGCGAGGGGCGCCACAAGAGCGCCTAGAGACTGTCGGCACGATCAGCAGCGAATCAATTTGAGTACCAGGGCGCTCATCGGCTGCCGTTCGCGCGGGAACCATCCGGCATGGGGCTGCTGCGGACACCTTGAGTAGGCGCAGCTTGCCCCACGTCAGCGGATTCCGTGCCGAGGCGGCGCGCCACCACCTGCGCACCATTGACAGTGGCGGACCCGATGTCCTTGAGGCCGCCGAAACCACGAACATTGAAACTGAAGGGCCCTGTCATACCACTGCAACACGGCGTTTCTACCCTGTACGTCCACGAAATCTGGGGGGGAGATGAGTCATGGTTACAGCAGTCCGGGTCAGCAAGTTCTTAGGCTTCACGGCGGGCTTGGCGCTCATGGCCACAGCCGGGCAGACGGCGGAGATTTCCGGCGCCGGTGCCACATTCCCCTACCCCATTTATGCCAAGTGGGCCGAATCCTATAAAGCGGCCACGGGCGATGGCCTCAACTACCAGTCCATTGGCTCGGGGGGCGGCATCAAGCAGATCAAGCAGGGAACCGTGACCTTCGGCGCCACCGACAAGCCCCTGGAAGCCAAGGAGCTGCAGGAGTCGGGACTAGCTCAATTCCCGATGATCATTGGCGGGGTGGTGCCGGTGGTCAATATCAAGGGCGTCGCGGCGGGTGCCTTGACGCTGGACGGACCCACCCTGGCGGCGATCTACCTGGGCGAGATCAAGAACTGGAATGATCCCAAGATCAAGCAGCTCAACCCTAAGCTGGCCCTGCCGCAATTGGCGATCGCGCCTGTCTACCGTTCCGACGGCTCGGGCACGAACTTCCTGTTCACCAATTACCTCTCGAAGGTGAGCGACAACTTCAAGACAAAGATCGGCGCCAACACCTCGGTCGAATGGCCGGTCGGAATCGGGGCCAAGGGAAATGAGGGCGTGGCCAATATGACCACCCAGACCGGCGGCGCCATCGGCTACGTCGAGTACGCCTATGCCAAGCAAAACAAGATGGCCTACGCGCTGATGAAGAATCACGACGGCAAGGCGGTGCAACCCGAGATCAAGTCCTTCCAGGCGGCTGCGGCCAATGCCGACTGGGCCAAGGCGGAGGGCTTCTACCTGATCCTGACCGACCAGTCGGGGCCCGAGAGCTGGCCCATTACCGGCGCCAGCTTTATCCTGATGCACAAGGACAGCAAGGATGCCGGCCCGACGCAGACCGCGCTGAAGTTCTTCCACTGGGCCTACGCCAAGGGTGATGCCATGGCGCAAGCGCTCGACTACGTCCCGCTGCCGCCCAAAGTGGTCAGCATGGTCGAAGACAGCTGGCAAAAGGAGATTAAATCGGCGGGCAAGCCCCTTTGGCCGGTAAAATAAACGATCCGCACGGAGCGGCCCGCGCTGAGAAAGAAAGCGCACCGCATCAGCTAAGGGGATAGAGCATGCTCGCGTTGGCTGAGCAAGCGCAGCGGCATTTCAAGCGCAATGCGCGGATCGAGTGGCTGTTTCGCTCGGTTACGCGCGGCTGCGCGGTGCTGGTGCTCACCGTGCTGCTGGGCGTGGCGGTGGCCCTGGTGCACGGGAGCCTCCCCGCCCTCAAGGTTTACCACTGGACCTTCCTCACCACCGAGGTGTGGAACCCGGTCACCGAGAAGTTCGGCGCGCTGGCGCCGGTGTACGGTACCGTGGTTACGTCGATCATCGCGATGGCGATCGCCATCCCGATCAGTTTCGGCGTCGCCATATTCCTGACCGAGACCTGCCCGATGTTTCTGCGCCGGCCGATTGGCACGGCTATCGAACTGCTGGCAGCGATCCCCAGCATCGTTTTCGGCATCTGGGGCCTGTTTGTGTTCGCGCCGCTCCTGCAGCAGTACCTGCAGCCCTGGCTGATCGACCATCTCGGTCCCTGGCCGATAATCGGCACGCTCTTCCAGGGGCCTCCATTCGGCATCGGGCTGCTCACCGCAGGCCTGGTGTTGGCGATCATGGTCCTGCCCTTCGTGTCCTCGGTCATGCGCGAGGTATTTTCCATGACCCCGAACTCCCTCAAGGAGGGGGCCTATGGACTGGGTGCGACCCAGTGGGACGTCGTGCGCGGTGTCGTACTGCCCTGGTCCCGGGTGGGCGTGATCGGCGGCATCATGCTCGGTCTCGGGCGCGCGCTCGGCGAGACCATGGCCGTGACCTTCGTCGTAGGTAACGCGCATCGCATCAGTGGCTCAATAATTGCTCCGGGAACCACGATATCGGCGGCCATCGCCAATGAATTCACGGAATCGGTGGGCGAGCTCTACACCTCCTCGCTTATCGCCCTGGGGCTGGTGCTGTTTGTGCTGACCGTCAGCATAATTGCGGCAGCGCGCCTGCTGATCATGCGGCTCGAGGCGGGCAGCGGAGGGCGCAGACCGTGAACCATCTTGCCTGGCGCCGCGTCGTCAACCGCTTCGGCTTCTTCATGTCCGGCATCGCCACCCTGATTGGACTAGGCGTTCTGGCGGCGATCCTGTGGACTTTGTTGCGCCAGGGGTTCCATTCGCTCACCTGGACCATGCTGACGCAAATGACCCCCGCACCAGGTAGCAAGGGCGGCCTGCTCAATGCCATCGTCGGGAGTCTCGTGATGACGGGACTGGGCATACTGATCGCGACGCCGGTGGGAATCATGGCGGGGATTTATTTAAGCGAATACGGCCGCGGTCGGCTCAGTGTCGCGGTCCGCTTCGTCAATGACGTGCTGCTGAGCGCCCCCTCGATCATCGTGGGCCTGTTCGTCTACACCGTCATGGTGGTGCCCATGCGCCACTTTTCGGCCTTTGCCGGCGCCTTCGCGCTGGCGATTATTGCCGTGCCCGTGACCGTGCGCACCGCCGAGGACATGCTCAAGCTGGTGCCAGGTAATATGCGTGAGGCCTCGGCCGCCTTGGGCGCGCAACCCTGGCGCACGGTCAGCCGCGTCGTGCTGCCCGCCGCGCACAGCGGCCTGATCACCGGCGTGCTGCTGGCCGTGGCGCGAATCAGCGGCGAGACGGCGCCGCTGCTGTTCACGGCGCTGAACAACCAGTTCTGGAGCAAGAATCTGAACGGGCCGATGGCGAATCTGCCGGTGGTCATTTTTCAGTTTGCGATGAGTCCCTACAAGGACTGGCAGTCACTTGCCTGGGCCGGCGCGCTGCTGATCACGCTGTTTATCCTCGCCCTGAGCATCATCGCGCGCAGCCTCGTGGGCCGCTTTAGCGCGGCCTCGCAACGCCCGGAGTAATCCCCCGCCGATGGCCTGCGCCGCGCAAGGCGGCGCAGGCCCGAGGAGTTGCGGCAGGCGCACGACGACTCGCCTACTTGGGTTTCGGCGCGGTTCGCCGCCGGAGGCAGGAATCGAGAAGAGTGCGCACAACTCGGGATTTCCGAGTCGTTGAAAATTCGGGAAGCTCTGCCCGATGCTCCCCTGCATCTCCGGCGAGCGATTGCGGCCTGCCGCTGGCCGGGCGCTACTCGCCCCGCTGAGCCGTCAGTGTCCCTTAAATGACTGTTTCTCAGATCGCCGGCGCAGGCGGCCGCTTCTGCGCGCGGTTCTGCCACAAGGAACGCAGCATGCCGCCTATGTAGAAGACGGTCGGCCCGGCAATGACCGCCCACCAGATCGCCAGGACCGCGTTGCGATATACCCAGTGAGGCCGAACGATCCACTCGACGATCCAAACCGCCGCAAACAGGCCCGCTCCCCAGACCAGGTGAGGAACTAGACCCCGCAGGAATCTGGCGGAGTTGCGCTCATCGTGCAGCGAAGTCATGGCGGTTCTCCATATCAGAGCGGCCAATCGTCACGATCAAAATAGCCCCATCCTGCCCCCGGCGGTGTGACGCGGATCAACATCCAGGGCTGCGGGCAGCTCACTTAATCTTCCCGAAAACAGTTGATCTCCGGCGCTATGCCCGGGCGAATCACACGTCTCGAACCGGCTCCCGAGTGGCAGCGAACCTCGATGGCGCTGCTGCAGACGCACATCAGCCCCTCCGTATTTTGGGGGGTGCCCGGGATGGGCATCGAAGCTGCGGGCTACGCTATACGAAGGCGACAGGACACAGATTGAGGGCCCACTCATAGGCCACGGGTGCCGCCCCGGTGCCCCAGTCCTAGCTCGCAGTGGAATGGTGCCGACTCACGGAATCGAACCGTGGACCCCATCATTACGAATGATGTGCTCTACCAGCTGAGCTAAGTCGGCAACGGCGCAAATTCTACCCGCTGAGCGCCCTTGCCGCATCCGTCAAGTCGCCCTCGAGCCGGTGCAAAGATCGCATCAAGAACACCGGGTGCAGTGACCCAACGCCACCGCCCCACACTGGAGGTCCGTCCCGAGTCGCCCGGCCCTGATGGACAGCTGCGGCTTAGGGTGCGAATCGTCATCCGGCAATGCTTGATTCGGGAGCTGCACGTGCAGACCGTTAGGCGCAACCCCAATGGACATGGGCTCGGGTGGCGCCCGGAGCGCGCGTACACCGGAGCGCGCCCGAGAACACCCGTCGCAACTTCCCAACGGTGCCTATTGGCGACAACTTGACCATTGGCGCGGCGACATAAATAGTGGGCCTCGTCGATATACCGTTGGTGCTTTTGGTTGACCGCCATGACTGCTACCGTCTCGACCACTTCCCCGCAGCAGCACTGCCCGTCGCTGGAATTCAGGCTGGCCCGTCCGCGCGCACAATCCCGCCGCGAGTCCGCAGACATTTCCCGCGAGCGCGTTTACCTGTGCGCGGCGCCGGGCTGCGGCGCCTCAATCTCAGCGTAATCACAATGAATGTGACCATCGACGATTCGCTCCCACCCGGCCCCGGCAACTGGCTGGACCTGCCCAAGGCGGCAGTGCCGGCCTGGGCCGCCCTGACGCTCGACGAGCGCCGCCAGGTTTTGGCGGGTCGCGGCCCCAACCTATTGATCAACCTCATGCGCCAGCCCGCAACCGGCGATCAGTCGCGCGTCTAAAAACCGTCCAGGCGCCTGTCCACTTCCTTGGGCTAGATTGCAGCTCGCTCCGTTGGCGCCCGCTTAAGGCCGCCTATTCCCGACGCGTGAGGCAGGCCACGCAGCGACGAGCTGCGGCTGCCGCCCTCCCCGATGGGGCTGCTTAGCGGGCGGCGTAGGCGCCACTCACACCATCGGAAAGGCTCCAGCAAACCCCGGTTTGGACTGGCGGTATGGTTTGAGAGCCCAATCCGGGCCGTTTGGATCAGCCTGCGCCGTGGGTCAGCGGACGGGACGGAGCCGGATGACCAGGTCCAGGCCGGCCACTTCCATCCCGGCGGGCGGCTCAGGCAGGCGGCTGAACTGCACCTCGGGCAGCGCGACGTCCGTCAGCGTGCCCGAAGCCTCGTCCTGAAAGTGATAATGCGCCTGCACGTTGGAATCGAAGCAGGTGCGGACCCCGTCCACCACGAGCTGTCGGATCAGGCCGTGGGCCGCGAACAGGTTGAGCGTGTTGTAGACCGTGGCCTTGGAAACCGCCAGACCGCGTTGCCTCAGGGCCTCGGTCAGCTGTTCCGCGGACAGATGTTGCGGCGCAGCGAGGAGCAGCTCCGCGATCTGCCGGCGGGGCGCGGTCGCGCGAATCCCGCAGGCCTGCAGGCGCTCGCCGATATCGGCGGCCAGGGGCTCCCGAGTCGATTCTGTCCTTCTGGTCATCGCAGCAGTTTTACCGCAGTGCGCGCGGCAAGGCAAAAACTACATGTTCGGGCCGCCCGTAGGACTCGGCGGGCGGCGCTCCACCCCAGGCCCGGAGCTTTGCGACCACATCCTGCACCAGCTGCTCCGGGGCCGAGGCCCCGGCGGTGACGCCTACCGTCGTGCGGCCCGAAAACCACTCGGGACGCAGGTCATCGGCGCCATCGACCAGATAGCCCGGGACCTGGGCCCGATCGGCGAGCTCGCGCAGCCGGTTGGAGTTGGAGCTGCTCTTCGAGCCCACGACCACCAGCACGTCGCACTGCTCCAGGAGCTGCTTGACCGCGTCCTGCCGGTTCTGGGTGGCATAGCAGATGTCCTCCTTGCGCGGGGCCTGCAGGGAGGGGAAGCGGCCCCGCAGGGCCTCGACGATCGCGGCGGTATCGTCCACCGAGAGCGTGGTCTGCGTGACAAAGGCGAGGCGCTCGGGATCGCGAACCTCCAGCCGTTGCACGTCGGCGATGTTTTCCACCAGGAGGATGCGTCCTCCGTGGCTCGCATCGAATCGGCCCATCGTGCCCTCGACCTCCGGGTGTCCGGCGTGCCCGATGAGCACGACATCGCGCCCCTCGCGCGCAAAGCGCGTCACCTCCATGTGCACCTTGGTCACCAGCGGGCAAGTGGCATCGAACACCTGCAGGCCGCGCCGCTGGGCCTCCTGCTCGACGGCGATCGAGACCCCGTGTGCCGAGAAAATCACCGTGGCGCCGTCCGGTACCTCGCTCAATTCCTCGACGAATACCGCACCGAGCGCACGGAGCCGTTCCACCACGGTGCGGTTGTGCACCACTTCGTGGCGCACGTGTATCGGAGGCCCAAACAACTCGATGGCGCGCTCGACGATTTCAATCGCGCGATCGACGCCGGCGCAAAAGCCACGGGGATTGGCGAGCAGGATGCGCATCTGTCAGTCTCGCGCGGCGCGGCGGCTGCTCAGGTAGGCATCGAGCAGCAGGCAGCCCGCGCCCACGGTGATCGCCGAGTCGGCGACATTGAATGCCGGAAAATAGTGTTGCTGCCAGTGGACCTGCAGGAAATCGACGACGTAGCCGAGCCGCAACCGGTCGATCACGTTGCCCAGCGCGCCGCCCAGGATCAGCGCCAGCGCGGCGGCCATGAGCGCCGCGCGCCGCTCCAGGCGCGCCAGCCAGAGGATCAGGGTCACGCTCACCGCCACTGCCAATGCGCTGAAGACCCAGCGTTGCCAGCCGGCGGCGGCATCGAACATGCTGAAGGCCACGCCTCGATTGTGGGCGCGCACCAGGTTGAACACCGGCAGGCAATAGCGCGATTCGGAAAGCTGCAGCGTCGTTTCGATCAGTCGCTTGCTCCACTGGTCTGTGCCGATGACCGCAGCGGTCAGCCCCAGCCAGCGCAGCTGCCCCGAACCGAACGCGCTACCGGCCTGCCGCTCCATCAGGCGAACCGGCGCGCTTCGCCCGGTTCGGCGAGGTTCTGAACACAGCGGCTGCACAGCTCCGGATGCTCCGCCGTGGCGCCCACATCGTCCCGATGATGCCAGCAGCGCACGCACTTGGGCGATCCCGTGCGCCGGACCTGCAGCCACACCTCACCGCCGGGCACCGAAATCGCCGCCACGGCCTGCGCGGGCGGCTGCTCGATGAGATGGACGCGCGCCTGGGAAGTGATCATCAGGAACCGCAGCTCATCGCCGAGCGCCGTGAACCTGGGGTACTGGGCCGGGGTGCAGTACACATCCAGCTCGGCCTCGAGCGGCGCGCCGATCTCCCCTGCGATCCGCAGGCGCTCGAGCTCGCGTGCCACATCGGCGCGTAGCGCGATCAGCGCCGGCCAGTCGATGGGCGAGGCGACTGCGGCCTGCGCCGCCGGCACCGGGTACCAGGTGTCCAGGAACACCGAGGCGGCGCGGGGACCGGGCAGCTGCTGCCAGATTTCCTCGGCGGTGAAGGAAAGGATCGGCGCCAGCCAGCGCACCATCGCTTCAGCGATGTGCCACATCGCGGTCTGCGCCGAACGGCGCGCGCGGCCATCCGGCGGCGTGGTGTACAGGCGGTCCTTGATGATGTCGAGGTAGAAACCGCCGAGGTCCACGACACAGAAATTGTGCACCTTCTGATAGATGAGGTGAAACTGGTAGTCCTGGTAGGCGCCGGTCACCTCGGCGTGCAGTTGGCGTGTGCGCTCCAGCAAATAGGCATCCAAGGCCAGCAGTTGCTCCACCGGGAGCGCCTGCTCCGGCCTAAAGCCGTGCATGTTGCCGAGCAGGAAGCGCACGGTGTTGCGCATGCGTCGATAGGAATCGCTCATGCGCTTGAGGATTTCCTGGGACAGGCTCATCTCGTTGGCGAAATCCGTGGCCGCCACCCAGAGCCTGAGCATGTCGGCACCGAGCGTGCGCGTGATGTCCTGCGGTTCGATCCCGTTGCCGAGGGACTTGGACATCTTGCGGCCGTTCTCATCGACGGTAAAACCGTGCGTGAGCGTGCCCCGATAAGGTGCGCGCGCGTAGAGCGCCTCGGACATCAGCAAGGAACTGTGAAACCAGCCGCGGTGCTGGTCGGAGCCTTCAAGATACAGGTCCACCGGCGCGGCAAAATCGCTGCGCATGGCGGCCACGCATTCGAACGACAGGCCCGAGTCGGCCCATACGTCCATGACGTCCGTGGATTTCTCGTAGACCTCGGCCTCGGCGCCCAGGAGCTCCGCCGCATCGAGCGCGAACCAGGCATCGATCCCCTCGCGCTCGACGCGCGCGGCCACTTGCGTGATGAGCTCGCCGGTCCGCGGATGCAAGGCGCCGCTGGAGCGGTGCGTAAAGAGCGTGATGGGCACACCCCAGGTGCGCTGGCGCGAGAGGCACCAGTCGGGGCGATTCTCGATCATGCCGGTGATCCGCGATTCACCCCACTCGGGCGTCCATTTCACCAGCTTGATGTCACGCAAGGCCCCGGCGCGAAGCCCGTGGCTGTCCATGCTGATAAACCACTGCGAGGTAGCGCGGAATATCACCGGCGTCTTGTGGCGCCAGCAGTGCGGGTAGCTGTGCGGGTACGGTTCCTGGTGCACCAGCCGGCCGCGCTCCTGCATCTTTGCGATGATCACCGGGCCCGCCGCGTCGATCTTAAGCCCTGCGACCAGCTCGGTCTCGGGGGCAAATCGCCCGTCGGGCCCGACCGGATTGTCCACGGGCAGGGCGTAGTTCTTGCCGACCGCAAAGTCCTCCAGGCCGTGTGCCGGCGCGGTATGCACGGCACCGGTACCCGCCTCGAGCGTGACGTGCTCGCCCAGGATCACCGGCACCTGCTTGGCGAGCCAGGGATGTTCGAGCTGCAGGCCCTCGAGTGCCGCGCCCCGGCAGCGCCCGACGATCTCACCTTCCAGGCCGTAACGTGCCAGACAAGCGGCCACCAGGTCCTCGGCCATCACCAGGATCTCCGCCCCGCGCGGGCCCTGCACGCGCACGGCGGCGTATTCGAATTCCGCGTGCACCGCCACCGCCTCGTTGGCCGGCAGCGTCCAGGCCGTGGTCGTCCAGATGACGATGGACACCGGGAGCGAGCCGACCGCGGGTACGGGTCCCTTGAAACGGCGCAGGAAATCGCTGACCTCCACGCAGCGGAACGCCACATCGACGGCCGTGGATGTGCGCTCCTCGTACTCGACTTCCGCCTCGGCCAGGGCCGAGCGGCAATCCAGGCACCAGTACACCGGCTTGAGCCCGCGGTACAGGTGGCCGTTGTCGATCAGCTTGCCGAGCGCGCGGATCTGTTGCGCCTCGTAGCGCGGGTCCATCGTCAGGTAGGGGTGTTCCCAGTCGCCAAACACGCCCAGGCGCTTAAAACCCGTGCGCTGGAGCTCGATCTGCGCACTTGCAAATTCGCGGCAGGCGGCGCGGAACGCGCGCGCGTCCAGTTTTTGGCCGGGCTTGCCGAATTTCTTCTCGACGGCGATCTCGATCGGCAGACCGTGACAGTCCCAGCCCGGCACATACGGCGCGTCAAACCCCGCGAGCAGGCGCGACTTGACGACGATGTCCTTGAGCACCTTGTTGAGGGCGTGGCCGAGGTGCATCGCGCCATTGGCGTAGGGCGGGCCGTCGTGCAGCACGAACAGCGGGCGGCCCTTGGCCGCCGCGCGAATTCGCGCGTAGATGTCCTGCGTCGCCCAGTCCTCCAGCTGCTTGAGCTCACGCCGCGCCAGGTCGGCCTTCATCGGAAAGTCCGTCTGCGGCAGATTGATCGTTTTCTTGTAGTCGGTCACTTCAAGCTATCCGTTGCTTCCGTAAATTCGACGCCGAATCTACCATCTTAGACGAGCCGGGCGAGCGCTGCCCGCGCCGCCTCGGCATCGCGACGCATCTGCACCACCATGGCCTCGATCGATTCAAAGCGCTGCTCATCACGCAGCCGAGCCAGGAATTCGACTTCGAGCTCGGCCCTGTAGAGATCACCCTGATAATCGAACAGATGCACCTCGAGGAGCGGCTCTGCGCCGTTCACCATGGGCCTCGTGCCGAGGCTCGCCACCGCAGGCCAACCGCCCACGGCGCCGCCCTCTCCACTCAGCGCCGCGCTGCGCACGCGCACCGCAAAGATGCCCGAGAGCGCGACGCGGCGCCGATGGACGGGCAGGTTGGCAGTCGGAAATCCCAGCGTGCGGCCGAGGCGCGCGCCGCGCACCACCCGCGCACGCATGCTGTAGGGTCGACCCAGCAACTGCGCGGCCCGGGCCATATCGCCGGCAGCCAGGGCGGCGCGCACCAGACCGCTACTGACACGCACGCCCGCACACATCACCGGGGCGACGATCTGCACTTCAAAGCCATAGCGGTGCGCTTCGCTCGCGCACCATTCGGCACTGCCTTCGCCCCGATGGCCAAAGCGGAAATCGTGGCCGACGATGAGCGCGCGCACGCCGAAGGAGCGCAGCACCTCCATGAACTTGGCGCCCGACAGGGCGCGCAATTTCGCGTTGAACGCCAGCAGGTGAAAGCGCTGCAGGCCGCTGGCCTCGAGCAACCTCCAGCGCTCCCGGAAATTGGTCAGGCGCGCCGGAGCCTCGGCCGGCTGCAGCACCTCGCGCGGCATGGGCTCGAAACTGAGCAGTCCCGCGGGGAGCTTCAGCTCGCTCGCGCGGCTCAGGGCGTGGCCGATCAAAGCCGCGTGCCCAAGGTGCAAGCCGTCGAAGGCGCCCACGGTCAGCACGCACGCGGCCACCGGCCGGGGGGCCAGGCCACGGTAGAGGCGCAGCGGCCGTTCCGGGACAGCTGTTTTGGGGAAATTGGGGCTCATGGGGCGGCTTTGGACTATACCGGACGCGCATTGACAACGAGAGATCGGGTACGCAAACTACGCGGCCCTTTTTAGGGGTCCCCCAGGGTTTAATTTACGGCGGAGCGAGCGCGTGGCAAACACCAAATCAGCGGAAAAAGCGGCACGACAGGCGGTGGTCCACCGGCAGCGCAACGTCGCGATGCGCTCGCGCATGCGCTCGGCGATCCGCAAGATCGTCGACGCGGTGGCGGCCGGCAAGAAAGACGAGGCGAAGGCCAATTACCTGGCGGCCGTGCCCTTGATCGACACGCTCGTCAACAAGAAAATCATCCACCGCAATCAGGCCGACCGGCACAAGAGCCGCCTGGCCGCGCGGGTCAAGTCACTGGGCTGAGCTCATCCGCGCGCCCCCGCGCGGCGGCTTCCAGATCATCGATCGCCAGCAGCAGCGAGAGCCGCGATTCACCGCGCGCGATCTCGCGCCAGTGCGTGCCTTCCGGCCAGGGATCGAGCGCTCCGGCCAAGGCCCACAGCATGTTTAATGAAGGGGCCTGACCGGCGCGCTTGAGTTCGGCAAAGACGCGCACCGCGCCCTGCCGCCGCAGCTCATCGGCGGTGTAAATGCCGATCTCGGCCAGTATTCGCTCGGATTTGACACCCAGGTTCCGCAGATCACGGACCCGGAGCTTGAGCTTCCCGGCCGCAATGCGCTGTCTGACCTTGCTATTGCGCATGGGCCGCGGGCCGCTTCTGCGGCCGTCGTGTCTCGAGGAAGTTCATGACCGCCTCGCTCAGCTCGCGCGTGCCGCGCCCGGTGGCCGCTGAGATCAGGTGCACAGGACCGGTATAGCGCAAGCGACGCGCGATGTCCTTGGCGAGCGCCTCGGATTCCTCGTCCGGCAACAGGTCGCGCTTGTTGATGACCAGCCAGCGCGGCTTGCTGGCCAGCTCCTTGCTGAATTTCTTCAGTTCCGCGACGATCGAGCGCGCATCGCGCACCGGATCGGCACCAGGGTCGCTCGGGGCCAAGTCGATCACGTGCAAAAGAACGCCGGTGCGCTGCAGGTGCTTGAGGAAGCGGTGGCCCAAGCCCGCACCCTCGGCCGCACCCTCGATCAGGCCGGGGATGTCGGCCATCACGAAGCTGCGCTGCTGGCCGCAGTACACGACGCCGAGGTTGGGATAGAGGGTGGTGAAGGGATAGTCGGCCACGCGCGGGCGGGCCGCCGAGACGGCGCGAATCAGCGTCGATTTGCCGGCGTTGGGCAGCCCCAGGAGTCCCACGTCGGCGATGACTTTGAGCTCGAGCGCGAGCGATCGCTTCTCGCCCGGCAGGCCCGGGCCGAACTGGCGGGGTGCCCGATTGGTGCTGCTCTTGAAGCGCACGTTCCCCCAGCCGCCCTTTCCGCCCTGGGCCACCTTCATTTCCATGCCGGCGGCTTTGAGGTCTCCGAGCACTTCGCCAGTCTCGGAATCGCTGACGATCGTGCCCACGGGCACTGTGACGTACAGGTCATCGCCGCTGCGCCCGGTGCAACCATTGGCCGAACCGCCCTCCCCGAGCTGCGCCCGGTACAGGCGGTCAATGCGAAAATCGGCCAGCGTATTGATGCCCTCTGCAGCGCGCAGCAGTACGCTGCCGCCGTGGCCCCCATCACCGCCGTCGGGACCGCCAAAAGGCACGGACTTCTCACGGCGGAAACTGGCCGAGCCACGCCCGCCGTTGCCCGCCTGCACGCGCAAAGTCGCTTCATCGACGAATTTCATCCGGCCAGCTTAACTCCAACCCCGCACGCGGTGCCCAGAAACGAAAACCCCGGCTTGCGGCCGGGGCGGCGCCCAACTTTTGGGGTACCCGGTCTTCAGCTGGCCGAGTCGTTTGTCTTCGCTGGGCCGGCCTGCACGCTCACGTACATCTGTTGCGCTGCACCCCGGCGCTTGAAGCTGACCTGGCCGTGGGTGAGGGCAAAGAGGGTGTGGTCGGTCCCGATACCGACATTAGCCCCGGGGCGCACGCGGGTGCCGCGCTGACGAACAATGATGTTGCCAGCCAGCACGTGCTGGCCGCCAAAGGCTTTAACGCCGAGCCGCTTGCTGTGCGAATCGCGGCCATTGCGGGTACTGCCGCCTGCTTTCTTGTGTGCCATGGGACTAACCTACTCCGCTATTTGGACGCGTCGATCGAGGTGACGCGCACCTGGGTGTATTTCTGACGGTGATTCTTCATGCGCAGATAGTGCTTGCGGCGCCGAAACTTCACGATCGACACCTTGTCGCCCTGGCCGTGGGATTCGACCGTCGCCAGGACCTTGCTGCCTTTGAGCAAGGGCTTGCCGACTGTGATCGTGTCGCCATCGGCGATCAGGAGCACGTCGTTAAATTCCACCGTAGCGCCGGGCTCGGCGACGAGCTTCTCTATCTTAAGCACGCTGTCCTTCTCGACCCGATACTGTTTGCCGCCTGTGCTGATGACCGCGTACATTGATCTAAAGCTCCGTATGATTCGCATGGGCCCAATGGGGCATGCGGGGGCGCGAAAGGACGCGCATTCTACTCAGCGGCTGGCATGGCGGTCAAACCTGATTTTCCTTGGAGAAACAGCGAGTTGAATAGCGTACTCAGACCCTTGGAAAAGGACACATCCGCCGGCCACACCGCCGAGCCGGGCTCGGCGGGCGCCCTGGAGGCGATTCGGGCCCTGGTCCAGCCTGATCTTGAGGCTGTCGATGATGCCATTCGGGCGGGACTGAAGAGCATTGTGCCCCTGGTTGACCAGGTGGCCGAGCACATCATCGAGGGTGGCGGTAAACGCTTGCGGCCGCTGCTGGTGGTACTGGCGGGTCGCGCCTGCGGCGCGGCGGGCGGGGCGCACATCCAGGCCGCGGCCTTTATTGAATTCATCCACACGGCCACCTTGCTGCATGACGACGTGGTCGATATGTCCGCACTGCGCCGCGGCCGGGACACGGCCAACGAGGTCTTCGGCAACCAAGCCAGCGTGCTGGTCGGCGACTTTGTCTATTCGCGGGCCTTCCAGATGATGGCCGCCGTGCGCTCGGAGCGAGTAATCGAAATCATGTCCGAGGCCACGAATGTCATCGCTGAAGGGGAAGTGCTGCAGCTCATGCACGCGCGCGACCCGGACACGACCGAGCAGCGCTATCTGGAAGTGATCCACCGCAAGACCGCCAAGCTCTTTCAGGCGGGTGCCGAAGTCGCGGCCGTAGTCAGCGGGGTTGAGCGTACGACGCAGCAGGCTTTGGCACGCTTCGGGAAACATCTGGGTACGGCGTACCAGCTGGTGGACGATGTTCTGGACTACCAGTCCGACCCAGAGACTCGCGGCAAGAATCTCGGAGATGACCTGGCTGAAGGCAAACCCACCCTGCCCTTGATTCATGCGCTGCGGACCGGCGATGCGGCCACGGCCAAGCTGATCCGAGCGGCCATAAAGGACGGTGGGCGCGAGCAACTCAGCGCGATCCTGCATTCAATTGAATCAACCGGGGGCCTTCAGTACACTGCGCGCCTCGCGCAAACCGAGACCGATCAGGCGTTAGCGGCACTTTCCGTACTGCCGGACACGCCCTTCCGCTCAGGACTCGCCGCGCTGGCACGCTTCGCGATCGAACGCAAGCACTGAGTTTTTTGATATTCGGGGTGTAGCTCAGCCTGGTAGAGCGCTACGTTCGGGACGTATAGGTCGCAGGTTCAAATCCTGTCACCCCGACCAAATCAAACGAGTCTATTCCGGTTGGAATGCTAACTGTAAGTCCCACGACTAGAGCGACATTCTGGCGCTTCGGCACCAGAGAGAATCGGGATTTTTATCATCGTGACTGCCGTAGACCCGTTGCTGTCTGTCGTGAATGTCCGATTTCGCGCAGTGCAATTGAAAATTGCGCAGGCGCATTGTTCGCTGCTCGCGCGGCCGCACCCGCTCCTACGCGAGCGCGCTGACCATGACGTAGTAGCCATCTGGATCCCGGAGCGCGAACTCTCGTGTACCAGTGGCGGGATTCACATGGGGCTCCTCGTCGAGTCGGGCCACAAGACCGCGGGCGCGCTGTAGCGCCACGTCAAAGTCATCAACACGGAAGAACAGTAGTAACCCATTGCCAGGCTGCGCCGTGTCCGGATTCATCAAGGATGGATGGTCATGCGAGCCCCACTGGTGGAGGCACAACAATACGGTTCCGTCCGCGTCGCAGATTTGCCCCCAATAGTCATGACCCGGTGTCGTGCCGGGCTGCCCGAAGAGTGATTGATACCACTTGAAGCTGGATGAAACGTCTCTGACGCCAATGATTGTCCATATGCGCTTCATTATGTATCCCGCTTAGCCTTGAGTGCTTGGCGCTTGGGATCGAGGCGTACGGAGCGAGTTTGCGAACTTGCCCCCCAAGAGCACTGCGGTGATGGCTGGAATGACGACCCCGAGGTTGTACCACCACGGGAAGCGGGACCAGGAGTAGACAAGGTGCACGGCAGCGAGATAGATCCCCACGATCCCTGCCAGGACCCACACCGCTTCGCGGCGTTTCGCGATCTTTCCGACTGTCCACCCAGCTCCAATCTCGGAGAGCACCCAGAACACCAGGTTGAAACACGCCATCAGCGGTGTGAATGTAAATGCGCCCTGTCGCGTCCACTGACGTCCGTGGATAGCGTAGTCGGGCCAGAGCTGCGCCAGCACCAGGGCAAACACGAAGAACCCTACCATCCATACAACAGCGCCAGACACGACACCGACTATGCTGCGCACCATGTTGTTGACCTCTCTTACAAGGATCGGATCTTTGGAACCGATTTCATGAGTGTTGCTCGTTCAGCTTGTCCGCGTCGTAACGAATTGCCCTAAATAGCCGGACGCACATATAGTTTAATTATAATAGTATAATTGTACTATGAAGGCAGAGATTCTGATTCTTGGCGTGCTGCATCGCGGCAATCTGCACCCCTACGAGATCAAACGACGACTGACGAACGCCATGATCCAGTGTTTCACCGACGTCGACGTCGGGACGCTGTATTACGCCGTTCGCCAATTGAGCAAGGACAAACTGATAGCGCCGGTCTCCCGGATACGAGTGGTGCGCGGCGGCGTCAAGACGGTGTACCGAATTACCGCGTCGGGCAGGCGGCGCTTTCAGCAACTGCTGCACGAGCTATTTGAACTCCCTGGCACGGTGGCCCAAACACTCTACATCGCCATGCTTTTCCTACACCTGTGCGACAAATCGCGTGTTGCGGTACTGCTACGTGAAAAAGTAACGCGCCAGAAACGCGCAATCGACGAGTTGGCCAAAATCAAAGGCGAGCTCTCACCGATGCTTGGGACAGGCGCGCTTCACCTACTTGGGCACCTCGAAGCACAGCGCAAGCTCGACTTGCGGTGGTTACAGCGTCTGTGCGCCGACGTTGAGGCCGGGCGAGTACACGACGCACCGGCCTATTCAGGTAATCGCGCTCAGCCTGGGTCCAAGCATCCGACCACCGCAATTCCAGAGGTATGTGCTCCATCCGCCCGTGATTTGCCGCGCTTGCCCCTGCGCGGCCATTAGCGCGCACCATCCCCATTCAGGCGGGACCCGCAGCGGGCCCGCCCTGACGGACAACTCGCGTCAGCCTTTCGTCGCAGGATTCGGCAATCCGGCTTACCAGCAACGCACAGCGCCACAAACGGCACTCTGAGCAATAAGGAATCCGATCCCGCGTTAGTCTAACGTCCGGATAGTTATCGGCGGCTCCCCTGCTTGACGCAAACCCTGATGGGCACCGCACGGACAGCACAAATCGCTTCACCCCGACCAGATGTCCATGCCATTTATTGAGGCCGCGGGGTTCAGCTTATAGCTCGCCCGTAGCTTCCCTTGTCCGGGCCCCTGCCGCCCGCCACTTTTTGGTATGTGCGTTCCCGAACGTTCGCGGTCGACTGGCCAATGGCACAACATTTAAAGTGTGCCTATGGATCACGAGAACTTCTACCATGAATATTTCTCACGTTCGCAAGCGTACAGACGCTTCTAGCATGGCGCGGTACCATGCTGCGTGTTACACAATTTTCTCACCTCCCATCGAGCGGCCTTAATCGACAGATGTAGGCTTTTGATGGCCGATCGCTCCTCGCCCAAAGCGACCGATGCGGAAATTGCCAACGACATCCCCATTTTCCTCGATCAACTGACCGAAACTTTGCGCATAGAACAAACTTCTGAGCGCGGGCGAAGCCGGGAGATATCGGGTGCCCCGGGCGGCGGCACGTCCTCATTAATTGGCGACGCGGCAAAGCTCCATGGACAGAACCGGCTGGCGCAGGGCTTCACGATCGAAGAGGTGGTGCGCGATTACGGTGACGTATGCCAAGCGGTCACGACTTTAGCCTTTGAAGTCAATGCTCCGATTGAAGTCGATGAATTCCGAACGTTCAACCGATGCATCGACAATGCTATCGCGAGCGCGGTAAATGCGTATGCGTTTCATCAAGCCACGACTGTGGAGGATGAAAACGTCCTCGCCTCTAATTCGCGGATTGCATCGCTCGTGCATGAACTACGCAATTACCTGCAAATTGCGACCTACACCATCCGTGCCATCAGGGCGGGTAACGTCGGCGTGTCCGGTGCAATGGGCGCAGTCCTGGATCGAAGTTTAAACGGCATGCGTACCCTCATCGATCGCTCGGTTGCCGAGGTGCGAGTCACGGCAGCGTTACCGGCGCGCATGCAACCCATACGGCTTGCGGAGTTTGTAAGCGAAACGGTAACTTCCGCCTCTCTCGACTCGCGGGCGCATGCGTGTCGACTCCGGGTTCTTCCGGTCGATTCGACAATTAGTGTATTGGCCGATCCGGAGATGCTACACGCGGCGGTTTTCAATTTGCTCCAGAATGCGTTTAAATTCACAAAACGCGGTACGACCGTCACGTTGCGAGTGCATGCGGACGCAGACCGAGTGCTACTTGAAGTTGCAGATCACTGCGGCGGACTTCCACCCGGTGCCGCCGAAACGATGTTACGACCGTTTTCCCAAAACGGAGAGGATCGGTCGGGACTCGGGTTGGGACTTGATATCTGCCGCCGCGGGGTCGAGGCTAACAATGGAGCGCTGAGGGTTCGCGATGCGCCCGGCTCGGGCTGCGTCTTCATAATTGATTTGCCTCGGTATGGGCCGCCTGCAATCTGATTGAAACCAAGACGTTGAATGCTCCGCCTTCAGGGAGTAAGTTGAGGCACACTTGTCGTATCTGCTCTCGCTTCTGCAGAAACGCTGCCGCGACTAGGCGCCCTTCTTTGTCGTTTTCCGGGGCGCTGGGGGTTGCGGATTTTTTTCATTGCCCACCCTCTAGAGGTGATAATCACATAGCCTGCAGCAACATGTGCATCAGCGCGATGCCGAACACGGTCCAACTGCTCAAGCCGATTCCCGGAACTATTGGCGAGCACTTCCGCCTCCCGGGTTTGGTGGCCGGCGCGACTCGAATCGCCTGCACCTGCGCACCAATCGGGAACTGATTGATCTCGAAGCCATGCCACGGTTTCTGCCCGTGGCTCCGCGCGCTTGAATTACGGAATGTCTAACGTCAGCGGCCGCCGAGCGACTCCAGGTACGCAGCCACCGACTCCATTTCGCCGACGGCCATACCTTGGGCGACCCCGTGCATGACAGCGACGTCGCGCAAGTTGCTCTGGAAGGAACGCAACTGCTTGAGCAGGTACTGGGCATGCTGGCCGGCCAGCCTGGGAAAATCGTTCGTTCCCGCACCCGTCGGACCGTGACAGGTGGCGCAGGGGGGGATACCGTCCGCGGCGATTCCCTTGGCGTAAATGTCCGCGCCGCGGGCGATTGCGGCGGCGTCGCCGCCCGCACCAGACCCCGGAGTTTGAGCCGCGTAGTAGGCCGCCAGCGCGTTGACCATCTCGTCATCAAGCGGCGCAGACATACCCCACATGTAGGCGAGCGCGTCCGGATCACCGCGGGTTTGGGATTTGAAGGCGTGCAGTTGCGCCGCGAGATAACCGGCGTGTTGTCCGGCCAGGACTGGAAATTTCGGTGCGATGCTGCGCCCTTGCCTGCCGTGGCAGTTGGCGCAGGTATCGACGGCGACCTGCTGGGCCGCCATGCGCGCCTCTGCGGTGATGTCCTCACTACGGCTGATGGCGGCAGCGCACAGCGCAACGATCAGGCTGACGGCTAGGTTTTGGCGTTTCATACGCGGCTGCCTCAATAGTTAAACCAAATGAGGAAATAGAGCGAATCGTTATCGCCGGCGCTGCGCCCATAGCCGTCGTAGTTGCTGCCCGCCCCGTTGAACTTCGAGTACTGCGTGGCCTGCACCGACAGGCGGGTATTGAGCCAGGGCATGTAGTCCAGCTCCGCCGACCAGCCCTTGGTATCCGGCATGCCACTGCCGCTCGTGACCACCCCGGGCGGATCACCGAGTGCGTACAGACCGACGTCATGGCTGCCGGTGGTCGAGAACAGGCCGAGGGTGCCGCCGTACTTGCGCTGGTAATAATAGGTGGCACTGATTCGGGAGGTGGTCAGATCATCGCTGAGATTCTCTGAGCCACCGGCAGCATAGCTTGCGTTAAGGGTCATATCCTCCTTGATACGCGTGCCCGCCATCGTAAACAGGTGCCGCTCGCCGATGTATTGGTACTGGAAGTCCAGCGCATTGTCCTTGAATTCGTTGTAGGGCCCGGTGAGCGGATGCGCTCCGGCATCGTCGGCGCCCGGCAGGAGCTTAAAGGTCGCGCCGTACAAGCCCACGGACAGCGAATTGCGGCCCCACTGGTATTCGTAAGCCAGCCGGTAGTACGGCGCCCCGCCGGTGATGACGTTGGAGCTGCCCCCGTCCAGCGGTCCGGTCTCGCCAGTCACGCCGTTGGCCGCGCCCTGCTTTGCGGAACGATATACACCGAGTTCAGCGTAGAGCGATTCATCCCACATTACGTAGGCGCTCAGGCCGGCAACATCCTGGCCCAGGGTGCCATCAATCTGCGTCCCAGCGATCGAGGGTACCGCCGCGTTGCTGGAGGCGTAGGGATAGCCGAAGGCGGGAGTGCTGTTCCACAGATCCTGAACCGTCGGGTTGTTGTTGGCACTGATGCCGTAGATCAGGTTGCGGTCGTCGGCGAGTATGTGGTTGCCGGCCCAGCGTAGATCGACGTTGTCGATGCCAATCGTGCCGCTGTCGTTGCCGTAGGTGAGCTGGATAAACGAGCCCACGCCAGGAGCGATCTTGCCCGCGTAAAACAAGCTGATCTGCTGGGGAAATGCGACCGTACCACTCTGTGAGGTGCCCAGGTCGACTCCTTCCGGCAGGTTCTTCGATAGGTTGGTCTGCGACACCTGCACCATGAGCGAGATCGGTGGCAATCCGCTCAAGGCCAACATCTCCTGCTTGGTCGCGGTAATGCCGCGCACGGGCTTGAGGTTATCGACGTTGTAACCGTTGGCCTTGAACATGCGGCCGAAATGGTTCAGCTCCGGAAACACGGTGTGACAGGCCTCGCAGGCCATGCCCGTCTGGCGCGCAAAGCTCGGTACGGCTCGCGCCGCCGGGGCGGCCAGCAGCGCAACCAGGGCAATCAGCATCGCCGTCACGACTCTGCCGTGGCGCGGTACCTTCGAGTCAGTCATTGCGAGCTCCCCGTTGCAGGTCATGCGGGTTGGTTTAGCAGACGTCACGCGCCTCAGTCCTTGCAAACACCGGACCTGGGGCCGGTGCCGGACTTCCTAACTCATAGACCAACGGTGGCTTGCCAAATTGTTCCGCAAGCACAACGAGCATCGCGCGATTCCATCCATAGATAAGAGACGCCAACGGGCAAATCTACGCAGCTGCAGTTGAACTCGTCGCAGATTAAGTGCATTCGCTACGGCGGTCTGTTCGGTAGCGAACCAAGGGTCGAGTGGCTACGAGCCTTTGGAAAACCCGAACATGTCGCAACTTGCACGCAAACCCAACTGGCCGGTGTTCCGAGCCCACCTGCCAACGCGGCGTGTCAAATCACGAGGATCGCCGGTTCTAAGAACGCTATCCACTCCCTCGGAGTCGTTGCGGTCGTTGTCTCTGGGGGGAAGCACGGCGCATTCGGCCTATGCGGCTTAGCGCCGGTCTAAAACCAAGCAGTGGCCTCCAATAGGTCGCCCCCATAGAGCGTCGCAAGTGCAGCTCATGCCCTATTTTTTTCCTTTACCTGTACCCTTACTGGCACCGCAGGGACAGCACAAATCGCTTCACCCCGACCAAGGAATTTCCTATAAATATCTCGGGACACCGGCCGTACTTACGGCGGCCTTGCCTGCGACCCGCTGCACCGAAACTCTTCTGTGCGACGGTCAAGTCTGCCGAGATTGGACTTACACTTCTGCCATGCAATAGGCTCGCTGACGGAAATGAACGTATGAGCCGACCGCTTACCTAAACACAGGAATTACCCAGGTGAACATGAAGGCAGTCGGCTGGAAATCTATCGTCGCAGCTCTCCTGATCAGCACCGTTACCGCGTCGGAGCTACCGAAGAATGCTGGAGAAGCGGCGGTACTCATCGCCGATCGGGCTTTTGATGGCACGGGGAAGACGCTGCACAATGTCCGTATCCAGGTCAATGACGGCAAGATAGCCGCACTATCGGGGCCGGGGACCGGGACGGTTATCGATCTGCGCGGCTACACGGTACTACCAGGTTGGATCGATGCACATGTGCATATTGCATCGCACTTTGATCGCACGGGACATTTGGCAAGTTCGAGCGAGCCGCCCGCGGACGCAGCGCTTGAGATGGCCGAGGGAGCCTGGCAAACATTGATGGCTGGCTTCACTACGGTTCAGAGCGTCGGAGACACGAACGAGCGTCTACTCCGCGACGCAATCCGTGACCATGACTTTCCAGGTCCGCGGCTACTCACATCCCTTGCGCCGATAGAGGGAGATCTGACCAAGGCCACTCCGGAAGCCTTACGCGAAATGGTGAAGGAGCGTAAGGCCCAGGGCGCGGATCTGATCAAGATATTTGCATCGAACAGTCAGCGTGTGGGAGCGAAACCCACGCTCACCGAAGAGCAGCTGAAGACGCTCTGTGATGAAGCGGCAGCAGTGGGCTTGCGCTCGATGGTACATGCATATCGTGGACAGGTTGCCGCCGCCGCCCGGGCGGGCTGCCGGGAAATCGAGCACGCGACGTATGCCACACCCGAGGAGCTTCAGGTGGCGGTGCAAGCGGGCGTGTACATCACACCGCAGGTCGGCCTGGTCGTGCAGAATTATATTGAGAACCAGGAGCGGTACATCGGTATCGATGGCTATACCGTCGAGGGCATGACCGTGATGCTGCGAGACCTGCCGGAAGATTTTGCGGTCTGCAAGCGCCTTGCGCACCTGCCCGGCGCCAAGATGGTCTACGGGACCGACGCAACGGCAGGGGCGCATGGGCACAACGCTGAGGAATTCATCGGTCGGGTACAACATTGCGATCAGGACACTATGGCCGCACTGGTCTCCGCTAACTCAGTAGCCGCTGAGGCCATCGGGATGGGCGGCACAATCGGCAGACTGGCACCAGGATACGCAGCCGACATCATTGCGCTTGACGGTAACCCGCTTCAGGACATCACTGCAGTGCGACGCGTCGTGTTCGTCATGCGCGGCGGCAAGATCTACAAATGGGTAGGCTCACAAGCCGAGCGCCGTTCGAGGCATTAGCGGCCCGAGTAGCGGTACGGTGTGCCGAGTGTATTGTCGGCTTATTAGGCCAGGAAAACCGCTGTGCCGTCCAGTCTGGTTGCACGGTCAGATGCTGAGGCCCCCATACCGGCATTTCGGGCTACCTACGGTAACAAAGCGCTGGCCGGTCATTTCGGACTAAACGTCTGTTTTTGCCGACCTAACGCGGACTCGGATGCACTCGGCAGGGACAGTACAAATCGCTTCACCCCGACCAAGAAATCCCCAATGGCTATTTTAGTGCGATGGCTGCCCCCATGTGTTTTTTCATGGACCCTGGATCGTAAAGCCGCTGCCCGGGACGACGCCATATACTGCTGTCCGTCCGTCGCTCAAGGGTTGTCAACATGGAATCCTGGACCACCACGCTCGCCCAACACGGCTACTTGGTACTAGCTACGGCGGTATTTCTGGAGGCGGTCGGATTGCCGGTGCCCGCCGCGCTGGCTCTGCTTATTGCTGGCGGCGTAGCCGCGCACGGTATCCTGCAGATTCCGTATGCCTTGGGGGCGGCCCTGGTCGCGATGCTCGCAGGCGACACTTTGATGTTCCTGCTGGGCCGCTACACGGGCTGGTGGCTGCTCGGCATACTCTGCCGGGTTTCGCTCAACCCGGAATCGTGCATTCTGCGATCGGCGGATTCCTTTTATCGCCGCGGTCGTACGCTGCTCGTGATCGCAAAGTTCATCCCCGGTATCAATACCATGGCGCCGCCGCTGGCGGGGAGCATGAATATGCGTTTGCCGCTGTTCCTGCGTTTGGACCTGGCCGGTTGTTTGCTCTACATCGGCGCCTTTTTTGGGGTGGGCTTCGTGTTCAGCGGCGCGGTGGATATGATCACCCGCGGATACCACGCGATGGGTCAGGTGCTGAGCTGGATTCTGATCATGCTCATTGTGGGCTACGCGGGATTTCGGGCGTGGTTGTGGGCCAAAGCGCGTGCGCTGAGCGTCGTCGATTTCGCCAGTCCAGCCGACGCCGCTCTCGAGTTGGCGACGGGGGCCTATGTCTACGACGTTCGCAGCCATGGCTACTTTGACGCCAAGGCGATCCGCATCCGTGGTTCTCGAAGGCTGGATCCCAACGCCCTCCATCAGTCGAGTATCGATGCGCCGGACGAACGTACGGTTTACGTGTACTGCACCTGTGCTCGTCAGGCTACCAGCACGCGGGTAGCGCGGGAGCTGCAGAACGTCCTGCAGCAAAAAGGAGTGCGGGTCGCGGTGATCAGAGGGGGCCTGCGCGCGTGGATGAAAGCCGGCTTGCCCGTGGAAGCCGTGCCCGGCGACGAAATCGCGATTTTACCGGTATTTGCATAGTAGCGGCCCATTGGTCGAGAAGCCGCCGGCTCAACGAGTCTAACGTCCCGGCTTTGGTGGCCTAACCTCACTGCTACGGGTAGCACAGGGACAGCACAAATCGCTCCACGCCGACCAAGTCGACGGAAGCTAAGGGCCGACATCATCGCTCAGCGGATCCTCACACCGAAAATTAGCCGCCCTGTCGATGTCGCCCGTGCCCTTGTAACGCGCCAGTTTCGGATACGGACAGAGCGGATGCGTGCGATCCGGATTGCCGGTAATGTCGTTGAAATGCGTGGCGACAATGGCATTTGGAGCCTCGCCATGCTCGACCCACGCCTCGAGCGCGCTGAGTGCGTCAAAAGAGTTCGGATCCGGGCCACTATCACAGTGGTACATGCCCGGTGCCATGAACAGCCGCGCGAACTCTCATTGATCCCAATAGCGAGCTTTTTAAAGCAACGTCGTCGACCTAGCGGTTCGATTGTCAGCTCCTGGCCACGAAAGTAGGAGCACCCGGCCCTGGAAAAATCAGTGGCCGGTGGCAAGTCCGGCTGCTGGGCGCCCGCTTATTCGACCGAGAGCCAGCCTCTAATGGAGTTGGCAGGGTCAAACAGCCGCCAGCAATGTGGTGCCGAATATGCAGCTATAGCCCTGAAATTGCTGCTTTTACCTGTACCCTAACTGGCACCACAGGAATAGCACAATTCGCCTCACTCCGACCAAGTATTTGCCGGCGTACCAGTATGCGACGATGTAGGCTCAGCGGGGCAATCGGGCGAAGGCGCTCGAATGGCTTGAGATGGCGCTGAGACTGCGGGATCTGGGGCTGGTGTTTTTCAAGACCGACCCGCTCATGGACCGATTACGCCGGGAGCTGCGCTTTCAGGCAGTAATGCGGGCGTTGAAGTTTCCCGCCCGAGCGGCAGCATGAGTCTACACTGCTTGCGGATTGGGGAAACCGCCGGCTCAACAGGTCTAACGTCTCGATTCTGCTGCCTTTGCCTGTATTCCACCGAAGGAATTGGGGGCACACTTGACGCGAAACTAATTCTTGCCCCGATTAGTGGGCAAATTCTGCAACCACAGCTCGGCGTCCGGCACTGATGAAAACACCGCAACTCGCAAGAAGCGGTTCACCGCCACATCTTCCGCGAATTTCATTAAATCGCCCTTGGAGTTCACGTCCACGTACGCAATCATCTGGATTTGTCCCAGCGCCCGAACAGTTCCCTCCGACACAATGCGATAAACGTCGATAATGCCGAGGCGAGGCCCTTCGAGTCGTTCTTCGATCATTACCCGCAAGCACTTACGCGTCTTGCATTCTCGCTGAATTTGCTTGAGGTAGTTCCTCACATTCTCGGCGCTGTTTTCTCCGGTTATGACGGCATGCAGATACATCGGCTTCTGTGTAAAGCTTACTTCGAATCCCATGACATGCTCCAATCATCGACCTCAACCGACCCTGGACGTATAACCTGGCGGGCCAACGGCGAAGGGCCGCGTTTGCCGGATTCGGAAATCCTAATACAGGATTCGGCAAAGCTGGTACCAGCAGCGCATAGCGCGCCAAATTGCGCTCTGAACGATTGCGTGCTAGGCCCGCGCGTTGGTCCGCCGCCCGGACAGCTACCCACGGATCCTCCGCTTGACGCAAACCCTAACAGCCACATGGGGGATGGGAGCAATCGCTTCACCCCGACCGAGAAATTCTCAATATTCATGCCAGGGCGGCGGCCGTCAGCACCGCGGCCTTGCCTACGACCAGCTGCACAGTGCATTTTCCCTCGGCTCGAGGAAGTACATGAGGAAGAAGACAATTCACCTCAGATTTGTTCTTGGTTTCCGTTCGAGCTTCCGGGTTTGAACCGTCGCTGCGCGCCATGAGCGCCAGCGAGCCATGGAGCATTCCCGCTGTTAGGATATTAGCCTGTCATGCTAACCCCACGTGCCGTGTTCCTTCGAATCACCCTACTTGGGTACACGGCATTGGCATCAATTGTTCTGCCACCAATGGCTTGTGGCCAAACTATCGCTCTGACGTTTGACGATGGCCCCAACATGGCCGACACGGTCGGGCTCAGCCCGGCGGCGCGAAATGAGGCGATTCTGAGACAGTTGGCGAAAGCGCACCTCAAGTCCATCCTTTTTGTCACCAGGACAAATAGTGATCCAAAGAGAATCGCGTTGATTCGGCAGTGGGGCATCGAGGGGCATAGGATTGGCAATCACACGGCTACTCATCCCGATTTTGATGAATTGAGCCTGCCGGACTTTGAGCGAGAACTTTGGACCTGCGACCAGGCCATTCGCAATCTCCCCGGGTTTACCCGACGATTTCGATTTCCCTACCTAAAAGAGGGCAATACGCTCGAGAAGCGCGACGGATTCCGGGCGTTTCTTGACTCCAATGCCTATAAGGCAGGCCCGGTTTCCGTAGATGCAAGCGATTGGTATTACAGCGAGCGCCTGAGCGCGAGGCTCAAGAACGACCCCCATGCACCTACTGGGCCTTACAGGGATGCATACCTTCAGCACCTGTACAACCGTGCGCAGTACTACGATGGTCTATCTCGCGCCGTACTGGGGCGGTCCGTCGCGCATGTACTCCTGCTGCACCACAATCTAATTAACGCGCTCTTTCTAAGGGACGTCATTCAAATGTTCGAGCACAGGGGTTGGACGCTGATCGACTCCGACGCGGCATTCGAAGATCCGGTCTATGCCATGCGTCCCAATGTTCTCCCGGCCGGCGAGAGTATCTTGTGGGCGCTCGCCAAGGAAAGAGGCATAGCTGGGCTTCGGTACCCGGCCGAAGATGACATTTATGAAAAACCCATTCTCGATCGCCTGCACCTCTAGACTGCACGGCCGCTATACGGCGAGCATTCGTGCGAGATCGATGACCCGGCTGGGCCAGGCCCGGGCAGCTTCCGGCGGCGACCCTGCTTGACGCATTTCCTGACTGGCATTGCAGCGGCAACACAACTCGCTTCACCCCGGCCAAAACAAGCGTTTGGCAGACCTCGGCTCTGTGGCACGGTTAGACTAAGACCTGGCAATCCACCCAAAATGTGTATTG
This sequence comes from uncultured Gammaproteobacteria bacterium, assembly GCA_963789365.1. Lineage (GTDB taxonomy): Bacteria > Pseudomonadota > Gammaproteobacteria > Steroidobacterales > Steroidobacteraceae > FEN-1191. The sequence goes on from CAWBKJ010000004.1 coordinate 1,237,518, forward strand.
GTTTCAGCTCAAACTTTTGAGAGTGACCCGTTGTTGTCGGTGGCGAATGGCTGCTTTCGGGCCGCCATTGTGAGGCACTAATCGTCCGCTCCAGGCCTTGGACCGGTTGCCGATCCCCTGAGGTGGTTAGGCGGGACTGCGGCATCCGGAATCATTGATGTGCAATCCTTACCGCGCTGAAAAGACGCGCTCATTGTGGACGCTCGGCTATCATTACTGCTGCCGTGTTCAGCGCTCGGAGGTTCAAGATGGTTAGTCGCCTTGTGTTCTCGTTGATCGCCGCCACCGCCGCTGGCGCCGCCATTGCCGCGTCTCAGCCGCAGCCAATGGCAGATCTCATCGTTTACAACGCCCGCATCTACACCGTCAATGCGGCGCAGCCGGAAGCCGCCGCAGTCGCCGTGCTCGGTGACCGCATCGTCGCCGTCGGTTCCGATGCCGCTGTCCTGCGTTGGCGAGGCGCCACCACCCACGCGCTCGACGCGCGCGGCAAGCTGCTGCTGCCGGGCTTCAACGATGCGCACGTCCACCTGCTGGACGGCGGCGTCGAACTCGACTCGGTACAGCTGAATGACGCCCGCAGCATGGATGAATTCGCGCGCCGCATCGGCGAGTTTGCGGCCACTCGCCCGCCGGGCGAATGGCTGCTGCAGGGAAACTGGGATGAAACCAAGTGGAGCCCGGTAGCGCTGCCGACGCGCCAGGTTATTGATGCCGTCTCGGGCGACCATCCCGTGGCCCTGTGGCGCTACGACGGCCATGAGGTCGTAGGTAACTCCCGTGCGCTGGCGCTTGCGGGCATTACCGCGGCCACACCGGACCAACCCGGCGGCGTGATCGTCCGCGATGCTACGGGCGAGCCGACCGGCGTGCTCAAGGATGCCGCCACCTCACTGCTCGAGCGTATCATTCCGCCGCCGACCCCGGCGCAGCGGCGCACAATAATCGAACGCGTGATGCGCGAGGCTGCTGCGCACGGCGTGACCAGCGTGCAGGCCATGTCGACCGACTACTCGACCATCGCCGCGCTGGCGGACCTGCTCCGTGAAGGCAAGCTCACGCTGCGGGTCTATGCGGTGCCGGCCATATCGACAGTTGAGGACCAAGCGCAGCTAGGCATCGGCCGCGCCTTCGGAGCGCCGCTGTTGCGCATCGGCGCGCTCAAGGCGTTCGCCGATGGCTCACTCGGCTCGCGCACCGCGTACTTTTTCGAGCCCTTCGACGACCAACCCGACAATCGCGGCTTGCTGTCGGCGGACATGCAGCCGCGTTCCAAGATGCGCGACTGGATGATGCGTGCTGATGCCACCAACCTGCAGCTGTGCACGCATGCGATCGGCGATGCCGGCATTTCCGCCATCCTCGATATCTATCAGGAGATCGAAGCCGCCCACGGAGCACGCGACCGGCGCTGGCGCATCGAGCATGCGCAGCACATGGCGGAGCGCGACTTCGATCGTTTCGCAAAGCTCGGGGTGATCGCCTCGGTGCAGCCCTATCACGCTATCGACGACGGTCGCTGGGCAGAGGCGCGCATCGGCCACGATCGCTCGAGCCGCACCTATGCGTTTAAGACCTTCATTGAGCACGGCGTGCGCCTGGCACTGGGAACCGACTGGCCAGTAGCGCCGCTCGATCCCATGCTGACGCTGTACGCCGCCACCACGCGCGCAACGCTCGACGGGCAACATCCGGGTGGCTGGTTCCCGGAGCAGAAACTCTCGGCAACGGAGGCAATCACTGCCTATACATTGGGTTCCGCATATGCGGAATTCCAGGAACACGAGAAAGGCTCGATCGAGCCTGGCAAACTGGCCGATTTCGTGTTGCTCAGCGACGATATAATGAAGATTCCGGCCGAGACCATACGGAACGTGCGGGTGCTGAAAACCTGGGTGGGTGGCGTCGAGGTCTACGACGCGGCGCAGGCGCATTGACTCACCCGCACCGGCGTTAAGCACAACTGCCTTCGGGTCGCCACCGCCTGGTGCCCCCGAACACCGGCCGGTGGCCCGTTGACCGGGGACAAAGTGTCCAACGCTCAACAGTGACCGTCAGGTGCCGGCCATGAAGGTCCGCTTAGCGGCTGTCGGTACAGGCACAAATGACCGACTCCAGTTTCAGTGACCCGGCCGTAATTCATAGACCACCTTGCCGTCGAACAACGTCATCTCGCACTTCGCCTCCTTGAGCTCCGCAGGCGGTACGGAGTAGAAATTCCGGTCCCAAACAGCGATATCCGCTTCCTTGCCGGGTTCCAGCGAACCGATCTTGTCCTCCAGGAACAGTTGGCGCGCTGCTGCCGCTGTGTAGGCGCGGAGCGCCGCATGCACGTCGACGGCATCGGACGTACCGAACGGATGCGGTCCGTAGGTTCCGTTCAGAGTTTCCCGCTCAACCGCCGACCATAAACCGTAGCGTGCCGCGACGGGCGTGACGTCGAAGTCTGAGCCACCGGTCCACTGCACTCCGCGGGATAGCATTGTCTTGAGAGGCTCGAGGCGCCCTAACAGATTGGGGGCCAAATTGGCCGCATAGTTATCGCCGATCCACCATATGAAAGGTGGCTGCATCTCCGGGATACCGGCATCGTAGCGGCTCTGCAGCATGGCCATGACTTCGATCGCATGGTCGGTTGGGAGATTGGCATGAATGACCGAGTGCCGCAGCCCGCGCGTCGGTGTCTCGTGCAACACTTCGGCGTAGGTATCGACCACCCAGTCGATCGCCCGCTCACCGACGGCGTGTGTGCCGACGTTAACGCCTGCACGATGCAGGAGGCGCACCATCTGCCGGTAGACCTCCGGATCTTCCGCCGGGTAGCCGTAGTTCCCGTGATCGATCTCGGTCCGATTCTTCCTCCATTCCGTGTACATCCAGGCGGTGCGAGCAGCGCCGCTGCCATCCATGTAGATCTTGGCGCCACACGAAAGCAGGCGCCCTTCGCCCAGCGACTGCGGCGGCCGGGGCAGCGCCTGGATGATCTTGAGTGCCTGCTGTGCGGAGGCGACGCTCGCCCCAGCGTTCCACAGCACGCACACGTGCACGGTCAGTTCTCCTGCATCCAGGAGCGCACGATACGCGTCCCACATCGGTTGCGTGTCGTCGGCGTCCTTGAATGCGGTCATGCCCTCACGGTGCAGAGTTTCGATCATCCTGCGGATTCCTTCGCGCCACTGCTCAGAAGTCGGCGCGGGAATCAGCTGAGTGACGAGTGCCTGGGCGCCTTCCTTCAGCACCCCGGTAGGCGCTCCGATGCGATCGCGGTCGATCGTCCCGGCGGGAGGATTCGCCGTGGCCGCACTGACTTTCGCCAACCGCAGCGCATAGCTGTTGGCGACGCCGTAGTGTCCGGTAGTCTGACCCAGCCACACGGGATTGGCGGGCGCAGCGGCATCCAGGTCGGCGGCCAGGACGTAGCGGCGCTCGGAGAGCTTGCCCTCATCCCAGCCGTGCCCCTGGATCCACTCTCCGGGCTTGAGCTGCGCGGCCTTCACTTTCACGCGCCGGACGATCTCGGCCACACTGGTCGCATCACCGAGGTCGATTGCCCAGACTTCCTCGATCCCTCCGTCAGCGATGTGCGCGTGCGTGTCGATCAATCCGGGCGTCGCTGTCCTACCATGCAAATCGACGATCGTCGTATGGGGCCCCGCCAAAGCTAAAACAGCCACATCCGTACCGACCGAGAGTACCTTTCCATCCCGGATTGCAATGGCCTGGGCCACCGCGTCCCGAGGATCAACGGTCAGTATCGTGCCATGCGCCAATATCAGATCGGGCGCGCGCAAAGACGGCGCCGAGGCTATACCGATTCCAGATAATGCCAACAGGAGTGCGTTAGCCACTAGAGTATCGCGGGCCCGATGTGACCTTAGATTCATTTCTATTACCTTGTCCTGAACAGGCGGCACCCTCGTTGACGCAGACCTTAACGGGGAATACAAGGACAGCGCAAATCGCTTCACCCCGACCATAACTTGCACATTGTCGCCAACGGCTGGAACCAGCACCGGTGGCCAAGCACCACAAGGTGCATGTTGTGTACGCTTCCGTACAGATGCACACGCCGCTCTGCACCTACTCTGAGTTTTGGGTTAGTCCAACCGGTGGCATCAGGCTTCGGCGCACACTGGGCTTCGAACTCGCAGGAGTGAATTTGATGAACACACAGAAACTCGTGGCCATCGTGTTATTGATCGCCGGCGGCCTTGGGCTTATGTACGGCGGCTTCAGCTACACGAAAGAAACCCACCAGGCCAACGTCGGGTCACTGCACCTGTCCGTCGATGAAACCCAACACGTCAACGTGCCGATTTGGGCCGGTATAGGAGCGCTGGTCGCGGGCGGCCTGCTGCTGGCGGTAGGCCGGAAGAGCTAACGTCCGGTCCCCGGGCACGGCAGGTCGCTAGCAGATTTATCTTCGCACTGACCACAGGCGGTGCAATACAGGCCACGTCACTCGGTTCGTGATTGGCCACAATCATTGCCCCATCGTCCATTTCACCCCGCTGAGCGGTGCGTGCCGCCAGAGCAACGGCCCTCGATAGTCCGCATCTACGTGCGCCACCGCACGGACATGCTAGGACAACCTCCTTAGGCTCAAACCCAACATGAAGTCATCCCAATTACCCGCGCAATCGCGGGTACGACGGGTGCAGAGTACGCCATGAATACCGCCAAGGAGTCGAGTTCGAAGACTGACGACGGCGAGCCCTCGTCCATCCCCAGCAATGACGCAATAAAGGGCCGATGGCGGCAGATCCTCGGCGAAGCGAAGCTGACCTGGGGGAAACTTACCGACGATGAACTGCTAAAACTCGAGGGACACGCCGACAAATTGACCGGCCTGGTGCAGGAACGCTATGCGGTAACGCGCGATGCGGCTGCGCAGCAAGTCAAGACATTCTTCGACAAGCACTCTTCATTGGGATAGTCATGACGCCGGCAACACGGTGAGCGTGTATCCACTGCGACCGGCCTCGGATTCCGGCGCCGCGACGATCGGCACGGACGACGCATCTCGGCGGCAGCCCGACCCGATACAGAATCACTTGCTGGCTGCACTGCCGGAGGCTGACTACTCACGCCTGGTCACGCATTTCGAGCTCATTCCCATGCCACTCGGTGAAATGCTCTACGAGCCCGGGGGCCAGCTGACGCACGTCTACTTTCCCACTAGCGCGATCATTTCTCTCCACTACGTGTGCGAAGACGGAGCGTCGTCCGAAATCGCGGGCGTTGGAAACGAGGGCATGCTCGGAATTTCGCTGTTTATGGGCGGGGACACTACGCCCAGCAGCGCCGTGATCCAGACTGCAGGCCATGGCTACCGGATGCCAGCGCGGCACCTGATGGACGAATTCAATCGCGGCGGCACAATGCTGCGCTTGTTATTGCGCTACAGCCAGGCCCTGATCACCCAGATGACCCAGACCGGTGCCTGCAATCGCCACCACAGCGTGACCCAGCAATTGTGTCGCTGGCTGCTACTGACCCTCGATCGCCTGCCTTCTAACAACCTGGTCATGACGCAAGAGCTAATCGCCAGCATGCTGGGTGTACGGCGCGAGAGCGTAACCGAGGCCGCGGGCATGCTAAAGGAATTCGGCGTCATCAGCTATCGTCGCGGTCACATCACCGTGCTTGACCGCTCCGGACTCGAAGCCCATGTCTGCGAGTGCTACGGGGTAGTAAAAACAGAGTTCGATCGGCTCCTGCGTGACGTCCGCCACCACTAAGAAGCACGCCATGGCCTACGAACAACCCAAATCACGTGCAGCCCGCACCGAACTTCCAAAGGTCGACGGTCCAAGTGAGGTCCGCCGCCAGTTGGCCCTGCTCAAGACCGGCGCACTCCAGAACGCGATTCTTCACAGCGCCAACTTCTCCATTATCGCCACTGACGAAAAGGGGATCATTCAGCTGTTCAACGTCGGGGCCGAACGCATGTTGGGCTATACCGCCGCAGAAGTAGTCAACAAGATCAAACCCAGCGACATGCACGATCCGATAGAAGTGCAAGCTCGCGCCGACGCGCTTAGCATCGAGCTGTCCACGCCGATCCTACCGGGCTTTGAGGCCCTGGCCTTCAAGGCCTCGCGCGGCATCGAGGATACCTACGACCTAACGTACGTCTGCAAAGATGGGAGCCGTTTCCCGGCGGTGGTGTCAATCACCGCGCTCCGTGACGACTATGAGGAGCTCATAGGCTATCTGCTCATTGGAGCCGACAATTCCGTGCGCAAACAGTTCGAGTTTGAGCTGACACAGGCCAAGGCCCTCGCCGAAAGAGCCAATCTAGCCAAGAGCGAGTTTCTGTCCAACATGAGTCACGAACTGCGCTCTCCGCTCAACGCGATCCTCGGCTTCGCGCAACTGATGGCCTCCGATGCCGGGCCGCAGACCGAGAACCAGAAGGAAGGCACCGGCCAGATCCTCAAGGCCGGCTGGTACCTGCTGGACCTGATCAATGAGATTCTGGATCTGGCGCTGATCGAATCGGGGAAGCTCCTGCTGTCACTGGAGCCAATGTCGCTGGATGAGGTGATGGTCGAATGCCAGGGGATGATTGAGCCCCAGGCGAGCAAGTACCAGGTGTCGATGAATTTCCAGACCATGCCGAAGCCCTGCTTCGTGCGCGCCGACCGAACCCGCGTGAAGCAGATTCTGCTCAACCTGCTCAGCAATGCCATCAAGTACAACCACCCGGGTGGCGCGGTCTCGATCGAGTGCACGCCACGTTCACCCGAACGCCTGCGCGTCACCATCAGGGACACCGGCGCCGGACTGTCCCCGGACCAGCTGGCGCAGCTGTTCCAGCCCTTCAACCGCCTCGGCCAGCAGGCCACCGGCGAAGAGGGCACCGGCATCGGCCTGGTCATGACCAAGCGCCTAATCGAGCTCATGGGCGGGGTCATCGGTGTAGAGAGCACAGTCGGCGTGGGCAGCTGCTTCTGGGTCGAATTCATCCGCGCACCCAGACCGCAATTGGCGAGCGGCACGCCTGTCACCGCTGCGCTGGACAAGCCAGCGTCCCGCGAGCGCGCGACACACACACTTCTATACGTGGAAGACAATCCGGCCAATCTGATACTGGTCGAACAGCTTATCGCCCGCCGCGTGAACACGCGGTTGCTGAGCGCCACCGACGCCATGGCCGGCATCGCACTGGCGCGGCTCCACCAACCCGAGGTAATCCTGATGGATATTAACTTGCCCGGCATCAGCGGCATCAATGCCCTGAACTTGTTGCGCGAAGATCCGCAGACGCGACACACTCCGGTGATCGCCATCAGCGCCAATGCAATGCCTAATGATGTGCGCAGAGGCCTCGAGGTCGGGTTTTTTCGCTACCTGACGAAGCCAATCCGGATCGAGGCATTCATGGCGGCTCTGGACGAAGCCCTGGACGCTTCGCAGGTGGCGCGTGCCAGCAACGCAGCACATGGAGTTCTGCAGTGATCAATTTAAACGACATCCTGAAGGGCCGGATTCTCATCGTCGATGATCTCGCTGCCAATGTCCGGCTACTCGAAAAAATGCTGCTCGGGGCAGGCTACACGCACGTCGATTCGACCATGGACCCACAGCAGGTCTGCGTCCTCCACCTCCAGAATCACTATGACCTGATCCTGCTCGATCTGATGATGCCCGGTATGGACGGGTTTGCAGTCCTGGAGAAGCTGAAGGCAATAGAGGCGGCCCGTTATGTTCCAGTGCTAGTGATCACCGCTCAGCCTAGCCATAAGCTGCGCGCGCTGCAGGCCGGTGCCAAGGATTTTATCAGCAAGCCGATTGATTTGACCGAGGCCAAGGCGCGCATCCACAACCTGTTGGAAGTGCGGCTTTTGTATCGACAGATCGAGCAACACAACCAGCTGCTGGAACGCACGGTGCTCGAAAGGACCGCGGAATTGCGCACCAGCGAGGAGCGCTTTCAGCGGCTCACCGAACTCTCCTCCGACTGGTACTGGGAGCAGGATGCGAGCGGCAGGTACACTGAAGTGTCAGGCCCCGCCCTAGAAATGCTCGGCATTGGCGCAAAGCCCGGCTTGAACGAATCCGGGCGCGCCGCACTTGAAGCAAACATCACCGCACGTCGCCCGTTCCTCGACCTGATCTACAGCAGGTCGCTCCTCGATGGCTCGCTGCAGTATTTTCAGGTCAGTGGCGAGCCCATCTTTAGCGCTAGCGGCCGGTACATCGGCTACCGCGGGATCGGAATGGACGTGACGCAAGGTCACCGCGGCCACTAAGGCCGCACACGGCCGCACGCGACTTCCGTGCGCTTTCGTACAGACCGCAGCGTCACAACATCATAGGTTGATGCCGCACGATCGAGCGCCACTGGCCTGATAAGCCGGGCGTCGATCCGCTTTGTTCCAACAGTTGTCACACAAGAGAGTATTTATGAAGATCAATCATGTATTGGCCACCGCTGGCCTAACAATCATTGCCGTGGCCGCGACCGGCGCCGCGCTGGCCAATACCAAGGCCGAGATCGACGAGCGCGTCGGGGCTACCCTAAATCAGTTCGAATCCCTCAATCCCTCCAACAAGTCATTGCAAGCTAAGTCCGCGGGCATGCTGGTGTTTCCGTCCGTGACAAAGGGCGGCGCTGGCGTGGCCGCCGAGCATGGCACGGGAGTGCTGCAGGTCGGCGGCAAGACCGTGGATTACTACAGCGTAAGCGGGGGTTCGGTCGGGCTGACACTGGGTGTTGCCCAGCACAGCGGAATCATCATGTTCATGACCAAGGATGCGCTCAATAAATTCCTGGCGACCGAGGGTTGGTCCGTTGGCGCGGACGCGGGCATCACGATGGTTTCAGCCGGTGCCAATGGAAAGTACGACAGCAAGATCGAGAACAAGCCGATATTGGCGTTCCAGTTCAGCGAGAAGGGTCTGCTGGGCGACTTGTCGATCGAAGGCGAGAAGATCACGAAGATTGCGACACCTAAGTAAAAGGCGCGCGGGACCTGGCGCGCAAGGCGCAAGGTCCTTCTAGGCGAGCGGACGCGGCACTGCGCACGCGCTGGGTCTGACCCGCCTTGGGTAGTTAATAAGGACAGGTGAGCTGTCCTAGCCCTTCCTGCAGGGGCACCGGCCACTGGGCGCGCATTGGCTAGCTCTATTCGACTCCTCACACTTTTCGTGCAATCTCGGGTACGCCGATCGCTCTTCAGGCAATGACAGTGTGCAGAGCGTTTCGCCAGTGGGGTTCCGAACAGAGCTTCGAAACGTGAGTGCGGTAAGTTCGGCAACGCACGGACGCTCATCAGGTTCAGGTCCACACTCTCCTCACAGTCGCGCAGCCGCTCAATTTCAGGCGGCCTCGATCGACTCTCGAAGGAGACCACCATGACTCATGTACAGCAGCGCGGCCAACGCCTGCATCACACGATTGCCAGCCTGGTCGGCTTGGGAGGCGTGCTGCTGCTCGCCGCCTGCGCTTCCAGCCCCCCTCCCGTAGTCGCCCTGAGCGAGGCCAAGCAGGCCATCGCGGTGGCCGACGAGGCCCACATCAGCGATGCCTCATCGCCCCAACTCGCCGAGGCCCGGACCAAACTGGCCGCCGCCGACAGCGCGGTGCAGGCCAAGAACATGGCCCATGCCGAGCGTCTGGCGCATGAGTCGCGTGCCGACGCCGAGCTCGCGTTTGCGCAGACCAACGCGCAGAAGAACCAGGCCGTCAACGAGGAAATGCTGCACAGCACCCAGACCCTATCCGATGAAATGCAGCGCAACACAGGAACCACGCCATGAACCTCCCAAAAACACCCCTGCGCCCACTGATCGCCGCAGCGATCGCCACGGCCTTGCTCGCCGCCTGCGCAACGGCCCCCACGCAGCCCGCTGGCTCTGCCGCGCTGCGCACTCGTCTCAGTTCGTTGCAGGCGGACCCGCAACTCGCCGGTCGCGCGCCTCTAGCCATAGAACAGGCCAATATTGCGGTCACCGCCGCAGAACAGCCGCAGTCCGATCCTGAGATCAACGCGCACCTGCAGTTCATGGCCGATCGCAAGATCTCCATCGCCACCGCGACTGCGCAGAGTCAGTTGGCCATTGACCAGCGCAAGGACATCACTGAGCAGCGCGCGTCCATGCAGCTGAAGGAACGCACGCAGGAAGCGGACGTGGCGAAACAGAAAACCGCCATCGCGGTCGCCGACGGCCAGCGCAACGCCGCCGACCTGCAGCAACAGATCGACGAACTGCAGGCCAAGCAGACCGACCGTGGCCTGGTGCTGACCCTCGGGGATGTGTTGTTCACCACCGGTACCGCCACCCTGAATATGGGCGCGGGTACTCAGCTGACCAAGCTTGCCGGATTCCTCAACAAGCATCCCGAGCGCAACGCCCAGATCGAAGGCTATACCGACAATGTCGGGAGCGAGGAGTACAACCAGGGTCTGTCGCAGCGGCGTGCAGATGCCGTAAAGGGTTACCTGGTCCACCAGGGCATCGATACTCAACGCCTGACGGCTACGGGAAATGGCGAGAGTTCCCCAGTCGGCGACAATGCCTCGGCGACCGGTCGCCAGCAGAACCGGCGTGTGGAAGTGATCATTCCCAACAGCCTGGTCTCGGCCCGCTAGCTGGCGGCCTGCGGGGACAACCGCTGCCGGTCGCGGCGGCGGTTGTCCCTTGTCTTAAGCCCTTCGAGCCGACCGAGCACAGTCGGCACACCGAACGCGCCGTACGGTGCAAATAGCTGATTGGGGCGCACCGCCTTAGCCAGAGTGATTACCACCTGCATGATCGTACGCTGCAACGGTCTGTGTGCGGTTACGGACCAAAGTCGCGTGAATCAGCGTACAGTGGCCGGATGGGAACTATTCGCCCGCGTACGGCAAGGGCCAATGCCACCTCGTCCAAGAGGCCGCTGCCGGAGCGAAAGGCGCCCGAGGCGCGCACCGATGCGAATCGTAACCACCTGCTTGATGCGCTACCGGCCGCCGATTTCGACCGCCTTAGACCCCACTTCGAACATGTGACCCTGGCCCTAGGGGACGTGCTCTATGAGCCCGGGGACCGTATGCGCTATGTGTATTTTCCGACCACGGCGATCGTGTCGCTCCTGTACGTGATGGCCAATGGCGCCTCGGCTGAAATCGCCATTGTCGGAAACGAGGGCATTCTCGGCATCTCACTGTTCATGGGGGGCGAGAGTACCCCGAGCCGCGCAGTTGTGCAGAGCGCCGGGCACGGCTATCGGATGAAGGCCGCGCTGCTCAAGAATGAATTCGGCCGCTTCGGTGTACTCATGCACCTCCTGCTGCGTTATACACAGGCTCTGATCACGCAGATGGCACAGACTGCGGTGTGTAACCGGCACCACTCGGTCGATCAACAGCTATGTCGCTGGCTGCTGCTCAGCCTAGATCGCCTGTCGTCGAACCAACTTTCCATGACCCAGGAACTCATCGCCAACATGCTGGGGGTGCGCCGCGAAGGTGTCACTGAGGCCGCTGGAAAACTGCAATCTGCCGGCCTAGTAAGCTACCGCCGCGGCAAGATCACGGTGTTCGATCGACCGGGGGTGGAAGCACGATCATGCGAGTGCTATCAGGTCGTCAAGAAGGAGATTGATCGCCTGTTGCGCTACAAGGTGCCGTAACTTCGGCACAGACGGAGTACAACGCGAGGTGGGATGGCGCACATACAGCGCCGCACCAACGCACGCGCAGCGCCCGTAGGACGACTTCCGGGCGCGAAAGGCAACGCAAGGTGAGAGTTTGATTAGCCGGCGTAGCCTGTCAACAGGCGCCGGTGGTCGCGCTTCATGCCCGCATCGCTCTGTCGAGGGGTCCAGATCTCCGCAAGGTCGTTCTAGACGCGCCGTCCCTGTATGACCCGGACCACGACGATTACGAGAGCAGCGACCAAAAGTACATGGATAAAACCACCCATGGTGTAGGACGACACAAGCCCGAGTGCCCACAGAATTAGCAGCACGACGGCGATGGTTTCTAGCATATTCGCATCCCCAAGATTCCCAGCCCGTGGCGAGCCGGCATGTGAGAAGTGTAAAGGCGCTTGTTCGCAACGGTCTGCGCGGCAGCGTAAATAGGCATGAGCATGTTGTTTTCCCTACCATGGCACTTCTTGCGTCTCTCTCTTGAGCAATGAATCGTTGAATATTGTCTCAAGCATGCGCATGTGCTACTTTTGTACCTCAGGGTGAATCGCCGAGGAGAAACTTATGGCAGCGACCACTACCATCCGTCTGCCACCGAAATTACGAGCCCGCCTTGGCGCCCTAGCAAAGCAAACCGGACGATCAGCGCACAGCCTAATTGTCGAAGCGGTTGAACGGCATGCCGACTACGAAGAACAGATGCGTAGCCTCGTCAAGGAGGCTCTGGCCGCTGACGCGGAGATCGAGAAGTCCGGAGAGGTTTTTCGCGCCGAGGATGTGCATGCCTGGATGAATAGACTGGCCGTCGATGGATCCGCTGCGCGCCCTAAGCCGTGGCGCAAGTAGTCTATTCGGCGCGGTCGCTAGAACATATCGAACGCGCATTTCTGTTTCTGCGCGACAAGAATCCGACGGCCGCTTTGCTCGGCGTGACGGCGATTCAATCTGCCGTCGATAATCTCGCGGCACATCCACTCGTGGGCCGGCGCATCGAAGGCGAATTGCGCGATCTGATCATTTCCTACGGCCAGACGGGTTATTTAGCCCTGTATCGCTTCGTGATAGCTCGCGACGAGGTGCGCATTCTGGCGCTGCGCCACCAGAGAGAATTGGGATTCCTGCCATAGTGGCTACCGTTGACCCCCTAACGGTGGTTAGCGAACATCCGCTACCTGGAAACCCTATTGACGTCTTCAGCTTCGCTCTCGCCTCGCGGGCCAAGTCCTACCGTTGAGGATGCCGTAAATGGCACTAACGTGCGGCTTTTCCCTCTTTTACCTGCACCCCAACCGTCACCACAGAGACAGCACAAATCGCCTCACCCCGACCAAATGTCCCTGTGACCTCACATGGGGCACAAAGCGAGCATTGGCGAATGGGTGAAGGTCCAGTTACGCGGCAAACTCTCGCGGCAAATTCCTAAAGTTGGCGGAGAGCGTGAATTTCGAACTCACGAAACCCGTGAAGCCTCGCCGGTTTTCAAGTCCCTAAGTTCAGGCGTACACGCATCGCAATCGCACGTAAATGCCCGAATGTCCGTGGTCCGAACTCAGGTCCCGGTATTTCTGACTTTCGCGCCTACTATGTACACAGGTGTGACGACCAACGTCTCGGCGAGGCGAGTCCGTCGATGCCACCATCAATTGCTGACGGCCACCGAGAGGGGCGCATTGATAGCCGTATTGCCAGCGGAATCCGTCGCATGGATGGTCAGCGAGTGCACGCCGTTGGCAAGTTTCGTCGTGTCGAGCGTGAAGGTCCAGCCCGAGTCGGACGGTGCAACGTGCGGGTAGGCGTTCGCGATGTCGGGACGAGATATTCCGGTGGACACGCTTCCCATCGCGATGCCGTCGACGTATACGTTCACGGCGTCCAGAGCGACGTTATCAAAGGCCCAACCTGAGACGCTCGCCATCCCGCTGATGGTGGCATTTGCAGCGGGTTGCTCAATATTGACCAATGGCGCAGAGATATCTGCGGTCGCTAGTCCCTGATGAATGGCATATATCGCGGCTCGTGCCGCACTGAGATCCCCGGGCACCAGGTAGACATCACCCTCGATCACCGTCCCTGGCGAGATCGTGAATACGACGCTCGGCAGCATGAATATAGTCGCATTGCCGAGCGGCCCCGAGCCGGATAGACCGGCGAACGACCAGGCGTTTTCATACGGGTATTGGCCGGGCACATACACGGCCAGCCCTTGGTTTCCGGCGTCTACAAGCGCACCCCAGTGTTCCGGCGCAAAACTTGCAGCAGGAGAGGGATTGGTAGGAATCTCGGTGACGGTCGTGGTGGTCAGCGGACCGTTTGACCAGGGGCTTGCACCACCGTAATAGGCAAATCGGGTGTACGTCGAATTGACATACACCGCAGGAAACTCCTGACCGCTGTTGTAATGAGTGTCCGTGCCGTTGTGAATGAGCTTGTAGTGCACCTTGAACGCGAGCGGCGCGCTCGGCTCGACCGTTACTGTCTGTTCGAAAGTCATGTCTGCAGCAACCGGCGCGCTCGCGCCGCCGCCGAAGTTGTCCGGCCACCATTGCAGTGGCGCGGACTGAGTGTAGAGCGATCCAGGCGATACGGTATGCATCTGCACTGTGCTGCCCCGACCATAGGCATCTCCGGCCAGCACGGGATTCCAGCCATACGCGCTCCCCGGCCCCCAAGCCGGATATGACGCCGCGCCGTCGTATAGTGCCGGCTGCACGTCGCGACCCGTATCATGTCGATTGACAAAGTTGGTGCCGTCCATGCTCACTTCGACGATCGCGCCACCCCAGGCGGTGTCCAATCCGATTCGCGCCGTATGACCGTTGGCGCGGCTTTCGAGGTATAGCGCCGTGCCTTGCTGCAAGGCCAGTACGACCGGGGCCGTCACCATGGTGAGCGTCGCCTCATGGGCCAGGGAGCCGCTGCTTGCGCGCAGGGTCAGGGTCACGGTGCCCAGCGGAGTCGCGTCCGTGGTCGTAATCGTGAATTGCGGACTAAGTAGCTCGCAGTCAACCTGCAAATTGACATCCCCCCCACAAACCGGGACCTGCAGTGGGAACATCGGCTGCGTCGTCGCGCCGGGAGGAAGGCCGGAGAGGGTTACTGTGACGGAAGGACCCTGGAACCCATTTAGGGGCGAAGCTCCAGACATTATGGCCACCGATGTAAAGCCCTGGCCGAGAGTGACCGACGTTGGGCTGACAGCGAAAGTGAAATCGGGTTTGGCGGCCGATCCGCCACAGGACACGATCAACAGAAACGCGATCGCGATGCCGGTGAGGTGCGCTAAGAAGACTGGATGCCGATGGTCTGCGGCATCACGTATGTAAGTGCAACGAAAGTGCAACTTGACGGATGCGATAACGCGCCAGTAAATATCGACGGGAATATTCCTCACGGCCACATCCGGCCGCTTGCACCACGGAAGTCGGTGACCTGCCCTACTCAACCCCGAATGCCTGCGTCCAAGTGGTCTTATCATCCACTACTGGCTGATGGCGATACCCGACGGCATACTGCCCGCGACATACGCAGCGCCGCTCACGGGCGACAGCGCACCCGTACTCGCATTGATCGCCAAAACAGAAACATTACCGCCACCTACATTTGCCACGTAGAGGAAGCGGCCGGTCGGATCGATGGCGACTGCCGACGGTCCGACCCCCGCTGCAAAGGGCGAACCTGCAAGCCCCGTTAAGGCTCCGTTTGCGCCTATGGCATACCCTGAGACGTTGTTTGAGCCCTGGTTGGCAACGTAAACAAATCTATCCAACGGCTCGACGGCAATCGACTGGGGATTGCTGCCGGTTGCAAAGGGAGAACCGGCAAGAGCGACCAGCGACGCGTTACTCGTGCTGTAACCGGATAGCGTGTTCGAGCCAGCATTCGCCACGTACACATATTGACCAGAAGGATCAACGCTAACTGCTCTCGGACTGGCGCCTGATGCGAACGGCGAGCCTGGGGCGGCACGCCAACTATCAGAATTATCTAATTCCGAAACGGTACCGTCGGACTGGTTCCCGATATACACCAGATTGTTGAACAGCCCGGCAGCTACCGACGAGGGCAGCGCGCCGACTGCGAACGGCGAGCCCGCCACGGCGGTTAGCGCTCCGCCGGCATTGATAGAGTAGACCGAGACGGTGCCGGCACTTCCATTCGTCACATATACAAACAAGCTTGCAGAATCGATAGCCACGGCAGTGGGGGCGGGTCCTGTCGAAAACGGCGAGCCGGTCACGGCCGCGAGCGCGCCGCTAGTGCGATCGATTGTGAAGGCCGAGATAGTCGAATCCGCTTCATTCACGACATAGGCGTAGGTGCTCGTGCCGTCTACCGCAAGAGCAACCGGAAGGCTGCCCACGGCGAACGGAGAAGCCTCATTCTCAGTCAGTGTGCCATTTGTGCTGTCGACACTATAGGCCGAGACCGTGTTCGAACCACCGTTGGTGACATACACGAACCGAGGGGGATTGCTGGTGCATGTCACCTTAATGTTTGTCACATCCGATTTGGCGGGTGCCGTGCCGGCACCGTTTGCGACGACGCAGGTTTGCGATGGGTTCGTCGGTTGCGTTTTAACGGTAACGTTGTAGCTGGTGTTGAAGTTCGCCAGAGCGAAAACGACGCTGGATCCGTTTGCTGACGGGCCATTGAGCGAGCCGCCCTCTGTAGTGTTGTTCTGCAGTGTGAGATTTGAGCCGACCAACCCGCTCAGTGATCCGCTGAGATTGGCCGCAAAGGGGCCACACAGGCAACCGACCTCCGACCCGCGGCCACAGCCAACCAATGCCGCGCACAGTAGCGTGGCTACTCTTGCACGCAAGATCCAATTCATACGGTTGCAATACGACATACAAACCCCTCTCCAGTGCAGTGCGGGCGACGAGTATCAGCCCGGGGATCGCAGCGACGGCGGCTACCTCTTGCCGACGGCACGGCGAAGCTCAGCCACCTCGGCGCGTAGCGCCTTTAATTCCGCGCCTTGCGTACTCAGTTGGCCGTGTTCTCGCTGTAGCTCGTTCAACAGCAGTGGAGTTAGTGTCTGATAAGCCACGGTCTCGGGCCGACCCTTCTCATTGTAGATCACCAGTTCCGGCATCACCTTCGCGACCTCTTCGGCGATCAGTCCGTATTGCTCAGGCTTCTGACCACTCTCATTGGGCTGCTTGTAACGGAACGTCACCGGACGGAGCTTGAGCAGGCGATCGCTGGTGTCACCCATCGAACGGATGTCTTCCTTGTATCGACGCGATGACGACACGACACCCAACTGACCGGTCGCCGTGACCATCACGGGCACCCCGCCTATGACATTCACGCCAACTACGCCCGCTAGGTAGGTGGTTCTTTGTGTTTCCTGCGTGCCAATGCGAATCACGGCATTGTCGGCAGCGACACCCCGATTGCCAATCTCGATATTGTTGCTGCCAGTCGTCGGGAAGTAGCCCGCGAACTGCCCTACCGCGATGTTATTACTGCCCGTGGTATTCGAATAAAGCGCCGCGTAACCACTGGCGCTGTTATTGGAGCCGGTCGTGTTACTGTACAGAGACTGATAACCGGTCGCGTGGTTATAGTCGCCCGTCGTGTTTTTGTACAAGGTGTTGCTTCCGAAGGCGACATTTCTAATCCCAGTCGTGTTTCCATAGAGCGCACTGCTCCCATCAGCGGTGTTGTTCCTGCCCGTCGTGTTGGAATAAAGCGCATTGATTCCGCTCGCAGCGTTATAACCTCCGCTCGAGTTTGCGTGGAGAGCAAAATATCCGCTGGCGGTGTTGCCCCGGCCGGTCCTGTTCGCTACAAGCGCCTCCCAACCGTTTGCGACGTTGTTGTTGCCGGTGGTATTAAATGCGAGTGCGCCTTCGCCGATCGCGGTATTGGAATTTCCGGTCGTGTTCGATTGGAGCGCAGCTTGGCCGATCGCGGTGTTGGAATTTCCGGTCGTGTTCGCTTTGAGCGCGTAATAGCCGAAGGCACTGTCGAAGTTTCCGGTCGTGTTCGAAATGAGTGCGTAAGCACCATATGCTGTATTTTGGACTTGCGCCGTCGCTGTACCGTTGCCGACCGCGGCGGTTACTAGTCCTAGAATCACGCTTGCGTACCATTGATTATTGATTTTCATGAATGTGTGTTCCCCTGTTTATGTGTCGGCCCGTAGACGCTATCAGAATGTTTCCGGGCAATTACGTGCCGGTGCCCGTGAGATTGACCGCGCGCAAGCCCCCGCCCCCGCCGTTCACGTTCAGGGTGGCGGATTTGGCGCCCTTCGTAGTCGGCTTGAACGTTACCTTGATCGTGCAGGTCGCGTAGCCCACCAGCGATGAGCCACAATTGTTGGTTGAGGCAAACTGCCCAGCCGCAGAACCCTTCAGTTCGATGCTGGAAATGGCCACAACTTTGGCACTGGAGTTCGTCACGGTCACCGGCTTCACCGCGCTCTTGGTGTTGACCGGCTGATTGCCAAAGGCAAGCGAACGCGGGGCCAGCGTGAGGACCGTCCCCTGCAGCAGATATACGCCGGACTCCCCAGTACGGCTATCGGTTCCATCGGCGACAATATCACCAAGATCGTTGATGAAATCGCCATTTGTCAGAGTGACGTAAGGCTTCAGGGAATCGTCGGGGTCGATGAGTTTGTTCAGATCCTGAATCTTCGTGCCATCATTTCTCCAGAGGAAGGCGTGCAAGTCCGCAGTGCCGGAAATATCGGACTGACCCGTCACCTGCCCCGAGGCGTTCATGTCCGACGCAAAACTTTCCAACCCTCCCAAGGTCCCCAGATCTTTCATCGGTGTACCTTCATTCATCCACACGAACGCGTGGACATGTTGGTAGAGCTTTCCGCGTGCGTTCGAATTTCCCGCGATCTGCCCCGCATCATTGAGTGCAGTTGGGTAGCTGTCCCCCGATCCACCCAGTGTGCCCAGATCTTGACTCGGCGTACCGTCGTTCCTCCAGAAGAAGGCATGCTTCCGGCTTGAGAATGGATTAAAGGTCCCCGTGACCTGCCCGGAGCGATTAATGGCGCCGGCGCCGCTGAAACTGCCGAGAGGAGTCAGATCAACCATGGGCGTTCCGTCGTTCTTCCAGATAAAGGCGTGTCTCGCTGCGTTGCCCGGAAGATCAGAACTCCCGGTGACTTGCCCGGACGCGTTTACTGCGTAGCCGGAGGTAAAATCACCGCCGAGGCTGCCCAAGTCATGCATCGGCGAACCATCGTTCTTCCACAGAAAGGCGCGCGCCCCGCTATCGCCGACGGTATAGGCATCGCCTGTAACCTGTCCCAAGTCGTTTATGGCACTAGCACTGGTTATACTGCCACCGAATGTATTTGTGATCCTTCTCATCGGCGCGCCATCGCCAGACGACACAAAATCAAAGTAGTCGCCTGTACTGTCTCGCGCGTAACCTGTGACCAGCCCGGACGCATTGAGGGCTGTTGCGTCGCTGAAGGAACCCACCTCTGGGGGACCGAGATCCACCATCGGGGTACCGTCGTTCTTCCATAAGAATGCGTGAAAGTCGCCGTGCGCGTTGCACGCATTGCCGGCCACCTGGTCGGCCCTATTGAAGCCAACCGCACCTGCACCAGAACAATTATCTAGCCGCAATCCGAGGGGCTTGATGCGATACGTCGCCTGAGCCAGCGCGCACTGCCAAGCGAGGGCCAGAGTGACACTCAACACGAACTTGCGTGCCACCGACCAGCGCTGGGCGAGGTCACCCTTACGCCATCGGCGGCAGCACGCCGAATGACCCGCAGTGAATTTGTCCATTGGCCCCCCCCATTTTCTTTATGAACAATGACCTCAAGCGATGCCCGACAGTACTTCCTCATCGACTCCTAAGCGACAGGGCGAGAGAACATTACGATCGAAGTTACAGAGTCTTCAATGATGCGAAGCACCATAAATTATTTCAAAGCCCAGAACGCATTGCGCCGTCCTGAGTTAGTAGAGTGCGATGAGCAGGGAATGGGCCCATGAATCTTCAATGATCAGCTGGGAAGTCCTGGAACTGCTCGATAGCCTTTGATCGACGACGTATCGTGGGGAACGTTGCCCGCAAAACTCTGTGCGGAAGCATGTGCGGCGTCCTCTTGGCTGACGGATGCATACTGCCAGGCATACCAACCCCGGTTGATGGCCGGAAACAGTCGAATCGACTGCCGCACGCCGATTTTCAGCGCCGATTGGCACAATGGCGAATGCGGCGGAAGCCCCCCAACAGACCACCAGCGCGAGCCGCCGCTGATGCAGCTAATAACCTGATTTTGCTGAATTTACCTGGACCCGTACCGGCACCAGAGGTACAGCACGTATCGCTTCACCCCGTGATCGAAGCTAAAGGCTCGAGACGGCATTGAGCTCCCGAGAAATATCTGAATAAAGACCCGCTCATGGAGCTGCTGTGCCTGGTCATTGGATGTTCCAGCCGCTGATTTCTACCGCGGGCTGCGCCGCTCCGAGTTCGTCGGTGCGGTAGGAGGCCGTGACGTCGCGCTTCTCCCCGGGCAGCAGCGAAATGTAGTTGTCCTGCCAGATCACCGGCAGGATCTCGGCCCCGCCCACGTCCTTGGTCACTTTGAGCCGCACAAAGAACGCGACCGCCTTGTTTGCGTTTTCGAGTGAAACTATCGTCTGTGACTCTTCGCCATTGCGTGCGTGCCGGCTCGTCACCTTGAGCTTCAGCTTGGGCAACCGGCTCAGCGAGCTGAAGTCCGCGAATTCGGTGGTCGGCGTCGTATACCAGTTCGACTTCTGCCAATTGAGCTTCTCCGCCTTGAGCGAGAGCCAGTAGAAGTTCGAGCCCACCTGCCGCCCGCTCGCATCGGTCAGCCGCAGGACCAGAAAATACGCCCCGCTCAAGCCTCGGATATCAGGCAGCGTGAGGACCTTGCTGGTGCTATCGGCGGCCACATCAAGCGTTGAGTCGTGCGAGAATTTCTCGCTGGCGTCCAGGTTATACACCTTGGTCGAAAGCTTTAGTCCGCGCGTATCCAGGTAGCGGCTGTTCACCACGTAAATGCCGTGGTCATCGTACGAATACAGCGGATGGAGCGCTTCCAGGGCCCGCTTCGCCCCAAAGTACCCGCCGCCCGGACGCAGGTAATAGTCGTACAAATGCCAGATGTTCGAAGGCCACGCATTGTTGAGCATCCACTGGATTACCCCGGTCGACGTGTATTTGTTGCGGCTGTAGGCCTCGAACATTGCCCGGATTCCTTCATAGTTCATGAGCTGCGCCTTGGTGGCGTAGTCATCAAGCCCGGTGGCCTTGCCGTATCGGGCGTTCAGGGCGGTCGTGTAGACCTTCATGTTCTTGAACTCGTTGCCGCCGGCATGGAAATTCCACCAGTCATCGATCGGCCACAGGTGTTCTTTCGGCAGCATAGCGCGCAGGCTCTCCACCGGAGGCACCGCCGGACCCGGGCTGGTTTCGGTATTAAAGCCATAAGCTCCGCCGCACCCGCCCGGATTGCAGTGATTGCCGCCGTTGATCTTGTCCTCGGTCCAATACCGGGGTGCCACGTATTCATACGGCCCGGTCATTTTTACGCCACTGTGCCCGGTGACCGGTGTGGACGCCGCGGACGCTGACGAAAGGATCGGATTCGGGAAACGCAGCTGCCTTTCCACCTCAAGGTAGGAATTCTCGACAGTGGGCGGTGGCGGACCATCGCTTCCGTTCAGCCACGCCAAGACGCTCGGATGGCCGCGCAGCCGGTAGATCTGGTCGGTCAGCGAGGCCTTGGCGATGAGGTGATCCCGCGGCTTCCATTTCGCCCACTGCTCCCAGAAGTCGCAGCAGCACCAACCCGCCATGACGAGTATGCCCCGCTCATCGGCCAGGTTGTAGAAGTCCTCGGTTTCTAGCTTGCCTTCGAGGCGAATCGTATTGAGACCCATGTCCTGCACGTAGCGAAATTCATCGCGCAGTCGCTGCGGATCTTCCCGCAGCATCATGTCCGTCGACCAACCGCCTCCGCGTATCAGGATCTTCGTGCCGTTGATCGCGAACACGCGCCGCTGGTCCTTGTTGAGTTCGGAGGTTACCTCGCGAATTCCGAATCGCGTGTCCTGCCGGTCGGATTCAACGCCGCCGACCAGGAACCGCAGCGACAATGGATATAGCTCCGGCGATCCCATCTGTGCCGGCCACCACAACCGCGGTTTCTTGAGATTCAGTTGCGGGAGATGGGCCGGATCGAAAACCACATCCTTGCTTTCGTTGGGCGCCAGATCCACATCCTGTTGAAACTCGATCTGGTCGATGGTGCCTTTGAGCGTGCCGCGCACCGGCTGGTTGCTACCATTCTTGAGTTGCGCTGTGACGAGGAGAGTCGCGTCACGACCCACATCGACGTGCGATACCACTGCCGGATGGCGCACGGCCACCGGGCCGCTCGTCGCCACGTATACCGCGCCCCACAAGCCCATGTTTTTATCTGGCGGCGCCGGGTTCCAGTCGACGAAGTTGATGGCGAGGTCGGTTTCGGTCGGCGCCATGACCTCAACTGCAAGCGCATTTTCCGCGCCCACCTTTGCGATATCCGTCACGTTGAACTCATACGTGCGCCATGCTCCGGCGACCTCGGTTGCCCCGGCGATCTGCTTGCCGTTCAGCCAGATATTGGCGCGGTAATTGATGCCTGTAAAATTTAGCCAGATTGTCTTACCCCGATTCCCCTCCGGGAGGGCGAAGGACTTGCGGTACCACCATGACGCCGCGTAAGGGCTGTTAGCCGGCATCGGGAGATTCGAGAAATTGGAGCCGATGGGATAACCCATGCCGGGGTACTGGCGGAGGTTCATGCCAAAGAACGGATCCGGCAGAAGCTTGAGCTTCACCTGCGCCGCCACCACGGTGGTTGGCACGGTTACATTCATCCAGTTCTCGGCCATGTACCCGGGCTGCGAAATCTCAGCGCCCGGCTGGTGAACCTTGCTCGAGGTCTGCAACTCCCATCCGTCGGCCAGCACAAGCCGATCATCTGCCATAGCCGGGGTTGCCCCTTGCGCCGCAGAGAGCAAACTCGACAGCAGCAACGCCAGCCACGCTGGTAACCTAATGTTCATCTGGAGGCCCCCCCGGTGCAACTACGACCCTGATTTTACTGACGTTATCTGCACTCGTGCTGAAACCACAGGAATAGCACGCATCGCCCCAACGCTACCAGTACTTTCAAAGACTTACGCACAATGCGCGTTGTGCACAACTCGGTCGCAAACGCGAAGGCATTTGGGGGAAATACGACTCTCAGGCATCTATGCTCTGGTGCCGACCGAATTTTCTTCCGGAATCGATGTGGCGGTAAAAGCCACGTAGTGGTCATTGCAAGCTGAACCACGAGGGTCTTTGAGTGGATATTCTGTAGCCTTTTGTGGAGTTGGCATCATGGAGTTTGAAAGCAGTCGGTTGAGTGATGCTGGCGGGTTGCAGGAGTACTGCAGCGATCCCGTCGGGACGCGCTCGCGCGTCACGCAGTGGGATGTTTGGGGTGCCCTGCGGACGTGGCCGCGCTCGCCAGCCTGGCTGGCCCCTGATGATGCGTCCTTCGTTTCCCGTCTGACCTTCACCACCGAAAGTGGCTTCCTCGCCGTTTCGCCCGTCCACCCGCAACCTTTCTGACCGACGATGGGGCGGCGTTAGCTGCAACTCACTGCGCGGCAGGGAGCTCACGACCCGCTTAGCCCCTTCAACTATCGCCTAGGGCCTTAGCCGCCACGACGGCTCGCCTCGAATAAAAACCACGTACGCCGTTCCGTCTCGTCGATCCAGTTCTCTATCAAACTGGCGGTGGCGATGTCACGGTGCTCGTCGACCACATCGTGCACCTCACGCAGACGCGCGGCGAGAGTCTGGTTGTCATCACGCAGCTCCGCCAGCATGTCGAGCGGATCGACATATTCGGCGTCGTTATCCTTAATTCGCTGGACACGCGCAATATGGCCGATTGAGCGCAGCGTCGAACCGCCGGTCTTTCTGATTCTCTCGGCAATCGGATCGGTCATGGCGTACAGCTGATCGGCCTGTTCGTCCAGCAGCAGATGGTAATCTCGGAAGTGCGGACCGCTCATGTGCCAGTGGAAATTCTTCGTTTTCAGATAGAGCGCAAACACATCCGCGAGAATGGCGTTCATGCCCCCAGCGATGTCACTCGACGCATTCGTGCCAAGATCGGTCGGCGTAACCAGAGGCGCCGATCGACGGCGGACCAGCTCATTGCGGCGCTTTCGGTTGTCAGGTTTCATTTTGCGTGCCTTTGTTCGTGATGTTTAATGTAGGGTTCTGCTTATAGCGCGGTCGGCACGTCAAGGGAAGTGGTTTGGAAACGGCCCCTGGATTGCTTGCCTCGATCGCTCCTCCGCCTCCGGGCTATATCGCGCTGAACTCGGTCTCTCCGTATTTGCGCAGGGCGTATTCTATCGTAGGCGCATTGCGGCAAGTGCTGGCGTGCCCACTTGACTTCCCTCGCCGAGCGGCCCCGAATTTGGAAAAACTGCTGAGACGGACTCTTAATTCGGCTTATTGCATAAGGCGATTTGCAAGTGGAAGGCTCTCGGCGAATTGGCGGCCAAGCAAACGCTCATGTGGGAGCGTCAGCTTGCCTGCTAGGCGCCAGACAACGCGGCATCGACAATCCCCTGTGCTTCACGCAACAGCGACTGCAGGTGGGGCTCGCCCTGGAAGCTCTCCGCATAAATCTTGTAGATGTCTTCAGTTCCCGAGGGGCGCGCGGCAAACCAACCGCTGGGCGCGATCACCTTGATGCCACCAATCGGCGCCTGGTTGCCGGGGGCGCGATCGAGCACGCTGCTGATGGCTTCGCCCGCCAGCTGCGTGCTGGACAAGCCCTCGGGCGTGAGGCGCGCGAGACGCTGGCGCTGGCTGGCGTTGGCCGGCGCATCGACCCGCGCACTAAGCGGTGCGCCGAGGGTGCGCGTCAGATCGGCGTAATACTGACCCGGGTCTGTGCCCGTGCGTGCGGTGATCTCCGCTGACAGCAGCGCGGGCGCGATTCCATCCTTGTCGGTGGTCCACACGCTGCCGTCGCACCGCAAGAAGCTGGCGCCGGCACTTTCCTCGCCGCCAAAACCCAGCGAACCCTTGAGCAGGCCATCGACAAACCACTTGAATCCCACGGGCACCTCATACAAGCGCCGTCCCAGGCGGGCGGTAACCCGATCGATCATGGCGCTGCTGACCACGGTCTTGCCGACGGCTGCCGCGGCCGGCCAGCGCGGGCGGTTCCGGAACAGATAGTCGATGGCGACGCTCAGATAGTGATTCGCCGGCAACAGACCGTAGTGGCGCGTGACAATGCCGTGGCGGTCGTGATCGGTATCGCAGGCGAAGGCGATGTCGTAGCGATCCTTCGCCGCGATCAGGGGCTGCATGGCATACGCGGAGGAAGGGTCCATGCGGATGCGCCCGTCCCAGTCCAGGCTCATAAAGCCGAACGCGGCATCCACCCGCTCGCTGATCACCGTGAGATTCACCCTGTAGCGCTCCGCGATGCGCGCCCAGTAATGCACGCCCGCCCCACCCAGCGGATCCACCCCCATGTGGATTCCGGAATGCCGAATGATCTCGAAATCGAGAACCTGCTCCAGGTCGGCGACGTAAGGTCCGATGAAATCGTATTCGTGAGTGCTCGCGGCGGCCCGCGCCCTCGCGTAGGGAATTCGGCGTACACCCGCGAGGCCCAAGGCCAGCAGCGCGTTGGCGCGCGCCTCGATCTCGCCGGTCGCAGCGGTGTCGGCGGGCCCGCCATTCGGGGGGTTGTATTTGATACCGCCGCTTTCGGGTGGATTGTGGGAGGGGGTGATCACGATGCCATCGGCCAGCCCCGCGCTCCGTTCGCGGTTGTAGGTCAGGATGGCATGTGAGATCGCGGGCGTCGGTGTGTATTCGCCCTGCGGGGCAATCATCGTGGTGACGCCGTTGGCCGCGAGCACCTCCAGCGCGCTCACCGAGGCAGGCACCGACAAGGCGTGCGTATCGATTCCGATGTACAGCGGCCCCGTAACCCCTATCTGCGCGCGGTACTCGCACACCGCCTGACAAACCGCAAGCACGTGCCATTCATTAAAGCTCCGCTCCAGCGAGCTGCCGCGGTGACCCGAAGTGCCAAAGACGACGCGCTGAGTAGCGACTGCCGGATCGGGACGCAGCTCCGAATAGGCAGCCAGGAGCCGCGGCAGATCGACCAGCTGGGCCGCGGTTGCCGGTGTGCCGGCCAAGGGACTGATGCGTGTCATGGCGCCTTGCTGAGGCCCGCGCGAAAAAGTACGGGGTCCAAACCGATGAGTGTACCAATCTCCTCGATGACCAGATCCGGGGGTGGCAACACCGGTTTGCCCGCGGCTTCCAGCGCATAGTGCCCCTGGCGCACCCAGACGGTGGTGAGGCGTTCGCCCATGACAGTCTTCATCGCCGCGAGCAGAAAGGGCTTGTCATCGATGGCCACATAGTGGCCGGCGGGGTACTTGCGCTGCATGAAGTCCAGTGCGTCCTGCTTGTGCAGGCAGATCAACACCTCGCCGGAAACGGCCTCCCATAGGCCAGAGTGCTGAACCTTGCGCGGCTGGAACACGACGTCACCGTCCGACAGCACGACCGCGGTGCCAAGCGAGCGCAGGTGGGCAACTGCGGCGAGCGAGCGCGGGTACAAGAGCTGCGCAAACGGGTAGTCCAGCAGGTAAGCGGACATCCGCAAAAGCTCCGATGTCGCCGGCTGGCCGGCGCGAAAATCCTCCAGGGCGTCCAGATAATCGGCGTAGCCCTGCGCGGCGCGTCGCCGAGCGAAATGCTCCCAGTACAGATCACGCCCGGCGCTGCCGAAGGCCAGCTCGAGGCGCGCCGAGAGCGCAGCAGCGAACTGATCGTTGTCGAGCAGGGTATTGTCGACATCCAGCAGGAACACGATCCGGTCGGCCGACGCGGCATCCGTGCTCGTATTCATGGTGTTTTTGCCCGACGACGCAGGGTCGTGCCCTTGCCGCGGGCGCAGGCCGCGAATCTTCGAACGCTTCCGAGCTGCCCCACCACCCGGTCGCCTTGGAGCTGGAACGCACGGTCGTGCCCGAAAGGATGGATCCTAGCAGGTGGCCGCACCCGAGTGCCCCCTGAACCGACGTTAGCCTTCATGGGTCATCCTGGTATTTCGTCCCATCAATGGTCTGGTCAATTCGCACCGGATGATCGTGTCCCAAGCAACACGTTCACGCGGTGTACCCCACCGTCATCGACCAACGCGATGCCGTGCGCAACGTCGATCTGCGGTGAACCATCGACTTCGAGGCTGGCCACGCCCGCGCTTACCTGCTGTGGATTCTCGATCACGATCTCATAACGGGACGAGCGATGCCGATAGCTGATTTCGACGCGCGGCCAGTGGTCAGGAATGCAAGGCAGCAGCTTCAGCCGGTCGCCCTGCACCCGCAGGCCCAGGATAGACTCGAGCCCGGCCCGGTACATCCAGCCGGCCGAGCCCGTGTACCAGGTCCAACCGCCGCGCCCGACGTGCGGTGCGACCGAATAGACATCGGCAGCCACCACGTAGGGCTCTACCTTGTAGCGATGCACATCCGCACGCGTTGCCGTTCGATTGACCGGGTTGAGCATGGCCAGCAAATCGCCCGCCCGGCTGCCCTGCCCCAGGTCGGCAAATGCCATGACCGACCACAGCGCACCGTGGGTGTACTGACCGCCATTCTCGCGCAAGCCCGGCGGATAACCCTTGATGTAGCCCGGTTCGCGTGCTGTGTGGTCGAAGGGGGGCGTGAATAGAAGCGCAAGGCCGGCTTCGCGCCGTATCAGCTGGTCGCTCACCGCCGCCATGGCCTGTCGCGCGTGCTGCGCAGGCGCAGCTCCCGAGATCACGGACCAGGACTGCGCGATGGCGTCAATACGGCATTCGTCGCTCGCCGCAGAGCCAAGCGCCGTGCCGTCATCATAGTAGGCGCGGCGATACCACTGGCCGTCCCAGCCGGCGGCCTCGAGGGCCGCGCGCAGTGCCGAGGCATGCTTCAGCCAGCGTGCGGCGCGCGCCGTCTCGCCGCGCGCGCTTGCCAGTGGCGCGAAGCGCAGCAGCGTGGCGTACAGGAACCAGCCGAGCCAGATGCTCTCGCCCCGGCCCTGTTCGCCCACCCGGTTCAGGCCGTCGTTCCAGTCGCCGGTCCCGATCAGGGGCAGTCGGTGCGCCCCGAGTTGCAGGCTCTGGTCGAGTGCGCGCGCGCAATGTTCGAAAAACGAAGCAGTCTCATCAGAAGTGGCCGGCATGAAAAAGGCATCCTGCTCGCCCGCACGCAGCGCCTGGCCCTCCAGAAAGGGCAGCGACTCATCGAGCAGCGAGCGGTCACCGCTCACAGCAATGTAATGCTCAGCGGTATAGGCGAGCCAGATGCGATCGTCGCTGATGCGCGTGCGCACGCCCTGGCCGGTGTCGGGCAACCACCAATGCTGCACGTCGCCCTGGGGAAACTGCCGCCCTGCAGCGCGCAACAGGTGTTTGCGGGTCGACTCCGGCCGTGCCAGGGCCAGGGCCATGCCGTCCTGAAGCTGGTCGCGGAACCCGTAGGCACCGCTGGCCTGGTAGAAACCCGAGCGCGCCCACACGCGGCAGCTCAGAGTCTGGTACAGCAACCAGCGATTGAGCATCAGATCCAGCGCTCGGTCGGGCGTCTTGACCTGGACTTTCCCCAGCACGTCGTTCCAAAGTTCAAGCACGCGCTGGT
Source organism: uncultured Gammaproteobacteria bacterium (assembly GCA_963789365.1). Taxonomy (GTDB): domain Bacteria; phylum Pseudomonadota; class Gammaproteobacteria; order Steroidobacterales; family Steroidobacteraceae; genus FEN-1191. The sequence continues at coordinate 1,265,904 of CAWBKJ010000004.1, forward strand.
AGGCCTGATCCAGATCGGCCGTTCGATAACGGGCAATCAGCGCCTGCGCGTCCGCGAGCTGGGCCGCCTCCCCCAGCAGGAACACAACCTCAATCGTCTCGTCGACCTCCAGCTCGACTGAAGTCTGCAGCGCGCAACATGGGTCCAGGCCCGCACCCACCCGCCGCGATAGTGGCAATGGGCCGGTAAGCGCCGCGGGACTGGCCAGCGTGCCGTGACGGCCGATGAACTCGCGACGGTCGCAGGTCCAGGCGTTTTGCTGGCCGCGAAGATCGGCAAACATGAGGTGACCCGCCGAGGCGGCGCTCCAGGGATTGCAGGCCATCAATGCGCCGCTCGCGGTATCCACGGAAGTAACGATATAGGGCGCGGTGGCGCTGCGAGAGGTGCCCAGCACGCACTCGACATAGGCTGTGACTGTGAGCCGGCGGGTCTGGGCCGACGCGTTTCGGATCCGAAGGCGCGAGATCTTCACTGGGTCTTCCACCGGCACGAACATCAGCAGATCCAGCTCGATGCCCCGCGCGCTGTGCTCAAAGCGGCTATAGCCCTGCCCGTGCCGTGCGCTGTACGTCAAGTCGGGCCCGCGGATCGGAGTGGCCGTGGGGCCCCAAAGTTCGCCGGTCTCCTCGTCGCGCACGTAGATTGCTTCACCGGATCGATCGCTCACCGGATCATTTGACCAGGGGGTCAGTTGGTTTTCGCGGCTGTTGCGTGCCCAGGTGTAGCCGCTCCCCTCGGCTGCGACCAGGAAACCAAACTGTGGATTAGCGACCACGTTGATCCACGGTGCCGGCGTGGACTGGCCGGGGCCCAAGATCGTCAGGTATTCGCGGCCCTCGGCGGCGAAACCGCCCAGGCCGTTGAAATATTCCACGCCGGCGGGCGCCGCGATTTCCGGCAGCGCCGGGACCGGCTCCGGCCGACGCTGTTCCAGCTGCTCCTCGCCCGCCGGTTCGCGGTGTCGATCAAGCTGCACCGCCAGGCTTCCGCGCTGCCCCGACAGCACCACCCGCGCCACCGAGAAGAGCAGCGCACGCCCCGGCGCCGGGATCAGATCGGTACGTAGCAGAAAGACGTTGCCTTTGCTGCGATCGCTCCCGAGCCTTGGACGCGACTGACTCATGCGCAGCTGCGTCTCGAGCGCGTTCTGCAGGTCCTGCACATAAGAAGAAGCCCGTTCGTTGAGAAAGACCAGATCGACCGCCAACTCCTTCAACTGCCAGTATTCCTGCGCACGCAGCAGCTGGCGGACGATGTCGATATCGTCCACGTCATCGATCCGCACCAGCACGATCGGCAGGTCGCCCGAGATGCCGTGGGCCCAAAGCGCCTGGGGTCCTGCCGCGCCGCGAGCGATGCTCACACCCGCCGGACGCATGGCCGCATTCGCATACAGCACGTGACCCGCCAACCGCTGGAACAGACTCGCCTCGGCCGCGTCGATGCCGAGGTGGCGCAGCTGCACCTGACCCTGGGTCCAGGCCAGCGTCCCCGCACGCACGAAGGCATTGCTGTCGCGGTGCTTGTCCAACAGCTGCAGGACGGCGTCGCGGCTGCCGGCGACAAACGTCCACACGGCAATCCGCACCGTGCCGCCGGCCGGAACACGTATCCGGTAGCGGAGTGCGAAAATGGGGTCCAGCACGGTACCCACGGTATTCGACAGCCGCCGACCGTCGAGCACCGCAATCGGTTCGCGCAGCCCGCGGCCGCGACCCAGGAAGCGTGCGCGGTCGGTCTCGTACTCGGGACGCCACACATTCTCCCCTTCGACGACCGCATGCTGGGCGGTCCATATCTCCGGCTCGCTCGCGGTGCGCCGACGACGAGTCGCCAGAAGCGCGCCGGGCTTGTCGAGGAATTCAGTCTGCACGAACATCTTCGAGAATGCGGGATGCGCCAGATCGGCCGCCGGCGGTGCCAGCACCAGTTCGCTGTAGGAAGTCACTTCGATATTGCGCGGGCGGTTGCCATTGTTGGTCATCGAGATGCGGCGCACTTCGGCGTCGTCCTCCGGGGAGACCAGCACCTCCAGCGTCGTGGCCATCGAGCCATCCGTGCGCACGAACTCGGCCCGGTCCTCGGTGAAGGTCACCTCGTACCGATCCGCCTCAACGCCGCTGGGCTGATAGCCGGTCGACCACACGCGCCCGCTCTCGGCATCGCGCAGGTAAAAATAACTCCCGCAGGCATCGCAGGTGGCATCTTCCGTCCAGCGCGTCAGCGCCAGATCACCCCACCGGCTGAAGCCGGAGCCGGCGGCGGTCACCATGACGGCGTAGCGCCCGTTCGATAGCAGATGCGTCTGCGGCGTCGCATCGTGCGGCGTATGGAGCTGGCGGAGCTCGGGGGCCAGGGTGTCGCTGATGCGCGCCGCCGAGGTCACTTCCTCGGCCCGGGGATGACTCACCGAGACGTCGCGGGGCGTGCGCTCCTGCAACAGCAGCTCGGTGGCCTGCACCATTGGCTCGGCGTGGAAGCGTGTGCGCAGCAGGCCATCGTGCAGCACATTGGCAATCGCGCACAGCGACATGCCCTGGTGGTGTGCCATGTAGGCGCGCACGATCGCAAATTGGGCGCCTTCCGGCAGACGGTCGCGCGTATAGTCCAGCGCCTCGTAATAGCCGTAGCGGCCGAGCCCGCCCAGCGCTTCGAGCTGCACCAGATTGGTCACAGCGGCCACCGGATCGACCATCGCCGCCAGCGCGGTCGCATAGGGGGCGATCACGGTGTTTTCGCTCAGCCCGCGCTTGAGTCCGAGGCCGGGCACGCCGAAATTGGAGTACTGGTAGGTCAGTTCAAGATCGCGCGCGTTGTAGCCCGATTCCGAGATGCCCCAGGGCACGCCCAGTTCGGCCCCATAGCTCTCCTGGCGGCGCACGACCAGGTGATTGGTCTGATCCAGCAGGCTCCCGGCCGGCGCCCGCAGGACCAGCGAGGGCATCAGGTACTCGAACATCGATCCCGACCACGAGATGAGCGCCGCGCCGTTCCCGATCGGCGTCACCGCCCGCCCCAGCCGGAACCAGTGCTGCGCCGGCACGTCATTCTTGGCGATGGCCACAAAGCTGGCGAGGCGCGCCTCGGAGGCCAGCAGGTCGTAGCAGTTGGGGTCCAGCGCTCCTTCGGTCGCCGAATACCCGATCGACAGCAGCCGACGCTGCTGGTCGAGCAGAAAGCCGAACTCCATGGCCAGGGCCTGTGAACGGGCCGCCGCCGCAATCGCGCCGATGCGCGCCCCCAGGGCAGCGGCCGACTCCTCGGTGAGGGTGGAATCGCGCTGCGCGCTGGCCAGGCACCGGCACGCCGCCTCCGCCCAATAGAGCATGTCGGCGCCCGACTCATCGCCGAGCTCGCTGGCCAGGCCGCGCGCCACGTCAATCATGGTGGCCGCCGCCGGAGGGATCGCGAGCGGATCGCGCCGGCCAAGGGCCGTCTGGAGCGATGTCAGTGCGGCGGCCAGATGCTGACGATGAATGCTTTGCGTGCTCCCTTCCGTAGGAATAACCAGCAGGGCGTCACGGGCCAGGGCCACTGCATCCAGCGCTCCCTCGCAGGTGATCGCGGCGACCCGCGCTTCGGTGGAAATCTCGGGGAGTTTCCAGTCGCGGCAGGAATTGGCGAGGGCCAGGAGATGTGCCGCGAGGTTTCCGCTATCCACGGTTGATACGTAGCGCGGGTCGAGCGGACGCAGATCGCGCGTGTCGTACCAGTTGTACAGGTGCCCGCGAAATCGCTGCAGTCGCTCCATCGTGGCCAACGTCCCCTCCAGCCGCTCCACCGTCTCGGCCGTTCCCGCCCAGCCGAAGTCACGAGCGCTGACCGCGGCCAGAAGGTACAGGCCAATGTTCGTCGGCGAGGTGCGGTGCGCGATGACCGGCCGCGGGTCCTCCTGGAAATTGTCCGGCGGCAACGAGTTCTCCTCCGGAGTCACAAAGGTCTCGAAATATCGCCAGGTGCGCCGCGCCACTTTCCGCAGACGTTGCGCTTCTTGATGCGGAACCTCGAGTTCCCCGGCCATGGCGGGCGAAGCACTGATCCATGCAGCCAGCGCCGGGGATAGGAGCCAGAGCGCGATGACCGGCCCGGCCAGTGCCACGGCCGAAGGATTGAGCGCCGACACGAGTACGGCTACGGTGCCGGCCAGCACCACGCCGCCCGCCATGCGTCGATAGGCGCTGCGTACTTCCAGTTCCGGCGTCTGGCTGAGCTGTGAGGCGGTCACCCACTGCAGGAGATTGCGCCGGGTCACCAGGAGCCGGAACAAGGTGCGCGCGATCGCATCGCTCATCAGCCACGCCTGGTGTGCGAGAAAGGTGAGCAGGAATGCGGTCTGCGCACAGGCCAGCCCGATGTCCTGGCGCAACGCATAGAAATGGCTGCGGAGCGAGATGCCAGCACGGCTCGGAACGATGGCGGCAAACGCCGACAACCACGCGGGGAGCGCAACGGTGGCCAGGATACAGCTGGACCACAGTAACGCCGGGCCGGGCGGAAGCAGCCAACCCGCGACGAGCGCCGCCACGCAGGTGGGCGCGACCAGCGAACGCCGCAGATTGTCCAGCATCTTCCACAGGCCGATCAGTGGCACCCGCGCGCTACCGCGCGTGCCCGTCGCCGCCGCAACATCACTGCGGCCGAGGATCCACGGGAGCAACTGCCAGTCTCCGCGCGCCCATCGGTGCTGGCGCGCCGCGGCGACATCGTAGCGCGTCGGAAATTCCTCGACCACCTGAATGTCGGTAACCAGGCCAGCGCGGGCGAATATGCCCTCGAACAGGTCATGACTGAGTAGCGCACCGTCGGGCACGCGCCCGGCCAGTGCCGCCTCAAAGGCATCAATGTGGTAGATACCCTTGCCGGCATACGATCCTTCGCCGAACAGATCCTGGTAGACATCCGAAATCGCTGACGCGTAGGGATCAATGCCGCTTGCACTGGAGAACACGCGCTGGAAACGTGATCCCTCGCGGCCCGTGGGCAGCGAAGGTGCGACTCGCGGTTGCAGCACCGCGTAGCCGTCGATCACGCGCCCGGTCTGTGTGTCGAAGCGCGGACGGTTGAGGGGATGGGCCATCTTGCCAACCAGTCGTCGCGCACTGTCGCGCGGCAGGCGCGTGTCGGCATCCAACGTAATGACAAACCGAATATCGGGCGGCAAGACGATGCCAAGGCCGTCGGCCGCGACAAAGGTCGTAGCCTTAGAGCCGCGAAGCAACTGGTTGAGCTCGTGCAGCTTGCCGCGCTTACGTTCCAGGCCCATCCAGATGCGCTGTCCCGGGCTCCAGACGCGTCGGCGATGAAACAGGTAGAAACGCGCGCTGGCAGCGCCGGTCTCGTGACGCCGGTTCAGCCTTTCGATGCCCTCGGCGGCGGCGCGCAGCAGCTCCTCATCGCCGGCGACCCGCTCACTCGCAGCGTCGCGCCAGTCGGTCAGCAACGCAAAGTAGAGCTCCCCGTCGGAGGATGAGAGGTAGTGAACCTCGAGGCGTTCTAGCAGGGTCTCAATTTCATCGTGCGAAGTCAGCAACGCGGGAATCGCCACCAGGGTGCGCAGCGCCTCCGGCACACCACCCCGCAGGGCCAATCCGGGCAGGATGGTTGCGCCGACGCGTCGGGTCACGGCACGGTTGACCAGGGCCACCGCCACATCGAGGGCCGGGATGAAGCCGAGCAGCGCCAGGCATGCAAGGGACCAGCCGCCGACACCACGCGCCTGCAGCCCCAGCAAAGGGGCGCTCAGCACGATCGTACCGAGCAGCGCGATGGCGGCGATGTAACGTCGCGCCCCTTTGGCGACGGTGAATCGCCACGACCAGTTCCAGTAGGAGGCGCGGTAATCGACGGAAGCCTTGAACGCCGCGCTACCGGCTGCGATCAGGTGATACCCTGGATCGCTCTCACGCGCCGGCGGCTCGCGCCCGGGCTGCTCGCTGTCGGCATCGGCCGCGACATAGCGTTGTGCCGCCCGCATCGCAGCCTGCGTAATCTCCAGCTCGGAACGCTTCGAGCCGCGGGCGATTTCCTCGATCGCGCTGCGGTAGAGGTTACGGCTCGCGAAGTCCATCGCGGCAAAATCACTGCCGGTGCGCAGCAGTTCATCGACCAGGCTGACATTTTCGAAGAATTCCGGCCAGTCCAAATCCGAGAGCAGGCGCATGCTGGTGATGATGTTGCGCACCGTCACGTTCGAAGCGCCCTGCTTCTGATGCTCATCGCGCACGATTTGCTCAGGGGTCTGACCCTGTGCGCTCAGGCGTTGCTCCAGCCAGCGTAGTGCCGGGGTAACCTGGGGATCCTGATCGCGGAGTCTTTGCACCAGCTGCACCACGAAGGCCGGCTGGAATTCCCTGCCCAAACGGTCGCGATCCAGTGAAATGTCCGGATCCGCCGGCGCGCCGTTTACGCCCAGCAGGCGATCGGCAACCATGTCCGCTTCCTCGCGCGCGTCGCGGTTGCTTACGATGCGAGATGCGGCCCGCCGCAGATTCTCGACCAGCACGATGCGCAGCGTGATCGCTACGGCCCAGAGTTCGCCGATTGTAAGCGGCTGAACGCGCTGGTACGCACGCACGAAGCGGCGCAGGGCCTCTGGCTCGACGCGGCTGTCGGAGTGCGCAACAAAAGCCCAGGCCAGCCCAAAGACGCGCGGATAGCCGAGCAGCGGCCCGTCAGTCAGTTTGGGCAGTAGCCGGTAAAAACTCGGCGGCAAGTCCTCGCGGATCTCGCGAATCTGCTCTTCGACCAGATGGTAGTTGTCGAGCAGCCACTCGGCCGCCGGCGTGATGACGCGTCCAGCGCTCACCGTGGCCGCGATGTCGCGGTAGGCCGCAAGCAGCGCCGCTTCGTTGTTGCGCAGCCGCGCAACCAGCGAACTGCGCGACCTGCGCTGTTCCCCAACCGGCTGCGCCATGGCCAGGCTGGCCGCGTGTTCTTCCAGCCGTTCTATGCTGAAAAGCTCGGCGCGTATGAGTTCGTCCGTGTTCCACGGCGAGACGGGGATGCGATACCCCGGCACCAGGAGCGTCAAGATATTCAAGGGTACTCAATGATACGCGTCATCGCGATGTTCGGTCTCGGCCCGCCCGTAGTAAGCTGGCAGTTGCGGCCCAGATGGGTGCGGGTCGCGGCAGCTGCAATGGCCCGCATGCAGGCGCAAAGACTCCGGCCGCTGCGGGTCGGGCGGACATGTACGGACTTCACGGACGGTGTCACGGTCAACGGCGTATTTCTCCAACGCGAATCCTGGATCAGGCCTAAGGCCCGGCGCGGCATCGGAATAAGACTCATGCGCTACGGCCCGCGAGCGGCCGCTCAGCTGATCGGTGCGTCAATCGCTGCCGTCGCACAGGTGAGCATTTGGTAACGTAACGGATTGTACGCGCATTTTGTCACCGTGACGGGTTACCCGGGTATCAAGTCAACGAGGTCGACTTGATCCTCCCACTTGTACGACTGCTGGCACTCGAAGTGACAGGGCCCGCAACTGATGGCGTCCGTGCCGACTCCCTCAGCAAATGCCGCATTGGGTGTTCTCCGGTCAGCAATGCACTAAAGCGCTAGGCTGCCTAATGCCGGAGAATTGCTCGTACGGGCGCTCAAGTTCTCTATTGACTAAAGCAAAGCGAAGATCGAAGCTGGGCGCGCGCCTAACAACAAGAAGAGCCGTCCCCGCCAGGCCCCCAATTGGCTGGCGCTGTCAGAATCTGTCGGAGGTATTCCGGTTAGGAACACCACATTTTCTGTAGGGAAGGCAAATTCATACAGGGGAGTAGATCATGAATAGCAAGAGCGCATTGACGGTTGCGAGCATCGCGGTAGTGCTCGCCGTGCTAAGCGGTATGGCCACTTCCGCGCAGGACAAGTACACGTTGCAGGTACCCAACGGGCTCGCGTTCTCTGACTTCAAGGGATACGAAGACTGGCAGTTCGTCTCAATGAGCCAGACCGACGAACGATTGAAGGTGATCCTCGCCAATCCGACAATGATCGCCGCCTACAAAGCCGGTATCCCAGGTAACGGCAAACCGTTTCCCGAGGGTTCAAAGATAGCGAAAATCCAGTGGAAGCCGAAGAAGAGCACGGAAGCCCCGTTTTCCGTAAATGTGCCGGACAACTTGGCCGATCTTTTCTTCATCGAGAAGGACAGCAAGAGATTTGCGGACAGCGGCGGCTGGGGATACGCCCAGTTTGACTATGACCCCGCGACCGACACGTTCGCCCCCGATAAGGCAGGCACTCCAAATTGCGGGCACGCATGTCATACGGCCGTGAAGGCAAAGGATTACATTTTCCATCCGTATCAGAAGCGGTGAGGAGATCGCGCCTAGCGAAGACAGCGGTATCCTCAGCGCGAAAGACAGCCGGCTTGAGTGACGTTCATCGCACGCTTGCCGACATCGACTCTTTGAACCGTGCGAGGTTCTCCGGTCCTCTTGGACCACAGTGGCACCGCCGCCGAGTTGGGATTGACATTCATGAACCAGCGACCGCGGACAGTCTGGATTTCGATGTCACGCAGTCCGCGTGCCAAAAAATCATACCGCGCTCGACTCGATTGTTCCGATCTGGAACGAAGCAATTCGCCCGATATGGAGGCCGGGCAATTATCAGAAGCTATAAGTTCCGCTCAGCCCTGCTGTGCGCGGACGGAGCGTAGTCGCATAAAACAACGTGTCAGATAAAGCGCGGTTCCTAAGGAAAAGGGTGGGCTGGCTGTCAAGCACGTTGTTGACGAACAATGCCAGCTCGACTTTCGATCTACTGAGGGTTGCCCGAATGTTTAGTAGGTTGATCGACGGGTTTGGCTGGCGCCCGGGTATGTAAATGTAGTCCATCGGGCTGCTGGTCGAGAAGGGCCCGGGATTTCGGCTCTGGAACACATCTTCAATTCGCAGGCGGGTAATCGATCCAATCACACGATTGAATTGGTACTCGGCCGACGCAGTGATATTCCAGGGCGCAATGACGACCGGCAGAGAGCCGACGCTATCCCCCTTGCCCACAGCAATTTCGTTGCCCAGATAGACTGTAGTCGAATAGCGCGAGTCGGTGTACGCCGCCAACAAACGCGCTTTCATGTGATCCGTCACAACGGCTTCTACGCCCAAATCAAAACCATTGATCTTCGCCGCACCCTCGTTGTCGGTGACACCGAACCAGCAGCCGGGAAGTGCAATCTGAATTTGCAGGTCATGCCAGATGGTGTGATAGACGCTGGCCTCCGTCCGCAACCGCCCCCCGAGCAGCTGGTTCTTGGCGCCGAGCTCAAAACTCCAATCGTAATCAGAGCCATAGGTCGTCGGGGTCGCGATGGGGCAGCCTGCACTGTAGGTGTTAGGTCCTCCCGCTCGATAACCCTTGGCTAGAGTGGCGTAATAGAAACTGTCTTTGTTGGCTTGCAAAGACAAGCCCACGCGTGGTGCAACAAGCGTCGACTGCCCCTCAATGCGAGTTGTATTCGGCACCGGTTGCCCAGGGTCAATATTAAGAGTGGAATCGAAGGATTGGCGCTCAAGCCGCAGGCCCAGCGTCGCAGTCCAACGATCGCGAATCGACAGATCCACCTGCCCGTACCCGGCGAGCTGAGTGACGCCCCGGTCATCTTTAGACGGAGTGTCGAGCACGTTGCCGTCGTCCTGAAGCGCTGTTGTCGAGAGCGGCTGCGCTTCCGTGTAGTGCGAGTGCAAATAGTCGACTCCGGCACTCCATGCGACCCGGCTGTTTGGACGAGAGCTCGAATACAAAAACTGTTGAGCGAGAGTGTCCTGGTCTAGGCTTAGGACGGTGCCGACTGCGTCAGCGTACGATGACGGGTATTCCGGGCCCAGCGGGTTGGGGTGGAATCGATACGTGTAGCGATTATTCGTGATGTCGTCGAGTGCGTCCGCCCGCCGATGGAATTGACTGGTCACGGAGCTGAAAGTAACGCCCTCGCCCACTTGCCATGCTGCCTTGATTGAAAGCAGGCGATGCTCATCGTTTTCCCACTGGCCCAGCAGCTTGCCGTTTTGCAGGACGCCCTGACTGGGATCCGAAAGGTAGGTATAAAACGCTGAAGAATCGTTTACATTTATCGATTGGTAATCGATGGACGGAGTTATTTGGAATGTCGCTGTCGGTGCGAAGACGAAAGCGGCCCGTACTAAAATGGTCTGAGCCCAGTTGCTGTTTGGATCCACTACTGACCCGTCGAATGGATCGATGCGATTGATGTAACCGCCGTCGTTCCGAATCCAGGCGCTCAGGCGAAAGCCCACTGCATCCTGCAATATTGGCCCACCCAGGACCGCACCCATTTCGTAACTGGGATCGCCCCGATCGGTAAACGACACCTCGCTGGAGACAAATCCAGTGGAATTAGTCGCGCTCGGCGGAGTGCTGATAAACCTCACTCCTCCACCTTCTGCACCCTCTCCCATCATCACCCCTTGGGGGCCTCTTAACACCTCGACTCGCTGAAGATCGAAGGTAACAGGGTACGCGCGACCGAATGCGCTGGCCCGATCGTGTGGAATGGGAGTGTCATTGACATAAATCGCCGTCGTCGAGCCGTCCTTGGCGTTCACGCCGCGAATGGAGATGTTCGTTTCGATACCCGCGCTGACATCGGGAAAGTAATCAAATTCCAAGCCCGGAGTTAGGGCCGCAAGCGCTGTGATGTCCTTCACTCCATACGCCACCAGCATGTCATCGGTCCAGACGCCCATGCTAATGGGCACCTGACTCGCACTCTGATTTCGAAGCGTGGCGGAAACTACGATCTCCTCGAGAGTCACCGGCCCAGAATCGACCGTTGCCCGGTTGGCCTCAATCACGGCACTCGTGGAGCGGACAGGGTTGGCCACTATGCGCACAGTGCGCTCGTTCAGGAACTCCGCGTGCAGTCCACTGCCTTCCAAGAGCCGCGCCAGTGCCGCGGCAGGTGCGAGGCCGGCGGGAGCACCCTTCGAAGTGTGGCCGCGCGCAATGTCCGTAAAGTAAATTACTTGCACATCGGTCAATTGGGCAAAGGTATCCAGTGCCCCGGCAAGCGACTGCGGCGGTATTTCCGCAGGAAGCGACTGCGCGCTGACTCGGCCGAATAAGATCAGAAGTGCAAACAGCCAATGGCGTTGGACGCGGTATACACAGCCGCCGCGCGACTTCGATTGCGATTGCCCCCCCATCTCAAAGCGCCCTTCGTCACCTGCGACCGTCCCACTATGCTGGTCGCTGCGTGCACAGCTTACACGGTATATCTAGACTCGCAAACTCAGGGATGTTTTCTATGGTCCGCGGTGGATCCGGCGGGACGCTCGCGCACCAGCACACGGCTTGCATCACTGGTTACATCTGCGTTTTTGATTGATCCTAAAAATGATATGAACGATGGCGTGTCATCGGTAGAAAAGGCCCCACTGACATTCAGCCCAGCCATGGCGGCAGACTCGATTTCAATCGGCACCGGGCTATAGCGATTAAATTCAGCAACAACTTCGCGCAATGGCTCCCCGTTAAAGACCATTCGCTTTTGCAGCCAGGAGGTGCCGCGCCCAGGATCAACTGCAATGACATCTGGCGCACGATCACCGTGGGTCCGAACTTGCTCGCCGGCCCGTGCGCGCACCGAACTGCCGCCGGCATCCACAGTGACCTGTCCTTCGACAACCGTCACGATTGCCGCAGAGTCCTTGCGATACACGTCAAATTTAGTACCAACTGCCGTCACGAGCGCCACACCGGCGTCCACCTGAAAGCGCCGCGAGGCATCCGGCACCACTTCGAAGTACGCCTGCCCACGCTCGATTTGCACCACGCGCATGCTCCGGCTATAGCGGACAGTCACCGACGAATCGGTATTGAGGTGAACCACCGATTGATCGCTTAGCCTCCATGACTGCTGCTCGCCATGCTGGGTTGCATATCGGTCTTCGGTCGACCGCACATTTCCCGACCACCATATTGCAATGCCCGCCACAGCCAACATGGCCGCGACCGCCAGTAGGCCACGTCGGAGAACGTGCCAGCGGCGGTAAGTCTCCGCGACCCTCGGGGCGGGTACAAAACCAAAGTCTACCGGCATGGAATTATCGGCACGGGCCCTCTCGAGCAACTCATCCAACGGAGTCATGGATCCGATTGCGGCCGCGGCGGCGGGAAGGTCATGAGAGAGCTGCGCAATCGCCAAATACTCTCCAACGTGTACCGGGGACAATGCCAGCCACTCCTCAAAGTCGCGCTGGTCGGCGTCATTAAGATCGCCCGCACGGTGGCGGACAAACCAATCCGCCGCCTGACGAGCTGATACATTGCGCACTTGCTCTTCCTGCGTGGTCATCACGTTAACCCAACCGCCTCATACGTCGCCGACAAAGCTCAAGCGCTTGCGCGAGATATTTTTTTACCATGCGCGGCGAAATTTGCAATTTCTCCCCTATCTCCACATAACTGCAACCGTGAACGTATTGCAGAACCACCACTGCTTGACACTTCGGAGACAGTTCCCGCAAAACCACGGCTAAGCGCCGCGACCGCTGATCGGCATCGAGCTGGGCATCGGCCGTGGGCAATTCCGCGAGCTCGATCTCCACGGACGCATCGTCGGTGTCTACTGGTGTGCCGTGCCGTCGCTGCCGCGCCCAGTGCTCCTTGGCAAGGTTGCTGGCCACCGTAAATAGATACCCTTCCGGATTCTCGATCGCCTCGAGACTCCGAAGTCTCATCATGCGCAGGTAGACTTCCTGAGCCAGATCTGGCGCGTCCGCGCGGACTCGCACTCGCCCCTGAAAGAACGCCACCAATGCATTGCGGTGTGCATTGAACAACCGTTCCACTAACGCTTTCTTGTCTTCAGGCATCAAGTTTGTGCCGATTTGGGCCGGAAATGTACGTCCGACTTTACATAGAGTGCCCCCAATCCCGATTGTGCACCACAAGTTTTTTGGGGGTGCTGGGGCTGGCGGTTTCTTTCGAATGAAGCCATCGCCATTTTTCGGTGCCCGATTCGCACTCTCCCCACTCATGTAGTACTGACGGCTCTTACAGGCCGAATTTCGCCAGCGCAGATGCAAGCGAGGAAAGGCAGTGCATGCGGGATATCAATTGTGACGGGCACCGGAGACCCAACCGCAGTGCCGTTATTCCGCTCACCAATATTTGCGCGAGCACCCGTGGTAAGTCATAGGAGAAGATATGTACACCAGATTCATTCGGGTAGGTCCTTTGGCGGTGGTTGCTGCCGGCATTCTGCAAAGCGGCTGCGCCACTAACGTACCCAAGGCGGAGATGAGTAAAGACGTGGTCTCGGCATACAAGATCGATGCCGATGATCAACCCACGATCAAAGTCTCCACTGCGGAGGGCGTCAGTGCCACGGAAGACGAAATAGCGCACTTCCGGAACTTGGTGGCCGACAAACTCAATGCGCGAAGGACAAGCAACGTTGCAAATGGCGACTCTAAAAATTGCGAGGTGGATATCACGGTCACAAGATTTGAGAAGGGCAGCAAGTTCGCGCGCGCGATGTTGGCTGGACTAGGACAGATTCACCTTGATGCGAACATTGTGGTCGTGCCTACCGGCGGTGGCGACAAACTCGATGCCTTCAAAATGTCAAAGACATTCGCTTGGGGCGGCATCTATGGAGCATCGGAGAACATTGAGGACATCGAGTTGCCGTTTGCCGACGGCATCGCCGCGGCCCTTACGGGCCAACCTACAGAGCCGGACAAGACAATCGTTGCCAGCGACAAGCCGAAAACCTGATGGTTTTCTTTGCGACACCCTGATCCGGGGCTCTGAAGACGGCAGGGAGGCAATGCGTAGGAACGGAACTTCAAGCCAGAAGAGGTTCGAAACGAAGGTCTGCGGTCAGCTGTAGTTCGCGGTGGCGGGCAACCGGTGACTCGGGGACAACACGAATCCCTTCGCAAGTACAAGCAATTTCAGCGACTTGCAGTCAATGACTGCATCGCGTGTCGCTGCATGTGCGCCACGAAGGAGATTTTGCAGCTAATAGCACCCATCGCTCTAACGCATGGATGTTCGTGCCCGCAAACTCAAGTGCTCAACGGCGCCGCTACGTATCAGAAAGAGCAAGAAGCCCGCGCAACGAGTTGTAGAATTGCGCCTTCGCGGCATTCATTCTGCCCTCGTTTCAAAAGGAGGCTCGCTCATGACGGTGCTGGTCACGCGCGATCAGAGTACCCCGATGCGCCAGGAGATTCGGATCGGTTCTCACGCGCTGGCGGCCGACGAGACGGTGGAGAGTGGCGGAGACGGTTCCGCGCCCACGCCCCATGACCTTTATGACGCCGCGCTGGGCACGTGTAAGGCCATGACCGTGCTCTGGTATGCCAAGCGCAAGGGCATTCCAGTCGAGAGCATCGAGGTGCGGGTGGAGCGCGACAGCTCTCAGGAGCGCGCGGGCACGTATCGCCTAGACGCGCAGCTCCGCCTCGGAGGCCCGCTTAGCCCGGCGCAGCGCCAGGAGCTGTTGTTGGTGGCTTCAAAGTGTCCGATCCACAAGCTGATGACCGTCGTTAAAACCGAAATCACCACTTCCTTGGCCGGCTGACCGTCATGGCGATCGAACGACTGTTGACACCTAAGATTAAAGAACTCTCGCCCGGGTTCTCCGTCCGGCGCGCCCTGCCCGCGCACGTCCAGCAGGCCATCGGACCTTTCTTGTTTTTCGATCACTTTGGACCGGTCGACGGGCGTCCGGGCGACAACCACGATGTCCGCCCGCACCCACACATTGGTTTAGCAACGGTGACTTACCTGTTCGAAGGGGCGATTGAGCATCGTGACAGCCTCGGATCGGTCCAACGCATCGAGCCAGGGGCGATCAACTGGATGAGCGCGGGGTCGGGGATAGTGCACTCTGAACGTATTCCGCAGGACCTCAAGCGGACCGGCTGGCACTCACATGGCCTGCAGCTGTGGGTGGGATTGCCGATCGAGCGGGAGGAATCCGCGCCGTCCTTCCGGCACACGGCGGCCCGCGAAATTCCAATTTGGGAGGAGGACGGCGTATCGGCGCGCTTGCTGATCGGCTCGATGCATCAGCTGCACTCGCCGGTCGCAACGGCGTCGCCGACGCTCTATCTTGATATCAACGCTTCACCCGGCGGCTCGCTGCACCTTCCGGGCCGCATGGAATCGAGCAAAGTTGAACTTGGCTGTTATTCCTTGGACCAGGCGATCGAGGTGGACGGCGTCGAGCTGCCGCCCTTCACGCTTGCGGCTTTGGAATGCGGCAAGGATGCGCGGATTAGTGCACCGCGCGGCGCCCGCTACGTCGTGATTGGTGGCAAGGCACTCGATGGTGGGCGCCGCCACATGTGGTGGAATTTCGTCTCCTCGCACCCTGAACGGATCGAAGCGGCCAAGGAGGCCTGGAACCGGCAAGCCCTAGGTCATGTGCCGGGCGAAACGGAGTGGATACCGTTGCCCTAATTTGCCCTGTTACCTGACGAGCTTATTGGTCGCCCTCAGGGTTCCCGTCCGCCTGAGGATGTCTACGGCCCTCGAAATTCTGTCATTCTCGACCCGATGCAGCCGACGAGTCAGGGACTTGATGGAGTTGAACTTTGCTCCGACAGCAGCCGAGTCGCCTGCTCGCCGTTTGGTCTTTCATTGTCGAACGGCACGCCATTCCACACCTTGCGCTGCTCGGCGTAGGGGTCGTGTACGACCCTTACGGCCGGGCCCAGCTCCATCGTAGTGCGATCGGCAAGATCATAGCGCGGCCAGGATGTGGTGCCCGGTTCATCGGGCTTACCCGTGCGTGCAAACCGGAGCCAGGCCGCCTGGATGTGGTCCATCAACGGGCGGCGTGATGGAGCCCGCCCGGTAAACGCGATCGCGTCGAGGGCATCGATGCCACCGAACACGAAGGGCAATTCCATTGCGTGAGCTGCGCCGTAGTTCGCGTGCCGCGCCGTGGAACGATAGGTAAACAAATACATGTAGACGGGCTGGCGCTCGCACAATGCCTCGGCCGTGCGAATCGCCATCATGCGCCAGAGCGCATCAGTCTCGAGCTGCAGGACTGCGGCGCCATAATCGGGGTTGAGCCGAACGTAGGTAGCCACAATCTGTTCCGCCTGGGAGCCCGCGAATGCCGCGACCTGTTCACTGAGCGTGGATCGGGACTTGAGCTGGAGCGGCAGCTCTTCGATTTCCGTCCAGTACCGGACCTCATCCAGGTTGGTACCCAGCAGCACCGGAATCTTGGCAGCAGCTCCTGATTGGATCGCCTTCATGGGCGGCTCGCCGATCACGACCCCGTCCCAGGTGGGGCCGAAAGTCGAATCACCAAAGGCCGACTCGAAATACCGCTCCTGGGCGTCCCGAAGGTCCTGCCACTTGAGGCGGTAGAGGTCCGCGACCGACGCAGCTCCAGCGGCGCGCATGTAGGCCTGCGCCATCTGCGCTGCTTGCTCCAGATCATGTCCCACGCGGGTCCCGGAATTGCTCTCGAGTATTGCCTTGTGGAACAGTCCGCGCGCCGATGGCATTGTCATGAGGATCGCGGCGCTCGTGGCGCCCACCGACTCCCCGAAGACCGTTACGTTGGCGGGGTCACCTCCAAAGTGCGCGATGTTTTTGTGCACCCATTGCAGCGCCGCGACCTGGTCCAGGATGCCGAGGTTGCCGCTGGCCGCATATTTCTCGCCTCCGAGCCGCCCGAGCTCGAGAAAGCCCAGCGCGCCGAGCCGATATTGCAGCGTCACGATGACGACGTCACCGCGGCGAGCCAGGGCCGCTCCGTCGTACCAGCTGTTGCGCGCGCTGCCCTCGATGAACGCACCGCCGTGTATGAACACCATGACGGGCCGGTGGGCGCTGTTCGTGCCCGGTGTCCACACATTCAGGCCAAGACAATCCTCCGACATCACCGAGTTATTGTTTTCGGTCGGGTCGCGCTCCACCACCTGCGGACAAGCCGGCATGAAATCACGGGCATCCCTGATGCCTGCCCAGCGTGGCATCGGGCTGGGCGGCATGAAACGTCGCTCTCCGGTGGGCGCCGCGGCATAGGAAATGCCGCGAAAGACGAGGATGCCGGTTTCTGATTCTCCGCGCACCACGCCTGATTCGGTGACGGCGATATGCGGGTCCGGCGGCTGCGGGAATCCAACTGACAACAGGGCCAGCGACAGCGCAGCGGCCGCCGCGAGCCGCGCGGCTGGCTTCCAACGAATGATCATTTGTGCCTCGGTGTTCCGCCGCGCCGACTCCGGCCGGGTTCAGCGTCGCCTAAATCCGATTCATCGCAGTCAACTGTCACGGGCTTTATGATGGTTTTGTCAACTTGGTCCGCTCCCAACCGCGGCGGTCTGCTCTCTGGCAATTGGCTTCATGCTCAAGGCCAAACGCTCGCCCCATTGGGAGGAATCCTACCGCAAGTCACTCCCCCCATGAACAAAAGCTGGGTCCACCTCGCGCGGCGCGAACGCTTCGCAAAGGCAGCTCGTGTACCGATTTTTCAGCTTGGGCTCGTTCCGGTTGGCTCACTGATAGGAACTGTAGGGACGATGCCGTGTTCGGGCAATGTACCTACATCAGTACCGATCCAACCTTTACGACTGCTTACAGCATCCGCCGCTCCCTTACAGACGCCATGAGTGCGCGTGTAACTACCAGCGGACGGCGGCATCAGAATTTCATCGTGACTTCCGCCCGCACCGTCCGGGGTTCGACGGGGTGAAAGTGAGTGTCGGCGACCGGGGCGGCCTCCCCCGGCAGCTGCGATTTGTAGTAGTAGGTAATGTCATTGTCCCGACGGTTCATCAGATTAAAGACGCTGACCGCGAGGCTGACGGCGGGATTGACGTGGTACCCGGCATCGAGATTGACCAAAGTCGTCGATGCCGATCGGACACTGTCGTCCTCGATCAGAGGTGTGGGTCCGAAATACCGCAATCTGACGCCACCGTACAAGCCGGTGAAGCTATTGTAGACCACGCCAGCCGAGACCACCGATTCAACGGCGTTCGGAATGCGATTGCCGCCCGGATCACCCGCGGCGAATCTGGCGTAAGAGTAAGCAAGATCCGCATCGATCACCAACTGATGTACAGGCGTGTAATAGACGCTAAGCTCAACGCCGCGGCGATCGGTGGCGCGGCTCGGTTCGGTGGTACCCCCATCTCCAGTAAATAGCAGCTCCGAGTCGAGATGGAGTTTCCAGAGCGAAGCCGCCAACTGTACGTGCGGAATGATCGCGCTACGAAGTCCCGCCTCGCCGCCGATCGCGCGCACTAATGGGCTTACCTTCGACACCGGCGTCACGCCGTCATTTGGGTCCACCGTGATAGTGGTTCCGCGCGCGTCATTGCTGTGAAACCCTTCGCCAACATTGAAAAAATACTCGGTCTTTTGCCACGGCCCGAAGATCAGCGACATCTTTGGGCTTGCGATGGAGGCATTGGTGGTGCCGGAATTTGCGCTTAGGTTGCTGTGAACATCGAAGTTGAAATAATCGGTGCGCAATCCGAGTTCGCTTCTAAACCACGGCGTCCAGCGCAATGCCTGACTCAGATAGGCCGAATAACTGGTCTGGAGAACCTTGTCTTGGCGCACCGTGGCAAACCGTACGCGCCGTTCGGTATCATAGAGTCCGACGGGGTCGATGTCGTCGTTGCGGATTTGCACTCCAATCGTGAATGTGCCCTTATGGCCCAGGAAGGAGAGTGGTTGGTCGTAGACAGCCTCGCCCCCCAGTACGTGCCGATTGTCGAATTGCTCGAACTGGTCGCCATGAACAGGATCCGTGGCGTATGTGAAATTGGAAAAAAGATCGAGCTTGTAGGCAATCCCGTAAACGCTCGCTCGAAGCCTGCCTAGTGCTGCCTTTTGCCACCCTTGGGCGGACAGGCTGTAGCGATACGACGTGCCGCCGTCGGTCGGGTCAATCGCACCAAAACGGTCAATGAGACCTTCATCGACGGCACGCAACGGAATCTGATCGGTGGAGCGCCAGCGTCCGTCATATCCCATGGCAGTGATCGTGTAGCCGCGCTCGACACCATTACTGCTGTATTTAAGCAGTGCGTTGACTTTGCGATACCCCTCTTTCAAATCCCATGGACCATCATTGTCCGAATACTCCGCACCGAACAACAGATCGCCACCCAGCACCATCGACGACGTGCCGACCAACACGCGATCGTAGCCATCCTGTCCTGCGGAGAGCGAGACCAAAAAGGGCTGATCGAGTTTGTGTTTGTAGCCGACATCGGCGGCACCGGCGGCGGAGAAATTACCTTGATCGGCATAATAGGTGCCCTTTCTATACTCCACCCGATCTACGAACTCGGGGATCATGAAATTCAGATCGCTGTATCCCTGGCCATGGGCGTGCGTCGGCATATTGACGGGAACGCCGTCGACTCGGGTCGCAAAATCCGTGCCATGGTCCAGGTTGAAGCCGCGCAGGAAATACTGGTTTGCCTTGCCGTCACCGCTGTGCTGAGTCACCACCAGGCCAGGCACGACCTCCAGCACTTCCCCGGGCCGCAATATGGGGCGATTGTCCAACTGCTCCTCAATCACAACGCCCTGACTTGCTGAATCGACGTCGCCATCGAGGTTGTCCCGGCCTGCGGTGATGACGACCTGCTCGAGTCCCGTGGCGGGTATGCCGGCGATCGCGTTGATGGCCCTTACGGTGCCACCCACAACGAGGCCAAACAGCGACAGCCACCGCTGAATCCCGGAGGTGGCCATCGCCTTAAGAGACCTGCACATCTCCTTACTCTTACGAGGTCAACTTTGTTTTGGATGCACCCTTTTTGATTAATGACTTGCAGCCCTATCTGAGCCTGGCACGTTCGCCGGATCCGGAATCACTCGCCCTATTGGGTGTATCCTCTTCTTGACGGCCGAGCAGGGCGCGATCCCATCGACGCGGGAGAGAAATTCATGAAGACGCTCAAATTCTCGAATGGCGATCAAATGCCGATCTTGGGTCTCGGCACCTGGAAGTCAGCTCCCGGAGAGGTCTACGCCGCTGTCCGGGAAGCCATCCGGATCGGATATCGACACATCGATTGCGCCCTGGTGTATGGCAATGAACCGGAGATCGGCCACGCTTTGCGCGATGCGATTGATGAAGGCCAGGTGACACGCAAGGAGCTATGGATCACCTCCAAGTTGTGGAACAACTCCCATGGACGCGACAACATCCCGGCCGCCATCGGGAAATCACTTCAAGACCTCGGCCTCGCCTACCTCGATCTTTACCTGATCCACTGGCCGATTCCTCTCAGGCCGGGCTCCGTTTTCCCAACCACTGCCGCGGATTTCCTGCCGCCCGCAGAGGCCCCAATCCAATCCACCTGGGAAGGTATGGAAGCCGCCGTAAACACCGGTCTAACGCGCCACATCGGTGTATCGAATTTTACGGTCAAGAAACTGCGCGACATCATCGGTCACTGCAAGATCAAGCCGGAAGTTGATCAGGTGGAAATGCACCCGCTCCTGCAGCAACCCGAACTGGTGAGGTTCTGCGCCTCCGAGGGCATCCACATGACGGCCTGGGCGCCGCTGGGATCGTCGGATCGCCCTGCCTCCGTCAAGGCCGCCAATGCGCCGGTGTTGCTCGACAACCCGGTGATCAGGTCAATCGCCCAAGGCTGCGGTTGCACGCCCGCCCAGGTTTTGATTGCCTGGCATATCAACCGAGGAATATCCACGATTCCCAAGTCGGTGACCCCGTCCCGAATGCGCGAGAACTTCGCAGCGGCGCAGATCGAACTCAGCCCGGAGGATATGGGGCAGATCGCGGCGCTCGATGAGAACCACCGGCTGCTCGACGGGTCATTCTGGGCCATGGAAGGCAGTCCGTGGACACTGAAGACGATCTGGGACACGCCCTGAGTTCCCTTTGGGCCCGATACGGCACGATGGACTGAGCTGATGGCTAAACTCACACGCGCGAAGTCAATGGTGCTTCTTTGAGCGTAAGGAACTAGCACGATGTCGGGCGCCCTCGCCGGTCCCTGCGACTCTCGGATCGCGGCCGCTACTACTCCGTGCAGCACTCCGCACCCGCGCGCGACTTTGGCCGCCACCATTCTCGGCTCGAGTTTGGCATTCATCGACGGCTCTGTCGTAAATGTCGCGCTGCCCGCGATAGCGGCAAGTCTCAGGGCCAGCCCCGCCGAACTCTCCTGGACCATCAACGCCTATCTCCTGCCGGTCGGAGCACTAACGCTGCTGGGCGGAGGTGCGGGAGATCATTTCGGGCGGCGACGCCTGTTCTTGAGCGGACTCAGCCTCTTTACACTGGCCTCGATCCTGTGCGCCGCCGCGCCTACGCTTGGGTGGCTACTGGCGGCCCGCTTTGTGCAGGGACTCGGCGCCGCGCTGCTGATGCCCAACAGCCTTGCGATCCTCGGCTCAGCATTCACTGGCGAAGCGCGCGGTCGGGCGATTGGGATGTGGGCCGCCGTGGGTGCGGTGGCCGGCGCGCTCGGGCCGCTCCTCGGCGGCTGGCTCGTCGATGCAATCAGTTGGCGTGTGATCTTCCTCATCAATCTTCCGGTCGCCGCCGCCGCGGCCTACCTGAGCTGGGCTTACGTCGCCGAGAGCAAGGACAGGCGCCGGTCGCCGTCACTCGATTGGGCGGGCGCAGCATGCGCGACGGTGGCGCTAGGCCTGCTCACCTGGTCGCTGACCGCAGCGGCCACCGCGAGCGCCCCGGTGAACTGGCTGTGGCTCGCCACGCTCGGCGGGTTTGCCCTGTGTGGCGTGTTCCTTGCGCTGGAGCGAAGGCGCGGTGAGCAAGCGATCATGCCGCTAGCCATGTTCGGCACGCGGACTTTTACCGGCATCACCCTCCTCACGTTCTTTCTTTACGGGAGCCTCGGCGGGCTACTGGTACTGCTGCCGTACCTGCTGATCCGCGTGGCCAACTATTCGGCGATCGCTGCCGGCGCGGCGCTGCTGCCGCTGCCGATTCTGATCGGCCTCGGCTCCCCACTGATGGGTGGGCTGGCGGGGCGTGTCGGCGGAAAGTGGCCCCTGGCCATCGGCTCGGCACTGGTTGCTTTGGGCCTTGCGCTCTATGCGCGCGTCGGTATTGTAAGAGTCGATTATTGGACTGACATCCTGCCTCCCACCCTACTGGTGGCCATCGGGATGGGTATCAGCGTGGCGCCCCTGACCACGACCGTAATCGCCTCGGTTGACCTTGATCATGTGGGCGCCGCCTCTGGGTTCAACAGCGCGGTAGCTCGCATCGCCGGCTTGATTGCCACCGCCTTGCTGGGGTTCATGTTCTTGCTGCAGGGGTCCGCCGAGCGGTTCGTCTCGGGGTTCCGCATTTCCGCCCTCATCGGGGCGGGTGCAGCTGCGCTCGCCAGCGGCTGCGCACTTGTTCTTGTACGCAGCAATGCCGCCTCGCCTCCGGAATAGGATTTTGAGGAAGACCACTCCGGCCGATCGCATTTTCAGTCCGGCGGTTCTCGGTGCCCCTTCAGCGGTACCGCATTCCGGACCTTTGTATTCCCGCGCTTTCTCAATCGTTCTGGACGCGGCGCACAGTCTATAGCGGCGTGCCACCGAGCATGCGACAAGTGCCCATGAACTTTTGTCGGTCCTGTTCGCTGTCGAGTTCGGCGCTCAAACGAAGCGAGAGTTGCTGCAAGTCGGCAGCGCTGGCGGCGGCATGCCGTACCAGGTGCTTGGCGACCGGACCAATGTACCGCGCCAATTCGATTTCGAGCTGATGGAGCTGCTCCGGAGTCGCGCAGTGGGAACGTGGCGCCGGATCCAGGGCCACGGCGTCAGAAACTGTGGCCAGGGCAATCTTGGGCGAATCTGCGGGTCCGGCCCAGCCACGCGACGGTTGCTGCGCAGGGTTGCTCTTCGGTGCCGCCAGCGCTGACTTCAGGAACGAGCACAGTCGCTCATAGTGCGGTTCGCGGGGCGGCGGAAACGCATCCAGCCAGTGCTGCGAACTCAGAAAGTACTCGAGGCTCTTGATAGGCAACACGTCTTCGACACGGAACGGAAGCACGACCAGCCCCTTGTGAACAGCACGTTCGACTTCGCGACGCACTTGCACCGATTCGTTGGTGCTCGCCGAGAACACCAGAACCATGATGCGCGAGGAAGAGATGGCATCGATGACATCCTCTGCCCAGTCGGCAGAGGGCGACACGTCGCGCGGGGCGATCCAGACGCTGATTCCCCGCGCTTCGAGCCAGGCGACGATGTCAAAGGCGCACTGGCGGTCCGATTGAGAATAACTGACAAAGACGTCGTGCGGATTCACGTCAACGTTCCAGCAATCGCAGGGCCTTGTCCAGGCTCTTGTGCAGTCGATTGAGGGATACCGCCAGCATCTCGACCTCATGTCCGCCGCGTGTCGAGAATTCCGGCACTGACGTGTTCCCCAGGCTCAATTGGTCCGCGACGCGCGCCATTTCCTTTACCGGGCGCACGACCAAAATGTACAAGGCCGCGTTGATGATCAGCAAAATTGCCGTGAACATCGCGAACAGCGATATCACCAGCGTCCTCAAGACCAGATCGGCCCTCGCCGAGGCACTGGAGACCGGGACCGACACGATCTGCGCACCCACCACTTCGCCCGCCTGCCACCCGAATCCGTTGTTGCTGCCGTAGCGAGCGATAAGCGTCGCCGGGGCGTTCGCGGGTAAGCTGTGGCACGGGAGACATCGATCGACCGCACGGATCGGTCGTGCCAGATACAGCGTCGGCCCCATGGAGGATTCCCGCTCACCAGTGACTTCCTGGGCGCTGGGGTCATTGCGAAATTTCTGCACGATGTCCGCCTCCCAGTCCGCGGCGCGATCGCGCAGATTGGTCGGGTTCAGTGTCGCTTCCTTGTAGGCGTAGTCGGCATGTCGCTCATGAAGTTTGAGAAAATTCTGCGTTGCGGCGTACGAGGGCACGCTCTGCGGTCGAAATTCCTCTTTCATCTTCTCCCCGAGCAGCGGCACGATCTCCGTCGAGGTATAGGCGCGAATCGCCGCCGCGCTGTCCATCATCAGCCCCGCTTCGTTCAGCACCTCGTGTGCAGCGTTCGCTTGCAGCGTCGATTTAAGGGCCATGGCGATTCCGAAGGCCGCGATGGCAAATGCGACAACCAGAACTGCGTTGATTCTTAATAGCAAAAGCTAGTCCTTGCGCCACAGTGGGCACACCATGTCCGGCGGCCGTGCCGATCGGCCAAATGCGGCCGAACTTTGCCGCGGAATTTCGGAGCTCCACACGATTATTGCCCAAGTTAGCGCGGGCCGCGTCCGAGGGGCAACACCGCGGCGGATCAAAGACATCCCCGTTGCGGCTCTCAAGGGTCCCAGCGCTTTCCCGAATATCACGTATCTTATTGAATTTAAGGATTTTTTGTCCTACTGGTCACGCTCAATGAAGCCGCGCGCCAGGCGCCGAGTGGGTAACGAGTTTCGGCGACCTCGGCTTAGCCGTTTAGATCACGGCTCCGTGAAGCGACCCCCGGGACGCTCGCCGCACCTACCATCTGCCCGGTATCGCGCCGCATGGGGTCGACAGCAAGCCGCCCAGCACCAGCGGCCGGCTGGCCGAATCAGCGAGGCGAGCGCCGGGACTACCCTTCTCCTCGGCTAAAGCGCTAAACCACCGGGAGTGCCTAGACATCTGTGGGATGGATGGGGACCTCGCGGCCCATGTGCATCGGGACTCCGGGTGCCTGTTTCAGGACGGGAATCGTTGCAGCGGTCCTAGGTATTGCGTTGGTGCTTTGGCTGCCGCCTTCGGCCGCATCAGCCGCCAGCGCGGAATTGTGGCGCGCCGATCTGGCCGAATTCATTAAGGTCTTTCAGGCGATTCAACCCAATCTATTCGCGGGCTTTGGCCGTCTCTCCTTGGCTTGCGCCAGATCGACTCCCTGTGCAATGAGATAGTACGCCTCAAGGAAGAGCAGCGAATTGTCGGCGCGATGCGCTCAGCGGCCATGATTGGCCATGTGTTGCTAGTCGCTTCCGCGCGAAACGGGGATATATCACGCCGGGCGTGAACATTGCACCTCGGTTATATTTGTCCCGCTATACCGGTTGGCAAATGCCATCTCCTTCACGTTCGGCTTATACTTGGACTTCCGGACAAGAACCCAAACTATCGGAGAA
Source organism: uncultured Gammaproteobacteria bacterium (assembly GCA_963789365.1). GTDB lineage: Bacteria > Pseudomonadota > Gammaproteobacteria > Steroidobacterales > Steroidobacteraceae > FEN-1191. Next base: position 1,291,034 of record CAWBKJ010000004.1, read on the forward strand.
CTGCGATGAATCCAATCCCGTGTCTGCGCCAGCTGTGCGTTGCTGCCGTAATTTCACTGGCAGTACCGATGGTTGCTGCCGCCCAGGCGGCCCCAGCCATGAAGGCCGCGCCCTCGAAGGCGAGCCCGGTCGCTCCCCGAATCGAACAGGTGCAGGCGATCATTAAGGAAGCCTACGACAAGTTCAAGGGTGACACGCGCGGCAAGAACGCCGACTACATTCCGGCGCTGGCCAAGGTGGACTCGAAGCTGTTTGGCATTGCAGTCATTACGACGGACAACCAAGTGGTGACGCTCGGCGATGCCAAGAGCACGTTCTCCATCCAGTCGATCGCGAAGGTGTTCTCGCTCGCACTTGCCATGCAGGAACTGGGGGCGGATAAGGTGTTCGAAAAGGTGGGCTCCGAGCCGACCGGCCGCGCTTTTAACTCGCCCGTTGCCGTGGTCGACATGCCCAGCCACACCGGCAATCCGCTGGTCAACGCGGGCGCCATTGCCACCGTGAGCCTGATCGCGGGTAAGACGCCGGCCGAGAAGTGGAACAAGATCCTCGATTTTTACAGCCGCGTGGCGGGCGAAAAGCTCACCATCATGGACGACATCTATAAGTCTGAGGCGGCCACCAACACGGGCAACAAAGCGCTCTCCTACCTGCTTGCGAAATATGAACGCATCTACTCCGATCCCTTCGAGTCGGTCGACGTTTACACCAAGGAATGCTCGGTAGGCATCAACGCCCTGCAACTGGCGCACATGGGCGCTACGCTGGCAAACAACGGCGTCAATCCGGCGACCGGAGAACAGGTGATCAAGCGGGAAAACATTCCGGAAATCCTCAGCGCCATGATGATGGCCGGTCTCTACGACGGCTCGGGTGGCTGGGCCTGGCACGTGGGGCTGCCCGCCAAAAGCGGCGTGGGTGGTGGTATCCTCGCCATCGTGCCCGGCAAGGGTGCCATCGCGGTCTTCGCGCCGCCTCTCGATGAGGCCGGCAACAGTGTCAAGGCACAGGAAGTCATCCAGTACGTGGCAAGACGCCTGGATTACAACCTGTTCTGGCCGGGATCCGCCGGACTGAAATAGGAGATACCCGTACTATGCATGGACCCGTGTTTTGACGGGCGCTCGCCCGTCAGCGGCCGCTGCGCCGCCCCCCACTCGCAGTGCCCTCATGCCGGCGCTGACAGCGCTTTTCGTAGCGGCACTGCCGTTGGCGGCACTCGGGCAGGCCGCCTCTCCAGCCGGGACCGATAGCGTCGAGCAACGATTGCAGCGTCTGGAGCAGCGCCAACAGGAACTCGAAGACGAGCTGAAGCGAAAGGACGCTGAGATCGAGCAGCTGAAGACCACATCCGCGCAACCGATGGCGATAAGCCCGGCGGTGGCCAACCCGACGCCGGCGGCACCGGCCGGCACGGCTTCGCAGGGCTCTTCCGCCCAGGCGGCCGCTGCCGGTTCCCTTCGCCGGGCGGTGCGGGCGGTCGCGGCGGGCGAAGACATGCCCGAGGGCGGATGGGGAGCGCCACCACCCAAAACGTCGTGGGGTACCTACACCCCGAATCGTGGATTTAAGCTCGCCGAAACGGATCAGGGCGACGTGAGTCTCTCGATCTACTCGTATGCGCGGTACCTCAATCAGCAAGACCTCGAGGGCTCGTACGTCAATGCGTTCGGATCGAACGTCGCGGTCCAACGGCGCAATGACATCCAGCTCCAGAAGGTGCAATTCAAATTGCTGGGTTGGCTGCTAGATCCCAATTTCCGCTACTTCCTGTATGCCTGGTCGTCCAATACCTCGCAAGGTCAGGGCGCACAGGTGGTGCTCGCAGGCAATCTCAACTATACCTTCAACAAACACTTTACGGCGTCGGCCGGGATCACGAGCCTGCCGGGCGTGCGAAGTACAGAGGGAAACTTCCCCTTCTGGCTCTCGGTGGACAATCGGTTGATGGCCGATGAATTCTTCCGTCCTTCGTATACTTCGGGAGTTTGGGCGCGTGGCGATATCACCGACACGCTGCGCTACCAGGTCATGCTCGGCAACAACATGAGTACGCTGGGCGTGAGCGCCGCGCAACTCGACAATCATCTGGATACAACGGCGGCCGCGCTCATCTGGGAACCGCAAAAGAATTATGGCATCGGATTTGGCGACTTTGATCCGCATCAAGATCTTTCGACACGCCTCGGTGGCCATTTTACTCACAGCACGGAAACCAAGCAGAGCCAGCCCAACAAGGATTCATTCGAGAATACGCAAATCCGGCTTTCGGATGGCACGGTGGTCTTCACGCCGGACATCTTCGGTCCCGGTATTGTGGTTAATCAATTGCAGGTCTACATCGAGGATGTCGACTTCGGGTTCAAGTATCGCGGCTGGGCACTGGAGGGCGAGTATTACCTACGCCAACTCAACGATTTCCAGGGCCCGGGCACAAGTTCGATATCCCAGATCAACAATCACGGCTACTCGCTGTGGTTGTCGGGCATGGTGATGCCGAAGTTTTTGCAGCTGTATGCCGGCACTTCGAAAGTGTATGGCGACTACGGCAACCAAGTTGAGGGTCGTATTGGAATGAACCTGTTCCCATACAACAACAAGGTTCTGCGTTGGAACACCCAGGTCCTTTACCTTGATCGGGCCCCGACCGGGGGCACCGCCTACACCTATCCGGTAGGCGCCAAGGGGTTCGTCTTCAATACGGACTTTGAGTTGGCCTTATGATCGAGCACACATGAACGGCCGGCATTGCAGCTCCCACCGACGGCGCGCGCGGTTTAGGGCGCGTTTTACTACGATAGCAGTCGCCAGTCTCTGCGGGTTGCTCGGGGGACGCTGCGCTTTGGCCGCCCCACCGGACTACCTCTTCAACGACTCGCACTTCCACCTCACCAACTACGTGCAGAAAGGCACCGATATACACAAATACCTCGAGATCATGGGCGACAAGATCGGTCGCTCAACGCTCTTCGGGATACCGCTCCAGCAGACCTGGTCATACGAGAACTCGGGTGATTTCGCGCCGACCTACTATCTGCAGTCCGACGCTGCTTTGTATTACTACTCGTTCACGGACGCCATAATCGCGCGTGCCTACCAGTCGCTCCCCCGCGATCAGCAGGCGCGACTCGATCCGATGATCACCGGATTTAACCCCGCGGATATGTACGCGGTGGATCACATCCGGCGCGTGCTCGAACTGTTCCCAGGCGTATTCAGCGGCATAGGCGAGTTCACGATCCACAAGGAGTTCGTCTCCAGCAAGGTCGCGGGAGACACGGCGAGCCTTACCGATCCCGCGCTTGATCGCATCCTGGATTTTGCCGCCGAGGTTGGCCTGCCGGTGATCCTGCACAACGACATCGACATGCCCTTCGCAAAGGAGGGCGCCGAGCCGGTATACCTGACCCAGATGAAGGACCTGCTCCGCCGCCACCCGAAGACCACGATCATCTGGGCCCACATGGGACTGGGGCGGGTCGTGCACCCGGTGCAGGGCCAGGCGACGGAGGATTCCGCTGAGCGCAGCCCCCGGTACCGGGAGATCATCGAGTCGATTCTCGAGGACCCGCAGCTAAGTCACGTGTACTTCGATATTTCCTGGGATGAGGTCGCCAAATACGCCATTGCGACACCCGCGAGCATCAAGCAAACGGTTGAAGTCTTCAACGGTCATCCCGACCGTTTTCTGTTCGGCACGGATAACGTGGCGCCCCCTGACCAGGCCACGCAGCTGCGCATCTACGAAATGTGGACACCCGTCTGGAAGCAGCTGACGCCAGAGGCAAGCCTGAAGATCCGCAAGGCGAACTACGAGCGCATCTTCGATGCGGCACGGATTAGCGTACGTTCCTGGGAGAAGCAGCACGCCGGATAGGTAGTATTAGGCAGCCTTCGACTGTACTTCCTGTCCTCACGCCCGTAGCCTTGGATCTCGGAGTGGCTGTTCGGATTCGCAGCACGATGGCGCGAATGGCTGAGGCGCGGCGCCATGAAATTGCGCTCCAACGGTGGACGTTGCGCCGCATACGTCGTGAACCCATCCCGCCTGCGAGGTCTTAAGGACGCCAATCCTGGATGAGAGCTAAAGTCTTTCGCATGAAGTCTCGGATGTCTGGAGAGAGTCGACGGCGGAGCCGTCGGCCCTGGTTCATCGCCGCTGGATGCGTGAGGCCATCGGTCGCACTCCGCGTACGGCACGGCATCACGCTGCTGCTGCTCGGTTTGCTCGCGGCCTCCGGAGCCCGGGCCGCCCCCAAGACCGACATTATCGTGCTCCGGAATGGCGATCGCTTGACAGGCGAGATTAAAGAAGTCGTCAGGGGAAAACTCAAGCTCAGCACGGATACGGCCGACACCATCTACGTCCAGTGGCGCGACGTCGTGAGCGTGGAGTCAAAACAGCGCTTGGAAGTCGATCTCGCGAACGGCGAGCGCTATTACGGGAGCGCCGCGCCGGCCGCCGAACCCGGGCTGCTGCAACTGTCCGATGGCCCCGGCTCCACCGCTATCAGCCTACCGCTAATCCAGGTGGTGCAGGTCTCTCCGCTTGATGAGGGCAAACGGCTAGCGCATCGCTTGGACGGTTACCTGACCGGCGGCTACAGTTACACCAAGTCAAATAACCTGCAGGTTTTTTCATTCACGGCGGGTTTGAGTTCCACCCAGCAGGATCACAAATGGTCGCTGGACGGTTCCACCGCCGTTACGAGCCAGGACGGCTCGGAAGACACGCAGCGCTTCGATATTACGGGCCAGTATCGCCGTTTTCTTAAAAAACAGTGGTTCTGGCAGAGCACTCTGAAATTTGAAAGCAATGATGAGTTGGGACTGAACCTGCGCACCACGTTCGGTGGCGCGTTCGGTCGCTACCTGAATCAGTCGCCGAATCATGAATGGGCGGCCTATGTCGGGGCCAATCTGACCAGCGAACGGGAAGTGGCCGCACCGAACCAGGAAAATGTCGAGGCCGTGCTCGGCACGGACTTTGCGCTCTTTAAATACGACACGCCCGAGCGAACGCTGAACGTGCAATTTTCCTTACTTCCGAGTATCACCGACGCTGGAAGAGTCAGGGCGGCGGCGAGGATGGTGTCCCGTTATGAGATTGTGAGGGATTTCTTCTTCGAGATTTCGTTGTACGGGACATACGACAACAAACCCGGAGCCAACGCCAAGTCGAACTCCGACTATGGCACGGACCTTTCACTTGGCTACTCTTTCTGACACGCGCTCCGCCCGAGACTGCTGGCGCAGGCAGTCTTATGCACCGTCGCATCACCCCTGGCCGCCGCGCGGCGTGAAAAGACAGACAACGCCATTGAAGAGGACCGCGTCTCAATGACGCCGCGTCACATCGCGGTCTTCAATGCGGGCTCCTCCAGCATCAAGTTTGCGGTGTGCAGGATTGCCCGCGGGCTGCCCTGGATACTCAGGGGCCAAGTGGAAGCCATCGGTGTTGCGCCGCGCCTGATATTGAAGGATGCCAGCGGCATTCAGATACGCGTGCAGCAGTGGCAGGCCGACGGGTTCGACCATGAGGCCTCCACCCAAGAGATCGTGGCAATCCTCAATGGGCAGTTGGGGGCGGACGCCATCACCGCCGTCGGGCATCGCGTGGTGCACGGCGGCACGCGCCATCTGGAGCCCGAGCGAGTCGATCCTCGCGTGCTCGCCGACCTCGAGACACTCGTACCCCTGGCGCCGCTCCATCAGCCGCACAATCTTGCTCCCATCCGCGCCATCGCGGCCACCGCGCCCGACCTGCCACAGGTGGCCTGCTTCGACACCAGTTTCCACGCCGGCCAGCCGCTCATCGCCCGCCGTTACGCCCTACCCCGCGCCCTAGGCGAAGAAGGCGTTCTGCGTTACGGCTTTCATGGGATTTCCTACGAATTCGTTTGCCGGCACTTGCGTGCGCTCGCTCCGCAATTCGCAGCCGGACGGATTGTCATTGCCCATCTTGGCAACGGCGCCAGCCTGTGCGCCGTGCACAATGGCAGGAGTGTCGCCACCACCATGGGCTTCACCGCAGCGGAAGGCCTGATGATGGGCACGCGGTGCGGCTCGATCGATCCGGGCGTCCTGCTGTACATGATGGATCAGCACAAGATGGGTCCGCGCGAAATCGAGGATCTGATCTACCGCCGCAGCGGACTGCTCGGCGTTTCGGGAATCTCACCCGACATGCGGGTCTTGCGTAGCTCGGCAGAGGCTTCAGCCGCCGAGGCCATCGCCCTTTTCGAATACCGGGTGATTCGAGAGATCGGGTCCATGGCGGCGGCGCTGGGTGGTCTGGACGGCCTCGTGTTTACCGGTGGCATTGGCGAGCACGACGCCGCCACAAGGAACCAGATCGTGGCGGGCTGCGGGTGGCTCGGCTTACAGCTTGATTCAGCCCTCAATGCCGCGGGTCACAGCGGCCGGATCAGCAGCCCGCAGTCGGGCGGTGAGGTCTGGGTCGTTCCTACCGACGAGGAGCGCATAATCGCCGAGCATACGGCGAGCCTGCTAAAGCTTGCGGTGGAATGACGCCCGAGGGCTTCGGGCCGATGGCCCGCTCATCGAATCTGCCCATGCCCGTACGCAAAACCTCTCGCGTGCCGCTCGGATAATGCCGAGCCCTCGCGCTTCAGCTTTTCAAGGACGGCGCCTCGCCTGTCTGCTCAAGCCATGGCGGATCGCTGATGGACGCACAGGGCTGGGGCTCGGTGCGGATATAGGGGCCCTTCTGGTCGTGTGGCACCGGCGCACGTCGGCTCTTGCGCCATAGACTGTTCACGGTCAGCGCGCCACTGAGCGTCGCGAGGGTCGCAAAATAGGCCGCAGGCCCCCTGGCGGTCATCAGTGCGCTGGCGAGCAGTGGCCCGAGGATTGCCGCGGTCCCGTTGAGAAGCAGCAGCGCGCTACTTGCCGCGACCATCTGCGCGGGCTCGAGCCGGTCATTCACATGCGAGATGCCCAGCGAGTAGATCGTCAGGGCCAGGCCACTGAACATGGCCGACAGCACGAGAAACAGCGCATGCGGCATGCCCGGGAACGCGACGATACTTCCTGCCGCCGCGGTGGCCAGTGCGCAGACCCCGGCAATCACACCACGGCGATCCCAGCGATCGGCCAATGCGCCGATGGGGTACTGCGTCGCGACGCCGGCGAATATGTTGACGGCCATGAACGTTGCGATCGCGGTCGTCTCTAGGCCCTTGAGCCGCGCGTACACCGGTCCCATCGAGAAAATGGTGGAGCTGATCACGCCCGCTACGGTTACCGCTGCGACGCCTAGGGGGGAGATGCGGTACAGCTCCCGAAATGCAACGCTGCGGGGCACGACGACCTCCGGGGTCAGTTGCGAGGCCAGCAGGGTTGGAACCATCGCCAGGCAGATGAGGCCCGACACCAACATGAAGGGCGCGGAGGTTGTGGGACTCGACACAGTCAGCAGGAACTGCGCAGAGCCAAGCCCCACGTACAAGACCACCATGTACACGGCGAACAGCCTGGAGCGATTCGTTCGCGTCGCGAAGGCGCTCAACCAGCTTTCCGCGACCACGTAGATGCCCGCAAAACACAATCCCGTCACCAGGCGCATGGCGCCCCAGGCCACGGGGTGCACGAACCCCGCTTGTACGAGGGTCGATGCCGAAGCGACTGCCGCGAGGGCCGCAAACACGCGGACATGTCCGACGTTACGGATCAGGCGGGGCGCGGCGATTGTGCCGAAAAGATAGCCGACGTAGTAGAACGCCATGACGACGCCCGTGACCATCGTCGGAAACCCCTCCAGCGTGGCGCGGATGCCAAGTAGCGTGCTCTGCAGTCCGGCACCTAGCATCAGCACGCCCATGCCCAGTAGTAACGGCCAGGTGCGGGTAATCGTAGTTAAGGGCACGGCGTGTGAATTTCAGACAACCAAAGCGGCCGGGAGTTGTTGGGAATGATAAGTGAACTGGGCGAGCAGCAGGCATCGGGCGGCCGATTAATTTCTGCTCTTAAGGCTTCTCGTCGCCCGGGGGCACAGAAGATAGCACTCAGCGAAACTCGAGCATCAATGCCAGGAATACAGGGAGGTCATCACCGCGGTGATGGAAAGCACGCCGATCAAGAGCAGATATTCGGCCTGCAGAGCCCGCCGGAAACGCCCGGCCGCGACGAGCGGCTCGCGCCCTAGCGCCGGCACCGCGCGCCACCGATTCCAGGCCGCGAGCGCCAACAGCAGCACGAACCCGCCAAACTTTGAGGCCAGGAAGGCCCCGTACACGGTGCGTAGCGCGGCGAAGTTCGGCAGCAGTCCGAGTGCAACCCCGACGCCCAGGGGAAGGATCAGAGGCACGATCCATACGGCCGATGCGGAGAAGGCCGTGCTGATCGTTGCAAGCGCCGCTGTCCTGGCCACACGCGTCAGGCGCAGGAGCGCGAGGACTGAGCCTAGCCAATAGGACACAATAGTGACATGCAATGCCAATAGAAGTCTGATCGGAGACCATACGGCCCCGCCGGTGGTGTGGCCGGTAAGCGCGAAACTCGCCACGACGCCCAAGGCCCCGAGTGCGACAAGTGTCCTGCCGGCCACGGTGTTCCGGTGCAGTCCAGCGTACTCGATCGCAAGGCCAGTCCCCGCCACCAGCGCCGAGACGCCCGGGGATCGCTGCCAGTTTCCCCGCTGAACCTCGAAGTCGAGCACTGCGGACCAATCTCCCGCGATCCGCGCCGCCTCGATCACTTGGTGACCCAGAACCAGGACCAGGGCGATCAGGGTTAACCTGCGAGTCAGCGAAACCAAAGCCGTCGCGTTCCCGGCCAATGGGCCGCGCTGGACCGCCATAAAAAACGCCAGCCCGGCAGCCTGCAGCATGGCGACGAACTCAGCGGCGCGCATGGCGACCGCGACAGTATCGAAGCTCGCCATTGATCTTCCCCTGAGACTCGGGCAGTTCTAGCGGCCGCCCTTCTCGGCGACCATGAAATGAATCTCCCCGGACATAAGGTGGCCGTCGTCACTGACCGCGCGCCAATTGATCTTGTAATGCCCCAGTGCCAGCTGCGGGAGTGGCATCGAGGCTTCAGCCGTGGGCTTGGACGGCAGAGGCTTGAGGGCGGCTTTGACGCCCTGGGTCGATTCGATACTGACTGCGGTCAGGGTGACTGGCTCGGCGAAGGCGAGCGTGAGGGCGGGCGGCGATCTGTCCAGGACCGCGTTCTCGGCAGGGCTTGAGCGCAGCAGGTGGGCGTGCGCGAAGGAGGAGGCTGGTAACAGCGCCATCGAGGCAACGATCGATAAGACTATGGCCTTCATGATCTTCCGTCCCTCCGGTCTGGCCTCGTAATTTGCGCACGCGCCCCACCCGCGTAGCAGCGATTTCATGACTCGGCTTGAATTAAGCTCAGCGCGAGAAAACTACGCCGTGCGGGCTCGCCGATCCCGTCCAGCCGTCCGGCCAGTGGCGATTGTCAAAATTGAATCCTGCTTTGCCGTCCGCGTCATGGAAAGCCGTGTCCATCGTGATTGCGCCGGTGTGTTGATCCAGTTTCAACATGAAAAGGCGGTGCAGGTCGCCGATGCCGGTCACGACCAGGCGCTCCGACTTGGCATCCCAGCTGGTCCAATGCGGGAAGAAACCCTCGCCCAACTGCAGCCGGGACACTTCCGCGGGCTTGGTTGGATTTGACAGGTCGAGCACCACCACACCGTTGATGTTGGGCACGCTCTGAATCAGGTAATGGCCGACAATGGTCGGGACCCCGCAATGCGATCCCGGGAACATGTGAACGAGCTGGGATTTGGGGTGATCGGTGGCGACCTCAGTGATCCGCTCGATGCCACAATTGAGCGTCTGCACGAAGATCGATCCGTCGGGTCCGAGCCGCGGCTCCTCCGGATTGAGGTCGCCCTCCTGCTCTCCACCGGTGTCGAAATACTCGGTGCTGAGGAGTTTCAGACCGGAGAGGCTCCATACTTGGTAGGTGTGGCCATGTGGGTCGACATCGTGCATCGAAGAGTTTGTGACCACGATACGATCTAGCTCCGGGAGCGGCAGCAAGCTGTAGGGCATCAGCATCGCTCCCGGTACCTCCGGATCGGCCGTGCTCGCCGAGCGGATCATTCGGCCCTGATCGTCGATCTCCACCAGGCCGCCGGAACTTCCCGTGCCCGCTTGGGGCGTCCCCATGTCCGCACTGTGGGTGTGCTGAAAACTCGCCAGTACGTGCCCGTTGGGTAGCCTCAGAAAGGAATGCGGATGGCTGTAGCCGCCCAAGTCCGTAAACGATGTGGAGACTTTCGGGTGGATCGGGTCGCGGACATCGAAGATGAAGGTACGGCCTGCCACGTGGTCATTGGCGAACAGCAGCCCGCCGGCCGGCATCGTGTATTCCGTGTGATGCACCTGCCCGGTCTGTTGATCAGTGACCGCGGTCGCCATCAAATGACCGTAGGTCGCCGATCCAGGGTCGGCATCGATGACCGCGAGGAAGTCCTTGCCCTCTTGGGCGACATCCCCCGCCCAGGCAAACAGGTAATGTCCCGCCGAGGGCACCTGTCCCTGCGCGGTCAAGCTCAGAGCGCAGAGGATCAGCGCCCATCGGATTGACGGTCTTCCCATACGGTCCTGCTCTCTTGCCCCGGGCACTCCCGAAGTCGCAATCTCAATAATAGACCCAAATGCGCGATCCGCCAGCGATCGCTGCTGGCCCCCTATCAGGCCGCTGCCAACAGCCCACGCCCCCTTGAGGGCATGTAAAATCGGGCTTGAGCTTGCACTTGACCGGACTCCAAAAGGGAGGAGACATGGAGGAACTACAGGGCAAAGTGGCCTTCATCACCGGTGGCGGATCCGGCGTGGGTCTGGGACAGGCGAAGGTTCTGGCCGAGGAAGCCGGCATGCGGGTGGTGATCGTCGACGTGCGCGAGGAACATCTGGCGCAGGCCAAAGCGCACTTCGCCGCCAGGCAGCTGCCGGTCCACGCCATCACGCTCGACATTACCGATCGCGCCGCCTACGCACGGGCCGCCGATGAGGCCGAGCGCGTCTTCGGTCCGGTGCAGCTGCTGTGCAATACCGCCGGCGTCAGCCAGTTCGGGCCGATCGAGCAAGCCAGCGATGATGATTGGGACTGGCAGCTCGACGTCAATCTCAAGGGCATGATCAACGGCGTGCAGGTGTTTTTGCCGCGCATGATCAAGGCGGGCGCGGGAGCACACATCGTCAACACCGCCTCGATGTCGGCCTTTGTGGCTCTGCCGCAGACCGGTGTCTACTGCACCTCCAAGTTCGCAGTGCGCGGCTATTCGGAATCACTACGCGTCGAGCTCGACAAGCTCGGCATCGGCGTTTCCGTTTTGTGCCCGGGAGGCGTCAACACCAACATCCACGAATCGGTGCTCTCCCGGCCCGATCGCTACCCGCGTACCGGTTACTACGGCGCCGACCCCGAGGTATTCAAACGCCTCAAGGCCGTCATCGAAACCGGCATCGATCCGGTGGACCTGGCTCGCATCGTGGTCGAGGCGGTGCGCCGCAATGATTTCTGGATTCTGCCCTATCCGGAATTCATACCTACGCTCGAGAAGCAGCACGCCGAAGTCATCGCGGCACTGCGCCGCTACGAAAATGACCCGGACTACCAGCGCCGCCTGAAACTCGGCCGCGCCATGCCCGGCACCTCCAAGTAGCGCCGCCCGAGGGCAAGAGCATGACCTACCCCCATCGCATCAAACTCTACGATTTGCAGCTCGCCTCCGGCTGCACGATCAGTCCCTTCGTGTGGGCGACCCGCTACGCACTGGCACACAAGGGCTTTGAAGTCGAGCTCGTGCCCGGAGGCTTTACCGGCATACTTGAGCGCACGGGCGGACGCTCCGAGCGCCTGCCGGTCATCGAAGATCAGGGCCATTGGGTACTGGACAGCTGGCTGATCGCCGAATATCTGGATGAGCAATACCCCCAGCGACCGGTTCTGATTGGCCACCCGAGCGTCAAGCCTCTGAGCAAATTCCTCGAAGGCTGGCTGTGGCGCACGGCAATCACGCCCTGGTTTGGGTGCTACATCAAGGACTATCGTGACCTGTCGCTCGAGGTGGATCACGAATACGTGACGGCCAGCCGCGAGAAGATGCTGGGTCGCAAGATCGAAGCGGTGCAAGCCGGGCGCGAAGCGCGCCTGCCCCAGGTCCCGCCGCTCCTCGAGCCCTTGCGCCAGCTGCTGGCCGAGACACCGTGGTTGGGGGGCGAGAGTCCCAACTACGCCGACTACCGCGCGCTCGCCGTGTTCTTATGGCTTGGCTCCGTGGCCACGACGCCGCCGCTCACCGAGGACGACCCATTGCGCCCCTGGCTCGATCACGGCTTCGATCTCTTTGACGGGCTTGGCCGGCATCCGGGCATGCACACGCTGTTCGGCCTTAAGCTCAATCCCGGCGATCCGGAACCCTTCAACAAGACGGCCCCCGCCGGCGGACTGGCCACGCGTAACACCGGCCCCGCTTCGACCCGCCAGGAGAGCGAGCGGCTCAGCGGCCGCGGCTGAGGAGCGGCGCGCGTCTGTTGATGGCCTAGGGCGCCTTGCCGAAATTTCCGGCGACGTACGCGGCCAGCTGTTGCAGTTCCGGATCCGAAATCTCGGTCTTTCGAAACGGCGCCATCAGCAGCACGCCTTGACGTACATATGTCGCTACCGCCTGCGCCGAAAGATCGCTGCGGTCCAGCAGCGTAGCCGGCCGCTGCCCCGAGTACTTCAGCTGCAGCGATTCAGTGCCCGGGTGTCCCGGGCCGGGCGCGTGGCAGGGCGCGCACCAGTGATCGTAGACGACCTCTCCGGCGGTTTTGGCGGGCGCCGGGATGGGCGAAGCACTCGGGGTCGCCGCCTGCGCAAACCCGCTCAAGGCCAGCCCTGCCGCGATCGCGTGGATCGAAGGCCTCATCTCAGTTCTTCCTCAGATGCTTGGGCCATACGCCATACCGGCCCGGAGAAAGGATCCCGTGAGGGTCCACGGCATCCTTGATGGTCTCGCAAAAGTGCAGCAAGGCGTGGTTGTTGAACGAGTAGGTCTGGGCCACGAGATCCTGGAACGGCGTCGGCGCGCGGTATTCCGCCCACCCGTGCTCAGCGGCCTTGGCCACCCAGCGTTTGAACGCCGCGCGCATCTTGCTATTGCTTACCGCGTCGCGACCAATCGGAAACATCATCAGCGCGACCATGGAACGCTCCCAGTTGGTCAGGAATACCGGCCCGACAATGCCGTGCCCCTGCCCTTCGGGCATCGCCGCCATGTTCTCGCGGTAATACTGCTGGTACTCCAACACGCTCTCGCCGGTTCGGGGTATGACCGGCGAGAATCCGATATGGCCACCGGCCGGGGAGGGATTGGCGGGCGAGCGCCCGAGCATCGAGAAGATGGCGAGATTAGGAATGCCAAAGTTCACCTGCCGAACCCGCTGGAGCGCCTCGGCCGACAGCGGCGTGCGCAGTAACTCCCCTTCCGCAAAACGCATGCCGGGCACTCGCGCAAACTTGTCACGCGCATATTCAAGTTGTGCGCGAATCACCTTTTCCGGACCGTAGATCGGCACAACCAGGCTCCAGGCGGGCGCACCCGGGGTCTGCTGGTCCCGCACGCTACCGTTGATATTGGTGACATCGCCGTAGTACAGCTGGGTGGACCCGTTCACGACGTGCTGGTTTTCCAGAAGGTTCAGCGTATCGAGCAACGCGACAACATCGTTCTCGCGGAACACCTGCACCGTGGCCGATATGTACGCCTCGGGGCGCGGCATCAGGTAGAAACCCATTTTGGTGACGATTCCCATGTTCCCCTGCCGAAACAGGCCGTCGATCCAGGGGCCATGGCCCCATTTGTAGTGCTGCCATGACTTGGCGTTGGGCAGCGCGCCCATCCCGGTGCGCACCACCTCGCCATTGGCCAGCACGACTTCCATGCCACAGTGGGAACCGAAGTGATCGCGGAACGGCGAGGCCGTCCACCCGCCGCCCCCATCGAGCGCATTTCCGATCAGACTCCCCCAACCTGGATCCGGCGCGTCGATCCAAACATCGAGCCCTGCCTTGCTGATGTGATCGTAGAGATCGAAGTAACTGACGCCGGGCTCCACCAGCGCACAGGCGTTGCGCTCATCGACTTCAAGAACGCGATTCATGCGCTTCAAGTCGAGAACCACGCAGCCCGAAAGTGCCGGTGCGGAGCCTCCGTAAGCCAGATTTCGGCCCGTAGAGATCGCATACAGTGGGATGTGATACTGGTTTGCGGTGCGTACCACGGCCTGCACTTGTTCGAGCGTCGAGGGAGCCACCGCCGCCGAGGCCAGGCGCTCCTCTGGCTCTCCCCAGTAGGGCGAATACGCGTCGCGATACAGCGCCACGTCCTCCGCCGTGGTAAACACCCACTCCGGCCCGACGAGCGTGCGCCAGGTCGCGAGGGCGGCGCTGAAATCCGCGGAGCTGACGTTGGGAGGCAAGGCCATGGACCGGATTCTCCTGATTTTAGGCTTGGGCAATGATCCAGGATGTCAACCGCTGGGCATCGCCCGGCAGCGAGAGCGCCAGATCAATATGGGTCGGCGCGACTCGCGGGTGCTGCGCCACGGCACTGTGTGCCGCGACCAGGAAGGCCAGGTGGCCGGGCCAAAAATGGCGGCGCATCGACAGTTCCTCTTCAGCTGCGACCTGATCGGCCGAAGCCATCCGGATTATTTTGTGGCGCGCCGACCGGGCCGCGGACACCAGGTGCTCAGCGTAAAATACCACCCGCCCGCCGAGCGACCAGCCCAGTTGCTCCAGGCAGAACAATGCCGGGGCTTGGGTCAGTCCCGCCACTAAGGCCGGGGCCCGCCGCCAGGCCGGCCCGATCCATTCACGCCACGGCGCACTGACGTCGCCGTCGGGCATCGTATGCACGCTCATCCCCCGCCCGGCGAGCGCGGCAGCGAATATGCGGGCCTCGGGGTGCCGATCATCAATGAGCACCAGGGGCCGGAGGCGAGGTGCCGCGACGAGCGTGCCGGTGGGTCGAAGTGGCACACCCGCGGGCAGGGTCAGCGCCACCGTCAGCGCCCCATGCAGGAATTCACGTCGGTTGGTCAGGCAATGCCCCCACTCGTGCATATTCTTCCCGTGCTGATGCGCCCGTCCTTCGATCGGAAGGGGCCCGGGCCAGCAGGCGCATGGTCGCCCGCCATCCAGCGCTGCGTCAATATCGGCGCTGACCTGCTAGTCCATGGGGCCGCACGCCATGATCGCAGCGCCTGCGATCAACGCGAGGGCCCAAACAGGATTGGCCAATGCGCTTGTCATAGCGTGGGGCTGGACTAAACAGCGCGCCGTTCGGTAGCCGGCCTCCATCAGGACCTGGCCCCGCCATGGCAATCAATGAGGAAGCCTGAATTTTCTCTGTCCGCTGCCCGATGCCAAAATCTATGGCTCGGGGGGAAATCACTGGCACGCGCGCTGGCGCGCGCGCAGAATATTTTCCTGCCGTGGAGTCGACACTGTGGAAGAGTCGCGGGTTGGAGAGTCTGCACCGGACGGGCGACTTGGCACACGCTGAGTCAGCCACGCTACGCGCTTCCACCTGGGTGCGTGGCCCGGTTTGGGACGGCGTGTGGATCCTCAACGCACTGTGGCTCGTGCCGGTTGTCCTGTGGCTCGCGCGTGGATATTCCAATCCCGAGTCTAGTCCGCTCGATGTCTTCTACCTCGGGTTGAGTGCACTGTTCTGGATCGGCCATCGTTTGTGCAGTACCTGGCTTGCTTACTGCACGGAAGCCTACCGGCCACTCCTTCGTCAAGAGCCGCTTCGGTTCATTGCCATTCCGATGCTGGTGACGCTGGCCTGTTTTGCAGTCTTCATGCCGGACGACGACGCACTGCCGTGGACCCGGGAAGAGCGCGTGGTGGGGATGGCGATAGTCGATTACGTCCTGGTCACCTACCACTTTGCGGCACAGCACTTCGGAGCCCTGTCCCTGTACCGATCGCGTGCGGAGCGTGCGAGCTGCGCGCGCAGCAGACGCCTGGATCGGATTTTTGCGCTAGGCGTGGGGGGCGCCTTGGTCTTCCTGGCCGACATCCTGAGCGGATCGGTCGCCTACCATGATCGCTGGATCGATGATTGGGTCATTCCCGCCTGGCTGGCGGCAGAACAAGGAGGAATTCGCGAGGCCGCCCTGCTGGTATTGTGCGTCGCGACCGCCGTCATGCTGTTTGCAGAGGCCCGTACACAGCGCCGCTCGCTGCCGCGCGTGCTGTACATCCTGGGACTTGCCGTCATGGTCGCCATGGCCCTGCAGGTCCGCAGCCCGTTTCTCTACGTTGTGGTCTGGACATCCCAACATTGGATCCTGGCGACGGGCCTCGCGTCCCAGACTCCGCGCGGCGAGCCCGCTCCCACTCGCGGCCCCGTCAGGCGCGTCCTCCACGCGCTAAATGCGCGGCCTTGGGCCGTTGTGCTCGTGCTCGTAGTCATCTCGATCTTCCTGCTGCCCTTCTTTGAGGTCGAAGCGAACTGGCACGGCGGCACGTACTACGGCGAACGGATCTTCGGAGCGATTGCGGAGGGGTTGCGCAATTCCAGCTGGGTTCCTGCATTGATAGCGCTCGGTTTCGCGACCGGATTCGTCCACTATCTGCTCGACCGCAATGTATACCGGATGTCGGATCCCCGGGTACGTGCTGCAGCCTGCGGCCTTGTGCAAGCATTACGCCCAGTCAAGGGGCCCGCGCGCCTGCGCATCCCGACATTCGGGCCGCAAACGCCGATGCACGCCGCTACCGCGCCCGTTGCGCCCCCGGGCTGACCGTCAAAAGGCAGACGCGTGTTCCGGCACAGCCACTGAATGGATTTCCGGTGCGGCGCGGAAACGAAGGCAGGATATTGCCGAAGATCATCGGGCAACCGGTCACCACGGGCAGTGATGGGTGCGGCGCGTGCCCGGGGCGAAGTGCCCTTCTAGGAGCTGATTGTGGTTAGGGCCCGAGCGGCCATCAATCAGAGCATGGGCCACAAGAGCTGCCCTCAAATGCGGCCGGGGCGTAAGCCTCGCTCACGCCCCGGCCACAACTAGGCTTATTTAATCTTTGTCGAATTCAAGCGTGTCGTTGTACGCCTTACCGTCAGCGTGCGTGCCCTTGTTGTTGACAGTCAGCGTCTTGCTGTCTGCCGACACCACCCGATGAACAGTACCGACCACCTTTCCGCCTTTTTTGAGCGTGAACTGGGAGGTCAGACCGTCGATCCGTTTACCCGCAACGGTATCGGCATCGGGATTACCCGTGACGGGGTGGTCCTTGCCGTCCAACTTGGTTACCGTGTGCATGGTCGTTTCTTTGCCATCGGCGCCGACCATTTTCTGATCGAGGGTCGTGCCGTCGGCCGTCTCCGCGTACACGCGCGTGGCACTCTTTGGGGCCTTGTCGCTAAATGTGGACTTTTCGAGGTTCAGCTTCCATTCCCCAACGACGGGATCGGCCGCAAACGCGCTCGCGCTGACGAGCAATGCCGTGAGCGCAGCAATAGCCATAACTCTCATGATTGGTCTCCCTAGGTCTCTTGGTATTGTTTGATCGGAATCCCGGCCCGGAAGGCCGGACGCAGGCCGCCAACTATGCGCCACCCGGTTTTCGTCTACAAGTGCCCCGGAGCTAGCGCATGCGTCAGCCAAGTCAGTTTCGCGCCACGCATCGCGCTGCAGCCAAGACCGCGCGCTAGAGGGGTTCGTCAAGTGACTTGGCCAGTGGCGTGAACAGCACCGGCCCGGATGCGCTCATATGCCAGCAGTCCTCCAATCGCACGCCGAACTCGCCCGGGATGTAGATCCCGGGTTCGTCCGAGAAGCACATCCCGGCGTCCAGGGGCGTGGCATCACCGTGCACCAGATAGGCGGGTTCGTGCCCATCAAGTCCGATTCCGTGACCCGTGCGGTGGGGCAATCCCGGCAACTTGTAGCCCGGACCCCATCCCTCACTCTCGTAGTACGCTCTCACGGCATCGTCGATGCGGCCCACGGGAACTCCGATTTTTGCGGTATCAAGGGCGATCTGCTGACCGCGCCTGACGGTATCCCAGACCTTGCGCTGGCGGGCGCTCGGCTCCCCGTGGACCCAGGTACGGGAGATGTCGGATTGGTAGCCGTGGACCGTGCATCCACAATCGAGCAATACCGTGGATCCCTCGCGAATCGATTGGGGCTGCAGCGAGCCGTGCGGATACGCGGATGCTTCGTTCAGCAACACCAGGGCAAACTCCGGCGAGCCGCCCAACGCGCTCGTGGCCTCATCCATGAGGGCGCTGATGTGCTCCGCCGTCATGCCTCGCTCGATGTGCGCATGCAGGTAGCGCAGCGCCGCGATAGTCACATCGTTAGCCAGTTGCATGAGCGCCAACTCAGAGGGCGATTTGACCAGACGGCAGGCCCGCACCAGTGACTCGCCGGACACGAAATCATAGGCTCTGGAGGCCTGGCGCACGCCCTCGACAATGAAATACCGAGTCGTTGGCTCGACCGCCACGGCGCCGGATGCGACTCCACGGTCGCGCAGGCCCTGAGCGATTTTCTCAAATGGGCTCTCATGCTCGTTCCACACCCGCACGTCGCTGCCCACATCAAAGGTCTCGCGCACGGAGGGCTCCTCGAAGGCGGGCGTCACAACGAGCACCTCGCCGCGCGCCGGCAGGATTGCCGCGGTGGTGCGCTCAGATCGACGCCAGCGAATTCCCGTGAAATATTCCAGTGTCGAACCCGATTCGACCAGCAGAGCACCAATCTTGCGCTCACTCAGGAGCGATTGGAGTTTCGCCACCCGCCCACGGCGTTCAGCGGGCGCGATGGGCTGGGCAGCGCCGGTGATCGATTGGAGTTTCGGCGCGCCCGGCGCCGCGGGCTCATCGGCGGCGCGAACCGCGGCCGCACCGAGCAGTGGAAGCGCGCCGGCATTCCTGAGCAGCGCCCGTCTGGTCAGCGTATTCATAATATTTGCCCCCAAAGCGATTATTGGCCGCGCCGCGGTCCACGCAGCTCGCCATCGATCGGAGGGCGCGTGAGCGGATAAGGATTCTAGCCTGCTTCGGGTGATTGATTGGAAGCGGCGATGGGCATTCTTCCGGGGAGCTGATGCCCGCTTCGAAGCCGGGGGGGCCATATTCGCCAATTCACAGTCCCTGGCTGAGCCGCAATCCCCCGGGCGCAAGGCTCGAGTGCTGGGCGGTGGCTGATGCCACCGCCCGGCGCTGCGACTAACGAGTCTGGGCTGCGGCCACCGGGGGACCGATCGGTGCGGAATTCTTCGCGTTGTAGATGGCGAACAATTCACTACGACCAACCTTGGTTACCGCGCCACTGATCGCCCTTTGCAAGCAAGCGTCCACGACAGCTCGCGTCCCGAGGTCGACACTGTCGACTTCCGACGCCTCACATACATCGTGTGCCGCGGTCGAGATGCGCCTGTAGAGCACGGCGGCGCCCTGTGGATTCGATAGATTGAGATCCCCATATTTCACAACGACTTGATGCGCCTCGCTGCCGTCGGCGGCCATCGATGGGGCTCCTCCCATCAGGGCAAACGTGCCAAGGATCGCCGTTGTGATTAAATTGGGGAGTTTGGTGACAGTGGTCCGAGCTTTCATGATGGTCTCCTGGGTAACAGTTAATTAGTTCAAGGTTGCTGGTGGTCCGACCTACTGGATCGATCTCACCGGCACTGGGACTAGAGTGCTCGTTAGCACGAGGTAAGTCCTGAGAGTGGTATGAAAGTGGCCTAGGGATTGTCTGAACCTGATCCTAAATTTGATCTGAGAATGAACTTAAATGGCCGGACGAAGCACACAAGACAACTGCTGGGGGACCCCGGACACTACTGTCGCCGCTTCCAGACACTTAATTGAATGCGGGCGAACACCCTATCAATCGGCCACGCGACATTTGCATCGATGAGCTCGCCGGCTCAGTCCTTGCTTCGTATCGGTGACCTGCGCGTTGACCCGGCACTGGACGAGATTCGCAAGGACGGCCGAGCCATAAAGCTCGAACCGAAATCGATGCAATTGCTGCTCTGCCTTGCCGAGAACGCGGGCGCGGTGGTGAGCGTCGGGGAGCTACTGGATCGGGTGTGGAAAGACGTAGTGGTCAGCCAGGATTCGGTGTATGCCGCGGTCGCCGCCTTACGTCGAACGCTCGGCGATGACCCGAAGAAACCCACATACATCGCCAATGTTGTCCGCCGCGGCTATCGGCTAATTGCCCCGGTATCGGCTTGGGCGAACACGCCACCAATCCCAGCGGCCGAGGCGGTCGCAGAGCAACCCGACAAACCGACGATCATGGTCATGCCGTTTCTCAACCTGAGCGGCGACCCGGCCCAGCAATATTTCAGTGACGGGATCACCGAGGACATCATTACCGAACTCACGCGCTGGCGAAGTCTTTCGGTACGTTCCCGGTCGGCGTCCTTCCGCAATCGCGAGGTGACAACCGATGTGAAGGTGCTCGCCCGCGACCTGGCGGTTCGCTTCGTCGTGGAAGGCACCGTCCGCCGCATGGGAGAACGCATTCGCATCAGCGTCCAGCTGATCGACGCCGAGACCGGCAACCCCGTCTGGAGCGACAAATTCGACCGCCGTGAGGACGAGATTTTCGCAGTGCTGGACCGGGTCGTGCAGACCATCGTCAGCACGCTCGTGGGTCGCGTGCAGGTGTCGGTCAACGAACGCGCTCGCCGCAAGCCTCCGGCGTGTCTGGCTGCTTACGAATGTGTGCTCAGGGGCAATGCTCTTCGCTGGGACGATCCTGCCGACGCAGCGGAGGCCACGCGCCTGGTCGAGAAGGCGATCGAACTTGACCCCGGCTACGCGCTCGCCCACACCTTACTGGCCGCACTTACCTATTCGCGTTGGGAGGACGGCCCGAGAAGCTCGGATGCCGCGATGGAAAAGGCCTACGAACTGCTGACGCGCGCGGTCGAGCTGGACAATGGCGAGAGCACCGGCCACGCGCTCCTGGCCAACATCTTCGTGCAACGACGCTCCTTTAACCTCGCCGTGCGATACGCCCGGCGGGCCGTGGAGATCAATCCGAATAACCAGTGGAATGCGGCGGACCTGGGTTCAATCCTGGTCTACGTCGGGCAGTGCGAGGAGGCGCTCATCTGCTTCTCCAGGGCTAGGGAGATTGACCCTTTCTTCGATGAACCGTGGTACTGGCGCGCGACAGGTCTCGCCTATATGAGCATGGATCGCTACGCAGAAGCCCTGGAGTCGCTCAGCCATACGCGGGTTTGCGCATTTCCCTACGCCGCGTTGCTGGCGGGTTGCCACGCCCGTCTGGGTGACATGGAGCGGGCGGGAGCCAACGTTGCGGAGTGTCTGGCCATGCAGCCGGAGTTCTCGATTGCGCAGTTCGTAAGTAAACAGCCCTTTCAGATTGCGGCGGACGCCAAGCGGCTTACCGCCACGCTGCGTTTGGCCGGCCTCCCCCGCTGACCGGCAAGCGAAGCTCAACTCGTCGCTCTGCAGAAAATCCGGGCCCATCACGCGACCAGCACCTCCTGTTCTCTAGCCGTCCCGACCACCGCTGTTTCCCGACACCCGCTCAGCCTGTCGGCTGGGGCAACTCGCACCCGCTCAGCCATCGGCCCTGGATCTACGATGGAGGGGATGCCGACTTTCGGCTCCCGTGCCAGGCGAGTAACGTGTCGGCTTCCTTCTTCGCATCCAGTCCGGCGCGCAGCTTGGCCTGCCGGTCCGCAGGCAGCGACTGGAACCAGCTGAGCGTGTCACGCACGGTGTCTGCCAGAGGACGCGAGCGCAGTCCCGTTCGGGCAGCCGATGCCACTGAGGTGAGCGAGGCGCCGGCGGTATCTCCCTTGGTCGGAGACCACGGTGGCAGATCCAGCTCCTCGGGCTTCCAGTGCGCGACGAGAAAATCCTCGGGCACCCAATGAGCGGTCGTGTGGGCCGTGGGCGAGGCGCTCAGGCTCGCCGTGATGAGATCGCCCATCGTAAACGCGCCAGGGGGCGAGATGGCATTGAAATAGCCCGTGGTGCGCGATTGCACCAGCGCCATCATCCAGGTTGCCAGATCTCGCACGTCGATGATCTGAATCGGGTCCTGTGGGCTGCCCGGGGCGAGCATCTGGCCGCCCTTGGATGCGCGTACCGGCCAATAGGTGAATCGATCCGAACGATCGAGCGGACCGACGATATAGCCCGGTCTGACGATGCTGGCGCGCCCCTTGAACGCCTCGGCCGTATATCGCTCGCACAGAGCCTTCATCGGGCCGTAGGTATCGTCCGTGATCTCCTCGATGTCCGGATTGGAGAGCTTTCCGGTGGGCGAGTGCTCGTCATTGGGTTGGGCGAAGCTCGCATACGCAGAAATGCTGGAGATGAACAGGCAGTAGCCGACTTTCGGCGCCAGCAGCTGGGCGGACATCTGCACGTACTTCGGAATGAAACCGGTATCATCGACGACCGCATCCCAGCTGCGCCCACGCAGCGCCTCGAGCTGCCCCTTGCGATCGCCAATGAGCGTCTCCACGTTCGCGACGCCGTCGGCAGCGGATTTTCCGCGGTTGAAGTGCGTCACTTTCCAGCCCAAGCGCAGTGCTTCCTGAGTCAGAGGCGGCCCGATAAAACCCGTGCCGCCCAGAATCAGCAAGCTCCCGGCCGCCTCAGCGGCGGCAAAGGCGCCAGGGATCGCCGCCGTTGCGGCAATGCTCGCGCCGGCCTTTAAGAAATCACGACGGTTCGACATTGACTTCTCCGCACGGGATCGCCTGACCCGCCGGTGTACTGTCTACCGCAGATGGCGGCGGATCTCAACCAACGCCAAGACGCCCCGGGGGACGCGCGCGCACTCCCCCGATCTGCGGCCCGGCGGCGATGTCGGGCCTGCTCGACCCGTGGCGCTAAGGCCCGAGCATCCGCCCCTGGGAGACGATGCCTGACACGATAGCCTGGGTTTGATCGGACCCCCGCGGCACGGGACAATGTATCCATGCCAAACCGCATCGACGTCGCAGTGGTCGGCGCCGGGCCCGTCGGCTTGCTGGCCGCGCTCGGCTTCGCTCAGCAGGGGCTGTCGGTGACCGTGATTGACGCCGAAGCCGGCATCAACAATTCGCCGCGCGCGGCAGTCTACTTTCCGACGACAATTAAAATTCTTGATCGGCTCGGTTTGCTCAAGGACACGCTCTCGATCGGGTACCCGAGCGAGAGTTTTTGCTTCCATCTGCTCGCCACCCGCGAGGTGGCGAGAATCGCCAACACCTTTCCACCCGATTCCCCCTATCCGTACAACCTGCATCTGGGACAGCACTTGCTGGCCCAACTCATATTGAGGCACTTCAGCGCGCTTCCGGATGCTGTCATGCGCTGGCACACCAGACTAGTCAAGCTCGAGCAGGACGATTCCGGATGCCGCCTGACCGTGGAGAGCGCGCAGCGCCGAGAACAGATTGCCGCACGATGGGTGATCGGCGCCGACGGCGCACGCAGCACGGTGCGCAACCTCCTTAGCTTGCCATTTGAGGGGCACACCTGGCCCGAGAGATTCGTCGCAACCAACGTGGAATACGATTTTGAGCGCTTTGGCTACGAGCCGGCCAACATGATTGCGGACGCGGTGAATTGGGCCGTGGTCGCACGACTCGGACGGGAGAATCTGTGGCGCGTCACCTTTGCCGAGAACGCCGAGCTGCCGGAAGAGAACCTTGAACAACGCATTCGGGAGCGCTACGCCCTGCTCCTCCCCGATCCCGCGGCAGCGTATCGCATAGCCGCCTTTTCGCCGTATCGCGTGCACGAGCGTTGCGCGCCCGCATTTCGCAGCGGTCGCGTTCTGCTCGCCGGGGACGCCGCCCACGTGTGCAACCCCTGCGGTGGCATGGGGCTGACCGGCGGGGTAATCGACGCAGCAAGGCTCATCGACGTACTCCCGGCCGTGTGTGCGGGAAGCGCTGCAGAGTCGGTGCTCGACTTCTATGCCGCTGAACGCCGCCGGGTCTTTCTCGAGGTAAGCTCGCCCATTGCCACAGATTTCAAGCGCCGCATGTCCGAGCCGGACCCGGACCGTCAACGGGCGGACTTCGAGGAATTCCGTCGCCAGGCCGAAGATCCCGCCCGCACCTCCCTGTCTACCGCCCTCAGCAAGCTGGTCGAGGGCCAGCCGATGCCCATATAGGCGATCAGTATCCTTCAATGAAACCCTACAGTACTGCCGGCTTTGATCGGCTCGAACTGACCATCGATGGCGTTCGGACAGTGGCCTACCTGGCCGGGTCCGGGCCCGCGGTCGTCTACCTGCACGGCGGTGGCACCTTCCACGGCTTCGAATTTGCGCGCGAGTGGCTGCCCAGGTTTCGAGTGCTTCTGCCCTATCACCCGGGATTCGGCGAGTCGGATGACGCTCCTGCAATGAAGACGCTTCAGGACTACGCGCGCCACTGCTCTGCTTTGTTCGATGCGCTCGGTCTGACAGAGATTCATCTTGTCGGAGCGTCTTTTGGAGGCCGGCTGGCCGCGCAGATCGCCATCTGCCACCCGGGACGAGTACGGAGTCTGGTACTCGTGGCGCCGGCCGGTATAACGCTGCCCGAATTTCCGCAGCCCGATTTGGCCCGGATTGCACATCGCGAGTGGCCAGGTTTTTTTGTGCACGATCCCGAGGTAGTTCGCCCCTACTGGCCAGACAACCCGGACGAGTCCTTTCTTGCCGCACGGGCCCGGGAAGCGCAGACGGTTGGACGCCTTCTGCTCGACAGCGCCGCCACCGCTGCCGATTTTCCCGTCTCGCTCGGACGCATTAGGGCGCCTACGCTGCTGCTTTGGGGCGCCGAGGACCGGATGATCCCTAGCGGCAACGCGTGGGCGTGGCGAGCGGCGATTGCGCATTCAGCGCTTGAGTTGATCGAGCAGGCAGGGCATCTGTTGCTCGATGAATCGGCCGCCGCGCGGGCCGCCGTAGCGCAGTTCATGAGCGCCCACTGAGTGCCAACGGCTGGGGGTCGGGCGTCCTATGCTTTGGGGCAGTGCCGTGATACTTCAGTGATGTTGCGATGAAGCTTGATAATGCGCATGTTTTCCACCATAGCGCGCAGCCTCCATTTATGCCCCTTTTGTGGCTGTCCGCCCCCCGCGCGGCCCGGTTTCCGCACAGGCCCCACTCTCGCGGATGGAATACAGTGCGGCATGTGGCAGCATCGGTGATCTACACGGCATCCAACGAATGAAAGAGATCAATTACGGCACACGAAGGATGGTGCGGCGAGCTTCGGCCATCGGTGCAAGCCGTCGAGCGCACGGTGCGCCGCCCTCAAGCACCGCGAGATGCCCCACAGGCACGCCCGAGGTGGGAAGACTGCCGCATGGCCATATCCGGGACGCATTTGCCGGCGGGCGCGGTGTCCTTGCGCAGGGGTCGGCATGAACAGTAACTCCCCCACGGTGGCGCTTCCCTTCAACCCCAAATCCACCAGTGATCGGATGTTTCCGAGCTTTACGCCCGCGCAGATTGCGCGCCTCGCACTCCAGGGACATCGCCGCCCGATCCACCGGGGTGAGGTGCTGTTCGAGGCGGGAGCGGCCTCCTCCCCATTTTTCGTGATCACCGCGGGCCAGATCGAAATCGTCCGGCCATCGTCAGCGGGCGGTGACCTGGTCACCGTGCACGGTCCGGGTCAATTCACCGGGGAGGTCAACATGCTGACCGGGCGCCGCTCACTGGTCGGCGCCCGTGCATCGGAGGCTGGCGAAGTGATCGAACTGGATCGCGAACGCCTTCTCGCCGTGATACTGGGTGATTCCGAGATCAGTGAAATCCTGATGCGCGCCTTCATTCTCAGACGTGCCAATCTGGTGGCCCGTGGGTTCGGCGACGCCATCGTCATTGGCTCGAGTTACTGCGCCGAGACGCTCCGCGTCAAGGAATTCCTCACCCGCAACGTACATCCGTACACATACATTGATCTTGACACTGACCCCGACGTCCAGGATTTGCTCGATCGGTTTAAGGTGACCGCCAAGGACGTTCCGGTGCTGATCTGCCGCGGCGAGATCGTGCTGCGCAGTCCCAGTAACCGCGCGATTGCCGAATGCCTGGGATTCAACGAGGCTCTCGATGCCTCGCAAGTGCACGATCTGGTGGTGGTCGGCGCCGGGCCGGCCGGCCTGGCCGCCGCCGTGTACGCGGCCTCTGAGGGACTGGACGTTCTGGTGATCGAGGCCAACGCCCCGGGCGGCCAAGCCGGTTCAAGCTCCAAGATCGAAAACTACCTGGGATTTCCGACGGGCATATCCGGACATGCGCTCTCTGCGCGTGCGTTTGCGCAAGCGCAGAAGTTTGGCGCTCACGTCCTGATTGCCAAGAGCGCCGTGCGACTCGGCTGCGACACGCGGCCATACTCCATCAACATCGGCGACACCGCTCCCATACACACCCGCGCCATCGCGATCGCAACTGGTGCGGACTATCGCAAGCCCCCGCTGGAGAATCTCAGCCGCTACGAGGGCGTTGGCGTGTACTACGGCGCGACGTTTATGGAAAGCCAGTTATGTGTCAATGAGGACATTATTGTCGTCGGCGGCGGCAATTCGGCCGGGCAGGCCGCCGTCTTTCTCGCGGAGACGGCCCGGCACGTCCATGTGCTCGTGCGCTCAAAGGGCCTTGCTGAATCCATGTCGCGCTACCTGATTCGGCGGATCGAACAGCATCCGGGAATCAGCCTGCACTCGCATACGGAACTCGTCGGTTTGGAGGGCGAGGCTCACTTGGAGCGCGTGCAGTGGCGCAACAATCAAACTGGTGAAATCGAACGTCGGGTAATCCGCCATGTCTTCATAATGGCTGGCGCCAGGCCCGCCACGGAGTGGCTCGAAGGATGCCTGACTCTTGATGATAAGAAGTTCATCAAGACTGGCCCGGAGTTGTCGCACGAGGAACTGGCCGCGGCGGCATGGCCGCTGCAGCGTGCCCCGTATCTCCTGGAGACCAGCGCTCCCGGCATTTTTGCGGTGGGCGATGTGCGCGCCGGCAATATCAAGCGCGTCGCCTCGGCCGTGGGAGAGGGATCGATCGCGATCTCCTTCGTGCATCGCGTTCTGGAGGAATAGCCTAGCCGCTGCCGCGTCGTCTACAAATCGTCGCTCAGCGATCGCCGGGCCTGCCCGAGCCCCAAAACCCCCGATGCTCGATCCTGCTACTCGTAGTAGTCGGGCGCCTTTTTGAGCGTCGCGTAGGTCGCCGGATTGTGCTGTATCCACACGGTGGCGTGGGTCGAGGACACAAACTCATCGACTCGCTTGCGCGTCGCGCGAGTCATGGCCGCATCAAAGTCGAAGGTCGGCACGCGATCCAAGGTCTTTTCCTCCGGCAGATGATACAAATCGCCGGCCAGGAGCAATGGGCCGAACTTCGCCAGCTTGAGGTAGAGCATCTGATGCCCGGGAGTGTGGCCCGGCGCGGTCTTGATGACTACGGTGCCGTCACCAAAGACGTCGTGGTCTTCGTTGTGCAAGCTGATGCGCTTCGCACTCTTCAGGTCCTGGTAGGTCTCCGGTGCGCGGATGGCGATATCACCGGGTTTGAACATCATGTCGTAGTCCGCCTGCTGGACGATCCAGGTGGACTTGGCAAACGCATTCGCGTTGGCGGTGTGATCGGCATGGTAGTGCGACATCGCGACATAGCTAATGTCCTTCGGTTCGTAGCCGATCGCCTTGAGCTGCGTTGACAGCCGGCGCGTGGCGCGCAGGACGGTCTGCTGTACGAGGGTGCCATCGTCGGGGATGTCCTTGTCGGGTATCTGTCCCACGTCCCATGCCAAGCTGCCCTTGGGATGCACAATGAGGTAACAGGGTGTGACAAATGCCGTGTCGCCGTGTATTTCCTCCGCCTTAAGACCATAGAGGGCCGGGTCCATGGCTACGATGGTGCCGCAGTCCATAACGTACAGCCGCAGGCGAGTCACGTGCGCGGGCCTGGCATCGCTCACGCCGGGGAGCGTTACGCCGCCCAGCAGCGCGAGCGCGCAGGCAGCGACCGACCACGGACGTACGGCGATGGTGGGAGTACGGAACATGAACCACCCCTTATGAATCGATAGCGACGACTCGGCGGCGCCTCAGCAGCGCACGCTCGGCGTTCTAACGGCATTGTACGGCGATCAGCTTTCTTTCGACATCCGCCGACAGACACGGACGCCCGCACCACTCACGAAGCCTGTTGCTGCTAGCACCGCGAACCCTGCGTTGGCCGAGGCGCAGCTACTTGGGAAGAGGCGGCGTTTCTGCGACGTTGTGGTGTGATGCGCTCGTATTCTTTTGCGAAAGAGCAAAGGCGGTGTTCTTCAGGGACAGGTGATGCACTTCCATCACCGGCACGGTACCGCCCGGTACGCTGCGACGCGCGATGACGTTGAGCGTCATCGCCGCCTCCGTGGGCAGGCCGGTGATATCGACCTTGCAAACATATGATCCACCGGCGACGACCTTGACGTTTGTAAAGGCGCAGGAAGGGGTCAGCGATGCGACGCCGCTGGCGGCCTCCACCGCGACGGCGTCAAAGTCGCGCCGCGGCGTCATGCGTATCTCGATGGTCGCCGTAGCTCCGCTCCGCAAGACCTTAAATCTCACGCCCAGCTCGTTGCTGGTCGGAACCGACGCGCTGGCGGCCCCAATGGCCAGACCTACGCAGAGTCCCGCCGCGGTCCAGCGTGCAAGCCGGCGCGGTACCGGCCTGCTCAAAGCCCGAACATGGATTGGATTAGTCATTCTCCGGTCTCCCAAATTGCCCTGCGCGCCGGTGCACTGCACGTCATTGCCACGTGACGCTCCAGCACTGCTCAGCCGGCGGCGCGGCGGGCTCCGCACAAACCGCGGTGTCTGAGGAAAATTGGCCGTAGGACACGCTGCAGTCCCCCACCACGGTCACCACCCCCTGCGGCGGGACGGTGCCCGATTGGGATGTGGAGGTGCTGCCCGCCGTGAACGCGATCCCGGACAGTAGCGGCACTGTTCCGCTGGGCCCCTGGACACTCAGCGTGTGAGGGGCGCCATCACCCTTGAGGAACAGATAGCGGCTATTGCTTTGCTTGTTGTATTCCAGCGGCGCGCCGGCCGAGCAGATCTGCACGGTCTGGCCGATATTGATCGTCGTATAGGGAGGCAATGCATCCTGCGCACTTCGATTGCCCACATGGGTTTCCTTGGTTCCCCACACATCATTGCCCGCCGAATCGATGTTGTGCGCGAGGCTCCAGGCGTCGATGGCCGCAGCCACGCCGGCGTTGCGCTGTTTCAGCAGGTATGCATAGGCCCAGATCATGTTGATGTACGGCCCCTGATTCCAGGAACTGGAGAACATGGGCGCCAGGGTGGCAGCCGCCGACAGATGCATCGGTCCTTTTGGATCGTGGACCGCCCACATCATCGCGGTGGTGGTGGACTCCTGATACCAGCCGATCGGCCACGACTGCGGATTTCCACTGATGGTGTTGTCGGATATGTCGTAGATGCCCACGACGATCTCGCCGGAAACATAGGCGAGGCGATCCTGGGTAGGCGTATTCATGACAAGGGCTGCGATGCCGCTGGCGCTACCCTCGATCCATGCGAGCGTGGGGTCCTGGTAGTCGTTGTAGGAGTGATCGCCCCCGGGCGACTGGCCGGTGGAGAAGAGCGACTGCGCAAAATGTCCCATCTCGTGCGTCATGACGCTGGGATAGATATCCATCGCCTCGGCGGTCTGATCCCCCGACAGAAAAATATAATCCTCCGACAGATTGCTCCCTGAATCGGTGCCCGCGGCGTCGATCGACCCGTGGGCCGAAGCGTAAAAGCCTCCTGATCCTGTCACCGTGCCCTGATCGTAGTTGTCCGGCGGTGCCGCCAGACCGCCCTTGTTCGCTACGCTCCACAGGATCGT
Source organism: uncultured Gammaproteobacteria bacterium (assembly GCA_963789365.1). Lineage (GTDB taxonomy): Bacteria > Pseudomonadota > Gammaproteobacteria > Steroidobacterales > Steroidobacteraceae > FEN-1191. Next base: position 1,320,955 of record CAWBKJ010000004.1, read on the forward strand.
CAACGTCCGGAGCGGCGCGCCCCCGGCAGCGGCCGAAACCGTCACGGCCTCCGTATACGCGTAGGCCAGCAGTTCGTAGGGCGCGGCGACCCGGTTGGCATCCACGAGCTTGCCCATTGAGGCGTCCCAGCCGTCCGGGGCCGTAACGGTAAGCGCCTGCTGCACGAGACTGGTGGGCGTGTACGCAGGAAAGGAGGTCGAGTAGCCGGAATACCGGGAGCGAAACGCTCCCTGGCTCGTGTCGACGGGGGCCGTATTGTTGAGGACCTCAAAGTCCACGCCCAGCGGAGCAGCCTTGATGCGCGAGCGAATCTGTGGGGTGTAGGTCAGGCGTGGATCGAGGCCCGTAAAGCTCGCGACCCCGTTCGCGTCGGCGTAGGTCGCCTGCACCGCTTTGCCGGTGGGATCATCCATTTCCACAAAGACATACGGGACCGGCGCGACAATGGGATGCGCCCAATCCGGCACGTAATAAGTGCCTGCCGTATTGACGATCGGCGCGCCGGGCCTCTGATATTGCACGGTGACTGCGAGCACCATGGGGGTCGCCGTTACCATGACCGAGGCGGTGGCATTGCCCCCCGCCCCGCCGCAGGAGAGCGAGTAGGCCGAATTCTGAGTAACGACGACGCTTTGCGAGCCGGAGGTTCCGAGCGTGCCGGTCCACGAGCCCGAGGCCGTGCACGAGGTCGCGTTGCGTGGAAGACCAGTTTAAGGTCACGGATCCGCTAGCCGCGACAGTGGCGGTGGAACTCGTGAGGGTCACCGTGGGCGCAGGCGCAGCAGGAGTGGACGAGCTACTTCCGCCACCGCAAGCAGCCAGCGCGCATGTCGTGAAAAACCCGAGCGCTGGTACGCGACATCGCCAAGTCATGGCGAATAACCCCCGACGGTGGCGCATGCTGAGCCGCAGCAATCAGGCCTCCGATTCAAGTCCGGTCCGGGAGCGAGCCCGACATAGCGCATGGTGCACCCTCTGGAAATTCACTGCATCGAGCTGATCGGAAACCCTTCATCACGACCCATATTATTGGCAAAGTCGCGCCCCGAGCAGCACCGGACGCCAAAACTGAGACGCAAGCGCCACAAGGGGGCCGGCTTGGGATCCACTCGCCCGGGCGCCAAATGGAGCCCTTGAGACGGCCCCGGTGCCGCCACACTGAGGGACACACGGGCTGAGCCGACCCGGCCGTTGCGTGCGCCCCACGCGCGGGCCGACGTTATGACGGAAACCGGGACATTCAAATAGAACACCGAGATTGCTTGAATTTGAGGATGATGAAGAGTGACGCCGCGCTTGATCGCGCATCGCACCTAGCCTCCCCCCGCCTTGCGCGGCGTCCCAATGCATGGGCGATGTCCTACGAAAGCTCTTGTGGCTGTCTGACTGTAATCCCCGGCGTGCTGCGCGATGCTGCAAGCGTTCAAAGCGTGGGACAACTTAATTTCAAGCGTTATGCCCGAGGAGGAGTGATGCTTCACTATGCCGTGGTATTTTTCGTCATCGCCCTGATAGCGGCGGTGCTTGGATTTTCCGGTATTGCCGCGGGCGCCGCGGGTATCGCCAAGATCCTATTCTTCTTATTTCTAATAGTCGCCGCAACAACTCTTGCGGTGGGCTTGTCCCGTAGAACCTGACAACCGAAAGGAAATGTAAACTCATGAATACAAGCGCCACAATGGATGATCTCTCTGAACAAGGCAGCAACGGAACCCACAGGTTTGGCAGATACGCCAAGCGCAGTGCCGAGCGCGTTAAGCATGCCGGCTCGCCGGATTTCGGCATGCTGATTGCCGATGTGGAGGACCTTTTGCAGAAGGTCGGGCACCTGGCCGACAGCGAAGTGGTACAGGTTCGCGAGCGGTTGCGGGAAAGGCTTGCCGACGTTAAGGAAGGCCTGACAAACCGGCGTACCCAGATCGCGGCCGCGGCCCGCAATGCAGCGGGTGCCACCGATGATTACGTTCATGATTATCCCTGGCATTCGACGGGTGTCGCTGCGGTAGCCGGAGTGCTCCTGGGCTATATTCTTTTCAAGAAATAACCCTCCTCCCGGCACTTCGCCCACGTGGACCGCCTGAGCCGGTTCGCTAGGACACCCAAACCCCTAGCGAGCCCGCTCTTGCGCGGCGGGACCGGAACCCCATCGCTGCCCTCGCGCCACCGGCGCCCGCTGCCACCGATCCCGCGCCGCAGACCTACACGGCTTGTGGCCACTCACCGATGCCCCTGCAGGGAGCGATTGCTTAGCGTCGGTCTCAAGTTCTTGCATCGCGCGGGCTTTCATGAAGATCAATTGGCGTCCCATCGCAAAATACAGCGCACTTTCCGTCGGCGCTTTTCTAACAGCCTGCGTCTTGGCTTTGGCCTTTCTGGACTGGAATCTCCTCAAGCGACCCCTCGAGCGCCTGGCCAGTGTGCAGCTTGGTCGCGAGGTGAGGGTTGCAGGGCCTTTGCACGTCCAGATCTGGTCCCGATCGCCCACCGTGTCGATCTCGGAATTGCAGGTCGGAAATCCACCCTGGGAATCGCAGGAGCGATTTTTAAAGATCGAACAGCTGCAGGTTCAACTCGACCTGCATTCGCTCCTGCGCGGACATGTCGTGCTGCGGCGAGTGGCCCTCGTTCATCCGGAGATTTACCTGCACCGGGAAAAATCGGGCCGCGCCAATTGGACCTTCGAGAACACCGCACCGAGCGATGAGCGAGCGCCGGCGCCCGTGAAGCTGCCCGCCATACAGGACGCGGTCATCGAGTCGGGAAAGTTGATCTTTGTGGACGACCTGCGTCGACTCAACGTCGCAGGCAGCATCAATGCCCGCGAAATTGCGGCGCCTGGCGATGCCAAGCCCTTTGAAATACAGGGGCGTGGCACGCTCAACAATGAACCCTTCCGGCTCGATCTGTTCGGCGGTGCCTTGCTCGCCATCAGCCCGGATCATCCCTATCCGTTCACTTTGAACATGCAGGCGGGCCAAAACGAGATCACGGTCGTGGGCAATGTGCGTAAGCCCTTCGATCTTTCCGGGCTCGAACTGCAGGTTGCCGCGCGCGGCCGGGACCTGGCGGAGCTGTATTACCTCACTCAGATCGCGCTGCCGAATTCGCCGCCCTATCAGGTGCAGGCGCACGTGGTGCGGGACGGCCAGCACTTTGCAGTCAGCGACATGAAGGGCCTGCTGGGCACCACCGATATCGGCGGCACGCTCGAGGTCGACGCCTCGCGCAAGCGCCCCGCGATCATCGCCAAGCTCCACTCCGGGCACCTGAATATGAAGGATCTTGGCGCCATGACCGGCAGCCGCCTCGGTGCCAGTGCCTCCCTCGAGCCTAAGAGCCCGGGCGCCAGCCCGCCATCAGTCGGAGCCGGCGGCTCTGCCGGTGCCGGGCGGCTATTTCCGGACGCCCACCTGCAGGTCGACCGAGTCCAAGGGATGGACGCGGAAGTGAACTTCACGGCGAACAACATCAGCTCAGGGCCGGTGCCTTTTACGCACGCGAGTGTGGTGGCCAGCCTCAAGGACGGCGTGTTGACCGTGCATCCCGCGCGCTTTGAGATGCCACAGGGTCAGCTGAGCGGCGTGGCGAGCATCGACACGCGCCGCCGACCCCCCGAAGTGCACCTCGATCTGCGCGCCGCCGATGTGCAGCTCGATCAGGTCAAGAGCAAGGCGCCTGCATCGGAGGCACCGCTCGGTGGAATCTTCGACGCACGCGCCATCCTCAACGGTCAAGGTGACTCGGTGCGCAGCCTCATGGCCGACGCCAACGGCAGCTTCACCGGGGTCATTCCGCAGGGCGACATTCGTGCGGCATTTGCGGAGCTCACGGGCGTGGACGTCGCCGCCGGCATCGGCCTGCTGCTCAAAAAGCCGGACGACCGGGCCACCATCCGCTGCGGCCTGGCGCAGTTCGACATCAAGGACGGAACGGCGCATGCCGACAGCATTGTGATGGACACGCAGAACGTGCTGATCACCGGCGGCGGGCAGGTGGAGCTCGGCAGTGAACAGCTGAATCTTGCGATCCAGGGGCACCCTAAAAAATTCCATCTGCTGAGAGTGAGATCGCCCATCAAGATCAAGGGTCACGTGCTCAAGCCCAGCTTTGAACTGGACAGCGGCCAGCTGGCCAAGCAGGGAGGGATCGCAGCGGCTCTGGGGACCGTGCTCACGCCGCTTGCGGCCGTGCTGGCATTTGTGGATCCAGGATTGGCCAAGAATCAAAACTGCGCCCAGCTCAATCAACTGCAGGCGGGCAAGAGTGCCATGCCGAACAAATCCACCCCGCCCCCGCGCGAGGCACCCGAACGAATGGCCCGCAGTCTGCGCTCGCCCTAAATCTGTGGCCTGCATCTGTAGGACTTCGACAAACGGCCTCCGCGAAACCCACCGAATTGCCTTATAATTAGGCGGATCTGGCGACCATTGGGACCAAGCCTGGGGATGCACCCCGGCGCAATCGGTCCGTCGCGATCAGGAAGTTACCGACGTGGGATCCAAATTCCGAATACTGGGGCTATGCGCGTTGGCCATGGCCTCCTCGGCCGGGCGGGCGGTCATTGCACAGGAGGAGCTGGCCGAGGCCTCCTCTGCGGCGCGGGTCCGATTGATCTCGCAGGATCAGTACGTCAACACCCTCGCCTACATCTTCGGCCCGGATGTCGCAGTAGCGGCACATTTTGCACCGTTCCGCCGCACCGACGGCCTGCTCGCCATCGGCGGTGCCTCGGCGGGCGTGACACTCGGGCAGATGCAGGAATTTCAGCGCACCGCCGGGGCGGTCGCCGAGAAGGTCGTGAGCCCGGCCTACCGCAACTTCCTGATTCCGTGTACGCCGCATTCGGCGACGCAGGCGGATAAGGCCTGCGCGGGCCGGTTTGTCGGCCTCGTGGGCCGATTGCTGTTCCGTCGGCCGCTCAGTGCGGCCGAGCAGGCCGGCTTTGTCGATCAGGCCGGGGACACGGCCACGCGACTAAAGGATTTTTACGCCGGGCTGGCCGTGACCCTCGAAGGCCTGCTCATATCTCCTAACACGCTGTTCATCATCGATCGATCCGAGCCTGATCCAAAGCACCCGGGCCAGCACCGGCTCGAGGGCTACTCGCTGGCGAGCCGAATGAGCTTCTTTCTGTGGAATGCTGCGCCCGACGATCAGCTGCTCAGGTGGGCCCAGCACGGCGAACTGGGCACCGCCCAGGGCCAGGCCCGGGCCGTGGATTACCTGCTCAGCAGCCCCCGGCTCGAAACCGGGGTGCGGGCGTTCTTTGACGACATGCTGGGCTTCGATGACTTCGCGGTACTGGCCAAGGACCCGAGCATCTACCCGGCGTTTATCGCCGATACCGTCGGCGACGCACGCGAGCAGACGCTGCGCATGATTGTCGATCAGCTCATTGCCAAGAACGGCGACTATCGCGATCTGTACACCTCCCGCGACACTTTTATATCGCCCGCGCTCGCTCCGCTCTACGGAGTACCGGCACCCCCGGGATGGACGCCCTACACGGTTCCGGCGGACAGTCAGCGCGTGGGCCTGCTGACGCAGATTGCATTCCTTGCCTCGCACGCGCACCCGGGACGCAGTTCGGCCACGCTGCGCGGCAAGGCGCTGCGTGAATTGCTGCTGTGCCAGAAGGTGCCCCGGCCCCCGCCGAACGTGGATTTCTCGCTCATCGAGGATCCCAAGTCCACCCTGCGAACCGCGCGTGAGCGCCTGGCCGCGCATCGCGCGAATCCGGTGTGCGCCGGATGCCACAAGCTGACCGATCCGATCGGACTGGCGCTGGAGAACTTCGACGGCGCCGGCCAGTACCGCGAAACCGAACGCGGCGCGCCCATCGACGCGAGCGGCAACTTGGATGGCAAGACTTACACGGATGCGGTCGGGCTCGCGCAGGCCCTGCACGACAATCCCGCGCTTCCCACCTGCCTGGTCAATCGTGCCTACGGCTACGCGGTTGGACAGGCCCCGGCGGGCAGTGCGGCCCAGGTGCTGCCGTACTTCGGTTCGCAATTTGCCCACGAGGGCTACAAGTTGCCCGGCCTGTTTCGCACCATCGCTCTGAGCAGAGCATTTACCACCATCACGAATCCCGCGCCCGCCGCACTGGCGCGTGCCGAGGTCCGCCCATGAAACATCACACTCAACTTGCCAATCTCAGTCGACGCCGTGTGCTGCGCGGCATGCTCAACGGCGGAGTCGTGACCCTGGGCCTGCCGTTGCTCAACTGCTTCCTGAACGACAGTGGCACCGCCATGGCCTCCGGGGCGCCGATCCCGCTGCGCTTTGGCACCTGGTTCTGGGGCCTGGGAATGAATTCGAGCGTGTTCGTGCCCAAGACCCTGGGCGCGAATTACGATTTGCCCGAAGAGCTCTCCGCCCTGGCCGCGGTGCGCCAGCACGTCAATCTCTACACCAACTTCAACGCCTTTAGGGATTCCGCGCCCAATCTGTGTCACTACTCGGGTTGGATCATATTGCGCACGGGCAGCACGCCCATTGGTCCGGAAGACCGTCCCGGCGAGACCATCGATGTCACCATCGCCCGGGCCATCAGCCGCACCACGCGCTTCCAGACCGTCAGCGCGACCGCCAACGGTGACGTGCGCACCAGCTTCAGCTACGAGAACGCAAACTCCATCAACGCCTCGGAGGCCTCGCCGCTCGATTTCTACAGGAAGATGTTCGGGCCCAGCTATCAGGATCCGAACGCCAGCTCCTTCACCCCGAATCCGCGCGTCATGGCCCGCAAGAGCGTGCTCTCGGGAGTGCTCGACCAGACCAAGCAGCTCTCGCAGATGGTGGGCAGCGAGGATCGCACACGGCTCGAGCAGTACTACTCGGACCTGCGCGACCTGGAGCGGCAGATGGACCTGCAGCTCACCAAGCCCGAGCCCATAGCCTCCTGCCACCCGGTCGCCGAGCCTAAAGAGGAGCCGAAGGCGAGCGTCGATGCGAGCGCCGTGGCCGAGCGCCACCGGATGCTCACGGACCTCATGGTGATGGCGGTCGCCTGCGACCAGACGCGGGTGTGCAATATGGCCTATTCGGCGGCCTTCGCCTCGACCACCAAGGCGGGCTACGAGAAACCCCATCACACCTGCACGCACGAGGAGCCGATCGATCAAAGCATCGGCTACCAGCCGACGGCTTCCTGGTTCCTGCGCCGCTCGATGGAGTCCTGGGCCTATTTCGTCGAAGCCTTCACCAAGGTGAAGGAAGGCGACGGCACGCTGCTGGACAACATGCTGATCTACGGCTCGAGTGACACGGCCTGGGCCAGGATCCATTCGCTCGATGGCATACCGCTGTTCACCGCAGGCCGCGCCGGCGGGCGCATCAAGACCGGACTGCACATCGATGGGGCGGGGAGCCCCGGGGCGCGCGTTGGTTACACGGCGCTCAAGGTCTTCGGGCTCGATGCCCCCTCCTGGGGCACAAAGAGCAACGCGACTTCCAAAGAGATCGGAGAAATCCTGGCTTGAGGCACACGCGACAGCGCACGATCTTTGGATCGCACTACGGAGTGCTCATCGGCCTGCTGGCCACGGTCGGTGCCCGCGCGGCGCCGCCGCCGTTCACCGAGCCCTACGTGCAGGTGCCGCTCCCTCCGCATTTTCGAGTCGAGGCGACCGAGCTGGACGGCCCGGTGTTCGCCGACGATCGCGGCCGGACTCTCTATACCTGGCCCTTCAGGGTCATGCGGGTCGGCAACACCGGCGATCCCAAGGGCCAGTCCCATTGCACCGCGACCAAGAGCACGCAGAGCTCGGGCTACATGAGTCCCTACCCCGGGGGTCTGGAGCTACCCGAGCTGGAAAGCCGCCCCAGTTGCGCGCAGAAATGGCCCCCGGTCCTGGCCGCAGCCGGGGCCAAGCCCATCGGCAAGTGGACGATCATTAGCCGAGAGGACGGCTCCCGGCAGTGGGCCTACGACGGCTTGCCGGTCTACACCTCCGTGCTCGATCGGCAGCCCGGCGACGTGCTCGGTGGCGAAAGCTATGATTCCGAAGGCGACCTGCCGGCCGTGCGCCACCCCATCGGCCCGCCCGCCGACGTACCGCCGGGATTTCGGGTGTCGACCACGGTCGTGGGTCGATTGCTGCAGACCGAGCGCGGCTTCTCGGTCTACGCATCGGAGGCGGACTCAGAGGGCAAATCAAATTGCGACGCGAGCTGCGCGAAAACCTGGCTGCCCATGGAGGCGCCCGAATCGGTGCGGCCGCACGGGGACTGGACCATCATCGAACGCACGCCGGGGATCCGGCAATGGGTGTTTCGCGGCCAGCCCCTGTATCGCTATGCGCTGGACACGCGCGCACGGAGCCTGGAGGGGAGTGACGTGTCGGGCTGGCACAATGTCTACACGCAGCGGGCCCCCGCCCCGCCCGCCGAATTTACGGTCCAGGACACGAGCGCCGGGCAGGTGCTCGCCGACCCGCACGGCATGACGATCTATGCCTATAGCTGCGGGGACGACGCCGCGGACCAGCTGAGCTGCGATCATCCCAGTGATACCCAGGTCTACCGCCTCGCCATGTGCGGTGGCGGCGACTGGGAGCGCTGCCTCCACACCTTTCCGTATGTCATCGCTCCCCGCGGTGCCACGAGCCGGAGCCGTTCCTGGTCCATCATCGACATCGACCCCAAGAGCGGCCGCCCGGCCACGGCGACACAGGTCGATGCGCTGCGCGTGTGGGCCTACCGGGATCGTCCGGTCTATGTCTACGCCGGCGATCGGCAACCGGGAGACGTCAATGCCGACGGTCACGGCGAATTCCGTGGCGAGCGTGAGGGTTACAATGCCTTCTGGCTGCGCGACGATTATTTTGGGCGAGGCGGATGAACGCATTGACACGCACTTTTTTTACCGTGGCACTTGGGCTGGCGGGCTACGCGCATGCCGAGGGTGTGGTCCCGGTGGCGCCCCCGGGTGGCGCCATTGCCTACGCCCTGACTAACCTGCACTGGGCGATCTACCAGACTGAGAATGGCAAGGTCGAATGTCCGGAGGGCTTTAACGAAGGCAATCGCGAGCAGTTCAAGAAGCTCTATCCGGAATCCGGCCCCAAGCGGACCCTGCTGGGCACGCAGTTGCAGTGGGAAATCGAAAGCTGGTACCCGACGCTCGCCGATGATGGGTTTAAATTCCTCGAGGCGCGCGGACCGACCTCGCTCGGGCTCAACCTCGACGGCAAAGTCGGCCCCAATGACTTTAGCAGCCCGAGTGGTGAGGCCGGCATCGACAACCAGCTCTACCGCGCGCTCGGTTGCATCAAGAATTACCGCGGCCCGGACGGCGCCATTCAGTTCTTTGAGGACGAGATGGTGGGCCGGGATCAATACAACCGGCTGATCATCGAACTCAGCGGCGTCGAGAACCTGGTCAACTCACCGAGTGTGCAGGTCACCGTCTACCGCGGGCGCGATCCGCTCCTTTTTGACGCGACCGGCAAGAAGGTGGTTCCCGGTGGCTCGCAGCGCATCGACGTGCGCTGGGGGGCCCGTTATATCAGGCAGCTCCACGGCTCGATCAAAGACGGAATACTGACCACGGAAGCTGCGGACCTTCTCTATCCGTGGAGCCCCTTCTACCTGGCCACCGATCAGTACATGCGCGCGGCCCGCCTGCAACTTAAATTGACGCCGACCACCGCCGAGGGACTGATCGGAGGCTATACGGACGTCGAAACCTGGTACCTGCAGATGATGCGATCCTGGTCGACGCATCACCAAAATTACGGACAGACCTCGGCGCCCTCACTCTACCGGGCCATGCGCCGGCTGGCCGATGCCTACCCCGATCCCAGCACGGGCGCCAACACGGCGATTTCCTCGGCGCTGCGCGCCGAATTTACCCAGGTCGTCATCGTGCCCGCATCGCGCCCGGGAAGTGCGGTGCTGGCCGCCCGACACCCTGCGGAACCCTACCGGGGGCCGCCGGATCCGCGACCTCCCCAGCAACCGACGGCCGCCGTGCGCGAGCCCGCTCCCGCCGTGACCGCCGCCAACTAGTGGTAACCTAAAGCCATGCACGAGCCCACCCGCCGATTGCTCCTGCGCCGCGCACTGCAGCTCGCCTTGGGCGTGGCCGCCCTGCCGCGCTTCGCGAGCCCTGCCCGCGCCGCGCAAAGCTGCGTTGACCCGCAGTCCGAATCACTGCGCGCCTCGCTCCACTACGCCAGCGTATCCGCGGTCGCCAACCAGAGCTGCAGCGGCTGCGGCTTCTTTACCGCCGACAGCGCCAAGGCTGGCTGCGGTAACTGTGTCATCATGAGCGGGCCCGTCGATCAGACCGGGCGCTGCGATTCGTGGAGCGCAAGGAGCTGAAATGAGCCGACTTCTGAGCCTGATGGGCCTTGGCGCACTGTTGCTTGCGGCGCTCCCGAGCCGTGCCGATGATCAGGATGTCATCGACTACCGCACGCACGTCATGAAGAGCCTGGGCGAACAGCTCGGTGCCGTCGGCATGATCCTTGAGAACAAGGCGCCCCCCGACAATTTTGCCACGCACCTCAAGGCGCTGGCGGTGACGGCGACGCAGGCGAAGAAGGCCTTCGAGCCCAAAGTCCCCGGCGGCAACTCCAAGCCCGAGGTCTGGGCCGACTGGGCCGATTTTTCCAAGCGACTCGACGAGCTGGTCGCCGGCACGGCCGCCCTGGCGGCGGCGGCGCCCCATGAGAGCGTCGCCGCGGTGGGTGCCAAGCTCAGCTCCACGCTCAAGTGCAAGAGCTGCCACGACACCTACCGCAAGCCGCTCAACAAATAGCGATCATCGCTGCGCGTGCACGGCCGCGGCAGTCACGGCCGGGGCGCGATTCCCCCAGCTGCCGCGCACGTAGTTGCTGACGGCTGCGATCTGCGCATCGCTGAGGGTGGTGGCATAGGCCGGCATGTTGTCCCAGCCTCCGTAGGAGACCTGTTCGGCCATGTCCGGACCATAAAGAATGGCATTGATGAGCGAGGCGGGATCCTCGGCCTGGGCCACCGCGCTCCCCTGGAGCGGTGGTCCACCGAACATCCCGCCGCGTCCCGAGCGCGTGTGGCATTTCTCGCAGCGGGCTTTGTAAATCGGCGCGCCCTGGCTGACCAACTGCGCCGAGACCGTCGGGTTTGGATAGGCGCGCGCGGGCAAACTCTTCAGGTACACCGCGATCGCATGCAGATCCTCCGGCGCCAGAAGCTTCAGGCTGTTGACGATCACTTCGTTCATGGGCCCGAAGCTGCCGGCGCGCGCGCTGACGCCGGTCTGGAAATACTGCGTCAACTCCGCGACCGACCAGGAACCGAGCCCTCGGGGGCTGTTCGTCAGGTCCACGGCCGACCAGCGTCGCTCCTGCTGCTTGCTGACCGGCGCCTGGAGCAGCCCGCCCTGGTAGGGCCTGTCGGCTCGTTCGGCGAGCAGCAGGTTGCGCGGGGTATGGCAGGCCCCGCAGTGTCCCAGTCCGGAGACCAGGTACGCGCCGCGATTCCATTGCGCCGATTGCGACAGATTGATACCGAAGCGCGCCGGTTCGAAGTACAAAGCGTTCCACAGCACCATGGGCCAGCGCATCGCGAACAACAGACCATTCTCGGGCGGGCGGTAGCGTACCGCCGGCACCGTGCGCAGGTAGGCGTAGATCGCCGTGATGTCGGCGTCGCTGACTTTGGTAAATGCGGTGTAAGGAAAGGCCGGGAACAAATGCTCACCGTTCCGGGCGGTGCCCCGCTGCATGGCACGGCGCAGGTCCGCTGCGCTCCAGGCGCCAATGCCCGTCGGCACGTCGGGGGTGATATTGGTCGAGTAAATGGTGCCCAGCGGCGTGCTAAAGGGCAGGCCGCCGGCGAACGGCGCCCCGCCCGGCCGGGTGTGACAACTCACGCAATTGCCCGCCGCCGCCAGATATCGGCCCCGCTGCGGGGTGGCCCCCATCTCCGTGGCCGCGCCGTCCACCGCTTGCGCCGCGCTGCCAGTTTGGGTGAGCAGCGCGAGCGCGCACAGGAGGCCAACCAAGTGCCGCGCGCCCGCGCGCGGTCGCCCGCGGGCTAGGAGGCCGGTTTTTCCCGGCGGTAGGTATCGTGACATTTCTTGCAGCTGAGGGCATCCATCACCTTGGCCAGCCCCGCCTCTTTGCCCTGCTCGTGGGCCAACTTCGCCATCGCCGCGGTGCCCTGCGCAAATTCGTTCATGCGCCGCGAGAAGTCCGGCCAGTTCGACCAGACCTCCGGCTTCGCCTCCCCGCCGGGGGCCTTGGGCTCGAAGGCCTTCAAGGCGGTGGATGCAGTGAGCGCAAGCGCGTCCAGGTGCGCGATCACGTTGTCATCAGGGACCGCTCCGGACAGGATCTCGCCGAGCGCTCCGGCCTGCTCGTTCAGGGCGTTCATGATGTGCTGCCGGTAATCAACCGCGTCACTGTTGTCCGCCGATGCCGAGGCCACCACTTGCAGCGCCAAGAGCGCGGCCGCGCAAATTACCTGGGCTGATCGCTTCTTCATGGTGTCTTCATGAAATCCTTGCCGGCGATCTGAACATCATAGCCGTCGGGATCGACAATGTGAAAACTATCGTAGTCCACCTGCGGGTTCAGGCCACGGCGCTTGAGTTCCTGTTCAACGCTCTCGTGACTCCAGTTGTCGATCGTATAGGCCATGTGGTCGACGAAGGGCTTGTCGCCCGGCTGGTGCGACTTGCGGGCGATGAGCACCGTGTCGCCGAAGGTCAGGTAACACTGCTTGCCGTCGTCGGCACTCACCGTCATGCCAAACAGATCGGCGTAGAAGTCGCGCGTGCGCGCGTAGTCGGCGACCCCGAATGAAATGTGGTTGACCGCCGTGGCCTTGAAGCCTTTGGGCGCTGCGGTGCCGGCGGCGCGCGCCGCTCCGCCCAGGGCCAGGCCGGCCGCACCGAAAGTCAGGCCCTGCACCAGCTGGCGGCGCGTGATCAGGCCGCGTTCAAACTGGTTCAACAGATTTATAATGACCTCTTCCACGACGCACCCCCTTCGCTTTGAACTACCCGGAATTAAATCACAGCCATACGCCCAGGTGGCAAGTTCGCGCTCCACCCGCGCACTTGTGCCCGACGGGCGTGCCTTGCATGCCGTGGGCGCCCACCGGCCCGCCCCAGCAAATTGGGCAGATTTCGGCGTGAGCTCAGGACAGGCGCCACGGCAACGCCGTGTGGCGCTGCTCAGCTATGCGACCAAGGACTACTTGCGGCAACAACGCCTGCTCATCAGAAGCGCGCGCGCGGCGGGCATCACCGACAGCTTCGCCTGGGACCGCACCAGGCTCGAGCGGACGGAGTTTTACGCTCAGCATCGAGACGTGCTGGACCGGCGCAAAGGCGGTGGCCTGTGGCTGTGGAAGCCCTACCTCATCAACCGGGAACTGCAAGGCCTGGCGCCGGGGGATTTTCTGGTCTACTCCGATTGCGGGTATCCGTGGCGGCCGCTGGTTATTCGCCAGTCCCTGGAGCCCCTGCTCCGCTGGTGCGAGAGCGAGAACCGTGGCGTACTGCCGGGAGTCTACGTGCCCAGGCATGGGCCTAACCGCAGGTGGACCAAGCACGAGTGCTTCGTCGCGATGCACTGCGATTCTGAGGCCTACTGGCGCCAGCCGCAGATCCAGGCCACTTTTTCCGTGTGGCAGAAATGCGCGCTGGCCGAGGATTTTGCCGCCGAGTGGTTGCAATGGTGCCTCCAGCCCGTTGCACTCAGCGACGAACGGCTGATGCCGGAGGTACGCGAGTACCCGGAATTCATCGATCACCGCTACGACCAGTCCATATTGACCAACCTGGCTCTGAGGCGCGGCGTGCGCTGTTTCGGCGGCGCCGATGAGATTCATTCAGAAACGAAATATATCGACAACCTGAGCGATCGCATTGCCGGCCGGCAATGGCGCATCTACGCACGCAATCTCTCGCGGCGCCTGGTCAGTGAAACCAAGAAGCATTGGTTCCAGCTGCGCCATCAGACGCGCTGAGATGATTGCGTAGCGCGCTCGCCAACCACATACTGCCGGGCCTTAGCGGAAGGGTATCGGTTCAGAGCATGGGTGATCAGGAGACATCGACCAGGCCTGAAGCCGTGCGGAGCATCGTAGTGCTACGGCCCAATCACAGAATCGGTAATACGCTGCTGTTGACGCCGCTGATGCAGGAGCTGGAAGCGCAGTTTCCAGAGGCCGGAATCGAACTGGTCACCGCGGGTGGCGTGGCGCGAGTCGTGTTTGCGCGCTACCCCCAGGTCACGGCCCTGCATGCTTTCCCCGCCAAGTCCTATCGGCATCCTGGCAAGGTACTGAGCCTGCTACTTCACCTGCGCCAACAAACGTACGATCTGGCCATCGACCCCACAATTCGCTCGCGCGCGGGGCGCTTTCTCCTGCGCTTTGTGCGGGCCCGCCGACGCCTCGGCTATGCCTGGGGCGAATCCGCAAAGGACAGAGTGCTTACGGACGCCGTCGACCCGGCATTGGCGCCCGCGCACCACGCGCAGATCCCGATCTTTCTGCTGCAATCGACATTGTCCCGACTGCCGATATCCGCACCATCGATCGCCGCGCAAATGGACATTCGCCTCAGCGAGGCCGAGCGTCGCGAAGGCGCGCTCGAGCTCGAGGCCGTGCTGGGCGAGTCGCAACCCGGGCCGCGGCCTACCGTGGGGCTGTTTGCACACGCGACCGGCAGCAAATGCCTGCCCGCGGAATGGTGGCGTCAGCTCGTGGAATGCCTGCAGACCCGTGCGCCGTCCATTCAGTTGGTGGAATTTCTACCCGAGGACGCGCGCAGCCGACTCGATGGCATCGTGCCCGGGACCTTTACGCCGCAGCTGCGGATGCTGGGGGCCAAGCTCGCCGCGACCTCGCTGCTGGTCATTGCAGACGGTGGGGTCATGCATCTGGCCGATGCGGCCGGCGCCACCGTGCTCGCCCTGTTCAGGACCACCTCGCCATCGCAATACGGCCCGCGCCGGCCCGGGAGCGAATCATTGCCGTCAGTCGATGTCACGGCGGATTCCATCGCGACGCATGTCATTGCGAGGCTGCTGGGTCAGGATGCGGTCGGTGACTATAAGCTGAGCATCACTGGCGTTGTGGGATAGGTTGTCGCGTGGATTTTCCGGGTAGCATTTGAACGCCACCCCAGCCAATGCGAAATTTACCTGGCTCGCCAAGATCGGTATCGGTCGTCGCTCGATCGTGCGGACGGGAGTTCGCGTTTCGTTCATCATGCTCGTGGCATTGCTGATTCTTCCCGGCTGCGTGTCCAAGAGGTATCAGTCCGCCTCCAAGAAGACTCCGCCGGCGGTGCCACTCGCCCTGAGTGCTCAACAGCCTCCCTTGACGGCTGCGCTCAACACCGTGATCGTTTTTCACGGCCCGGGATCCTGGAAGCGAGAGGCCTACTGGGACGAGTATGTGGTCACGATCCTCAATCAAGGGCAGGGGCCCGTCACGGTCGATAGCGCCGTACTCCACTCGTCGGTCATCGTTGCCCAGACGCCGGGATCGGACCCCTGGGCCTTGGAAAAGCAGAGCCACAAGATCCTGAAGGATCAGACCCTTGGTCGACAGCTGGCCGCCGGTGCCGGGATTGAACTCGCAGTGCTTGGGGTTGAAGCGGGCGCGCTCGCTGTGGGAGGCCTGGCGGTAGCGACCGGTTCGGCAGCAGCAGTCGCCGGGGCGACCGTGATGGTGGTTGCGCTTCCGGTGTTTGTGATCGGCACAGGCGTTCGGGCATTTACTGCCCCTCACGCCATCCACAAGGAATTCGACCGACGTCGCCTCGCATTACCCCTGGTGTTACAACCAGGAGAGATGCGCCAGGGGAGCCTGTTCTTCCCGATCACGCCGGGCCCGCAGCAGCTGGAGCTGGTATGCCAGGGCGACGGGAAAACGCTGTCGCTTGATATCGATCTGGCGCCGCTGAAAAATCTGCATTTTTCTCAGCCCCTGCCAGCCGCGACGCCGCCGGCGCCCTCCCCTTCGCCCCCTTCCAGTGAGGACGCCGTGCCGAGCGCCCCGGCCGCCGGGACGCCGCGCTAAAACATACCGACAATATTACCGTCTGCATCCAGATCGATGTTGGTGGACGCCGGGACCGCGGGCAACCCGGGCATCGTCATGATGTCGCCGCAGATCATCACGATGAATTCCGCGCCCGCCGCCAGGCGCACCTCGCGGATATTCACCACGTGACCCGTCGGCGCGCCGCGCAGCTTCGGGTCGGTCGAGAATGAGTACTGGGTCTTGGCGACACACACCGGATAGTGGCCATAGCCCGAGTCCTGCAGCGCGCGGATGCTGGCGCGCACCTTGGCGTCCGCGGTGATGTCGGCAGCGCCGTAGGTCTTCACGGCGATGGCCTTCATCTTGTCCCACAGCGGTACCGAGTCCTCGTACAGGAACTTGAAGTAGTTGGGCTGCTCGCACTGCTGCACGACTTCCTTGGCGACTTCGATCGCGCCGGCGCCGCCCTCGGCGAAGTGGCGCGCATTGATGACCTTTACCCCGTGATGGCTGGCGCGCTCGATGAGCTGCTGGACCTCGGCCTCGGTGTCCTCCGCGCGATGATTGATCGAGACGATGCACGGCAGGCCAAACCGGTCGCGGATATTGTCGATGTGCCGCTCGATGTTGGCGATGCCCTTCTTGATCGCCTCGACGTTCTCGCGCGGCAGATCGGCCACTTCCACGCCGCCGTGGTACTTGAGGGCGCGCACCGTGGCGACGATGACCGCGGCCGCCGGCTTGAGTCCCGCCTTGCGGCACTTGATGTCGATGAACTTCTCGGCGCCCAGATCGGCGCCGAAGCCGGCCTCGGTGACCACGTAGTCGGCGAGCTTGAGGGCCGCGGTGGTGGCGATCACGGAATTGCAGCCGTGGGCGATATTGGCGAACGGACCACCGTGTATCAGCGCTGGATTGTTCTCGAGTGTCTGTACGAGATTTGGCGCCAGCGCATCCTTGAGCAGCACCGTCATGGCGCCGTGGGCCTTGAGGTCGCGGGCGCGGATCGGCTTCTGCTCGCGGGTGTAGCCGACCACGATGTTGCCCAGGCGCTCCTTGAGATCGCCAAGACTCGTGGCCAGGCAGAATATCGCCATGACTTCCGAGGCCACGACGATGTCGAATCCGTCCTGGCGCGGAAATCCGTTGGCGGTGCCACCCAGGCCCACGGTGATATCGCGCAAGGCGCGATCATTGACGTCCACCACCCGCCTCCAGGTGATGCGGCGCACGTCGAAGCCCAGCGCGTTGCCGTGATAGACGTGGTTGTCGATCAGCGCGGCGAGCAGGTTGTTGGCCAGCTGGATGGCGCCGAAATCACCGGTGAAATGGAGGTTGATGTCCTCCATCGGCACCACCTGGGAAAAGCCACCGCCGGCGGCTCCGCCCTTCATGCCGAAGACCGGGCCGAGCGCGGGCTCGCGCAGACACACCATGGCCTTCTTGCCGATGCGATTGAGCGCGTCGCCCAAACCCACGGTGGTGGTGGTCTTGCCTTCGCCGGCCGGAGTCGGGGAAATCGCCGTGACCAGCACCAGCTTGCCGTCGGGACGGTTCTTGAGGGTGTTGAGGTAGTTTAGGGAGATCTTCGCCTTGTAGCGGCCGTAGGGCTCGAGGTGCTCTTCGGCGATACCGAGGCGGTCCTTGGCCAGCTGGACAATCGGGCGCATTTTCGCCTGTTGGGCGATTTCAATATTGCTTTTCAAGTTCAGTTCCCTGAGCAACGGATGATGGGGACGGATCGGGGCGGGCTAAGCCGGCCGCGAAGAATATCGCAACCGGCCATACAGTGGCCAATCCGCACCGCCCGAAGCGCAGCGGTCGCTTGGTCCACGACGCGGTCTGGATTCAATGCATAATCTCGCGCGCAAAGCCGTACCGCCCGCCCGCCGGCGTGGCGCAAGAGGTCCTAGGATTCATGCTTACCGTCAGCGCCGCGCTCCAAAAGCGCATATCCGTCCGCAAGTTCCTGCCCACCGAGGTCCCGGAGGCGCAGCTGCGCGAGCTCCTGGAGGCCGCGCGCTGGTCACCGTCCGGGGGAAATCTGCAGCCCTGGAGGGTCATCGCGCTGGCCGGGGCGGAATTGGCCGCCGTGCGGGAACTGGCCCGCGAACGCCACGTCGCCGGCGGCAAGCTGTCCGAGGAAGGGGAGGATCCGGTCTACCCCCAACACCTGTGGGAACCGTATCGCTCGCGGCGCTACCAGGTCGGCGAGGACATGTATTCGCTCCTGGGCGTGAGTCGCGAGGATCGGGCCGGGCGCCTGGCGCACGTGGCACGTAATTTTGAATTCTTCGGCGCGCCGGTCGGCCTGTTCTTCGTCATCGACCGGCGCCTCGGGCGCGCCCAGTGGGCGCATCTGGGCATGTTCATGCAATCGCTCGCCCTGGTGGCGGTGGAAAGGGACTTGGGCACCTGCATGCAGGAATTCTGGGCCCTGCTACGTGAATCGCTCCACAGGCACTTTGCGCTCCCGGACACCGACATGGTCTATTGCGGCATGGCGCTCGGACATCCCGATCCGGACGCGCCGGTCAATCGCTTGCGCTCTTCACGGGTTGCGGTCGAGGAGTTTACGAGCTTCCGAGGATTCTGATTCGACCGCCATGCGCGCTCGCGCCGCCGCGCAGATCTGCAAGCGGCGCTCGCGCCCGGCCCGCGACCACTCCTCGATCTCAGCGAGGCTCCGTCCGCAGCCCACGCACACGTCGGCCCCATCCAGCCGGCAAATATCCCGGCAGGGCGAGGCCACGGGATCCGGTGGCAGGGCATTCATACAGCGCCCCGCTCCGCCCAGCGCCTGAATATGCCTTGCATCGCCTCGAGGCCGTCGGTGAGCGCCGCGGGACCGGGCTGCAGGATGAGCGGCGATTTGATCTCGTGCAATTCGGCGTTGCGGACCGCCGGGATGTCTTGCCAGCCGGCGCGGGCGGCCACAGCCGCGGGCCGGAAGCGCTTGCCGCACCAGGAGCCCAGAATGATGTCGGGCTGCCGCCCAATGACTTCGGCGCCGTCCGCGATGATCCGGTCCTTCGCCAGGCTGCAGGCCGCACGCTCCGGGAAGATATCCTCGCCCCCGGCCAGCCCGATCAGTTCCGACACCCAGGCGATACCGCTGATCATGGGTTGGTCCCATTCCTCGAAGTACACCCTCGGATGGCGCGGCAGCGCGCTCGCCGCTTGCCTGGCCCGTGCCAGTCCCTGCTCCAGCGCCAGAGCATAGCGCTCGGCTTTTTCACCCGCCCCAACCAGCGCGCCCAGACGGCGCACGTAACCGAGAATGCCCTCGACCGAACGGTGGTTGCTGATCCACACCTCGACGCCGCTGGCGATCAGATCGCGGGCGATGTCGGCCTGCAGATCCGAGAAGCCGATGGCCAGGTCGGGCCGGAGCGCCAGTATCTTGGCGGTCTTGGCGCTCGTGAACGCCGACACGCGCGGCTTCTCGCGCCGCGCCTGGGCCGGGCGCACGGTAAAGCCCGAGATGCCCACGATGCGCTGCTGTTCACCCAGCGCGTACAGGACTTCGGTCGGCTCCTCCGTCAGGCAGACGATGCGCTGCGGATACATCACACGCCGCGTCGGTACTGGCCGCCCACCTCGTAGAGCGCGTGCGAGATCTGGCCGAGCGAGCACACCTTGACCGCATGGAGCAGTTCGCCAAACACGTTGCCTTCGCGCGCCGCCGCCTGCTGGAGCCGCCGCAGCGCCGCTCCACTGTGTTCGGCATTGCGCTGCTGGAACTCGCGCACCGCGTTGACCTGATCCTGCTTCTCCGCCTCGGTCGAGCGGATCAACGGCACCGCGGCGCGCTCTGCGGTCGCGTCGCGTTCGGCCAGGAAGGTATTGACGCCGATCAGCGGCAGGGTGCCGTCGTGCTTACGGGTCTCGTAGTAGAGACTTTCCTCCTGGATCTTGCCGCGCTGATACATGGTCTCCATGGCGCCGAGCACTCCGCCGCGCTCCGAGATCGCCTCGAATTCCTTGTATACGGCCTCTTCGACCATGTCGGTGAGATATTCCATCAGGAACGAGCCCGACCACGGGTTCTGGTTCAGGTTCAATCCCAGCTCGCGGTTGATGATCATCTGAATCGCCACCGCCCGGCGCACGCTCTCCTCGGTGGGCGTGGTCAGGGCCTCGTCGTAGGCATTGGTGTGCAGCGAGTTGCAGTTGTCGAACAGTGCGTACATCGCCTGCAGGGTGGTGCGAATGTCGTTGAACTGGATCTCCTGGGCGTGGAGCGAGCGCCCGGAAGTCTGGATGTGATACTTCAGCATCTGGCTGCGTGCGTCGGCGTTGTACAGATCGCGCATTGCGCGCGCCCAGATGCGGCGCGCCACGCGGCCGATCACGGCATATTCCGCATCCATCCCGTTGGAGAAGAAAAAAGACAGGTTGGACGCGAACTCATCGATGTTCATGCCGCGCGCCAGGTAGTACTCGACGATCGTAAAGCCGTTGGCGAGCGTAAAGGCCAGCTGGCTGATCGGATTCGCGCCCGCCTCGGCGATGTGATAGCCCGATATCGACACCGAATAGAAATTGCGCACCCGATGGTCGGTGAAGTACTGCTGCACATCGCCCATCATGCGCATCGCAAATTCGGTGGAGAATATGCAGGTGTTCTGGGCCTGGTCCTCCTTGAGGATGTCGGCCTGCACCGTGCCGCGCACCTGCGAGAGCGCCTCGGCGCGGATGTGCGCGTATTCCTCCGCGCTCAGCACGCCGGGGGCCACCAGCTGCTCCCCGCCGATACCCAGCAGCGCCAGACCGCTGCCGTCGTGCCCCGGTGGCAGTTCACCGCGGTAGCTCGGCAGCGGCAGCGCGCGCGAGCGCAACTCGGCATGTAGCTCATCGATCCGGCGCTGCGCGGCGCTCCAGCGCCCCGCGCCCCGCAGGAATCGCTCCACGCGCTGATCGATTGCCGTGTTCATGAACATTGCCAGGATCATCGGCGCCGGCCCATTGATGGTCATCGACACCGAGGTGGTGGGCTGGCACAGATCGAAGCCCGAGTAGAGCTTCTTCATGTCATCCAGCGTCGCCACCGAGACACCGGAATTGCCGGTGCGGCCGTAGATGTCCGGGCGCGTGTCGGGATCTTCGCCGTACAGCGTGGTCGAGTCGAAGGCCGTGGACAATCGCGTGGCCGCGTGGCCGCGCGCCAGCAGATGAAAGCGCCGGTTGGTGCGCTCGGGCGGGCCTTCGCCCGCAAACATGCGGATCGGGTCCTCGGCTTCGCGGCGGTACGGATACACGCCGCAGGTATAGGGGAAGGCGCCCGGCAGATTCTCGGTGCCGAGAAAGTGCAGGATCTCGCCCCAGTCCTTGAAGCCGGGCACCGCGAGCTTGGGAATGCGGTTGCGGCTCATGGTCTCGGTGTAGTTCTCCCCGGACAAGGCCTGGCCGCGCACCAGGAATTGGTAGTGGTCGGCCTGGGTGGCAGCCAGGCGCGCCGGCCAGGATCGCAGCAGTCCCACCCCCTCGGTCCCGATCTCCTCCAGCGCCTGGTTGTAGGCGCGGCGCAGGGCCAGGCAGGTGTCATCGGCCGCACGCTCGGCGATCGCGGCCTCGGCGTAGCGTTCCAGCGGCGCGGGAAGTGCGGCGTCCTTCAGGCTGCGGAGCGATTCGTAGATGGAATAGGCCAGGCGCGCCGAGGCGACGGCGCGCTCGAGGCGTTCGCGCGCCCGCCGCCCGCCGCCGGCGATCTCCGCCAGGTAGCGGCTGCGGGAACTCGGGATGAGCGGGTCATGCGAGCGAAACTCGGTGGCGCCCAGCACCACCGCCCCGCCCTCGTTGGCGGTCCAGTGGAGCTTGCCGATGCCCTTGGCCTCGAGACTGGCCAGCACGGCACCGAACAGCCGGTTGACCCCCGGATCGTTGAACCGGCTGGCGATGGTCGGATAGACGGGCACTGCGGAATCCGCCAGCCGCGCGCGCTCGGGGTGATTGCGGCGCCACTGCTTGCGCACGTCGCGCAGCGCGTCCTGCGCGCCGCGCTTCTCGAATTTGTTCAACACCACCATCTCGGCGTAATCGAGCATGTCGATCTTCTCGAGCTGGCTCGCCGCGCCATACTCGCTGGTCATCACGTACAGGGGCAGGTCGACCAGGTCGGTGATTTCGGTATCGCTCTGGCCGATGCCGGCGGTCTCCACCAGGACCAGGTCGAAGCCGGCGTGACTGTAGAGGTTGATGACGTCCTGCAGTACGGCCGAGGTGGCCAGGTGCTCGCGGCGCGTCGCCAGCGAGCGCATGAACACCGAGGAGGCGCTCAGCGAATTCATGCGGATCCGATCGCCCAGCAAGGCGCCGCCCGAGCGGCGGCGCGTCGGATCCATGGCCACCACGGCGATCTGCCGATCCGGAAAGGCATGCACGAAACGCTGCAGGAGTTCGTCGGTGAGCGAGCTCTTGCCCGCCCCCCCGGTACCGGTAATGCCGATGACCGGCGCCGCGCGCTTGCCCTTGGCCAGCGCCTGCCGGATCTGCTCGGCCGCGCGCTCGTCGCTGTGCCCGCCCTCCAGCGCGGTAATGCTGCGGGCGATATGCGCGTGGTCTCGCGCATTGAGCGGGCCGAAGGCATAAGCAGGCCGCTGCGCGGCGCGGACCCGCGCGAACACGTCATCGATCATGCCGTTGAGCCCAAGGCGTCGACCGTCTTCAGGGGTGTAGATCTTCTCGACTCCGTGGGCCTCAAGCGCGGCGATCTCGGCGGGCGAAATCGTGCCGCCGCCCCCGACGATCACGCGGATATGGCTGGCCTGGAGTTCGCGCAGCATGTCCACCATGTACGCGAAATACTCGTTGTGGCCGCCCTGGTAGGAACTCACGGCGATGCCGTCCGCGTCCTCCTGGATCGCCGCGCGCACGATATCGGCGACGCTCCGGTTGTGTCCCAGATGCACGACCTCGGCGCCATGCGCCTGCAGCAGGCGCCGGATCATGTTGATCGCGGCGTCGTGACCGTCGAACAGCGAGGCCGCGCTGACGAAGCGCAGCGGCGACGCGGGCAGCACGGTGGCCGCGGGCGCGTCACGCCGCGCGGCCGCGGGACCTTGGGGTCGAGCGCTCATAGTGCCATCCAGCAAATGTTACCGAAGAGTATGATCGCTGGCGCCAGGAGCGTCAACCGCGGCCCGGGAATCTGTGCATCGGCGCTCAGTCAGGCAGCGCCACGAGCTGAAAATAATCAAGTGTGGCCTGATCGGGCGCACCGAAGTAGCGGGCATAGATCGCCGCCGCCTCGCCCGAACGCAGGAGCCGGCTCAGGGCCCCATCGACCATAAGCCTGAAGACGTTGTCGTCCCGCCGCACGCCGAGCGCCACCTGCGCGCGCGCAAACAGCCGGTCCAGCACGACCAGCTGCTTGGCAGCCGGGCTGAGCTTGCGGGCCTCGAGCAACAGCGAGCGATCGTTGAAGAAGGCATCGGCGCGCCGCTCCAGGACCATCTGCATCCCCGCGCCGGTACTTTGCACCGCCACCACGTCGGCGACGATGCGCGCTGCCCGAAGCCGGTCGATCACGGCTTTCTGCACGGTCGTGCCGCCGATGACGGCAATCACGTGACGCTCGGGCGCCTGGCCCTGCGAGGCGCGCCAGACCGGGAGCTTGGCGGCTTCGCGCCCCGAGAGCACCTGCTCGAGCCGCGCCGGCGCGTCGGCACGGATCATGACCCCGCTGCCGCTTTGCAGTACCGGAATGGAAAAATCCATTTGCATCCTGCGCGCCAGCGTCGGCTCGATGCCGCACAGGATGTCGATCCGGTGCTCCTCGAGCGCGCGTATGCGCCCGTCAAAGGGCACAGCGACGAACTGCACGGCGAGGGAGGGCAATTTCAGCTCGCTCCTCAGCTCATCGCCCAGCTTGCCGCAGAGCGTAACGGCGTAGCCCTCGGGTTTTCCAGAGGCCCCCGTGTAGGCAAAGGGCCGCGCGTCGGCCAGATAGCCGATCGCCAGCTTGCCCGATTGCCGCACCTCATCGAGCGTGTCGCTCGCCCTGGCCGGCGATGTAAGCACGCACGCCAGCCACAGCAACGCCAGCGCCCGCGCAATGCAACGGCGGGCGTGCTCAGGCGGTGCGGCGATGTGATCCATGGCCCTTCCCCTTTGACAGCTCGTCGCGCATCGCGTGTCAGGATGCGCCGCCGGGCGCAGCTGCAGGCACGGGCGCGCCGAGAAAGCGCGGCGCCAGCAGGCCGTACAGGATGACACCGAGTGCCATCACCACCATGCCACCGAGCACCGCGTCCTTTCCGGCCGCATACAGGCTGTAGACCGAATAGAGCATGGCGATGACCGCCACGATGACGGTTCGCTGGTAAGCGCTCCGCCCCACTGCGGCGTTCGTCAACATCACCGGTAGTGCCGACAGCGAGATGATGTACGGCACGACGCAAGTCACCACCGACAGATCCACCAGCACGCCGAACTGCTTGCTCAGGCTCGGGGATATCGTGGAGAGCGCCAGCCCCGACTGCACGATCCCCATGATCAGCATTCCGGCGATCGGTGCCCCCAGACGATTGGTGCGGGCGAAGATGCGCGGAAACATGCGATTGTCGGCCGCGTCCTTGGCCGTCTGCACCAGCACGAATTGCCAGCCGAGCAGCGAGCCGACGCAGGCTATCGAGGCCAGCGCCATGACCACCGCACCCACCGTCGGGCTGAACATATAGGTGAATGCGAGCCCAAACGGACCCGTCGACAGAGCGAGTTCCGGACCGGGGACGATGCCCTGGATCACGGTCGTGGAAAGGATGTAGACCACCGCGGCACCCATCGTGCCGAACATGCAGGCGAGCGGCACGTCGCGCTTGGGATTTTCAACCGCCGAGCAGTTCTGCGCGGCGGATTCCATGCCGAGGAACGCCCAGAGCGTCAGCGAAATACTGGAACCCATGCCTTTCATCAGGCTCAGGCCCTGCGGGTTCCAGGCGGCCGCAAATATGGCGCCCTTAAACCAGAACCAGCCCGCGACGGACAGGAACCCGATCGGCAGCAGCACCCCCCACACGGTGGCCGCGCCGATCCGTCCCGTCAGTTTCGGGCCACCAAAATTGGCGACGGTGGTAATCCACAACAGGCCGATGACGCCCAGGCAGGTGGCCATCGGGGTTGTCGTGAGCACCGGGAAGAAGGCCGCGATGTAGCCGAGGGCCGATATCGCAATGGCCACGTTCGCGATGGCGGTCGCCAGGAAGTACAGGAAAAAGACCTGGAAGAAGCCCGGCTTGCCGTAGGCATCCTCGGCGTAGGCGGCAATGCCGCCGGGCCGCTGGTTGAATATCCCGGCCTGTGCGAAGCCATAGGCGAGGGCCAGGGATCCTGCCGTGGTCACCAGCCACGACAACAGGGAGATTGCACCGATCTGCGCCATGTTGGCCGGCAGCATGATGATGCCCGAACCCATCATGTTGACCATGACGATCAGCGTCAGGTCCACGACGTTCATTTTCTTCTGTGCTTCGGCCATGTGGGGCCCCTGAGCCGGGCCGAGGTGAGGCGCCTTTTAGTTATTTAGGACACAGCGTCCAAGCGCATCGACATCATACTGGGACGGGAGCGAGATCGGCTAACCCCCGTGGACTCACCTCTCGCCGCTGCGAAGCGCCGCGGCGCTCAGCTGCCGTACTCGGTCGCCCCGGTGGGCTGAATCATCGTGCCCGCTTCTCCGGCAATGATCCGGCCCAGATCGGCCAGCGCACCGATCGCCGCACGCTTGCCGGTCAGTGCGGCGAACTGGCAGGCGGCCGCGACCTTCGGGCCCATCGAGCCGGCGGCAAAGGAAATGCCCTTGAGCGCCTCTGCCGAAGTGCGCCGGATCGCCTTTTGCGTGGGTTTGCCCCAGTCCACATAGACCGCATCCGCATCCGTCAGCATCACGTACAGATCCGCTTCGAGCTCGCGGGCCAGGAGCTCGGAGCACAGGTCCTTGTCGATCACCGCCTCCACGCCCACCAGCCGGCGCTTGGCGCCCTTCTCGTACATCGTGGGTATGCCCCCGCCGCCTCCGCAGATCACGATCGTCCGGCGCTCGAGCAACCACTTGACCGGACGGATCTCAAAGATGCGCTTCGGCAGTGGTGAGGGCACGACGCGCCGCCACTTGGCGCCATCGGGCTTGACCACCCAGCCCTTCTCGGCGGCGATGCGATCGGCCTCGGCCTTTTCGTAGACAGGTCCTACGAATTTGGTCGGGTTCTTGAAGCCCGGATCGTCCGGGTCCACCTCGACCATCGTCAGCAAGGTGGCGAAGGGCACTTCGATCGGCAGCAGGTTGCCAAGCTCCTGCTCGATCATGTAGCCGATCGAACCCTCGGTCTGCGCACCCAGCACGTCCAGCGGATAGGCCTCGTCCGGCTTGTACGCGGCGCCCTGCAGCGCCAGCAAGCCAACCTGCGGGCCGTTGCCGTGGCTGATCACGAGCTGGTGTTCCAGGGCGACGGGCGCCAGCGCTACGGCGGCCACCTTGACGTTGCCGCGCTGCACTTCGGCCGTCATCGGCTCGCCGCGCTTGAGCAGCGCGTTTCCTCCCAGGGCGACGACGATACGCATCGTCAATCGCCTAAGGTGGCGACGAGCAACGCCTTGATGGTGTGCAGGCGGTTCTCGGCTTGATCGAAGGCCACGTTGACCTCGGACTCGAACACCTCATTGGTCACCTCGAGCCCGTCCTTGATTCCGTAGGTCGCCGCAATCTGCTTGCCCATCGTCGTTTCGGTGTCGTGGAAGGCCGGCAGGCAATGCATGAAGCGCACCTGGGCATTGCCGCTGGCCTTGAGCAGGGCCTTGTTGACCTGGTAGGGCATGAGCAAACCGATGCGCTCCTTCCAGACTTCCTTCGGCTCGCCCATGGACACCCACACGTCGGTATGGATGAAATCCACGCCCTTGACCGCCGCCTTCTGATCCTTGGTGATCGTCAGCTTGGCGCCGTACTTGGATTCCAGCTCGCGGGCGATCTTCTGGTATTCCTCGGCCGGCCACAGCGACTTCGGACCGCAGATCCGCACGTCCATGCCCATCAGGCAACCGGCGATCATGAGCGAATGGCCCATGTTCGAGCGCGTGTCGCCGAGGTAGGCGTACTTGATATCCTGGATCGGCTTGTCGCTGTGCTCGCGCATGGTCATGACATCGGCGAGCATTTGGGTGGGGTGGTACTCGTCGGTGAGGCCGTTGTAGACCGGGACGCCCGCGAATTTTGCCAGCTGCTCCACTCCCTTCTGCGAGGATCCACGGTACTCGATCGCATCGAACATGCGCCCGAGGACGCGCGCCGTATCCTTGAAGGATTCCTTGTGGCCGATCTGCGAGCCGGCCGGGTCCAGATAGGTGACATTGGCGCCCTGGTCGTAGCAGGCCACCTCGAAGGCGCAACGCGTTCGCGTCGAGGTCTTCTCGAAGATCAGGCAGATTTCCTTGCCCGCCAGGTGCTTTTGCTCGGTGCGCGCGTACTTGGCGCGCTTCAGGTCGCGGGCCAGGTCCAGCAGGTAGCGAAATTCGCGCTGCGTGTAGTCCTGGATCGTCAGCAGGGATCGGTTGCGGAGATTGAAGCTCATGGGTCTTTAGCTCCCGTAGTTTGTGATAAGCCCGCGCATCAGTAGGCGGGATCGCGCCAGATCGGGCAGGTCATGCAGTGCCCGCCGCCGCGACCGCGGCCGAGTTCAGAGCCGCGCACGGTGATCACCTCGATCCCTGCCTTGCGCAGCAGCGTGTTCGTGTGCGTGTTGCGATCGTAGGCCACGACCACGCCGGGTTCCAGGGCCACCACGTTGTTGCCATCGTCCCATTGCTCGCGCTCCGCTTCGTAGCCGTTGCCGCCCGTTTCCACCACGCGGAGCTTGGCGATGCCGAGTGCCCCGGCGACCACATCCAATATGTGCTTGTCTTCCTTCTTGAGATCAAGTCCGTCCCCCTTGTCGGTGGGATACGCGCTGTAGCAGCGGATCTGGTCCACCACTTCGCGGAACACGGTGATGACATCCCGGTTGCAGAAGCTGAACACGGTGTCCAGGTGCATCGCGGCCCGGCTCTTGGGCATCACGCAGGCGATCACGCGACTCGCCGCCTTGGCGGCGAACAGCTGCTGCGCGACCTGAAGCACCGCCTGGCGCGTGGTGCGCTCGCCCATGCCGATCAGCACCACGCCCTTGCCTACCGGCATGACATCGCCACCCTCCATCGAGGCGCCCGTAAAGATCTCATCGGTATCGCCCCACCAGATCTTGAACTTGCCGCCGGCAAAGGTCGGGTGAAACTTATAGACCGCCCGCTGCAGGAGGGTTTCGGGCTGGCGCGCCGGCCAGAACATCGGGTTGCAGGTGACGCCGTTGTAGATCCAGCAGGACGGATCGCGCTGGAACAGCGTGTTGGGAATCGGGGGAATCAGGAAATCCAGTTCGCCGAACACCTCCACCAGCATCTTGCGCAGAGCGCTGTCCGGGATGTCGGCGATAGCAATTCCGCCGATCAGGAATTCAGCGAGTTCCTTGCCCGGCATGGCATCGAGCCACGGGCGGATGACACTGGCCGTGCCGACGCCCACCGAGTTCTTGGTGATGCGGCGGTCGAGGACGAACTTGCGCGCCTCGGCGACGGCCATGGTCTCGGCCAGCAGCTCGTGCAGGTCCAGCACCTCCACGCCGCGCTCCTGCATCTTCAGGACGAAATCATAGTGGTCCTTCTGGGCCTCGTGCACCCAGATGACATCGTCGAACAGCAGGTCCTTGCAGTTGCCCGGGGTCAGGCGCTGGTGCGCAAGGCCCGGGCGGCAGACCATGACGGTGCGCAGCTTGCCGACTTCAGAGTGGACGCCGAATTCACGCATGCTCGCTCTCCGGAAGGTTATGAGATCAGCAAATTATTACGATCCGATTGCAGAGGCATGACTGCCCGCTGTGCCTCAGGCCGCGCCGATGCTCAGGATTACCGAGATGATGACGGTCAGGATCAGCAGCAGCGGGGCCATGAACCTGAGCCAGCGGTCGTAGCCGACCCGGCCGATCGCGAGGCCTCCCATGACCACCGCAAAGGTCGGATTGATGAGGTTGACGAGGCCATTGGCCGATTGAAACGCGGTGACCACCAGGTGCCGGCCCGCGCCCGCCACATCCGCCAGCGGCGCCATGATCGGCATCGAGAGCACCGCCAGGCCGGAGGAGGAAGGCACGAAGAAGGAGAGCAGCACCTCGATCCAGTAGGTCACGTTGACGAAGGCAAGCGAGGACAGGTGCCCCACCGAGCGTGCGGACCATTCCAGCAGGGTGTCGGTGATCTTGCCCTCATCCATCACCACGACCACGCCGCGTGCCACGCCGATGATAAGCGCGACGCCCAGCAGATCGCGGGCGCCATCGACAAAGGTGCCGGTCAGCTGCTTCTCGCCCATGCGCGCCACCAGGCCCACCAGTATGGCCGAGCCCAGAAACAGCGCCGACATCTGCGCCATCCACCAACCGGCGGAAGACACGCCCCAGATCATGACGCCGAAGGTCAGCGCAAAGATGATCAGGATCGTCACGCGCGTTCCGGTCAGCTCCACCGTCGCGACGTTCTGGCCGCCCTTGAGAAAATATTCCTCGTTGTCGCGCTTCATGTCCGCCACCAGCGACTTGGTGGGATCCGCCTTGACCCGGTGCGCGTAGCGCATCACGTAGATCACGCAGGCCAGCCAGCCGAGCCCCAGGATGGCCAGGCGCAGGCCCATGCCCTGGGTAAAGGGAATGTGCGCGGCGTTGGCGGCGATGACGGTCGCAAAGGGGTTGATGGTCGAGCCCAGGGTGCCGATGCCCGCGCCCAGCATGATGATGGCGACCGCAGTCACGGCGTCGTACCCGGCCGCGATGATCACGGGGATGATGAGCGTATAGAACGCCAGTGATTCCTCGGCCATGCCGTAGGTGGTTCCGCCGGCGGCAAACAGCGCCATGAGGATCGGGATCATCCAGATTTCGTGGCCGCGCAGTGCCGTGGTCACGCGCCCGATGCCTGCATCGATCGCACCGGTCTTCGTGACCACGCCGAGGAAGCCGCCGATGATCAGCACGAACAGCGCGACGTCGATGGCGCGCGCCTTCTCGGTCGTCGGATCGTACATTCCGGCAATCGGCGCCAGCAGCACGTGGCGCAGACGCTGCGGATTGGCATCGACGTGATGGTAGGTGCCCGGAACGGGCACTTCCTTGCCGAGCTGCTCGTTCATGACCCGGGTGTATTCCCCGGCGGGAACGACCCAGGATAATGCCGCCACAAAAATGATCAGGCCAAACAGGATCGTATAGGCGGTCGGAAAACTCCGCTGCGGCTTCTTGCTGGCCGCTTTGGTGGGATCGCTCGGGGACATGGTAGACCTCCGGATCGCGTTAGATTTCTGCGCGTGGGCCCACACCCTTGCCCGCTACACGCCGCCTCAGCACCAGGCAACTATTTCATGGAAAGGCTCGAGAACTTGTACTGCACCGTGAACTGCAGGCGCGAATCATCGCCCGAGGTGCCGTCATGGTTCTTGCGCTGGCCCCACAGGAACTCGGCACCTGCCATGACGTTCTTGACGGGCCTCCACAGCAGGTTGATCGACGCATACTGTCCGGCCTGGAAGGCATCGCCGGCCTGCCCGCTCTGGTTGTCGATGTGGGTCTCGCTGTAGCCAAAGGAGGTGCTGAAGTGATCCTGCCAGTAATGATCGTAATAGGCGGTGACACCGAGTAACGGTACCGCCTTGGCACTGACCGTTCCGGGGATACAGCCTCCCAGCGCGTCCAGGGAGCACTGAGGAGCCATGTCCACGCCACCGTCGTTCATGTAGCTCGCAATGCCATGCCCGTAGACGACGCCGAGGTGGATCATGTCCTCGCCCACCGACTTGATGTTGCTGGTGAGGTTCAAGCCCCAGCCGGTCTGGTGGCCGTGCGGCGCATTGTCGGGCGTCCCCGCCGTGTCATAGCCCAGTCGACGCAGGATCGAGCCCAGCTGCACGTGGCCCCAATCCCCGTCCATGCGGAAATGCGCCGTGAGATCCGGCAGCGTTGAGTTGTCCTGGATGTTGCTGGCGATGCCCGGATCCAGTTCCCGGAGCTTGCCCACGTCAATGTCATTGTTCGGCGATTCGATGGCAATGGCGAAGGTGCTCGGCCCGGTAATCGGCGTCCAGCGGATCTGGGCCGTGCGCACAAAGACCATGCCCGAAGGTCCCCAGTAGTCAATGGTGTCGGGAAAGATGCTCAGGTCCATGAACACCGTGTCGGTCTGGCCCGCCAGCAGTCCGCGCCACTCGCCGTAGGCATTTTGCAGGCGGAAGGTGGTCTGCCCGGCATTCTCGCCCACGCCGTACATGTCGAAATTGAACTTGAAGGCGATCGTCTCCCCGTTGTCCAGTGTCGTGGTGCCCCGGATGCCCACGCCGGACTGCTTAACGCTGAGCAGTCCCTGACCATCGCCCCCGTACTGGCCGGAAACCGTTTCGATTTTGGATGGGCGGAATGAGGATTCCCAGGCCGGATCGACGCGCTTGGAGTCCTGGATGTAATCGCTCTGCAGGGCACCGTAAATCTCGAATGGGGCGTCCGCTGCGCGTGCGAACCCCGCGATCCCCAGCGCCAGCAAGATGCCCGCCGGAATTAAAGACGCGCCGTGGCGGAGTCGTGTGACGACGTTCATAGCCGTGATCATTACTGGTGCCCCTTGCCGCTAGGGTGGATTGAAAGGAGGGTGTCGAGCAGGTAAGCCAGCTCGACCTGCTGGTGATGACATAATTATATCGCGGTTGGCGAACTAATGTGTGTCCGGCCGAACGGCGCTGTCTTCAGTGTCATGAAGCACAGCCGCACTGACCTTAAGGATGACGCCCAAAGCTCGTAAGAACGCGATGACCTATTGTTGATGTCCAAGCCGAGTGTGTGACCGGGGCGTTTCGATTTGGTTTCAGTCCCCGTGACATTCACTCGCGTTGGGTTTCTCGCCACCCCGGGGTGATCGCATCATTTCGGGTCAGAACGCGACACGCGCTGCGTGATGCAAGCTCGATGCGCGGATCACCCCGTGCGCTTCCATCAAATGTTACTGAAGGGTATGATCCTGTCGGTCATGGCAGACAATCCCATTTTCCCGAAGACGGCTTCGCCGTGGCGGACCCGCCGCAAGGCCCGCAGTGACCGGGGCATCAAGCGCGAGGCGGTCATCCACGCGGCCGCCCGGGCATTCAACGAGCACGGCTATCACAACACTTCGATCGATGACATCGCCGCGGCGCTCGAAGTGACCAAGCCCACGATCTACTACTACGTCGAGAACAAGGAACAGCTCCTGTTCGCCTGCTTCTGCGCCGGGCTCGCGCCGATCCGCGCCGCATTTGACGACGCGCGCGCCAGCGAGCAGCCGGCGCGCGAGCGCCTGCGCAGTGTGCTGCTGCGCTACGCCCAGGCCATCGCCTCCGAGTTTGGCTGGTGCATGGTTCGCGCCGAGGATCAGGACCTGAGCGCGCAGATGCGCAGCCACGTCAAATCGCTCAAGTCGGAGATCGACCAGGGCATTCGCCGCCTGGTGCGCGAGGGCATCAATGACGGCTCGATCGGCGATTGCGATCCGAAGATGACCGCCTTCGCCCTGGCCGGCGCACTGAACTGGATCGCGCACTGGTATCGCGACAACGAGCCCCAGTCGGCCGCACAGATTGCGCATGCCTTCGTCGAGCTGTTCGAGCGCGGCCTGCGTCCACGCGCGGACTGATTGCACCGGCCCGCCCCTTGACCTTAAGGAATTGATCCATGAGCGATGCGGCAGTGATCCTGAGCGCCAAGCGCACCCCGGTCGGCGCCTTCCTCGGTGCGCTCGCGCCGATGAGCGCCCCGCAGCTGGGCTCGGTGGCCATCCGCGCGGCCATCGAGGCGGCCGGGATCCAGGCCAGCGATCTTGAGGAGACGCTCATGGGCTGCGTGTTGCCCGCGGGTCTGGGACAGGCTCCGGCACGCCAGGCGGCCCTGGGCGCAGGCGTGCCCAGCCAGGTGCCGGCGACGACCATCAACAAGATGTGCGGCTCGGCCATGAAGGCCGTCATGATGGGCGCCGATCAGATCGCCGCGGGCGGCGCCCGCTTCGTGGTGGCCGGCGGACTCGAATCGATGAGCAACGCGCCCTACCTGTTGCCCAAGGCCCGCTCCGGCTATCGCATGGGCCACGGCGAGCTGCTCGATCACATGTTCTACGACGGCCTGCAAAGTCCCTGGGACGGAAAGCTGATGGGCTGCTTTGCCGACGCCACGGCGGAAAAATATTCCATGACGCGCGCCGCGCAGGATGCTTTTGCCGCCGAGAGCGTGCGCCGCGCCCTGCGAGCGGTGCACGAGGGCGAGTTTGACGCCGAGATCGCAGCGGTGTCGGTCAAGAGCCGCAAGGGCGTCAGTGTCGTGGCGCGCGATGAGACACCCGGCAACTGCGATCTGTCCAAGATCGCTCAACTCAAGCCGGCCTTTGGCCCGGCAGGCACAGTCACCGCGGCCTCCTCTTCCTCCATCTCCGATGGCGCGGCCGCACTGGTCCTCGCGCACCCCGCCGCCGCGAAGCAGGCGGGCCTTAAGCCCATGGCCAGGCTGGTGGCGTGGACGAGCAGCGCACTGGCCCCGGAATGGTTCACGATCGCCCCGGTAGCGGCGATCGGCAAAGTGCTGAGCTTGGCGGGCTGGAGCGTCGGGGACGTGGACCTGTTCGAGGTCAACGAGGCCTTTGCAGTGGTGGCCATGGCGGCCATGCACGATCTGAAGATCGATCATCAGCGCCTGAACGTCAACGGCGGGGCCTGCGCCCTGGGCCACCCGATCGGCGCGACCGGGGCGCGCATCATCACCACGCTGATCCATGCCCTGGCCAAGCGCGGCGGGCGGCGCGGGGTGGCCGCACTGTGCATCGGGGGCGGCGAAGCCACCGCCGTGGCCATCGAGATGCTCTAGTGGCCCCAAGAGCATCCGCACACCGGCACGAGGGAGTGAGAGTATGAAGATCGCTGACGCGCGCGCCGCCATCACCGGCGGAGCCTCGGGCCTGGGCCACGCGGTGGCCCGCCGGCTGATCGCGCAGGGCGGAAGGGTGGCGCTGCTCGACGTGCAGGATGGCCCCGGCGAGCAGGCGGCCCAGGCGCTGGGCGCGGATGCGCATTATTACCGCTGCGATGTCACGGACGAGGCGGCGGTTGAGGCCGCCATGACGGCGGCGGCATCGGCCATGGGCGGCCTCAATCTGCTGGTCAACTGCGCGGGCATCGGCGGCTCGGCGCGCACATTAGGGAAGAATGGCCCGATGCCTGGCGCGGTCTATACCAAGGTCATCCAGATCAACCTGATCGGGACCTTCCTGTGCGACAAGGCGGCCGCGGCCATCATGCAGAAGAACGTCCCGAATGCGGATGGCGAACGCGGACTGATCGTGCACACCTCCTCGGTCGCCGCCTACGAGGGGCAGATCGGCCAGGCTGCCTACTCGGCCACCAAGGCGGGCGTGGTGGGCATGACCTTGCCCCTGGCCAGAGAATTTGCGGCCTTTGGAATTCGCGTGATGTCGATTGCCCCGGGCATCTTCCACACCCCGATGCTCGCCGCCCTGCCGCCTGAGGTTCAGGAGTCACTCGGCCGACAGGTCCCCTTCCCCGCGCGGCTCGGGCGCCCGGAGGAGTACGCGCAGCTGGTGCAGGCCCTGTTTGAGATCGCGATGCTCAATGGCGAGACCATTCGGCTCGATGGCGCGATCCGCATGCAGCCCAAGTAGCGCCGCGCGCGGCGAGCTTCGATCAGCCCAGGGCGCCATCGACGCTCCCGCTCAGCCTTGAGTCGGGACTGCGATTGATCTCGACGCGCACTTCCTGGCAGGCGTACACCGGCCGGCCGTTCTCGAGCTGTGGCCGGTAGCGCGCCTGGCGCGCCCACACCATGGCTTGGGCATCGAAGGACTTGTCGGAAGAGGATTGCGTCACCCGACTGCTGCCGATCGCACCATCGGGCTCGACACACACTTCCACGATCGCGTACTCGCCGCGTGAATAGTGCGGCACGTGCGCGGCAATGTAGGTGGTGGTGACCTGCAGCGGCTGGATATCCATGGCGGGCATCGCCTCGGGCACGGAGGACAGGCGCGTCGCACAGCCGCACAACAGCACTGGCAGGATGATCAACAGGCGTGGGCTGCGCATGGCGTCTTTATCCCAGCACCGCCGGGGCGCGCTGCCGGTCCAGGTAGGCCGCCACCAGGGCTGCGGGGATCAGGGGCACGAGAAACACATCCAGGGCCATGGCCACCGCGGTCACCACCGGCGGCGCATGCACCGCATCGCGGCCCAGCATCATCAGCATCGCGCCCGCCACGGCATCGAAAATCATCGCCGGCACGACCGAGATGACCGTGACCACCGTGATCAACACGCTGATCCGCCACCAGGCGCCGAGCATGAGCTGCCAGCTGCGACGCAGGGCCTCGATCGGCCCGCACCGCTCCACCACCAGCACCACCAGCCACAGCTGCCACATGCCCCACAGATACGCCCCCGGGACGATAAACAGCGCGCTCGCCAGACTCGTTAAGACCAGGAAAATCAGGCTGGCCACCACGACGCCCGGAAACACCCGCAGCGCCGAGACCAGGCCTGCGGCGGCAGGCGTGGCGCCACCGGTCGCGGCGGCATAGACATCGGCGATCATCGCGCTGTAGAGCAGCGCGGAAAGCGCGCCGGCGGCAAACAGCAGGCTCCAGAAATAGCCCGACCACATCAGCGCCTGCGCCTGCTCGACCCAGCGCATCAGATCATCGCTCGATCCCAGCCGGCGATCCAGGAGCGTCGCCACCCAACCCCAGGCGAGGGCGAGCAGCAGGCTTGGCAACCAGCAGCGCGCCAGCGACGCCCGGTAGAGGCGAAAGACGCTTGCGAGGTTGGCCTCAAACACGCTCGCTTTGCTCCAGGGCCTGCTGGAGCTGTGCCGCATCGAGCTGCCCCTCCCACTTCGCCACCACGATGGCGGCCACGGCATTGCCCACGAAATTGGTGAGTGAACGGCATTCGCTCATAAAACGGTCCACGCCCTGAATCAGCACCAGGCCGGCCATCGGCACGGAGGGCACGACCGCCAGCGTCGCGGCGAGGGTGATGAACCCCGAGCCGGTCACGCCAGCGGCGCCCTTTGAACTGACGATAGCCACCAGCAGGAGCAGCAGCTGATCGCCGAGCGCCAGGTGCACGTTGGTCGCCTGGGCAATGAACAAGGCCGCCATGGTCATGTAGATATTCGTGCCGTCAAGGTTGAACGAATAGCCTGCGGGCACCACCAGCCCGACCACCGAGCGCGAACAGCCAGCATACTCCAGCTTGTCGATCAGCAGCGGCAGCGCAGCCTCGGAGGAACTGGTCGCCAGCACCAGCAGCAGCTCCTGGCGTATGTAGCGCAGCAGCCGCAGGAGCGAAAACCCGCTCAGGCGCGCAATCACTCCGAGCACGCCAAACACGAACAGCGCACTGGTCAGGTAGAAGCACAGCATCAGCCCGCCGAGGTGGCTGAGCGCGCCGATGCCGAACTGGCCGATGGTGTAGGCCATCGAGCCCAGGGCTCCTATGGGCGCGGTGCGCATGATCAGGTTCACGACCTTGAACACCACCACGGAAAGCGATTCGATGCCGCGGTGGAGCGAGCGGCCGCGCTCGCCGCTGAGCGCGAGCCCCAAGCCAAACAGAATCGAGACCAGCAGCACTTGCAGGATGTCGCCGTTGGCAAATGCGCCGGCGACCGTATCGGGAATGATGTGCAGCAGGAACTCCACCACGCCGTGGCCGTGTGCCTGGACCTGAAAGCTCGAGACCGCGCTGGCATCGAGCAGCGCGGGATCCGCGTTGAACCCGTCCCCGGGCCGCACCAGGTTGGCCACGGCAAGGCCGAGCGCCAGGGCGAGGCTGGAGACCGCGAGGAAGTAGGCGAGCGCCTTCAGTCCCACGCGCCCGACCCTTTGCAGGCTGCTCACCCCGCCGATGCCGCTGGTGACGGTGCAAAAGATCACCGGTGCGATGATCATCTTGACGAGCTTGATGAACCCATCGCCCAGCGGCTTGAGGCTCACGGCCAGGTGTGGGGCCAGATAGCCCAACAGCACGCCGAAGGCCGCACCGATCAGTACCTGCACATACAGCGATGCGTACCAGCGCACTGGCGCGCCCTTGACCTTGTTCATCGCCTTCCTCCCAAGCGCAAAGATAGGCGCAATTGTGCTGCGGCTGCTAGCATCCCGACGCGCTGGGGCAGGCTGTCAGGAGATCCGCATGAGTTCCGATGCTTCGTTATGCTGGGCAGGATGTATGGGCGTGCTGTGCGCCGCTGTCGCGCTGGCCGCCGGCGCCGCGACGCCTGCGCCCGCCCCCGCCCCCGCGACCAAAGCCACGCCGGGCATGGCCGAGATCCTCGCCGCCTCCCCGGCCAGCGCCTGGCGGCCGCTCGTCGATGAGCACACCTTGTACATGGAGCTGCCGGCGGGCCGCGTCATCATCGAGCTCGAACCGGCGCTGGCCCCGCACACCGTGGCCGCGATCGAAGCGCTGGTGCGCATGCACTATTTCGACGGGGCCGCCGTGGTGCGGGTGCAGGACAACTTCGTCGCCCAGTGGAGCAACCCGGACACCACGCGCAAGCTCCCCGACGCCCTGCAGAAGCTGGCGCCGGAATTTACCGCGCCGCTGAACGCCGGAAGCTTCACCGAGCTCCCGGACCGCGACGGCTACGCGCCGCAGGTGGGATTTATTGACAGCTTCCCGGCCGCGCGCGATCCGGCGGCCGGCCGCGCCTGGCTGGCGCATTGCTACGGCGCGGTCGGCGTCGGCCGCGACAACGATGCGGACACCGGGAATGGGGCCGAGCTGTATGCGGTTATCGGACACGCGCCGCGCCAGCTCGATCGCAACGTCACCGTGGTCGGGCGCATACGCCAGGGCATCGAATGGCTCGCCACCCTGCCGCGCGGCACCGAGGCGCTGGGCTACTACGCCAAGCCTGCCGAGAACGCTCCGATCAGCCGCATCAGCATCGCCGCCGACCTGCCCGCCGCGCAGCGCACGCATCTCGAGGTACTGCGCAGCGACTCGCCGACCTTTGCGGCCGTGGTCGAGGCGCGCCGCAACCGGACCGATGCCTGGTATGTGCGGCCGGCGGGCTATATCGATCTGTGCAGCGCGCCCGTGCCGGTACGCGCGGCCCCTTAACGGCGGGCGCGACCGCCGCACGCCGCCAAAGCGCAGACCATGGGTAGAATCTTCGAGGTTCGCAAGCACGCGATGTTCGCGCGCTGGAACCGCATGGCCAAGCAGTTCGCGCGCATCGCCAAGGACATCGCGATGACGGTGAAGGCCGGCGGCCCGGATCCTGGCTCCAATCCGGCCCTGCGCCGTGTCATCCAGAACGCCCGCGCGGTCAACATGCCCAAGGACAAGGTCGAGGCCGCCATCAAGCGCGCCAGCGGCCGCGATGCCACCAATTACCACGAGGCGATCTATGAGGCTTACGCGCCGCACGGCGTCGCGCTGATGGTCGAGACGGCGACCGACAACCCGACGCGTACCGTCGCGCATCTGCGCAACATCATCAGCAAGCACGGCGGCAATCTCGGCACCACCGGGAGCGTGGCCTTCCAGTTCCGCAAGATGGGCGTGTTCCGGCTGGACCCGGCCGGTATCGACCAGGACTCCCTGGAGCTGGACATGATCGATCACGGCCTGCAGGAGATGGGCGAGAGTACGGGTGAGAAAGGCGAGCCGCAGCTCGTGCTGCGCTGCGAGTTCGCCGATTTCGGCCGCCTGCAGGTCGCGCTCGAGGCCCGGCAGGTCAATCCGCTGTCGGCCGAACACGAGTACGTCTGCGTGCAGCCGGTCGAACTGCCCGAAGCGCAGGCGGCCGAGGTGCTCGAACTGATCGACCTGCTCGAGCAGGATGAGGACGTGCAGCGCGTATTCCACACCCTCGCCTGAGGGGCACCTGACAGCGCCCGCGCGCCTGTGTCACACTGTCAGATCAGGTCCGATAATAACAATCCAAGAGGGGGGCGAAGCCATGAACTCCAGTCGGCTGATCACCAGGGTTAAATCGATACTGCTCACGCCGAAGACCGAGTGGCCGGTCATTGCCTCCGAACCGGACAGCTCGATGGGCATCTACACGGGCTACATCCTGCTGCTCGCAGCGCTCCCGGCGCTGTGCCAGTTTCTCAAGCTGGCCGTGTTCGGATACAGCGTGCCGTTCCTGGGCACGATGCATGTCGGGACCGGCTTCGCGCTGGAAATGGCGCTCAGGATCTACCTGGGCTCGATCATCGGCTGCTTCGTGGTGGCGCTCATCGTCAATGCGCTGGCCCCCACCTTTGGCGGGCAGAAGGACAGCGTCCAGGCGCTCAAGGTCGTGGCCTATTCCTACACCTCCTCGTGGATCGCCGGGATCGCGGTGCTGCTGCCGGTGCTTGGGACTGCTGATCATGTTCGTGGGCCTGATCTACGGCATCTATCTGCTGTATCTGGGCCTGCCACCGACGATGAAGTGTCCGCCCGAGAAGGCGGGCGCGTACACCGCGGTCACACTGATCTGCGCGATCATCATCGGCGTGCTGCTGTTCTACGTGCTGGGCACGGTGATGGGCCTGCGATCGCAGCTCGGCGTGTCGGGGATGAACTTCGATCGCAGCCACGCCACCTTCGAAGCGAACAGCCCGGCCGGCAAGCTTGACCAGTGGGCGCAGGGCATGGCGGCCGCCGGCAAGCAGCTCGAATCAGCGCAGAAATCCGGCGACTCGCAGGCCGAGGCGAATGCGGTCGGCCAGATGATGAGCCAGGCCGTCTCGGGCGGCCAGACCGGTCGAGGCCCTGGCCCCCGATCGCCTCAAGTCCTTCCTGCCCGACACCCTGGCGGGCCTCAGGCGCACCGAGGCCAGCGCGGAACGCAACGGTGCCCTGGGGATGCAGGTGGCCACGGCCACCGCGCGTTACGGCGATGAAAGCGACGGGCGCGCGCTCAAGCTCGAGGTCACCGACATGGGCGGCGCCAAGGGCGTGCTGGCGGTGGCGAGCCATGCCAATATCGAAGAGGATCGGCAGACCGACACCGGCTACGTCAAGACCTACCACCAGGGCGGACAGCATGATCCACGAACAATGGGACAACGCGAGCAAGGAAGGGCGAATACAGCGCGGTGATCGCCGAGCGCTTCATGGTCAAGGTCGAAGGGAACGGCCGAGAGCATCGACGCCCTCAAGAGCGCCCTGGGCGGCGTCGATACGGCCGGCCTGGCGGCTCTCAAGAACGACGGCGTCAAGCCGAACTAGCTCGGAGCTAGCGGTCGATTCGCGTCGACAGCACGATGAAGGACACCGTGCGATCGATCCCGTCCAGGGAACCGATCAGATCGAGCACCCGGTCCATCTCCCCCACCGTTTCGGTCACCACTATGGCAATCGAGTCGTGCTGACCGCTCACTGCGAAGAGCTTTCGGACCTCGGGAAGCTTGCGTAGCGCCGCCTCGGCGCGCGCCTGCAATTTGGGAATCACCGTGATCAGCACGTGCGCCTGGATCTGCTCGCGCTCGGTATCGGCACCCATGCGGACCGTGAAACCGGTGATGACCCGGCGTGCCAGCAGGCGCTCGATGCGGCTGTGGACGGTGGTGCGCGAAAGCCCGAGCCTTCGCCCCAGGCGCGCGGTCGAGGCCCGCCCGTCCTCGCGCAGCAGCGCCAAGATCTCCCGGTCGGTCGCATCTACCGTCATAATGACGAAATTATAGGACTAAACGACGAAAAAGTCTCGTCACAATGGCGATTATTGGGCTGCTATTTGCTCAGCCATCGAGGATCATAGGCGGCTGACTTCGACGAGGTTCCTATGAAACGCATAGCCATTGTGGGCGCCGGCAAGATCGGCCAGATGATCGCCGATATGCTCGGCCACTGCGGTGATTACCAGATCGCCGTGATCGACAAATCGGCCGAACAGCTCCAGCGCCTGAATGCGACCACACCGGTCGAGTGCCTGGCGCTCGACGTCAACGACCCCAAGGCCGTGGCCGGGGCGCTGCGCGGCCGCTTTGCGGTGCTCAGCGCCGCGCCGTTCCAGGTCACGGGCAAGATCGCCGAGGCCGCCGCCATGGCCGGCGTGCACTACCTGGATCTGACCGAGGATGTGGCCAACACGCGCCGGGTGCGCGCACTCGCGGCGAGCAGCCCAGAGTGCCTTCATACCGCAATGCGGTCTGGCCCCGGGTTTTATCACCATCGTCGGCTACGAGCTGGCCCGGAAGTTCGACGAACTGCAGGACGTGCGGCTGCGCGTCGGCGCCCTGCCCCAGTACCCGTCCAACGCGCTCAACTACAACCTGACCTGGAGCACCGACGGGGTCATCAACGAGTACTGCGAGCCCTGCGAGGAAATCGCCAACGGCGAACTGGTGCAGCGCCCGGCGCTCGAGGAGCGCGAGGAATTTTCTCTCGACGGCGTCACCTACGAGGCCTTCAACACCTCCGGCGGCGTCGGCACGCTGTGCGAGACGCTGCGCGGACGGGTGCGCAATCTCAATTACCGCACCATCCGCTACCCGGGGCACGTGGCCATCATGAAGGCGCTGCTGCAGGACCTGCGGCTGCGCGATCGGCGCGACGTGCTCAAGGACATACTGGAGCACGCGCTGCCCACGACGCTGCAGGATGTGGTCATCGTGTTCGTCACGGTGACCGGCCAGAAGAAGGGCCAGCTGGTGCAGGAAACCTACGCCAACAAGATTTACGGCCAAACGGTCAACGGCGTGGATCGCAGCGCCATCCAGCTGACCACGGCCGCCGGGATATGCGGGGTGCTGGATCTGCTGGCCGAGCGCAAGCTCCCGCAGCAGGGCTTCGTGCGCCAGGAGGACGTGCCGCTGCAGGACTTCCTCAGCAATCGCTTCGGCAGGATCTACGCGCCGCCGTCAGCACCCGACGATCGAGGCCCACGCCGCATGAACTTCCGTAACATCTTGCAGGAGGCCGGCGATGCCGCCGGCTTCCCAGGCCCCAGGTGCGTTGGCCGCGCACACGCCGATCGACGGTTCGCTCCTCACCTCGTTGCCGGTTGACGACTCCGCGGCCATCGAGGCGAAGATCCAGGCCGCGGTGCGCGCCTTCCGGGACTGGCGCGCCGTGCCGGCGCCGACGCGCGGGGAGCTGGTGCGGCGGTTCGCCGAGCGCGTGCGGCGCGGACAAGGTCGCGCTCGGGCGCCTGATCTCACTCGAGTCGGGCAAGATCCTGAGCGAAGGCCTCGGCGAGGTGCAGGAAGTCATCGACATCTGTGACTTCGCGGTCGGATTGTCGCGACAGCTCTACGGATTGACCATCGCCTCGGAACGCCCCGGCCACCACCTGATCGAGCGCTGGCATCCGCTTGGGTCCGGTGGGCGTGATCACTGCCTTTAATTTCCCCATGGCGGTGTGGGCATGGAATGCGGCCCTGGCCCTGGTCTGCGGCAACACCGTGATCTGGAAGCCCTCGGAAAAGACCCCGCTCTGCGCGCTCGCCCTGCACCGGATTCTGAGCGAGGTGATCGCCGAGTTTCCCGGCTGCACCTGCGGACATCACGCAACTGGTGATGGGCCGGCGCGAGGCCGGTGAGCAGATCGCCGATCACGCCGCCATCCCCCTGATCAGCGCCACCGGCAGCACGCTCATGGGCCGCGCGCTCGGTCCGCGCGTGGCGGCACGCTTCGGACGAGCGCTCCTTGAACTCGGCGGCAACAACGCCGCCATCGTCACACCCACCGCCGATTTGGCCTTGAGCCTGCGCGCCATCGTCTTTGCCGCCGCCGGCACTGCCGGACAGCGTTGCACGACGCTGCGCCGGCTGATCGTGCACCGCAGCCTGATCGACAAGCTCGGGCCCATGCTGCGCAAGGCGTACGCCAGCCTTCCGGTGGGCTCACCGCTCGAGGCCGGCACCCTGGTCGGACCGCTGATCGATGCCGCGGCCTTCGAGCGCATGCAGGCGGCGCTCGCCTCGGCGCGCCAGGCGGGCGCCTCGGTAAGCGGCGGGGAGCGCGTGGCAGTTCCCGGACAGGAGGGCGGATACTACGTGCGCCCGGCACTCGTCGAGGCGGCGCGCCCGTTTGCGACCATGCGCGAGGAGACTTTCGCGCCGATCCTGTACGTCGTGCCCTACGATTCGTTTGACG
The DNA here is from genome assembly GCA_963789365.1 of uncultured Gammaproteobacteria bacterium. Lineage (GTDB taxonomy): Bacteria > Pseudomonadota > Gammaproteobacteria > Steroidobacterales > Steroidobacteraceae > FEN-1191. Next base: position 1,364,152 of record CAWBKJ010000004.1, read on the forward strand.
AAGCGATCGCCCTGCAAAACGAGGTGCGCCAGGGCCTGTCCTCGGCGATCTTCACCAACAGCATGCGGGAGGCCGAGTCCTTCCTGTCGGCCACCGGGAGCGACTGCGGCATTGCCAACGTCAACACCGGCCCGAGCGGTGCGGAAATCGGCGGCGCCTTTGGAGGCGAGAAGGAAACCGGCGGCGGTCGCGAATCCGGGAGTGATGCCTGGAAGACCTACATGCGCCGGCAGACCCAGACCGTCAATTATTCCACCGCCATGCCCCTGGCGCAGGGCGTAGAGTTCCCGGTCGGCTGACCGGATCGCCTCGTTCTCAAGGACCCCAATGAATCCGCTCGATCTGTTCGACCTGCGCAGCGCCCTGACCGAGGACGAGCAACTCGTGCAGGACAGCGTGGCGCGGCTGGTGGACGCGCGCGTGCTGCCGCTGATCCAGGAGTGCTTCGAACATCACCGCTTTCCGCGCGAGCTGGTCCCGGAACTGGCGGCCCTCGGCTTGCTCGGCGCGAGCCTGGAAGGCTACGGCTGCGCGGGCTTGAGCGCCACGGCCGGAGGCCTGATCTGCCAGGAACTCGAACGCGGCGACTCGGCGTTGCGCAGCTTCGTGTCGGTGCAGTCCTCGCTGGCGATGTACCCCATCTGGGCCTACGGGAGCGAGGCGCAAAAGCAGCAGTACCTGCCACGCATGGCGCGCGGGGAGTGTGATCGGCTGCTTTGGTCTGACCGAGGCGCACGGCGGCTCGGATCCGGCCAACATGAAGACCCGGGCGCGCCGCAGCGGCGGGGACTGGCTCATCAGCGGATCGAAGATGTGGATCACCAACGCCACGATCGCGGACCTGTGCATCTGCTGGGCCGACACCGAGGAGGGGATCCGCGGCTTTATCATCGAGAAGGGCACACCCGGATTTAGCGCGAGCGAGATCGAGCACAAGTTTTCGCTCCGCGCCTCGGCCACCGGGGCCCTTTTTCTGGACGAGGTGCGCGTGCCCGATTCGCAGCGCCTCCCGGAGGCCGCCGGGCTCAAAGCGCCCCTGTCCTGCCTGACCCAGGCGCGCTATGGCATCGCCTGGGGCGTGATCGGTGCCGCCCAGGCCTGTCTCTCGCAACTCCTTGAATACACCGCGACGCGCGAACTCTTTGGCCGTCCCCTGGCGAAGAACCAGGCCATCCAGGTGCGGCTCGCCGAGATGGCGCGCGGTATCACCAGCGCGCAGATGCTGGTTCTGCAGCTCGGCCGGCTCAAGGAGCGTGGTACGCTGCAACCGGTGCAGGTGTCGCTGGCCAAGTGGCACAATTGCCGCATGGCGATCGATGTGGCCCGTGACTGCCGCGATATGCTGGGGGCCTCAGGAATTAGCGCCGAGTACGCGCCCATCCGCCACATGCTGAATCTTGAAAGCGTAATCACCTACGAAGGTACCGAAACCGTGCACCAATTGGCTGTAGGACGCGAACTCACCGGACTCAGCGCCTACTAATGGACGCTGCAATCAAGCCCCGTCGGCGCCGCAAATGGCCCTTCCTGCTGCTGATCCTGCTGCTGGGCTTCGCGGCCTACACCGCCTTCGTGCTGCGCTGGTCCTATTCGGACGGCGAGCGCGTGGGGGTATTGCAAAAGCTCTCCCACAAGGGCTTCCTGTGCAAGACCACCGAGGGCGAATTGGCGCTCTACGTCGTGGCCGGCATGTCACCGCAGATCTGGAGTTTTACGGTGCGTGACTCTAAGGTCGCGCAACGGCTCAACGGCATGCTCGGCGAGCGCGTTCGACTGCGCTACACCCAACACTTGGGTGTGCCCACGAGTTGCTTCGGAGACACGGAGTACTACGCGGACGACGCCGAACTGGAGTCGGCGATCCCGGCCATGCCTGGAGGTCCCGGGCCGGCCCCGCCGCCCGCGCCTGCTCCCCCGCCCGCGGCTGCTCCGCCGCCCGCGGCTGCTCCGCCGCCCAAAAATTAAGAATCAGACACGTCCTACGCCCATCGGGACTTAATCCCGGGCACAGTTGCCAAGTGCCTCTGGCTTGAGTAGAACAAGCCAGAGTCGGTAAGAGCAGGAGGCGAGAGGGCCGTCCCGCAGCGACGCAGGGCTCGACGCAATGATTCCGGCAACAGAAAACCAACAGATCGCAGAGGGCGAATCCTCCTCGCCGCTGGCCGCGCGCCTCGACCTGCTGCTGCAGCACGCCATCAACACCGAGCAATTCGAAGCGGACATGGTGCGGGCCTGCCGGAAGGACCCGGAGGAAATCTGGTCGCTGCTGGCGCTGCTCGATCAGTATCACCGGCTCGAGGCGCTGCCGACCGCCCTGTTCCGCTCGCTGAAGGCGTCGGCCGATCGTCTCGGACTGGTGCGTCGCGAGCCCTATCTGCCGAGCCTGACCACGCCTCCGCGCCCATCCGCGAGCGCAGCGGTTCCGGCCCCACCGCCTGCGAATGCGCCCATCGCCCCGCCAGCCCCCAATCCCGCGCTGAGCGCGCTTCAAAGCGCGCCGCCGGCACCGCCACCGCCGCTAGCCAGCGCAATTACCGAGCCGCCTGAGCCGCCCGCCCCGCCACCGCCGCCAGCCGGCGCAATCACTGAGCTGCCTAAACCGGCCGCCCCGCCGCCGCCCACTCCTGCGATCACTCCTCCCGCCGCTCCCGAACCCGTTGCGGCAGCGCAGGCCATCGCGGCCGCCGCCGCGGCCGCTGAACAACACGCTGCCGCGCGGACACTCAATGTCGGCAGCGTCATTGGTGGCCGCTACCGGGTGGAGGCGGAACTGGAGAGTGACGATCGCGGACGGATCTTCCAGGCCCTGGATCAGCAGCACGCCGGTCAGCCTGCGGCGATCTGCCAGGTCGCCGTGCACTGCATGCAGCCGGACCCTGCCAACTTTGAAAGCATCCTCGCCGAACGGCGCGCGGAATTTCAGCTGGCTCAACCTCTGTCGCATCCCAACGTGCTCAGCGTGCGGGAACTGGATCAGGATGGCCTCTACATCTACCTGACGATGAACCTGATGCGCGGCGAAACGCTGGCCGCGCTGCTCTCACGTCGTCAGGGCCGTGCCCTGGCGCGTTCGGCCGCATACGCCATCATCCGCGATCTCGGTGCGGCGCTCAGCTATGCCCACGATCACGGCGTCGTGCACGGCAACCTGCAACCGCAATGCATCCTCATCTCACCCGCCGGCGAATTGCGCGTGCGCGGGTTCGGCGCCCAGCGTGCCAGCTCCTGCTATGCGAGCGGCGAGCAACTTGAGAACCGGGCCCCCGACCGGCGCGATGACCTGTACTCATTGGCCTGCATCAGTTACGAGCTGCTGCGCGGATCCCATCCCTTTGATCGGCAGAACGCCTCCACGGCGCGCGGCCGCGGGATGAGCGCCGCGCGACCGGTCCGTCTCAGCGGCGGGCAGTGGCGCGCGCTGCGCATGGGGCTGGCCTGGCGCCGCGAGGGCCGCAACATCAGCATCGCGCGCTGGATCGGGCGCATGCATCTGAAAGCGGCCAGCAAACGCCTGCCGATGCTGGAGGACCTGATGGCCATGCCCGCGCCGCGGCGCGCGTGGTGGCCCTGGATACTCGTGCTCGCATGCCTTGCAGCGGCGGCGATTTTCAGCGCCTCGGCGTATCGCATGCCGGGCATGCCCGATTTCGCAGCAGGCTGGAATGCCTTGCGCGCGGCGGTCATCGAGCGGGTTCATACCCTCACACCCGCCAGCGCACCGGTCCAAGTGACCCCGCCACCGGCAGAAGCCGCACCTGCTCCCGAAGCTGCGCCCGCCACTCCTGGCGGAGCGATCCCGGCGCCCTCAGCCGAGGTGCCTGCCCCCGCCCCCGCAACGGCGGCGCAGCCCGCGCCGCCCACGCCGCCCCCCGCCGCCACCGCGCAGTCCGAACCGCCGGCGGTGGCACCCGCGACGACGGCGCTTCCCGCGCCCTCGGCATTCGGATCTCGGCGCGCACCGCCCGCGGCGGCCATCGCCACGCCCAAGCCACCGCCCGCTCCTGCGCCCGTCGCAGCTGCCCCGTCCGCACCGCCCGCGCCCCGCGTCTCCACCGAGGCGGCCACGAATAAGACGGCGGCCAAGTCCGCGGTACCGGCGGTCGCAGCCGTGGCCCCGGCAAGGGAGGTCCAGCCCGCCGCCGGCCCCGCGCAGATCGAGTTGTCGGCCGATCAGTATTCGGTGCAGCCCGGTGATTCGGCAGCCCGCATACTCGTGCATCGCACCGGCAATACGCGCTCGGAAGCGCGCTTCGTCTGGTGGACTGAGAATGCCAGCGCCTCGGCCGATCAGGACTACGTGGCCTGGGGTCGACGCGTCCAGCGCATTCCCGCCGGTCAGGGCAGCGTCACCTTGCTGGTGCCCATCATCAAGGACCCGACACGTAACTCGGCCCGCAAGTTCTACGTGCTCATCGCTGAGGACGGAGACGGTGGCCGGGTCAGCGGGCTCACGCGCGCCGCGATACTGCTCCCTGGCCGCGGCTAGGCCGCCTTGAACTTAGCGCTCCTTCTGGAATACCGTGAGGCACGGGCCCGCCCGCCTGGTCAGGACCATTAATTCAAAATCAGGGGAACAATGAAATGAGCAAGGGAATGGAACGTAAGAAAGAAAGCAAGAAGAAGCCCGCCTTGACGCTGATGCAAAAGCGCGCCGCGAAGACCGAGAAGAAGAAACAGAAGTAAGGAACCATCGCGCCCGCGCAAGCACCCGCGGGCGCGCCAGGCGCGATCAACCCAGGCGCGATCAGCAAGGCGACGCGGGGCACTTTGGCCGGCGCGGGCACGCTGCGCCCGTGGCGTGAATTACCGCATCGCAACGAGCGTCCGCGCCTACCGGTCCCCCGCCGCGCGGGGGGCCCATTGGGCCCACAAACCGGCCGTTGCCCCAGCTCAAGGATTACATCCGAGTAATCCTCGTCAGCCCCCTGCGGAATGCGACGTTGTTAACACCAGAAGTCCACGGACTTCGGCTGAAATCAGCCACTAGTTATGGAAACCTAAGGAGCTGTTATGTCTAAATCCTCAACAATCGCATTCAATGCGGTCGCCGCCCTGGTGTTGACCGCCGGTCTGGCGGGCGTCGCCGTGGCCGACAGCTCCTGGGACAAGAAGCATCCCCGGCGCGACGAGGTGAACGACCGGCTGGAAAATCAGAACCGGCGCATCCACCAGGAAGTGAAGGCCGGTGACCTCACGAAGACGCAGGCTGCCGCGCTCCATAAGGACGACCACCAGATTCGGCAGGAAGAGCGCGACATGGCTCATCTGGACAAGGGCCATCTCACCGCAGCCGATCAGAAGGCGCTCAACCAGCAGGAGAACGTGGTGAGCAAGGACATCGGCAAGGCCCCCACCTCCACCCCCACGGCCTGGCAGAAGCAGCATCCCCGACGCGTGGAGGTGAATGATCGTCTGCAAAATCAGGACCAGCGCATCCACCAGGAAGTGAAGGCCGGTGATCTCACCACGGCGCAGGCCGCCGCGCTCCACAAGGACGACTCCCAGATCCGGCAGGAAGAGCGCGATATGGCTCATCTGGACAACGGCCATCTCACCACGGCCGATCAGAAGGCGCTCAACCAGCAGGAGAACGTGGTGAGCAAGGACATCGGCCACTAGCCGAACGGCATCTGATCAGTGCGGTGGGTACCCAGTGTGCAACGGAGATCGGCAAGTGGCCGAGCTGCATGTGATCAGCGCGGCGGGCACCAGGGTGCGTCCCCTGGTGCCGGCCGCAACCTTTACTGATCGTCTCGCGCTCTAGCGGGCCGACAAGATCTCATCGAGCCGGGAAGGGACTGACGCATCGCGCTCCAGGTGCGGATAGCGCAGCCCGTCGCGGTACTCGATATGGATCACCAGATAGCGATCACCGTGCTTGACGATCAGTTCGATCGGAGTGGCGGCGCTCTTTGCGGAGCTGATCGCGTCCTTCAGCACGTCGGCGTCGTAGGCCACGCCGTTGATCGCGATGATTCGCATCCCTTCGGTCATGTTGGCCTTGAAGGCCGGGCCGTCCCAAACCACCTCTGACACGGTGCCCGCCTCGTCTTTGTCATTGAGCGCGATGCCGATCGAATGCAGCAGATCGGTGCGCTTGCTCTGCCCTTCCTGCGAGTGCTGGTAGTCGCTGGGCGTGTCGGTGTAGACCAACTTATAGCCGCCGCGCCGCAGGCCATCCAGGGGCGGTGGCTTGCCGATGGCGTCGAGCCGCTCGCGCAGGAATGCGCCCCAATCGTAGGGCTCGACCGCGTTCAGTGCCTTGACGACATCGGCGAAGGTATAGGTCACCGTGGTGACGCTCCCATCGTTGATGCCGAAGAAGGCATGCGCGAAGTCATCCAGGGAACGCTTGCCCTGCGAGCGCTCGCGGATCAGCGTATCGACGTCGAGCCAGATCAGTTCGGCCTCGCTGTAGTAGTCCTCGAAGCGCTGCCAGTTGCTCCAGCCGAGCGGGCGGCGACCGGGATCGATGATCGCATCATTGGTCGTGTCCTGGAGCGAACGCCAGTGACGGCCGCTCTGGATCTCGTAGTAGGCCGCGGTCTGAGCGATCTCATCGAGCGACTGCTGCCGGGTCCGCAATCCGGCGCGCGCGGCCAGCACGGTGCCCCAGTACTGCGTCTGTCCCTCGTACACCCACAGCAGACTGTTTTGCATGGGCACGTTGTAGCTGGGCACCCACAGGTCGGCCGGCCGGCGAAACTTGCCGTTCCAGGAGTGGGTGTACTCGTGCGCCAGCAGGTCGCGCTCCCAGGCCGTCTTGTCCCAGTCCGTGAAGGTCTCCGGATCGGTGCCGTTTTCGCTCGATTGCTGGTGTTCCAGTCCTTCCTGGAACACCTGGTCGCTCAGCGAATACAGGAAGTCGTAATGCGCATAGTGACGCGAACCGAAGAGTTTGTAGGCCTGGCTCACCAAGGCCCGGTGTGCCTCGAGCTGCTCGGGCTTGACCTCCAGGGACTCTGGATGGTCGGCGAACAGGTCCAGGTACGCCGGCGCCGGGCTGCCGGGATCAAGCTCGAGGCGCTTGGCGTAACGGCCCGCGTATACCGGACTGTCGATGAGCGTCTCGAGACTCACGCGCTTGTAGGTGGCCTGCGCCCCACCGGCGGTCGCGGGCTCCAGGGCCGTCGCCGATTGCCAGCCCGCCGGGAGCTTGAGTGTGGCCACCACCGGAATCTGGCGCACGAAATAGCCAGCCGGGTACAGCACCACATTGTTCCACTCGATGAACAGCAGATCGCGGCTGATCTCGATGTCGCCGACCGTCGTGTTCGGCGGCGAGAGGTAGTCAAAGTCGAGCTCGATCGTCTTCACGCCCGCACCTGCGTGCACCCGAAACGCATAGACGTCGACAGGATCACGCGTCCAGGCCAGGTTCGCGCCCTGCGCCGTGACCCGCAGTCCGGCCACGCGCTCGATCGCGCCTTCCGGGGAATGAGTGCCCGGCAACCACTTGGGATACAGCAGCACGGTCTCCCCGGCGATGCCACTGATGCTCTCGTGCACGCGCACGACGCGCCGGATCGGATCTGTGGCATCCACGCTCAGCTGGATCTCGCCTGGATAGGCCTGGTCCCTGGGAGGCGCGATCGGGGCGATCGGCGCCACCAGAGTCGGGCCTGAATTCTCCGCGGCGTAGCTCCCGCAGCCGAGCACAGCCCACAACACCAACACGGTGACTGCTGATCTCATGTCATACCCTTCGGCGTTGCACGCCGCACTTATTATCAGCGCAATATTCTAATTTAGTTTGGCGACGGCCAGCATGGAGCTGTAATGCGGGTCGCCCTTGAGGTTGCGCAGCATCGGATCCACCTTGATGTACGGGTAGCCGGCGTCCTTCTGTACATGGGCCCTCTCCAGCCAGAAGGTCGCGCGCAGCTTGTCGCCCCGCCAGGCATAGACCTGGGCGATCTGGTAAGCGGAAGTCGTCCCGTACTTCGCGATCAATGTGTTCAATTGCTGTTCGGCATCCGAATGATGCCCCAGATCGTAGTGCGCCAGCGCCGCTCCAGCCAGACGGAAAGCCTCGGCACTGGACTGCTGCGAGACTTTGAGGGCCTCGGCCGGGCGACCTTCCAGGATGTAGCAGGCCGCGAGCACGTTGGGGGCATAGGTCTGTCGCGGGCTGATTTCAAGCGAGCGCGCCAGCGCGATATGTGCGGCGCCGAAGTCACCCTGGAAAAGGTACGCCGTCCCCAGAAACGACCAAGCACGTGCGTTAAGCGGATCGGCGTGGGTCGCTTTGCGCAGCACCGCGACCGCCTCGCTAAGCTGCCCGACCGGTGTGAGGGCCGCCGACCCGTAATATTCCAGCACTTCCGCGTTCTCGGGTTCCAGCGCCAGTGCGCGCAGCAGATCCTCTCGCGCGCCCGCGAAGTCCAGATCGTTCGCGACACGCAGCACGGCGCGCGTCAAATAGCCATAGGCAAGCTCCGGCTGCAATGCGACGGCCTTATCGGCCGCGTCCCGCGCCTGCTTGCGATCGGCGAGCGTGTCCTTCAAAGCCGGCTCGCTGTCGGCGACCCAGAACATGGCGTCGGCCAAGCCCGCCCAGGCCGCGGCGTAGTCGGGGTCCAGAGCGGTGGATTTGCGAAACGCCGTTGCCGCGCGTTTCGAATCGTCGCTGTTATTGCGTGTAAGGAACTGCCGGCCCAGCAGGTACTGGTCATAGGCATCCGAATTGCTGGTCCGGCGGGCAGTCAGGGACGGCGGGGTGGACAGTAGCTGGGCTTTGAGTGCCTCGACCACGGCGGCGGCAATTTCGTCCTGGACCTTGAACACGTCCTTGACGTCGCGATCGTAGCTGTGCGCCCACAGCTGATAGCCGGTATCGGCGCGGACCAGTTGCGCGCTCACCCGCATGGTGCGGCCGGCCTTGCGCACGCTGCCTTCGAGTACGTGAGTTACGCCCAGAGCGCGTGCGATCTCAGCGAGCGGCACTTGCCTGCCCTTGAAATAAAATGACGAGGTGCGTGCCGGCACCCGCAGATCCGGCACCTGCGCCAGCTGATCCAGCAGTTGTTCGGTGAGCCCGTCCGAGAAATACTCCTGGTCCTTCTTTTCACTCAGGTCGAGAAACGGGAGCACGGCGATCGCTTTGTCCCTGATGGCCGCCGCGGCCGGGGCTGCGGAGGCGGCAGCGTGCCGGGCCGACACCGCGCGATGCTTGGCCAGCACGAATCGATCCAGGGTGATGTAGCCAAGGCCGATCGTCACCACGGCCGCGACCAGCAGCAGCGAGAGGCGTGCGCGTCGAGAGGCCGCCGGGTCCGGCGCTGCCTGCTTGATGGCCTGGGCCCGGCGCTTGCGCACCAGCGACACCGCGTCCGCGTACGGATCCGCGCAATCCGCCGTGGGTTGCTCGACGGCCAGCAAGCGCGCGATCCTTTCGACGAACGCGGCAGGCGCATCTCCCCCGGGGAGGGCCGTCCACTGCAACTCACGGAACCGCTCCGGGACCCGCAGATCGTCGTCCTTGGATTGATCGATCACGACCGGCACCACAAAGGGCTTGTCCAAGGCGATCAGGTGCGAACGATCGATCGCGAGTTTCCACTCGAGCCGGAAGTAGCCTTCGGCCCGCGCGTGTGAATTGCTGGAGATGATAGGGATGAACAGGGCGCAGGACTTGATCTGGCGTCGGATCATCGCGTCCCAGGAATCCCCGCCGCGCAGCTCGCTCTGGTCGAACCAGACCTCGATGCCTGCCGCGCGCAGCGCCTCGCAGATGCGCTGGGCAGCGGCGGCGTCCTCGGAGGCGTAGCTGAGAAAAACCGCGCGATTGGATTCGGTCAAATGAAGCTACTCGGGCTCATCATGCCGGCCATCATATAGGAAGGCGCTGTCAGCACCCCCCAGATACGCCATATGGCGACAAGACCCCTCTACGGAGGCCCTAGAAGCGGACCGACAGGCAGCTCAGGCCGCCGTCCATCTTGCGGAATTCCGACACTTCGAGGGAGCGAACGGTATAGCCCAGTTCCCCAAGCCGCGCCGCCACGCGCGGGAATCCGGCGGCAAGCAGCACGAGCCCGTTGACGAGTACGCAGTTGGCGGCATAGGCCTCGGCCGCATCGACCGTGATTTGCTCATACCTCGGAAGAATGCCCAGATCCGGCGCATCCGCTGTCACGGTGAAGCGGCGCTCGCCCAGATAGGAAACGCCCGACTTGAGGTGCAGCAGGGTATGCAGACCGCGGATATCGACCTGCAAGCTCGAGTACCCGTGGCGCCCCAGAATGCCGGCCAACTGCTGGGCGCCGGCCAGGTTGGTGCGCTCCGAAATGCCGATCAGGAAGTGATCGTCCATCTGGCACACGTCGCCTCCATCAAGAGTGCCCGGCGGCGCGATCGATTCGAGCTGCGGCCTGAATTCACGCAGCGCTGCGGCCACCGCGGGCACCTCGCCGGCGCGGGTCGGGGCGCCCGGGCGGGTCGCGATCGCCACGCGCGCGCTGACCACCGCTGTGTCCTCGACAAAGGTGCCGTCCGGATGGCGCTCGTCGGGCTCGAGCACCGTCAGCTCCAGTCCGCAGGCACGCAGCGCATCGCAATACGCCGCGTGCTGCTCGAGGGCGAGACCCAAGTCCGGCCGGCCCAGAGACGCGGACGCAGTCAGGCCCTGCGCGTAGCTGCGGCCCGGGGGACGTACGATGGCTCTAGTGAACTGCAGAAGTTATTGCTCCGGCATGTCCGAGGAATGGTGGCCGGGGATGATGAGCATATCAGGGCGGCGGCCGGCGAACGACTGCGCTCTAGCGCCGCCACACCGTGCACAGCCACGGCTGCTCCTCGCGCACCAGGCCGGTCGGCCGGTAGTAATGTTCGAGCTCGAGGAAGCCGGCGCCCGTCAGATAGGCACGCCACGCGGGCAGATCGTGATAGGCCCCATAGCGGCCGCTGCGCCAGTTTTCCTCGTTCTGGCCGCGCGGATTGGAGCTGAACAGCACCCCGCCGGGTTTGAGCGCCGCGTGCAATTGCCCAAGGACGCTTGGCAGTTCTTGGCTCGGCACATGAAACAGTGAAGCGTTGGCGAAGATCCCGTCAAAGTGCGCCGGCGGCAACTGGAGCTTGAGGAAATCCTGCTGCCAGACTTCGCAGCCCGAATCCCTCCGCGCCATGGCGGCAAATGCACCGGCCCCTTCCAGGCCGATCGCCCGGTGGCCGAGGCGCGAGAAGCTTTGCAGGTCGCGTCCGGGGCCGCAGCCGAAATCCAGGATCGTATAGGGCGGCGGGCCATTGATATGGCGCAGCAGCGCGTTGATGTTCTGGCTGACGTCGTGATCGCGCGTCGCCGCCCGGAACACCTCGGCGTGCTGCTCGTAGTGCGCGAGCGTGCCGGCCGTGATCTGATCCAGCTCGCTTGCTGGCGGCGCTTTGCCCGACATCGAAGCGGTCCCCGCTGCGCCTACGGGCCCTGACGGTAGCCGGCGCCGCGCAGCACCTTGCCGGGCAATTTTCCAGTCATCTTGCCCTGATCGATCACCGCCGTGCCGTTGACGAGCACGTACTCCATGCCCTGGGAGAGCTGGTTCGGGTTGTCGAAGGTCGCCAGGTCCCGGACCGTCGCGGGATCAAAAACCACGACATCGGCCCACATACCTTGCTTGAGGACGCCCCGGTCGGTCAGGCGCATACGTTGCGCGGGCAGTGCGGTCATCTTGCGGATCGCATCTTGCAGGCTGAGCACTTTTTCCTCGCGTACGTATTTGGCCAGGATGCGCGGGAAAGTTCCGTAGGCGCGAGGATGCGGATGCTCGAGCCCCAAGAGACCGTCGGGCGTGGTTCCCTGCGAGTCGTTGTCGATCGAGACCCAGGGCTGCTGCAGCGCCAGCACCACGTCGGGCTCCGACATGCCGAACACCGCATTGCCGGTGTAGGCGCCGTCGGCAATAATAAAATCGAACAGCGTATCGATGGGATCCTTGTTCCAGATCTTGGCGACCTCGCTGAGCCGCTTGCCCTGAAATTTCTGCAACTCCGGGTTTTGCACGACGCAGATCATGACCGCTTCCGGGCCGGGCACTTCCTGCCATTCATTGTCCCAATCCGTCGAAGTCTGGAGCATTTCCTTGCGAATCCGCTCGCGCGTGGCCGGATCCTTGAGGCGCTCGATCAGCTTCGCGTTGCCGCCATCGCTCACCCAGGGCGGCAAAAAGGCGGTCATGCCGTTGAACCAGGCCGTGTAGGCGTAGGTGTTGGCCGAAATATCAACGCCCTGGGCCCGCGCCGCGTTGATCTTGGCGATGACTTCCGGCATGCGGCCCCAGGCGCGGCGGTCACCGACCTTCAGATGCCAGATCTCCACCGGGATGTGCGCCTCGCGTCCGATGCGCACCGTCTCGTCGATCGCCTGCAGCACCAGCTGGCCTTCGTTGCGCATGTGGGTGGCGTAAATTCCGCCGAATTTCGCCGCCTCGCTCGCCAGCGCAATCAGCTCCTCGGTGTGCGCGTAGGGCGCCGGCGGATATTCCAGCGCGCTGGACACGCCCACGGCCCCCTCGTTCATCGCGGCGCGCACCAGCTCCTGCATTTGCTGCAGCTGCGCGGCATTGGGCTGCCGGTCCTCGTAACCGAGCACCATCTCGCGCACCTGCGCCGCGCCCACGTAGCTCGCGAGGTTGATCCCCATCCCCTGCTTCTCGAGGCGGGCGAAATACTGCCCCAGGGTGCGCCAGTCCACCGTGATCTGGTACTTGCGAAACGACAGCTCGCGCTCCTTAATAATAGTGTCGTTGAGCGGTCCCGCCGATTCGCCTTCGCCGGTGATCTCGGTAGTGATGCCCTGGAAGATTTTCGAGGGCAGGCGCGGATCGACCAGGATCGATTGCTCGGACTGCCCCAGCATGTCGATAAAGCCTGGGGCCACCACCATTCCCTTGGCGTCGATGGTGCGCGCCCGAGCCGCGCCAGTCAGGACCCCGATGGCCACGATCCTGCCATTGCGGATGCCGACATCACCGGAGTACCAGGGGGAACCTGTGCCGTCGATGATGTGGCCATTGCTGATCACCAGGTCAAAAGGCGGCGCATCGGCCGCGCGCCCGGTCTGGCAGTCGATAGCAAGGACGATGAACAGGAACAGGAACGCTTGGAGCGATCGGGAATGCATCTTCGCCTCCGGGACGATTGAGTAACACGCCAACGGTGGCAATAATCTCACGAAGCAGCGGCCCGACTGTAACTATGCGAGCCGCCGCCGCCCCGGGATACAGGCAAGGCCCCCGAGTGATTAGATTAAAGCGCCGAGCCCAAGAGTCTATATCCTTCCGCTCTGACCACAGGCGAGTCGTCCATGACCGAGCCTCCACAAGCGGTATTTTTGAGCTATGCCTCGCAGGACGCCGAGGCGGCACGGCGTATCTGCGAAGCTCTTCGGGCGAGCGGGATCGAAGTATGGTTTGACCAGAGCGAGCTTCGAGGCGGGGACGCCTGGGACCAGAAGATCCGCCAGCAGATCCACGACTGCGCTCTGTTCATCCCCGTGATCTCCGCGCATACGGAGGAACGCACCGAGGGTTACTTCCGCCTGGAATGGAAGCTGGCGGTGGATCGCTCGCACCTGATGGCCGACGACGCGGCCTTCCTGTTCCCCGTAGTGATCGACGACACCCCGGATGCCAGCGCGCGCGTGCCCGAGAAGTTCCGCACGCTCCAGTGGACGCGATGCCCGGCCGGGACGACTCCCGCGAAGTTCGGGCCAACGGTGCAAGCGCTCCTGGCCGGAACGGCCAAGCCCCTCAGGGCAATGGGCCACGCCGTCCCGGGCGCGGCGATTTCGCGGCGCACGGCGATGCGCTGGGCCGGCCTCGGGGCGGCCGGCGTGCTTCTGATCGCCGCCATTGCTGGGCTCATCTGGACCCGCATGGCGCGGGCGCCTGGCACTGCAGCGAGCACGCGAAACATTGCGGCGAGCGCGGCGATTGCGATCCCCACGAACACGATTGCGGTGTTGCCATTCGAGGATGTGAGTACCCTCAAGGGTCAGGAATATTTGTCCGACGGCCTTGCCGAAGCACTGCTCAACCTGCTGAGCAAGGTGCCCGGGCTGCAGGTCGCCGCCCGCACTTCCGCCTTCTCGTTCAAAGGGCGTGATGTTGACATGGCCACGATTGGCCAGCAGCTGAAGGTGTCCAATGTGCTGCGCGGCAGCGTGAGCAAGGTGGGCAACCACTTGCGCGTCACGGCCCAACTGCTGCGCACCGACAGCGATTCCCCCCTCTGGTCGCAATCCTATGATCGCGAGCTTGGAGACGTGTTTCGCATCCAGGACGACATCGCCGCTGCGGTCGTCAAGGCTCTCAAGGTGTCCTACCTGGGCAACACGGCCCTGCGAAATTCTCGCACCCAGAATTCCGAGGCCTATCTGGTCTTCCTGCAAGGCCGCGCGAAAATGGAAACCGACCGGCTGGCGGACTACAAAATCGCGGCGACCGACTTCGAGCGGGCACTCAAGCTCGATCCCAACTACGCACCCGCCTACGTAGAACTCGCCACCGCCAAGGTGCTGCTGGGGGAATATGGGCCCACGGGTGATCGCGCGGCAGGGTTCGAGGCCGCCACCGACGAGGCGAAACTGCTGATCGAGCAGGCCCTGGCACTCGACCCCGATAACGCCCAGGCCTACATCGAGCGCGGTTACCTGCGGGCATTCAAGGACCGGGCGGGCGCCGAGAAGGACTTTCGCCGCGGCATTGAACTGAACCCGAGCTCGGCGCGCGGTTATGGCGCACTCGTGGAACTGATCTTCGACGACCTGACGCGGCGCGATGAGGCCCTGGCGATGATCACGCGGGCGCAGCAGCTTGACCCACTGGAGAAGGAGTACGACGTCCTGAAAGCCAGGATGCTCCTGTACACGCACACCGATATCCGCAATGCCGACGCGCTGCTCAGCAAAGTCGTATCGCATCACCCGCTCTATGCGCCTGGCTGGTTGTGGCTCGCCGACGTGCGCCGCACCGCCGGGCATTATGCCGAGGCAATCATGTGCGACGAGCAGGCCCTGAAGCTCGATCCGCTCGCGGAGTGGGCGCGCCTGATATTGATCTGGAATTATATCGACGTGGGGGATCTGGCGGCGGCGCGTCAGGTGACCGACCAGGCGCCTCACCCTCTGCCGATCTATCGAATCCAGCTGCTCATCCAGGACGCCGACTGGCGCCGCGCCGCTGAGGTAAGTTACGCCGCATTGGCCGCTGGTCCTCTTTCGGCAGCCAGCGAGCCGCACAGCGTATTTGCGCTGCGCATGCAGGCGCGCCGCACCCATGACTTCACAAACGCGCGCGCCGCTTTTGAGACTATGTGCGATGTCAGCTGGAGCAAGGCGGGCATTCCAAGCTTCCCTTCGCAGTATGGATTCGGCTACGCCTGCGTCGCGCTCGGGGACATGCTGATTGCAAGCGGCGATCGCGAGCGCGGTGCCAGACTCCTCAGGGCAAGCGTGGCGGACATGGACTATATCGCCCACGTGCGAAAACGTGGGGACGTCTGGTACGTTATCGATCGAGCCACGGCGTTTGCGCTCCTCGGCGATCGCAAGGCGGCCCTGACGGCGCTGGACGAGGCGGTACACACCGGCTACATCAATACCTGGGAACTTCTTCCGCTTGAACCGGCCTTCGATACCCTTCGCGGCGAGCCCGAATTCCAGCGATTGATGAGCGACATGAAGGCGAAAATGGCCTTGGAACGACAGAACCTCGAGCGTCTGCGCGCCTCGGGTCAGGTACCCCGACGAGGCGCTCCCGCACCTACACCCGCCGCGTCAGTGGCGCCCCCCGTTCGTCGATGAGCCGGGCTGTATTCTTAAGCTACGCCTCCCAGGATGCCGAGGCGGCACGCCGTATCTGCGAGGCGCTGAGGTCCTCCGGGATCGAAGTCTGGTTCGACCAGAGTGAACTGCGCGGCGGGGATGTCTGGGATCGAAAGATCCGCCAGCAGATCCTCGACTGCGCGCTGTTCATGCCGGTGATCTCCGCGAGCACGGAGGAACGCAGCGAAGGCTACTTTCGTCTGGAGTGGAAGCTCGCGGTGGATCGCTCCCACCTGATGGCCGATGACACGCCATTCCTGATGCCGGTAGTCATCGACGAGACGCCGGATGATATCGCGCGCGTGCCGGACAAATTTCGCACGGTGCAGTGGACACGGCTTCCCTCCGGCAAGGCGCCGCCCGATTTCTGCCAACAGGTCAGCGCGCTCTTGGCCGGAACGGCAAAGCCCAGACGTACGCAGGGGCATGCCGAGCCGACGCCGCGGCGCAGTTTCCTGCGCTGGCCCGCGCTCGCGGCGCTCGGCGCGCTGCTCATCGCCGCGATGGCCCTGCTCTGGTGGCACACAATGGCGCGCGCGCCAAGCGGCGCGGCCAGCCCGCAAAAGGCGCCAGTCACCAGCGCAAGCCTGGTCCCCGAGCACTCCATTGCGGTTCTGCCATTCGCGGACGTGAGTGCTCGCAGGGACCAGGAATATTTTTCCGACGGGCTGTCCGAGGCGCTGCTCAACCTGCTCAGCAAGGTGCCGGGCATGCAGGTGGCTGCCCGGACTTCGGCTTTTTCGTTCAAGGGTCATGCCGTCGACGTGCGCACTATCGGCCGCCAGCTCGGAGTCGCCAACGTGCTCGAAGGGAGCGTGTACAGGATCGGCAATCATTTGCGCGTCACGGCGCAACTGGAGCGCGCCGACAATGGCTACCAGATCTGGTCGGAGACTTACGATCGCGAGCTTGGGGACGTGTTCCGCATCCAGGATGACATCGCGAATGCAGTCGTCAAGGCGCTCAAGGTCTCGCTGCTCGGCGGCGACGTGCCGCAGAGCCTCGGCACCCGAAATTCCGAGGCGTATCTGGTTTTTCTGCAAGGTCGCGCGAAAATGGCGACCCAGAAGCTGTCAGACTTCAGGGCCGCCGCGACCGATTTCGCGCTCGCTCTCAGGCTCGACCCAAACTATGGGCCTGCCTACGTCGAGCTCGCCAGCGCAAGATTGCGTCTGGCGGAATTTACAGTCACGGGCGATAGGGTAGAGGCATTCGAGTCCGCCAGCCATGAGGCCAAGCTGTTGATCGAGCGGGCGCTCGCGCTCGACCCCAACAACGCCCAGGCATACGTCGAACGCGGTTACCTGCGCGCTTTCAGCGATCCGGTCGGTGCTGAGAATGACCTTCGGCGAGGCATCGAGCTGAATCCGAGTTCGGCGCGAGGTTTTGCCGGACTGGCCACCGTGCTCTATTCCGATCCGCTGCGGCGTGACGATGCTCTGGCCATGCTCGAGCGGGCGCGCCGGCTGGATCCGCTCGAACCTGAGTACGACGTCCTGAAGGCGAGGTGTCTGTTGTTGGGTCGCGGCAAAGTCCGCGAGGCCGACGCGGTTCTAGTCGACGTCGTGGCTCGCCACCCCACGTACTTGCCGGGAGTCGCGCAGCTCGCGTTCGCCCGCCGGACCGAAGGCAATTACGCCGACGCTATCATGTATGGCGAGCGGGCCGTTAAGCTCGACCCGCTGGAAGAAGAATCCCGCCTGGACCTGATCCGAAATTACAGCGAGATCGGGGAAACTGCGGCGGCGAGGCAAGTGGTGAATGAGGCGCCCAACCGGCTGCCCATTCGGCGTTTGGCCGTGTCGGTCAGCGAAGGCAACTGGCACCAGGCCGCCGAGGACACCTACGCCGCTCTGGCCGACCAGACCTTGACCCTGATAAGCGAGGCGCAAGCCGTGTTTGCGCTACGCATGGAGGCCCACCGCACTCATGAGTTTGCCCGCGCGCGCGCCGCGTTTGAGCGAATGTGCGGGGTGACGTGGAGCGCCGCAGGAATTCCGTTGCTGCCCCCGCAGATGGGCTTCGGTTATGCCAGTGTGGCGCTGGGCGACATGCTGATCAGCGGCGGCGAGCGCGAACGGGGCGAGCGGCTGCTCAGAGCGAGCCTGGCTGACATGGATCATGTGGCGCACGATCTGAAGCGTGGTGAACTCTGGTACGTCATCGACAAGGCCACGGCGCTCGCGCTGCTCGGCGACCGCAAGGCGGCCCTGACGGCGCTGCACCATGCCGTCGCTGCGGGCTACTTATCGACGTGGTCGCTTATGGAATTGGATCCAGCCTTCGACAAGCTCCGCGGTGATACCGAGTTCCAGACCCTGATGCGCGCAGTCAAGGCCAAGCAGGCTCTGGAACGTCAGATCCTCGCGCGGATGCGGGCCGACGGTCGCGTGCCGGTTCGCAGCGATCCTGCCGCTCCGAGGACATAGGCGACAGGGACTGGATCAGGCTAAGGTGCCCACTTAGTATCTTCCACTACCCGCCCCGGCCACAGGCGAGTCGTCCATGACCGAGCCTTCGAAGGCTGTCTTCCTGAGCTATGCCTCGCAGGATGCCGAGGCCGCGCGACGTATCTGCGAGGCGCTGCGGGCCTCCGGGATAGAGGTCTGGTTCGACCAGAGCGAGTTGCGCGGGGGCGACGTCTGGGATCGCACCATCCGCCAGCAGATCCACGACTGCACCCTGTTCATCCCGGTAATCTCCGCGCACACCGATGAGCGCCGCGAAGGCTATTTTCGGCTGGAGTGGAAGCTGGCCGTGGATCGCTCCGATCTCATGGCCGATGACGCCGCCTTTCTGTATCCGGTGGTTATCGACGACACGCCCGATAGCACCGCGCGCGTGCCGGACAAGTTCCGCGCGCTGCAGTGGACACGCCTCCCCGCCGGCGAGACCCCGGCCGCGTTTTCGCTGCGAGTCAGGGCGTTGTTGGCCGGCACCGCGAAACCCGCCCGTGCAAACGCGCGTGTCGCCACCGCTGCGGCAGGTCCACGGCGGACCGTTGTGCTCGCGTCTGCGGTCGCCGCCGCCAGCGCGCTGCTGGTGGCTGCGATCGCCATGCTCGCCTGGCACATGATGGCGCGAGCGCCGGGTACCACGGTAAAAAACGTCCCGGCACCTGCCAGCGTGATCCCCGAGCACTCGATCGCCGTGCTCCCATTCACCGACCTGAGCACACTCAAGGACCAGGAATATCTCTCCGACGGTCTCACAGAGGATCTGCTCAATCTTCTGAGCAAGGTGCCTGGACTGCAGGTGGCCGCGCGCACCTCGTCTTTTTCCTTCAAGGGTCATGCCGACGACGTATCCACCATCGGCCACCGGCTGCGGGTCGCGCACGTGCTCGAAGGGACGGTCCGCAAGGTCGGCAATCACCTGCGAGTTACGGCACAGCTGGAGCGCGCCGACGACGGCTATCAGATCTGGTCGGAGAGCTATGATCGCGAGCTCGGCGACGTGTTCCGCATCCAGGACGAAATCGCGAACGCGGTCGTCAAGGCGCTCAAGGTCTCGCTGCTTTGGAGCGCTGCACCACGCAATCCGGGCACCCAGAATTCCGACGCCTATCTGGTTTTCTTGCAGGGTCGCGCCAAGATGCTGACCCAGCGACTGAAAGACACCCGGGAAGCTGCGGATGATTTCGCACGCGTGCTCAAACTCGATCCGAACTACGCCCCCGCCTACGTGGAACTCGCCACCGCGAAACTACAGCTGGCCGAATTCGAGGTCAGGGAAAATCGCCAGGCGGCCTTCGAGGCGGCCAGTGACGAGGCCAAGCTGCTGTTCGAGCGGGCACTCGCACTCGACCCCAACGACGCACAGGCCTACGTGGGACGCGGTTACCTGCGCGCCTTCGGCGATCCGGTCGGCGCGGAGCAGGACCTACGGCGAGGCATCGAGCTGAACCCGAACTCGGCGCGCGGTTATGCCGGACTGGCCAGGGTGCTTTACAACGACCCGCTTCGGCGTGACGAGGCGCTCGCCATGCTTGAGCGCGCGCGACGCCTGGATCCGCTCGAACGCGAGTACGACGTCCTCAAGGCCAAATTACTCGCATTCGGGCCCGGCAATCTCCGCGAGGCCGACGCCCTGTTGGTGGATATCCTGGCTCGATATCCTTCCTATCATCCCGCCGCCATGCTTCTCTCTGATGTGCGCCGGTTCGTAGGCAATTACGCCGACGCCATCATGTACGACGAGCAGGCCCTGAAGCTCGACCCGCTGTCGGATTGGGCGCGCCGGGAATTGATCGAGAACTACAGCGATATCGGAGAAATAGGCGCTGCGCTCCAAGTGGCGGATCAGGCACCGCACCGGCTACCCATCCAGAGCGTGGCCGTGATGAACGCGCAGGGCCAGTGGCACCAGGCCGCCGAGATCGCTTACGCCGCCTTGGCCGACGGCACCGAGAATGATGCCAGCGAGCCCTACGTGGTGTTCGCCCTGCGCATGGATGCCCACGCCACTCACGATTATCAGCGCGCGCGCGCGGCCCTGGAAAAGATCAGCGATGTGACGTGGAGCTCCGGAGGGATTCCAACGCTGCCAGCGCAGGTAGGCTTCGGCTATGCCGGCGTGGCGCTCGGCGATATGCTGATCAGTGGTGGCGAGCGTGTGCGGGGCGAGACACTGCTGAGAGCCAGCCTGGCGGCGATGGATTATGCCGCACACAATCTCAAGCGCGGTGATCTCTGGTTCCTGATTGACCGGGCCACGGCGCTCGCCCTGCTCGGCGAGCGCAAGGGGAGTATGGCCGCGCTCCACAAGGCGGTGACCGCAGGTTACCCCACAACGTGGGCGCTTACCGAAAGGGACCCGGCCTTCGATACGCTGCGGAGTGAAGCCGAGTTCCGCAACCTGATGCTTTCGATCAAAGCCAAGCAGGCCCATGAACGGCAGATCCTCGCACGGATGCGGGCGGACGGTCGTGTGCCGGATCGAAGCGGCCCAGCAAGGGCTGGAGCGGCCGCGGCAAAATTATCATCAGTGGCGCACTAAAAACGTGCATCTCGTACTGCGTGTGCGGTCTCCGCGTTTCCGTCTGAGGGGTGCGACCACGCCGCCATCGGCGGGTGGCCGGCGGGCTGCGCACCCTGTGCAACCGGGCGCGGATCAGGCTAAGGTGCAAACCTAATAGCGATAACCGCCCTGCCGGGCGACAGGCGTTGCGTCGATGAACGAGCCTTCCCGGGCCGTTTTCCTGAGTTATGCCTCGCAGGATGCCGAGGCCGCGCGGCGTATCTGCGAGGCGCTGCGGTCTTGCGGGATCGAGGTCTGGTTCGACCAGAACGAGCTGCGCGGCGGGGACGTCTGGGACCAGCAGATCCGCAAGCAGATCCACGACTGCGCCCTGTTCGTGCCGATTATCTCCGCACATACGGACGCGCGCACCGAGGGCTACTTCCGCCTGGAATGGAAGCTGGCCGTGGACCGCTCTTATCTCATGGCCGATGACGCGGCCTTCCTGTTTCCGGTGGTCATCGACGACACCACGGACGCCCTGGCGCGGGTGCCCGAGAAGTTCCGCACCGTGCAGTGGACACGACTTCCGGCGGGTGAAACGCCGGCGGCCTTCGGCCAGCGGGTCGGCGCGCTCTTGGCAGGCACCGCGAAGATCAGTCCGGCGCGCGTCGGCGGCGCCGCGCCGTCCACGGGCTTGGCGCCGCGGCGAGCCAGTCGGGCCAAGGCGCTGGCCGCGATCGCCGCGCTGGCGGCCGCCGCAATTGCACTCTTTTCATGGCGCGAGATGACAAAGCCGCCCAGTACCGTAGTCCAAAAAAAGGTCGCCAGCTCGGCGGCCCGGATCATCCCGGAACACTCGATCGCGGTATTGCCGTTCGCCGATCTGAGCGCAAGCAAGGACCAGGAGTACTTCTCCGACGGCCTCGCCGAGGAATTACTCAATCTGCTGAGCAAGGTGCCGGGACTCCAGGTGGCCGCGCGGACCTCGGCCTTCTCCTTCAAGGGTCACGCCGTCGATGTGCCCACCATCGGGCGTCAGCTGATGGTCGCGCACGTCCTGGAAGGGAGCGTCCGCAAGGTGGGCAACCATCTGCGCGTTACGGCGCAACTGGAACGCGCCGACAACGGCTATCAGATCTGGTCGGAGACCTATGATCGCGAGCTCGGCGACGTATTCCGGATCCAGGATGAAATATCCGCCGCGGTCGTCAAGGCACTCAAGGTATCGCTCCTCGGTACCGCGCCGCCGCGCAGCACCGGCACGCAAAGCCCCGACGCCTATCTCGTGTTCCTTCAGGGCCGCGCCAAGATGGCGACCGAGCGGCTCGCCGATGCCCATGATGCCGCCGCGGATTTTGCCCGCGTGATCAAGCTCGATCCCAACTACGCACCAGCCTACGTGGAACTCGCCTCGGCCAAATTACAGATTGCCGACTTTGAGGTCACCGATAAGCGCCGGGCAACATTCGACGCCGCCATGGAGGAAAGTAAAGTTCTGATCGAGCAGGCGTTGACACTCGATCCGAACAACGCTCAGGCTTACATCGAGCGCGGCAATATGCGCGGTTACAGCGATCCGGCCGGCGCCGAGAAAGACTACCGCCGCGGCATTCAGCTCAACCCCAATTCGGCACGCGGTTATGACGCCCTGGCCACCCTGCTATTTGACGACCCGGTGCGACGCGATGAAGCCCGCGCATTGATCGCCCGCGCGCGCCAGCTCGATCCGCTGGCACCGAGTTACGACGTCATGAACGCCTTGGAACTCTTCTATGGGCATAGCGACGTGCGCGGTGCCGACGCCCTGCTCTCCGAGGTTGTCGCGCACCACCCTACCTATTTGCCAGGTCTGATACGCCTGGCCGATTGCCGCTTGCTCGAGGGACACTTTGCGGACGCCGCGATGTATGACGAGCGGGCCATCAAACTTGATCCGCTGCAGGAATGGCCGCGGCGGACGTTGGTCAGGATCTACGTGGAAACCGGCTATCTCGATGCCGCACGCCAGGTGGCCGACGAGGCGCCGCACCGGCTTCCGATCCAGCGCCTGCAGCTGGTGATCCACGAGGGCGACTGGCACCAGGCGGCGCAAATGACCTACGCAGCGCTGCAGGACGGCACGATGCAGGAGCTCACCAAGCCCTGGGGCTACTTCGCGATCCGCATGGACGCCCGAAAGACCGGTGATTACCGCCAGGCGCGCGACGTGCTGGAACAGGAGAGCGAGGTGACGTGGAGCGCGAATGGGATCCCGACGTTGCCGCCGCAAACGGGCCTCGCCACGGCCGCCGTCTCGCTGGGCGACGTGCTGATCTCGAGCGGCGATCGCGTTCGCGGCGAGCGGCTGCTGCGCGCCAGTCTGGAGGATATGCACCACGTCATTCACGATCTCAAACGGGGCGAGCTCTGGTACGTGAACGACCAGACCGTTGCGCTCGCCCTGCTCGGCGACCGCAAAGGGAGTCTGACCGCAATGCACAAAGTGGAAGGCGACGGGGGCCTCAACAATATGTGGCCGCTTGAGATCGATCCGGCCCTTTCCGCAATGCGGGGCGATCCGGAGTTTCAGGCGGTGGTTCGTGACTTCCAGCAAGTTCGCCTGCGGGAACGACGTTTGCTGGACCAGATGTCCTCCGACGGGCGCATACCCAAGCGTGCGGCGCCGGCGGCGGGGGTGGGATGGGCCGCCAGTTAGCTACAGCGACCTGCGAACGGTAACTCTCAGCCAAAGTTGCTGCCGCCAGCGGTGTAGGAGTAGTCTCATGGGATCCGGAACTCTCAGGAGGTCCAATGGACAAGCTCACTTCCATGGCCACCAGCTTGGCCCTCGCAACACTCGCCCTCGCGAGTGCGCCCGGCGCCCTGGCCTGTGGCGACAAGCTCACGGTACTGGGCGGCGGCATACCGTTCGAGAAGATTCACACCACCCACCGCCACGGCAGCCTGGTCATGTACTTGAGTCCGGACTCGCGCCTGTATGCAACCAACAGCGATGCGCGCCTGGACCAGGCGCTCACGCGTGACGGCCACCAGGTGAAAGTGGTTCAGTCAAGCGCCGAGCTCAAGCAGGCGCTCGATGCGGGCCAGGTCGACTTCGTGCTGATCGACTTGAGCGAGGCGAAACAGCTCCAGTCGAGTGTGCCGTCCAACGTACCGATCGTCCCGGTCACCTACGGAAACGATGCCGCCGAACGGGCGCTTGTCCAATCGCGTTCGGGTTGCGTGGTGCAATCGAACAAGCGTCATAGTCAAGAAATGGTCCACGAGGTCGAAGCGCTGCTTGAGAATCAGTCCGCACTGGCCACGAGTTGTTCAGGATCCCTGCTCGCTGCGAGCAGCTGAATTTCGTGCACAACAACGGGGGCGGAAGAGCGCCGTGGCCGGGGCTCGCGGTGGGCCTATTATGGGCCGGCCTCGCTCATGCCCAGGCCTGGCTGCCGTCGGCCGGCAGTGGCGATATGTCGCTGGCCTACGTCGATACCTGGGTCACTAAGCACTACCTGTCGGCGGGCAACGAGGTCGACGCGGGCCACATTCGAACGTTCACCTATGCTCTGGGCGCCGAGTACAGCCCCACCGACCGCTGGATGGTTAGCGCATCGCTCCCGCTGATCGAATCCAGGTATGACGGGACGAAGCCGCATCCGACCGAGGTCGACAACGGCGCGTATCACGCGACCTTCACCGACCTGCGGATGGAGGCGCACTACCAGTTGCTGCTCCAGCCGTTCGCGATCGCGCCGTACGTCGCTTACGTGCTCCCGACGCATACCTACGAGACCCTCGGCCACGCCGCCCCGGGCCGCGGACTGGATGAGACCTGGGTGGGGGTGGCGGTCGGAAAGACCCTGGATCAATGGATCCCCCGCACCTACATCTACTCGCGCTTCACCTATGCCTTCGTGCAGGCGGTCCAGGGCATTGCCCATGACAAGGAGAACGTCGACATCGCTATGGGTCATTTCTTTACGCCTTACCTCAGTCTGGAAGGCTTCTGGCACTGGCAGCAAACCCTCGGCGGGATCGAGCTTCCGGTCCCGCAGACGGACCCGCTTTTCTGGTACCACGACCAACTCGGCCGGGCCAATTACACCGCCGTCGGCGGCTCCGCCGCCTGGTCATACTCAGACCATTCGCAATTTTCCTTCTCGTATTCGACCGACATCGCAGGACGCAACGGTCACAAGGTAGACGATACTTGGACGGTCAGTTATGACTACGAGTTCGGTCGCCACTGAGGGAATCGCTGCCGCCCGTTCGGACCGAATATCAACGGATCCTCCGCAACCGCCTGCCCCGGGAACGCCCCGTTTACCCCCCGCAGCGGCGCGGAACGCGTGGATTTGGGCCAAAGTTGATGCCTGCGGCGCTGTAGGAGTACTCTCACAGGACTCGGCAGTCCTCGGGAGATCCAATGGGCAAGCTTATTTCCATGATCACCACCCTGGCCCTCGCAACACTCGCTCTCGCGAGTGCGCCCGGCGCCCTGGCCTGTGGCGACAAGCTCACGGTACTGGGTGGCGGCATACCGTTCGAGAAAATTCACACCACCCATCGTCACGGCAGCCTGGTGATGTACCTGAGTCCGGACTCAAGGCTGTCAGCGACCAACAGCGATGCGCGCCTGGATCAGGCCCTCACGCGTGATGGCCACCAGGTGAAGGTGGTGCAATCGAGCGCCGAGCTCAAGCAGGCCCTCGATGCGGGTCAGGTCGACTTCGTGCTGATCGATTTGAGCGAGGCGAAACAGCTCCAGTCGAGTGTGCCGTCCAACGTACCGATCGTTCCGGTCACCTACGGGAACGACGCCGCCGAGCGCGCACTCGCCCAGTCGCGCTCGGGCTGCGTGGTGCAATCCAACAAGCGCCACAGCCAGGAGATGGTGCACGAGGTCGAGGCCCTGCTCGAGAATCAGTCCGCACTGGCTACGAGTTGCTCCGGATCACTGGTCGCCGCGAGCGGCTGAGATTCGTGCCTAAGTCGGGGGGACGACGGGCACCGTGGCTGGTGTTCACGGCAGGCGTGTTGTGGGCCGGCCTCGCTCACGCCCAGGCCTGGATGCCGTCGGCGGGCAGTGGCGATGTGTCGCTGGCCTACGTCGATACCTGGTTCACCAAGCACTGGCTGACGAACGGCGGCACGGTCGATGCCGGCCATATCAGAGCCTTCACCTATGCTGTGGGCGCCGAGTACAGCCCCACGGACCGCCTGATGTTCAGCGCCTCGCTCCCGCTGATCGAATCGGAGTACCACGGTGCACATCCGCATCCGACCGAGGTCGACGATGGCGCCTATCACGCGACCATTACCGATTTCCGGATGGAGGCTCATTATCAGTTGCTGCTCCAGCCCTTCGCGATCGCCCCCTATGTGGCCTATCTGTTCCCGACGCACAATTACGAGACGCTCGGTCACGCCGCCCCGGGTCGCGGACTGGATGAGACCTGGGTGGGCGTGGCGGTCGGCAAGACGCTAGATCAATGGATCCCCCGCACCTACGTCGAGTCGCGTTTCACCTATGCCTTCGTACAGGCAGTCCAGGGCATCTCCCATGACAAGGAGAACGTGGAATTCAACCTGGGTTACTTCATCACGCCCTATCTCAGCATCGAGGGCCTGTGGCACTGGCAACAAACCCTGGGTGGCATCAATAATCCGACGCCTCCCACGAACCCGCTATTTCCGTATCACGATCAGCTTGGGCGGGATAACTTCACCAACGTCGGCGGCTCTCTGGCCTGGTCGTATTCGGACCACTCGCAATTTTCATTCTCGTACATGACCGGCATCGCCGGGCGCAACGGCCACAAGATCGACGACGCTTGGTCGGTCAGCTACGACTACCAGTTCGGTCGCCACTGAGCCCACCGCCGCCGCGCTTCATGGCCGAACGGTTTGACGCGCGCGCCGGTCACTGCCGCGCCGGCTGCCAGGCCTTGAGTCCCGCGTGCCAGAAAATAAAGGCGTCGATGTCGGCCGCGAGCTCATCGTCCTGCGTCTTGGTCGAACCGATGCCGTGTCCGGCATCTTCCACCACGCGTAACAGCACCGGCGCCCTGCTCCCCGAAGCCTGCAGACGCGCGGCGAGTTTCGCCGGCTCCCATGGATCGACCCGCGGGTCGTTCAGTCCGGTCGTGATCAGGATCGGCGGATACTGCAGGCCATCGCGCACCCCCAGGTAGCTGTCCATGGCCAGCAGGTTGCTGAAGCCCTGGCTGGTTTTGTTGCTCCCGAATTCCGGAATGTTCGCCGGGCCGTTGGCCTCGGTCTCGGCGCGCACGGTGTTGGCAGCAGGCACCTGATCGATCACGCCGGCGAACAGCTCGGGACGTTCCTCCATTGCCCGGCCCACCGTGATCCCGCCGGCCGACCCGCCGCGGATAAACAGCGAGTGACGCGTGGCCACTCCGCGGGCAATGAGCGTCTGCGCGCAGGCGATCAGGTCGCGCCAGGTGTTGGGCTTGTTGGCATCCTTGCCGGCGAGGCGCCAGGCTTCACCCAGCTCGCCGCCCCCGCGGACATGGCAATAGGCGGTCGATGCCCCCATTGCCATGAACGGGATCCACAGGGGCCTGAAGTTGGGCAGCGTCGAGATGCCGTACGATCCATAGGCGCTGAGCAGCAGCGGAGCCCCGCTCCTGGCGCTCTTGGGACGGATCAACGTCATCGGCACGCTTACGCCGTCGTGTGCGCGCGCCGTAAGATTGCTCAGTACGAATCGACCGGCGTCGTAGTGCGGGGCGACCGTCAGCTGCTGATCGATGAAAAGCTTGCCGAGCGGCTCGTAGCGGAGCGCCGCGGGTGGACGCACAAAGCTTTCAAGCAGCAGCGTCACGCCCGGGGCGCGCGGATCGGCGAACATCTCGCCGATTGTTCCCTGAAATGGCAGCGCGATCTCGAGCGGCGTGCCCCCAGCTAGGGGAACCCGCAGCAATCGGGAGTAGATGCCGACGCGGGTCGCCACGTACAGCCCGTCGGCGGCCGCATGTATCGACTCGACGATGCGATGCGGATCCGCGCCCAGGAGCGTCGTGGCCTGTGCCAACGATTGCCCGGCGCTGAGCGTGAGCACCTTGAAGGTGGGCGCATCCTGGTGCGAGAGCAGGAACACCCGCTCAGCGCTGATTTCCAGATTGGTGATGGCATCCTCATAAGTGGCGAGCTGCTGCCACGGCGCGGTGGGGTCGGCGGCCCGCTCGGCAGGCGTCAGCCAGACCTGCAGCTCGTTCTGCACGCCGTTGGAAATAATGGCCGCGGCCCACTTGCCGCCCGGCCATCGCGCCACCTGCGGTATTTGTTCGGGAGCCACCTTCGGTCCATGGCCCGCGCTGCCCCCGTAGAGCGGCAGCGGCTCTTCCTTGAAATTCCAGACCACCGCCATGCTGCTCAGGAACCGCGCGGCGCGATCGGCCGTCTCGGGAAGGCGGTTGAAAAACAGCAGCGATCCATCGTCGGCCCAGTTGGCAAGGCCAAATCGCGCTCGACTGACGGGGCCTGCCACACGCTGACCCGTGGCGACCTCAAAGACCGACAACGAAGCGTCCTCGGAACCCCCTTCCGAAATGCCCACAGCCACCCGGCGGCCGTCGGGAGAAGCCGCGTAATAGTTGATCGCCAAGGGCGTGCCCCCGTGGGCGACGCTCAGGGCGCTCGTGTCCACCAGCTTGGCAATCGCGCCGTTCGCCTCGCGTACCATCAGATCGTAGCTGTCGGCGCCCGGGACCCGATCGAGATAAAAGGTGCGCCCGCCATAGACCTGGACCGAGCTGACCAGTCCGAAGGCTCCCGTAAACGCGGAGATTTTTTCCAGCAGCGCCTGGCGCGGCGCGATCGAGTCGAGAAGCGCCCGGGTGTACTCACCCTGCGCCTTCATCCAGCTCAGCGTCGGCGCATCGAGCGCCTCCATCCACCGATAGGGATCGACGATCCGGGTGCCGAAGTAATCGTCGCTGACCGGATGCACCGGCGCGATCGGTGGACGCGCGAGCGCCTGGGCCAGAACCGGAAGCGGCAGCAAGGCAGCAATCCAGAACAATCCCCACGCTGCAGGTCCCGCGCGCCGCGATCCTGATGATCTCGCACTCATCCCACTGTCCGCCCTGCACCTTCGTGATTGGTCGATGGTAGCCGAACGCTCGCCGCGGCCCGCACCAGCGTGCCGCGGCGAGACGCTAGTAACCGGCCTCGGTGCAGCACGCGGCCAACTGCTCCGGATCTCGTCCCTGCCGCGCGCAGCGTATGCCCACCCGGTCGGCGCGCCAGTCCGCCCACGAGGGATCGCCGTGATTGAAAATGTCGCTGAACTCCTTGCCGATGCCGGCCAGATCGGCCTCGAACACGCTGCAGCGCTGCGCGATGCGACCCGCCGTGAGGCAGTGCGCGCGCTTGTCGTAGTGCTGGGCCGGAATCGAATCGCGCACCACCCGCATGCAACTGTAGCTCGACACGGCAGGACGATCAGGCGGCGTCGCGCACGCGGCCAGCCCCAGCAGCGCCGCGCCCAGGGCAAACCCTGAAAGCGTCCTCCGGGCGCCCCCGGGCCCGCACCGATCGCTCGGATATGTGAAATTGATCACAGCGCATTTTGGTCGAAATCCGCGCCCGGCGGCGACGCCTGCCAATGGGGAATTTAGATCTCCGATAAACAAGGGCTTATGACGGACACTTGCCTGAACCACACAGATTGTGGCGCTTAAGGCCAATTCCGCCGGCTGACAGACTTGGCTCGCCACGCGCGCGTAAAATACCCATGCGACATAAGAACAGGGATGATGTTTCACCATGCGATACACAACGTGCAAGCTGCATGCGATCGTGGCTGCGCTTGCTTTGGGCCTCGACGCCTCCATAGCCGCCGCCCAGATCGCGTTCACCGATGTGACCGATGGGTCCGGGGCCGGTCATGTCAGCGAAAGCTACGGGGCCTCGTGGGGCGATCTGGACGGTGATGGCTATCCTGACCTGTTCACCAGCAATCATCGCACCAAGCCGAGCCTGTTCCTGAACATGGGCAACGGGCACTTTGTCGATGTCGGGGCGCAGACCCTGGATTGGCAAAACCGCCCGCACGCCGATACTCATGGCGCCTCCTGGGCGGACTACAACAACGACGGCGCTCAGGACCTCATGGTCAGCACGGGCACCGGCAATCTGAGCCAGTTCCTCGTCAACCAGAATCAACGGCTGGTGGATCTGACCGTGCCCCTGGGGATGGGCCTGACGAACCTGGGCGGACGATTGCCGGTGTGGCTCGACTATGACAAGGATCATAAGCTCGATGTGGTCGTGACCCAGTACGGCGGCGTGGCCAAGCTGTTCCACCAGCTCCCCGACGGCAGCTTCACCGAAACCTCGACCACCGTGAAGTTGCTGTGCAAGCGCTTTCACTATGCGCAGCTGCTCGATGTCAACAACGACGGACAGCTCGACTTCGTCTGCCCCGACGAGACGCTGTTCCCGCAGAAGATTTACGATTTTTCGCAGGCTCCCTGGAAGAAACTCTTCGATAGCGCCACCCCGGCAGCGTTTTTTCCGCTCGTCCACAGCGTCGCGGATTCCATCATCGCGGATTTCAACAACGACGGGCGCATGGACGTGTTCGTTCTGGGCGGGGTGCAGTTGCGTCCCTCCTCGGTCGTCCAGGGCGGGCCCAATAACTTCGAGGCCATGCTGGCGGGCGGCAGCAAGGGCGCCAAGTTCATTTCGACCGGCGTGCTGACCTTCAAGATGGACTGGAACAAGGCGGTTGAAGGCGGCAACGGTACCGACATCACCAAGATATTGATCGGCGCGGGCGGCAAACATCCGACCTCGACGACCTTCACCCTCGACCCCCTCGATCCCACCGTGGCCGGGCTCCCGCCTCCCCCAACCGACTCGACGGTCCTTCCCATACTGGAGATCGGCTATAACACGGCGACTCATCAGTGGACGATGACGGTCGTGACCAAGCTCGACGCCAACGGCGCCGCGATATTCAGCCAGGGCTATTTCGAGGTCAGCTCGACGGCGCCCATTACCGGGCTGCAGGCGACCGGCCTGTGGCAGGGCGATCTGCCCGCGCGGCCGACGCTGCTGATGAACAACCCCGGCGGCTTCGTGGATGGCACGGTCGCGGCCAAGCTCGATGCCCCGGTGCAATGCGCCAGCGTCACCGCGGGCGATTTCGACAACGACATGTGGGTCGATCTGTATCTGGCCTGCCGGACCGGCGCCAGCAATATTCCCAATATCCTTTATCACAACAACGGCGACGGGACCTTCACCGCAGTGCCGGACGCCGGCGGTGCGGCCGGGCCGCTGGGCCTCGCGATTGCCGACAGCGCGGGCACCGCCGATTCGGTGGTGAGCGCCGACTACGACGTGGACGGGTTCCTGGACCTGTACGTCACTAACGGCTTCAACCTGCGTCCGCTGTACATCGGCGGCCCCAACAAGCTCTATCACAACAACGGAAACGGCAACCACTGGATTGAGCTTGATCTGGTGGGCACCAATTCCGACCGGGACGCCACCGGCGCGCAAGTTTACGCCACGGCGAATGGCGTGACCCAGCTGCGGGTCCAGAATGGCGCCTACCATCGCTGGTCGCAGGACCTCAAGCGCTCTCACTTTGGTCTGGCGAACGCGACCAACGTGGACCTGAAGGTCATATGGCCGAGCGGCGCGCAGGAGAACTATCCGAACGTCGCCGCGGACCAGCTGTACCGGATCACCGAAGGCACGGGCATCGCCCCGGTCGCCTTGGGCATTGCACCCGCCTACCAGTGCGGCCCTCCGCCGCTCAACGGTGCGACCGATACCGGAGTGTTCATCTGGCGAGATTGCCCTTCGGGCCAGTGGCGAATGAAAACAGCCACCGGCGGGACCACGATCACCTACGTCGGCACGCTGACGTCGAGCGCCCCCTACACAAGCGTGGCGGGCGTCGGCCTGAACTCGAGTGACTCGCTCGATTACACCACCGACCCGAAGCAGATCGTGTTTTCCTTCAAGACCGTCGGCAAGGCCACCGATGGCGTGAACTTCAATCCACAAAACGGCGCAAGCACCTGCCTGTCGATCAGTGCACCGGGCATATCGCAGGTGCACCTCGGGCCCTTCCGGGTGCTGGTCAATCAGCCCTTTGATCTGGATACACAATCCAACTGTCAATGAACGGCACAGAAATGGCACGGTCGCGCCAGGCCCGGCGCGACTGCGCGTTCCGCCGCCGATCCGCGGGAAGCGGCATGCTTGCAGGTCGCCTCCCGCTTGGGCTGCGCACGCACCTGCTGACTCCTGGAGCCATGAGCGGCTAGGGACCTTCTTCAACGGCCAAAAACCGCCGGGATGGGGGATGGAACCCTGGCCATGCCCGAATATGTCAGGCGCGGCGCGGGCTCGAATCGTGGATTCGTGATGGCGATCACAGGGGCTTTTTCGGCGTTTTCCCTGCCCCAGGCCGAGCCCGGCGCGCCGAAGCATTAATTCTCAACAGCCACAGTCAGTTGCGCGCCGACATATTGCTGCTCGCCCGGAGCTTGAATCTGCGGCTGGGTTTTGTCTCATCGGCGGTTTCGGACCCGAGCCTCCCTAGAATGTTGTCCCTAGTAACTGGAAGGCCTGGATCCGAACACCTATGCGCAACGCACCGTACAAATGCCTCCCCTGGCTCACCGCCGTCGGCTTGAGCGTGTGCGCGTCGCTCGCCTCTGCGCAGATCGCGTTTACCGACGTGACCGCGGCCTCGGGCGTGTCGCACATGAGCGAGACCTACGGCGCATCCTTCGGCGATCTGGACGGCGACGGTTACCTCGACATCTTCACCAGCAACCATCGCACGCAACCGAGCCTGTTCCTGAACATGGGCGACGGCACCTTTTTCGACACCGGCCCGCAGGTGCTGACCTGGCAGAACCGGCCGAATGCCGACACGCACGGCGGAAGTTTCGCGGACTTCGACAATGACGGCGACCAGGACCTGATTGTCTCCACCGGTACCGGCAACCTCAGCCAGGTGCTGGTCAACCAATACGGCCGTCTGGTGGACGAGACCATCGCGCTCGGCGTCGGTGTCACCAACCTGGGCGGCCGCTTGCCGGTGTTCCTCGACTACGACGGCGATCACCGCCTGGATTTCGTGGTGACGCAGTACGGCGGTATCGCCAAGCTGTTCCATCAGAACGCCAACGGCAGCTTTACCGAAACGACCACGGCCTCCAAGCTCCTGTGCAAGCGCTTCCATTACGGGCAGCTGTTCGACGTCAACGACGACGGGCGACTGGACTTCCTGTGCCCGGACGAGACCCTGTTCCCGCAGAAGATCTTCGACACCACGAGCTTCCCCTGGAAGAAGCTCTTCGACAGTGCCACGCCCACCCCGATATTCCCGATCGTGCCCAAGGTGGTGGACTCGGTCATCGCCGATTTCAACAACGACGGGCGCATGGACATGTTCCTGCTCGGTGGCGTGCAGCTGCGCACCTCCTCGGTGGTGCAGGCCGGGCCCAATAACTTCGAAGCCCTGCTGACCGGCGGCACCAAGGGCTTCAAGTTCGTGTGCAATGGCCTGGTCAGCTTCAACATGGACTGGAACAAGGCCGACGAAGGCACCGGAACCGACATCACCAAGATCATGATCGGTGCCGGCGGACGCCACCCCAACGCCAGCACCTTCACGCTCGATCCGACCGACCCTACGGTCGTCGGCATGCCCCCGCCTCCCACGGCCTCCACGGTGCTGCCCATCATGCAGATCGGCTTTGATCCGAGCACGCAGCAGTGGACGCTCGTCATCGTGACTAAATTCAGCTCGACCAGCGTCAGTGTGTTCAGCGAGGCCTACCTCCAGGTGAGCACCACCACGCCCGTCACCGGGCTCGTGTCCACGGGCTTGTGGCCGAGTGACAAGCCGGCCCCACCCACGCTGCTGATGAACAACCCCGGGGGCTTTAGCGACGCCACGGTCGTCTCGGGCCTCGGCGCGCCGGTGCAGTGCGTGAGTGCGACCGCGGGGGACTTCGACAACGACATGTGGGTCGATCTGTACCTGGCCTGCCGGACCGGAGCCAGCAACATCCCGAACATCCTCTATCACAACAACGGCGATGGCACCTTTACCGCCGTGCCCGACGCCGGCGGCGCGGCCGGCCCGGTCGGGCTCGCGATCGGCAGCGGGGCCGGCACGGCCGATTCGGTGATCTCCGGCGACTACGACGTGGACGGATTCCTGGACCTGTTTGTGACCAACGGCTTCAACCTGCGCCCGCTCTACATCGGTGGCCCGCACAAGCTGTATCACAACAACGGCAACTCGAATCACTGGATCGAGCTTGACCTGGTCGGCACTCACTCCGACCGCGACGCCACCGGCGCGCGCGTCTATGCGACCGCCAACGGGATCACGCAGCTGCGGGTGCAAAACGGCGGCTACCACCGCTGGTCACAGGACGCCCGGCGCGCCCACTTCGGCCTGGCCGGCGCCAACGCGGTGGATCTGAAGGTCATGTGGCCCAGTGGTGCGGTGGAAAATTACCCCGCGGTGGCCGCCAACCAGCTCTACAAGATTACCGAGGGCAGCGGCATCGCTCCGGTCGCCCTGGGCGTCGCTCCCGCCTATCCCTGCGGTCCGCCCGCGCTCAGCGGCACCACCGATTCGGGAGTATTCATCTGGAGAGACTGCCCCTCGGGGCAGTGGAGACTCAAAACAGCCGCCGCCGGGGGCAGCGTCACCTACAGCGGCAAGGTGACCTCGAGCACGACCTACACCAGCGTGACGCCGGTCGGCCTCAGCGGGAGTGACGTCGTGGACTATTCGACCAATCCGAAGCTGATCGCCTTCACCTTCAACACCACCGGCGGGGGCACCGACGGGGTCAACTTCATTCCGCAGGACGGGAGCAACAACTGCCTCAAGCTGGACGTTCCGAACCTCACGCAGGTGTACTTCGGGCCCTTCCGGGTTCCGGTGACCCAACCCTTCGACCTGGACACCCAGGGCACCTGCGTGAACCAGCCCTCCGAGCTGGCAGTATCGCCCGTCACGGTGCTGGAGAATGCGGGCCAGGCGAACTTCACGGTGACGCTGACGCCGGCCAGCGCGCAGCAGGTCACGGTGAATTTCTCGACCACCGACGGCACGGCGAAGGCAGGCCTTGATTACACCGCGGTCAGCGGAGGCTCGGTCACCTTCAATCCAGGCGAGACCAGCAAGAGCGCGAGCGTGACGATACTGGATGATTCGCTCGCCGAGGGGAACGAGACCTTCACCCTCACCTTGAGCAATCCGGTCAACGCCGTGCTCACCGCCAGCAACCACGCCATCGGCACCATCCAGGACGACGAGGTCTCGCCCTGCGGCACGCCCAGCTACAACGCGGGAGTGACCGCGGCGGTGTTCCTCTGGAAGAACTGCACCACCGGGCAGTGGTCGGCGCGCGTGGCCGCGGGCGGCTCGGCCACCACCATCAGCTACGTGGGCAGCGTGCAGGCCGATGCGCCCTTCGCCTCGGTCGCGCCCTACAGCATCGAGAGCTTCGATACCTTCGATACCTCGAATCCCTCGCTCATCAACTTCACGCTGAAGGTG
The DNA here is from genome assembly GCA_963789365.1 of uncultured Gammaproteobacteria bacterium. Classification (GTDB taxonomy): domain Bacteria; phylum Pseudomonadota; class Gammaproteobacteria; order Steroidobacterales; family Steroidobacteraceae; genus FEN-1191. Next base: position 1,399,503 of record CAWBKJ010000004.1, read on the forward strand.
AACAAGTCGGCCCAGGACGGGTTCAATTTCGCGCTGCCCTCAGGCGCCTCGGCCTGCTTCTCGGTGAGCGCACCGGGCGGAGCGCAGGTCCTGGTGGGCGGATCCAAGACACCCGTGCCGATGCCCTTCAGGCTCGACACGCTGGGTCCGTGCTGAGCGGGAGGTCCTGACCAGTCTCAGCGCGGCTTGAGCGCGCGCAGGTGCGTAGGACAGTGCTCGCCGCTTTCCAGCACCGGCAGCATGAGGGTCCAGATCGCGATGTTGTGATCGACGAACTCCTGGCCCACGATCTTCGCAGCCTCCGCCCCGGGCGGCCCGCGTAAGCGCGCCAGTTCCTGCCTGGCCCGCTCGCGGTACCAGGCATTGCGGCTGGTGGCGGACACCTCGAGGAAGCCGGCACCGCGCATCGCTTCCTGGTAGCGCGCGGCCGAGGCCATGCCAAATTCCAGCCCTTCGGCCTCGATGTAGGAACGCATCGCCGCTGAGGGCGCACCGTCGTGGCCGATGAGCCAGTCGGAGGCGATGAAGCGCCCGCCGGGCCTGAGCACGCGGAACACCTCGGCCATCAGCGCCTGCTTGTCGCTGATGTGGACCAGGCTGTCCTTGGAGAACACCACGTCAAACACGCCCGGCGGGAACGGGAGCGGCCCGGGCGCGGCCTTGACCAGGCCGATGCGCCTGGTCTGTTCGGCGCGCACAATCAACTCGCGCGCGCGCGCGAGCACCGTATCTTCCACATCGAGCCCGGTCACGTAGCCCGCGCCGTGCTGGCGGACCAGGGCAAGGTCAATCCCGCCGGCCCCGCAACCGATGTCCAGGATCGAGGCCCCTTTCAGGTCGGTATCGGCGATGAGGCGCGCCACCTCTTCCGGGCCCCCGGGGGACAGGAAGCCCTCGCCCCAGATGACCTGCAGCATGGCCACCATCTGGCCGTGGTAGAGCTCAACGCCTTGCGACTCCCCCATGGGGAATCAGGGTAGCACGCTCAGTAATTGGCCTGCTGGATGCCGCCCGCTTCGGTGACCTTGTAGATGTGGTTGGCGGCGACCGCGCTGAAGGAGTCGACGCGCCCGCTGGGCCAGCGCACCGTCACGCTGACCGAGGGGTTGCTGGCCAGGCCGAAGTGAATGCGTCGCTGATTCTGCGACCAGCGGTGATACCCCTCGTTCTGTTCGCGGTATTGCGTGATGCCGCCGGTGGTCGCCCAGACCCGCGCGCCAATGCCGTCGCGATTGGAATTCGTGCCCACCAGGTCCAGCTCGATCCAGTTGCGCAGCGGGCTGGTGTTCCTGAACAGCTGGTAGGGCCCGTTGTTGCGGTGTTGCGGCCGCAGGTTCATGCCGTTGGTCACCAGCAGATCGACCCGGCCGTCCAGATCGTAGTCGGCACTGACCACCGTTTCGCTCACCCCGGCCGCCTGCCCGACGGCCACGCCGATCGGGCCGGCCGCCCCGCCCGCGTTGGGCACCACGGTGAAATTACCGTGGCCATCATTCATCAGCAGGATGTCGGCGATATTTTCCACGCCGTCGCGGCAGGTCAGGAACAGATCCACGTCCATGTCGTTGTCGAAGTCGGCCGCCACGCCGCTCACGCAATTAATCTTCGCCCCAAGTCCACTGGCCACGGTCCGATCAGTCATGCCGGAAGGGAGGTTCGAGAGCAGCACAGGCACCTGCGGTCCGTCGACCGCCTGGATGCCGGTGGTCAGCAGGCCGCTGACCGCCGCGGAACTTTGCACCTCGATGTAGGTGTAGATGAACTTGCCGCCCGAGAACTGGTTGAAGGTCCAGGTCTGGGTCGCCGGATCGTAGCCGACATGCAGTTCGCCATTGGTCGCGGACGGGTTCTTGGGCTTCAGGCCGTGGGTTGAGGCGTTTTTCGGATCGAGCGTGAAGTTCAGCGAGGAAGGATGCACGCCACCCTGCCCGATGTAGATGTTGGAGTTGTTGACGAAGGTCTTGCTCCAGTCCAGCTGCACCTGCAGCACGCCGGCCGACTTGAAGCTAAAGCCGCGGTCGTTGTTAATGAACTGCGCCTCGATCCGGTTGCCGTCAAAGGCGACGGCCTGCGAGGGGCGCAAGGCGCCGTGGAGCAGCAGCATGTCGTTGCGTTGGTTGTTGTCGAAATCGCCAATCACGACATCGTTGACGTTGGTGGTCTTGGGGAGCTTGGAGGTGATGTCCTTCCAGGGCATCCCCGACATGTCCCAGGCCTGGGCAAAGGGGCCACCGGTGTGCACGCACACCAGATCGAGCACCCCGTCGAGATCCAGGTCGATCAGCACCGCAAACTGGTCGTCGTTGCAGGTATAGCCGGTGCCGCCCCTGCCGTTGACGAACTTGCCGCCCACCTGCTTGTACAGGGGCGCTGCGAAAAAGGTCAGCAGCGAGACATCCAGCAGTCCGTCGCGGTTGTAGTCAAAGAAGATCGGCATGCGACCGCCCTGGTCGGCGTCGCCGGTAAAGCCATATTGAGTGGTCCGGTTGTAGAGCTTGCCGCCCTGATTGACCATGAACTGGATGTTGCAGCATATGCCCGTCGACACCACCAGGTCCTGGTCGCCGTCGTTGTCGAAATCCACCCAGACCGCGCCGTGGGTGTCCTCGGTGGCGCCCGCCCCGGTCCAGTAATGCTCAGGATCGAGTGCGTCGATCGAGTCCTTGAACACCCCATTCCCGTTGTTCAGGTAGATCGAGCTTTTGCGCGCGTGATTGTTGAGGAACAGGTCTGGGTGCCCGTCGCCGTTGACATCGCCCCAGGACGCGCCATAGGACACGCTCTTGGAGGTGATGCCCGCGGCGCTCGACACGTTGGAGAAACTGATCTGCGCACCGACGGGCGCCGCCGCCATCGCCAGGCCCACAAGCAAGGCCAGGGCGCACGCGCGCGACCAGCACGCGTTGGACGCGGACTCAACACTCATGAGAATCCCCCAATAGTGACTGCATCAAGCTTTTTTTGCCGGTTTGTCAGCGGCTTAGGCGCAGACAAACAGCTTCGCAATTTTTTACGCCGCGCTCGCACAGCTGTCAATAAAGGCTACTACTACCGCGTCGCGGCACGCCCGGCGCAAGCCTCGCGCCCGGATGCGGCGCGTTGACATAATTCAACTGCCGCCAAAGGCCATTGACCGTGCGCGCTGACAACGCGTAGTGTGCGCGCGCGGGCATGCGACAATAAGAGGGCTGGATTGGTCGCACCCTGGCTCCCGCCCCGAGCGGGACCGGATATCTCTGCGAGCGGAATAATAACCATGAAACTCTCCAGACCGATTACCGCGATCCTCGCGTCGTTCGTGACTTCACTCGCCTGCGGCGCGAGCGCATCACCGGACGGCGCACTGCTGATCACGCAACTGAACAGCCAGCAATGGGAGCTGCGCCTGATGCAGGGCAGCAGTGGCCAGCGCTTCAACGGCGTGATCGAATCAAGCGCGCCGTTTGCATCGGTGAGCGGACTTGAGCCGCGTGGTTCCGAAAATGTGAAGTTGTGGTCGCCCTCGAGCTTAGGCGCGAACCTGAGCTCGGAGTCGGGCGGCGTGGATCACCTGAACTTCACGGTGAGCAAGGACGCGCAACTGTGCCTGCGCGACACCGGCAGTTCGGGCATACAGCTTTATCGCGGCGATCGGTTGCAGGGCGCGATACCGGTCACGGCGCCCCTGGCACTGACCGGCGCAGATGCCTGCGGGGATGCGCTCAGTTCGGGCGGCAACGTGGGCTCGAGGAAATACCACCCGGGCCATTACATCGCGCTGCTGCGCGGTGGTGATTCGCAGCTCGTCATGTCCCAGGCGATCAAGCCCGGCGTGGTCGGCTTCATGAAGCGCTACAGCTGGCCGGTGCTGGAACCGACTCCTGGGCACTACCAGTTCGCGGAGATCAAGTCCGACCTCGCCTGGGCCGCGGCCCACGGCAAGCGCCTGATCATCATGGTCGAGGACAAGACCTTTGTTAAGGAACTGCCGACACCTAAGGACCTGGACGCCTATGCGGTGCGCAACAAGGGCGGCGGCTACACCGTGGTACGCTGGGCGCCGCCGGTCATGTCGCGCTTCAACGCTTTGATCAGCGCCATCGGCAAGCAGTTCGACAGCAGTCCCGGACTGGAGGGCCTGGCGACCCAGGAAACCGCGCCGGGCTTCGGCTACAAGGTCGAGAAATCCTACGGCTACACTCCCGAAAAATACCGGGACATGTACATCAACCTCCTGACCACCGCCTCCAAGTCCTTCCCGACCTCGCGGATTTTCTGGTTCATGAACTTCTTCCCGGTCAAGGAGAGCTACATCGCCACGGTGGCCACGGCGGTCGCGCCGCTGGGCGTGTTTATGGGCGGGCCGGACGTGGAACCCGAAAACCCCAAGCTGCTGAACAAGGTGTACCCGTTCTACACCCAGTTCCAATCCAAGATGACTCTGTTCGGGCAGGTCGAGGGCACCTGCTACGACCAGCTGCACATGACCAGCGGCTACAAAACCAAGTTCTGGACCATGGCTGAGCTGTTCAGTTTCGCCAAGACCAGGCTCCACGTGCACTACATGTTCTGGGTGCACCTGCCGCAGCCGCCCGTGCCCGGTGCCTACGACTGGCTCGACGCCCTGCCGGTCATCGCCGCGAACCCGACCATCAATCCTTAAGATCCCCCTCGCGCGCGCGGGGGACCAGCCGGGGGCGTTTAGGGCGGCGCGGCTCGCAGCGCTTCGGCCAGCTGCGGGTCCAGGTGGCCCGTCAACTGCCATTGGATCATCGACACCGGTATCATCCCGGCGCCGTTAAACTCGTCGAAGAAGCGCCGTACCGTGAACTCCTTGCCGAGCTGGTGCGCGCGCTCCTTGATGAGTTCATCGATCAGGTCCTTGCCGGTCACGTAGCTGCTCCCATAGCCGGGCTGGCGCAGGTAGAGCTGCTGCTCGAAACCCAGCAGGTCGAGTTCCGGTCGCATCCAGCCGCGCGGCGTCCACTCCACCTGAAAGGCCTTGGCCTTGGCGATGTCGAACTCGTTGGCCTGCGCGTACAGGGAGGCAAGCCCGCGCGCGCAGCGCTGCGCCAGCATGATGTAGACGATCTCGCGGGCCCGCGGATTGTCGTCGTAGTAACCGGCGCGCAGGATCAGCTCCTCCATCGCGGTGGCCATGCCCTCCGAGCGCGTGTCCCAGATGTTGCTGAGCAGCGCGCCGCGCCGGATCGGGCTGGCGTTGGGAAGATGCTCCATCCAGGCGTGATCGAACCAGTGGTAGAAATGCGCGAATAGCGTCATCGGCTCGATGTGGCTGGCGATCTGGAAGAAATTGCGCTGCGGCTCGGGCACGAATTCCCCGATATGCGCGCGCATCGCCGGATCGAGGTAGGGCTCGATCGTGAGCAGGTCCTGCTCCTTGAGAAAGGCCATGTACTTGGTGATGGCCGCCCCCGCGCGCGCCTGGTACTGCGCGGCGGTGGCGGCCGGCTGGAGCTGCGGGAGGGCGCGGTTGCGCTGCTCCTCGAACGCCAGGGAGGCGTGTGCCCGCGCCAGCTCACGCCGCAGCAGCGTGACTTCCTGCTCCCAGCTGAGCGGCAGCAGGTGCACGTGCTGCTGGCTCCAGGTGTAGTTCTCCTTGCCCACGCCCGAGGGCCCGTTCTTGGCCGGCGCCTGCGCCTCGAGCCAGGCGACGAATTCCGCCGTCGCCTGGGAGGCGGCCGCGATCGCCCGGTGCAGCTCAGCACCGGAGTGCTGGGTCTTTCCGGCCAGCGCCTTGAGCTCCTCGAGCTGAACCTTCATGGTGCCCGTGCCCGTGATCCACAGATCGCGGGCGTTGCCGGTCAGGTTGCCACGCGCCTGCGCCAGCAGCGGCGGGATCACCGAGAGCTCGCGCGCCAGACGCTGCTCGTCGGCGTGCGCGAGTGGAAACGAATAGCTCCACAGCTCGATGAGCCCGTAAGGGTTGCTTCCCTCGTGCGTGGGCGTGTCGCTCTGCTCGGTGCGCAGTGAATGGTAGAAGGCCGGGTCGCGCTCCCAGGGCTTGAGCACCCGAAGATCGAAGTCCAGGCCATTCATCTCGGCGCGCACCAGCTGGTAGTCGACCTGCTGGGCGATGGGCCATTGGCCCGGGTCGATCGCCGCGCAGCGCGCCTTGAAGGAAGCGAGCTCGCTGTATTTTCGCGCCAGGGTCTCGGCGGTGTAATCGGGCGCGCCCGCGCGCATGGTCGGTCGCTCGAAGGCCCGCCAGTCCTGGAACAGCGCCAGCAGCTTCGCATAGTCGTCCGAGGCGGCCTCGGCGCCGAGGTTGCCGGCCAGCGCCCCGATCAGCACGGCACCTAGCAGCACGGATTTCTGGTTGCCCGGATTCGACATGGTCCGCTCCCCCCGCGATTTAAGTCCATCGACCGCCTTGAAGGATAGCGCCACAAGGCCCGCGGATTCGACCGGAATTCTCGCCGGGGGCGGGGCGCTGCTCTGCGGCTAGGAAGCCAGGGCGCGCAGCGGCTCGATCCGGCCTTCCGGATCGGCGCTGATCGGCGCTGCGCCGAACCAATGGAGCGTGTGACCGAGCGAGGCGACCTCCCCGATCACCAGCAGCGCGGGCGATTGCAGCGCGTGCTTGCTCGCCAGTTCCGCGATGCTGTCGAGCGATCCGAGCAACACGCGCTGTTCGGGGCGCGATCCGTTCTCGATCAAGGCCGCGCTCGTGCTGCGCGCGCGCCCGTGCAGTGCGAGCCGGGCACAGAATTCCTTCAGCCCCGCCACCCCCATGTACACGACCAGAGTATCGGTGCAGCCGGCGAGCGAATCCCACGCGGCCTCCGTCATGTCCTCACGCTGATGGGCGGCAATGAAGCGCACCGCGGCGCTGTGATCGCGATGCGTCAGGGGGATTCCCGCACTCGCGGCACAGGCCAGCGCGGCCGTGACCCCGGGCACGCATTCGTAGGCGATGCCGGCGGCCCGCAGGTGCTCGAGTTCCTCGCCACCGCGCCCGAAGATGAACGGGTCCCCGCCCTTCAGCCGCACCACCTTGCGGCCCGCGCGCGCATGCGTCACCAGCATGCGATTGATCAGGTCCTGGCTGACGCTCGCGCCCCCGGCAACCTTGCCGACCTCCAGCACCTCGGCATCGCGCCGCACCATCGCGAGCACCTCGGCCGACACCAGCCGATCGTGCAGCACGATATCGGCCTCATTCAACGCGCGCAGCGCGCGCAGCGTCAGGAGTCCCGGATCGCCCGGACCTGCCCCGACCAGGATCACGCTGCCCGGCGCGCGCCGATCGGTTGGTGCGGCGAGGCGCTCAGCGAGGGCCTGGCCGGCGTCGGCCTCGCGGCCGCTTCGCACCTGCGCCACGATCGGTCCCTCGAGCAACTCGCGGTAGAACGCGCGGCGCTCCCGAGCCGAGTCGAAACGGTCACGGATGCGCGCGCGCCAAAGGCGCAGGAACTGCGCCACGCGCCCCCAGGATTGATCGAGCAGGGCCTCGAGCTGCTCGCGCACCTGTCGCGCCAGCATCGGCGCACCGCCCCCGCTCGCCACGGCAATCATCAGCGGCGAGCGATCGACGATCGCGGGCATGATCGCCGTGGACAGCTCGGCGTCATCGACGACGTTGACGAACATTCCGCGCGCCTCGGCGGCCCGCGCAATCTCGCGATTCACTTCGCTCCGGTCGGTGGCGGCAATCACCCAGCGCTGCAACTCCAGGTCCGATGGCGCGAATTCTCCGGCCCGGTGGCGGATCTCGCCGCGCGTCACCCTGCGCGCCAGCGCGGGGCACAGCTCGGGGGCCACCACCGTGACCTGAGCGCCGCTCGCGACCAGCAGCTTGACCTTGCGCTCGGCCACCGGGCCGCCGCCGGCCACCAACACCGGCCGGCCGCGCAAGTCCAGAAACAGGGGAAAATAACGCACCGGCGCCCTCTAGCTCAGGCCGTGCAGCCCGCACTCGCGCTTGAGGCCCAGGAAGCGCGTCGCCTCCACGTCGCCGACCTCGTGCAGGGGACGGGTCGTATGCCAGTCGCCGATCGACACATAACCGCGGTCCCACATCGGGTGGTAGGGCAGTTCGTGCCTCTTGAGATAGGCGCCGACGTCCCGATCGCTCCAGTCCACGATCGGGTAGATCCTGAAGGTCCCATCGCGCCATTCGAGCGGCCGGATGTTCCGGCGAGTGCGGGCCTGGGAGCGTCGCAGCCCGGAGAGCCAGCTGTGCGCGCCCGTCTCACGCAGCGCGCGGCGCATCGGCTCGAGCTTGGTCAGGTCGTTGTATTTCTCCAGGCCGGCGACGCCCTGCTCCCACAGCTTGCCAAAGCGGGCCTCGATCCAGGCGGGCGAGAGCGTGCTGCGATACACCTTCAGGTTGAGGCTCAACCGCTCGGTCAGCCTCTCGACGAAGGCGTAGGTCTCCGGGAACAGATAGCCGGTATCGAGCAGGATCACCGGGATGCGCGGCGCCTGGCGAGTCACCAGGTGGAGCGAGACGGCCGCCTGGGCGCCAAAGCTCGAGGTCAGCACATGAGCGCCCGGCAGGTGCTGCAGCGACCAGGCGACGCGCTGCTCGGCGCTTTGCGGCTCGAGCACTCGGTTGAGCTCGGCGAGCGCCTCGGCGTCGCCGCTTGCCGCCTCCTTGATCCGCTCGTTCATGCCGCGGCCCTCAACGGCAGGTGCTTGGCGCGCCACAGGTAATCGCCAAAGCGCTCCTGCTCCAGGCGCTCGCGGGCGTAGCTCGCGAACAGCCCGTCGAGCAGCTTGACGATCGCCGCCTCGTCGAGATTCTCCCGGTACAGCACATTGAGCCGCTGTCCCTGGGCATCACTGCCCAGGTGCAGGTTGTATCTTCCCGGCGCCTTGCCGACCAGGCCGATTTCCGCCAGGTAGGGGCGTGAGCAGCCATTGGGGCAACCGGAGATGCGCAGCAGCAATGGCGCCTGCGACAATCCGTGCGCGGCCAGGCGCTCCTCGATGAGCCCGAGCAGTCGGGGCAGGTAGCGCTCGGCCTCGGCCATCGCCAGCGGACAGGTCGGCAGCGCCACGCAGGCCAGGGCGTCGCGCTGCAGGGGCGAGGCGCGCTCGTACAGATCAAGCCCGTGCTGGCGCACCAGCGCCTCGATGGGCGCGCGCTGCTCGGCCCTGACCCTTGAGATCAGAAGATTCTGGTTGGGAGTGATCCGAAAATCCCCGCTATGGACGCGAGCGATGGCCCGCAGCCCGCTGAGCCAGGGCGCACCCTCGACATCGGCAATGCGCCCCGAGGGGATGCGCAGCAACAGGTGAAAGAGCCCGTCCGCGCTGCTACGCCAGCCAAACTGATCACCGCTGCTGATAAAGCTAAAGGGACGCGCCGCGCCGAGCGTAAATCCCGCGCGCCGCTGCACCTCGGCGACGAACCACTCCAGGCCACGGGTATCGATGGTGTATTTCAGCCGTGCGTGCTTGCGATTGCTGCGATCGCCGAAGTCGCGCTGCGTGGTCACGACCGCCTCGGCCACCGTCAGGAGCTGCTCGGGCGTGACGAAGCCGATCACATCGCCCAAGCGCGCATAGGTGGCCGGCTCACCGTGCGTGGTGCCCAGGCCGCCCCCGGCGCAGACATTGAAGCCGCGCAGGGTGCCCTGCTCGATGATCGCAATGAAGCCCAGATCCTGCGAGAACACGTCGATGTCATTGCTCGGGGGAATCGCAATGCCGCACTTGAATTTGCGCGGCAGGTAGGTGCGACCCAGGATCGGCTCCTCCTCGGGCAATGCGCCGGGAGTGTCCTCCAGTCGCACGCCGTCAAGCCAGATCTCGTGATAGGCGCGAGAGCGCGGCAGCAGATGATCCGAGAGCCGCCGCGCCCACTGCTGCACCTGGGCGTGCGCGGGAGATTCGATGACCAGCACGCTCGCCGTGACATTGCGGTTCACATCCCCGCAGGCAGCCAGGGTGTCGATCAGCGCCTGGTTGATGGCCGCGATGGTGCTCTTGAGCTCGCGCTTGAGGACCCCGTGCAGCTGAAAGGCCTGCCGGGTCGTAAGGCGCAGCGAGCCGTTGGCGTAGCGGCGCGCGATCTCATCGAGCGCCAGCCACTGCTCCGGGGTGCACACGCCCCCCGGCAAGCGGGTGCGAATCATGAAGCTGTAGGCCGGCTCCAGCTTCTGCAGGCGGCGCTCCTCGCGCAGGTCGCGGTTGTCCTGCTGGTAGCTCCCGTGCAGCTTGATCAGCTGCGCATCGTCCTCGTGGAGCGCGCCGGTGATCGGATCGGCCAGGCCCTCCACGATCGTGCCGCGCAGGCCCCGGCTGGCCGCCTTGATCCGCTCGACGGGCGAGAGCTCGGCCATCAGTAAACGTCCCGCACGTAACGACGCTCGCCGATCAGCGTGTTGAGGTAGCTCACCGCCTCCTCCGGGTTGCGCCCGCCGTGGTGAGCAATGATCTCCAGGAGCGCGGCGTGCACGTCCGGCGCCATGCTCGCGGCATCTCCGCACACGTACAGGTACGCGCCCGATTCGAGCCAGTGAAACAGCTGTGCACCCTGCTCGCGCATGCGCTGCTGCACGTAGACGCGCTCGGGCTGATCGCGGGAGAAGGCCACGTCCATCCGGTGCAGCGCACCGTGCTTGAGCGCCTGCTGCCACTCGGTCTGGTACAGAAAATCACGGTCCATGTGGCGCGCGCCGAAGAACAGCCAGTTGCGACCGGAGGCCCCGCTGGCTGCGCGCTCCTGCACGAAACCGCGAAACGGCGCGACCCCGGTGCCGGGCCCGATCATGATCACATCGCGCGAACGATCGGCAGGCAGACGGAAGCGCTTGTTGCGCTCGATGTAGACCTGCAGTCGGCTGTCCGCGCCGTGGGTCGCCAGGTAGCGCGAGGCCGAGCCGAAGCGCCGCTCGCCATCGGCCAGGTAATCGAGCGCCGCGACCGTGAGATGAACTTCATCCTCGACGCTCGAGCGGCTCGAGGCGATCGAGTACAGGCGTGGCGTCAGCGCCCGCAGCCCCGCGACCAGGTCCGGTGCGCTCCAGTCGGCGGGCATATTCCTGAGCAGGTCGGCCACCTGCCAGGTCTGGGGAACCTCCAAGGCCGCCGACACCTCGCCACCGGCCGCGGCGCGAGCGCGGTGCGCATCGATGAATGGGCGAGTGAGGCGCGTCAACTCACGCTCTGAGCGCAGCCAGCTGTGCAGCGGGAGTTCGCGCCCTTCGAAACTGACCGGCGCGTGGCCATCCAGCCCGCTGAGCTCCAGCACGCGCTCGACCACTTCGGGCGGATTCTCGTGCACGATGCCCAGGGCATCGCCCGGATGGTAATCAAGGCGTCCGGCCGGCAGCGCCAATTCCAGGTGGTGCACGGCCCTAAGGCTCCCGCGGCCGGTGATCAGCTGGTTGGCGATCACCTCGACCTCGAGCGGATGCTCGCGCGTCGGGTCTGTCGAGACCGCGCTCAGGGGCGTAACGAGCGCGCACCCGGGCGCCGCCCGTAGCCGCCACGCCCAGTTCCGTGCCGGCCGCGACGACCATCTGGCCAAGCCACGCCCCCGCGGCGCGCTCGAAGTCCACGTCGCAATCCACGCGCGCCCCCAGGCGTCGCGCGCCGAGGGCGCTCAGCCGCTCATCGATCAGGCGCCCGGCTTCGCAGTATTTCGGATAGCTCGAATCGCCCAGCGCCAGCACCGAATAAGCGAGCTTCCCGAGCTTGGGCGCGCGGCGGCCGTTGAGGAATTCGACGAAGGCGCGCGCATCGTCGGGCGGATCGCCATCCCCGTGGGTACTCATCACGACCAGCAGCACGCCCTCACTGGCGAGCTCGCGCGGATTGTAATCGAGCGTGCTCTGCACTCGCACCGACAGTCCGGCGCGCTCGGCCGCGTGGGCCAGCTGCTCGGCCAGCCGCCGACCGTGCCCGGTCTGCGAACCATAGAGCACGGTGGCCCGCGCCTCGCTCTGGACGGCGCCCTCGGGCTCAGCCAGATCCAGAGCCAGCTCCTCCGCACGATACTCAATGCGCGATAGCGCGCCGCGCTCGCGCGCCAGCGCAGCCGTGTAACCGGAGATCCAATTGAGGGCCGCGGCATCGAGCGGCGCAGTCAGCCGCTCGAGCTCTGCGCGCCACTCGGCATCCGGCAATTGGGTTTGTCGCAGGGCATTGGGCATGGCTTGAGCGTACGCAGAACCCACCCATGCATGGAAGCCAAGTCCGGCTATCTCGTTATACCTGTAGGGTTATATTCGAGACCATCTCACGCTTGGCGCGGGTATGTATAAAACGGCGCCGGCCGGCGCGCGCAGGCTTGTTTTTAGCCGGTTTGCGCAGCGAAGCGCGCGGGCGCAGGCGAGGCCAAACTGGCCGCGCGTCGCCGGGGCCGCGAGAGGTCAGATTTACTGATGTGTGCTTCAGCCATTGCGTTTGTTGGTGTCGGCGCGCGAACCCAGAATGGTGGCCATGGAATCAGAGCGCATCGCGACCGGCATCGGTCATCGAAGTTCTGGGACCAAAGCAGGTCAGGCGTCTTCAAAAAGGAGCAATGTATGAATGCGAATCGGGCCCTGGGATTGTTGGCTGCAATCCTGATCACGACGGCCCAGGCCACGCTGTTTGCGGTAGACACCTCCTCGGCAGCTCAGGGTGCGGCCGATCAGGGCAGGTATGAAGGCCGGCTGGAAGCGAAGAACCTCGCCGACGGCCAGCCCGTCCACAGCGCCGCGCGCGGCCTGACCGGCGGCTAAGGGGCGCTCATGGACGCAGCGCGCCTCCGGCTATGCAGCCTGCCGCTCTTGGCCCTGCGAGACTGGGCGCGGCGGGCGATCAGCCGGGGACACGGCCGCGAACTGCGAACCCTGCAGCGACGGGTCGCGGCGGCACGCCTGGGAATTAGCTGGCCCCGGCGAGCATTGCAGGATTCCATTTACGAGGATCTTCGCTAGGCGAGATATTCAGGCGGGCCGGAAACTTGGGGCTCGGACCTCTCCTTGGGCTCTTGTTCAATGCGCGAGCGGCGCGCCGTGCTGGCGATACACCACGCCACCCTTCATCACGAAATCCACGTGCTCGAACTGGGCGGGGTCGGCCCGCGGATCCGCGGCTGTCGCCACGATGTCGGCAAAATGGCCCGCCTGGATTGTACCAATGCGGTCTTCCGCGCCAATCAAGGCGGCGGCGCTGCGGGTGGCGGCGATCAGCGCATCACCGGGCGCCATGCCATTGGCGATGAGCAGCCCGAACTCCATGGCGTGATCTCCCTCGCCGATGTCCGTGCCATAGGCGATCTTGACGCCGGATTGAACCGCCAGCGACAGGTTCTTCTTGGGCAGCAGGTCGTTGCTGATCTCTTTTTGAGCGGTGCCGGGAGTGAGCAGTTCCGGGTGCTGCGTCGCGACTGCGTAGAAAAGTTCGTACACGGTCAGGGTGGGAACGAGGTAAGTGCCGTGGGATTTCATCAGTGCAAAGGTCTGCGCGCTCGCAAACGAGCCATGTTCGACCGAATCGACACCCGCCCGGACCGCGTTTTCGATGGCCGCCGCCGGGTAGATGTGCGCGGCGACCTTCATGCCCAGAGCGTGCGCCGTCTGGACGACGGCCGCCATCTCCTCGTTGGTCATCAATTGCGCTCGCGGGTCATCGCCGGTGGAGGCAATTCCACCCGAAGGCAGCATCTTGATCAGGTCGGCCCCGCGCCGCTTATGCTCGCGAACTTTGTAGCGGGCCTGATCGACGCTATCGACAAGGCCATTGTCCCAGCCTTCGTGCCTGAGTCCCGGATCTAGCCCGTAGCGCGTATCGGCGTGGCCTGCGGTGGGGCCTAGGGGTTCGAGCGACACCCACAGTCGCGGCCCAGGAACCTTTCCGGCGTTGATGGCATCGCGAAGCGCGACCGTATCGTCACCCCCACCGACATCGCGCGCGCTGGTAAATCCCTGCTGGAGCATGGCGGCGGCGAAAACCGCGCCGTCAAAGGCCCGATCAAGGTCGGAGTGGGTCAACCAGTCCTCGGTCCGGTTCGTGGCGCTCGGCAACTTGGCCGATATGTGCACGTGGCAGTCAATGTATCCGGGCATGACCGTCGACTGAGAAAGGTCGATGACCTCGGCACCGGCGGGAGCGACAAATCCGGGCTCCACGGAGCTGATCCGATCATCATGGATGAGGATCGAAACCTGCCGACGCGCCTCCGCGGCGGTCCCATCGATCAGCGTGCCGGCGTGGATCACGATGTCGTGCGCGGAGGCGTTGGCAGCGGCCATGAGCCCGAGGACCAGCAGGCGCGGCAAGGCGGACGCCGCCCCCACGATCATCGATTTATCGGAATACATGGCGCTCGCGCTCCCGGAAGCAGTGTGATTGAGGATCGATTCGGCAGGTCAATGCGCGGGGTCTGGGTCGCATCGCACTTACGATCGCTGCGCGATCACCTCTAGCAATTCGCCTTCGTCCGTGACCGGCACGGAAAGTGTGATGGGCTGGCAACAGACCTGGCAATCCTCGATGTAAGTCTGCGGCCCGGCCGACAGATCGATGTGCAGCGTGATCAGTTCGGCGCAATAGGGGCAGGCGATATCGATGAAGCGCTCGAGCGCGTCGCTCCCTGCCGCCTCCCCCGGCTCGAATACGGGTTCAAGGCCGTACAGACGGTCAATGTCCTTAGGTGTCATAGCTGCATTCAACTCTACAGTGCAACGGCCGTGTAAGTGTGCTCAGCTCAGGCTCTCGCCACAAAGAAAGCGTCTCAACACGACCAGGCCCCAGGTGTCGCGCCCGCAGTACTCGAGCAGCGCCGAGCGCAGGGCGTCGTAGCGCTCGGCGCCGAGCCTCCCCCCGCGCAACAGCATGAACGCGAGCTGCGCCCCGCCGGCCTCCTGCACCTCGGCGAGCTGCCCATGACTCAGCTGCGGTGCAATGGTCGGCAACACGGCCTTGAGCGACCAGGAGCCCTTCATGTCCCGATGGTAGTACGCCGAGCGGGTGACCGGCAGCAGGTCCTGCAGCCGATCCGCCACACGCCTTAGCTCTAAGGCATATTGCGGCACACGATCGGCGAGCTCGGTGAGCACGCGGTGCTCGAAGGGCGCGTTATAGGCGAATACCGGCCCAAAATCCGGCATGCCGGCGAGCAGCGCTTCGGCCATCGCCTTGAAGTCCCCGAAGGAGTCGACCGCCAGGTACTCCACGTGCTCCAGCTGCGTGGCCGAGCGCTCGACCCGAAGCGAGAACTGGAATGGCAGGGCCTGGTAGGGGTGGGTTCCGATGATCTCGGGCACCGCCAGTCCGATGGTCTCGAAATCCAGATACGCCCTGGGCATGGCAAGATCGCGCAGTGACGCGGTGGCGGCCAGGTCGAAATACACCTCGCCCGAAACGGTGGCCTGCAGCACCCGCTGGTGCACCTCCCCCGGGAGCAGTTCGCCGGGCACGTGCCGCAGTTCCGTGTACCCGGCCGCCAACAGCGCCTCCACCCTCTTGCCTGCGCGCGGGAGGAGCTCGACCGGATATTCCGGCAGCGCGCCGCGCTCCTGAGTACAGCGCGCAATGAATGGGCACTCGTAGGGCTCCGTGCACTGCGGGCCCATGGGCACCACCGGGCGTGCCGGGCGGCTCATCAGCGCGTGCAGCGCCGCGGCGGACTCGGCGATGGCGGGGAGTTCGGCTTCAACCGCGTTCGTGACGTCCTGCTCCCTGATCAGGCCCTCGAAATCGCCCGCGCGTTGCAGCAGGAATTGACTGTCGAGGTGAGCCACCATCACGCGATCCACCGGCACCCTGGCATTGCGCAG
Organism: uncultured Gammaproteobacteria bacterium; assembly: GCA_963789365.1. GTDB lineage: Bacteria > Pseudomonadota > Gammaproteobacteria > Steroidobacterales > Steroidobacteraceae > FEN-1191. Next base: position 1,415,225 of record CAWBKJ010000004.1, read on the forward strand.
GACCAGCGTCTGAAATCCCACGTCGAGGATGTGCAAGGGCCTCACACCGGTCGAGGACTTCACTTCAATAAGCGTGGCGTGCTGGCCGGAGCGCCTCAGCACGTCGGCAATGACGGCAAACTCACCGGCCCGAAAGGCCGGCTGGTAGAGCACTTCGGGATTCCCCTCGCGCAGGACCCGGGCGGTTTCGGCGATGGCGGCCGGCATTCCCCGATCGCGCGAGATTACCGTGCCCGGCTGCAGGGTCTGCACCAGCCGATCGACTGCGCGGCCGTTGATATAGGCCACGCTGTCCGCCTGCGCTCCTTCGAGCGGCGCGTGTACTTCGTTCCACAGTCGCTTCGTGCACTGCAGGCCGGAGGTAAATCGGGATTTGGTGAGCCAGGGCATGAAGGCTATTCTAGGGCTCCAGGGTCGGCTCCGAACGGACTATGGACAGACTCCATCACACATCGATTTGCGTGCTATGCAACGCTTACTGTTAGTTGCCGGCGCTCTGCTATTGCTCGCCGGATTCCTGTGGCCCTGGGCCTCGCGCATTCCGTTCGGCAAACTGCCGGGAGACCTGCTCATTGATCGGCCTGGCTTCAGGCTCTACGTCCCGATCACCTCCATGCTCGTCGTGAGCGTCGTGGCGAGCGCGATACTCTGGCTGTTCCGTCGCTAGGCTTGACGGCCAAGCCGCCCTGGTAGAGCACTATGCCGCTGCGAGAATTTGGGACGACGCGGCGCCGGGTGGCCGAGATCGGACAGGGCTCGTGGCAAATCGAAGTATCCCGCAAGGCCGATGCCCTCGCGGCACTGCGAGCGGGCCTGGATCTGGGCCTGACGCACATCGACACGGCCGAGATGTACGGATCGGGGGCGTCGGAGCAGATCATCGGCGAGGCGATCCGCGGCCGGCGCGCCGAGGTCTTTCTGGTCTCAAAGGTCCTGCCCGGCAACGCCTCGACTCGCGGCACGATCCGGGCCTGCGAGCAGAGCCTGAAGAACCTTGGCACCGATCACCTCGATTGCTACCTCTTGCACTGGCGCGGCAGCTATCCGCTGGCCGACACGGTGGCGGCCTTTGCTAGCCTGCAGCGTGACGGCAAGATCCGCTCCTGGGGCGTCAGCAATTTTGACGTCGCCGATCTGGAGGAAGTGACCGCCATTGGCGGCGCGCCCGCCTGCAACCAGGTGCTCTACCACCTGGCCGAACGAGCCATCGAGCACGAGGTCATGCCCTGGTGCGCGGCGCACCACACCGCGGTGGTCGCCTACACCCCCTACGGGCGTTCGGCAACGGTGTACCAGCCCAGCACCTCCGGCGGGCGGGTGCTGCAGCAGATCGCGGCGGCGCACGGCGCCACCGCCCGCCAGGTGGCACTGCGATTCCTGCTGCGCGATCCCAATCTGTTCGTGATTCCCAAGGCCGTGCGACTCGAACACGTCGCCGACAATGCCGGAGCGGCGAACTTTGAGCTCAGCGCGGCCGAGATCGCCGCCATCGATGGCGCATTTAAGCGTGGGCCGCGCCGCGAACTGCCGATGAATTGAGCGGCACGGCGCCGCGGCGCGGGCAAGGTTCAGGGCAGACTTGAGGAGAGCGCCGCGCCTGCAGGAGCGCTGCGACGGACGGCCGGAGCCGCTTCATGATCTGCCACGATCGACACGCCCCGACCGCGCGGGTCGGATCCCGCGCTGACCGTTCCGGCGGCGTCCACTTCGATCACCTGCAGGTCCCCAAATTCCCACGGGCTCACCTCGGGCTTGTACCCCATGGCGCGCAATCCGGCGACGGTGTCGGCGGGCAGCGCGCAACAGCGCGAATAGATGATGCGATCGGGCGGCAGGAGCTGGTGATGGAAGCGCCCGGCGGCCACAGCCTGCTGCGCGGTCATGTGAAAATCGTAGAGATTCAAGAACGCCTGGAACACCGAAGTGAAGATCGTCGAACCGCCAGGCGTACCCACCACCAGGGCGACCTGGCCGTTGCGGATCGCGATGGTCGGCGCCATGGATGAGAGCATGCGCTTGCCCGGCGCGATGGCGTTGGCGCTGCCGCCGACCACCCCGTAGATGTTCGGCACCCCAGGCTTGATGCTGAAATCATCCATCTCGTTGTTGAGCAGAAATCCTGCGCCCTCGACTACGACGCCGTCCCCATACCAGTCATTGAGCGTGTAGGTATTGGCCACCGCATTGCCCTGCGCATCCAGGATGGAAAAATGGGTGGTATGCATCCCCTCTTCCAGCCCCGGCTTGACCGTCTCGACCGGGGAGATCTCATGCAGCCGCACCTCGCCCGCACGCCGCGCGATGTAGGCCGGATCGATCAAACGCTCGATGGGCACGTGCACGAAGTCCGGATCGCCCAGGTACTCGGCACGATCGGCGAACACGCGCTTCTCCATCTCCGCGACCAGGTGCACGTATTGAGTCGAGTTGTGCTTGAGACCGGAAAACTGCGCGCTGAGCGCATCGTGCATCTTGAGCAGCTCGATCAATGCGAAGCCGCCCGAGCTCGGGAGCGGTGGGGTCAGCAGCCTCATGCCGCGCCAATCGGCGGTCAGCGGTTCGCGCCACTTGGCCTTGTAGCCCGCTAGATCCTGCAGCGTGATCAGTCCACCGTGCTGCATCTGCTTGGCCAGCAGTTGCGCGGTTTGTCCGTGATAGAACTCCTTCGCGCCGCCGCTGGCGATGCGGGTCAGCGTCGCGGCCAGCGCCGGCTGCCGGAACAGCGTCCCCGCCTCGACCTTGCCAAAATACTCATTAAAGTTGGTCACGCCCTGGTAGCTGCCGCGCGCTTCAGCGATGCGGCTTGCCATGTGTTTCGAGGGGACAAAGCCATCGCGCGCCAGGCGGATGGCGGGCTGCAGAAGCTCGCGCCACGGCCGCGTGCCGTAGCGCTGGTGTGCCGACCACAATCCGGCGACGGTGCCCGGGACGCCCGCCGCGCGCGGCCCGATCACGCTCGCATCCTTGATGACCGCGCCTTTCGCATCCAGATACATGTCCCGGCTTGCAGCCGCCGGAGCGGTTTCGCGGTAGTCGAGGAAGGCGGGCTTGCCGTGCAGATAGATCATCATGAAACCGCCGCCGCCGAGATTGCCGGCTTCGGGATACGTGACCGCCAGCACGAACGCGGTAGCGACGGCCGCATCCACGGCGTTGCCGCCGCCCTTGATCACGTCCATCGCGGCGCGCGCACCGAACTCATCGGGTGCCGCGACCGCGGCTCGCGGCGCGGCCGGCGTGCCGGCGATCGACGCTGAGAGCGCCAGGAGCTGAAGAAGCAGCGTGGCGCAAGCCAAATGCGCCAACCGCAGCACGCTGCTGCCGCGCGGTGAATTCTTGATGAATCGCATCAACTCAAGTTAGCGTTTTGTCGTTGCCTTGGCAATCACCGGCCAATGATGTCCGCTCGCATGATAAGGTCTTCGCCAGTAAGTACGCGGCGATGACCGTGGACACATGTTGAGCCGCTGGACCGAGTCGGCAGGCCGCGCACTTCACACTCGGCGGCATTGCGCGCTTGACTGATTCCCAGGCGGCGTATATGCACTGAGCCTGAGTAACGGGGGGGCGATTCATGGCCGATCAAGCGGGAGTCATCGCAGTGTCCACCCAACCAGGCACTCCACGCCGCGGTCGATCCTTTCTGCTCGCGGTATTCGTGGTGTCGGGTTTTGCCGGTTTGATCTATGAATCGGTGTGGTCGCACTACCTGCAACTGTTTCTCGGCCACGCCGCCTACGCGCAGACTCTGGTGCTGGCGATTTTCATGGGCGGCATGGCGCTCGGCTCCGCGCTGGTGGCGCGCTGGTCCTCGCGGCTGCGGCAGTTGTTGCTCGCTTACGTGCTGGTCGAAGCGTTGATTGGCGCCTTCGGCCTGGTATTTCACCGCGTTTTCATAGCCGCCAGCGAATACTCGCTCGATACCGTGGTCCCGACCCTGCACAGCGCCTGGGAGGCGCAGGTCTACAAATGGGCTCTAGGCGCACTGCTGATTCTCCCGCAATCGGTCCTCCTGGGCGCGACCTTTCCGCTGATCAGCGGCGGAATCATCCGCCGTTGGCCTGAACGCCCCGGGGCCACGCTGGCCATGCTGTATTTCACCAATAGTCTCGGTGCCGCCGTGGGCGTACTGGTGAGCGGTTTCGTGTTGATTCGTCTGGTCGGCCTGCCCGGCACGGTGATGACGGCGGGCCTGTTGAACGTCCTGCTGGCCCTATTGGTATGGCTGGCCGTGCGCGATCATCCGGAGCCGCGTGCCGAGGCTACGTCGCGCACAATTCGGTGGGGAGCGATGCTCCGGCAATGGTTCACCCTGGCCGCGTTCCTGACCGGTGTGGCCTCGCTGATGTACGAGATGGCCTGGATCCGCATGCTGAGCCTGGTGCTGGGAAGCTCGACGCATTCCTTCGAGCTGATGTTGAGCGCCTTTATCTTCGGGCTGGCTCTGGGCGGCCTGTGGATCCGGCGCCGCGTCGACACCCGGTCCGATCCCTACCTCGCGCTTGGTTTGGCGATGCTGGCCACGGGCGGATGCGCGCTGCTTACGCTGCCAATCTACAATTCGACCTTCAACGTAATGGGCTGGACCATGCAGGCGGTGTCGCACTCCGCCGGCGGCTACGCCTTGTTCAATCTATCTTCGCAAACCCTGGCCGCCGCGATCATGTTGCCGGCCACCTTCTTTGCCGGCATGACGTTGCCGTTGTTAACCCACGCGCTGCTGCGTAACGGCAGCGAAGCGGCAATCGGAGTGATCTACGGCGCCAATACGATCGGTGCGATTCTCGGCGTGCTGCTGGCCATCCACGTATTAATGCCGGCAACCGGTGTGAAGGGCGTAATTATCGCGGGCGCTTGCATTCATATGGGGCTGGGCGTCTCCGGGATGTGGCAGGCAGGTGCCTCGCGCCGCCGCCTCAGTCTGGCTTCTGCCGCTGCCGCATGCTTGGCACTGGGCGTTTGCGCGCTGCTGGTAAATTTCGATGCCAGAAAGCTGACCGCTGGAGTCTACCGCCATGGGCAGGTCGAGCAAGCGCCCGACGCGCGGGTACGCTTCCTACGCGACGGCAAGACCGCCACGATCAGCCTCGTCGAACAGGCAGGCGCCGTGACGATCGCAACCAACGGCAAACCCGACGCGGCGATCATGATGGCCCCCGGCGGTCCACTGGCCGAGGACGAGGTCACCATGGTGCTGACCGGCGCACTGCCACTCAGCATGCACGTGCACCCCGGGCGTGTCGCCAACATTGGCGTCGGCTCAGGCCTGACCAGCAACGCCTTGCTCGACAGTCCGCGCGTTCAGCAATTGGATTCCGTCGAGATTGAACCGCTGATGGTGCAGGCCGCACGAATCGGTTTCTACCCTCGCAACCGCAGGATGTTTGACGATCCCCGCAGCCGCATCCACATTGAAGACGCCAAGACCTACTTTTCACTGCAGCATGAACGCTATGACGTCATAGTCACGGAACCGTCAAATCCGTGGGTCAGCGGCGTGGCCTCCTTGTTCTCGCAAGAGTTCTACCGCCGCATCAATCACTATCTCAGGCCGGACGGTCTGTTCGTGCAGTGGCTGCAGATCTACGAAACGGACATGTCGGTGGTGGCATCGGTCCTTGCCGCACTGTCAGCCAACTTTTCGGACTATGCCGTCTACAACGTCGATTTCTCCAACCTGGTGATTATCGCGACTCCGAACGGGTCGTTACCCGAATCCACCAGTCTTCCATTTACCGAGCCAAACGTGCGCGCCGAACTTGAGCATATCGGCGTACACAGCGTCGCGGATTTTGAGACTCGGCTGGTGGGGCGCAAGCGCGCCATGGACAGTCTCGTCGCCAGCTATCGGGTCCCTGCGAATTCCGATTACTTCCCGTTCGTGGACTTGAACGCACCACGGCTGCGCTTCATGCAGAGCAACGCGGTGGAGTTGCCAAGCACCCTGCTTTTGCCGCTTCCCCTGGTAGCCATGCTTAGTGCGCGGCCCGCTGTACCTGTACCGTCAAATGAGATGAGTGCGCAAACCCCGCCAAGCGATGGGTACACCGCGCGGGCGCTGGCCATCAACGACGCGCTTAGCAGCGGATCATTGCAAGAGTTAGACGCGCGCGCGGCTTCCGCCGTGTTCGCAGTGCGCATGCCTGCCGCCACTTGCGCGATCCCGGGTGCCGATGACCTCTGGCGGACCGGAATGCGCCAGATTGCCGACGCCACAGCCACTCGCCTGGACGCTCAGGACCTCGGACATTTTTGGGCCCGTATTGAGGCGTCGGCGTGCGCCCAGCGCGCCAGCCCGGAAAGCCGCTCGTGGCTGGCGTTGCTGCGCGCCGTGGCCATGCGCGATTCGAGCGCCATGACGGTGGCCGGTACAGCTCTCATGCAGGCGCCCGCAATGCTGCATGGCCCGGAGGACCTGGCGTACAGCGTCGCGGCGGCTGCTCTGGGAGCCCTCTCCAGCGGCAGGGATACGGAAGCCGCGACACTATTGGACGGCTACTTGGCAAGCAACCCGGTGCCACAGCCCTACCAGCTGCCGATCCGTTGGTTGCGTGCCTGCGCGAGCAGTCGATCGTGCTTCGAGCACTGAACTGGCGCCCAACGGCTGTACTTGGGTACGGTGAGGTAGGCCGGGTAGGCCGATGCATTGGTTGCCGGCGGTCGGTCTTAGAGGGCAGCCAGTCCACTGCGCGCACGTCTTGCTATCATCATTTCGGGCTGCACCCGGTTCCGGTACGGCAGCTCGGCGTAACCGGGCCATTGAGGGCAACAGCATGAACCAGCGTCAAACTCGTCGCCTGGGCGCACTCGCACTTTTAGCATCGCTCCTGACCGGCACCTGCCAGGCGGCCTCGGCCGATGCGCGGATTGCCGCCGCCTTGAAGGAGATTTCCAGCGCACGCGTCCAGGCGAATATATCCGCGCTGGTCGGCTTCGGCACGCGCTCGACCCTATCGGCACAAGACAGCGCCGCGGTGGCCTCTGGACGCGGAATCGGCGCGGCGCGTGAGTGGATCCGGGCGCAATTTGACCAGTATTCGAAAGACTGCGGTGGTTGCCTCGAGGTCAAGGTTGATTCCTACACCCAGCAATCCGGCGAAAGGCTGTCGCAACCCACGATCATCAGCAACGTATATGCGGTGCTCAAGGGCACGGAAGCCGGCCCTGTGCCGCGCATTGTCCTGGTCAGCGGACACTACGACTCGCGCAATAGCGACAACTTCGACACGACACACGACGCACCCGGCGCCAACGACGATGCCAGTGGCGTCGCGGTCAGCCTTGAATGCGCGCGGGTACTGAGCAAGCTCAAATTTTCCGCCACCGTCATCTTCCTCACCGTCGCCGGCGAAGAACAGGGCCTTTACGGCAGTGAGCACTTCGCGCACATGGCGCACGAACTCAAGTGGAACATCGAGGCGGTGCTCAACAATGACATCGTCGGCGGCAACCGGAGCGCGCAGCAGGATCCCAAAGTGGTACGGGTGTTTTCTGAAGGGTTGCCAAGCGCTTTGACGACGCAGCAACTGCAGCAAATACGCGCGGTGGGAGGCGAAAACGACTCGGCCTCGCGGGAACTCGCGCGCTATGTCGCCGAGACGGCCACACAATTTGCGCTCGCCGTCCAGCCGCTCCTGGTCTTCAGGCCGGACCGTTTCCTGCGCGGCGGGGATCATCTCTCATTCAACGCACAGGGGTATCCTGCGGTGCGGTTCACGGAATATCAGGAGGACTTCACACGCCAGCACCAAACGGTGCGCACCGAGGATGGCGTTGAGTACGGCGACCTGCTGAAGTTTGTCGACGTGGACTACGTGGCCAACGTGGCACGCGTCAATGCAGCGACGCTCGCCTCGCTGGCGGCCGCCCCCGCGCCGCCCACCCAGGTGAGCATCGCGGCCGAAAAATTGGAGAATGACACCACTCTGGAATGGTCCGCCTCGCCCGGCGCCGGCGGCTACGAAGTACTGTGGCGAAGCACGAGCAGTCCTGTTTGGGAGCACGCACAGACGGTGGGAGCGAACACCCGGGCCACCTTGCCGGTGAGCAAGGACAATGTGTTCTTTGCGGTTCGCGCGCTCGACGGCCAGGGACACCGTAGCCTTCCGGCGGCCCCGGAGGCAAAGCGCTGAGGTTCGCTGCGGCGATGGGAACCTGGGCGGCTTGATACTGGCATCATGGGAGACACCACGTGAATACGGCTCGATCGGAGGCCACAGTCGCGACCCGCAGTAGAACACGGCCGAACCGCCGGGAAGCATGCGCGCTCCCCTGCCTGGCCGGCGTGGCCATTCTGGCCCTCGGCCTGAGCGAAGCAGGCTGCGCGAGCAAGCCGCTCATACCTTTCTCGACCGAGACGGCGCCACTGTCGCTGCTGCCCACAACTGACGCCGGCGTACAGGACAAGCGCGGGCGCTTCCGCGAGATCTACTGTGCGGTACTGGACCGGCACGGACGCGATCTCCCCGATTATCGTCCCTGCGATGAGGCCCTGACTCGCGTCGGGACCGAGCCGCCGGGCAGCGGCCATCCGGTCGAACTGGGGGCTTCGCAGCGCCAGTTGATCGCGGTGGTCGTCGGTGGCATCGGCTTTGAGTGCATTGCTCCGTGGCTGGCTCCCGCCGGCACGGCTGCCGCCAACTTGCGCAAATACGGGTACGACCTCCAGGTGCTCAAGGTTGATGCGCTCTCGGGCACGACCCGAAACGCGCGCCAGATTCGTGACGCCCTGATGGCGATGGACCTGGGTCCAGGCGAGCCACGAGTCGTGCTGATCGGCTACTCCAAGGGGATTGATGATTTACTCGAGGCCGTTGTGAGTTATCCCGAGATCCACAGCCGGATCGCTGCGGTGGTGAGCGCCGCGGGCGCAGTGGGCGGTTCGCCTCTGGCCAATGACGCGGAGCAGTATGAGGCCAATCTGTTCGTGCATTTTCCAAAGGCGAGCTGTGACCCCGGTGATGGCGGCGGTGTCGACAGCCTGCGCCCGCAGACCCGCAAGGCCTGGCTGGCGCAGCACGCGTTGCCAACCAACCTGCACTACTACTCCCTGGTGACCTTTCCCCAGCCCGATCGCATCTCATCGATACTTCGAGGCAGCTACAAAAAGCTCAGCCGCATCGACGGACGCAATGACAGCCAGGTAATTTTCTACGATCAGGTGATCCCGAACTCGGTGCTGGTCGGGTATGTCAATGCCGACCACTGGGCCCTGGCACTGCCCATCGCCAGGACCCACAGCACGATCGGCTCGTTGTTCCTTACGCAGAATGCCTATCCGCGCGAAGCGCTCACCGAAGCGACGCTGCGATTTGTGGAAGAGGACCTGTCCCAAAGCCCACGCTAGGACGCGAATTGGGCCGCCGGGGACGGGCCGCGATAAATCGGAATCTGCACGAGGCGTTGCGCAGCTCGCAGTACCGGCCCGCGCGGATCTGGCACTATCGCCCGTTCTGATTCAGCGCCTGTCGCGCCTGGGCGGCCTGTACGCAAATCGGCAGGTCATCGAACATGCGCGGGCCCATGGTGCCGTTCGGAAGTCGCTTCGCGTTGCCGTAATCGCTCCAATAGCGCTCGCAATATCCGGGGTCATCGGGTCGCGAGGCTTTGCACTTGGCAATCTCCGCCTCCCGCAAGGGTTTGATCTTGGCCTCTCTCGCGGCGGCGCATTGCGAGTCCATTGCGGCCACCTCGCTCGCCTGGTCGGCCATGACCGTGCCCGACGCTCCCATGAGGAGAACGAGGGCCCATGCCGGCAAACTGCGGCCTCCGCCCGGATTGCTATCGCTCATGCGCACGCCCCGGTACCGCCTCGTCCATCTCATAGCGCATCCTCCGTATCATCCATGAGGCCACTGGCCAGATCTTGCAGGGCAGCATCAAGACCACAACTGTATGACCTACCCGCCCCTTGCGGGTTCAGGCCAGGTCTCGATCTGTCGTACGCCGAGGTAGCGGCTCAGGCCCCGGGCGCCTTCCGCCATGACCTCGCCGTGGTTCCATCGAAACAAGGGCGCCAACAGCGGCGCCAATGCGTTCATCCAGGCACGAGAGGTGGAAACCTGCCAATCGTACTGCGCGTGTGTATGGGTGCCGTCGTGGTTCAAAGTCCAACGGCCGATGCCTTCGAGTTGCCCGTGGGCGACTCCTTCCAGGAGGTGCGGGGACTCTACCCGCGTGGTGCGCATTGAGAAGGAAAGGCGGTACGGCAGCCGACTGCCCCAGGTGTAGCGACGTACCGCGCCCACTCCGGCAGCGTCGCCGCGCTCAAGCTCCTCAACCGCCAGCACGTACTTCCACCATTTGGGCCAGGCGTGTACGTCATAGAGACCATCCCAAATGCAATCGATCGGCGCTGTGAAATGCCAGTGGCTCACCAGCTCGTAAGTATTCATCGGGCGATGCGCTCTAGCTGAGGTCGGTTCGATGGCTCGCTCGTTATTGTGCACGCACCAGGCCCCTTTCCAAAATCCGCGCACATGGTCGGGCCCACAGACTCGGCGGTGGGCCATGCGCGAATCCGTCTGCGCCTTGTTATTCGCGAATCATCGCACCCGCCCGAGAAAATTAGCAGGCGAGCGCTCTTAAGGTTGACTGCACGAGCATTGAGTCCCGCCCGGCGATCACCGCCATGGCTACCTGAAAAACTTCGACACACCGAACCCGCCCTGGTAATCCGGACTGCGACCAGTCAATCCAAAGTCCACCGACAGATCCAATTGCAGGGTCGGCGCCACCATCCAGGCCATTCCCGCCCCCGCCACGGTGCTGTCGGGCGCTTGCGGAGCGTGGTTGTAACCCACTTCCCCATAGACGCTCAGGCGCTCATTGAGCGCGACGTTGAGATTGGGGGACAGCGTGTAGCCCGTCCTGCCGTTGAAGTAATTGAGGTTGACGTAAAAGCCCGATGAATAAATGTCGTTTATTTTCAGTGCCAAGGCCGTTGCCAGCCGGTACTGCGGAAAGCCGGCCGTAAAGGAGCTCCCGCCGGTGTCAAAGGTCGCGCCGGCGAGTGCGGCCCACGTGAATGCTTCCCAGCGGGACGGCAGTGCGGCCTTCAAGGACAGACTTGAATCCCCCAAACCCGAGGCGGAATGGGAAGAGCCGCCCGAATGCGTTCCCTGATAATTCCAGAACGGCGCCGACAGCTGCAGTTCAAAATTGGGGCTCAGGCCCGCGCGAATGTTGGTATCCAGGCTGTATAGCGTGCTGGTGGTCCCGGCATCCGATCCATGCACGAAGTCCGGCGTCCCCAATTCCAAGGCTAGCGAGCCGCGAGGAATCGTCGAGGTTGAGAAGGAGATGCCTGGGCGGTCGAAGGCCGGAGCGTCGGCCGCGGCGTGGCCCGTGACTTCGAGCAAGGCACAGGCAGAGAAAAAAGCGGGAGTCCTGCGCCTTGCACCGCGCTTGATGGGGGCTTTGCGGGCCGCCGGGGAGGCGGCCACTATCGGGATGCGCTCACAGCGGCCCGTTTTCTGGCGCCAGGCCGACCGGCAGGCTTGCTCCGCCGCCGGGACGCGCCCACCGGCCGGTTCGACCCGCTCACTTCAGCCAGCAGGCGCTGCGCAGTCGCCTCAAAGCGCGCGGGTTCCTCGTAGGAGCGTGCCAGGAGCATCGCGCCCTCCAATCCGGCGGTCAGCAGGCGTGCGATCTCAAGGGCCGGGCCGTCAAAATGCAGAGCACCCGCCTTTCGACCACGTTCCAGATGATCGGCGAGCCATGACTCGTTCCTGTCAAAAAAACCCCTGAGTTCCGCGCGCATCGGCCCTGGCAGGGTCGAATATTCAGCGGCAAGCATGCCGCACAGGCACATTCGGTCCCTCACCAGTACGTTCTCATACAGCTGCACGTACCGGCGCAGCATATCGTGCGGGCGGGCCGCATCGATTTCGGCAAGCGCCGCGTCGAACTTCTGGCTGTAGCCGGTGATGAGCGCGCAACCGAGCTGTGCCTTGGTGGCGAAGTGATAATGCAGGCTCGCCTTGGTGATGCCCAGTTCGGCGGCGATGTCCGCATAACTGAAGCCGTTAAAGCCACGCGTCTGCGCGAGACGCTCGGCGACTTCGAGTATTCGGGACGCCGTGTCTGCCATTCGAGGCTGCTGTGCCGCTCCGCCCATGGGCCGATTCTATCAGCAGCTTGCGTTTCTACCTACTAGTTGGTAGATTCGCCCAACCCCTAGCCAATCGGCGCCAAGGGTAGCGATTTGCAGAGGTCCGGCCACGCCGCGTCATCAAGAGGACACCCTCATGCGCACGCACGACACCGAGCACAAGTCGTTTGCCCGGCCCGACGAGACCCGCGAATTTCCGCGCGGCCGAGCGCAACTGCTGAAGATTGGCGGTGGCGAGGTTGGGCGACTGGTATTTGAACCGGGCTGGCGCTGGTCGAACGACGTCAAGCCCCTTGCCAAGACAGCAAGCTGCGAAGCACCGCATTTCCAGTACCACGTGAGCGGTCGCCTTGCCATCCGAATGGACGACGGCACGGAAATCATTGCGGGCCCAGGCGATATTACATCGCTCCCGAGCGGTCATGATGCATGGGTCGTCGGAGACGAACCCGCGGTTGTGATCGACTGGTTTGGTGCCAGCAACTACGCCAATATCCCGTGAATTCGATCAATCCAAGAGCAGGAGGTCCACATGTCACGCAAGTATATTGATTGCCGGGAATTTCCGAGCGAGTCGAAGTGCAGCGTCGCAATCTCGGCCGACACCGACGCCGAGCTGCTCGATGCGGCCGCGCAGCATGCGGTGGCAATTCACGGCCACAAGGACTCGCCCGAAATGCGAGGCGAGCTGCGAAAGCTGTTCAGGGACGGCACGCCCCCTGCACAGCCCACGAAACGGTAGGAACGAGCGTAGCCCGCGCCAGAGGGGCTGCGCCTCGGATCGGGCCAGAGATCTACTCCAGCCCCGTCGCCTCATGCGAGGTCAAGGGGCGGGAGCACGGGCGTGCGAGGCTTCGAGGGGCTCGATTGATTCGCGCACGGCGGGCGGTGGCTCACCGGTAATCGTGCACACCATTCTGTGGCAATTATCCTGAAGGAATTTTCTTCCCTAACCCATCACGAAGGCGTTGAGTTTGTTGCCATCGGGATCCCTGAAGTAACCGGCGTAAAATCCATCGCCTCGAGGTCCCGGCGCGCCCTCGTCGGTTCCACCTAAGGACAGCGCGAGCTTGTAGATGCGGTCGACGTGCGCCTTGTCCTTGGCTTCGAGACCTACCATGACGCCGTTGCCGACGCTGGCCGGCTTGCCGTCGTAGGGCAAGGTCAAGCCCACGCCCGCTCCCCCACCCGGCTTGCCCCAAGCGATGAATCGCTCAGTTTCCATCATCCGGCCCACCCCGAGTTCTTTGGCGATGGCATCGTAGAATTTGGCACCCCGTGCCAGATCAAGGGTACCGAGCGTGACGTAACCGACCATAGCAAGCCCTCCAGATACAAAAAAAATCCGCGTCACTATGATGCACCAAAGCAGGTCGCTGCGACCACCCGCAAGGACCAGCCCTTGGCCAGCCTCCGGTCGATGCCTCACAGGTTTCTCGCCCGCGGCCTACCGATGACCGAGGGGGACGTAGGGACTGTTTTCCGCTAGCGCGTGACCTTCTTGTAGGTGTATCCCTTGGAGGTCAGGCAAGCTTTGACCGCCGCGCCGCGGTTGTAATCATTGGCGTCATTGGCCGCACTCGCCGATGGCGCTCCAGGGCCGCCGGCTGCATCGCAGTTGTTGAGCCCGGTCTGCGGCACGCAGCTCGTATCCAATTTTCCCGACGCCGGCGGCCGGTAGCTCACGGGCGCTTCGTGCACGACCGGGTATAGCTTTCCGGCTTCCTGCTCGCAGCTGAGCTTGTCCGCATTCAACTGCTGCTCGGACGTGTCCGGCCTGGTCCATTCCATCGCGCAGCCGGCAAGTCCGATAATCGAGATCGACAACGCGAGAAGGGGAGCGAACCTCGCCATAGCGCCTCCGGGCAAGCAACAATCTGATTTCTGATATTACTAGGGCCGCTGGCGGACCTGGGGAGAATCGAGCTTCGCAGCCCGCAACGGCTTGCCGGCCCTGGCAGAGGATGAGCTACCATTGCCGGGCCGCGGAACCTCCCGATTTCGGCAGTGCGTTGATGTCGACACTTGCTCGCCACCCACTGCGATGAATTCGCGGGACTTCGCGAATCACACCGCGATTCGCGCGCCCCCGGGACCAGATCGCGGCTTGCACTACGAGGACGCCTTGCGATGGACAGCTCCCTGAAACCCCGCTCTAAGCTCCCTGACGTCGGAACCACTATATTCACGGTGATTGGTCAGCTGGCCTCACAGCATCAGGCGCTGGACCTGTGCCAGGGCGCCCCGAACTTTCCCTGCGATCCGCGTCTGCTCGATGCGGCCGCCCGCGCCATGCGTGCCGGTCACAACCAATACGCACCGATGAGCGGGGTGGCCTCGCTTAAGGAGGCGATCGTCGAAAAGTGCTTCCGGCTCACGGGTGCACGCTACAGCGCGGCGGATGAGGTGACCGTCGTCGGCAGCGCGAGCCAGGGCTTGTATGCGGCAATCAGCGCCTTGGTGCATCCCGGCGACGAGGTGATCTACTTTGAGCCCGCCTTCGACAGCTACGCGCCGATCGTTCGCCTGCAGGGGGCGACTCCCATCGGCATCAAGCTCGCGCCCGACCACTTCAGGGTCGACTGGGACCAGGTGCGGGCAGCAATCTCGGCGCGCACCCGGATGATCATCGTGAATACGCCGCATAACCCGACCGCCACGGCGCTGCGGGTCGAGGATCTGGAGCGCCTGGCCGAACTGACGCGGGGGACCCAGGTTGTGGTCTTATCGGATGAAGTCTATGAACACGTGATCTTTGATGGCGCCCTTCACCAAAGCATGGCGAGAATGCCGGAGCTCGCTGCGCGCAGCGCCATCGTTTCTTCGTTCGGCAAGTCCTACCACGTTACGGGCTGGCGTGTGGGGTATTGCCTGGCGCCAAAGCATCTCATGGAGGAGATACGCAAGGTCCATCAGTTCATGATGTTCTCGGCCGACACGCCGATGCAGCACGCATTCGCGGAGATGCTTGCGGACGATCAGACTTATCTCGGTCTGTCCGCGTTTTATCAGCAAAAGCGGGATTCGCTGGCGCGTGCTCTGGCCAAGTCCCGCTTCGAGTTGCTGCCCAGTGCCGGATCATTCTTCATGCTGGCCCGCTTCCGCGGCTTCTCCACCGAGAGCGACAGCGACTTCGTGCTGCGCCTGATCCGCGAGTTCAAGGTGGCCACCATCCCGCTGTCGGCTTTCTACAGCGACCGCACCGATCATGGGGTCATTCGCCTCAGCTTCGCCAAGGATGAAGCGACTCTGCAGGAAGGCGCGCGCCGCCTGTGTACGGTTTGAGGGAGACGCCCGGTGCGGCGGGCCCGGGCCCGTTGCCCGCCGCGGCCCAATAGGCACCCGATGCATTACACGATCAATGCGAGCAGCACCGCCAGGATTGCGCGGTCGCGCATTCCTCCCGGGCACTGTTCCTTTGGGGGATGGTGGTCACTACCTACGCTGATCGTATAACTGCGCGGACTCTGCACAGCGTCGCTATAGCTGTGGGGCTGCTGCACAGACTCGCTGGCGGCGGGGACTGCGGCCCCGGCCCCTTGAGACAATAGCAGGCTCAACGCCACATTGAGGGCAAGGGATCCGGCCGCGGCAGTGATTCTTCCGTAGACGTTCATTTCTCGACTCCTGGTGTTGCTGCGCCATGGTTGTCAATGCCTGTTCGCACCACGCCATCAGACAACACACCGAGAGCCGATGTAATGGGGCCGGGGGCGAGTTCGTCCCTCCATTTGCCGTACTGGTACCCGGACCCCCTCCCGCCGACCCGTGCGGGAGTGCAAGCTGGCCGGAATGCACCCGCCTGGCGGCGGCAACTTGCGCATCCTCCCTGGCCCGGGCCCGCGGACCCGTCCCCGAGCACAACGCACTAGTCCCTGAGCGCCGCCCGAAAGCGCTCACTGGCGCCCGCGCTGCGGTAGGCTTAGCTCAACGCGCACCGACACCACCCCATGCCGACGAACACACTTTCCACCGCAACGTCCACTCCTGAGGTTGGACCCATACCTGCTCCTGCCTACGGACTGGCCGGCCAAATCCCGTCATTCCGGGCGCCCGCGTCATTGGGCTTCCGGCGGCTGCTCACCGTGGCCGCCATCTACTGGCTGTACGTCACGGTCTCCGACATCCTCTATGCGCACAACCTGCGGGTTGGCTTTGGCGAGATCACCTCCGTACAGCTGTTTCTTCCGTGGGATGCGCGCCTGTTTCAACACCTGGCGTTGTTTCCCCTGCTGGTGGGATGCCTGTGGCTTTCGCTGCGCCGGGGTTGGCAGCCATTGTGGCGTGGGGTTCCGGTGCAGCTACTCCTGGCGGCCTTTTTTGCGGTGGCGGCAGCGCCGGCGCTTTGGATGGGCGAGTGGGTTTTCCCAGAACCGTACGTTCACCACATTTCGGGTGCCATGGACAAGGATTCAATGCTCTCCTCGGGATCGCTGGCACTGTGGCTGGCAAGCGCCACGAGCTTCTTCTTCGCCTATGCCTTTGGTCTCGCAGCCATCAACGGCTTTTCGTGGTACCAGCGGTATCGGGATGCGGAGTTGCGCGTCACCGCCCTGGAGAGCGACTGGCACGCGGCGCGCCTCGCCGCCCTGCGTATGCAGCTGTCGCCGCATACCCTCTTCAATCTGCTGAATACGATTCACGCTCAGATCGCCTGGGACCCGCAGCTGGCGCAGTCGATGGTCATCCAGCTCGCCGACCTGCTGCGGCGATTGCTGAACGCAGGCGAGCGCGAGTTTTCACGCCTGGCGGATGAACTGCAGTTCGTGCGGATGTACCTCGAGCTGCAGATGCGCCGCTTCCCGGACCGTCTGAGTATTGCGCTCCCCGGTGCCGCCGATATTCCGGCACTCTGGGTGCCCAGCCTGATCCTGCAGCCGCTGGTGGAGAATGCCGTGGTCCACGGCCTTGCGGGCCATGAGGGTCCGGTGCTCATTTCGATCGAGGCCGCTACCGAAGGGGACACCCTGATCCTGCGTATCTCAAATACGGTGTCTCCCGCGCGTGTGGTCAATCAGGCGGGGATCGGACTGTCCAATGTCAATGAACGCCTTCAGGTGCACTTCGGTACGCGCGGGGAGCTGCGCACGAATCTTGAATCCGCCAGCCGCTGGGTGGCCGAGGTCCGCCTGCCGGCGCTTCGGGATTCGCCCTTGGACCGCCCCGGCGGGGTCGCGGCCGTAGGCCAGGCATGAAGGTCATGATTGTGGATGACGAGCCAGTGGCGCGCCGGAGCCTGCGCGAGTACTGCCAGGGCGAATCGGACCTGCAGATCATCGGAGAGTTTGGTGACGGCGCGGCGGCGCTCGAGGCCATCGCGACGGAGCGCCCGAATCTGCTGTTCCTGGATATTCAGATGGACACCATGACCGGCATTGAACTGGCCCGCGCGCTCGATGTGGCCACCCTGCCGCTGATTGTCTTCGTGACGGCCTACGACAACTATGCGATACAGGCTTTCGAAGTCAACGCCATCGACTATTTGCTCAAGCCTTTCGACCGCGAGAGGTTCAAGGCCACGTTGTCGCGGATACGACGCCGCCACAGCCTCACCCCCACTCTCGAAGACCGCTACGAACAGCTGAAAACAGTGCTCGCCGCGCTTGAACAGAGCTCGCGCGGCCTCGCTCCGGCGTCCACCAAGCTGCTCGCCGAGGCCGGCGGCACGATGCGCATGCTCGATGCCGCCGCCATCGAGGTGGTGGAGGCGGACCGCAACTACGTGACCTTGCGGGTCGGTCGCGAGACCTTTCATGCGCGCAGTACCCTGCAGCAGGCCGAGGAACTGCTCAAGGCGCAGCCCATGATGCGCATCAGCCGCTCATGCCTGGTCAACACCCACCTCATCCAGGAAGTCAGCCGGACCCCGCGGGGTGACTTCATCCTGGTGCTTCGCGGCGGCACTACGGTATCGAGCAGCGAGGGCTTCCGCGACAAGGTGCGCGCTCACCTCGAGCTTATGAAGCTGGGCGGAAAGTAACCCGCGTATCAGGACGCGTTTTTGGTGTCGGCGGGTTTTTCGTTGGCGTGCCGATCCGCATCCAGTTCAAACCACAGGGCATTCAGTATGGCGAACGTACAGGCCAGCCCCAGTCCCAGAATCCAGCTGAAGTACCACATGGTGAGCTCCTCAGTAGTGGCCATCCGAATTCAATTGAATCTGCTCGACCGTCACCGGCCCGCGGAGCATGTGATAGACCCACGCCGTATAGGCGAGTACCACGGGGAGCAGAACAATCACGGCGACTAACATGATGCCCAGTGTCCGGTGACTGCTCGATGCGTCCCAGACGGTGAGGCTGCTCCCCGGATTCGAGGACGACGGCAGCAGAAATGGAAACAGGCTCACGCCCATGGTTCCGATCACTCCGGCAATCCCAAGACTGCTGATGAGGAATACCACGAGCCGCTGGCGAACGCCGACCCACGCCGCCACGAGCAGTGGGGCCGCCAGACCGATCCCGGGCAGCAGCAGGGTCAGGGGCCACTGCCGGTAGTTCATGAACCAGGCGCCCGCGTTCTGGGCTGCCGTCTTTCCCAAGGGGTTCGGCGTTCCCTCGGGCAGTGCGCCGCTGGCAATCGCCACACCGAATCCGCTGCGCCACAGCCATACACCGGCCAGCGCAAACAGTGCCGCCCACAGCAGGCCGGACACGCGAGACACCGCCCTCGCCCTCGCGGCGATGACGCCCTCGGTCTTAATCGCCAGATACGCCGCGCCGTGGGTCGCCAGCATCGCCACGCTGACCGCGCCGCACACCAGCGCGAAGGGATTGAGCAGATCGGCAAGGCCAAATGAATAGGTGGCGCGAAGTTCTGAATCAAAGGCGAATGGCACGCCCTTGAGGAGATTGCCCATGGCCACGCCGAACACCAAGCTCGGCACGAAGCCGCTGATAAATAGCGCCCAGTCCCAGACCTTGCGCCAATGGGCCTGTGGCATCTTGCTGCGAAACTTGAAGCCTACCGGTCGGAGGATGAGCGCTGTGAGCACCAGCAACATTGCCAGATAGAACCCCGAGAAGCTCGCCGCGTAGAGCGCCGGCCACGCCGCGAAGGTCGCACCGCCGCCCAGTACCAGCCACACCTGGTTGCCCTCCCACACCGGGCCCACCGTATTGATTATCACCCGCCGCTCGGAGTCATTGCGCCCGAGGAAGGGCAGCAACATCCCCACGCCCAGATCAAAGCCGTCCATGACCGCGAAACCGATAAGCAGCACGCCCAGCAGCAGCCACCAGATGAACTTAAGGGTCGCAAAATCAAGCCACATGGCGCGCTCCCTCGATTCGGGTTTCGGGGCCAAGGCGGATGTACTTGACGAGCAGGAAGACGTCGACGACGGCCAGCACCGAATAGAACACGATAAACGCAGACAGGCTCACCACGACGTTGGACGTGGCGATCGGCGAGACCGCCAGAAATGTGGGCAGCACGCCTTCAATTGACCACGGCTGTCTACCGTGCTCGGCGACGAGCCAGCCGAGTTCCGCCGCAATCCACGGCAGCGGCAGACTCCACAATGCAAGCTTTAGAAACCGCGGGCGCAGATCGACGCGCCGCCGCATCGCGAGGTAGAACCCGTAGGCGAACAGGCCGATGAAGAAGAAGCCCAGGCCCACCATGAAATGGAAGGACCAGAAGAGCACCCCGACCGAAGGCACGGTGTACCACGCCGCCTGTTCAATCTGTTGCGGCGTCGCCCGTGCGGGATCGGATACGTACCGACGCAGCAGCAATGCGTAGCCCAGGTCTGCGGCCCGGGCCTCCAGGACTGCCCGGGCCTGCGCATTGTTCGGATCAATCCTTAAGGCCTGCAACGCGGTGTACGCCGGAATTCCATGCTCAATGCGCTGGCGGGCCTCGGCTACCAGCTCGTATATACCCTGGACTTTCTCGTCGGTGGACCGGGTTGCGATCAGCCCCAACATCCAGGGAACCTTGATCTCGTCCTTGGTGGTGCGATGGCGCGCATCCGGCACTCCAAACAGCACGAACGCCGCCGGTGCCCTCTCCGTGTGCCACATGCTCTCCATCGCCGCGATCTTCATTTTCTGATGCTGGTTGGCGGTATATCCGCTCTCGTCGCCGAGCACCACTACCGAGAGCGCCGATGCCAAACCAAAACTCAGGGCCACGGTGGCCGAGCGGCGAGCGAATTCGGTATGGCGCCCCTTGAGCAGGAACCAGGCGCTGATGGCCAGCACGAACACCGCGCCCGTCACGTAGCCAGCACTGACGGTATGCACAAACTTGGACTGCGCGACGGGATTGAAGATCACCTCGGAAATCGACTGCAACTCCATGCGCATCGAGTCCGGATTGAACTTGGCGCCCACCGGATTTTGCATCCAGGCGTTGGCGATCAGGATCCAAAGGGCCGACAGGTTGCTGCCGATCGCCACCAGCCAGGTCACCACCAAGTGCTGCAGGCGCGATAGGCGATCCCAGCCGAAGAAGAACAGGCCAACAAAGGTCGCCTCCAGGAAGAATGCCATGAGTCCTTCGATGGCGAGGGGCACTCCGAAGATGTCACCGACGTAGTGGGAGAAATAAGCCCAGTTGGTCCCGAACTGAAACTCCATCGTGATGCCGGTGGCCACGCCCATCGCAAAATTGATGCCGAACAACGTCCCCCAGTACCTGGTCATATCGCGCCAGATCGTGCGGCCGGTCATCACGAACACGCTTTCCATGATGGCGATCAGGATCGACAGGCCCAGGGTGAGCGGCACAAACAGAAAGTGATACAGCGCGGTAATGCCGAACTGCCAGCGAGACAGGTCCAGAAGAGTTGGATTGGTCACGGGCTAGGTACTCCACTCTCGATCGCTCCGGCGACGGCTGTCGCGGTCGCCGCCGAATCGCTCGGGGGTCGATACGCCGGACCTGAAATCAGGGCGCACAGCGCGGCGAGCAGCGCCAGCTTGATGGCCAGAGCCACCGTGACATCGCGTCCGATCTTGCCGCGCCGCGCGCGCCAGGATGTCGATTTCAAATTGGCCGCCGTGCGAATATGTATCCAGCGCGTGAAAACGGCCACGCGCTCCCGAACGATTTCCCAGAGCCGCCCATCGCAGGACTCAAGCGGCCACTCGTCAGTCTGATTTCGATTCTTCGACCACGCGGCCGTTCAGCGGTTGCGTCGGGCGGTTATTGTGCGTGTAGCGCGCCTTGAATGCCTTGAGTTGCGCCTCGGAGAGCTCAACCGGAGTCTTGAGCACGAACCATCGTACGTTTTCGCTGCACGGCGGAGTGGTCAGAGATCCATCGAAGGTGTAGTAGCCGTGGTGCTCGGGAAGTAACTGGCCCACATTGAAGGTCTTGCCCGCGACATCAGTCTCGGTCGTGCCCTTCGGCGGGAGATTGTCGGAGATCGGCTGCAGAAACTCGTTCGTTTTGCCCTTGCGAATCAGCACGGCAACGACCGCAAGCTCGCCCTGGGCATTGCGGTGCACGATGTGCGCGACCATGTCGTACGGCTTGCCATGAATACGCTCCTCAGAAGGCTCGTGGAAATGCGCCTGTACGAAGTTGTAATGGTCATCGCCGACCGTGAGCCCGCCGCTGCCGCTGGCGGCATTGACCTGGATGGAGTGCCCGGTGTCCGTCACCTTGAGCGGCGAGTCTTTGTAGTCGAATTTCAGCTCCGGCAGATCCTTGACGACCGTTTTCTCGATGTCGATCGGTGACTGGTGCTTGCCAATGCCGCAGGTGGCAAAGGAGGGATCTTCGGTTCCCCAGTGCTCCGGTCCGCTCTCCCCGGAATAACTCCAATGCGCCGCGGCATGAGCCGCCACGCCGACGCACAGCGCCACCGCGCAGGCTATTGCCCGTGTGATCAGGCCGGTTGAAGCAAAAGTTTTGTTTTTCATAATGAGCTCCAGATCGGTAGGGCCAGTGCAGCGATCCGATCTTGGCGGCTCTTGCCTGCCGGACCGGACTATGAATTGTCTCGCGACGAAGGGGCTCTGGTCCATCAGCCCCTGGCGCAGTGGCGCCCTCACTGGAGCTGTCGCAACGCGAACCGCCGCCTCACCTCTTGGCTTTGACAAAGATCGGGGGTCTCGAGCTGATTCACGGCGCTCGCTTGCGGGGTGCGCCTCCCGGCGCGACACTGGTTGTGCCCTGAGCGCTCGGGGGTCGCCCGTGTAGGAGATCTGCCACGGAGCGGAGCGTGTTCAACTCATTGATTAGATTGCGCGGGCTGGGGAATTCGAGCTTGTACTGCCGCATTCGTGGGCGCCACGCTACACGCGATCGCCTCTCAAAGCCAGGCGGCGGCCAGGCCACATGTGTCAGCGACGCTGGCCCCGCAAAGAACGCAGCCGTGTGGACTCATGTCAGGCAGGGGCATAGACTTCAGGCGTTGACCGCGGATAGCGGCGATCGTGCGGTGTGGGTAAAAGTTGTTGTCGAAGTGACTCCGCTTGCTCACGCTTTTGTTCCGTGGTTTTAAAGCCTGCGCGCGTCAATCGATAATTACCCATCAAAAAAAAGCAGAGGGATCCGATATGAAGAATAATTTTAGGCTGGTCCTTGCCAGTGCGATCGTGTTGTCGCTCGTGGCGTGCTCCAAGCCCCCACCGCCCCCGCCACCCGTTGCCGAGACCCCGCCCGCGCCCGCCACGCCACCAAGCGCGTGCCCGGACACGCCACCGGGAACCAAGGTCGGCCCGATGGGCTGCCCGTGCGATATGACCGTGCAGCTGCAGTTCAAGTCAAATTCCGCCGAACTGCTACCCGAGGACAAGACTCGGCTCGACCAGGCGGCCGAGGAGCTGAAGCGCTTGCACTGGGTCAGCGGCACCATCGAGGGCTATACGGACGCGACTCACCACGAGGAGCACAACCAGAAGCTGTCGGAGCAGCGTGCCACAACCGTCCGCGACTACCTGGTATCGAAAGGGGTCGGTGATGACCGCATGAAGGTCGTCGGTTTCGGCGAGGCCAATCCGATCGCCGACAACAAGACCAAGGAAGGCCGCGCGATGAATCGGCGGGTTGTCATGCGTCGCACGGATTGCGAGGAACAAAAGTAATCGACGCGTCCCAGTGAACAAAGCGGCGGTCCGGTGGCTGATTTAGAGCCGACCGGACCGCCGCTGATCGAGAATGCTCACGCGGCAACGGGCGGCACGGTATACCAGCACCCGGTCTAGGTCAGCGCGCTCACGCCACAGCTGCTGGCGCGGATTATCCTGAACTCTGCCAGAGACTCCCGCCCTTTGGCTTCGTAGACCCAGCGACCACCGAGCATCGTGCGTTCGGGCATCACGCTCATATAGGTCGTTGGATCGACGGTCATCAGGTCATGGTCCCAGACGACGAGTTCGGCCAGCTGGCCAAGCTCGAGGGCACCTTTGATATTTTCCTCGAACAAAGCGTAAGCGCCGTTTGCCGTAGAGCAGCGGATTGCTTCATCCACCGTGATGCGTTGATTTGCGCCCCAGAGATGGCCGCTGGCATCGGTGCGAGTGACCTCGGATCGCAGCCCAGGCGGTCCGCAGGGCGGAGCAACATCAAGCGGGCTGCCGACGGCGCCCAGCGCCGAAGACTACTTCGGCGCAGCCCCTTCGGTAATCGTGTACAGCTTGTTGGCAGCCACGCTTGGGAAAGTCTGCACCAGGCCGCTCGGCCATTTCACCGTGAGCAAAACCGACGTTGCGCCCGCCAGGCCAAAGTGAATGCGCTTCGAATCCTGCGACCAGCGATGGTACCGCCCGTCCTGGACACGGAATTGCGTCACCCCAAGTGCGGTGGCATAGACACGCGCGCCCGTCGCGTCGCGATCGGACTTCACCCCCACTAGGTCCAGTTCAATCCAGTGGTTGTGATTGCCTTTGTTGTGAAACAGCTTGTTGGGTCCGCCGATGTACCTGGGTTGCAAGTTAAAGCCGTTCGTAACAAACAGATCCAGGAATCCGTCCTCGTCGTAGTCCGCAGTGACCGCAGAATCGGCCGTTCCCGCAGCATCGGCAATGGCCAATCCGATGGGGCCAGCGGCGCCACCCGCATCAGGCACGGCCGTAAAGGTGCCGTTACCATTGTTGTGATAGAGGATATTGGCGATGTTGCTGGCGCCGGTGCGACACGCCAGGTACAGATCGACGTACATGTCATTGTCAAAGTCGCCCGCCGTCACGCTGCCACATTGCACCTTGGCATCGAGGTGCGCCGCGACCGTGTCGTCAACGAAGCTGCCCCCGTGATTCATCAGCAAGGTCGGGCGGCCCGGCAGGTCAGTCGGCCACAGGCCGGTCGCCTGCAGTCCGCTGATCGGGGCGCTCGCGATGACCTGCATGTAGCCCTGGCTGAATATGCTCGCGCCGTCCTGATTCAGTTTGGTAACGATCGCGAGCGTCCAACGATGGGCTGTCTTGTCATATCCGATCTGCATCAGAGGCAAAGCCGACGCGGCGGTAGGTGCCGGAGGCATGCCCCCCACTGAGGAATTGGACGGATCGAGAGTGAAGGTCGTGGACTTCGGGTGCGTGCCTTTCGAGCCTATCTGAATTTTTGTTATATCGGTGCCACCGCCCTCGACGGCCTTGTTCCAGTCAATCGTGAAAGTCACCGTACCCGTGGTGACGAATTTAAAACCCTTGCTGCCCCCGGCCAGCAATGCTTCGACCCTGTTGAGCCCTCCCTGGACGACGGACGAGGGGTGGTTTTGCACGCCGCCCAGAACGAACATGTCCATGCGTCCGTCATTGTTGAAATCCGCGATCGCGGAGTCCACGACGTGTTGGACGACCGGCAAAAACGCCGCGGGCTTTGCGCTGTCATATATTTTCTTCCATGGAAAGCTCGACGTGTCATAGATTTTCTGCGGGAAGGTCGCTTCGTCCGGGCACAGGACGTCCAGGCGGCCGTCGCCGTTCACATCCACCAACTGCGCGTAATGAAAGCGTATGCACAGCAATTTGGCGGCGGCGCTCATTTCTGTGAACGTGCCATCCTTATTCTGGTGGAACAGCTTGGCGACACCGCCGTACTGCGCAAGCAGCACGTCCAAGCGATTGTCGTTGTCGTAGTCGAGCCAAACGGGCATGCGCCCGCCGAGATTGTCGATATCAAGCCCCGACCCAATCGTTTCGAAGGAAAGTTTGCCCTTCTGATTCACGAACCACTCGCTGGGATTGCCGGTTCCCAGGCTCACCAGCAGATCCTGCGTCCCGTCGTTATTGAAATCGGCCCAGGAAGCACCATGAGTGTCGGCGCCGGGCCGGTTCTCCCAAGTGCTGGTCTTCGAGGCGATATCGACAAAGGTGCCATCGCCCTTGTTCTGGAAGAGGCTCTTCATCGTGCGATGGTTGCTGACGAACAGATCGGGGAATCCATCGCCGTTGACGTCGCCCCACGAGGCGCCGTAGGTCTCGCTAAAGTGTGCCACCCCGGAATTTTCGGTCACGTCGGTAAATGCCGTCTGCGCGGCAGCGATTGAAGCCGCCAAAAGCAGTGTTGTGGTTACAGGCCACAGGAACGCGCGTGTGCGAGGACGCCGCAGGCGTGTGAATTGCTGGACCGAGTTATCCGGGCTCGTTAATTTCCCAAGGCAACGTTGCAACGTCGCGTCCGTGGCGTCCGCAACGGACCGACACGCAAAGCGCAGCACGTACATGACAGATCCCCTCGTCGAATTCTTATGAAATAATTATATGACGGGTGGTGCTCGAGAATTGAGTTACTACGCTGCAATCGAGCGTCAATCGGAAAATAAATAATTCGGGTATTGCTGTAGCGCATGGGTAATACACAGTAGTCGCGAGGCATTCCTTTGACATAATCTTTCATTTATTATTGTGGCGTTGGTCCGATCGGGCGGAGGCGGCCTCGCGCTCGAGACTTGGTGGACCGCAGCTGTCCGAAAGCTTCAATTCAAGGCGTCAGCGCGACAGTCCGGTTGGCGCGAGGATTCTGCCGCCGGTAACGCAAACACTTCGTGCTTGTGAATTCCAAGTTGAGCGTGATTCGAATGCGCGCCCATGAAATTGAACCGCAACACTGATATCGCGCACGCGCGCATGGCGCATACACCCGATGCCCTCCGTTTGTTGGACCGCATGCTGTTGTCCAAGATCAGTTCTTCGAGAAGGAGGCTTCGAACTGACTCTGCAAGCGCAGTAAGCCTGGTCAGCGTTCCTCTCTGGTGCGTCGTTTCGTATGGTTGGCCTGGACGGTCTGCGGTGCCGTCGCGTCTGAAGTGGTTTATGATTTCGGCGCTTGCTTCCACTTCGGGGTCGGGGACACCCATTCGCCATGACTCGACAGCAACTCGGTCAATCCGGTTTGACGGTCGCCCCCTGGGCTTTTGGCGGGAATGTCTTCGGCTGGACCGTCGATCAGTCGACTGCGTTTTTGCTGCTTGATAGCTTCGTCGAGCACGGCTTCAACCTGATCGATACGGCGGACGTGTACCCGCCCGGGAAACCGGTTGGAACCTCGGAAGCGATCATCGGCGCATGGCTGGCACAGGGAGGGGGACGGCGGGAGCGAGTGCTCATCGCCACCAAGCTCGGAGTCCCCACACCCGATGGTGGCGGCCTCTCGCCCGCGTACATCACAGGCGCAGTCGAGCGCTCGCTCAAGCGGCTCAATATAGAGCGCATTGATCTGTTGCAGGCTCATGTGGACGACGCTGCGACGCCGATTGCGGATACGCTCGGCGCTTTTGATCGCCTCATTCGTGCGGGCAAGGTCCGGGTGCTGGGTGCTTCGAACTTCAGTGCAGCACGCCTGGCCGAAGCGCTGGAAGTATCCGCCCAAGCAGGCCTGCCGCACTACCAGATTCTGCAGCCCTGGTACAACCTCTATGATCGCGACCTGTTCGAGGGTCCACTTCAGGATCTCACTCGTAACGAAGGACTCGGCGTAATCGCCTATTTTGGGCTGGCCTCGGGGTTCCTGAGCGGCAAGTACCGGAACGAATCGGACCTCGCGGGCTCGGCGCGCGCCTATCGCGTCCGGGACATGCTGAACGCGCGTGGTCGGCGAATCCTCAAGGCGCTCGATGAAGTGGCCGCGCGGCAGGGCGCAAAATGCTCCCAGGTGGCCCTCGCCTGGTTGCGGGCCAAGGGTTGTGTGCCCATCGTGAGCGCGACGCGGCTAGAGCAGCTTGAAGAACTCGCGCGCTCGGCCCGAATAAACCTCGATGGCGAGGCGATAGTAGCGCTCGATACGGCCAGCGTCATCGGGCCAGGCGAAGAGCCGGTGCGCGCTCCGCCGCCAACACCGCAAACGACGCCGGCGACGCGGCAATAACGCAGGGCTGCCCGCACGGGGTGGTCCCCGGGCGAAATACAAGCTAGGCCGCCACCTTTCCTTCTGCCCCTGACCGCCCTGCTAGACTGACGGAATGTAATCCTTGCTGGCCCCTAGGATAGTGGACTAAGCACCGGAGCCTTTCGTGGCATTACTGGTCGGAGCATTGCTCGCGTTTGCGGTAGGAGTGTTTGCTACCGGCCTGCGACTGGATCGCGACCGGGCCTTCTATCCCGTCGTGACCATGATCATCGCGTCCTACTATGCGCTATTTGCAGTGATGGGCGCTTCCACGCATGCGCTGCTTCTTGAGTGCGCGGCTGGTGCGGTGTTCCTTGCTATCGCGGCCTGCGGCTATAGATCGTCTCTCTGGGTGATCGTCGCGGCGTTAGCTGCTCATGGTATCTTCGATCTCGCTCATGACACGTTCATTGCAAATCCCGGCGTGCCCGCATGGTGGCCCCGATTCTGCCTGACGTACGACCTTATGGCCGCGGCCTATTTGGCATGGTTGCTACACAGCGGGCGAGTTCGCGCCGCAGCTTGATTTCATTGAAGCCAATCTCAACAATCTGGGCCCTGCTCGCTCTTCAGCTAAGCGCGTGGCAGGCGACGGCGCAAGCCGCATCGACTCAGGCTCGCCCCGGCCTCGCCTTTCAGCTGACTCATTCGGTGAACGTTGATCCGTCGTTCGCTCCGGACGGAAAGCAAATGGTCTACATTGGCGTAGTGGCCGGAGTCGAGCAGTTGTTTGTATCGAGCGTCGACGGAGCGAATGCCAGGCAGATCACCCACGATGAGTTCGGCCACGAAGACCCCGCATGGTCTCCTGGCGGCGGCAAAATCGCCTTTGTCTCGCTCAAGAGTGGCGGTGAGGTCATTTCGGTCATGGATCCGAGCGGCGCCCACGTCGAGGCCCTAACACCTGCAACCGTACGCGCCATACATCCAAACTGGGCGCCGAACGGCAGCAGCATAATCTACTGTACGGACGACGACCTGCGGCCGCCGGCGAAGAATGACGCTGAGATTGACACCATAGATCTCGGTACGCGCAAGATCACGCCGCTGATTGCAGGTGGCATCAATACGTACCCCGCATTTTCTCCTGACGGCAGGTACATCGCATTCCGACGGATACTCGGCGAGTTAAATTCGGAGGTCTTTATCGCTGATGCAACGGGCGGGAATCAAAGGAACTTGACGGCCGATCCCGCCTTTGATGGCTGGCCCAGTTGGTCGCCGGATGGCCGCCAGATCGCCTTTGCGTCCAACAGGCGTGGCAATTATCAAATCTTCGTCATGGATCCAAGCGGTGGCGAGGTGCGCCTGGTTGCGAATACCGAAGGGCGTGCGACGGCCCCGGTGTGGACTAAGGACGGCGCTTCGATCTACTTTCCGGTGTGTCGCAAGGTTGATTTTGGCGGCGATTGCGAGATCTTCGCCGCGCCCGCGCCGCAATTGCCAACCAAATAGAACCGGCGCCCGAAAGTTCCATGCCATTGGGCCAGCAGGACCCTTTCCCATCCTGCGAGTTTGCCTTCGCGCCATGAAATGTAGCCCCGATGGACAATGTTTACTCGTGGGCGCCGCTGCAGTGGCTGGACCAAACCCTGGAGGTAAGTGTTCGCATAATCCATCCCCTCCCCGCGCGTTCAACCCGTGGGGAGGGGAAGTGGGGCTGCGCCCCGGGGCAAGATCTAAGGACTACGCTGCCTTGCGGCGTTCGTAGTACTCCGCGATCTCCGGACGGCCGGCAACGCGCTCGAAGTGCTTGACCATCAGAGGGGCGACGCGGTCCACAAGGTCCTTGGGAATATGATCGAGCGCCCCGGAGCGGAGCCATCGGACAAGCATGAAGATCTTGAGGTCCGCCACCGTGAGGCGTTTGTCGGCAAAGTATTCGCCTCCCGAAGCCTTCAGTCGGGCCTCCAGCTGCTCTAGGTAGCGGGTGATGCGCCCACTCGTGAGTTCCTCGCGCGCCTTCTTCTTGGCGTCGGCGGGCAGTTCCATCGTCCCGGCAATTCGGGTGCCGATGTCCTCGGCCGCATCCATGGCCTCATCACACAGCAATGCCTGCCAATCGTCCTTCGGATACAGGCCGGCGAGCTTGCCGACGTAGCGGTTGATGCTGTTGGACTGCGTCGCCAGCCTGCCATCTATCTCCAGTGTCGGCAGCGCATGAAACGGCGTCCCGTCCCGAAATTGCGGCCAGTCCTTGGGGTTGATTCGTTCGTCCTCGAAGGGGATGCCGCCGACATGGAGCGCCAGGCGCGCCGGCTCGCCGCGTCCGCCATCAAAATCAAAATAGGTCAACTTGAGTTTAGTCATCCTAGTCTCCTCACGATTGCTGCCACCAACTTGCATTTCGCAAGTGATTATATTCATCCGCTTGCACTATGCAAGTCCTCAGCCTACTCTCGCGCCATGAAGCCAACGTTACGGTCGCGCCGCTCCGATTGTCCTATTGCCTGTGCCCTAGACTTTATCGGCGACAGATGGACACTGGTGGTGCTCCGCGACATCATCATGGTGCGCAGGCGCTACTTTCAGGAGTTGCTGGCGAGCAACGAGGGAATCGCGTCGAATATTCTCGCGAGCCGGCTGAAGCAGCTCGAAGCCGCAGGAATGATCACCCGGCGGCGCGACCCGGCCGAACCCAAGCGGGTGATCTACCAGCCGACTGAGAAGGCTCTCGATCTCCTGCCGATAATGATCGAACTCATCCGCTGGAGCATGAAGTACGACCCGAACACAGTTGCCCCCGCGCATCTCCTGCGCCGCCTGGCCGAGGACAGCGACGGTTTTATCGCGGAGATTCGCGTTGCGCACGATCGTGCGAGCCCTCGCCTACGGCCAAGGGCACAAGTGAGCGCCCGAAAGCAAGCTGCAGGCGTCCGGCGCTAACGGGCCTTTGGCCGCGCTCCGCAGACACGGTCCCATGGAAATGGCATTCAATAGCCGCTATCGGTCAGCACGAGGTGATTTATGGCCCTGAAGGTCATCGGGGCCGGTCTCGGAAGGACTGCAACCTTCTCATTGAAGTTTGCTCTTGAGCATCTCGGCTTCGGTCCCTGCTACCACATGTCCGAGGTCTTCGCCGGCGGCCGCCGGAACATCCCGCTGTGGCTCGAAGTGACCAAGGGCAGGCCCGACTGGGACTCGGTTTTCGACGGTTACCAGTCCACAACGGACTATCCGGCGTGCAGCTATTGGCGTGAGCTTGCGGCCTATTACCCGAACGCCAAGGTTGTGCTCACGGTCCGAGATGCCGAGGGCTGGTTCGATTCTGTCTCCGAGACGATCTTCTCGGACCAGATGCAAGGTTCGCCTGCGGGCTCGCCCATCCATGAAATGCTTCAAGCTGTCATCTTCGAGGCCTTCGGAGGTCGTGTGAAGGACCGCCGGTTCATGACCGACTGGTTCAATAGTCGAAATCAGGCGGTAATCGACGCCCTACCCGCCCATCGCCTTTTGGTTTATTCGCCTAAGGACGGCTGGGCGCCGTTGTGCTCCTTCCTGAGCGTCGCGGTGCCGGCTGTGCCTTTCCCGAGAATCAACAGCCGGGACGAACTTCTGGAGGCTTCGAAGAAGCGGGGTAGCTCAGCCCCGGACCCGCAAGACGCGGAACAGTCTGCCAGGAACTATATCTCCGAGCTCAAGGCGAAGGCGTTCGGGCGCTAGCAGGGTTATGGACTTCATGCGCTTTGTTCTCTCGCCTTCCTAATCAGGCTTTCCTACGCGCGCACAAGGCTCAATCGTCGGACGTTTGACGGTCTCGTGGCTTAGTCACACCAACGCCAATTGAGAATCTCAGGCAAATCCATGCCGTGCTCGCAGATGTATTCTCGGTGTTCGATGAGTTTGCTTCGCAGCGCCTGCTTGGCATAGCCCGCCCGCGCCCCGAGCTGAGGAAGACGGTCGATGGCATCCCCGGTCAGATGGAAGCGATCGAGGTCATTGAGCACCGTCATGTCGAACGGTGTAGTGATTGTGCCCTCCTCCTTGTATCCACGTACGTGCAGATTGTGATGGTTGGTGCGCCGGTAGGTCAGCCGGTGAATGAGCGTGGGATACCCGTGAAAGGCAAAGATGATCGGCTTGTCCCGCGTGAACAGGTCATCGAAATCAGGGTCACTGAGCCCGTGCGGATGCTCGCTCGCGGGCTGAAGCTTCATGAGGTCGACGACATTCACCACGCGCACTTTGAGATCGGGACAGTGTGTGCGCAAAAGCTTCACGGCAGCCAGGGTCTCGAGGGTCGGCACGTCCCCGGCGCACGCCATGACCACATCGGGCTCGGCTCCCTTATCAGTGCTGGCCCACGCCCATATTCCAATGCCGGCTGCGCAATGCCTTACGGCGGAAGGCATGTCGAGCCACTGTGGCGCGGGATGCTTGCCGGCGATGATCACATTGACGTAGTGGCGGCTACGCAGGCAGTGATCGGCGACCGAAAGAAGGCAGTTGGCGTCGGGCGGCAGGTATACGCGGATGATGCTGGCTTTTTTGTTGACGACGTGATCAATAAACCCGGGGTCCTGGTGGGTAAAGCCGTTTTGGTCCTGCCGCCATACGTGGGAGGCAAGCAGGTAGTTAAGCGATGCGAGTGGTCGGCGCCAGGCGATGCTTCGCGTCGACTTTAGCCACTTCGCGTGCTGGTTGAACATTGAATCAATGATGTGAATAAAGGCCTCATAGGAGTTGAAAAGTCCATGGCGTCCGGTAAGCAGGTAGCCCTCAAGCCAACCTTGGCATTGGTGCTCGCTCAGCACCTCCATGACGCTTCCTGAAGGCGCAAGATGCTCATCGCCTGGGATCGTTTCGGCCCACCATTGGCGCGCGCTCGCCTCGAAAACGGCGTTCAGTCGGTTGGAAAGTGTCTCGTCGGGTCCAAACAGGCGGAAGATTCGCGGAGTTTCATTGAGCTTGATTACATCGCGAAGAAACCCGCCGAGGACGCGCGTGTCCTCGGCCTCGACACTCCCCGGGACAGCCAGGCTGACGGCATAATCCCTAAAATCAGGCATGCGCAGGTCTCTGAGGAGAGCGCCCCCGTTGGCGTGCGGGTTGGCACCCATCCTACGGGTGCCTGCGGGAGCCAGCTCGGAAAGCTCTGAAATCAGTCCGCCATGCAAATCAAAAATCTCCGCCGGACGATAGCTGCGCATCCACTCTTCGAGCAATTTCAGGTGCGCGGGATTGGTTCGGACTTCTCCCAGCGGCACCTGGTGTGCATGAAAGGTGCCCTCTACAGGTTCACCATCCACCGTCGCGGGACCCGTCCATCCCTTTGGGGATTGCAGAACGATCATGGGCCAGCGCGGTCGTCTTGCGACTCCCGCCGCGCGTGCCTCGGCCTGAATGCGTTTTATTTTCAGGACAATTGCATCGAGCGTCTCTGCCATCAGCCGATGCATGGCG
The DNA here is from genome assembly GCA_963789365.1 of uncultured Gammaproteobacteria bacterium. Classification (GTDB taxonomy): domain Bacteria; phylum Pseudomonadota; class Gammaproteobacteria; order Steroidobacterales; family Steroidobacteraceae; genus FEN-1191. Next base: position 1,448,025 of record CAWBKJ010000004.1, read on the forward strand.
TGAGGCTCCTTGCCCTCGACAAAGTACGGCTCGTAGCCGCAGCCACTCAGGAACTGATGCAACTCCTCCTTGCCGATGCGAGCCAGAACCGCCGGACTCGCTATTTTGTAGCCATTCAAGTGCAGGATCGGCAACACCGCACCATCAGAGGCCGGATTCAAGAATTTATTGCCGTGCCAGCCAGTCGCCAGAGGGCCCGTCTCCGCTTCACCATCGCCCACAACACAGGCGACCATCAGATCTGGATTGTCGAAAGCAGCCCCGTAGGCATGAGCGAGCGAATACCCGAGTTCGCCGCCCTCATGGATGGAACCTGGGGTTTCCGGGGCGACGTGGCTCGGGATGCCTCCGGGGAAAGAGAACTGTTTGAATAGGCGCCGCAGGCCTGGCTCGTCCTGGGTGACATTGGGATAGCACTCGGTGTACGTGCCCTCAAGGTAGGTATTGGCCACCAAGGCCGGCCCGCCGTGCCCGGGACCGGAGATGTATATGACGTTCAGGTCGTATTGCTTGATGATCCGGTTAAGGTGCACGTAGATGAAATTTTGCCCCGGTGTGGTCCCCCAGTGTCCGAGTAAACGGGGCTTGATGTGCTGCGGCTTCAGAGGCTCGCGCAGCAGGGGGTTGTCATACAGATAGATCTGCCCGACGGAAAGATAGTTGGCGGCGCGCCAGTACGCGTCCATGCGGCGCAGTAGGTCAGCTGAGAGCCCTTCATTCATGGTGCCGTTCCTGCATTGATGTGGCCCGCCCGGCCTGCAATCGCCAGGTTCCCGGCTCCGTCGCAGACGAGCTGTTTTCCGACGGTTGAGCACAGACGCAGACCTAGCATTGCCTCGTGCTAATAGCCCAAGGATGCCGGAGTAGTTTACGCGTTCAGACCACCAGGGCATCACGCCCCGTGACCGCGCTTGGCTTTTGCAATTTCTGATGAATAGGACCCGTCCGCGCCTGTGGCTGGTGCGCCACGACGAGTTAAGGGGATATTGGGTCTCTCAAAAACGAAATGGCACGCTTTTGCGTAAGCCATTGATCGATTGCGCGCCTGCGGCGGCATTCGAATTCCCGACTCTCCGGTCCATGGAGGTATCAGTGCCACCGCCAAGCTATTAAATCAATAACTTGAATAGGACTCCCTCCCCCCGAGCCGGTTCTCAATGAAGCCGAGTGTCCTTCAGCGCAGGCGGTAGTCGATGCTGGCGGTGAATTGAGCAAAATGGTTGTCGCTGGTCGAGACAAAGTAATTCACGTTCAAGGCCACGGCCCAATGCTCGGACAGCAAGTAGCGCGGTCCTACACCGAGCACGTATCCCCACCCGCGATCATTGCGGTTGAGCTGCACATCCGACCCGAACCTCAGGTCAGAGTGCGTCACCCAGCGATAAGGGCCGGCTCGTAAGTCCAGCGAGAACTTCGGCTGTAACTGCCATCGATAGCGACCGACCAGTGACCACGCGTCCCCGCCGCCGCGAGTAACGCGCGCAGCCTCGTAGAGCAACTGCTGAAGATCTGGGGGCTCGACGCCCGCGAGTTCGGTCGTCGTGCGGCCAAGGTAGCTCCATCCGGCTTCCACCCCAAATTGACGCGGCAGCTCGTAGCCGATGTACAGGCTGGCGCTCGTGCTGTTGCGCTCCACATCGGACGCGTGGACCTGGTAGCCGCTTTCTTGCAAACGGCTGGTCACCTTAGCCGGCGTTAGCGAGCTTGTGACACCGCCCAGAGCGCCGCCGAAATACAGGTTGGATTGCATCGCGTTCCAATCCGCAGCCGCCGAGGGGTGGCTTGCCAGCGCGATGACCATGACGAGCAGCACCGGGATGACGTTCTGGCGCAAACGGCGCAGCCGCAGCAGCAGCATGAGCGCGAGCGCAATCAGCATCCCCGGCGACATGCTGCCGCCGCCGCCGGAGCTGACCGAAACGTTGTGCAGCTGGGGTGGTGGTGGCGGCACGGGAGGCGGTGGCGGCGGCGGCACCGCAGGTGGTGGTGGTGGCGCCACCGGGGGTGGCAGCGCCATCGTCGTCACCACAAACGTGGAACTCACACCGCCGATCGTGAGCACGGCGCTCACGGAGCCGCCGGACATGGTGGACGAAGTCACCCGGACGGTAACCTGAGCGCCCGGCGCGACAATTCCTGGCGTCGTAGTGTAGGGACCACCATTGACGCTGTACTCGGCGCCGGTGCTGACACTGATCGTCGTCGGCACGTTCGTGCCGGTGACGGTGATTGCATTCGACACCTGCACCGTGGATGGACCCACGTTGTTGAGCGGGGTGAAATTGAAGGAATTCGGTATGGCATTGGTGCCGGTGCCGCTCAACGTCACCGTGGTGGGCGAAGAGGATGCACTACTGGTGATCACAAGCGTGCCATTCAGGCTGCCTTCGTTCCCGGGGTTGAAGGTGACTTCGATGGTGCAGCTGGTCCCGCTGAGCGCCGCGCTGCAGTCATTGGTCTGCGAAAAATCCCCGGTGGTGCTGATTTTGCTGATTAGCGCGCCGTTGGTTCCGGTGACGATGACGGAACGAGTGGCACTGGGCGTGCCCACGGTCGTGGGGCCGTACGTCACCGCGCCGGGGTTGGCCACCACGGTGACTGCACAACTGATTGAAGAGCTCACCAATGCCGTGTTGTTGGTCTCGTCAGGGTCGAGGAAAGTCGAGGCGCTGCCGAAGTCGGCACTCGCGGAATTGGTCAAGGTCCCGCCACAGACTGTCGCAGGATCGAGCGTCCCGGTGATCGTGTAGGTGACCGAAGCATTCGATGGCAGAGTGAGGCCGGAGGTGTGGATGTTGCCCGATCCAAAGGCCGTACAGCTCGCGCCACCCGCGGGGGTGCAGGTCCAGCTGACTCCCGTGATCGATGCGGGCAGGGAATCGGTCACGAGCGGTGCGTCGGCCGCATGGATGGGGTAGGACCCGTTGTTCGTCACTGTCAGTGAGTACGTTACGGGCGTCCCCTGCAGTACGGTCGCAGGTCCGCTCAAGGTCACCAGCAAGTCAGCCGGAGTCGCCGCGACGAGTCCCTGCAGTTCGTGGTAATTGGTCGAACCCCCTGTGCTGCCGCTGAAGCCCACACTCAGACTCGCCGGAGCCGCGAACGGGAAGGCCACGTTGGCAAATAAAGTCTGGAATGGTTGTCCGCTGTCGCTCTGAAACTGGGCAGTCACGGTGTAACCCAGGGAAGCCGGCGTCAGCGTCACCAGGACTGTCTTAGAAAGGGGACGCGTGCTCGCACCCGGGTTGTCGATGCCCCCTGCTATCGGCAGGCCGGTGATGTACTGATCGTTTGCGCTCAGCGGCCCGCGCAGCACCAGCGAGTCGGGCACGCGACCGGGGCCGCCTCCGGCAGCGCCGCAATGATCGGCAGGGTTCGAAAAATTGCCGTACTCATCCAGTCCGATGGCGAGGTAGCCCCCTGCGCCACCACAATAGCCGAGCCCGCCGCCATTTATGGCTCCGCTCATGTCCTGCGTCGAGTCGTAAAGGAACAGGGTGATGCCGTCCGCTCCGTTCCCGCCCCAGGACACATAGCTAAAGCGGACGGTCACAGGCACGCCGCCGGGAAAGCTCTGCGAGGTGTCGAGCGCCAGACCCTGCTCGTATGTGCCGGTGTCGCTGAGACGCAGCCATCCCTGGCCGGACAGGTCGATCGACGGTGCAGTCAGCAGCGCGTTACCGGTGAGTGTCCATCCCGGGGCCGACGTACCTGTGAACGCCTGCTGCAATTTGAACTGCGCGAACGCGGGACTGGTAAAAGCTGTCAACAAGACATACAGACAGCACCTCACGAGCCGCAGGCCTCGCGATGAGCCGCGTGTCGGCGGAGAGCGGTTCGGCTGCAACATGACGTCTTGCCTCGCGGTTACTGACCAGTACGCCGCATCAACGGCCCTATCTGGCGATACGTAAAGTCTTCTCTGCCATTGGACATAACCGCAACCGGCCTACTCCCGCTCTGTGACGGGACCGGGGAGGAAATCTAGGGACTGTGACGCACATCAACCCTGCGAGCGGGCTTGCGCCATATGCCGCGGCTCTTAGTTGCGGCGCTTGGCAGGGGCAGACGCGCGCTACCTACTCGCTACTACGGCACGCCCGGTCTGAGTTTGGCACTAGGCCCAAACCTAAGCTTGTTGCGAAAGCGAAAAGCTTCCGCGAACATCCTGCAAGCGTTGAGGGGGGCGATATGGCCGGAGAGGGTAGCGAAGGGCAGGCAGCGAGCCTTCCTTCGGGCGCACCCCAAGTATTTATCAGCTACGCCTCCAACAACTCCGCGATCGCCAATGAGGTGACCGCGGCCCTTGAGGGGCAGGGTCTGCAGTGCTGGATTGCGCCTCGGAATGTAACACCGGGCGCGCACTACGCTGGCGAAATCGTGCATGCCATCGACTCGGTCAAAGCCGTTGTTCTCATTTTGTCGCAGGACGCCGCGACCTCTCCCCACGTTCTCAGGGAGATTGAACGAGCGACCTCCAAGCGCCAACCTGTAGTGACGTTGCGAATCGATCAAGCGCCGCTACCTGCCGAATTTGAATATTTCCTTAACACCTCGCAGTGGCTTGATGCCAGTGGCGGCGCCGCCTCGCGGACAATGCCTAGGCTTGTGGCTGCCGTGAATTCCGCCATTAATGCGCCCCCGGCATTTGCGGTCCCAGCGGTGACTTCGCACCCTTCTGCAAATTCGGCGGCTGCTCGATTGTCGCGCCGCAATGTCATCGTGGTTGCATGCCTGGCCGGCTTGCTCTTCGCCGGATTCGCGGCCGACCGGCTGTGGCTCTCGAGCCGTCGCGGTTCGTCGCCTCCGGCATCGACCGGGCTGACAGTGGCGCCTGTGCCTCCGGCACCAGCGATTTCCGACAAATCCATCGCCGTGCTGCCCTTCACGGACCTGAGCGAAAGGAAGGATCAGGAGTTTCTGGCAGACGGGCTCGCCGAAGAGCTGCTCAGTCTCCTGACGAAGATGACACCACTGCGGAGTAATCTCGCGCTCTTCGGCCTTTTCGTTCAAAGGCCGGACCTTGCCGATTCCCGACATTGCGCGACGCCTTAATGTCCTGTACATCCTCGAAGGTTCGGTGCGTCGATCCGGTAATCATGTGCGCATCACGACGCAACTCATCGATGCGCGGTCTGATACCGAATTGTGGTCGGAGACTTACGATCGGACGCTCAGTGACCTGTTTGCCGTGCAGGAGCAGATAGCCGGCGCAGTGGTGGCGCAACTCAAGATCAAACTGCTGGGCACCGTTTCGCCACATAGTACGGTCGATCCCAAGGCTCACACGCTCTACCTGCAGGCTCGCCACTTCGGTCAGATCCGAACAGCGGATGGCTTGCGCCAGTCCGAGGAATTCGCTAAGCAGGCTTTGGCGGTTGATCCGGCCTACGCCGATGCCTGGGCGGGCCTTAGTGACATCTATATTGCTCAGGCCAACCAACGCTTGCGAGCTGTGGATGAGGGCTATCGCCTGGCCCGCGAGGCCGCGAACCGCGCACTGGCGCTCAACCCGGAGTCGGCGTCGGCCCTGGTCAGCCTTAGCTATGTTGCTGACGGCTACGATGGCGACATGGCCGCCGCGGCTCGATACCTCCAGCGCGCATTGGCCCTCGAGCCTGCGAACGCCGACGCGATCCGCGCGGCTGGCGTCTTCACCCACGATCTGGGCCGCGTGGACCAGGCGGTGATTCTCGGCGCATACGCGGTCTCGGTCGATCCGGTCGACACCAGTGCGCAGGTTGCCTTGGGCGATGCCTTTTACTACCGAGGGCGCTTCGATGATGCTCTGGAAAGGTACCGCTTGGCTCTTAAATTAAGTCCTGGGCGAGTCGGCCTACAGTACAACATGTGCGAGGCGCTGCTGCTCAAGGGAGAAGCGCGGCAGGCGCTGGACGCGATACAGGGCGAGACGGGCGAGATTTGGGGCCGCATGGGTTTGCCAATGGTTTACCACGCCCTGAAGCGCAGTGCCGAATCCAACGCCGCACTCGCGGATTTAACTGCGCATCACGGCAAGGAAGCGGCCTACAACATCGCCGATGTGATGGCGTGGCGCGGTGAGCAGGACGGTGCCTTTGAGTGGCTGGACAAGGCCGCCACACTTCGCGATCCTGGATTGTCGAATATCACCATTGATCCGTTGATGGAGAATATCAGGCGAGACCCTCGCTGGGCTCGCTTCCTTCGCAGAATCGGCCGGGCGTCGGAACAGCTGGCGGAAATCAATTTCGACGTGAAGCTGCCCACCTCACGGGCGCCGAAATCCTGACGACGTCCCGTCCTCCCCGCCGCAAGGAGCTCTTAACGTACTATCGTGAAGCCCGGAAGACCCAGAGACGCCGGAGGTAAGTATTCCGGCTTGGTGCAATGGGTGGGGATGGCAGCTCCCAAGGCCGACTTGCGCACTCAGTACCCTGCCGTCTGGTCATCCGGATAGCAGTAAAGCCAACGTTCATCAGGTTCGGCCGAGGCAATCACTGGATGTTTGGTAGCGCGCGCGTGTCTGCTCGCGTGACGATTCGGCGAGCTGTCGCAACACAAGGTGATTCCGCACTCCTGGCAAGTGCGCAGATGCACCCAACTGTCGCCGGTCTTGATGCAGTCCTCGCAGACCCGGCGCCGGGGCTGCTTCAGCGCTTTGATTGCGGCCAAATGGGCGCAAACTTGACTAGCCATCTCTTACTCCTTGACTGGTTGCCTCAATACCTTGAGCGGCCGGCGCTCCTTCTGCGGTTCGTCACCACACGCCTGGACTCCCGTTTTGCGTTTGAGCGGGATTGCGGCCCGATGTAACCACTCAATTAGCGCTGAAGCAATTGATGCAGTATGAGTTGACGATACCCACATACTGCAGCGATCCGACCATTATCTCTGCCATCTCGACGGCACAAACATCGCGCAATCAGTTTGAGTTCGGCACATTTTTCGCCTCACCGCATGGCACAGTAGGCAATTAACCGCGGCCGACCCAGTCCGGCCACTCGAGCAGGACCCTAACCCATATACGATACGGACATTACAACGACCTTCGAGGGACTGACGGAATCGCCTCAGAATCGCGCACCGTCACCTAATTCAACGCCCCGCGGCTAGTAAGCTTAGCCCAAGTGGCCGGATTTGGCTGAGTCTAGTCTTCTTCTGAGGATCAATCGGTCTGGAATGACCGGGGGCGCGCAACCTGCGCCGGTATACTACGAAAAGAGGCCATTTTGTCTGCGACGCGGCCGTTCGCTACCGACAGCAAGGGACAGACGATCTTGGAGATTCTCGCATGCGCAACTTTCTACTGGGACTTGTAATTGGGGTTCTTGCTCTTCCAGCCGCACTTCTGTTGGCCGCTTGGTTTGGTCTACTTCCGGTAAGCGCCGACACCAGACCTCCTCGTTGGGAAAATGCGGTCGCACGCATGGCCCTCGATGCATCCACGACGCGGAACGCTCCGCGTCTTGCAAATCCGATTGCACCGACCGAAGAGAATCTGATGACCGGCGAAAAGCTGTTCGCAGGCGCTTGCGCGGGCTGCCATGGAACTCCGGCCACCGCGATCGCAAACGAAGCCGCGCCCCACCTCTACCCAAGTCCTCCCCAATTTGCGTTGCACCATCCAAGCAAGCCGGACTATCAACTCTTTTGGATAGCAGAGCACGGCGTCCGATATTCCGGCATGTTCGTGATGAAAGGTGCTTTTCACAAGGACGCCTTCGGCAAAGATCCGTCAGATGAAAAGATCTGGACGCTGGTAACATTTCTGACGCATCTTGACGCTCTGCCACCTGCCGTCGATGCCGAGTGGCGAAAGACCGCAACGCAGTAAGTCGATGACCAATGTGCGGAGCGCGGTGATGACTGAATCCTGGCAAGGATCCAAGCCGGCCACAATTAGGATTGTCTTTATCCTGCCGATTTGATCTGTCCCTGCGGGATTGTCAGGGTCCGCGCCAAGCACGGACGCTGACCTGCAATGCACGATTCTCGGTATCCGGGCCAGGCTTGAGTCCGTTCCGACGGTTTGTGCCCGGGTCGCCGTCGCGTAAGCTTTAGTTTATTTAGTATCCCTTGACGGGAGGGTCGAGTACTTCCTTGGACGGGTTGAACACAGGCGTGAATTTAGATGGAGGGTCCATTTACAATCATGCACTTGCCACCCCTGCCAGCCGCAACTAACGCCGGCCTTAAGGCACCTCTGCGGCGCACTCGGCTTGCGTTCAGCACCTGCGCCGCTTACCCGTGGCAGACAGCGGCCGTGTAAACACCGTCGATCCCCGCTCATCAGTCCTCGGGTCTACTTTCGGGCGCAATGCACCGGAAGGATGTGCCAGAATGGCGTAGCTTCAGCGAATAGCTGCTTGGCACGCAGCACTCAGGGTTCCAATTCGAATGAAGATATTGCCACGCGTGCTCACCGTCGTTACGCTCGTTCTCGTAGCATTTTTGGTAGCGCTGTGCCTGTACCTCGCGTTTGGCGATCTGGGTCGGCACAAGGGCCGAATCGAACAATTCGTGACTCAGCGCATTGGCCGCGAGTTTGCCATCGACGGCCCTTTAACGCTGAAACTGACTCCCGCGATCTGGGTGCAGGCCGAAGGAGTGCGCGTCACAAATGTTCCATGGGGCTCAACGCCCCAGATGCTGCAGGTAGGACACGTCGCCGCAAAGATCGACCTTTGGTCCTTGCTCTTCGGCCCCGTCGACGTCCAAACACTGGAGCTGCGTGATGTGACGGTCACTCTTGAGCGTGATCACAATGGCAGCAACAACTGGACCTTTGGTAATCCAAATATTCCTAAACCTCCACCAGAGGAGTCCGACGCCGGACTGGAGAAACTACCAATTGCATTCCAACACGCCATCCTCAGTAACCTACGCGTCACGTATCGCGTGCCCGGCCAGAAAGACCAGGTGGCGCAAGTAGAATCTCTGACGGTTTTGCCCGGATCCGACGAACTGCTCGCGGTCAATGGCAAGGGCTCGGTGGACGTGTACGCGGCGACACTCGCCGGCGAACTTGGACCACTGCACGCGCTACTCACTGGGCGGAATATCCGCATGTCGATCCAAGCCTCGCTTGGCAATCTGCAGATAATTGCAAAGGGTGCGATCGGACAACTGTATCCGCTGGCCGCTGCAGATCTGACGTTGACGGTCGATAATCCTGATTTGGGCACGATGCTCCAAGAATTTCGTCTGCCGGAATTTGCCGGTGGTCAAATGCACATCGACGCCAGCCTTAAGCCTGCCGGCCCACGAACGCATGTCGAACTTCAGGGGAAGGCCGGAGACATCACGACGAGCATTACAGGAACAATAGCGGCGCTCGGGCTGCGCGATTCAAACCTGGATTTCGGCCTCAAAGTATTGGATGCCGCACGACTCGCAGCCGCATTCGACATCAAGAATGTCCCCGCCGCAGAGCTGGAAGTTGCCGGTCACATGGCCGCTTCGAGCACGGAACTGAAATTCGAAGGCGTCACCATGAGTCTCGGAGGAACCCAAGCCCGGATCGATGGCACCCTGCCCGTAAAGCGCGATCAACCGACGACAGTTCACTTTAATGTCTGGGCACAAAACCTCGCTGAGCTGGTGGCGACGCTGCCCTCGCTGCCACTAGCGGTCAGCGGCGACTTGACCCACGGACAAGACCGGATCGAATTGACAAACCTCGTTGCCCACATCGGCAAGACCGATCTTAAGGGCAAGGCGATGTTTCAGGGCGGCGTGCACCGGCATATCGAGGTTGCCTTCAGCGCTCCGTTGCTCGACCTGACGCCGCTCCTCGACAAGCCAACACCGGCCAAGCCCCATTCTTCACCAGCAGCACATGCACCGAAGGAGCAGTACCTGTTTCCGACGACACCCCTGCCGCTCTCGCGTCTGCACGAGCTGGATGCGCGCCTGCAATTTAAGGCGGAAGAAATGCGAGCCGATCGGATGCTTTTGAAAAGTGTCGACGCCACGATAAACGTCGACAGCGACCGACTGCTGGCACATGCGCGTGCCAACGGCGGCTACGGCGGCAGTCTCGAGGGCTCGATAGGACTAACGCCCTCTGGAAGCAATGCGGCGACACTGAAGGTCGGAATGAAGCTGCAGGAACTTCGCGCAGGCCTCTTTGCAGGCGGCGACAAGGTCCGGGAAGAGGAAGCGCCGCCGCTGAACATAGCCGCGGATATCAATGCCAACGGTGCCTCGGCCCGGCAACTGGCATCAGGCGCAAGCGGCACACTTATCATTTCCACGGGGCCGGGCAAGACCCGACGGGGCGCCTTGAATGTGGTCGGCAGTGGCGTGATTGGCCAGTTGCTTAGCAAGCTGAATCCCTTTGCAAAGGAAGATCCTTTCACGAAGGTCGATTGCACGGTGGCGCGGATCGACATGCTTAATGGCAAGGCGACGATCGCACCACTACTTCTGCAGACTGACAAAGTCACCGTGACGGCCGACGGCACGGTCAATCTCGGCACTGAAGCTCTCGCGTTCGATTTCAATACGCGGCCACGTAGCGGCATTGGCGTGAGCCCGGGCATGTTCACGAATCCATTCCTGGAACTGCGCGGCACGCTGACAAGCCCCACACTGGGCGCGGGCGCAAAGGGCGTGGCGTCCGGCGCGTTGGCCGTAGCGACTGCAGGGGCTACGGTGGTCGCCGGAGGGATTGTGGACCGTATTAAGGGCGAGGCCGACTTGTGCAAGACAACCCTCGAGGCGGCGCATCACCCCTCCAGCAGTGGGAAATAAGCGTCCTGGGTCGAATCCGCGCGCTGAGCGGTACTGCGGTTGCAAGTTCTCCTCGGCGAATTGCGACAGCGCCACTCTTGCAACTTTTTAAAGGGTGGCTCGCCAGGCGCGTCTCGAGAGATTCGATCTTCCGACCTAATGGTTTGCAGGCGCAGGACGGTGTGACCGTGGGCCCACAAAATCCCTGCGTGATCGACGTTGTGCCGGTCTGAGTATTAGAGCCGGTGGAGTGAGCGTGTTACCTCGCAGACTTCGGTTGTCCGACAGGTGTCTTTGACAAGCGGCAGCAACGGGCCGTTAGTAATCACCCAGCACTATTGAATTACTTCAGAACCGCAACACGTCGATGGAGCGCCGGTGGCGGCAGGCTCGCGCCTTGTGTAGTACCGGACAGGTAATTTTCAGCGCATACCAGGGACACCGTCTTTGGCAATTTCATCGGAATCGACAACTTTGGGAACCCGCCGGAGCGTATAGTTCGAAGGACGATCTATCTGCGAGGCTGATGGATGCTTGACGGCATTTCATTGGATCAACTGCGTACTTTCATTGCCGCGGCCGACGAGGGCAGTTTCTCCGCGGCCGGGCGCCGGCTGAGGCGTGCGCAGTCTGTGGTAAGCCTGACACTAGCCAACCTCGAGTCGCAACTGGGCGTCAAGCTGTTTGATCGCCGCGCGCGTTTTCCTGTGCTGACTAATCACGGCCGGGCGCTGCTGGCCGATGCGCGTGCCGTGACGAGCCTGGCCGATCTTTTCAAAGCGCAGGCCAAAAGTCTGGCCGGCGGCCTAGAGCCCGAGTTGAGCGTGATCGCCGACGTGATGTTGCCGACCTCGGTCTTCACCGCCGCCGTTGCTGCCTTCCAGAAGCAGTTTCCCTCGACGCTGTTGCGACTGGACGTGGAGTCGAGCGCCTTGGTCGAGCCTGTGCTCAGCGGACGCTGCGCGCTCGGCGTGGTGGGCTCCTGGTCGGTGGCGCCTCCACAGCTCACGCGCGAGCGGCTGCTGGCGGTCAGACTACCGATGGTGGTTTCTTCAGAACACCCACTAGCCAAGCATCGCAAGCCGATACCTATGGCGGCATTGTCCGAGCACATCCAACTGGTTCATACCGAGGTATCCGACCGCGCCCGCGGATCCGGCAGCGTGTTGTCGCCCCGGATGTGGCGCCTTTCCCACCTGGGAGCCAAGCATGCCTTTCTGCGCGCGGGATTCGGTTTTGGCAGCCTGCCGATGCATTTGGTAGAGCAGGACCTTGCAAGCGGTGCCTTGGTGCAGATCACCATTGAGGACGCTTCGCCGGAAGACCAGACGATCGTGATGTCCGCCGTGTATCGAACAGACAGCCCGCCGGGGCCTGCGGGCCGCTGGTTCATTGATCGCCTGAAATCTGAGGATTGCCTGCAGCGCGCGCAGCCGATGCGATCCGTTAAGGGTGCATTGACTTCGGGTCGACGCAAACGCTGACTGAATCGATTCCTGGCAGCCCCTTTGGCAAACTCAACGAGCAGATTTCCCGCCATTCGTATCCATCGTGTTTTTCGATACTTCATATCGAAAGATATAGGTTTGCGGGGGGATTCGCTGCTTCTATGCTACCAATAAGAGTTGCCAGGCTGACGAGATGGCTCAATGCGCCGGTGCGCATCAGGTGCCATTTTTGGTTGCCGCGGCAAGCTTCCTCGCCGGGATACCCATGATTGGCATCGTCCGACTGGCTTTGCGCCGGCCCTACACATTCATCGTTTTGGCGCTGTTGATCCTGATCGTTGGCGCGCTTGCGGCGTGGCGTACGCCTGTGGACATCTTTCCAGATATCCGCATTCCAGTGATCGGCGTCGCATGGACGTACACCGGCCTCTCCCCCGACGAGATGGCCGGTCGCATCGTCACGCCTTACCAACGCTCCCTGACCACCACGGTCAACGACATCGAGCACATCGAGGCGAACTCGTACAACGGATTCGGCATCGTAAAGATCTACTTTCAGCCTAATGTCGATATCCGCACTGCGAACGCACAGGTCACCGCAATCTCGCAGACCGTAGTCAAGTCCATGCCGGCGGGCACCACGCCACCGCTAATCTTGAACTACAGCGCCGCGACGGTGCCCATCATCCAGCTGGCACTGTCCGGCAAGGGCTTGTCCGAGCAGAACCTGGCCGATCTGGGTATCAACGTGATCCGCACAAGCTTGGTCACGGTGCCCGGCGCGGCTATTCCGTATCCGTTCGGCGGCAAGACACGACAGGTGCAGATCGACTTGGACGCGGCCGCGCTGCAGGCGCGCGGACTTTCAGGCCAGGATGTGGCCGGCGCGCTCGCCGCGCAAAACCTCATAACGCCGGTCGGAACGCAGAAAATCGGCGACTTCGAATACAACATTTTGCTCAACGACGCGCCGTCGGATATCGACCAGCTCAACCAACTTCCAATCAAAGCTGTCAACGGGGCGATGGTCTATCTGGGCGACGTGGCGCATGCCTACGACGGCAACCCGCCGCAGACCAATATCGTGCACGTGAACGGCGGCCGGTCGGTGCTGATGTCAGTGCTCAAGAGCGGCTCGATTTCTACGCTGGCAATTATCTCCGGCATTAAGCAAAAGGTTACTGACCTGAAAGCTGCCCTGCCCGACAACCTCCAAATCGCGCCCGTCGGCGACCAGTCGCTGTTCGTAAGTGCGGCGATCAACAGCGTGGCCAAGGAAGGCGTGATCGCCGCCGCACTGACCAGCCTGATGATCCTGCTGTTCCTGGGCAGTTGGCGCTCGACGGTCATCATCGCGATCTCGATCCCGCTGTCAGTGCTCGGTGCGATCGCCTTGCTCGCGGCATTCGGTGAAACCCTGAACATCATGACTCTCGGTGGCCTTGCGCTTGCGGTCGGCATCCTGGTGGACGATGCGACGGTGACGATCGAGAACATCAACTGGCACCTCGAACATGGCAAGGACGTTCAGACCGCGATCCTCGACGGCGCAGCGCAGATCGTCACCCCGGCCTTCGTATCGCTGCTGTGCATCTGTATCGTGTTTGTGCCGATGTTCCTTCTCAACGGCATCGCGCGGTTTCTGTTCGTGCCCATGGCTGAGGCGGTGATGTTCGCCATGACTTGCTCGTTCATCTTGTCGCGTACCCTGGTGCCTACGATGGCGAATTACCTGCTGCAGCCGCATGCTTCGCAAGTCGATGACTCCCCCATGGACAACCCGTCGCGCAATCCCCTGGTTAGCTTCCAGCGGCGCTTCGGCGCGCGTTTTGAGCGCATCCGCCGCGCGTACCGGTGTCAACTCGAACTCGCGCTCGATCGACGCAGGCCGTTCATTATCGGCTTCACGACCTTTGTGCTCGTCTCGTTCTTGCTGCTGCCGCTGCTCGGTCGCAATTTCTTCCCGAGCGTGGATGCCGGCCAACTTTTGATGCACGTGCGCGCTCCGATTGGCACTCGAGTCGAGGAAACGGCCAATCGGCTGGTGGGCGTCGAGAACGCGGTGCGCTCGATCATCCCACCGGATGAATTGGCCACCCTGGCAGACAACATCGGCATGCCGATCAGCAGCATCAACATGACCTATAACAACACCGGCTTGATCGGCTCGCAGGACAGCGACGTGCAGATAGCCCTGAAGGAAGGTCACCGGCCCACCGAGGAGTACGTGCGCCGCCTGCGTGAGCAGCTGCCGCACCATTTTCCAGGGACGACGTTCTCGTTCCTTCCCGCTGACATCGTCAGCCAGATCCTCAACTTCGGTTCGCCGGCGCCTATCAACCTGCAGGTGCGCGGTCCGGACATCGCGGCCAGCTTTGCCTATGCGAACCAGCTACTCGCGAAGATCCGGCACGTGCCCGGCATTGCCGATGCCCGCATCCAGCAGTCGCGCAGCCAACCCGCGTTTCGGGTCGAGGTGGATCGCACGCGCGCCCAATACGCCGGCGTCAGCGAGCGCGACGTCACCAACAGCCTGGTCGTTGACCTGGCCGGATCGAGCCAGGTTGCGCCGACGTTCTGGCTGAACCCGCAGAACGGTGTGTCGTATTCGATCGTGATGCAGACCCCGCAATACCAAGTCGATTCGCTCTCCGGCCTGCGTAACCTGCCGATTACGCCTGCGGGTGGCGGCACGCCGCAAGTGCTCGGCGGGCTGGCCGACCTCCGCCGCACTTCGGCGAACGCAGTCGTCTCACAGTACGACATCCAGTCGATGGTGCAGATCTATGCGACCACGCAGGGACGCGACCTGGGCGCCGTCGCCGCGGATGTGCAGAAGATCGTCGATGCGGCCAAGTCCGACCTGCCCAAGGCGGGCTCGGTGGTCATGTTAGGTCAGGTACGGACGATGAGCGATGCGTTTTCTGGGTTGCTGTTCGGGCTGCTCGGCGCGATCGTGCTGATTTACCTGCTGATTGTTGTGAACTTCCAGTCATGGAGCGATCCCTTCGTAATCATCACGGCGCTGCCGGCCGCGCTGGCGGGCATCGTGTGGATACTGTTCGCGACGCATACGACGCTGTCAGTGCCCGCGCTCACCGGCGCGATCATGTGCATGGGTGTTGCCACGGCGAACAGCGTGCTGGTCGTCAGCTTCGCCCGCGAAAAACTCGAGGAACTCGGCGACTCGACGGCCGCAGCGCTTGAGGCCGGTTTCGTGCGCTTCCGGCCGGTGCTGATGACTGCGCTGGCGATGATCATCGGCATGTCGCCGATGGCGCTCGGTCTTGGCGAAGGCGGCGAACAGAACGCGCCGCTCGGTCGCGCGGTGATCGGGGGGCTGGTGTTCGCGACCGTCGCGACCTTGTTCTTCGTGCCAGTCATCTTCAGCATTATCCACCGGCACCATGCCCCAAAGCCCGCGCCGGCGGCGTTTCCCGGAGAACCCCATGCGGCCGTCTGAACCCGAACCCAATCCCCGTATGTCCCGGAAAGGACTGCGCACCGCCGCGTACGTCGGTGTCGTGATCGCAATAGCAATCATCGCATTCGGGATCTCCACGCGCGCCGTCGAGAACTCACGCCTGCGCGACTGGACCGAGGCACATGCGCTGCCGATCGTGGCGGTGGTGACGCCGGGCAGCGACGCTCAGGAGCTGGGATTGGAGTTGCCGGGCCGCATAGAGGCGTTTGCACGAGCACCGCTCTATGCACGCGTCAGCGGCTATCTCAAGAGCTGGAAAAAAGACATTGGCGCGCATGTAAAGGCAGGTGAGCTGTTGGCCGAAATCGAAACGCCCGACCTCGACCAGCAGCTGATCCAGGCGCGCGCCGATCTCGCGAGCGCGCAGGCCAATGCTGCGCTCGCGCAGACGACGGCCAAACGCTGGTCGGAGCTGCTCGCATCGGGCTCGGTCGCGAAGCAGGACGTGGACGAGAAAGCCGGCGACCTCGTCGCCAAACAGGCGATGGTCAAGTCGGCGCAGGCGAACGTGGACCGCATTGTTGCGACCAAAAGCTTCGCGCGAATCGTAGCGCCGTTCGACGGGATTGTCACCGCACGCGACACCGATGTCGGCGCATTGATCAATGCCGGCGGCGGCAATGCCCCACAGTTGTTCGTCGTCTCCGACACCCGCACCTTGCGAGTCTACGTGAACGTCCCGCAGAGCCAAGTGCCGAGCGTGCCTTCCGGAACCAAGGCGACGATCTCGGTGCCCGAACATGCGGACAAGACCTACGTGGGGACGATCGTTTCCTCGGCGCAATCGGTCGATGCCGCTTCGGGCACGACCTTGATGCAACTCTCCGTCGACAACGCGGCCGGCGAACTCATGCCCGGAAGCTTCGCAAAGGTGCAACTGCAATTGGCCGGCCCCGTGCATACGCTGAGCGTGCCCGCCAGCGCGCTCATCTTCGATTCTCGTGGGCTGTTCGTCGCTACTGTCGGCGCCGACAATCGGGTGAGGCTGAAGCCGGTGACGATCGCCCGTGATATGGGCAAGCTCATCGAGATTGGATCCGGGCTGGACGCGGCCGATCGCGTCGTTGAAAGCCCGCCGGACGGGGTCGGCAGCGGCGTGGAAGTCCAAATTGCCGAAAATCCGCACGCGAGTCCCGCCGCGGGCAAAAAGATGATGCAGTGAGGTGACTCAGACCGCTGCTGGGCAAAGATAACTGATTGACGAACATCGGAAAACTGGCGTGTCTGGAGAGGTACGAATTCCTGCACTTCTGATTCGTAGGCGCGTGGCTCAGTTTTTAGGTTATTGATATTTGGGCACTTCTTTGGGCGATGCCCTTTGCAATTGTCACGGCGGTGCACTACTTGGCAGGGTTTGTTCCCACATTCCCCACGACTTTTCGGGAGCGCGCCGGACAGGTTCGGCCCCACGGCGTCAACGGAACAACGGTTGATCGAGTATTGATCCCGTGCCGGTGCCGATCGGGGCACCTAGCGTGAGCCAAAAGGCGCTCGCGCCCGATGCCCAGCCACCGCCCAGCGTGAGTGTTCCTATTGGAGTGCGTCCGCCAAGGAAGGCCGACACACCGTAGACCGTCCCGTCCGGCACCGGATCGATGCGTCCGTAGACATGACCGCCCTGCAACGTGAATCCTCCGTAGAGTTTTTGACTGAGTATCGGGAGGATATCGGCCACCTTCCAGAGAAAAGCGCCGGAGGCGGTCCAGTAGCGGCGGGTGCGAAGCTCACCCGGAGCATAGCCGGGAAAGCTCTGCGGACCTCCCAGGGCGAACGCGCGATCGTCGGGTAGCGTGCTTCCGAGGTTCGTGCCGCCCGCGACCGTGAGCCAAAGCGTCAGCTGTCTGACCGCGACGCTCTTGAGCGCCGCGGCCTCGAGGCGTTGCCAGTCGCGGTCTGCACCCAGCGAACTGTCCGACTTGAAGTACTGAAGCTCCGCAGCGAGGCCCTGGAGTGCAAAGCTCTCGGCCTCTCGACTGTCATAAGTGGCCGTCGCCGCCAGCCCGGCATCCGTGCTGTCGACGTTTGGCAGCAACGGGATCCCGATGTCCACTTCCGAGCGGCGCTTGGAAGCAAAATAGCCGGCCCGGAGTTGCCCGGCCTCCCCCAGATTGGCGCCGACGTCCAACAATCCACCGATATCGTAGAATTTGTAGCGGGCGATCCGATCGCCATTGTTGTACACGTCCTCGAGCGACCGCCGCGCAAGAAATCTGGGTTCGGTGAAGAAGGTCTGGGCAATGTCGAGCGGTTGGTACAGGCTGGTCTGCGCGAGCGAGTCCGAGCCGACCTGCACTCGGTTGCGCCACTCCCCGCCGTAGGAATTGATCCAGCGGCGCACGTGCTCCACGCTCACGTCTACGCGCACGTCGCCTCCACCACCACCGTACAGTCCGACGCTCGGCCGCAGATAATCCGGCCCGTTCTGCTGCTCCCTCGGCTGCCAGACCAGGATAGGATTGTCGGGATCGCCTTTAAACTTGTATTCGACGCCGCTTAGACCGTCCACGACGGCCAAGCGCGAAGCGTCACGGCTGATGGCCGCGATGTCGGCCGTGTCACCCGCATGTACGGTTGTCAATGTCCGCAGGTACTCCGGATTGATTCGCTCGAGCCCTTCGAATTCGACCCCCGCGATCCGCGTCGTGATGCTCTGGCGCACGGTGACCCGCTTGCGCCACGCGGCATACTCCTCTTCCGACACGGAGAGCGCCGCCAGGCGGGGAGCTGCCGCCCGAGCCGCCTTCTCCCCGAGGTCGATGGTGTCCGGCGTCCTCTCGAAATCCCCGGCGCCGATATCGCCCAGGTGGACATCGATGCGCACATCCTTGTCCGTCAGGGTCTGCAGTTGCAGCCGCTCGTTGGCTTCCGACATCACGTCATTGCTTCGCGCAATAAGACTGGTCGGGCGCAGCAGCTGCTCGCGCGTTGCGGGTTCCTTGGCAAGGTTCACAGCGATGACTATGTCAGCGCAGGTGTTCGCGCGCCACGTCGATCGGGAGGTTCCGGACCACAAAACCGTCCGATAAGACGTACTGATCAGTAACGACAGGCGCGAATGCGCCGGGAACCGCCATGCTCGCCCGCATCGCTGTCGCGATATCGCCGTGATCGAACACGACCATATTGCCCGTCAGCATATCGGTCGCCACGGCGCGATAGGGAATGGGCAGCTTGTCGAAATCCGCCACCAGGCGAGCCTTGGCGACGTAGCCGCGCAGTAAATCGTCGATGCCGCTGGTCGCGATTATCCCACTCTGTGGAATGATTCTGCCACCATTGAGTCCCAGTTCCAGAGATCCCGTGGCGCTATCGAAACGCTTCTGCTCGGGCGACTGCAGCAGGCGATTGCCCACGCCACCGACGACTGCCTTCCAGTTGACCTGCCTGACGAATTTTTCAATTTCGCTTGCGGGCATGCCCGAGGCATACCCACCACCAACCAGTGCACCCATGCTGGTGCCGGCAATGCAATCGATCGGAATCCGCAGTTCTTCCAGGACCTTGAGCACGCCGACATGGGCCCCACCCCGCGCACCGCCGCCGGCAAGCGCTAGACCGATTCGTGGCCGCTTGACAGGCGCGCTGGACGCCGCTGTCTCTTGCGCCGCCGCGCCGAATGCGAGCAGCGTAAAAACGACCGTCAGTAGGCACAGGCACCAGCGCCGCGCCGCCCGGTTGAAGAATAATCGAGGCACTTCTATCCCTCAGGCGGTATACCGATAGTTGCAACTGTACCAGTAGCGCCGACCGGTTGCTGCTTGTTGCCTTGGCGATACTCGCTACGGGTCTTGGGCACCCGCCCGACCAAGGATTGGCCCGATCCAGTGCATTCCAGCGGCTAGATCAGTCGCCTAGGTATCCCCAAAATCCGAACCAACTGCGTTTTCAACCGGGACGGGTCGCCTACGCGCGTGCGTCATCGACGGCGTTTCGCCAAACAGCCGATGATAGTCATGCGAGTACTGGCCCATGTGCGTGAATCCGTGTGCTCTGGCAATCTGGCGGATCGACGTACGGACTCCCGCGCGCAGCAGCGCCAGTCGACTGCGCGTCAGCCGCTGAGTCTTGACAAATGTCAGCGGTGTCGTTGAATACGCCTCCCGGAATCCATAGCCGGGCGTCCGTTCGGCGACATCGCAGCGCCTGGAAAGCTCTCGCACCGTGATTGGCGCCGGGAGGAGATCGTACCGTCACTTTGGAAACAGAAACTGAACCTGCAAACGAAGTTGCCAATTTGCGGCGAAGTCTGGCTTCTCCACGTTGTAGTACGCCGAAACCTGTAAGTTCACTGGCTGGTCCCCGAAACGCATGATTTGCCCGATGCCCAGGCCGAGCGGCACGACCCAGCGGTTTCCGCTGTCCGCTTTCCAGTCCGCCGTAATGATTGGAGCAAAAGTAAGATACCGCCCCGGCGAGCTGGGAAAGTTGTAGTTGATGAAAGGCTGCAGAAGCATCTGGTTGACACTGCTGCGGCCTGCCTCCGTGGACACTGACCAGAGGTTGTTGATGAGTGCGCCGTATACCCAGGTTTTGCCCAGGCGCAGCGCCACGGCGGTTGGTCCAAGCCCCCACGCCCCCTGACCGAGCCGACTGTCCGTCGCGGTGTCGAGCTGGGCGATCGCGCCAACGCCCCACACCCACCCACCAACCACCTTCTTCGGCGAGTAGAACGTAGAGAACTGGATATCTCCCAGGCCAAATTTACGATTCTGGTCGGGAGCAAAGGCGGGCTGAGAAATCACAGGCACGATGGTGCGCGTAATAAGGTTCCAATCGCCATTTAGGCCGAAGGGCACTACCGGCTGGATATTCAGGACGTTCTGGGTCTGCTTCAGCGGGCCGACGTCAAAATTTGTGTTGTTCTGCAATGGCAGGCTGATCATGTCCGCAACCGGGTTCTGCGCTGCCTTGGCGAGTGCTGCGGCATCCTGATCTTGTGCAGATAAGCGCGTCGCGCAGAGAAGCGCCGCCGCGACACCTATCATGGGGGCGGAAATTCGCTGTCCGCGAATCATGTCGTGCTCCCTGACCTCACTCAATGCACCAATTTAACAACGTCGGGCTTCCTGCTTTTGTTGTGCCAGAGCCCAAGCAGCCCGTATAGCACGGAACCATATTCCAGCCCCTGCCCCCCTATGGGCCCGTAAATAGAAGTCGTCCGTTGGAAAACAATCAACGTTGTCCGGGACTGAGGGTGTAACCAGGTCTTTCAGGTGAAGTTCGATTTTATTCGACACTTGTTGCCCATCCCTACGAGTTTGTGCTGGCAGTTAATCGAATCCGCAGCTCTCAATGCGAACAGCCTGGTCTTCCTTATGAATTCCTAATTCAAGATGGCATCTGCAACCTAGCAACAGGCCCATCGATCAGATATCAAGAATTCGCAAGAGCATTGTCCGGATCGACTGGCATCAAATTGTTGTAACTTTGGCGGCGCGACTCACACTGCCGCCGATCTTAGCGCCCCTTCTCCTGCTCTGTTACTGCATGCTATTCGGTCGCGGCGCCTGCAACGGTTTTATTGACCCAGATTTGTCTTTGTCATGCGTAATTTAAGTGGGAACAACGCTAAGCAGGAAGGCTCCCAGCCGGAAAGGGTGAACCGGCGAGCTTGCGCAAGGCCCCCGTGGTGCTGTTGATGGTGTAGGCAGGTACCGTGCCATCAAAATCATTCGCCACGTAAGCGAATCGACCCGAGGGATCCACAGTCACCCAGACAGGAGGGTCCCCGGCCGCGAAAGGCGAACCGGCAACTGCGCTCAAGGCTCCCGTGGAGCTGTTAATTGTAAAGGCCGAGACCGTGTCATCTCCGAAATTCGCCACGTAAGCGAACCGGCTCGAGGGGTCCACCGCCACCGATCCAGGGTATCTACCGGCTGAGAAGGGCGAACCCAAGACCGCGCGCAAGGCCCCGGTCGAGCTGTTGATTGCGTAGGCGGATACCGTGCCGTCAAAATCATTCGCCACGTAAGCGAACCGGCCCGAGGGGTCTACTGTCACCAATTGAGGGGTGTACCCGGCCGCGAACGGCGAACCGGCGACGGCGCTCAAGGCCCCCGTGGAGCTGTTGATGGTGTAGGCCGAGACGGTGCCTGCCGTACAATTTTTCTTAGTGAGGCACCGATTCGCCACGTAAGCGAACTTGGGTTTCGGATCGGCGAAGGCGCGGTTGGCAAAGGCGAACGGGAGGGCGAGTAATAGCGTCAGGCCTGCGCCGAGCATGATCAGTTTTGTAGCAACGGTTTCGTTATGCGTCTTCTTCATGGTCGGCATCCCCTAAAATCTTTTTGTAATTCGGCGCGCCAAGGCTTCGCGGGACTATATATCGACACCCCCGAAAGCTGGGTACAAGATATAGACGCATTTACAGGTCAACTTATAAAGGAATTCTCCGGGGGCCGCTTCCGGTCCAAGCACTACGCTTCACTATCTTGACTGCGCAAACTCGTAACCCAGAGTCGAGTCAATTTGATTATGGTTATGACCGCCTACCGCCGCAACCGTTTATAGATCGGCGGGAGCCGATCTTTGAGCCTCCGCTGACTCGACTCGACGACCTCCAGCCGGCTAGTCCTTCAAGCAAGCGCTCACCAGAGCGCGCCGCAAGGACCTGCGTTCGCGTGCCCAAGTCCTGCGATATCCGCCATGTCTCCATGCGCTCCCAAGACACCGCATATGAGCGCTACCGTCGAATACCGACGGTATCCCACGCTCCGGCCTTCCGCTCATGAGCTGGGTGTACAGTCCGACACGGGAAGTGGTGCCTGTCCGACCGGAGTATCGAGGGACGGCACGTTGTCGAAGTCGAAGAGATCCGCGAGATCATCAGCGTACTGATCGCGCTGTGTGAGGTGCGGGCGCTCCTGCCCTCCTCCGCTGGTCAGATAGCGCTCTTCGATGAACGCGAGGAGCGACGTATGGTCGCTTACCGTATGCGAGATGTAGTGCCGCTTGGCGAATGGTGACACGACCAGAAAACCCACTCGGAAGCCGAGCTGATCGAAGCTTGCGCAGTTCGCAGGATAAGGTCCGGTGGGATTCGCCCCGAAAGCCGGGCAGAGAGATTCCGCATCGCGGACGCTCGTGTCCGAGCTACTCAAGTAGTTCGATGCGCACTCGGCCCCGCCTCCAGGCTCTCTGCTTGCCGGCGGATTGGAAAGATCAGCACATTGACCCGGAAATATCCCGTCTGGAGTGCGCGACGATCCCTGCGGTGCCTGGGGAGGTTTCACGTGATCGTAAAACCCGCCGTGCTCATCCCAGGTGATGAAGATGACGGAGTCCGGCCAGTAGGGACCGTTGCGAATCGCATTCACGATCTGTGAGACGAAGGCCTGGCCTCGCTGAATGTCGGTTGGAGGATGCTCGTCGTTTTCGTCCGCTCCACCAAAGCTGGGATCGACGAACGACACTTGGGGCAACGCCCCTGACCCTGTCGTGCCTGCCGCCTGAGAAAGGAGGGTCTGAATAGGCTGAAAATGTGGATCTGTTCCTGTCCCGATGGGTCGCCGAAAGCTGGCCGCTGGAGCTGCGTTCAGAGAATAGTCGGTCCACGACACCAGCCTACTGTCCAGCAGGTCGAATATCGTGCCCGTAATCGGCTTATAGCCGTCGGGCGGTGCAGCCGAGTCGCTTGTTGTCACATGGCCGAATGATGTGGCAGCCATGAGGTAGGAACGATTTGGAAACGTTGGCCCGAGCACGGAGGAGAAATACCGATCGTCGATGGCAAACTGTTGCGCGAGATCGTAGTAAAACGGCAAGTCGTCCTGCGTAAAGAACCCCATCGTCTGATCCTCGGTCGCCGTCTCGACTCCGCTGTCCAACTGCTCCGACATGTCGTTCACTCGTACGAAGCCGTCGTTAGGCGATGCGAGCACAGCGCCATTGGGATTGTTGAAATTTGCCTCTAGGTGGGACTGGAACCACGAATGTCCGAGATCCGGAGCGACGCACCGGGTCGGTTCGTGAAAGACCCTGACTTGGGTCCCGTCCTCTTCTTGATTGGAGGTCGTGCACGAGGTGGTGCCGGTCGAATCTATGCTGCAATTCAGCCCGTCGATGCATCCGTGATCACTTTCCGCGCAACCGGACGGTGCAGAGTGGTATGGGCTTCCAGGAGCATAAGCCATCATTCCAAAGTAGTTATCAAACGAATGATTCTCCATCATCACGATAATTACGTGATTGACTCTGAAGATACCTGTCGGCGAGGAGTTCGGTGCGCCTGGCGCTGATGGCTCGGGACCGCCGGAGCATGCTGCCAGAACCGAGAGCCCGGCTAGCTTTACAAGAGTCACAGGCACTCGCAAGCTCGTTCTCCCCCAACCGAGGCCGCACGGCTCCCCATAGAGCGCCTTGGGCGCGGACAAGATTCAAGAGGCAGACACTACCTCCGCATGAGCGACCCCGGCAATGCCTCGCGGGCGGCGTAGTCGAACCCGATTGCAGCGGCGAACCAAGTATGCCCCATGAGAAAACTTCCGCAACCGCATGGCTACGGTCTATGGCAATTTATCCACGCAGCGCTAACTGTTTGAAGAAAATTGAGAAGTTGCCGCGCCTGGAGAGATTCGAACTCCCGACCTTTTGGTTCGTAGGCGCTTTCCGGCAAGTTTGAGTGTCTATTTATCAACCACTTGCAGCGCTTGCCAATCGCATGACCAGTCTACCTAAGGCACACTCACGGCACGCTCAGTTTGAGTTCGGCACAAGTGACGTCGAACCGAGGTGCGTGACCATCGATTGACCGCTGCCGACCCAATGCGGACCTTGAAACCGTAGGAGTGGTTTTCCGATGGTAGCCATTCGGCGCAGTCAGTACACTGCGTTGCAACCCAGCCTAGTCGGGGCATCCTGCCCCCTAGCGGCGCAGGGCGTCCCGGTCTACTTCAACATGTGGTTGAACTTTGAGGAATTGTTGAATCAATCCTTCCACTTTTGGATAAGAACCCCCTGCCGCAACGAAGAGAAAATGCCGCATGCAGACTAATACTTATGAGGTAGCCGATCGCATCTTTCGCATATCAACGTGTGTCCCCGAGGCAGCGCCCGGCGGCTTCACGTTCAATCAGTTTCTTGTCGATGCTGACGATCCGCTTCTCTTTCACACTGGCCCGCGACGCATGTTTCCGCTGGTCTCGCAGGCGATTGCCCGCGTCATTCCGCTCACGCGACTCCGTTGGATCATGTTTGGACACGTGGAATCCGACGAATGCGGCGCCATGAACGAATTCCTCGCTGCCGCGCCAAACGCGGAAGTCGCACATGGTGCCATCGGCTGTATGGTCTCGCTCGACGACTTGTGCGATCGACCACCGCGCAAGCTGGCCGACGGCGAGGTTATTGATCTCGGTGGCAAGCAAATTCGGCATATCGATACGCCACACGTTCCGCACAACTGGGAAGCGCGGGTTCTTTTTGAGCAGACCACCAAGACCCTTTTTTGCGGCGATCTCTTTACCCACACTGGCGACGGACCGGCACTTACTGACGATGATATTGTCGGGCCCGCGCTGGCTGCGGAGCAGATGTTTCATGCTACCGCGCTCTCGGCTGCAACCGGATCGACGATCCGTCGTCTCGCCGCCCTCGAACCGAAGATGCTCGCGCTCATGCACGGCTCCTCAACGCGGACCCGGTGCAGCGAGTCTCTTCTTAGACTCGCCGATGGGTACGACTCGATAAACAAACAAGACTGAGCCGAGAACATAAGCATCGGAAAGCTAAACTTACAGAGCCGGCAAAACAATCGAGTGTCCTGCCCGATAGCAGGTTGATGGCGAGGGACAAAAACAGGTCAACAGCGGTCGTGCTGGCCTCAATTAAATTGGCGCGCCTGGAGAGATTCGAACTCCCGACCTTCTGGTTCGTAGGAATGCCCGATTTAATCGTGACGTGTTGAATCAACAACTTGGATGGCCCGCCCTCACTCTCCGATTCACCAAGGCGTGCCAAGACTCGCCAAAACTCTACGTTTGTAGGTCGACCAGTCCTGTGACGTAGTGGGCACCATTGACGTATGAAGACCTTGGTGGTTTAGTGTAAAAAAGGCACGGTACACGGCAGTGTCCGAGTTCTATGTAGGAATAAACAATAGCTGAGCCCACCTCACGGGGTGGCTGCGGACTCAGTTACAAACATCAGCTACCCCGGCAGGCGAATTAGGGGAAATTCATGAACAGCAAAACAACTGCTAGCCGGAAATCCGTCTCCACTTTGCCGATGCTAGTTGTGGCACTGTTTCTCGGCTTGCTGACGGTAGGCAGCACATCGGCCCGCGCCGCTGCAACGCCGTTAGCGCTGATCAACGACTGGTCCACCGACCTCGGGCCCGGACAGCTCCGCCATCCGGCCGTCGTGATATTCAATGGGCTAGTGCACTTCAAGGGCGCAATGATACAAAAGCAAGGAAACAACCCAGAGCCGTTTGTATTGCCTCCGGGCTTCCGCCCGGCGACTATGGTCTTCGTCCCCATCACTTTGTTTCTCGCCAAAAAAGGTCGGCTTGTCATTTACCCCAGCGGTGAGGTGCTCGTCGAGGCTGAGCATTCGTTCACCTCCGCACAAACCTTTACGTCACTCGACGGCGCGTCGTTTGCGCCTAGTGACGCGGGTTTTACCCCGCTTACTCTGATCAACGGCTGGACAAACGCGCCATTTAGCACGAGCAATTCGGCCGTTGAGAACATCAACGGTATTGTCCACTTCAAGGGTGCTATCGCCACAGCCAGCAGTAGTCCCGACCCATTCGTGTTACCTGTGGGATTTCGCCCGGCAGCCATGGTCTTCGTGCCCGTCGATTTGTGCAATTCTGCCAACGGACGGCTTGTTATTTCGCCCAGCGGTATCGTGGAGGTACAGGCAGAGAATACGTTCAGCAGCGCCCAGTGCTTCACGTCACTCGACGGCGCATGGTTCGCCGCAGCAGGGGCGACCGGATTCAAAAACCTTAAGCTGATCGAAGGCTGGAAGGGCGAACCGTTCGGCACCGGCAAGCCGGCAGTCAAGAATACCGGCGGAGTGGTGTATCTCAAAGGCGCCGTGGCTGGCGCGCCCCACATCTTCGACACAATGTTTATATTGCCGGTTGCCGATCGCCCGTCGTTCGCCACCTACGCGGCATATATAAACGTGGATCTGTGCGACGCCCACTTTGGAGTATTGGATATCTCCTATGTCGGTGATGTAAGTCTCGACTCGAGCGACTCGTTCAGCAGCGGAAAGTGCTTCACGTCACTCGACGGCGTATCGTACGTCAAGTAGTCAGAAGCGCAGCTCTCGATCAAGCTTGCCGCTGCCGGGGCCGGCAGATATTCTCTGTCGGCCCTGCCAGGCCAACAGCACTGCGCTGAACCGACATTGAAGGTGA
The DNA here is from genome assembly GCA_963789365.1 of uncultured Gammaproteobacteria bacterium. GTDB lineage: Bacteria > Pseudomonadota > Gammaproteobacteria > Steroidobacterales > Steroidobacteraceae > FEN-1191. The sequence goes on from CAWBKJ010000004.1 coordinate 1,475,044, forward strand.
TTGGGTACCACGCCCGCCATGCCAATGAGGCGCCAGTTGAGTTTCGCATCAGCGCAGCGTGCCAACCCACTTCCGGCGGCTGGTAAAATCCGCTGCCAGTGTGTCAACGAAGTTCTGAGATCTTGAACGATTGGCGCGCCTGGAGAGATTCGAACTCCCGACCTTCTGGTTCGTAGGCGCGTAGCAGGTTTTTTAGGCCATTGATATTTCGGAACTTTTCCGCGTGACGCCCGTTGCATTTGTCACGACAAAGCACTACTGAGCAGGGCCTATTCCCGCAGATTCCCCACAACCTCAAGGCTATAGGTTTGGAGGATAAACCTCATGGTCTTGACCATGAGGTCGGGAATTTCGACCTCATGGCTAAGGTGGCAAATCAAGGCATTACAACGCGGCCTGACCGGCCTGTGAGCGGTCGGCTCACCCGAAGAAGCAAGCGTACGCGTCCTCGGATACCAGCGTCGCGAATTCTTCCGCGGATTTTACTTCCGACTTTGGCTCATAGCTGTGCCACTTCAGGTCACTTCGCCGCCAGAACACGCGCCACACACCGCGCGCTCTGACGTAGGTCGCCTTCGCTACCGGCGATTCGCGCTTCTCGTCGGGGGGTCCTCGCCAGCGCGGTCGGATCTCGAAAATCTCAACGCTTTGCCCGGAAATGCGGAATCCAAGATCCAGCTTGGGGTGTATGTGTGGTGGAGGCCGATGCTTCCTCATGAAGATATCCATCGCCTTCCGTACTCGCGCCAACTCGAACTCAGCGAGCGCCAAGATCGTCACGCGACTTTGTGCAAATTCACCGTCTGCGCCTTAAGACCCACTTTAAGACATCTTCGTACGGCGTCGAAGATTGCCGCCAGATTATCCATGCTTGGATTGCCTTTGGGTGACAGCATTCGATGAAGGCTCTTACTCGGCATGGCCGTTGTTTTGGCGAGCCGTTCAAAACCAAGCGTCGCGTTCACGAGATCCCGCAGAATAAGACGTGCCGTCTCTGGTTCACCACTCAGAAACAGAGTTGCCGCCTCGTCCAAGAGCGCCTTTGCGAACGCAGGATCCCTTTCGACCCGAGCAACAACGGTCTTCTTAAAATCGCGTGTGAGCGCCATAGTCTTTACCTCTTACGCTTCCTGTCCTTACGATCAGCCGGCGGAGGCGCCTTTCGCGCCTTGTATTCGGCATGTAGGGCCTTTGCCCGATCTATGTCCGCTTGCTGCCGCCGCTTGGTTCCACCGCCAAACAAAACGATTAGCGATTCACCGTCCTTCGCCAGGTAGATCCGATAACCCGGACCCCAGTCGATCGCGTATTCTCCGATGCCCGCAAACCACTTCACATTCGAGGTGTTGCCGAGTTCCATGCGCAGCTTCGCGGTCGTGACTCTCGCCGCGGCCTGCACGTCGAGGCTGTCAAACCAATCAGCGTATGGACTCGAGCCATCAGGGCGAATGTATTCTTCCACCCGGATCTTCATCAGCGTATGGTAACATTATCGTTACCATATGGCAAATGGTAGTCGGAATCCGCACACAAAATTCCCGCGACCATATGGCTTCGGTCGACTGCAAGTTAGCAACGCAGCGCTAACTGATTGATGAAAATTGGGAAGTTGGCGCGCCTGGAGAGATTCGAACTCCCGACCTTCTGGTTCGTAGCCAGACACTCTATCCAACTGAGCTACAGGCGCGTTGCATATGATCCGAATGTTCCAGCATATCGCCGTGATACCGACGAAGGCCAGACCAGGAACCCCATCGACTACCCCTATAGGCTGGCAGTCGCGAACCCGGCCTGCCCGCCGGGGGTGCGCATGCTATCACAGTGCCTTATCTGGGCCCCACTTATGACGTCGGACCCGGCCGAATAGCGACGGAAGGCCCGCCCTGCCTTCTCACCGTTGGTCTTCCGACGCGCTCGATACTTCAGGAGCCCCCTCACAACGTCGCGCCACAAAGCACACAGGCGAATCGCCGCCAACGTCCCTGTATAAGATGAGTTTTTGCCCATCCCCAATGTGATTTCGCCTTGCAGACCCCTGCGGGACCCCAGGAAAACCTAGACGGGAGCGGCCGTTCAGATGACACTTCGCCTATCTGGCGGCGCGAGACTTCAAGGACTCATTGGGAAGAACTCGCGCCCCTTAAAAATCGGAGCAGCGGATGTCTAAATTAAAACAACTCTTGTTCGCACCAATGACCTGCAGCGCGATACTCGCCGCAGCCGGATGCGCTACGCCAACTCACGTGGTCGCGCCCACCTCCGCCGCACAAGTCGGGGAGTATCGACCTGGCCTTCTAAATGGCTACCTTGCTCAAATGGAACTTCCCGACAGTCTGGCGCTGTTACCGCCGCCGCCAACCGCCGGCTCCCCCGCACAGGCTAACGACGAGGCCGCATTCCACGAGTTGACCAAGCTGCAGGGAACGGTTCGTGGCACCGTTGCAGTGCACGATGCGGACCTCACTTTTCCCAACGCGGCGGCGACCTTCTCATGCGCTCTTGGCCTGCCGATCTCCGAAAAGGATACACCGAACCTGAATATGCTCTTGGAAAGGACGCTGACCGATGCTGCCCGGGCGACTTCCAAAGCGAAGGATAAGTACCAGCGTACGCGCCCATTTGTGGCGTTTGAGGTTTCAAGCTGTACCCCGGCCGACGAGGGCTACTTGAGAACCAACGGGTCATACCCTTCCGGCCACTCGTCGATTGGCTGGGTCTGGGCATCGGTCCTGACCGAGATCGCACCTGACCGCGCGGATGTCATCCTGCAACGGGGACGCGCATTCGGCCAAAGTCGCGGAATTTGCGGCGCGCACTGGAAGAGCGACATCGAAGCCGGGCGGATCGTCGGTGCCGCAACATTTGCTCGACTGCAATCGAACCCGGTATTTGCCGCGCAGCTCGAAGCGGCGCGTGCGGAAGTATCGACAGAGCGCGGCCGGGGTGCAATGCCTGCAGGAGACTGCCGCGCAGAAGCCGCAGCGCTCGCCACGTCCAGTTCAATTGCACCCTGAGCAATTCCGGTCCCGCGAATCATCCCATCCACGGACCCTCTAAGAACGTGGGTTCAGTGGGTGACTTGGGCCCGGACCGCGTAATCGGTTCCTAAGTATCGCGATGGCGGTTAGTACCTGGCCACCTGCTTTCGCCTGAAGCACTCCAGGGAATGGTCGTTAATGATTCCGACCGCCTGCATCCAGGCGTAGACAATCGTTGGACCGACGAATTTGAACCCGCGCCCCTTCAGGTCCTTTGAGATCCGCTCGGAAAGCGCAGAGCGCGCAATCCACTGTCGTCCCTTACCCAGTAAGGGCTTGCCGTCGGTGAATGACCAGCAGAAGTTGCTGAAGTTCTCGCCCCGGTCATGCATCTCGCTATAAATCTGGGCACCCCGAATGGTCGCCTCAATCTTCGCCCTGGCCCGGACGATCCCAGCGTTGGCCATGAGGCGCCGAACGTCCTTGTCCGCGTAACGAGCAACCTTCGCCGGCGTGAACCCGGAGAAGGCCTTTCGAAACGCCTCGCGCTTGCGAAGCACGATGATCCAGGCCAGACCCGCCTGAAATCCCTCGAGCATCAGCATTTCCCACAACATGCGGCCGTCGCGCTGAGGGACTCCCCACTCGGTGTCGTGATAAATCCGCATCAGCGGATCATCGGCTGCCCAGCCACATCGATGCCGCCGATCATGCTCAATCACATCCGGTCCCTCGGCTCCTGATCCGCGCCTTAGTCAGCCTCAGTTCGACGCGTGGTCGCGGTCCTTCTGGACCAGGACATGATAGGCGATCGCATCCCAGGCGTTGTGTATCCCGGTAAACAGCAGCAGAAGACCTGAGGCGGCGACAGCGAACAAACTCCCACGAAAGTCAGCCGGCCGCATCGCGGCGGCCGCAATCAGCGTCCCGTAGGCCGCCATCGGTAGAATCGCATGAAATGCCCAGTCCTCGAATTCCGGCGTGTAGATCTGTTGTGTCCGCATGCGCCGTGCCACGACCACAATGTACCCGGTGCCGCATACACCCACGATTGCGAAGAGGATCTGCACGGACATTAGCGCTTGCCAGGGAGCACGTAACAGGGCGGATAGCAGCAATACAGCGCTAAAATGCACAATTGTCGGCGTCGCGAAAGCCGCCGCAGCATCGGCGACCCGCAGCGGCGGTCTCTCGGCGATCAGCGTCATGACCACGAACTGCAGTCCGATCAGGCCGCCGGAAGCCGAGCCGATGATGACATAGAAACTGTCCCATTCCGTGAGCGCGTTCAGTTGCGATCTCCTCGAAGTCAGTGTGTCGCAGCGACCGTGAACAGCTGGGGAAGTCCGAGACGCAGCCCGTTCCATACAATCTGCACGCCTATGGCGAACAGAATGAAGGCGCTGAGGCGTACCAGAATGTTTGTCCCTGAGCTGCCCAATCTTCGCGCCATCTGTTCGGCTCTCGTGTAGCACACCATGACCAAGAGGCAAAGAAGCACCATGCCCAGCAGAGCAGCGGTGAAGCGACGGGGAATGCCGCTCAACATGCCGGTGCCAACTTCGCGTCTTAAATTAGCCCCAATCGTAATGGCGATGCCGATACAGCCGGGTCCGACCGTGATCGGCAAGGTCAGAGGAAAGAAAGCCTGCGCCAAGGCGTCTCCGGGGACTCCACGCGATTCCGGGTCAGTAGTCACCGGGCTTCCCTGATTGAGCAGCTTCCAGCCGGTGGCCGCCACGAGCAAGCCTCCCGCAATTTGTATCACCGCCAGACTAATGCCAAAAAAACCAAGAATCTCGGTTCCGAACAACAGCGAAACCGCCAGCAGCGCAAAGCTATAGACAGCAATCTTTCGCGCCAGTACGCGCCTGACCGCCTGAGGATACTGTTGGGTAAGCGAGAGGAATATCGGAGCACAGCCGACGGGGTTTAAGACAGGAAACAGGGTCGTGAAGGTCACCAGCAGAACTTCGCTGAACTCGATCATGACTCTCATGTCCCTTGCGGCTAGTACGGGCACACCTCGCGGAACGCTTCCCGCGGCGATTCCCTGCGCCTGCGGCGCCTTGGGTATCCCACCGCTTGCGAGAATGCCCTGACGAGCCGGTGTTCCGCAATACGTCCATACGCAGATTGCCTCCTACGCCTAGACGGCGGCCAGTCTTACGGCGTCGCAAGTTTGATCCCCCAGCCGACGTCCACAAAGAAACGCAGATGAATGGCCGCCGAAATTGTCCGACAGCGTTAATATCTGTGCGATGGGGTGACCGGATCTGCGCCCCGGGCCAGCGGGACATCCCACTTTGAGGTTAAATAGGTCCAAAACGAGCGGGAGATCGACATGTCGAGTGTGGGCTACCATGAACCGGTCGAGGAATTGTCGGATGACACGCGCGATATGCATCGGGCCATCGTGTCGCTGATGGAAGAGCTGGAAGCGGTGGACTGGTATAACCAGCGCGTCAGTGCCTGTAAGGACCCAGTCCTCAAGGCGATCCTCGAGCACAACCGCGACGAGGAGAAAGAGCACGCCTCGATGGTGCTGGAATGGATTCGCCGGAAGGATCCGGGCTTTTCGATGCAGCTGAAGGACTACCTGTTCACGGACAAGCCGATTACGGACAAGTGATCGGACTCCAATCCTTCCTAGTCGTAGGCCACGCTGACAGGCCCACCCCTTTCTGCCGATCCTTGCTTACAGCTCAGATCTCGAGGGCTGGCATTTTCCAACGCCATCTCAATTCCGACTTGCTCGCTGGCGGATGCGGTTGGCGATGCACAACAGACCACCCGATGTGCCCTGCGGAAGAATAAGATGATTGTCATCGGAACCGCCGGCTGGTCCATCCCCCGGGTCTGTGCGGAGCGATTTCCTATCGACGGGACGCATCTGCAACGCTACGGCCAGGTGCTGCGCGGTGTCGAGATTAACTCGTCTTTCTACCGCCATCATGCCACCGAGACCTATGCGCGCTGGGCAAAGCAAACTCCGCGTGCCTTCCGTTTCGCGGTGAAGCTGCCGCGGCTCATAACTCATGAGCAAGGGCTTCGCGCCGCAAGCCAAGCCCTGCAGGAATTTCTTGGCAGCGTCGCCGGACTCGGTCAGCGGCTCGGACCGCTTCTCGTGCAGTTGCCGCCCTCCTTGGCCTTCGAAGGACGCGTCGCTCGCGGCTTCTTCGCGCTGCTGCGCCAGCGCCACGACGGCGCCGTGGTGTGCGAGCCTCGGCACGCGAGCTGGTTCGGAAGCACGGCAGACAGGCTTGCTGATCCGCTACCGCATCGGGCGCGTCGCCGCCGATCCAGCGGTGGTGCCCGCCGCGGCGCTGCCCGGTGGATGGCCGGGTATCGTCTACTACCGCCTACACGGCAGTCCGCGAATGTATTGGTCGGTGTACGAGACCGAGCGTGTGGCGCGCTGGGCGCAAGTCCTACGAGGGCTGCAACACGGGCGGCTGGCCTGGTGTGTGTTCGACAATACCGCCGGGGGCGGTGCAGCGGCGAACGCGCTGCAGATGCAGGAGATGCTCCAAAGTAGGACATCCGAACGGGTGTCCCGGGGTCCCCGCAAGGCGTAAAATCGCCTTCCTATGCCGCTCGATAACTTCCACCCTGCCGTCGCGGGCTGGTTCAGCCGCAACTTTGCCGAGCCCACCGTGCCCCAGCGCGCGGCCTGGCCCGCGATCCAGGCCGGTCGCCACACGCTGATCGCTGCGCCCACGGGCTCAGGCAAGACGCTCGCCGCATTTCTTGCGGCGATCGACAGCCTGGTTCGCGAAGCCATCAGTGGCTCGCTCGCCGACGCAGTGCAGGTCGTGTACGTATCCCCGCTCAAAGCTCTGTCCAACGACATCCAACGCAACCTCGAAGCGCCCCTGCGCGGCATCGCCGAGGAATTGGCCCGCCAGGGTACGGTCGCACCGGAGATCCGTGCGCTGGTGCGCACCGGGGACACTCCGCAGAGCGCGCGGGTGGCGATGCGCAAGTCGCCGCCGCATATTTTGGTGACGACGCCGGAATCACTGTACCTGCTGCTCACCAGCGAATCGGGCCGGGCGATGCTCGCGAGCACGCGCAGCGTCATCATCGACGAAATCCACGCGGTCGCGAGCACCAAGCGTGGCTCGCACTTGGCCCTATCGCTCGAACGATTGGCCTCGCTGGCGGGCCGTCGACTGCAGCGGATTGGGCTTTCGGCAACGCAAAAGCCCATCGAGGAGGTTGCACATTTCCTCACCGGGGTCATCGATCCTGCGGACGCCTGCGTGATCGTCGACAGCGGCCACAACCGCCTCCGTGATCTGGCCCTGGTGCTGCCCGACTCGCCGCTCGAGGCGGTGATGTCCAGTGAGGTCTGGCAAACGCTCTACGACAAGATTGCCTCCTTGATTGGCGATCACCACACGACACTGATTTTCGCCAACACCCGGCGCATGGTCGAACGTGTCACCCGGCACCTGAGCGAACGCATCGGCACCCAGAACGTCGCCGCGCACCACGGCAGCCTATCGCGCGAGCAGCGCCTGGACGCGGAACAGCGCCTCAAGGCGGGTTCGCTGCGCGCGCTGGTCGCCACGGCGTCGCTCGAGCTGGGCATCGACATCGGCGATGTCGAGCTGGTGTGCCAGCTCGCAACACCGCGCTCCATTTCCACCTTCTTGCAGCGCGTCGGCCGCGCCAATCACGCCGTGGGCGGGGTGCCCAAGGGGCGCCTGTTTCCCTTGAGCCGCGACGAACTGGTCGAGTGCACCGCGCTGCTCGATGCGGTTCGGGCCGGGGAGCTGGACCGGCTGCATATTCCGTTGCGGCCCCTGGACGTGCTGGCGCAGCAGATCGTCGCGGAGGTCAGTGCTCGAGAGTACGGCGAAGCGGAGCTGTACGCCCAGCTGCGCCGTGCCTGGCCCTACCGCGACCTGCAGCAGGTCGACTACGACCAGACACTGCGAATGCTCGCGGAGGGCTACTCGTCGCGGCGCGGCCAGCAGAGCGCGTATTTGCATCGCGATACGGTCAATCACAGACTGCGGGCGCGGCGTGGCGCACGGCTCACGGCAATCACCTGTGGCGGGGCAATTCCGTCCAACGCCGACTACCAGGTGGTGCTCGAACCCACGGGCATGTTCGTCGGCACGCTGAACGAGGACTTTGCTGTCGAGAGCCTGGCCGGAGATATTTTCCAGCTCGGCAATACGTCCTACCGCATTTTGCGTGTCGAGGCCGGTCGCGTGCGCGTTGCCGACGCGACCGGACAGCCGCCGACGATCCCCTTCTGGCTGGGTGAGGCGCCCGCCCGCAGCCATGAGCTGTCGCTCGCGGTATCGGCGCTTCGCGCGGAGATCGATGCCGCGTTGCCGGCCGTTGACCCTGAAACCGTGGCTGCCGCCACCCGCCTCACCATGCAAAGGCACGGGGTAGACGAATCCGCCGCCCGGCAGATGGTCGAATATCTGGCCACTGCGAAGGCCACGCTGGGGTGCCTACCTACGCAGCAGCAACTTGTCATCGAGCGCTTTTTTGATGAGGCCGGCGGCATGCAACTGGTGCTGCACGCGCCCTTTGGCGCGCGCATCAACCGCGCCTTCGGACTTGCGCTGCGCAAGCGCTTCTGCCAGACCTTCAATTTCGAACTGCAAGCAGCGGCGACCGAAGACGCGATCGTGCTCTCGCTCGGCGAAACGCACAGCTTTGCGCTAGAGGACGTGCCGCGTTACCTCAACAGCCGCACCGTCGAGCAAGTGCTGACGCAGGCGGTGCTCGATGCTCCGCTGTTCACGACGCGCTGGCGCTGGAACGCGACCGTATCGCTTGCGGTGCGGACCTCCCGTGCCGGCAAGAAGGTGCCGGCACCGCTCCAGCGCATGGCGGCGGAGGATCTGCTTTCGGTGCTGTTTCCCGACCAGCTCGCCTGCGCTGAGAACCTGCGCGGGCGAGCGCGAGGTCCCGGATCACCCACTGGTACGCCAGACCCTCCACGACTGTCTGCACGAGGCGATGGATCTCGACGGCCTGATCGCGCTACTGCACTCGATCGAATCCGGACAGCGGCGGGTGCTGACGCGCGATCTTCCGCACCCCTCGCCCCTGGCGATGGAGATATTGGGTGCGCGTCCCTATGCCTACCTCGACGACGCGCCCCTGGAGGAACGCCGGACGCAGGCCGTGGCCGCGCGCCGCTGGCTCGACCCGCAGAGCGCCGCAGAGTTCGGGCGACTCGACCCGCTGGCCATTGCGCAGGTGCGCTCCGAGGCCTGGCCCGCGGTCGAGAATGCCGATGAGCTGCACGACGCGTTGATGGTTCTGGGCGTTCTGGACGAGTCAGAGGTTCCAGAATGGCGGCCGCTTTTCGAAGGACTGCTGCGGGAACACCGTGCCGCCCGTCTTCTGACGGGCACCGCCATTTTCTGGATCGCCGTGGAGCAGCTTCCGATGCTGGGCGCGATCTATACCGGGGCCAGTGTCTCCCCGCTCGCTACCGTTCCCGCCGACTACGCGGGTCGGGAGTGGACGCCGGAGCGGGCCTGCGTTGAGCTGGTACGGGGCCGTCTGCAGGCAATGGGCCCAGTCACGGCGGCGGGACTTGCCAGCGCGTTGTCGTTGCCCGAGGCCAGCATCGGTGCCGCGCTGCTGGAGCTGGAGAGCGAAGGGTTCGTATTGCGCGGCCAGTTCAGCGGCGAGTCGACGGACAATACGCCCGAATGGTGCGAGCGCCGTCTACTCGCCCGCATTCACCGCCATACGATTCGCACGCTGCGCGCCGAGATCGAGCCTGTCGCATCCGCGGATTACATGCGCTTTCTGCTCGACTGGCAGGGGGTCACGACCGAGCCAAGGCCCGAAGGGGTTGCGAGCCTCGCGAGGATCATCGAGCAGCTGGAGGGCTACGAACTTCCGGCGGCCGCCTGGGAATCCGAGGTGCTGCCCGCGCGCATGGGCGCCTACGATCCGAGCTGGCTCGACAGCCTGTGCCTCTCGGGCCGGGTGCTCTGGGGACGGCTTGACCCACCACGCAACGCCACAGCGGGTCCGGTGCGCGCCACACCGATCGCACTTCTGCGCCGTCAGAACTCGGCCATGTGGCGCGCACTGATGCCCTTGCAGCACGAGGGCGCGACGCTCTCGTCCGCGGCACGCGCCATGGCCGATTATCTGCAGACGCATGGCGCATCGTTTTTTGATGAAATGCTCGGCGGCACGCGATTGCTGCAGTCTCAGGCCGAATCCGCGTTGGGGGAACTGGTCGCGGCGGGGCTGGTAAGCGCCGACAGCTTCGGCGGACTACGTGCGCTGGTGTTGCCGTTCGAACGCAAGCGCAAGCTCGCGGCGCGCGGCCGACGTCTGGCCGTTCACGGGCTCGAAGAGGCGGGGCGCTGGAGCCTGATCCGACCGATTCCGTCGGCCGAGCTTCCCGCACCCGAGGCTGGCGCAGCACTCCAACCCGAGCAACTCGAGGCCGTTGCCTGGCTGTTGCTGCGCCGATATGGCGTCGTGTTCCGGAAGTTGCTGACTCGCGAACCGCCCTGGCTTCCGCCATGGCACTTGCTGGTGCGCGTGTTCCGTCGGCTCGAGGCGCAGGGACAGATCCGCGGCGGTCGTTTCATCGCCACCAGCAGCGGCGAGCAGTACGCACTGCCAGACGCGGTCACGGCGTTGCGATCGGTGCGCCGGTGTGCGAAGCAAGGCCTGCTCGTTTCGCTAAGTGCGGCCGATCCGCTCAACCTGCTGGGTATTGTGACCCCGGGTGCGCGCCTCCCCGCGCTGGCCGGCAATCGCTTTTTGTTGCGCGACGGGTTGCCCATTGCACTCAATGCCGCCGGACAGACCCAGTTTCTCGCCGCCGTCTCGCCCGGCGAGGAGTGGCAACTGCGCAGCACGTTGCTGCGGCAACGGCACAAGGCGGCGACGCGCGGCAGGATGCACTCGGCGTGAGCCATGCCAGGCCGGTGCATGCAGCAGTGGTGGGAGTCGCCGCGCCGCTGGCGATCCTCGCATTCTGGGGCGGCATGGCCGCAGCGGCGCACGCCTATTCCGCCGGCTACGACTGGCGCTATCAGACAATCTCGGTGCTTCTGTATCCCGATCAAAATCCTCACGGCTATTTCTGGGCGTGGGCGGGTCTGGAGCTGTGCGGTCTCGCGGGTGTTGCGTGGGCTTCAGAACAGAGCCGCCGTCTGAAAGTTGCAATCGCCAGACCACGTGCGACAGGACTTCGTTTGCTGCAACTGGGTTTTTTGTGCATGTGTTGCGCGGTGTTGCCCGATCGGCTCCTGCCACTGCCCAAAGGGCACGAGGCCTTTGCGATTCTCGCGTTTCTCGGCATCTGCCTCGGAGTAATGCGCCAGATGTCGGCGGCCGTTGACCACCACAGCTCCCACCGTAGCCGGGGAACCCTGGCGTGGATCAGGACGATAATCCGGCGCCTCCTGCCGCTGCTCCCGTTGCTGCCGTTGGTGCTCGCGGCGTCGACACAGGCCTACCTGGCCCTGGAGCGGCCGAACTTGCCCTGGGTGGGCCCGAGCTGGAAGACACAGGGCGTTTCACCGTTCCTGAGTTTCGGCCTGTGGGAGTGGCTGAGCTGCGCAGTACTCTCGGTGTGCCTGCTGGTACGGTGGCGCCCCAGCCATCAGTTACGAGGCGTGCAAAACGGGTAGCCGCTGGGGGCCAGTACGCCCAGAAAATTGGCTCTGCTTCCCGGCATCTGCTAGCGCCCGGGCTGCCAACTGTCTGGCAACAGGTCGAAGGTGACGGTGTCGCGATAGGCAAACTGGTTGGCGTGCAAAGTCTCGACCGGAGTGAGCATGTGCCAGATCCGGTCATCGTCGAAGACATAGCACTCACCTAACTCACGCATGTTGAAGCGGCTCAATTCGCGCTTTTCATTGTCGGTTATGACTACTTCGCCCCCTTGCGCTCCGCACCGGGCCAGGAGATGAGTAGCAAGGTATTTTTCCCCATCCTTGTGCAGGCCTGGCGGGCTCGTATCGCACGGCCGAGAGGGGGTCGCCGCGAATCGGAGCACATGCATGTTGACCGAATAAGTCGCGCCCACCGTCGAGAGCGGCAGGTACATGAGGTGGTGAGAAATCATCTTTCGAACACCGGCCGTGTCCGCAATGTCCCTAGACAGCGGTAAATAGCTGCGCGGCTGACCGCCTAGAGTTGTGTTGTATTTTTCGAGCTGTACGTAGGGTACAGAGTCATCGCAGGGCCATACGCGGACTCCCTCTTCAGCAATCTCGGCCCTGAACCGATTCAATGACCGATATCGATTGCCGCCCTGGTAGTACTGATCCTTGGGCAGGTGCCAGGCGGCTTGGGCCAGCGCGCCTAATGCCCGGGCGATATCCTCGTCAATGTACAAAGGGCGGCGCGTATATCCCCGTTCGAGAATCTCTTCGCGGGCCCGGCTGTCAGCTTCTACCGGAACCACTGCGTCCTCATGCATACGCCACTCCAATGCACGTTCCACCAGCACATGGCCAAGGTATTGACTAGTCAATCGTACTCGTGAAGCATCGACGATCGAGATTCCTTTGTTCGGGCAGGTTCCCCGCAAATCGCTAAGGTGGCCATCAAGCTGCCTCTCGCTTGGGAGCCGAGAATGCCACTGCCTGAGCGCTGCTGGGGAAGAATGGCTCGGACAAAGGGACTCGAATTCGCATCAGAATTCTTGCCGATTCAGCAATTTACTGATTCTAAAGACAATTATGGCCTACTCCGACCGCCGCTAAGGTCTGATTGCCGCCACCAACAGAGGATCCCTGGCAATGCACCCATGCAGAGCCCAGAGCGCGACGCGGCGGCTGTGCCTGCCCAGATTCGGGCAGGAAGGCCAAAGAGTCCAATACGCAAGCGTGCGGTGTGGTCTTTCATCGCGCCGCCCCCAGTCGCGCCGGCACATGATTGGGGGCGGCGCTGCGGCGAGAGGGCCCTAAGTGGCCGACCGTTTCACGACCTTCAGATGCTTCTTCAAGGGCATGAGGCTTTTCCTGCGGTAGCGGAAATTCGAATGTCTGTAAAGCTCACGTCAAATGCGCCTGCGGTATCCAACGCGAATTGCCCATTGACTAAGGAGACGTCGGCCGGGTCAGCCGCGAAGCACTTGAGCGGTATTTCAAGCCTTTCCCAGCTGCCGAGCGGTGCTCTGGAAAGCATTTGCGTCACATCCAATGACGCGCCGGCCCGCGTGCCACACAGGCTCCAGTCGCGGGGCGTTCCATCCGCATTTTTTGCGGCGGGTGCGCGATAGGGACCCTCGCACCTCAGGCCGATGCGCACCCGCTGGGTGGGATGCGCGTTCAGTCGGTAGCGCACAACGAGGGCCGCCTGCTCTCGAACTGCGGCACGAAAGTCCTTGGCACGGCCACCGATGCGCAACTCCGCCGGTCCTTTTCCCGACCAGACGGCCCGGGCCGCCGGAGATTCCAGCCCCACGGTTACCGAACCGCCCGGACTCGGCTGGGATTTCATTGTCAATCGCACTTCGCCCACTGAATCGCCGACATAGATCGACCAGGGCGCCGTCACATGCCCGGCATAAAACAAAGTGTTGGTCTCGCGCTGTGCCGGCGAAAGCTTAGGATCCTCGGACACCGTTCCGATCGCGGAGCGTTCCGACCCGGACAAACCGTAACCCCGCTTGAAGAGCGCCCCAGTCACCGCACCCGACTTATCGAAACCCACCGGCATGGCGGTCGCGGGCCAGGAGAATCCCAGGCGCCCGCTAAACGGGATTGAGCCTTTACCGTCCGCGCGCCGGAACAACACATCGGCAATTCCGCCGCCCTCGCTCCCCGGCAGCCAAGCGGCAATGAACGCATCCGAGGCATTGAGTTCCGGATTGACCCACATAGGCCGACCAGAGATAAATACACTGATGACGGGAATCCCGGCTGCATGCAGGCGGCCCAGAATTTCCATGGGCACAGGATCGGTGCGCGAGAATTGCAGGGTCTCGAGGTCACCCTCGAATTCTGCATATGGGGATTCACCGAATACGACGATGGCGGCGCTGGGACGCTCCTGATATAACCCATCGACGCTCAGAATGGCTGTGCCGCCGGCGCCCTCCACTGCGGCCTTGATTCCGGCGTAGATCGAGGTGCCGCCCGGAAAATCCGCATTGGTGTTGTGGTCGCCCTGCCAGTCAATCGTCCAACCCCCGCTTTGCATGCCGATGTTATCGGCCCCGGCACCGGTGACCAGAATGTGGCCGCGTGGATCGAGCGGCACCACTCCGCCGTTATTCTTGAGGAGTACCATCGATTTGCGGACCGCTTCGCGCGCAATCGCCCGGTGCGCCGCGCTTCCTAGTTGTTCAAAGTGGCCGGCATCGGCGCGCGACCGCGGCGGACCCTTGCCGAACAGCCCCATTACCGCCTTGACACGAAGTATGCGCCGCACCGCATCGTCAACGCGTGCTTTCGAAATCGTCCCCGCGCGGGCCTGGGCGAGCAGGTTCTCGTACAGCTGCCTCCAGCTGTCCGGGGCCATGTACATATCAACTCCCGCGTTAAGTACTTCCGGGCAGCTGTACTTGGTACATCCGGGAATCTCTTCCTGGGCGTTCCAGTCACCCACCACAAAGCCCGGAAAATTCCAGCGGCCTTTCAGCACCTCGGTCAGCAGCCCCTCTTGGGCGTGCATCTTGGTGCCCTGCCAGCCGTTGTAAGAGGCCATGATATTCAACGCTCCAGCCTCAATGGCGGCCTGATAGCCGGGGGAGTGCACCGAGCGCAACCCGGCTTCGTCAATAAGGTTGTCGAACTGGTCACGGCCGCCGACGGTGCCGCCGTCGCCGAGAAAATGTTTGACGCTAGCGAGAGTGTGGCCTGCGCCCATGTATTCAGGAGTACCCGGCACGCCTTGCAGTCCTTGCACCATCGCCCGCGCACAGGACGCGACCAGGGTTGGATCCTCAGAAAAGCTCTCATACGATCGACCCCAGCGGACATCCCGGACCACAGCAACGGTTGGCGCAAATGTCCAGTCCAGGCCGGTGGCGGCGACCTCTTCGGCCGCGGCGCGGCCGATTTTTTCGATCAGCGCCGGATCGTGAGTCGCACCCAGGCCGACGTTGTGCGGAAACACGGTCGCACCTGGAATGCGCGAATGGCCGTGCACCGCGTCGATACCGAACAGCTCTGGAATCGCCGGGTGGGCGGCGTTGCTATCGGCCACGGACGCCCGGTAGAACTCATCGGCGAGCGCGAGCCAGTGGTCGGGTGTGGTGCGGACATCGCCACCGGGTGCGGAGTTGCCGCCCGCCAGTATCGAACCGAGCTTGTACCTATGCAGATCCTCGGGCGTGATGGAGCTGATGTCCGCCTGGATCAGCTGGCCCACTTTCTCCTCGAGCGTCATCCTCGCAAGCAGGCCACTGACGAAGGCCTCGGTCTTGGCATCCACGGGGATTTTCGGCGTTACCGCGGGCCAGGTCTGGGAATGGATCAGCGCCTCGCCGTGTTCGGCGGCCAGGATCGCTCCCTGCGTCAGCAGTAGAGTCGCCATCAACATCGTCTTCGCCACGATCGAGAAACTTGAACGAGTCATGGTGTCACCCTCACGGAAATAGGCACGATATTCCATCCGCGCAGTCCCACACTTTGGCAGCTGCGGCCCTTGAGCGGACAGCGCGCCGTGATATTTCTGGACTCCCCGGGCATCAGCGTCAGGTAATTGTCGCTGTAATATGCAGGCAGGACGCGCTGGCCGGCACTATCAACGAGGGTCACTTTGGCAAGCAGCGCGGGCGCGCGGCCGTGATTGGCAAGCTCAATTTCTACGACCTTGTCCTCGCCCGCGATGTGCGAGCGGGCGGCGACATCCAGCGCCTGCTTGGGCAGTGCCGTCAGTCGCTGCAAGTCGGAACTGGCGCGCGCTTCCCAATACGCATTGGTCGAAATCAGCTTGCCTTCGGCATCCGCGAGCTCCAGTTCGACCACTACCACGCCCTGCGCTTCCAGAGGGCGTTTGAGATCCAGCGCCGGCAAAGTGGTGGTGGCATTGGCCGCCGCAGTCACTTGATTCGAGCGCTCGAGCAAGAGCCTGCTATCAAGTGACCATACGCGCGTGTGCAGATGCAGCGCGGCGTGCGCTTCGCGGGTGGTGTTGACGACGGCCACGCTGTAGTCCGGTAGGTTAAGTTGGGCATGCAGCGGCTCACAGGCCTTGGCGACGGCATAGTAGGCGGCTGGCGCATCGTAATCGGAGGTGTAAATCTGCCAGGCATTGCTTGGCCAGGCTGGGTGGGTCATCCAGAGCAGCCGACCGCTGTTACGTGTCCACAGATGAGCCGCAAAGCCTTCGAATATCGCGCGGTAGGACTCGTAGTTCATCAATTGAGCCTTGCGCTCGAAATCCTCGAGGTCGCGCGCGGCGCCGAACTCCTCCGTCAGTGCCTGCATGAAGGATTTGGTATCTCCATTGCCGCCAAAGTGCCAGTCGTGGTACGCGTAGGTATCGCCAGGCGGCCACAGGTCAGCGCTCGGAATCATGGCGCGCAGCGATTCGAGCGAGGCCAGCGACGGTGTACCCACCTCTACCGAGAATCCTGCCGCCAGGTCGGTGAAGTAACCCACGGGAGGTCGATAGTTATACGGACCGCTCCCTTGCAGATTGACAGCGTTTGAACTGCCGGTGTAGTAGCGCGTGCCGTCCAGTTCCGAGACCAAGGCAGCGAGGCCCTCGTTGATGATCGGCTGCGGCACTCCTTCATTGCGCCCAAACCACACGGCAATGGATGGGTGATTGCGGTAGCGACGGATCACGTCGGCGGCATTGCGAAGAAACAGCTGCGGATCCTGGGGTTCGACCTGAAAATCCTGGGTGGATGCCCAGAAATCGTTGAGTACCAGCAGCCCGTATTCATCGGCCAGATCGTAGAACACCTCTTCCGTGTTCTGTCCGAGCCAGTTGCGGATGATGTTGAGATGGGCCGCGCGATGGAGCCTGAAATACGGCTCCAGATGCTCACGCGAGATTCGTTTGCGCGAATCGTCTGTCCCCCAGCTGCCGCCGCGCGCGGCGATGCGCACACCGTTGACGCGAATCGCCAGGTAGGGCGTCAGCGCGATCGAGTCGATGTCATGCACCGCCGGTGATTTCTCGCCGGCGAGCGTGAGCGACTCGGCCCAACCATTGGCGGTACGCTTGATGCCAGCGTGAGTCACATCAATCAGTGCCGTGTGTTGCGCGCGACCTGCGGTCGGATCGACCTCCACTCTGCGCAACGCGCCCTGATGATCAAACAGAGAAAGTTCGTAGCTGATCTCGCGAATTCCGAAGCGGACTGATTTTCTATCGGATATGACGCCGTCGCAGGCGACACTGAGGTTCAGGTGGTAAAGCTCGGCTGCGCCATAGCCGTTCGGCCACCACAGCCGAGGCCTGGTTATTCGCAGCTGCCCAAATTCCGAAGGATCGAGCGTTACCGTCGACACCCCCGGATCCACCAGTACTTTCTTGCTCAGCTGCACGGATTCCATCCGGGCTTCGATCGTGACGCTAAGCGGCTTGGCACTCCTGTTTTCGACCGGCACCTCAATGGCGATGTCGGCCGAATCGATTCTGGGGAGCGGCAATTGCGTGATCACCTGCGGATCGAGGATTCGCACCATTCCGCTTGCCGAGAGTTGCACGCCTTGCCAGAGGCCGGTATTGCGATCGCGGATTGCCGGGATCCAGTCCCAGCCTTCACTGGCCACGAAGGTCGGACCGTCTATGGCTAGGTTTCCGCCATTTTCACCGGGGCCGGCCGCCATCGACTGCTCGTGCGGTATGCCGGGGTGCGGGGGCGGGGATACCCGCACCGCCACCGCATTTGTGCCGCCGGGGCGCACTAGCGAGGTGACGTCGAAGGAACCACGGACAAAGGCGCCTTGGATGTCCCCGAGGCGCATGCCGTTCAGCCAGACTTCCGCGGCGTAATTGACGCCGTCAAAAGTCAATGTGAGCTGTCGGTCCTTCAGGGCTGCGGGCACGGCAAACTCGCTTCGATACCAGTAGTCCTGGCGATTGAGCGACTCGGGTATCGCCAGATTATTGAGACCGTAGTCCGGATCCGGGTAGACGCCGTTGGCAATCAGCGTGGTCAGTACGGTTCCGGGCACCACGGCGCGATACCAATGATCCACGCCATACCCCACCGTGGCGATCGACTGCGGGGAGGCATCGACGCCCGGCGCGGCAGCGAGGCGCCAATCGGCGATCCACCATCGATCGGGTGCCAGTTCTTGCAGTGCGGCCTGTTCTTGCCTGGGCTGTGCTTGCGGGTCGGAAAAAGGGGCCTTGCCGCGCGGAAGTGTCCACGCCGCCTGGGGCTCCAAAAGTCCACGCCAGGCATGTTCCTGCCAAGGCCAACCGGAACCGACCTGGTGAAAGTAGATTAACGAGAAGTCGGGACGCCGCGTGTTTACATCAGCCACCGCGGCGGCGCTCATCGCCTGCGACATTAGCTGAAAATTCGCCAGCGATCCGCCGAAGTGGCGCGATCCGGTCAGGTCCTGGATATCTTCCGGCGCGAGCCGCAGCACCGCCCCCACCGAGGTTGTAGCTCCGGTGGACGAAGCGACCTCGAGCCCATCGATATACAGCCGAGCGATTCGCCCGTCGAATGTGCCCGCGATGGCATGCCAGGTATTCAATTCAAGGGGCGCCACCGAATGCAGTGCGAGTTCGGGTGACAGCTGCAATTCAATATGCTCACCATCAAGCAGCAAACAGCGGCAACTGGACGCTGTGCCCTCGCCCAGAGCCGCTATGATCGCGGCGCCCGAGGGCCAATGATCGACACGCACCCAACCGGTCATCGACCACTCGGCGCCCGCTCGAAGCAGCGAGGCATCGGCGGGCAATGACTGGCGGAGACCCACCCCGCCGGCGAGAAAAGTGGCGTTATAAGGGCCGAGATTGGCGCTTGGGCCAGCCGAGTCTGCTGCGACGACGGCCCAGACGAGAAGCAGTCCGGCCATGCCGAGAATCGAAGCCGCGCCGCGAATTGCGGGACGCACACTCGCGCAAGGCCACATGAGCAATCCCCCGCCGCACGCCGCGTATCCAGAAATTTATATTAAACCAATTTGTTTGATTTATGAAAGGCGCGCCGTCAAGCTTGTTGCGGGCACGCACTCTAGTCGCCGAGAGAATCGACATGCTTGCACACGCACAGACCCGGGTTATCGCCGCGGCCAGCCTGGCCGGTTTGCTGTTCGGCTTCGACACGGCGGTAATTTCAGGTGTCACACAGGCGCTGCGCGATGCCTTCTCGCTTTCGCCCACCGGGCTCGGGCTCGCGGTCTCGGCAGCATTGTGGGGAACTCTGGCCGGAGCGCTGACGCTGGGTTGGCCCGGCGATCGCTACGGATCGCGAACGGTGCTGCAGTGTATCGGGGTCCTGTACGTCGGTTCGGCGCTTGGCTGCGCGTTGTCGTGGAATCTGTTATCACTGCTGGTATTCCGATTCCTGATCGGCGTGGCGATCGGAGGCTCCTCCATACTCGCGCCGGTCTACATGGCCGAGGCCGCTCCCGCCGCGCGTCGCGGCGTCATGGTGGGCCTGTTTCAGATCAACATCGTCGTCGGCATTCTGATCGCCTATATCAGCAACTTCTTTGTCGCCGAACTGATCGCGAGCAACGACGTGTGGCGCTGGAAGCTGGCGGTCGCAGTACTGCCGGCGATGCTGTTTCTCCTTCTGCTTTTCCTGATCCCGCAAAGTCCACGCTGGTTGATCAGCAAAGGGCGAATTCCAGAGGCTGCCGACAGCCTCAGGCGCTTAGGGATCGCGGAACCGACAGCAGAAATAGCGACAATCCAGCGCAACGAAAAGCTCGCCGTTGGCACCCCCGCAGCCCGGCTTTCCTGGCTTCGCTATCAGCGGCCCATCGTACTGGCCGTCGGTATGGGATTGTTTAATCAGCTCTCGGGCATCAACGCGATCCTCTACTACCTCGGCGATATCTTTGGCGCCGCTGGCTTCAGCTCGATTTCCGCAAGCGCCCAGTCGATCGCGATTGGCGCGACCAACCTGTTGGCGACACTCCTCGCCATGGCCGTCATCGACCGCTGGGGCCGAAGACCGTTGCTATTGATCGGTTCCGTAGGCATGGCGCTCGCCCAGGGCGGGGTGGCCTTCGTAATGGCCTCGGGCGCGTACCAGGCACTGCTGCTGCCGTTGCTCGTGCTATTTATTATTTCCTTTGCCATCTCTCAGGGCGCCGTGATCTGGGTGTTTCTGAGCGAGATCTTTCCGACCGCGGTGCGCGCACGCGGGCAGAGCGTCGGCAGCGCAACACACTGGATTGCGAATGCCCTGATTTCCGCAGTTTTCCCGGCGGTGGCGGCGATCTCGCGAACAATACCGTTCGCATTTTTCAGCGCGATGATGGTGTTGCAATTCTTCCTGGTGTTGCGATTTTTTCCCGAGACTAAAGGCGTCGAGCTTGAAAAGATGGAAGGCGCAATAGCCAAGCCTGAACCCTCCCCATAGGCCCTTAGGTTCCAGGCCCCTCCCCCGGCTGGCCCGGTGACTGCACCGCTGGGCCTCAATGTTCTGCTTTAAAACCAATCAGATAGAGCCATCTTGTTCACTGGCGTTCTTAGGCATTAACGATGGCACGCGCGATGCATGTTGACGCGGGCTCGGCGATTATTAATGCAATTTGAAATGATTAATCTTGACAGCGAGTGTAACGCAAGCGTAATTTCCGCCGGACGAAGAATGACGCACCGAGTTTTTTTGGGCTTGGTACCGCCACTTGACGGCGGTAACTAAGGGCACTCGAACACTGTAGCGTTTCGCATTTCAGGGGGCTGAACAACATGTCTCATCGCAGTGAAAAGCGCGCGCGTCGCGCATCCCGTTCCACCCGCGCCGCCATGATGGCCGCAGTTTCAGTCGAAGCGCTGTGCCTGAGCGCACCGCGCGCTGCGCACTCTCAGAGCGCACCACCGAGCGGCACAGTGACCGAACTGGAAGAGGTCACGGTTACCGGGTTTCGCGAGTCGCTGGAAAGCGCCTTGGCACGCAAGCGCATGTCGATTCAGCCGATCGAATCGGTGGTCGCAGAGGATCTTGGCAAACTGCCGGATCAAAACGTAGCCGAAGCGCTGCAGCGCCTGCCGGGCGTCTCGATCAACCGCGCCAACGGCAAAGGCACTCAAGTGCTCATTGACGGCCTGCGCAATAACCTCATTACGCTCAATGGCGAAGTGTTTCTGACCGGTCGCGAATTCTACGTGAGTGGCGAAGCGTCCGGCGGCGGCAATGGCGGCACGGTGCAGTACCAGTCTCTCGAGAGCATCCCCAGCGAGGAAGTCGCCGGCATCGACGTAATCAAGAATCCCACCGCTCAGAATCGCGAAGGCGGCCTGGGCGGCATAATTGACATCCGAACCCGCGCACCCCTTGAGCAGCCCATGGGCCTAATTCTGGGCGGCAACGTGCGCGGTACCAAATCGGACGGCCCCGACTTTACCAGCGTAACCCCGCAGGCCACAGCAGTGGGCAGCTTCAAATTCAATGACCGCTTTGGAATTACTGCCAGCTTCTCCTATGACGATCAGAAGCTCGACGACCGCCAGTTTCAGGACCAGAACCGTAACCAGTGGCTGGTAACCAACACCGCACAAGTGGGTTCGTACGTCGGCAGTCCCTCTGCAAGCACGCTGAGCACCTTACCGGGAGGTCAGACTTACCTTGACCCGCAGCTCGGTTATTTCAGCGACATCCTGCAGCAGGTCAAGACTACGGGGGCCAGCTTCGGCGCCGAATGGCGGTGGACGGATGAGATCACCAGCACCTTCAATTACTTTTATGTGAACCAGGAAGACGAGAGTACTACTTACTCCGACAAGGCCTGGTTTTCGGGTGGAAGCGGTCAGACCAACCAGCCGGGTGCCCCATCGTCCTTTCCGGGAATCGATCCCTCGCAGCCCTATAGTATCGACGCGCACGGTGTAGTTCAGTCGGCGACCTTCATGGCCAATGGTGCCGAGACGGCAACTCTTTATCAGAACAACAGTTCGCGCGCCAACAACTTTCAGTTCGCCACGCACTTTGGAGGCAGCGGCCGCTTCGCAGGCGATGCGTCCATCGCTTATGCCAACGCGACCTCCAACTTGCAAGCTGCGCAAGCCGACGTCGAGCACGGCTTTTACGGCGCGTTCGACGGTCCGGCATCGATCCAGCCCACCGCTCCGGGCTGCAACAACGGGGGCAGTTCCTGCGATAACGGCAATCATGGATACGCCTGGACCTGGAACAACGGTGGCACCAGCGGCCTTCCGCACGCGGGGTACGCTGATTCCTACGGCTACACCAACGTCCTTTCCAATTCCGCCTACACCCTGTTCAAGTCGAACTGGGCCTGGGCCAACCAAACGGATGAGACCAACAAGTCCGTCATGGGAGATTTGAAGTTCAAGTATACCGATCTGGTCCTGCTGACCGCCGGTGCGCGCTACGCAGAACGCGACGTAGATCAGACCTTCGGTCGCTACCTGATCGACGGCGCCAACGCTGGCAGCTTCGGGAAGCTCGCGGGCGTCGCCAGCAGCCTTCCTAATGGTGGCAACTGCTGCCGTGGTGCGACTAACGGTTCTTGGCTCTACTACTCGGATCCCGGCTACGCGACCATTCCGTTTTCCACACCGCAAACCAACCCCGAATTGGTCAAGGTGTACAACAACTTCATAGTCGGCAACATCATGGTCAAGAACCCGGTAGCGGGCGGCATGACCAACCCTTCCACTTATCTCAATACCCTGTGGGGCCAGGCCGGCGTCCCCAACAACACCGAGCGGTTCTTCGCGGATACGGTCAGTTCCTTCAGGGTCAAGGAAAAGACCACCTCGGGCTTTTTGATGGCTGATGCGGGCAGTTCATCGGATGTTTACCACGCCAACTTCGGCATCCGCATCGTAAGGACCAACCTCACCGTGGATGGCGGTCAGACTGCGCCGGTCATCACCACCTGGGGCACATCGTCCTGGAACGGCGTGAACAGCAACAACGTGCCCTTCTCCAATTCACGCAGCTACACGGACGTACTGCCCGCCTTCAATTTTGTATTGAACGCCACCGAGACGCAGAAACTGCGCTTCGGCGCAGCCCGCGTGGTTTCTCCGCAGAACCTGATGGATATCGGCCGCGGCAATTCTTATGGCTATACCCGTGGCGCGGACGGCCCTGGCGGCCAACCGCGCTTCAAATTCGATGGTGGCCAGTCGGGCAATCCCAACCTCGATCCGTTCCGCGCTTCGCAGTTCAATATGTCCTGGGAAAACTACGTGTCGAAGGGCGGCGTGGTCACGGTCGGCTTCTTCTATAAGGCGGTGGACAACTTCGTCACCACCGAGGCGGTGCCCACATTCGTGAACGATGATTTTGGGGGCAGCACGGCCAACGTGAACACACCCGTGAACGGCGGCAGCGGCAAGATTTACGGTGGCGAGATCGGTGGCACATACAACTTCGACAATGGCTTTGGATTGACCGGCAACTACACAATTGCCAACTCAGATACCACCCAGGACACCACCTTCGAGAAGAATCTGCCGATCCCAGGCGTGTCCCACAACTCGCTGAACTTCACAGCGTACTACGAGCACGCGGGCTTTTCGGCACGCGCCGCCTATTCATGGCGCAGCCGCTCGGTGAACGCCTCCGGTGTCGGTTCGACATTTTCCTACCAGGACATCAACGGCAGTCCGGTGTTGGCGACAGTTTATGCCGCAGACTACGGGCAGCTCGATGGCCAGGTGGGCTACGACTTCAACAAGCACCTCGGCCTGACGTTCTCCGTCATCAACCTGACGGATGCCAAGCAACACACATATCTACAGTGGGAAAGCCAACCGTTTACCTACGACGATACGGGGCGCCGTTATTTCTTCGGTATCAAGGGCGCCCTCTAAACGGCCGGTCATCGTCAGGCAGGACCCCGAGAGCCGTGTAGGTTGCGCATGAGCGTGGACTAGCGCGACTATTGCGCGCCAGTTTCACGTCCGGGCCGGAATGAATGTCCGATTGCCTTTCCCTGGGTCGACCGCAGGCTGGACGTGCCAATGTACTGTTCGAAGGCCATCATCATCCTGGGAATTGCATGAGCTACGGGCAAATCGCAGACAGAATTCGCCATGCCAAGCCACCTGGAAGATAGCGCGCGCCCCGGCTTTCGGGCCAACGAGCAGCTCAGGAGCATTGCGGTGGTCGGCGGGGGCACCGCCGGCTGGATGGCCGCCAGTATGCTGGCGCGCGCGTTACCGGGCACAAAATGCACCATCACCGTGATCGAATCGCCCATGATTCCCACGGTGGGGGTCGGCGAGGCCACCATCCCGCCCATCATGGAATTGCTGCGCTTCCTGGCCATCAATGAAGATGATTTTGTCCGCTACACGCAGTCCACTTACAAGCTGGGGATAAAATTCACCGATTGGCGCGAGCGCGGGCACACCTACTGGCATCCCTTTGGAACCTTCGGGGAAATGATCAACCTGCGGCCGTTCTATCACTCTTTTCAGCGCGCCACGGCGCGCGCCCTGCCGGTCAAGGTCAGTGACTTCAGCTTGTGTGCAACGCTCGGTGACCAGGGCAAGTTTCGGTTTCCCGAGAACCTGCCAAACGGCCCCGTAGCGGGCCTTCGCTATGCGCTGCATTTTGACGCCGGGCTCGTCGCCAAATACCTGCGCGCGTACTCCGAACGTTTGGGCGTCAAGTGCCTCGAGCGCACCGTGACCACGGCGACCCAGCGTTCCGATGGCTATATCGACGAGCTGGTATTTAGCGATGAAACGCGCCTGCGGGCCGATCTTTACATTGACTGCAGTGGCTTTGGCGGTCTTTTGATCGAGAAGACCTTGCAGACCGGATACATTGACTGGCGCTCGTGGCTGCCGTGCGATCGCGCCATTGCCGTGCAGACCGAGTTGCGTTCGCCGCGGCCGCCACATACTGAGTCGTTCGCTCGTAGCGCGGGTTGGCGCTGGCGTATTCCGCTGCAGCACCGAAATGGCAACGGCTACGTCTACTCTAGCGCTCACATCAGCGACGAAGCCGCGCACGATGACCTGCTTGCGGAGGTCGGCGAGCGCACGCTGACCGATCCACGCGTGCTGCGTTTCACGACCGGCCGTCGCAAACTATTCTGGAATCGGAATTGCGTTGCACTCGGCCTGGCGTCCGGGTTTCTCGAGCCTCTCGAATCCACCAGCATCCACCTGGTCATGAGCGGCATGTACAAGTTGCTGGAATTCTTCCCGGACCGTGGGTTCGATCAGCACGCTATCGACGCCTACAATGCCGAGACGATCAATGAAATGGAGCGGATCCGCGACTTTATCGTTCTGCACTACTGCCTCACCCGACGCAACGACTCCTCGCTGTGGCGGCACTGCAAGGACATGTCGCTCCCTGACAGTCTCTCGCAGCGTATCGATTTGTACCGGGCCACTGGGAGAATTCGCCACCAAGTGGGCGATCTGTTTACCGACCTGAGCTGGTTCTACATTCTCGAGGGCATGGGTGTAGTGCCGGAACGGTATGATCCCGATCATTGACGTCGTCAAGTTTGATCAGCTGAAGGAAATTCTGGCATCGATGGCCCGGGCGGTTGAGGCAGCGGCCAAAGCCGCGCCCTCGCACGACGGATATTTTGCTGGTTATAAAGAGCAGTCCGGGGCGGCAACCCAATGAGCGCCGACCCCGGCGCCGGCTGCGGGAGCTGAGCGCATGTCCGCCACCGTTTATGCGGGCGTGGAACTGGGCGGTACCAAGTGCGTATGCACTCTGGGCACGCACCCCGGTGATATTCGCGAACAGCAGGTGATTCCCACCCGGGAACCCTCAGTAACGCTGGCCGATATTGCCGCGATCCTGTCGCGCTGGAATGCGCAGCTCGCCCCTTTTACGGCGCTCGGTATCGCCAGTTTCGGACCGCTCGACCTGCGCCGCGACTCACCCAGCTACGGGCGGATTGGCGCCACGACCAAGCAGCACTGGAACTATTGCGATCTGGTCGGATACTTTGTGCGGCGCTTTTCCGTGCCTGTCGGTATCACTACGGACGTAATCGGTGCGGCGCTGGCCGAAGGGCGCTGGGGTGATGCGCGCGGACTCAGCCATTTTGCCTATGTCACCGTGGGTACCGGGGTGGGCGTGGGCGTGGTGGTCGGCGGCAAGCGCTTATCGGGTAGCCACCATCCCGAGCTCGGCCACGTGCGCGTCGTGAGGTTTCCCGGTGACGACTGGCCAGGTCATTGCAGCTTTCACGGCGCCTGCGTTGAGGGGTTAGCTTCCGGTCCGGCCATCGCCGCACGCTGCGGCACCAACGCGGCCGAGCTGTCGGACGACAGTCCGGTATGGGACACGGTGACTCACGCCCTGGGCCAGCTGTTGCACGTACTGGTGATGTCCGTGGGCCCGCAGCGCATTCTCATCGGCGGCGGAGTAATCAGTACCCGGCCGCAGTTGTTCCCGAGAATTCGCCAACATTTGGCGGCAAGTCTCAATGGCTTCATTGACATCGCCGAGATGCGCGCCGGCCTCGACACCTTCATCGTCCCGCCCGGACTAGGCACGCGCGCCGGGCCGTGCGGGGCTCTGGCCGTGGCCGCGGATATTCATGCAGAGCATCTGGCCAGTCAGGCCCGAGCGCCGCAGGCCGCAGCCGTGATTTCCTGAAGTTATTGCTTTGCCCACCTTTCGGGTTAAATTCATTACATGCCAGGAACAAAGCACGCTACCAAGGCCGATATTCCTGCAGGTGGCGTGACGGGTCGGAACCTCTCGGGGACCAACCTGGAACGCGCCGGCGACCACAATCAGCGCGTCACGCTGCACGCGATTCGGGTCAGCGGACCCGTGACCCGAACGGATTTGTCGCAGATGACCGGTCTGACGGCTGCGGCGATTGCCAACATTACCAAGCGGCTGCTGCGCTCGCGGCTGATCCTCGAGGCCGGCACCACACGCGGACTGCGCGGCCAGCCGGCCACGAAGCTGATCATCAATCCCGACTGCTGTTTTTCGATGGGCCTGAACGTCGATCGTGACCACATCACGCTCGTTGTGGTGGATTTTTCCGGCACCGTCAGGGCGCGCGCCTCGCGCGAAGTCAAATTCGCGCTACCGCAATGACGTGCGAAGTTTCTTTCAGCGCACCGCCGGCAAGCTGCTGGCGAAGGCCAAGGTCGATTCCGGCAAGCTCGTAGGTGTCGGGATCGCCTTCCCGGACGATATTCAGCGCGCCAGCCTGCCAGAACAGCCTGCGGAATACGCGGTTTGGGGCACGGTTGCCGTGGACCGACTCTTGGCCAGTGCCCTGCCGGTATCGATCTTCGTCGAGAACGACGCGGCCGCCGCGGCCATAGGCGAGATGCATTTTGGCCTAGGCCAGCAGTACCAGAGTTTTTTCTACGTGCTGATTACCGCCGCTTTGGGCGGCGGGTTGGTAATCGACGGTCACTATTTTCGCGGTGCAACCGGCCGCAGCGGCGAGCTTGGATGGATACTGGATCACGAGCCGAGCGATAAGCAACGCCAGCTGCAAAATATCGTTTCGCTTTCGGCTCTATATCTACAGCTAGCCGAGCGCGGATATAACCGCGTGGCGTCACCGCGGGACCTCTTGAAGTTGGATGAGGGTGCGCAGCAGATCATCGACACATGGATCGATACCTCGGTGGACGCACTGGAAAATACCTTGCTGGCGATCAACTGTCTGCTCAATCCCGAGGCGATTCTGATCGGCGGGCGATTGCCCGCGGCGCTGGTCGATCGCCTGGCCGGTCGCCTTAACGAACGGCTGCGCACGCACGCAGCACGAATCCCAGCGGTCGCGCCCATCGCGCGCGCCGCAATGTCGGATGATGCTCCCGCCGTTGGCGCGGCAATCCTGCCCTTCAGCGATCGCTTCCTGCCAAGTCGCTTTGCGTTGATGAAAAACATGGGTGATTGATGCAAGACACCAGAACAAGCCAGGGGGCCGCACTCGCCTCGATCACGACGCTATTTTTTGCTTGGGGGTTCATCACCGTCACGGTGGACCCGCTGATCGCAACTCTTAAGGCGATCTATCGACTCAGCTACACCGAAGTCATGCTGACGCAATTTGCCTTCTTCATGGCCTACGGCATCGTTTCCCTGCCGGCCGCGACGCTGGTGGCACGGCTCGGCTACCCGCGCGCCATTGTCACAGCCCTTGGGATCATGCTCGCCGGGTGCCTGTGCATCCCGATCGCGACGCAGGCCGATACTTTCCTGATCGTATTGGTGGCGATGTTCATCATTGCCAGTGGCATTACTATTCTGCAGGTTGCGGCCAATCCGCTGGCGGCTCTGCTGGGGCCCGTCGAGAGCTCGCACTTCCGGCTAACTCTTTCGCAGGCGTTCAACTCCCTGGGCACAACTATAGCTCCCTATCTCGCTTCATCGGTGATGCTGGCGGGAGGTATGTTCGCGGTCCGCGAAGGCGCGGCGGTCAACGCGGCGCAACGCACGGTATCGCTGCGACACATCGACTTTGCCTTCTTGGTCATCGGCGCCCTGATCGCGGTTCTGGCGGCGTTCATCTGGTCGGCTCGAGAGCGGCTCACTCGCGCCACTCCGGCGGCTGCGCCCCATGGGAAAGCTGAGCTGCGCCAGGCACTGCGTTCGCGCTGGGCCCTGATGGGGGCGATGGCGATTTTCCTATATGTCGGGGCCGAAGTGTCCATCGGCAGCGCGATGACAAATTTCCTGCACCGCGACGATGTCTTCGGGGTCGCGCTGGAACGTGCCGGCAAGTTGCTGAGCTTGTACTGGGGCGGTGCCATGGTCGGGCGCTTTATTGGCAGCGCATTGCTTCGGCGGGTGCGTGCTGGATTGCTGCTGGCGGTAGCGGCCGCGATCGCCGCGATCCTGTGTCTGACGGTAAGCCAGGCGCCCGGTGCCGCCGCGGGCTGGGCCGCACTGTCCATCGGCCTGTTCAATTCGATCATGTTTCCGGTGATCTTCACCCTTACCCTCGAGCGCTCGGCGGCGTCGGACGCCGCGACCTCGGGATTGCTGTGCATGGCCATCGTCGGGGGAGCGGTCCTTCCGTTGATCGTCGGCCACGTTGCCGACCAGGCCGGCCTGCGCGCGGCCTACGTGGTACCGATGATGGCCTATGTCTGCATCTGTGCCTTCGGTTTCGCGGCTTTCCGGGCGCGTCGCACCGATCTGGCCACAGCGCTGCCGGGTGCAGGCCACTGAGGGCGAAATCCTGGCTGCGCAACACCGCCCCGGGCTTGAACTCGAGGACCGGCTGAGAGCTCTCCAGGACTGGCTCGTGAGCGAGGCCTACCCTCGCTGGGCACGGTGAGGGGTACGATCGGCGCAATGGCGGATTCCAGGAACTCTTGGAATCGGCCGGACCCATCGCCGGCGTACCGCGTCGAGCGCGCGTGCAAGTGCGCCAGCTCTACGCCTTCGCGCGAGCTGCGGATCTGGGCTGGGCTGGCGATGCGACGGAGCTGATGGCCGGGGGCTGGGAATATTTTTTTCGAAATTATCGGCGCGCCGACGGCCTGTATCGAACTCTGGTTGCTCCCGACGGCACTGTACTCGACGATCGCGCCCTGCTGTACGATCAGGCGTTTGTACTGCTGGCCCTGGCCCAATCCCATTGCCGCAGCGGCCCGGCGTCCGCGCCGCTGGCGGCCGCCGTACATCTGCGCGGGAGGCTGTTTGATCTACTTAAATGCGCCGGCCCAGGATATCGATCCGGTGTGCCCGAGGGATTCCCGCTGCTTTCGAATCCGCACATGCACCTGCTCGAGGCGGTGCAGAGCTGGGCGCTGATTGACGAGGATCCGGCCTGGCAGTCGATGGCTGATGAGATCGTGGCCCTGGCCTTAGGCCACATGATCGATCCGGTCGTTGGCGCGCTGTCCGAGCGCTTTGACGAGCATTGGCAGGCGCTGAGTGGAGACGGCGACCGTCTCATCGAACCCGGGCACCAATTCGAATGGGCCTGGCTGCTGCTGCGCGCTCGCGGTTTTGCGCCATTGGATCAGTCCATCGAGGCGGCGAAGCGACTGGTGGACATCGGTGAGAACTACGGCGTACACCGAGGCGCGGCGGTGATGAGTCTGAACGCGGATTTAAGCGTGCATGACGGGCAGGCGCGGCTATGGGCCCAGACCGAGCGACTCAAGGCCGCACTGGCGCTGGCCCGACTGACGCACGATTCTCGCTATTGGAACATGGCGACGCTGGCGGTCCGCTCGATGTGGCGATACCTCGCTGCCAGCGCGCCCGGCCTCTGGCACGACCGGCTCAACGCCGACGGAACCTTCCTGGCGGAGCCCGCGCCCGCCAGCACCTTTTACCATCTCGTGGTTGCAATTGCCGAGGGTCTGACCGTTCGAGGGGCGACGTGAAGCTCGGCCGTAACGATCCGTGTCCTTGCGGGAGCGGCCAAAGATACAAGCAGTGCTGTGGCGGCCTCGATCCGAAACCTTCCGTGCTCAGCGAGGCGGTGAATTGGGCAGATGCGGGCGCTCACATCAAACGCGGCGATGCCCTGGCGCGTGACGGGCGGCTACACGAGGCGATCGCCTGTTACCAACAGGCACTCTCGATCAGCGCGGATATCCCCGAGGCCCATTTCAACCTGGGCAATGCGCTGATCGATCTAGGCCGGCCCGCCGAGGCGGTGGCATGTTACGCCCGAGTGCTGGCGACTCACCCGGAGAGCGCAGAGGCTCATCATAATCTCGGAAATGCCTGGCGCAGCCAGGAGCGACTTGATCAGGCCATCGTCTGCTACCGTCGAGCGCTCGAGTTGAAGCCCGACTTCGCCGTGGCGTACTCCAGCCTTGGGACCGCTTTGCGGCTGGCAGGCCGGAGCGCCGAAGCCGAGACGAGTTTTACACACGCCCTGGAGTTGACGCCGGACTCGGCGGCGGTCTGCGCTGCGACTGGCGGAACTGCGGGCCGACCAGGGTCAAGTCGCGCCCGCCGAAGAGCTCTATCGACGGGCCATTCTGCTCGATACGGAATGTACCGAGGCCTGGGTCGGACTGGCCCGACTGCGTAAACAGACCCGTGCGGACAGGGTTTGGTTGACCGAAGCGCAGCTCATAGTGCGCTCTGGCTTGCCTGCCAAAAAGGAGCTGCTCTTGCGCTACGCAGTGGGCAAAGCGATGGATGATATGGGCGAATATGATCTGGCGTTCAGCAACTATCGACGCGCCAACGATCTAAACAAACGGCACATGAGTCCTTACGACCGACCGCGACTGACGCAACTCGTGGATTTCATCATCAAGAACCAGACCGCCGAGTGGCTGCAGCAGGCAGCAATGAAAGGGCTGAGCTCAGACCGGCCCGTGTTCATCGTTGGAATGTTGCGGTCCGGTACGACGCTTGCCGAGCAGATCCTCGCCTCGCACCCGGCGGTGTTTGGCGCCGGCGAACTGCCCTACTGGAACGCGGCAATCGTGGCCAGCGGGTTGGACCTCATGACGGCCGACACGCCGGATCAGTCGTTTGCCGACCTTGCCCGTCTGTACCTGCAGTCGCTCCCCGCCGGTTCAAACGATTCGCAGCGTGTCATCGACAAGACACCTGGAAATTTCCTGCACCTGGGTCTGATACGCGCCGCGCTGCCGAAAGCGCGCTTCATTCACATGCGCCGCCACCCTGTCGATACCTGCGTGTCCATCTATTTCCAGCACCTGGAAGCCTTCCATAACTACGCCTGTGACCTCGACGACCTGGCGCACTACTACTCCCAGTATCGGCGCCTCATGCAACACTGGCATACCGTGTTGCCCGGCAACGCAATTCTGGAGGTGCCGTATGAGGATTTGGTGGCCGACACCGAATCGTGCAGCCGGCGGATGCTGGACTTTATTGGCTTACCGTGGGATTCGAGTTGCCTGGATTTCCATCGGACCGAACGCACAATCTTGACTGCCAGCAAATCGCAGGTGCGCCGAGTGATCGACAATTCCGCGGTGGGACGCTGGCGCGCCTACCGGAAATTTCTTGACCCGCTGCTAGGACTCGTCGAATCACCTCGACCTGACGGGATCTGACCGCGTGCACCTTGCGAGCGATTGTTGCAGCATTCGGACGGAAGCGAGGCGAGACATGGTAAAGAGGGCCGGTTACCCGGCCCTAAGGACACGCGAATGCCAATGACTAGCGCAATATTGTCTCAGCGGCGCGGCGTCGGCGTGTTCTGGTTCGGAAGCGCGCTGGTGACCGCCGGCGTCATACTGCACTTGCCGATGTTCGTGATGGCACGACACACCGGATATGTCCTGGCCGACATGCCGATGGACGCCTACATGTACTGGGGCATGGCCCTCATTGTCGCCGGCATCGCCTTTGCCGGCTATGGGTTGCTGCCGGTATCGCGGGCTGGACATCCCGGTCCAGCCGCTGCCGATGCCGCGATTGCGGCGCACGATGGCGTGCCGCTGAGCGCTGCCCATTGGAACACGGCCGCCCTGCTGGCGCTTGCGCTTATCATCGATGTCATGAAGCCGGCCAGCCTCGGGTTTGTAACACCGGGCATGCGTGTCGAGTATCACATCAACCAGCAAACCGTCGGCTGGCTGCCCTTCGCGGCACTTACCGGAACCGTGATTGGTTCCTTCGTCTGGGGTGCGCTGGCCGATGTCTACGGGCGCCGTGCCTCCATCGTGCTGTCCTCGGTGATGTTTATCGGCACCTCGATCTGCGGCGCTATGCCGAATCTCTGGTGGAACGTTGGCATGTGCTTTCTAATGGGCGCCGCCGCAGGGGGCATGCTGCCGGTTGCCTACGCATTACTCGCGGAGATCATGCCGACTCGTCATCGCGGCTGGAGTCTTGTACTGGTCGGTGGCATTGGTGCGGTGGGGGGATTCTTTGCGGCGAGTTCCCTTTCGGCGCTCCTGCAGCCGATGTTCGGATGGCGCATCATGTGGTTTCTGAACCTGCCCACGGGTCTCCTGCTGGTGGGATTGAGTCCGTTGCTTCCCGAATCGGCGCGCTTCCTGCAGCAGATGGGGAGGGGCGAAGAAGCCCACGCGATGTATGCGCGCTTCGGTGTGGTTCTTAACAGGCCAATTGCAATGTTGGCCCATGACATCCAGCGCGCGCACCCCCCCTTGCCGCCTGTGGACAGACAGTTTATCGGCGTGACTATAGCTCTTACCTTGGCGGCACTGGCCTGGGGATTGGTCAATTTCGGATTGCTGGTGTGGCTTCCAACGGCGCTCGTGGCGGAGGGCCGGAGCGTGGCCGCATCGAGCGCGCTGATTGCCGAATCGACGCTGATCGCTGCTCCCACAATCCTGATTTCCACCTGGCTCTACAGTTCGTGGAGCACCAAGTGGTCACTTGTGACCATGATTGGGCTCACAGCACTCGGTCTACTCTGCCTGGGGCTGCGGGAAATAGGCGTCGCGGCGCTGGGCAATCCGCTGCTGCCCTTGTCGCTGGTGATCCTAGGCTCGTGCGGCATGATCTCGATCCTGCTACCGTACACGGCCGAAAATTATCCGCTGCGCATTCGAGGTCGTGCCACCGGGTGGATAGCCGGCTGCACCAAACTCGGCGGGTTGATGGCGCAGGCTCTAAACGTTGCCGGAGTGGTCCCGGCATTTGCCGCTGCGGTGCTGGTTGTTGCCGTGCCAGCGGCTGTCGCGATCCTTCTGCTCGCGCTTTTTGGGAGAGAAACTCGCGGCGTCGATCTGCGCGAACTCGATGCCACGGGCCGCATTTCGCCACAGAATGCCTAGTTGTGCCGCGGGGGAATCTACTGCCGGATGCCCCGCGTCTATCGACTGTCCTGTACGTAGATCGCGCGCTCATGAGAGAACGCCTTGAACCCATAGACTCCATGGTAGCTGCCCATGCCGCTCTGATTGACGCCACCGAACGGCAACTGGTTTTCCAGGTAATGAGAGAAGAATCCGTTGATCGTCACGCCGCCCGATGAGGTTCTGCTGAGCAGCTTGTCGATGGTGCTTTGGTTGTTGCTATAGATGTAGAGCGCCAACGGCTTGCCGCGACCCGAGATGTATCCGATGACTTCGTCGATGTTCTTGTAAGTCAGTACCGGCACGATCGGCGCGAAGATTTCCTCCTGCATGATCTGCATGTCTGGGGTGACCTCGGTGAGCATCGTCGGATGGATCGTGCGGTCGGCCTGTTCCAGCGTACCGCCCACGGCGATCTTGGCTCCCTTGGCAATGGCATCATCGAAAAGTTTCTGGATTCGAGCGAAGTTCTGGCCGTTGACGATCTGGGCAATGCTTTCCTTCTTGATGCTCCCGTCCTCCCTGTACAGGTTTTGCTTGACCTTGGCTTTAAACTCCTCGATCAGGGTGCCCTTTTGCTGCTCGCGGATAAATACGTAGTCGGGGCTGATGCAGGCTTGCCCACCATTAAATTGTTTGGCAGCCGCAAGGTCGGCCGCGATCTTCTTCACATCCGCGCCCTCATCAACGATAACGGGTGATTTCCCTCCAAGTTCAAGGGTTACGGTGGCCAGGTTCTTCGCCGCCGCCGTCATGACCAGCTTTCCGACTCGCGTGCTTCCGGTAAAAAAGATGTGGTTAAACGGAAGCTCGAGCAATGCCGTAGCCACGCCGACATCGCCCTCAAACAGGGCCACTTCCTTCTCTTCGAACGCCTTTGTGACGATTTTCGAGGCGACTCTGGCCGTCGCCGGGCACAGGTCTGTAAGCTTGACCATGCAGCAATTGCCAGCGGCCACGGCGGCCGCGAGAGGACCCATTACCAGCCCGAGCGGGAAGTTCCACGGGCCCAAAATAAGACATACACCTCGCGCCTCGTAGACGATTCTCGCCCGGTCGCTCTTATTCTGTGAAGGAACCACTTCGACGGGTTTCATCCATTCATCGAGATTGTTGATGTTCCTGTCGATGTTGGCGATGACGTTGAGGATCTCCGTCACCTTAATTTCATTTTCAGGTTTGCGAGTGTCTTGTTTCACCGCCGCGACGATTTCATCGGCGTGAGCCTCCACGGCCGATTTTAATTTCCTGAGTTTGTCCTTCCTTTCGTCGGCTGTACTGGCTTTCACATCCCATTGATGGACCTGTTGGAGAGCGAACACACGCTCGATCCGCGCGTATAGGTCCTGAGCCATCTGTCTATTGGGAGTGGACACATTACTTCTCCAAATTATTACGGCGACTTAACGGTTCGCTAGTGTATCGGAGCAGGTTCATATCTGAGCCGAACCCTAGCTGCGCGCGGCGACTCCCGGGAAAGCAAAAGACCTTCTGGGCCAAAGCTGGCCAAAATTAAGCATCCGGCCAATGAGTCTAAAATCGGCAGCCTTGGCTCCCATCGGCGCGGCGAAATGGTGCTGCGGTGGGCAGCCTGGTGTTTGCCGCGATCCGTCTACCCATCGGCTTTCCATGTCGCGCTGCGGTGGAAAGCGTCCGGTGGCCCTTAAGGAGCGCGGCAGAGTCCTACATCGCCCCGCTTTTGAACATATTTCGGTTAGCAATATACGTGTATTTGCGGCCCCAGGTCGCCTGTCTACCAACTTCACCTGAGATTTAGCTCAGGTCACAAATAATGGCTAGACTTGGCGTATGGGTATGGGATTGGATGTCGGACTAGGTTCGAATTGCACGCTTTATTGGCAGGTGAGCTCAATTGGTATTCTCTATGTTTGATTACAGACTCCGTATCGCTGCCCCGGCAGTCATTGTCCTAGTTGGCCTGCTTTCGTCGTGTAATGACGCGAAAGTGGTGGCATCGCCAGCACCGACGGCAAATACCCCTCCCCCTACATCGTCGCCTCCCCCGACTACGACTCCGACTCCGCCGCCGCCGCCGCCGCCGCCGCCGCCGCCGCCACCTCCGCCGCCGCCGCCGCCGCCGCCGCCGCCACCCCCGCCGCCGCCGCCTCCCCCGCCGCCGCCTCCGCCGACCGCGAGCGTGGATCAGACCAGCCTTGTGTTTAGCTCGGAGCCCGTCGGGACTACGTCTGCGGCGCAGATCGTGACGGTGTCCAATGGTGGCAAGGTGCCCGTGAACTTTAAGGGAATCGCTGCGACAGGGCCCGATGCTGCAATGTTCGCTCAGACCAGCACCTGCGCCTCGGTCCTAAATGCCGGGCAATCATGCACAGTGAGCGTCACCTTTACGCCGACCAGTGCCGGCGCAAAGACGGCAAGTTTGAGTCTGTCCAGCAATGCAACAACTAACCCGGTGGTGGCTCTGTCGGGGACCGGGGCCGTTGTCGTCCCGCAAACTGGATTTACCGACGTAACCGATACCTCCGGTATCGCGCACTTCAGCGAAACCTACGGCGCCTCATGGGGCGATCTCAATGGCGACGGTTTCCCTGATCTGTTCGTGAGTAACCACCGCACGATGAAGAGCCTGTTCGTCAACCAGCGCAACGGGACCTTTGTCGATATCGCTTCGACGATCAATAACTTTGAAAATCGCCCCCAGGCGGACACTCACGGCGCATCGTGGGCTGATTTCGATAATGACGGCGACCAGGACCTACTGGTGAGCATAGGCACCGGCAATCCGAGCGAGTGGTATGTCAACTCACAAGGCAAGCTGGCCTTTGAGACGATCGGATCCGGCCTGGATGTTTCGAGCATCGGCGGTCGCACGCCCATGTGGCTTGACTATGACAGGGACCACCGGCTGGACGTGCTTATGGCGCAATACGGCGGCGTGGCCAAGCTGTTTCACCAGAACAGCGACCACACGTTCACGGAGGTGACCAGCGCCGCAAATTTGCATTGCAAGCGCTTTCATTACGCGCAAATGGTGGATGTGACTGGTGATGGACGCCTTGACGTCCTGTGCCCGGACGAGGCGACTTTCCCGCAGAAGATCTATGACACGAAGACTTTTCCGTGGAAGAAAATCTATGACAGTGAGCATCCGGCGGCGTTTCTGCCCCTCGTCCACAATGTCGCGGACTCCGCGATAGCCGATTTCAACAATGACGGGCAAATGGACATGTTCATTCTGAGCGGCGTGCAAAACCGCCCCTCATCGGTGGTCCAGGGAGGAAACAACAGGATCGAAGCGCTCCTGTCCGGTGGGAGCAAGGGCTTCAAATTCGTATCCACAGGCACGGTAACTTTCACGATCGACTGGAACAAGGCTCCCGAAGGCGGTTCGACCGATATTGCCAGGATACAAATTGGCGCGAAGGGTGCTCATCCTAACGCCTCCACGTTCACTCTCGATCCGTCAAAGTCTGCTGTGTGGGGCACGCCCCCGGCACCTAAGGACGCGTCGGCCTTGCCTCTCATGCAGATCGGCTATGACAAAAACACCCACCTCTGGACGCTGGCGATCGTAACCAAGCTCGACGCGAACAGCACCGGCGGTATATTCAGCCAGGGCTATATTCAGGTCCTGACCGGCGCCCCGATCACCAGTCTGCAATCGACCGGCCTGTGGCCCACCGATCTGCCGGGGCGGCCAACATTGCTAATAAACCGCGGCGGCAAATTCGTTGACGAGACGGTCGCGGCGCACCTCGATGCCAAGGTGCAATGTGGCAGCGTGACGGCGGGCGACTTCGACAATGACATGTACGTCGATCTGTACCTGGCCTGCCGCACCGGCTCCAGCAATATTGCCAATATCCTCTACCACAACAACGGCGATGGCACTTTCACCGCGTTGCCAGATGCAGCCGGCGCGGCCGGGCCCATCGGCTTGGCGATTTCCGATCGCGTGGGAACGGCAGATTCCGTGGTCACGGCGGACTACGACGAGGACGGCTTCCTGGACCTGTTTGTCACCAACGGCTTCAATCTGCAGCCCAGGTACGTCGGTGGGCCGAATACGTTGTTCCACAACAAAGGCAATACCAACCACTGGATTGAGCTAGACCTGGTGGGTGTCAACTCCGACCGCGATGCGACCGGGGCACGGGTCTATGCCACGGCGCTGGGCGTGACGCAATTGCGCGTCCAGGACGGGCGCTACCACCGCTGGTCCCAGGACTCGAAACGCATTCACTTCGGCCTGGCCGGAGCCACGTCCGTATCCCTTACGGTCAAATGGCCTAGCGGGCTGGTACAGACTTTCCCGAACGTAGCCGCCAATAAGCTGTACACGATTACGGAAGGTATGGCGCCAAAGTAACCGTCGGGTGGCGAGTCCTTTCCCTGGCTGCGGATACGTGCAGAGCTGGGACCAGCCCCTGCAGGTCATCCGTCCAGGAGACGTTGTCGAGTGCCCGCCTGGACAGAAACATTGGCTCGGTGCCGCGCCGGGGACAGCCATGACCCATATCTCCATCCAGGAAGAGCTGAACGGAAAGGCTGTCGAGTGGCTCGAGCCCGTGACGGATGATCAGTACAGCAGTACACCCACGGACCAATAGCTGCCTGGCGGCGAGAGATATTTATGCGCGCCACGATCATGTACAAGGCCGGCGACGTTCGCATCGAGACGGTGCCCGATGCCCAGCTCATCGAGCCCAGCGATGCGATCATACGGGTGAGCCGGGCGTGTATCTGCGGGAGCGATCTGTGGCCGTACAAACTGCTGGAGCCGCAGTCGACCGGTCGGCGCATGGGCCACGAGGCCATCGGAGTCGTCGAGGCCGTGGGACCGAAAGTCGGTCGCATCCGGCGCGGCGATCTGGTCGTGATGCCCTTCGCGTATTCGGACGGGAGCTGCGACTTCTGTCAGGAGGGCCTGCACACGGCGTGCGCGCATGGAGGGTTCTTCGGTGTCGGCCCCGTCGGTGGCGCCCAGGCCGAGGCGGTCCGCGTACCGCTTGCGGACGGAACGCTCTACAAGCTACCGGTGGGTGAGGACAACGCGCTAATTCCGTCACTTCTCACGCTCTCGGACGTCATGGGTACGGGCCATCATGCGGCCGTCACGGCCCGAGTAAGCCGTGGCAAGAAGGTGGCAGTCATCGGTGATGGGGCCGTCGGGCTGTGTGGTGTCATCGCGGCCAAACGACTCGGTGCCGAACAGATCATCATACTGGGGCGTCGCCCCGACCGGATCGCCCTGGCAAAAGAATTCGGCGCGACGGACGTCGTGAAGGAGCGCGGTGAGGTCGCCGTCGAGCATGTGCGGAAGCTCACCGGCGGAACTGGCGTGCACTCTATCCTGGAGTGCGTCGGTACCGAGGAGGCGATCCGCGCGTCGATCCAGATCGCGCGGCCAGGCGGCGCAATCGGCAGGGTGGGCGTGCCGCATTACGAGGCAATCCCTGTATCTAAGCAGGCGTTCTACGGCAGCATTTCAATCGGCGGAGGTCCGGCCCCCGTTCGCGCATATATAGAGGCACTGCTGCCGGACATCCTGGAGGGTCGCATCCAGCCAGGTCGCGTGTTCGATCGGACGATCGCGCTCAATGATGTTCCAGACGGGTACCGCGCGATGAATGAACGCGAGTCGCTCAAGGTCATGGTCAAGCCGTAAGCAAAGGTCTCAAGTGGGCGGGAAGTACGCCGGAGTTGCCTACTGCAAGTACGTGGAACGCCTGCGTCCTCAGACCGCAGCCAGATAGTTCAAGAGCGGCGGGGCCAGCCTGAATGTGCGCTTCCTGTGGTCAGACCAGTAATTGGCGTAAAGAGCGGGATTCGAACCCGATTCAGACCCCTTATCAAATCAACTAATTACTGATTTGCAAGATAATTCTGCCCCCTCCAATCCCCGCATGCCCCCATAGCTGCCTACGGGCAGAAGGGCGCGAGCGACAGCGGCGGGCTACCCGTCGCGGAGCTGACCAAGGCGGTCGACGAGGTGAGCTACGGGCCAGCTGACGAGATTGTCAGGCGCACCGTAAGTAAAATGAAGATTACCGTTAGGTCCCGCCGTAAGTCGACCCGAGGCAAGCTCGCAGCGTGACCCGTCACTGTGACGCTGCTCAAGGGAACCTCAACGCGTCTGGCGTATGGTGCTCAATCAGTCGAGGTGTACCACCATGTTAGGTAAAGAGTTCATCAAGCTCCTGCGCCTCCTTCAAGGTCGCAGCGAGATCGTCAGGACCCGCTTCGAGCTTGACGAGGCCGAAGGTCGCCTCGTTGAGCATGTCTCGCTGGAGACGCATGACGCTCTACCTGAGAGCGTACGTGGAGCAAATTCAGGTAGGAAACCCAGCCCGTGAAGTACACCGAGGTGAGCCGCATCGTGCCCGTGGCGCGGTGGCGTGTGACGCGAGCCGCCGTTTTGGGAGAAATCTAGGAAACGAGAGAGGCAATTCGCGAGGCGCAGTTCCCCCCTCGGCCCTCCTTTCGTCTGAATTACTCCTGCCTGGCACTCGTCGGGGGGCGCACTGCCTCGCGGACGCGAATCAACTCTCGAGTTTCAGCCGCACAGTGAATTTAGTGCCCTGCCCGGCTCCTTCGCTCACCGCCCAAACGGTGCCGCGGTGTGAATCCACTATTGAACGCACTAGGGCCAGTCCAACGCCCAAGCCTGATTGCGTCTGTACTGCCGTTGTATCAGCTCGCATGAATAGATCGAAAATGTACGGCATTGAATCAGCTGCGATGCCGATTCCGAAGTCCAGGACCTGCACCACGGCATGCCCATCGCGGACGTGCACCGACATCTCAAGCTTGCCGCCTATGTCCGAGTATTTTGATGCATTGGAGAGGAGATTTACGAACACCTCCTCAAGCCGACTCGCATCCCCGAAGATCCATATGGGCGATTCCGGCACACTGAGTGAAAGTTGATGTTGGCGCTGAGTGATTTCTGGGATGACCGTTTCCGCCGCTCTGCCAAGGACGGTGCACAAATCCATTCGCTGTCCTTGCAACGGTCGGATTGCCAGGTGGCCACCTGACATCTGGCCGACATTCGCAGTCAGCAGTGCCATTTGGCGCGCCTGACGTTCGATGAGTTCGTGCATATGCCGCTGAAAAGACTCGTCTTTGCTTCCTCGACGCAACGCGGCAACCGCATTCTGGATTGACGCGAGCGGGCTTCGCAGCTCGTGCAATAAGATGGCCAGGGACTCGTCCTTGCGGTGCTCAGGGGTAACGAGATCGTCGACCCGCGTATGCAGCCGCGACTGGCGCTGCTTAAGACATAGCTTCATTTCAGCGCGGGGCGTGAAGATTGGCCGAGAGTCGCTAACATCGAATTGCGGCCGCATACCCTGCGAAATTGGGTCGTTCACGGATTGGGCCGAGCAGGTTGCCGTCATGGCGTAATCCCTCTCCTGTACGTGTAAGTAGGAGCCTACAGAAAAGCCGGGGCGCGCTCGGTGCGATGGCAGACATAAGGAGAGATTTGGGGGGGGTTTATCGCTCTCCGGGCGCGTATACGCCCTGCTAATCCGTTGGCGCGAAACGAGTGACCGGGCGCCAATCGCAGTGTTTGGTTATTGAGCGCCGTACCGAGGATCCGCTACGCTTCAATAATTACCTTAAGCGCGCGCGTCTTGGCCGCTTGGCCGAAGGTCTTGTAGGCATCAAGGATCTGACCAAGCTTAAAGCGGTGGGTGATCAGCAGCTTCGGGTCGATCTTGCGGGAGCGGAGCACATGCAGCAGCATTGGGGTGCCAAGCGTGTCGACCAAGCGCGTGGTGATCGAGATATTGCGATCCCAGGGGTTCTCGAGAGGTAGGTCCACCTGTGTGCCGTGCACGCCAATATTGGCGATCGTGCCGCCGGGGCCACGAGCCGAGCGCAGAGTTCAAAGGTTGCCGGAATGCCGACGGCCTCGATGGCGGTGCCGACGCCCCGGTCTTGAAAATCACTTCTTGATAACTTGTCTCCTAATCGACAAACTTCAATTGCCGCATGGCGGCCTGAAAGCGCGACTCGTTGCGCAACGGATCCATCAGGGGACCGGTTTTGAGATCCACCAGTCCCGGATCACGCAGGCGCATTGCGACATCGAGCCATTCTAGCGCCTTGGGTACGTTGCCCCATTGCGCGTAGATCTCCGCGTACTGGTAGGCTGCGGAGTCACGCGCTGAGGCTTGGAATTTCGCGAGCATGCTTTGCGCGTCAGCGTGCCGGCCGAGCTTGTCATTGGTCAACGCGAGACAGATCTGGCCGCCGCCGTAATTGGCCTTGCTCTCACACACACTGTGGGCGCGATCGAATTCTCCCAACGTGTAGTAAGCGATCCCCTGGTACACGTAATCGTCCATATTCTCGGGGTCCAGAGCAATGGCGTGCTGATATGCGGCGATGGCCTCCGTATACTGACGTCCCGAGATATAGGGCGGCCCCAAGTGCCGTGTGCACGCCGTGATTCAGCGGGTCCAGCACCACCGCACGGCGCGCAGTAGCAATGCCCGACTCGGTGCGGCCCATCCGAACAGCGAACACGCCGTAGCGTCGCAACACCTGTGCATTTCCCGGTGCGAGCGCAAAGGCCCGCTCGTACTCCTCGTTCGCTCGAGCGAAATCCAGCGCTCCCGATTCGAAATAGTAAGCCAGCGCCAGGTGCCCCTCGGCAAGATCAGGCGCGAGCGCGATCGCTTTGCGCGCATCCGAAAGTGCCCCTTCGTAGCGCTCCCGAATGTCCGATTCCGACGTGATACCGGCATAGGCGTTAAGCGCCATCGATCGGTTGGCGAACGCGAGCGCATAGTCCGGATCCAGTCCGATCGCCTCGGTGTAGGCAGCGATTGCGGTTCGATCGTACTGTTCACTGTGCGCTGAAACGGGCACCTTCCTTCCCCGCAAATAGGCATCGAATGCTGCAGGGTTACGCGTCCCACCTAGCTCGATCTTGGTTGCCACGTCCCCCAGAAGTCGCACTTTCAGGGCGCCCGCGACTGCACTGGCAATCTCCGTCTCGAGTTTCAGCACATCGCCCAGTGCCCGGTCGTAGGTGTGGGACCAGAGGTGAAATCCCGTTACCGCGTTGATGAGCTCCGTGGTGACGCGTACGGTGTTGCCTGAGCGCCGTACGCTCCCTTCCAGCACTGCGCTCACATTGAGCTTGCGGGCGATCGTGCCGATGTCGGTGTTGGTGCCTTTAAATGAGAATACTGAGGTGCGAGCGGCGACCTGGAGCTCATTGATCTGCGCGAGGGAATTGAGCAGCTCCTCGGTGAGCCCGTCCGAGAAATACTCCTGGTCCTTGTCGGCGCTCATGTTCACGAATGGGAGAACCGCGATTGAATGCGGCGGTGGGGAGAATAAGGTGGCAGTCACCGCCGGGTGGTTCGGGATCCGGCGCCTATCGGCGAGCGCGTACACCAGGACTGCCACGACCATCGCGGCAGCTATCGTCAGTATTACTGGTGTCGACCGGCGCGATGCAGTGTTCGACCTGCTGATGCCGTGTGCGGTACCAGATACCGCGCTCAGGGGCGACAGCTGCAGTAACAGTAGGCGCTTGATCCGTTCCACAAAAGCCTGGGGCGTGTCGCCACTGGGCAAGCGCGTCCACTGCACGGCTCGGAAGGCGTCCGGGACGAAGGCGTCCTGATCAGGCGTATCGTCCACGACGACTGGCACTAAAAAAGGCTTTTGTTCCGCGATATCGTGGGTACGGTCGATCGCCAGTTTCCATTCGCGCCGAAAATAGCCCTCGAGCCTCGCCTGCGTGTGCTGGGAGATGATCGGGACAAACAGGGCGCAGTCGTGGATCTCGTGCCGGATTTTCTGGTCCCAGGCATCCCCGCCGCGCAGCTCGCTCTGATCGAGAAAGACCGTGATACCGCCTGCACGCAATGCCTCGCAGATCTGCTGGGCTGCCTCCGAATCCTGGGATGCGTAGCTCAGGAATACCGCGTGCGATGGCTCAGCCACTGTGGAATAGCCCCGTGATGGATCGCCGGAGGTCTTCTCACCGCCGCCGTGGGCAGGAGCTTAGCTTAAGCGGCCTGGGACGGTGGGCATCGGCTGGAGGCACATCCGCGGTGGATGTGCACGAATTGGCGGCTTGTGCACGGTTTCATACCGCTCTGGAGAAGCTGGCGGAGAGAGAGGGATTCGAACCCGAATCA
Source organism: uncultured Gammaproteobacteria bacterium (assembly GCA_963789365.1). Lineage (GTDB taxonomy): Bacteria > Pseudomonadota > Gammaproteobacteria > Steroidobacterales > Steroidobacteraceae > FEN-1191. The sequence continues at coordinate 1,518,950 of CAWBKJ010000004.1, forward strand.
GACCCCATTACAGATCAGCAACTTACGGATTCCGAAGATAATTCTGTCCCCTCGGATCCCCTTAAACCCCCATAGCTGGCACTAAAGCTGTCACTTATGACTCGTCTCGAGAGTTCATACGCCAACGCGTCAGGTAATGATGTGGCGGCTCGCCTACCGACGCGCTGAAGTATGCCGGTAGTTTGCAATCACCCCTTCTTTCTTGCGCGGCCACTTCCATGCAATTGATCAATAAGGCAGCGCCCCGCCGGATCCGGGGGTGCGTCGGCGCGATACACCGCACGCCCTTGGCCTATCGCCATTTTATTGAAATCAGGCGTACTTTGCCCCACATTCAAACTTTCGTGAGCTAATCTTGCCGCGCTTTTCGCTTAAGCTATTGTGGATGAGTCATTCCACCCAGCACGTAAAACTTACTTCGGACGTCGCGTTGGCGCGCGTGCACTTTGAAGGTTATGAGATTGGGTTTTTCACGAACTCCTGCCTGCCTCACCTTGTTGCGTGCACTATTGCCCCGACTTGGAGACCTTAACTCGGCAGGAAGACCGATCGGCACCTGGCTCTTATCCGGTCTTTCTGCCCCGACTTCGCTCATCTTCGATTGGCGGATCTGGAGGGTTGGGATGGCCACCACATTGAAAAGAGCATTGTGTTTCCTGCCAGCGGCAATTTGCGTAACCGGATGGGCCGCTGCGCAACATCAGGCACCTGAAATTCCTCAGCCGCCTTCTCGAATTGTTCAGTCAATCAGCGATGCAAATCTGGTGCTTCTGAAAGGCAACACGCGCCCCGAGACAAGGTCAGGAACCGACCTGGGCCGTGTAAGTATGCAGCTGCCCATGCAGAGGATAATGCTTCTTTTGAAACGGAGCCCTGAGCAGACGGCAGCGCTCGCAGATTTCAATGCGCGCCAAATGGACGCCGGTTCGCCCGACTTCCATCGCTGGCTTACGCCCGAGGAATTTGGCGCCCTCTACGGCCCGTCGGACGACGACATCAACACCGTCACAGGCTGGCTACAAGGTCACGGTTTCGCGATCGATAGGGTCAGCAAGGGCCGTATCTTTATTGAGTTCTCAGGAACCGCGGGTCTGATTCAGAAAGCTTTCCACACCGAGATTCATCGCTACATGGTGCAAGGCGAGAGGTATATCGCCAATCGTAGCGACCCGAGTATTCCAGAGGCCATCGCCCCGATAGTCGCAGGTGTCGTCTCTCTGAATAGCTTTCTCGCCAAGCCACTGCACACCAACGGAGGCGGATTCCACCGCGACAGCAAGATCGGAAAATGGGTCCCTGACATCGACGAAACGGCGACCAGAACTCGTCCGGATGCGGCCAGGAGCGGCAGCAATTTCCAGCTGGTATCTCCCTATGACTTCGCGGCCGTCTACAATGTACTGCCGCTGTGGAACGCCGGCATTGACGGTACCGGTCAATCCATCGCTATCGCGGGACGTAGCGACATCTACCTCAGTGACGTCGCCAGTTTCCGAAGCGCCTTCGGCCTGCCGGCAAAAGTCCCAACCGTTATTGTCAATGGCGTTGACCCCGGCATTCCTTCGGCCGAAGACAAAGTCGAGAACACGCTGGATGTTGAATGGTCTGGCGCCGTGGCTAAAGGGGCGGCGATTAAGCTCGTTATCACGGCCAGCACGGCCGGCACTGATGGCGCTTTCAGCTCAGCCGCCTACATCGTTGACAATAACGTCGCGCCAGTCCTGAGCTTCAACTATGGGGCGTGCGAGCTGACACTCGGTACTTCAGCCAATGCTGCCATCAACGCCCTGTGGCAGCAGGGCGCTACCCAAGGAATCACAATTGTCGTGGCCTCGGGCATTCGAGGTACGGCGGCTTGTGACGACGGTGGCGTGGCAACCAATGACGCAACCCATGGCGCTGGCGTAAGCGGCGCCGCGAGTACCCCTTACGACATCGCAGTCGGCGGTACAGACCTGAACTGGCACGCCCTCGACAACAGCGGTGCCACCTTTTGGGACTCCAGGAATGCCGCCAACGGCTCCTCCGCGAAGGGCTATATGCCTGAAGTGCCGTGGAGCGCATCCCTCCTGAGCGATAACGCCAATATCGACCCGGTTAACGTCGTTGGCAGAACCGGCGGCGTCAGCGCCTGCACCTCACCCGGCGGGACCGCTCCTGCGACCTGTTCCGGCGGATATTCCAAACCTACCTGGCAGACTGGAATGGGCGTTCCCGCGGATGGCAAGCGAGACGTCCCCGACGTCGCCCTTTTTGCGTCTGGCGGCACGTTGTTGTCGGCGTATGTCATTTGCGATTCTTACGCGACCCCCTGCAACCCGAGCAATGGTGACGACGGTTTTATGAGTGCCGTCGGCGGTACTTCGGTTTCTTCGTCTGCGATGGCGGGCATCATGGCTCTCGTGAATCAGAAAATGGGCACGGCGCAGGGCCAGGGCAACGCCAATCCCGCTTTCTACGCCCTTGCTGACCGGGATACCTCCTCGAGTTGCAATACAAATTACGTGGGCAACGGCAGCGCCTGCAACTTCCATGACATCGCTGCCGACAGTGGTGCGGCGCCCGGCACAATCGACCCGAACAGCGTCGCAGGTCACGTCGGCGCGGGGGCAGACGTAGTCAACGGCTACAAATCGACCGCGGGATATGACCTTGCTACCGGGCTTGGATCAATCAATGCGAACAATCTTGTCAGCAACTGGCAACTGGTTACGGCGACCGCCAAGAAAAGGCCGAAGGCCATCACGGGCGCGGCCGTCTCGGTCACCTCGACATCGGCTTCCGTCACTGGCTCGGTAAATCCCAACAGCCTTGACACTCACGTTGTCATTGCCTATGGAACCAGCAGCACGCTTGCCGGCGCCTCGAAAACCCCCAGTGACGACATCTCTTCAGGCAATACCCTGGTCCAGTTGAGCGTCCACCTCCCCGAAGTGCTGACCTCGGGCACCAAGTACTACTACAGGGTGCAAGCCACCAACAGCGCCGGAACTTCGAACGGCGCCATCAAGAACTTCACGACCAATGGATCTACCGTCAGCAAGCCCACCGCCACCACGGGAACGGCCTCTTCGATTACCGCGGCAACGGCCACTGTCAGAGGCTCGGTAAATCCCAACGGTGCCGACACTCATTTAGACATGGCCTGGGGAACCAGCAGCACGCTTGCCGGCGCCTCGAAAACCACCAGCGTGGACATCGGCTCCGGCAAGAGCGCGGTCGCGGTGAGCGTGAATCTCACCGGTCTGACCGCGGGTACCAAGTACTACTACCAGGTACAAGCCTCCAACAGCGCCGGCCCTTCGACCGGCGCCATCGCGAACTTCACGACCACGGGATCTTCGGTCAGCAAGCCGACCGCCACCACGGGAGCGGCCTCCGCCATCACCGCGGCATCTGCCACAATCGGCGCCTCGGTGAATCCCAACGGCGCTGACACCCACACGGTCTTTGCCTGGGGAACCAGCAGCACGCTCTCCGGTGCCACGAAGACCGCCAGCGTGGACGTCGGTTCCGGCACGACCGCGGTCGCGACGAGCACGAATCTCACCGGGCTGACCGCGGGTACTAAGTACTACTACGAGGTGCAGGCCACCAACAGTGCGGGAACCACGACCGGTGTCATCAAGAATTTCACCACCAATCCAGCCGGGTGGTCCGGTCAGATGCAATGCAAAAAGGCGGTCACCGGACCCAGCTACGCCAACAATGAGACACAGACCTGGGTTGTTTCCCCGGGCGTATCGCAGGCGCCCACCGGCCAGACAATCTATCCATCACAGTGGACGTCTACGGGATCTGGCGGGAAGGGGAGCCAAACCTGGGTAATCAATGCGAGTGGCGCCGCCAGAATGGCCGTATTCGTAAATACGGCTGGCGTCAATTTTATACGCAATAACGCACAAATCGTGTTCCCCGACGGCTACGTGTCAACGCCACCGCCGAACTACACCGAGTTCGAATACCAATGGCTTGCCTTCGGTAACTCTAATCCAAATGCGACACATGTGCAGGGCAGCTCAACCTTTTCCTCACCCTCTTGCGATTCGCCAGTCGAGCCCGGCGGATCTGTCTGTACGGTTACGTGCAACTGGGACTTCGACAAGAAATAGGATTCCGGATGTCGCAAAACTTCTTTGATTTTTTGCATGCCATCCGTTACTTCGCATTCGCTCCAGCTAATTTCGCAGCCCACATAATTAGGAGTTCCCCTAGGCGGCCAGAGTGTCGCTCCCCGGAGAGATGGATTTGGAATTGCCGATGACCGACTACCGATGGCTAGTTGAGTGGCTAGCAGGTGGGAACGGATTTGAACACGTCTGCAATCAGTAGCTTGCGATTGAATATGGCGGAGAGAGAGGGATTCGAACCCGATTCAGGCCCCTTATCAAATCAACAAGTTACTGAATCAGAAGACAATTCTGTCCCCTCCAATCCCCTTACGTAGTCGACGTTCCCGATCCGTGGTGATAGCCTCTAAGGCGAGCAGATAGGTTTGTGCTTTGATTAGATTGAGTAGGAAAGTGGCACTGCGCGTCGCGTTGGTGACGGCGTGCGCGATGCTTTTTGCTCAACATGGCGCGCTGGCACACGCCTACTCGCACCTGCACTCCAGTTCGAATTCGACATATCAGCTGGATGCGCACGGCAAACAGTGCGCTGAGTGTCTCACTTTTGCGCCACTGTTTGCTTCAGCGGGCGCTCCTGCATCTGACCCGTTCATTGCGCCACAGTCCGTCGTCGGCCTTGCTCCCGCATTGGCGGCGGAATCCCTGATCGCACGGCGATTTTCAGCCTCCTACTCCTCCCGCGCCCCTCCGTCTCTTCGTTAGGCCTTTGAACTTCTCGGGCCGCCCCATGGGTGACCCGCAGTGCATTGCCCAACGAGGAGGTTTATTCCATGTTGATTTTCAAACGCGTGTCGGCGCCGACGGTGTCGACCATCTTTGCCATTTCCTGCTTCCCTGCACTTAGCTGGGCCGCTTCGGCGAACGACGGTAGTAACTCATCTTCCGTTTCCAACCCAGCCGTCCTCGACGAAGTCGTGGTAACCGCGCGGCGCCTGAATGAGGCGCGCGCAGGAATCGAAACTAATATCGGCGCCTCCACCTACACCATCAATTCGGCGGCGATCGCCTCGGCGCCCGGGGGCGATAACACGCTGCTCAACCAGGTAATTCTGCAGGCACCCGACGTGGTGCAGGATTCCTTTGGTCAGTTCCACGTGCGCGGCGACCACAACGATCTCCAGTACCGGCTCAACGGGATCATCCTGCCGGAAGGCATCAGTGTCTTCGGTCAGTCGCTGAGCCCACGGCTAATATCCTCGCTGAAACTGATTACCGGTGCCCTGCCCTCGGAATACGGCCTGCGCACCGCTGGCATCATCGACATGACGACCAAGAGTGGAACGCTCGAACCGGGGGGATCGGTCTCCCTCTATGGCGGCAGCCATAGCACCTTCCAGCCCAGCGTTGAGTACGGCGGCAGCTCCGGCAACCTGAGCTACTTTGTTTCAGGCGACATGCTACGGAGCGACCTCGGCATCGAGTCGCCCGACGGCAGTTCGAACCCGCTCCACGATCGCACCACGCAATACCACGGTTTCGGGTATTTCGAGGACATCCTGGATTCCGCCAACCGCCTCTCGTTGATTGTCGGCAGCTCGACAGGCAATTTCGAGATTCCCAACCAGAGTGGCTTGCAGCCCTCGCTGGGACTGACCGTCAATGGTCAAACCGACTTTCCCAGCGAGAACCTCGATGAGAACCAACGGGAGGTGAACGACTACGTCGTCCTGGGATGGCAGCATACCGAGGGCGCGATCGACTGGCAGACCGCTGTGACCGGCCGCTACTCCAGTCTGACCTTCACTCCGGACGTACTAGGCGATCTGCTTTTTAACGGCATCGCGCAGAATGCCTACAAGCGCGATGTCGCCTTTGCGTGGCAGACCGATATCTCCGACAAGCTCAACGATGCCCATACCCTGCGCGTGGGCTGGTACGTGCAGCACGATACGGCCACGACCGACACCACATCGCAGGTTCTGCCGGTCGACGCCAATGGGGCCCAAACCAGCGACGTGCCGGTTACCATTCCCGACAATGGCTCGCAAGACCAGTGGATCGAGAGCCTGTACCTGCAGGACGAGTGGCAGGCCGCGGCGGCAGTGACAATCAACTATGGTCTGCGCTTTGATCATCTGGCCGCCTACACCACCGGCAGCCAGTTGAGTCCGCGCCTCAATGCGGTGTGGAAGGCGACTCCCGACACCACCATCCATGCCGGCTATTCCCGGTATTTCACCCCACCCCCCTTTGAACTCGTCGGGAGCGAGACCATAGCTAAATTTGCCAACACAACCGCGGCGCCGGAAGTGACACAAAGCGATCCTCCGGAGGCCGAACGCGCGGATTATTACGATCTCGGTTTGGAGCAGAAGCTGGGCCACAGCCTGACTCTCGGCCTCGACAGCTACTACCGGAAGTCGAGCAACCTGATCGATGAGGGACAATTTGGGGCGCCCATCATTCTCACGCCCTTCAACTACCGGGACGGCATCATCAAGGGAATTGAGTTCACGGCCAATTACAGCAACGCCAATGGGCTCACCGCCTACGCCAATCTCGCCTTCCAAAGCGCCCAGGGCCGCGCTATCGAGACGGCGCAGTTTAATTTCGGCCAGGACGATCTGAATTACATCGCCAACCACTACATTCATCTGGACCACGAGCAGCAGTTCACGGCCTCGGGCGGCCTCTCGTATGGCTGGGGTCACAATCTCGTCAGTGCAAATTTACTGGTGGGAACGGGATTACGCGCCGACCTGGTACTCCCCGACGGCAGCAGCATCCCAAACGGCGCACATCTGCCGAGCTACACGCAGCTCAACCTAGGTGCCAACCGTGTGATCCATCTGGGCGACGCCGGAACCCTGACCGTGCGCGTGGATGTTCTGAATGTGTTCGACAAGGTCTACGAGATACGAGATGGCACCGGCGTCGGAGTGGGCGCGCCGCAATACGGACCGCGACGCGGACTGTTCTTCGGGCTCTCAAAGTCGATTTGAGGCCATGCACGTACCGGCCGCCATAGAGGCGGCCGGTGAGCCCAGCGGTGCTTGTAAGAAATTCAATTGACCAGAGGCTTAGAAAACAACATGGCCGAGAGAGACGGATTCGAAGCCGACTCGGACCCCTTGCGCATCAACAGGTTGCTGATTCAGAAGAGAATTCTGTCCCCACCGATCCCCCGAAGTCCCCATGGCAGTCACTACAGCTGGCACCATTACTCTATTCGATCGTGGGGAAGGGCCGCTTCAGGCCACCAGTTTCAGTTCGGGGTGAAGTCCGGCACGAGTAGCGAGTGTCAGCAGCATATCCAGGCTGAAGTCCTGCCACTTGCCCTTGATGAGCCGCGACACCCGCGGCTGCGTGATGCCCAGACGCCAAGCTGCTTCGGCCTGCGTCCAGCCTTGCGACTTCAGGTGTTGTTCCATGCGGATCATCACCTCGGCACGCAGCGCCATGACCTTCGCCTCGGCCGGATCGAAACCGAGATCAAGGAATACATTGCCACTGCTCTTGAGGCGACGGGTGTCGGAAAGGCGCCGATCGGCCTTTTTCTTCATGACTTGCCTCCAATCAATTTGTAGCGAGCCTTGGCCAGCTCAATATCCCTCTTCGCGGTCTTCTGCGACTTCTTTTGAAAGGCGTGCAGCACGTAGACAGCGGTTTCGAACTTGGCGACGTAGATCGCCCGATACGCGCCTGATTCATCGCGGACGCGGATTTCGTAAACACCGGCACCCACGGTGTTCATTGGTTTAAAGTTTATGGGCTCGCCGCCGAACTGCACCCGCATCAGCTGCAGACCGATGTCATGCCTCACGGCAGCTGGCATCGCGCGCAGATCATCCCGACTGGATCCAAGAAACTCCAGCACCTTCAATCCCGTTGGTGCAGGTGTTGCCGCAGATTTCCCCGGTTTCACGGCGTCCATTATATCAATATTTGCATGCTCATGCAAATATTTGCATGGCCGAGAAAGGCACTACAGCGCAAATTGGAGTTCGACAATCCGTGGATGCACCAGAACCCCTTTCCCTTTGTACCCCCGAGGCGCCGAGACACCGGAAAGTGTGTGAGACACTGCGAGACCAAAACCCGTAGAATCGTGGGTTCTTCGCCATTTCCGAGACGGTGGGGGAACTCGTGAAATCAATAATTGGCGGAGAGAGAGGGATTCGAACCCTCGAAGGGCTTTTGACCCTTACACCCTTAGCAGGGGTGCGCCTTCGACCACTCGGCCATCTCTCCGTTTCTTGCCCTAAATCGAAATAAAATCAATAAGTTATAATGCTCTTGGCCCAGGCATTAAGGCAGGGCCGTCATGATACTGGCGGCCCCGGTCTAGGTAAAGGCAAGCCGCCGATTGATCCGAGCTCTCAGCGAGCTCGGGTCGGTTCGGATCAACTCAGGTGGCGATCTGCCTCTCCGGATCCCCCACCCGCATTGCTCACTGCGGGCACAACCTCGGACTTGGCTCGGCCCGAGACTTCCTCGCGTTGTACGGCGATATTCTTCGGTGCATCGACTCCCAAGCGCACCTGATTGCCTTTGACGCGCAGTATGGTGATGGAAATGTCCTGGCCGATCACCACGCGCTCACCCACTTTTCGGCTGAGTATCAACATGGCCCTGGTCTCCCCTGACGTGACACCAACGTACCCGTGGAAGCAGCCATCAACTTTCTAGTCGCTCGCGCACCATCGGGAGCACGCTGCCCAGCGCCGCATCGAGTGCGGCCGGATTGCTGCCTCCGGCCTGCGCGAAGTCCGGGCGACCACCGCCCCGGCCACCCACCTGGGCGGCCACGACGCCGACCAGTTCGCCGGCTTTGATCTGTCCACTGCGATCAGGCGTCACTCCTGCCACCAGGATCACCTTGGTCGGGGATTCGACCGCGGCGAGCACGATGATCGCCGAGCTGAACTGGCTCTTGAGCTTGTCGACTGCAGCGCGCAGCGAGCCGCTGTCGGCGCCTTCGACCCGCGCGGCAATCACCTTGGTGCCTGCCACGTCCACGGCCCCGGCGGCAATGTCGGTGCCCTGACCGGAGGCTAGCTTGTCCTTGAGCGAGCGGATCTCGCGCTCCTGCGTGCGCACACGCTCCAGCATTTCACGAACCTTGTCGGTAATTTCGTCGCGATGTCCGCGCAACAATCCACCGACATCACGCAGCACGGATTCGCTCCGCGCGATGGCATCGAGGGCACCCTCGCCCGTCACGGCCTCAATGCGGCGCACGCCGGCGGCAACGCCCGCCTCGCTCAGGATTCGGAATACGCCGATATCGCCCGTGCGGCTCACGTGCGTGCCGCCGCACAGCTCGGTGGAAAAGTCACCAAAGTTCAGCACCCGCACTTCGCGCTCGTATTTCTCGCCGAACAGCGCGATGGCTCCGGCGGCCACGGCCTGCTCGTATTCCATGAGGCGCGTGCCCGCCTCGGCGTTCGCGCGGATCTCGGAATTGACCAGCCGCTCGACCTGCGTCAATTCATCCGCCCTCAGCGGCTGAAAGTGCGAGAAGTCGAAGCGCAACCGGTCGGGGGCGACCAACGAGCCCTTCTGCGTCACGTGCTTGCCCAGCACCTGGCGCAAGGCCGCGTGCAGCAGATGCGTGGCTGAGTGATTGAGGCGTATGGCGGCGCGCCGCTGGGCATCCACGCGCGCCCTCACCGTGTCGCCGATGCGCAGCGCGCCGCCGCTCAGCTGGCCGGTGTGTACGATCGCCGATCCCAGCTTCTGAGTATCGCCGACCGCAAAGCGCGCGCCCGCAGCGCCTGCGAGTTCGCCGGTGTCGCCGACCTGGCCTCCGGACTCCGCATAGAAAGGCGTGCGCGCCAGCACGACGTCCGCCGGATTCACCGGCATTGAGCGACTGCGACGTGCGCGCCATCGCGTCGCAGGGCGAGCACCTTGCTGTCGGCCTCCAGGGTGTCGTAACCCAGAAATTCGCTCTTGGCGTCGATCCCCTCGCCGGCCCGCAGGTCGACGCCGAACTTGCTCGCCGCGCGGGCTCGCTCGCGCTGCAGCTCCATCTCGCGATCGTAACCTTCCAGATCCACCTGCAGATCGCGCTCACGGGCAATGTCCGCCGTCAGATCGGGCGGGAATCCGTAGGTATCGTGCAGCAGGAACAGCAAGGAGCCGGGCACGGTCTTGCCGCCGGCCTCGGCCATGCGCGCCTCGAACTGCGCCATGCCGGAGGCCAGCGTCTCGGCAAAACGCTCCTCCTCGGCGCGCAGCACGCGTGCGATCTGAGCGGCGCGCTCGCGCAGTTCCGGGTAGGCCTCGCCCATGACATTCGCCAGCACCGGCACCAGCCGGTAGAAGAACGCCTGCGTCTGCCCGAGCTTGTAGCCGTGGCGTACCGCGCGGCGCGATGATACGGCGCAGCACATAGCCGCGGCCTTCGTTCGAAGGCACGACGCCGTCGCTGACCAGAAAACTGCAGGCGCGAATGTGATCGGCAATCACGCGCAACGAGGGTGAGCCGTGGTCACTGGACCCGGTCACTTCGGCCGCGGCCTGGAGCAGATCGCGGAACAGGTCGATGTCGTAGTTGGAATGCACGCCCTGCATCACCGCGGCCAGCCGCTCCAGGCCGGCGCCGGTGTCGACCGAGGGCTTGGGGAGCGGTGCGAGTTCGCCGCTCGCCGAGCGCTCGAACTGCATGAACACCAGGTTCCAGATCTCCACGTAGCGGTCCCCGTCCTCGTCGGGCGAGCCCGGCGGGCCGCCGGCCACTTCGGGCCCGTGGTCGTAGAAGATCTCGCTGCAGGGGCCGCAGGGGCCGGTGTCGCCCATCGCCCAGAAATTCGATTGCTCGCCCATGCGCGTCACGCGCGCGGCGGGCATGCCCGTCTCATTGACCCACAGTTTCGCCGCCTCGTCATCGTCGCGGTATACCGTGACGTGCAATCGCTCCGGATCGAGCTGGAGCTTGCCGGTCACGAACTCCCAGGCGAAGCGGATCGCCTCGCGCTTGAAGTACTCGCCGAACGAGAAGTTGCCCAGCATCTCGAAGAAGGTGTGGTGGCGGGCGGTGTACCCGACGTTCTCCAGATCGTTGTGCTTGCCGCCGGCGCGTACGCAGCGCTGGCTGGTGGCCGCGCGCGTGTAGCCGCGTTTCTCCTTGCCCAGGAACACGTCCTTGAAAGGCACCATGCCGGAGTTGGTGAACAGCAGCGTCGGATCATTCCCGGGCACCAAGCGAAGCGGAGGGCACGATCGTGTGGCCGCGCTCCCTGAAGAACTCCAGAAAGGCGCGCCGCACCTCGGTCGCGCTCATGTAGGGTGGTTTTTTTGCGCTCATGTATCCAGCTCAAAATCGGCCCCGAGAGCCGTGCGGATATGATCGTTGGAAAAGCCGCGATATTGCAAAAATCTGGCCTGGCGTCCCTTCTCGCGCCACACTTCCGGGGGTTTCGCGCCAAACCGGCGGCGGCGCACCTCGCGAGCCAGCGCTGCCCAGTCGGGCACCGACTTCAGCGCCGCCTCGATCAGGCCCGAATCCACGCCGGCGGCTTCGAGATCGCGGCGGATGCGCACCGGCCCCTGGCCGCGCCCGCTGTGGTACTGCACGAAATGGCCGGCGTAGCGCTCATCGTTGAGCAGGCCACGGGCACGCAGCCGCTCGATCAGATCCTCGACCACGGCGGCGTCAAAACCGCGTTCCCGCAACTTCGAGCCGAGCTCGCCACCGGCGAAATCGCGGCGCGCCAGCAGCGCGACGGCGGCCAGTTCGGCGGCAGAGGCGTCCTTAGGGTCGGCGGCCTCCGATCGCCTAGGCGCTCTTTTCCTCAGGCTCGGCACGTTGCTTGGAAGGCAGCAGTTTGGCGCGGATCAGGTCCTCGATTTCCTGGGCAATCTGCTTGTTGCCCCTGCAGGAACACGCGCGCGTTTTCCTTGCCCTGGCCGATGCGCTCACCCTTGTAGGCGTACCAGGAACCGGACTTCTCGATGATGCCGTGGTTCGAGCCGATCTCGATGATTTCGCCCTTCGTGCGAGATGCCGTGACCGTACATGATTTCGAACTCGGCCTCGCGGAACGGCGGGGCGATCTTGTTCTTGACCACCTTGACGCGGGTTTCGTTGCCGACCACTTCCTCGCCGTTCTTGATCGAACCGATGCGGCGGATGTCGAGCCGTACCGAGGCGTAGAACTTAAGCGCGTTGCCGCCGGTGGTGGTCTCGGGACTGCCAAACATCACACCGATCTTCATGCGGATCTGGTTGATGAAGATCACGATGGTGTTCGAGCGCTTGATGTTGCCGGTGAGCTTGCGCAGCGCCTGGCTCATGAGGCGCGCGTGCAGGCCGACCTGCAATTCGCCCATCTCGCCCTCGATTTCGGCTCGCGGCGTCAGTGCCGCCACCGAATCGATGACCACCAGGTCCACGCCGCCCGAGCGCACCAGCATGTCGGTGATCTCCAGGGCCTGCTCGCCCGTGTCGGGCTGCGAGACCAGCAGTTCCTTGATGTTGACGCCCAGTTTTTCGGCGTAGGCGGGATCGAGCGCGTGTTCGGCATCGACGAACGCCGCGGTGCCCCCGCGCTTTTGCACCTCGGCGACCACCGCCAAGGTGAGGGTTGTCTTGCCGGAGGACTCCGGCCCGTAGATTTCGACCACGCGGCCGCGCGGCAGGCCGCCGACGCCCAGTGCGATGTCCAGTCCGAGCGACCCGGTCGGCACGGCCTCGATGTCCCAGATGGCCGGCGCGTCGCCCAGCCGCATGACCGAGCCCTTGCCAAACTGCTTCTCGATCTGGCTCAGTGCGGCAGCTTAGCGCTTTCTTGCGGTTATCTTCCATGCTTGCGGCCACCTCTGGTGATGTGGCTGCAATTATCCCATATCGGGGGGCTCTGCCGGGCTGTAAATCACGGCGCCTTGCCCTTAAAACTCCAGGCCCTCCGCCGCCTGCCTCAGGAGTCGGAGCGCGGCGGCCACCGCGGCGCGGCGCACCTCGGCGCGTTCGCCCGCAAACAGCTCTCGCACGACTCGCACGCCTCCGCCGCGACGCCCGAGCGCCAGGTACACCAGTCCTACCGGCTTTTCCAGGCTCCCCCCTTCCGGGCCCGCGACGCCTGTAATGCCCACCGCCAGGTCCGCGCCGCTGGCCTGCAGGGCGCCGAGCGCCATCTGCTCGGCCACCGCGGCACTGACCGCCCCGTGAGTCTCCAGCGCCACCCGCTCCACGCCCAGATCCTGCATCTTGGCCTCGTTGGAATAGGTCACGTATCCACGCTCGAACCACTGCGAGCTTCCGGGCAGGTCGGTGAGTGCCGAGGCCAGGCCACCCCCGGTACACGATTCCGCTGTTACGACCGTAAGTCCCGCGGCGAGCAGTGCCCGCCCGGCCGCGGCCGCGGTGGCGAGCCCTTCAGTGTCCGATTCAGTGCTGTGGGTCATGATCCTCCCTAAGGTCGGGCCCTTCAGGCCGCCGTCGGTGCAGGGGCAAGCATGCCCCAAAGAGCGCGGTGCCGGCGCAGCAAATCCACGAGCAAATCCGCGTGCCCGGGATACAGCCCGTTGCCGATCTCGAGTGTCGCAGCCGATCCCATGCCCTCGGCGCTGAGCGCGGCGCGTGCGAAATCCGTCGCCATGCTGAAGAACAGGACGTGCCCCCGTTGCTGGGTCGCAAGTATGCACGCCGGTTCGACTCCGGGCCGATCCACACAGGAGACGCACAGGTCGACCGGCTCGCCGACCGCCCCCGCAAACGCCAGCGCATCGGTCGCATCGGCCCGCACGGTCCGCAGCGCCTTGAGGCCGAGGGAGTCGATCGCCGCCAATCGCTCCGGGGCGGTGTCGGCCACCAGGACCTCGGCCGCGCCCGCCTCGGCGGCGGCGATGGCCGCCAGGCTCCCGCTGTGCCCGCCGCCCACGATGAGTACCCGGCTCGCGGGCGAGGTGCGCGCGCGGACCCGCGCCGGGGCACCGGCCACATCGAGGCCCGCCAGCATGACCGCCTCCGGAATGTCGGCGGGCAACGCCGCCCACGGGGCGCTCTGGAACAGGAAGGCCCTGCCCCGCGCCGCGATCGAATTGGAATTCGCGTCCACCTCCCCGAGTTCATCAAGCCGGAGCGGTGTCAGCGACAGGCTGGCCAGCGAGGCCACCCGCGTGCCGACCACGGGCGGATTCGGGTAGGCCGCACCGGCAGCGCGCACCACGCCCACGAGTATCCCGCCCGAATTGGTGACCGGATTGTGGAGCTTGCCGCGCCGGCGCACGATTTCCATGATCGCGGCGCGCACCGCGGCCAGATCGCCCGCGTGCGCGGCGCGCAGCTGATGGAAACTGCTGGCGTCGATATGCAGGCAATCGACGGCGATTTCGAGTTCCGTGCTCTGACAGGGCATGAGCGCATCGAGCCGCGCGGCGGGCTGCGGCAGCGTATTGGGCTCATCGATGACCCGATGCAGCCCCAGGGAAGCGCGCAATTGTGTGCTCACGAGAGCGCTGAGACTTCTAGAGTATGTCGGTGAGCAGGAAGCCGATCCCGACTCGGTTGATGCTGTGGTTGTAGTCGATGAGGCTCTCGCCGTAGCCATTGAAGAATTGCGCGTAGCCGCGAATCTTGTGATACAGCGGGAAGCTCATGCCCAGCTCGAGAGCGCCGTAGTTGCTGCTGCTGCGCAGGTTGTCGCGCGCCAGCAGTGAGAATTCGAAGCTCTTGTACTGGAGGGCGGCCGTCAGGTCGAAGTAGCCGAGGTATTTTTCGATGTCCGGGTTGTCATCGCCCTCCGGATCGGTCGGCGAAGTCTTGGCCTTCTCTGGGAACCGGTACCAGGGACGCAGCGCGATCATGTAATTGTCCTTGGCGTAGAAAAATTTGGCGTACACGCGGTTCCAGCTGCGGCTCAAGGTCACGTCATCGATAATCCCGCGGCCATTGGACTCGTGCTCAAGGCCAAAGCGCAGCGCCGTATCGCCCCCGGCCGGATGCAACGCCAGGGGCATGGTGTAAAAAAGCTCCGGGTTGTAGTTGGTCTCCCTAAACGGTGCGGACTGGGCGTTGTAGACCTGCCAGAAAGACTTTTGCGTGTACGCAATATCCAGACCGTCGCCGGGGACAAACAAATCCCCGGAGTTCAGCGGAAAGCGAAAACTGAACTGGAATTTTGCTTCGGCATGATTCACGTACACGCCGTGCTCGGCATAGATCGGGTTCTGGTGGGTGACGTAGCTGTAGGGCAGGATGTAATTCTGCTTGTAGCCCGCCAGCAGATACTGGTTCTGTGCGCTGTGGATCTCGTCCTTCAGCCGGGCCGGACCGAGCGATCGTTCGGCCTCGACCACCGGCGCCGCGCTGGCCTGCAACTCTTGCGTGCACGCCCTGCGCAGCTCGCCCACCGTGGCCTGCTCCGCGGCGCTCTCGGCCTTGTTGGCCAGGCAATCGTGCATGACCGCGCTTGTGTCCGCCGCCTGGGCCGGCGGATTGGCCACCAGGCCGAGGGTGCTGGCGAGTAACGCGCAGACCGTCAGGCAACTTCTTTTGGTCATGATGTGGGTGTCCGGCGGGTTGATCGCCACGCTGATGTACAGGGGGGAGCGCCGATCCTAGCATTTACTCCGCAGGATTCCGAAGTGCCGCCGCCGTCGGCGGGGGCGCCGGCGCCCCTACACCCGCACCCAGGGCAAGGAACAGCTGAGCCGAATCCAGGTACCGGCGCGCCTGCGCGCGCACGTAACCCAGCCGCGCCTGCTGGTAACGACGCTCGGCATCGAGCACCTGCAGTATGCTCGCCTCGCCGGCATCGTAGGCCAGATGGGTCAGATCAACGGTCTCGCGTGCCGCGCGCTGTGCATTGGCCTGGGCTTGCAGCTGCTCGGCGCCCTGATCCAGGGCCTGCAAGGCATTGGCCACCTGCGCCAGCGCCTCGAGCACGGTCTGCCGGTAATTGGCGGCACTCGCCTGGAGCGCGGCGAGCGAGGCGCGGTGCTGCGCGCGCAGCGTGCCACCGTCAAACAGCGGCGCGACCAGTCCCGCGGTCAGGCCCCAGGCGGTGCTCGCCGGGTCGAAAAGATCCTCCGGCCGGAGCGCCTGCTGCCCGATCGCGGCCGTGAGCGTGACGTGCGGGTAGAGATTGCTCTGCGCGATGCCGACCGCCGCGGTCGCGGCGTGCAGTTGCGCCTCGGCGGCCAGGATGTCCGGCCGGCGGCGCGCGAGTTCGGAGGGCACGCTGACGGGCAGTTCGCCGGGCAGCGCGATGTGCGCCAGGTCCAGCTCGGGCAGCGCGGCGTCGCCGGGCGCCACACCGAGGATCACGGCCAGGGCGTGCTCGGCCACCCCCAGCGATTCGCGCAGCGGCGGAAGCTGCGTCGTGTCGCTCGCGAGCTGGCTTTGGGCGCTGATGACATCCAGTTGCGACACCGAGCCGGCATCGTGCGCCTGCTGGACCAGTTCGAGGTTGCGCCGGTCGCGCTCCAGCAGCTCCTTGACGGTGTCCAGCTGCGCGCGCAGCGCGGCAATCTGCAGCGCCTGCAGCACGGCGTTGCCGCTGATCGCAAGCTGCGCCCCGGCGAGCTGCTGGCCCCGGTAATCGGCGAGCGCGCGCTGCTGCTCAACGCCACGGCTGACGCCACCGGCAAAATCGAAGCTGTAGTGCACCGCCGGACCGACGGAGAAGTAGCTAAACGGCGGCGGCTTGGGGAGCGGTCCCAGGAACTGGGCGCCGTATTTCTGCCGGCCGACGCCGGCATCGAGCTCCACTTGGGGCAAACTCGCACCGCTCCGCGCCGCTACCAGTTCCTGGGCCTCATCGAGCGAGGCAGCGGCCGCGGCCACGGTCTGGTTTGCGGCCAGAGCGCGCTCCACCAGCTGATCGAGCGCCGGGGACTCGAAACGTGTCCACCATTGCGCGCCTGGATCGGCCCCGGCCACCAGATGTTGTGCGGGCTCGCCGTCACCACCCAGGTTCTGCGGCAGGGGCTCGGTGCGATAGGCCTGGGTGGCTGGCGGCTCAGGGCGATGGAAGTCCGGTCCCGAGGCGCAGCCGGCCAGCCACAGGCCCAGGGAGAGTGCGGCGACTGGCCGCTTTGCGCGCATGTTCATTCGACCACCGCTGAGGGCATGGGGGCGCCCGCGCGCTTGACCGGTCGCAGCAGCAACACCAGCGGCACCGCGCACAGGGACAGGACCAGCATGAGCTGGAAATCATTGTTATAGGCCAGCATCGCGGCCTGGCGGCTGACCTCGGCATTCAGGCCAGCCAGCCAGCGCGTCGCATCCGGCGCCGCCGCGGCCGCCGCCGCGAGCCCGTTCGCGAAAGGCGAAAGGTGCTCAGCCAGCCGGGCATGCATGATCTGGGTGTTGCGTGTCAGCAGGGCAACAACGCCCGATATGCCGATGCTGCTGCCGATATTGCGCACCAGACTGAACACGGCGGTGCCTTCGTTGCGCAGATGCGGGGCGAGCGTCGTGAAGGTGATTGCCGACACCGGCACGAACACGAAGCCGGTGCCCACGCCCTGCAGCACGCCCGACCATATGACTCCTCCGCTGGGCATCTGCAGATAGAAGTGCGTCATCATCCACAGCGACAGGGCCGTCATGGTAAAGCCCGCACCGATCAGCAGGCGCACGTCGGCGCGTCCCATGAGGCGATTCAGGATCAGCATGGCCGCGAGCGTGCCCAGCCCGCGCGGCGCAGTGACCAGGCCCGTATACACCACCGGGTAGCCGACCAGGTCCTGCAGGAGTGGCGGCAAGAGCGCCAGCGTCGCGAACAGCACCAGTCCGACGACGAAGATGAAGAAATTGCCGGTGAGGAAATTGCGGTCCCGGAACAGCCCCAGGCTGATAAACGGCGCCCCACGGGTCGTTACCGTGTGCACCAGAAACAGCCAGGCGCACAGCGCGGAGAGCGTCGCGTACAAACAAATCTCCAGCGAGCTGAACCAGTCCTGCGTCTGGCCGCGGTCCAGCATGAGCTGCAGTGCGCCGATGGCAAGGCTTAGCGTGGCGAAGCCGAAGAAATCGAAGCGCGAACGGCGCAGCGTCGATTCGGGCATGAACGCGGCGATGCCGGCGAAACACAGGATCCCTACCGGCACGTTGATGAAGAACACCCAGCGCCAGCTGTAGTATTCCGTCAGCCAGCCGCCCAGCGCCGGCCCGATGATCGGGCCGACCGTCACCCCCATCACCCACAGGGTCATGGCACGTCCGTGGTGCTCGGGCGGGTTGATGTCCAGCATTACCGCCTGCGACATGGGAATCAGCGCAGCTCCGCAGATGCCCTGGAGCGCGCGTGCGATGACAATCTGCGGCAGCGATTGCGCCACACCGCACAACGCCGAGGCGAGAGTGAAGCCCAGCACCGACACCAGAAAAACGCGGCGGCGTCCCAGTTCCCCGGCGAGCCAGCCGCTGAGCGGGGTCATGATGGCGGTGGCAACGATGTACGAGGTCAACACCCAGGACATCTGTTCCTGAGTGCTCGAGAGCGACCCCTGGATGTGCGGAAGCGCGACGTTGGCAATCGTCGTGTCGAGCGCCTGCATGATCGAGGCCCCCATCACGCACAGCGTGATGAGTCCGCGATGCGGCACGCTCCCGGGGGGCGCGCCTGCTGTGGCCGCGGAGCTCATCGGCGCGCTAGCGCCTCGGGGGTGGACGGCTCAAGCGTTGCCGAGCGAAACAAGTGGCGCTGCCAGCCGGTATCCACATCCACCGTCGCGCTCAGGCCCACGTGCATCGCGACGTCCCGGTCGGCCGGCAGCACCTCGATGCGTACCGGCAATCGCTGCACGACTTTGACCCAGTTGCCGGTCGCGTTTTCCGCCGGCAGCAGCGAGAACTGCGAACCGGTGCCCGGGCTCACGCTCGCCACGAGCCCGCGAAAACGCCGCCCCGGATAGCTGTCGATCTTGATGCTCGCCTCTTGCCCGGGTTGCATGTGGGCGAGCTGGTCTTCCTTGAAGTTCGCCTCGATCCACACGTCGCCGGTGGACACGAGCGCGAACACCGGGGTGTGCGCGGCCACGTAATTGCCGACCTGGAGCGACTCGACGCGGGTCACCACGCCGTCGGCGGGGGCGTGGACACTGGTATAGGAGAGATCCAGTCGCGCACTGTCCAGCGTGGCCTGTGCCGCCTGCACGCCCGGATGCTGCGCGGGTGCGATGTTCGCATCACCGCCAAGCTGTGCCAGCACCGCGCCAGTCTCCTGCTGGGCGGTGGCCAGGGCGCCGCGGGCATCATCCAGCGCGTGTGTCGCCCGATCCACCGCCGACTGCGAGGCGATACCCGAGGACAGGAGCTTGCGCTGGCGCGCCAGCTCGCTCTGCTGGAACGCGTAGGCCTCGCGGGCGGCCGTGGTCTGCGAGCTGCGTTGACGGTAATTCGCCTTGAGGGATTCCACCTGGAGCGTGGCGGCGGCGAGCTGCGCCTCGGCCTCGCGCACGGCGATGCGGAATGGCGCGTCGTCCAGGCGGTACAGCAGGTCGCCGCGCCGCACCGGCTGATTGTCGCGCACGGCCACTTCGACGACCCGGCCGCCGACGTTGCTGCTGATCGCAACCCGCGCGGCCTGCACGTAGGCGTCATTGGTCGACTGGTGCCGTCCGCCGGTGAGATAGAAGTAGAGCGCGAGGCAGACGACCACGAGGGGCCCGAGGATCATCAAAGGCAGGCGCAGGCGCTGCAGGAGCGTGGGCGCAGCGGGTAACTCAGGGCTGTCGGCAGGTGTTTCAGTAGTGGCCATGCGTGTTTCCTTTAAGACGAGGCAGCGCGCGGCCCGCGGGCCGACATTCGGTCCGTTGCCTCGAGCTTGGGCGCCGATTCGCGCCCGAGCGCACAAAGATTGCCGCGCGCCTTCTCCAGCACTCGCGCGAACACATCCCGATCCGCTTTCGGGACTCCGGCAAACATCTCGCCGCGCGCGAGCGCGGCCAGCCGCCAGATTTCATCGAGCAACGGCTTGGCCTTGGGAGTGAGATACAGCTTGCGCGCCCGGCGATCCGCCGGATCACTGCGCCGCTCGATGAGCCCGTCCTCCTCCATCCGGTTGAGCAGCCGGACCATCATCATCGGCTCGACTTCGGTGATTTCCGCAAGCCGCGCCTGGCTCGCGCCCTCGGTGCGCTGCAGGTGCACCAGCGTCTTGCACTGCATCAGCGTGAGAGAAAGCGAGCTCGCGTGCGCCTCGAAGCGCGCTACATAGCGGCGGCTGACTTCTTTGAGCAGGAAGCCAATGTTCTGCAGGCGGTCCATGGATTACTCCGGGGCAATTCGTATCATTTGATATTATATCAATAGTTATGGCTTTTTTCCAGTTCCGGCTCCGCAGGCCGAGTGGGGGCAGGCGATGCAAGAGCGCATCTCACTGAATCTGATCGGGTTTGGCTCTAAGGGAGCGGGTCGGAGGCCTGACCCTGCTGTCCGGCGCCTGGGATTAGTCGGAGTCCTTCGACTGAGCAACGCCCGGTCTGCACCCGGTCGGCAAATTGGGCACAATGCAGCTGTATATGCGCCTGGAGGGGAACGGCTTACAAATCGCTCGGGTGGGAGATCACTATGGTTAGGACACTGATCATCGGCTCGTTGGTCGCAGCGCTGGCTCTCGCATCCGTAGCTTCGGCTACTACGACGACGTGTTCCATTCACCCGGCAAAAGATGCCACCGACGCGCAGCTCGCGAAACTCGCGAAGATCTCGCAGGCCGATGCCGAAAAAAGAGCGCTAGCCCACGCCAAGCCACCGGCGAAAGTGGTGGGCTCAGAACTTCAGGTGAAAGACGGTTGCCTGGTTTGGGTCTTGATATTAAAGGATGCCGGCAAGTCGGGCATTCAGACATCGAGCGTTGACGCCGGCACCGGCAAGCTGATTGTGACTAAGCACGAATCAGCGAAGTAGAAACCAACTGCGGCCCGTCTTTGCGCGCTGCAGTTGGCCAGCGCACCGCATCGGCAGACGCGGGCGCTGTGACCCGCCAAGCCGCCCTGCGGCTTGGCGGTGCCTATGGTCCGTGCCCTTTGACGTCCGGTTGGAATCTAGAGCTGACGATTCATCCAAATGCCACCCGGGGCAGCCTGCGCCGGCCCGGACTCCCCGAATATCGCGATACTTTTTCCGGTGGACAGGATCGAGATGCCGCTGTAGTCGCCATACGGGGCTCCGAAGCCGTTCGTGTTCTTGTAGGGTGCGCCGCCACTCTGGTTTGAGAGTCGCTCGGTAGCCGACCAAGTCACCCCGCCGTCCGCCGACTGGCGATACCAGACATTGAATTCTCCGGTCCGAGTGTCGAAGAAGGTTGCGCGAAAACTTCCGGCGGCTCCGCCGACTATGGCCGGGTAGCACGCGTCCGCACTCACTCCTGCATCCAGCAATGGCGTGGCCGCCGACCATGTCAGACCCTTATCGGTCGAACGACGCACGAATACCGCGTTAAACGCACCGAGCGAGGGCGCACCCGAGTACATCACAACAGACGAGACTGCGCCGCGTCAGTGGAACGCGGCGATCCAGGAGGCGATGCCGGCGACCGCGCTCAGGACCGACAAGCCGAGCAGCCAGCGCTGGCGCGTCAGCACCGTGAGTGCCGCGAGGGCGATCCCGACCTGCACCAGCGCCAGCGCCTGCGCCAGCCGGCGGTGCGGCCGGAAGGCCCGCTCGCTCGCTTCGTTTGCGACCCTCGCTTCGTCATCCAGCGCGCGCGCCTGCTTCTGGATGTCAGCCTTCTCGGCGGCGTAGCGTTTCGCTTCCGCCACCAGCGCCTCGCGCTCGGCGCCGCTCGCCCCAACGGCGTGTGCGACGATCGATTCCTTGATGCCCTTGGCCTGGTAGTAGCTCCACTGGTCCGAGGCTTCGGATTTCTTCAGGATCGCCTCGTTTTTGGATTCCAGGCCGAGAGACTCGCTGCTCGAATTCTGGTAGCTGATGATCGCCCCGATGCAGGCGAGCGCGGCGGTGATCATCGCCACAAGCCGGCCCAGGCCCGCCTCGCGGCCGCCGTGCTCGACCAGCTCGTCGTGATGGCCGCGGACTTCGAATTCTTCGCTCATGCCCGGTCTGGTTAGCAATATGCCGCCAGATGGCAGGATGCCCGGGCCGCGATAAGGTTGCAATGCAGCGCGGTGGCTATCGTCGAATGACTGCGATCGGGAGGCCAATCCGGCCCTGTCGACGCCCGCTTCGGGCCGGCAGCGATCATTCGATCATCACGCAACGCGGTTCGGCGGTACATGCTCCGAACTCAAACCGGGTGTTTCGCGGACGTACCTTAGATAGACTGGTTTTGCGTTTGGCGAGTGCTGCAACTGCGATTAATAAATGCCAGACACCTATTTGACAATGCAAAAAATTGACAACGAAAACAGCCTGTTAGGGCACACGCCGGTCATGCAGCAGTATGTTAGTCATTAGTACCTAAGCCACTGATCTAACACGCAAGACGAAGCGCCGATGTCTAAAATGATTCGGTCGGATAGGGGGACTTAAAGGCCACTGCGATCAGATCGCCGCGTTGCAGTATTAGACAAGGGCAGAAGGACCATTAGCCGTTGCTGAGCCCGCCCTCTACGAACCAGAAGGTCAAGAGCTCAGATCTCTCAAGGGGTGCCAATTATCGAGAATCCAGCACGACCGCTATTGACCCCAAGCGTTCATCGCTGAATGGCTGCTGTCCGGGTCCGAAAATAATTGCAAGCGAGCGGATAAACCGCCTGTAGAGGCGACCCATCAACAGACCTCTCGCCTTGACGCTTAACGTTCTGCGTTATACGATGCCAAAATGGTCAAGGGCTTCCGTTGCGCCGATACGCAGGCTTTGTTTGAGACCGGCAAGAGTAAGCGTTATTCGAATGTGGCTAATGTAGCGATCCGCAAGCTAGCGCAGTTGGACGCCGCGAATACCCTGGAGTTCTTGCGCTCGCCGCCAGGAAATCGACTCGAGGCGCTGACGGGCGATCGAAAGGGCCAATACAGCATTCGGATCAATGATCAATTTCGTCTCTGTTTTCGCTGGACACCCGAAGGTCCAACAGACATCGAAATAGTGGATTACCACTGAGGATTATAAAGATATGTTTAAGAACGGAATGCGACCCGTACATCCTGGAGAGGTGCTGCGGGAGGATTTTCTGAAGCCTCTTGGTATGAGCGCAAATGCTCTGGCCAAGGCATTGCGTGTGCCGGCGCCACGCATCAACGAAGTGGTGCGCAAGCGGCGCGGTGTGAGCGCAGATACTGCCATGCGTCTGGCACGCTACTTCGGTGGCGACGCACGTTCGTGGTTAAATTTGCAGACAGCCTATGATTTGCGCATTGCGGAAATCAGCAACGCCAGGCGCATTGTGCGGGAAGTCTTGCCAGTAGCGGCGGCGGACGGGTCATGACCCGAAGGAGCCGGTCATGACTGACCGCTTCCGGGAAGTCTAATCAGGTCTTCTGCTTCGCCGCGGCCTCGCGCGCTTCCTTGAGCTGCTTCCAGTTCGGCGCGTACTTGAGCGCTTCGTCGAACTTCACGAGCGCGTCCTTGGCGTTATTCTGCTTCACGAGCACATCGCCCCAGGCTTTCAGCGGGTCGGCCCAATGTGGGCCCTTCTGATTGGCGAGCTGGAACTTGGCTGCGGCCCCTGCAAGGTCCCCGTGCTTCGCGAGCGCGACGCCCCAGGAGTAGTAGCCTGAGGGAATGCTCGGGCCGAGCTTCACTGCTTTGTCGTACCACTCTTGCGCGCCCGCCCAATCCCCACGCAGATCAAGCACATCGCCCCGGAACCGGTAACAATCGACGATAGTCCCCACCCCAACCGCCTTCTGCGGTGCGTCCAGGGCGGCCTGCGCCTTCACTGGCTGACCAGTCTTCGCGTAGGTCACCGCCGCGTAGCAGATGTACGACGGATTTATGGTCGCGACGGTCGGATCGGCGTAGCCGGTCACAAACGCATCCCACTGCTGGGCCGCGGCTTGCAGATCGCCCTGCTCCTCGGCCAGCAGCGCTCGCGCATACGCCACAGCGGCGAGGTCGGCCACGTTCTTGTCATCGACGGGCGTCGTCTTGAGCCGCAGCACAGCCGCCTCGGGGTCGTGCATCAGCACTTCATATCCGGCCACGGCGAGACCTGCTGCACCGCTCGCCGCAGTATTCGTGCCCACCCCGCCGCTGGCTTCGATGTCGGCGATCACGCTGGCGCGCTCTGCGGGCAGGTCCCAGACCTGCTGATCGTAATTCTGATACAGATCCTCGCTCGCCTGGCCCGGCCGCCCGCCCGCGAGCTGCATCATCTGCCGGCCCACCCGCACCACGCCCTCCTCATCGCCCGTTCCAGCGAGCCCGACCATGATGTTGTTGTACCCGACCCAGTAATCGGGCTTGAGCCGGATCGTCTCCCGCCACAGTGTGAGTGCCTCGCGACTCGCCCCCGCGCCGCCATTACCGGAGATGGCATTCGCCCAGTTGTTGAGCACGAAGGGCCTCTCGCTCGCGGCCACGGTCGCGTACGCCCCCTGTGCAAATCGGATCGCCTCGTCCCTCCGCGCGTTGTTGTTCAGGTACGCGGTCCACAGCCCGGGCTGCGACTGGCCGTAGACATACTCCCCCGCCTGCGTGAGCAGCTTGCCCAGATCGCCCCCCTCGTCCGTGAAGGTAATGGGCATGATGCCGCTGCCACGCACGGTGAGCGCCAATCCGCCCTTACCGCTGGCCACCAGGTCCCCTGCGATGTGCTGGTCGTGGCCGAAGCGGTTCTTGAGCATCCGCTCGAGCTGCCCGATCGACACGCCTGTCTCCGGGATATCGACCGAGATCTCGCTGGTCCAGGCGTTGGAGAGCGCGCGGTGCTCGGCGTTGCTGCGCGTGGCGGCCTGGATGCGCGTGAGCACATCCAGCAGGCCCGCCGAGACGATCCGGCCGCTGGGCACCTGCGCGGCGATGTTCGGCGCGATCTCGATGGCATCGACCATGACGCTGCGCGAGGTAAGCGCATCGCGGATCATCACCGCGACACCAATGCCGATGACGGTTGCCACCAGCGCGATGAAGATCTGGAAGCCGGTTCGTAGCCGCAGCGCCAGCAGGCGCGGCCCGGCTTCGGATTCAAAGAACTCGTACTCGGCTTCAAGGTTCTTTTCCTGAAGCCGCAAAACGCTGGTTTGCTGGCGAAGAAATGCGACAGTCTCGGCGGCCAGCTCGGGGCTTTGGCTCGCAAGATTGGTGGCAATAGCAGCGGCCAAGGGCTCTGCCCCGCTTACGGTCCGGTCGATCTTCTCTTCTTCGCCCCCGAGGATCCCTTCGAGCAAACCTTCCGCCATGTTCTTCTCCCCCTGGCTTGAGGACGATGTTCCTCAACTTCTGCGTGATTGGCAACCAAGAGCGGTCCGGCCTGAGGGAATGTCCACTTCGAGGCGGCAAACATTGATGTGCGAGCGTCTACTTCGGGCCGACAGCGGCCATTCGATCATCACCCAACGCGGTTCGGCAGTACATGTGCCGAACTCAAACTGCGTGTGCCGTGGACGTGCGTTAGATAGACTGGTTTTCCGACTGGCAAGCGCTGCAACTGTGATCAATAGGTACCAGACGTCTAATTGACAATGCACAAAAGTAACAACGAAAACAGCGTGTTAGGCCATACGCCCGTTATGCAGCAGTACCTGCGGATCAAGGCACAGCATCCCGACACCCTGCTGCTTTACCGAATGGGCGATTTCTACGAACTTTTCTACGGTGACGCGCGGCGTGCGGCAGCGCTCCTGGACATCGCGCTCACCACGCGCGGCCAATCGGCCGGCGAGCCCATTCCGATGGCGGGCGTCCCGGTGCACAGCGTCGAGGGTTATCTGGGGCGGCTCCTGCGCCGGGGCGAGTCCGTGGCCATCTGCGAGCAGATCGGTGACCCGGCCAAGTCAAAGGGACCGGTCGAACGGCAGGTGGTGCGCGTCATCACTCCAGGCACGGTGACGGAAGACGCCTTGCTCGAAAAAAACCGGCCGACGCTGCTTGCCGCCCTGCTGCGTGATGGCGAACGGTTTGGTCTCGCCTGGCTCGAATTGAGTTCCGGGCGCTTCAGCATCTTGCAGGCGAGCGGCCCCGCCACGCTCGCCGCCGAGCTGGAGCGACTGCGGCCGGCCGAGTTGCTGGTGAGCGAAGAGCAGAAGAATGCCAATCCCCTGCCGGCGGGAGGATCGGTAGTAACCCGCGAGCGCGCCCCCTGGCACTTCGAATTGGCAAGCGCCTCGCGACTGCTGACCGATCAGCTCGGCACGCTGGATCTGCGCGGGTTTGGCGCCGATGTGTTGCCGCTCGCGATCGGCGCCGCTGGCGCGCTGCTGCAGTACGTGCGCGACACCCAGCGCACCGCGCTGCCCCACATCCGCGCCTTGCAGGTCGAGGAATCCGGCGAGGCACTCTCGATTGACGCGGCGACACGACGCAATCTTGAGCTGGACTCAAACCTGGCCGGAAACGAAGCGGCCACACTCCTGGCGGTGCTCGACACCACGGTCACGGGCATGGGTGCGCGCGCCCTGCGGCGCTGGCTCGGCCGGCCGATCAACAATCGCCTGCTGCTGCGCCAGCGCTACCAGGCAGTCGGCGCGCTGGCGCGGATCCGCGCCTACGAGCCGCTGCAGGAGCTGCTGCGCGCGGTGGGCGATCTCGAACGCGTGCTGGCACGCGTCGCGTTACGCAGCGCGCGGCCGCGCGATCTGGTGCAGTTGCGTGACGCGCTCGGCGAGTTGCCGCCGTTGCGCAAAGCGCTCGCCCCCATCGACGCTCCACTCCTGCAATCCCTGCATGTCGAGACCGCGGATCACGATGCCGAACGCCGTTTGCTGGCGACAGCGATCGCCGCCGAACCCTCCGCGTTCCTGCGCGACGGTGACGTGATTTCCGCCGGCTATGATGCAGAACTTGACGAATTGCGGCGCATTGCCACGCACACCGACGAGTTCTTGCTCGATCTGGAGCAGCGCGAGCGCGCTCGCACCGGCCTGGCGGGTCTGAAGCTCGGCTACAACCGCGTGCAGGGCTTTTACATCGAGATCCCGCGCGCCCAGGCGGGGCAGGTTCCCGCCGAGTACCTGCGCCGCCAGACGGTCAAGTCCGCCGAGCGCTTCATCACTCCCGAGCTCAAGGGATTCGAGGATCGCGTACTCGGCGCGCGCGAGCGGGCTCTCGCGCGCGAGAAGCAGCTGTTCGAGGAACTCCTGACCCGCCTGATCGGCACGCTGGGCCCGCTCCAATCCACCGCCATGGCCCTAGCCGAGATCGACGCGCTGGTATGCCTGGCGGAACGTGCCGTGAGCCTGAACTGGAGCGAGCCCGAGCTGATCGACGAGCCCTGCCTGGCTCTCGAAGGCGCGCGCCATCCGGTCGTCGAGCGCTACAGCGAGACCCCTTTCGTGCCCAACGATCTTGAGCTGCACGCGGCGCGGCGCATGCTGGTGATCACAGGTCCCAACATGGGCGGCAAGTCCACCTACATGCGACAGACCGCCCTCATCGTGGTGCTCGCGCACATCGGCAGCTACGTGCCGGCGACGCGCGCACGCATCGGTCCCTTGGATCGCATTTATACCCGCATCGGCGCCGGCGATGACCTGGCCGGAGGGCGCTCGACCTTCATGGTGGAAATGACCGAGACGGCCAACATCCTGCACAACGCGACCTCGCGCAGCCTGGTGCTCATGGACGAGATTGGTCGCGGCACCAGCACCTTCGACGGTCTGTCGCTCGCCTGGGCCGTGGCGCGCCACCTCGCCAGCGAAGTGCGCGCCTTCACGCTGTTCGCCACGCATTATTTCGAGCTGACGGCACTGGGCGCGGAACTCGAGGGCTGCGCCAACGTGCACCTGGATGCCACCGAGCACGGCGATGCGCTCGTGTTCCTGCACGCCGTGCGCCCCGGTCCGGCCAACCGCAGCTACGGCCTGGCCGTGGCGCAACTTGCCGGCGTGCCGCGCAGCGTGATTGCCCGAGCCCGCGCCTATCTCACGGAGCTCGAGAGCACGCGCGAGGGCGGCGCAGCTCACCCGCCGCCGGCCCGGGCGGACGGGCAGGCCGAGCTGCCGTTGCTGGCCACGCCGGCTCCGCTCAAGAGCGAACTGGAACTGAAGCTCGCGCAGATCGAGCCTGACTCCCTCACACCGCGCCAGGCGCTGGCGCTGCTCTACGAGCTGAAGGGTCGACGGCAGAGCTGAGCCTTTCGGGAAATAGGCTACCATCGTCCCGCGCTCAGCAAGACGAGCGGTGCCCGGTACTTCCTTGAGGGGGTCACCATGAGAGGCGAATTCGCCATTCTTTCTCTCAGCTGCCTGCTGGCGCTGGGCAGCTGCGGGCCCTCGCCACCGACCCCGAGCGCGGCCCGCAACCCTGCTCCGGCCCCTTCCATGGCAGGCATGGATGAAGCCTCGATGCCGCGGGCGCCGGCCACGGTGGCCGACTGGGCCCGCGGCGCGATGCTCTTCGAGGGGCTGGGCACGGCCCATCGCGCCATCAGCACTTCCGTTCCGGAGGCACAAAGGTATTTTGATCAGGGAATGCGCCTGATGTGGGCTTTCAATCACGACGAGGCGACTCGCTCGTTCGCCAAGGCCGCCGCGCTCGATCCGAATTGTGCCGCCTGCTATTGGGGCGTTTCGCTGACGGTGGGCCCGAATTACAACCTGCCGTTCCTGATCGAAGAGCGGGCCAAGGTCGCCACCGAAGCACTCAAGCGGGCGCGTGAGCACTCCTCGCAGGCCTCGCGCGTCGAGCAGGCATTGATTGCGGCGCTCGGCGAACGCTATCCCACGTCCCGACCCTTGGATACGGCGGGGCTCCAGCCGGTACTGCTGGCCTACGCGGAGGCCATGAAGGCCGTGGCAGGAAAATTTCCCCAGGATCTCGACGTGCAGACCCTGTACGCCGAGGCGCTGATGAACCTGCACGCGTGGAAGCTGTGGACCGCCGCGGGCAAGCCGGCGCCGGGCACGGAGCAGATCGTCGCGACGCTCGAATCGGTCCTGGAGCGTGACCCTCTGCATCCAGGCGCCAATCATTACTACGTGCACACCATGGAGGCCTCGCCCCACCCCGAGAAAGCGGTGGCCTCGGCCGAGCGGCTGCGCGAGCTGATGCCCTCGGCCGGGCATCTGGTGCACATGCCGGCCCACATCATGCAGCGCGTGGGCCGCTACGAGGATGCGGCCGAGGCCAACCGGCGCGGCGCGGCGGCCGACCAGTCCTATGTCGCGCGCACGCAGCCGCTGGATTACTACCCGATCATGTACAGCGCGCACAACTATCAGTTCCTGGCCGCTTCGGCCGCGATGGAGGGGCGCCGCGGCGAGAGCATCGCCGCAGCCGACAATTCACGCCTTGTGGTCTCCGATGCGATGCTGATCGCCATGCCGGGTGCCGACTGGTACGTCGCCGAGCTGTACACCGCGCGCGTGCGCTTCGGCCTGTGGGACGAGCTGCTCGCCCTCGCCGCGCCCAACCCGAAGCTCGCCGGACTCAGCGGAGGCTACCTGTACGGACGCGCCGTGGCGCTGGCCGCGCGCGGCCGGCCCGCCGAGGCCCGCAGCACGCTCGGGCAGTTGCAGGCACTCATTGCCCGCCTCCCCGCCGACACGCCGGCGGGCATGAACGCGCTCAAGGACGTGCTGGGCGTTGGCGTGCTGGTGGTGCAGGCGCGCATCGCATCGGCCGAGCGCCAATCGGAGGAGTCGGTCAAATTACTCCAGCAGGCGGCGGCGGCCGAGGACCAGCTCTCCTACAATGAACCCCAGGACTGGTTCTTTCCGGTACGTCATCTGCTCGGGGCGCAGCTGCTGCAGATCCACAGGGCCGGGGAGGCCGAGGCGGTCTACCGGGAAGACCTCGCACGCAATCCCGCCAATGGCTGGGCGCTGTACGGCTTGGCTGCGGCACTGAACGCTCAGGGAAAACTCAAGGAGGCCGCGCAATACGAGCAGTCGTTTGCGAGCGCCTGGAAGCGCGCGGACACCACCCTTTCCGCATCGGCGTACTAGCCGATCGGGGCCGGCCCTCGTAAATCGGGAGGCGGCGGGATGGGGCCGAGGACCTGCTCCAGCGAGAGCCCGAGGGCGAGCAGTTCCTCGTCCCTCCCGGGCAGCATGTCAAAGCCGATGCCGACCGGAAGATGGCCGCCGGTCATGCCCGCGGGCAGCACCAGGCAGGGCATCCCCACCGCGCTCCCGTGCCCGGCATTGCGCGCCATGGCATCGGCCAGCAGCACCTTGGCCCCACCGATATCGGTCTCCGTTTCCTCGCCGATCGGCAGGGCGGCGGTCAGGGTCGGCGGACAGGCCAGCGCGGTGATCCTGTGCTCGGCGAAGTAGGCGCGCATGGCGCTGCGCATCGATGCGAGCCGCTGCAGCAATTCATCGCGGGTCTGCTCCGTGATGGCATTGGCGCCGCCGGGCATGAAATCGTTGTGATAGCGCGTCTGCACGGCCGGACTCATGCCCGCCACCAGCTCCTCGATGCTGAGCGCGCTGCCACAGTCCCTCAGGTAGCGCAGCTGATTGGCGATGATCTCGAACGATTGGATCGCGGACACGAGCTTGCGCTCGCCGGCCATGGCCTCGGGGAGCGGCGCCCGCACCAGGGTGACCCCGGCCTTTTCCAGCGCTCGCGCGGCGGCACCGATCACGCGCTCGACTTCCGGATCCAGGCCCGCCAGATACTCCGGCGGCAATGCCATGCGCGTGCCGGACAGGGCAGCGGCCCGGATCGGCCTGTCATGCGAAGTCAGCGCGCTGTCGAAGAGAATAAGGTCGGCCACTTGGCGCGCGATTGGCCCGGGCGCGTCCCAGCGGGGAGTGATCGGCATCACCCCGGCACTCGGATAGCGGCCCACCGTCGGGCGCAGACCGCAGACGCCGCAGAGCGCGGCGGGCACGCGTATCGATCCGAGTGTGTCTTCGCCGATGGCCAGGGGCGCAATGCGCGCCGCGACCGCCGCGGCCGACCCGCCACTGCTGCCTCCGGGAATCCGCGTCACATCGTATGGGTTGTGGACCGCACCGAATATCTTGTTGTTGCTGGTCCAGCCCAGCGACATCTCCATGAGATTCGTCTTGCCCAGCACGGCGGCGCCCTGCGCCGTCAGCTGGCGAATGATGGGCGCGTCCTCCTTGGGATGGAAATCACGCAGGGCGCCGGTGCCCGAGGTGGTCGGCAGGCGCTGCGTGTTGATGCTGTCCTTGACCGGCAGCAGCAGGCCGTGCAGCCTGCCGAGCGGCTCGCCCCTGCGCCGCCGCAGATCGGCCTGGCGCGCGCCCTCCAGGACCTGCGCGCTGTCCACGCTGATCATGGTATTGAGCGCCTTTTTCGCCTCGCATTGCCCGAGCACATGCTGCGCGTAGCGCTCGGCACTCAGATCCCCGCGGCGCAGCTGCTCGACAAGCGCGCTGGCCGAGAGTTCGGATAAGTTCGATTCCGTGTTGTTCATTGCGCGCATCACCCCTGCCCTGCCCATGACCCCGGCGCCGTGAAGAAATTGCCGGGCACCCGAACCGACCGCCGCTCCTTCGCACGGCGCGCGCTCATGCCTGGCGCACGCTGGCCACATGGCGCGCAAACTCGCTCGTCGCCATCAGGCTCTTGCAGCGCTCGAAGCGCTGCAGCGAGTACGCCCAGAAGTCATCGACCGGATTCTGGTTGGCGTGCTGTATCAGTCCCCACAAGGTCCAGAGCAGATCGCACATGGCCTTGTAGATCACGATCCTTCCGCGCTCCGCGGGGCGCGCCTCGCCGCCGAAGTAGGCGCGGATCATCTCCTCCTCCTGCTGGGCGCTAAAGCCCGCCTCGACCGAAAGGTCGCCAAGGTCCCAGAGCGGGTCGTTCATCCCGGAGTATTCCCAGTCGACCAGCCACATGCGCCCGCCGGCGTCCAGGAAGTTCTCGCACAGCGGATCGCAGTGGCAGGCCGCCGACGGCAGCGCGCGGGCATTGAGCGCCATGCGCACCGCCTGCGCTTCGCGCACGATGTCGTGATAGCCGTCCGGGAGCGGGGTGTCCTTGCCGGCGAGCAGCTTGAGGTAATCATCGATCATGGCAAACAGCTCGAAACGAAATTCGAAGTGCGCATCGGAGCTGTGCAACTGGCGCATCACGGTGCCGGCCCGGGACGGTGCGCCCGGCCGTGAGCGAAACTGCGCGGGTGTCATGGTCACGGCCTCATCCACCAGCCGCGAGACCATCACGCCCGTGGTGGTCTCAAAGTGCAGCACTTCCGGGCTGACCCGCACGCGCGCGGCCTCGCGCGCGGCGTGCGCCTCGTGGCCGCGGTTGATGTATTCCTCGGTGCCTTTCCCCGGGACGCGCAGCACGTAGTGCTGCGGCCCGTGATCGATACGAAACACCAGGTTGGTGAGCCCGCCCAGGCGCGTGAGCGCCAGATCACGCGGATCAATGCCGGCAAACAGTCCGAGGCCCTCGAGGATGCGGCGCGCCTGCGCGAGGCCCTGCGGGTCGCCGCTCATGAGCGCAAGCGCTCCATGTTCGGATCGTAGAGGCAGCGGGCGCCGCGCCGCGCCGGGTAGCTTCTGCCAAAGGCCTCGATGACGAACTGGCTTTCGCCCGCCAGGGCGATGGGCAAATAGCCGAAGGCGATCGACTGGCCTAGCGTATGCCCGTAACCGGCGCTGGTGGTCGAAGCCACCACCTGGCCCTCGTGCACGATGGCCTCGCCCCCGTGCAGGGGCGCAAAGCCTTCGATCGTGAAGGAGGCGAGCTTGCGAGTGATGCCCTCGGCCCTGATCCGAAGCAGCGCCTCGCGGCCGAGAAACTGTTTCTTGTCCAGCGCCACGCAAAATCCCAGACCCGCCTCGAAGGGGTTGTAGTCGGCCGACAGATCGCCCGACCAGTACAGGTAACCCTTCTCGAGCCTGGCGGAGTCGATGGCGCGGTAACCGGCATGGGCGAGGCCGAGGGGCTGGCCCGCGGCCCACAGCGCCTCGTAGACACTCGCGGCACACTCCTGCGGGATGTAGAGCTCGTAGCCGAGCTCCCCGACGTAGCCGATGCGCACCGCCAGGGCGGTGGTCTCGCCGACATCGATGCGCCGGGCCGCGCGAAAGCGCAGCGCTGCGTTCGACAGGTTGGCGTCGGTGAGCGACTGCAGGATCTCGCGCGAGCGCGGTCCGCACAGGTTGATCACCGCCAGGCTGTTGGTGACCTCGCGGATCGCGACACCGGCCGGCAGGTGCTGCGAGACCCAGCCCGCATCGTGCACCCCGAACCCGGCGCCGGTTATCAGGTAGAAGTGATCGGCGGAATCATGGATGAGCGTCACGTCGGCCTCGATGCCGCCGCGCTCGTTGCACAGCTGCGTGTAGACGGCCTTGCCCGCCGGACCGCCCAGGTCGTTGGCGGCGATGCGCTGCAGCGCGCGTTCCGCGCCCTTTCCGGAAATCTCAAATTTCGCGAATGAGGTCTGATCGATGAGCGCGGCGCGCTGGCGAATGGCGCGCACCTCCTCCGCCACCGGCTCGAACCAGTTGGGCGGGCCCTCGAAGGAGGGCGCATCGATGGCCTCGGTCCCGGGCGGCGCAAACCAGTTGGGCCGTTCCCATCCGGCCTTCGATCCAAACACGGCACCGGCCCGCTGCAGCTGCTCGTGCAGGGGCGAGCGCCGCAGGTTCCGTGCTGCCTGCGGCTCATCGAGCGGCCAGTGGATCTTGTAGTAGGCGCCGTAGGCCTCGATCGCGCGCTTCTCCAGGTAGCGCGCTTGCCCCTGCACGCCCGAGAACCGCCGCACGTCGAAGGGCCACAAATCCATGCCCGCATCCCCGTGCAGAATCAGGTTGCTTAGGGCGAGTCCTGCCCCGCCCGAGGCGGCGATTCCCGCGGTGAAGCCACAGGCGATGTAAAAGTTGTCGAGACCCGGGGCGAGGCCCATGAGCGGCTCGCCGTCGGCCGACACCGGGATCGGACCGTTGATCACGCTCTGTATGCCGATCTCGTTGAGCACCGGGAGCCGCTCGGCGGCCGGCAGCGCAAAGAGCTCCAGCCGTTCCATGTTCGCAGGGAGCAGCTCACGCGCAAACGACCAGGGTGGCATGCCGCGATGGAATCCGCGCGTGCCCGCCTCCCAGCCGCCGATGGCGAAGGCGCCGGTGTCGGGCTTGAGATAGAAGTTCCTGTCCGGATCGCGAAGCGTGGTGAGCCCGGCGGGGAACTGCAGTTTCTTTTCGGTCAGAAAATACTGGTGCTCGACCACACTGGTGGCCAGGTCCACGCCGGCCAGCCGCCCGACGCGCTTCGCCCACAGTCCCGCGCAGTTGACCAGGATGTCGCAGGCGATGTGGCCGCGACCCGTCACAACGCCGATCGCGCGCCGGCCCTCGAGCGCGATCTGCTCGACGCACACGCCCTCTTCGATCTTCGCACCGTGCAATCGCGCGCCCCTGGCATAGGCCATGGTGAGCGAATACGGGTCGATGTACCCATCGCCGGGTATGTAGGCCGCGCCCTCGATGCCCGCGGTGCTTATATAAGGAAAGCGCTCCTTGGCCTCCGCCGGGGAGAGTGCGTGGCACTCGACGCCGAAGCTTCGCGCCTGGCCCATGGAACGGCGGATTTCGCTCCAGCGCGCAGGGCTCCCCGCAAGGCGCAGGCTCCCCACCTTCTTCCAGGAGATGGCCTGCCCGGTTTCGGCCTCCAGGCGATCGAAGACCGCCACCGAGTCCTGCATCAACCGCGTCAGGTTCTTCTTGCCCCGGAGCTGGCCCACCAGGCCCGCGGCGTGCCAGGTGCAGCCATGCGTGAGCCGGTCCTTTTCCACCAGCAGCAGATCCTTGGCGCCGGCGCGCGCCAGGTGATAGGCGAGCGCCGTGCCCACGGCTCCCCCGCCGATGATCAGGATGTGGACGTGCCGGTCGGCGCGAAATTTCATCCGCCTAGCTTCCGCCGGAACGACGAGCGGAGCGGTGGCCGCAGGCGCATGCGGAAATGGGCACGAACTAGGGGACGTTCGGGATCTTGACGATGCCGCCCTTGGCCTGCGGGTCGCGCGGGTCCTTCACCACCGTGACGAAGAGATTCTTCTCGCCCGGATCGAAGGCGACATTGGTCGTGCCATCGCCCGCGGCAATCTCGAAGACGTGCAGGAGCTTGCCTTGAGGGGAGATCTTGAGCACCTTGCCACCGGAAAACTGCGCCACGTACACATTGCCGCGCGCATCGACCTTGAGGCTGTCGGGCCCCAGCCACCAGGACTCGACCTTGTTCTTGACCAGCAGGTTGAGCAGCGCGAAGTTGGCGCGGTTGCTGAGCGTGCCGTCCGGCTGGATCGTGAATTTCTTGATCGAATTGCCCACCGTCTCGCTGACATAGAGGGTCTTCTGGTCCGGCGAGATGCCGATCCCGTTGGCATAGTTGAAGTCCCCCGCGACCTCGGCCCATTGCTTGGCACCCGGCGCCAGGTACAGGACCTTGCCCACCACCCCGACCGGCGGATCAGCGAAGGGACCGGAAAGCGTGGCGTAGGCGCCCCCGTTGGCGGCGACAACGATGTCATTGATGCCTCCGTCCATCTTTCGGCCCTGACTGTCCGTGTCCCAGCGGCGCAGCTGCTTTCCCGACAGGTCCACTTCCAGGATCGCGCCCTGCTCGTCGCAGGCGACCAGCAAGGTCTTGCGCGACGTGAGCGCCAGGCCGTTGTGCCCGCAATGCGGCGCCTTGTTCAGCACCGTGCTGCTCTTGCCGTCCCACTTCGAGAGCGTGCTCGAGATCCAGCCCACGTAGTAAAGGTTTCCGTCGACGTACAGGGGCCCTTCCGGACCGAGCACGTTGCTCACGACCGTGACCTCGGCGGCGCGCACGGCGCCGAACGCGAAGAGCGATGCGGTCATGAGAGCGAAGGCTTTGATCTTGATCATTGTGAAATCCCCTGGATGGCGCGAATCAGAGCTTCCTCGCCAGGAACGCGACGCGCCGGCCGTCGAGTGTATCGCCATTGCCCACGGCGGTGAATCCGAGCTGGCGGTGGAAATCCAGCGACGCCGGATTGGGAGGAGCGAGATTGACCTCGCAGCACAGCCACTCGATCTGTTCCGACCGGGCACGTGCGAACAGGGCCTGGTACAGCTGGCTGCCAATCCTTGAGCGCTGGCGCTGCGGCGCGACCGCGACTTGATCCACGTACAGGAACGGCTCGCTGAAGTGCGCGCGAAAATATTGGAATTCCTCGCCGTCATAGGCGCAGCCCTGCGCAAAGGCGAGCATATAGGCGAGGACGGCCCCATCACTCGCGACCGCCACCCGGTGTTGGTCGCTCAATGCCAGCAAGCGCTCGAGCTCGGCGCCATCCAGAGGGGCGACGGCCGGGCAGCTGGCCGCGTTGATTTGCAGGATGTCGGCTCGATCCGCCTCCCAGATCGGCCGAATGCCAAGCCCGCTCAAGGCCCGCGGCTGCCGTTCAAGTCAATTGAGATCACTTGGAATCGCACGTTTGATTTTCTTGTCATTAATGCATCGCAGCTGCGGCCGTGCATTCTAGCCACAGCGCGCAAATCCCCACAAATGCGCGCCGCGCCGCCCTCCTGATCATCCCCGCGCGAGCGGGCGTGAATTCGACCGCTCCCGTCAATGAACCGTAACGAGCCGCGCGTAGAGTCCCCGCTTGCAACATAGACAACCATTCGACCGGAGAACCCCAATGCTTGTGCCCGAAAGCCCCGCCCCCAGCCTGCCCCTGCACCTCCAGGCCCTCCTTCCCTCGCGCGGTACGCGCATGGCGCTGCCTGCGAGCGGCGCGCACGGCGTGGGCCGGTTCTTCGTGACCGAGAATTTCCAGTTCCAGACCCTGCGCGCACTGACGGAGATCGCCAGCGGCAGCGCCGACCTCAACGAGGTGCTGGAGACCGTCAAGGGCATCGTCGATGGTGACGTGCAGAGCTGGTACCACGGCTGGGCGGCGCTGGCCGATCGCTCCCTGATGATGGCCGAGCGCACCCGTGACCCCTTGAGCAAGGGCAACGCCTACCTGCGCGCGTACAACTATCTGCGCACGGCCGCTTTCCTGCTGCCGCCCTACGACCCCAAGCGCCCGACCGCGTGGCGCACGTCCATGGCCCGCTTTGAGCGAGCCCTGGAAGTGCTCGGGGTACGATGCGAGCGGATCACTGTCCCCTACCTGGCGGGAAGCCTGCGCGCGCACTACTTTCCGGGCCGGCCGGGCGCCGAGCGCAAGCCACTGATCATGCTGGTCGGTGGCTACGACTCGACGCTCGAGGAACTCTATCCGATGCTGGGCCGGGCCGCCCTCGAGCGCGGTTACTCGGTGCTGGCCTATGAAGGTCCGGGCCAGGGTCAAGCGCTCCGCGATGGGTTTAAGTTCACCCCCGAGTGGGAGAAGCCCCACGGCGCGGTACTCGACACCTTCCTGGGCACGCACAACCTGCCGAGGCAAATCGTGCTCGTGGGCATGAGCATGGGCGGGTACTTCGCGCCGCGCGCGGCGGCCTTCGACAAGCGCATCGACGGCGTGATTGCCTGGGATACCTGCTTTGACTTCGGCGAGGTGGCCGAAAAATATCTGGCCCTGGCGCACGATCCGATCCTGTCGAAGTCACCGGACTTCGTCTGGTTCTCCAATCACGGCCGCTGGACCCTGGGCACGAGCAGCAGCGAGGAAACCGCCCGCAGCTTTGCCGCCTACTCGCTCGCTCAAGTGGCCGATCGCATAACGCAGCCGGTGCTGATCATGGCCGGTACCGAGGATTACGGCATACCGCTCCACCAGACCGCCGAATTCGAGAGCGCGTTGATCAACGCCAAGCGCGTGACCACGCGCATCTTCGATCGGACTTCGGGTGGCGCGGAGCATTGCCAGACCGGGGCCCTGAACCTGGCCCACGCGACGATATTTGATTGGCTGCTGGCTGAGTTTGGCGCCTGAGGGACGCGAGCGTGCGGCTTCCGGCCGCTCACTCGCCTCTCATCAGTAAATAGATAGGCTGCTCACTCGGGCCGGACGCGGCGCGCGGCTTATCCTGAGGCGCCGCTCAGTCGCCAAAGCGCCCGTGCTCCAGGAACTGGCCCGCCTCGTGCGCCACCCGCGCCGACAGCAGCATCCCGGAATGACTCACGGGGAGCGACAGATGCGCGGTGGCGCCCGGCAGTCGCGTCTCCGAGACGGCCACCGTCCCGTCGTTGGGTTCGTTGAAGGCCACGACCAGCCGCCCAAAGCTCAGCGGCTGCGTGCCGGCGATGATGCCGATCTCGCGCTCATGAGGCCAACTGCGCTGATGGGTCTGGAGCAGTTCCCGCGCGGCGGCCTGCCCTAAGATGGCGCGGCCAAAGCGGAAGCGCGCGAGTGCGGCGGCCGCCTGGCTGGCCATGCTCGGGGTGCCCATGATCACCACGCGGCCGGGCGGTTGCTGCGGATGCCGCTCGAGGCAGCGCAGGATCGCGATGCCGCCCAGGCTGTGGCCGAGCAGGTGGACTCGCGGCGCATCGACCTCGGCGATGCAGGCGTCGAGCGCATCGGCAATCTCGTCCATCGAGAGCAGCGTGGAGGCGTAGCTGAACACCCGCCACGCATAGCCACGCTCCTTCTCCAGGCGGCGACGCAACATGAACGCCTCATGGCCGGAAAACCAAAGGCCATGCACGTAGACGACGGCGGCGTTCATGCCCGGTGCAAATACCTTCCTAGGTGGGCGGGGGCTGGCGGACGCGGATATGGAGCTCCCGCAGCTGCTGTTCGCTCACTGCGGTGGGTGCCTCGGTGAGCAGATCGGCCGCGGTCTGGGTTTTGGGGAAGGCGATGACTTCCCGGATGCTGTCCGCACCCGCCATCAGCATCGCGAGCCGGTCCAGGCCAAAGGCAATGCCGCCGTGAGGCGGTGCGCCGAAGCGCAGCGCGTCGAGCAGGAATCCAAACTTGGAACGCGCCTCCTCGGCATCGATGCCGAGCAACTCGAACACCGCCGATTGCAATTCCTGGCGGAAGATGCGCACCGAGCCGCCGCCGATCTCCGAGCCGTTGAGCACCAGATCGTAGGCCTGCGCGAGGGCGACGCCCGGGTTTGCCTGCAATGCCTGGGCGTCCGCGTTCTTAGGAGAGGTGAAGGGATGGTGCATCGCGACCCAGCGCTTGGCCTCCGCGTCGTACTCGAACATCGGAAAGTCGACCACCCACAGCGGACGCCAGCCGCCCGCCACGAGCTTGAGATCCTGGCCGACGCGCAGGCGCAGCGCACCGAGTGAATCGTTGACCACGCCCGACTTGTCGGCGCCGAAGAACACCAGATCGCCGTCCGCGGCACCGAGCCGTTCGAGGATCCCGGAAAGCGCCGCATCGTCGAGGAACTTGATGATCGGCGATTGCAGGCCTTCACGCCCCTTGGCGCGTTCATTCACCTTCAGGTAGGCCAGACCCCGCGCTCCGAAGCGCGCCACGAAGGCGGTGTACTCGTCGATCTGCGAGCGCGGCAGCGCCGCGCCGCCGGGCACCCGCAGGGCCGCCACCCTGCCCTGCGGATCCTTGGCCGGCGCTGCAAACACCTTGAATTCGGAGCCTGCCACAAGATCGGCGACATCGACGAGTTCCAGCGGATTGCGCAGGTCCGGCTTGTCCGAGCCGTAACGGCGCAGCGCCTCGTGGTAGCTGATGCGCGGAAACGGATCGGGCAGATCCTGCTTGAGGACCTCCCGGAACAGCTCTCTTATCAGGGCTTCCATGAGCTCGGTGATCTGGGCTTCCGACAGGAAACTGGTCTCGATGTCGAGCTGCGTGAACTCCGGCTGGCGATCGGCACGCAGATCCTCGTCGCGAAAGCAACGCACGATCTGGTAGTAGCGCTCGAAGCCGCTGATCATCAGCAGCTGCTTGAAGATCTGCGGTGACTGCGGCAGCGCAAAGAACTTGCCGGCGTGCGTGCGGCTGGGCACCAGGTAATCGCGTGCGCCCTCGGGCGTGGCCTTGGTCAGCATCGGAGTCTCGATGTCGACGAAGTCGTGCGCGTCGAGAAAGCCGCGCATCGCCCGGGTGATGGCATGACGCAGGCGCAGGCGCTGACTCATCACCTCGCGCCGCAGATCCAGGTACCGGTAGCGGAGCCGCACTTCCTCGCTCACCTGCTCGTCGAGCTGAAACGGCAGCGGGTCGGCGCGGTTGAGGATCTCCACCTCGCTGGCCACGATCTCGATCTGCCCGGTGGCCAGGTTGGCGTTGGTGGTGCCCGCGGGCCGTGCGCGCACCGTGCCTGCGATCCGCACCACGAATTCGTTGCGGAGTTTTTCGG
The DNA here is from genome assembly GCA_963789365.1 of uncultured Gammaproteobacteria bacterium. Lineage (GTDB taxonomy): Bacteria > Pseudomonadota > Gammaproteobacteria > Steroidobacterales > Steroidobacteraceae > FEN-1191. The sequence continues at coordinate 1,559,231 of CAWBKJ010000004.1, forward strand.
CGCTGGCAAACACCTCGGCCGCATCCGGGTTGCACACCACCTGGACCAGCCCCTCACGATCGCGCAGGTCGACGAAAATCACGCCGCCGTGGTCGCGACGCCGGTGCACCCAGCCGGCCACGGCCACCTTCTGGCCGATCAGCCCGGCGCTGACTTGTCCGCAGTAATGTGTGCGCATCATCGGCATACGGAGGGGGAAAGGCGCGCGATGTTACGGGTCGGCGCGCAGCGGCGCAATCGCCGTCGGCGGCGCCGCCGACGGGCCCACGACCCCCAAGGTCACGATCATCTTCATCGCGGCATCCACCTGCATGTCGAGCTCGATGCAATCGGCACGCGGCACGAAGATGATAAAACCCGAGGTCGGGTTCGGCGTGGTCGGAATGAACACGCAGACCTGCGGCTTGCCCAGGTGCGCATTGATCTGCGGCAGATGATCGGTGGTCTGGAAGCCGATGGTCCAGGCGCCCGCGCGCGGATACTCCACCAGCAGCACCTTCTTGAAGGAGTTGCCGCTCTTGGAGAGCACCGTCTCGGAGAAAGCTCTTCACGCCGCTGTAGAGGGCGCGCACGAAGGGAATGCGCTCGAGCAGGTCCTCGCCGATCGCCACCAGCGCCTGGCCGATAAAATTGGTGACCAGCAATCCCGTGAGCAGCACGATCAGCAGGCCCAGCACGGCACCGAGGCCCGGCACGTGCCAGCCGAGCAGCTGGTCCGGGCGTATGGAGCGCGGCAGCACCAGCAGGGTGCGATCCATGAGCTGCAGGATGAAGCGCACCACCAGCACCGTCACCAGCACCGGCACCCAGATAAGCAGGCCGTTGATCAGGTATCGGCGCAGCGCGCGCATCAGGGTTCCCGGTCGCGCCGCTACTGCGGCCTGGGGCGCATTCACCGCCGACGGCTCCCGCGCTTCGCCTTAGGGGACGACTTTCCTCTGCTGCGCGCCGCGGGCCGCTTGGACCCGCGCTTGGCGCTGGGGCTGCGGGCGGCGGCGCCCGAGGACTTGGATGAGCGCTTCGACCCGGCGGCCGGCGCGCTGCGCTCGGCCTTCGCGCTCTCGCCCGAGGAAGCGGGCGTCTCGGCTTTGGCGGCCTTGTCATCGGCGCCCGCCTTGGGCGCGGCGGCCTCGGGGGCCTCGACCTTCGCCTCCTTGGGCTCGGCGCCTGCGAGGTTGCGCTGTCCTTCCTTGTCGGACTTGAAATCGGTCTCGTACCAGCCCGAGCCCTTGAGCCGGAACACCGGCGCCGACATCAGGCGCTTAAAGCCCGACTTTCCGCAGGAGGGGCATTTCTTGACCGGCGGGTCACTGATCTTCTGGAGCACTTCCAGGTAATAGCGGCAACTCGGGCATTCGTATTCGTAAAACGGCATAAGCACGGCACCTCGAGAACTCCCCGCGCCGGATTATAGGGTGTCGTGCGCGCCGCGTGTCGGGCGCGCGCGGCGCCCGAGCGCCTCAGCGCAGCTTGGCAAAGTGCAGCAGGCCCTTTTCCACGCCCACCCGGATCCGGTCTCCCGCCTGGAAGGCGCCACCCAGGATCCTCTGCGCCAGCGGATTCTCGATCTGCTGCTGTATGGCCCGCTTGAGCGGACGGGCGCCGTAGACCGGATCGAACCCCGCCTCGCCGAGCGAGTCGCGCGCCGCATCGTCGAGCTCCAGATCCATATCGCGCTCCTGGAGCCGGCGGCGCAGGAGCCCCAGCTGGATGTCGACGATGGCGCGGATCTGCTCGGTGCCGAGCGGATGAAACACGACGATGTCATCGATCCGGTTAATGAACTCCGGCTTGAAATTCTGCTGCACGATTTCCATCACCGCCGTCTTCATGCGCTGGTAGTTGCCCTCGCCCGCGAGCTCGTGGATCACGTTCGAGCCCAGGTTCGAGGTCATGACGATGACCGCGTTGCGAAAATCGACCGTGCGGCCCTGGCCGTCGGTGAGCCGGCCGTCATCGAGCACCTGCAGCAGCACGTTGAAGACGTCCGGGTGCGCCTTCTCGACCTCATCGAGCAGGATCACGGCATAGGGACGGCGCCGCACCGCCTCGGTCAGGTAGCCGCCCTCCTCGTAGCCGACGTACCCGGGGGGTGCGCCGATCAGGCGGGCGACCGAATGCTTCTCCATGAATTCCGACATGTCGATGCGCACCATCGCCTCTTCGCTGTCAAACAGGAATTCGGCCAGCGCCTTGCACAGCTCGGTCTTGCCGACCCCGGTGGGCCCGAGGAACAGGAAGGAACCGTTCGGGCGGCGCGGATCGGACAGGCCGGCGCGCGAGCGGCGGATGGCGTTGGAGACGATGCGCACCGCCTCTTCCTGCCCGACCACGCGCTTGGCGAGCGCCTCCTCCATGCGCAGGAGCTTTTCCTTTTCGCCCTCGAGCATCTTGGCGACCGGGATCCCGGTCCACTTCGAGACCACCTCGGCGATCTCCTCCTCGGTGACCTTGTTGCGCACCAGCTGCGTGTCCTTGCTCTCGGCGGCCTGCGCCTCGGCGAGTCGCTTCTCGAGCGTGGGCACCGTGCCGTACTGAATTTCGGCGACCTTGCCCAGATCCCCGCGCCGGCGCGCCGCCTCCATGTCGAGCTTGACCTTCTCGAGTTCCTCCTTGATCGCCGCCCCTCCCTGGAGCGTCGCCTTCTCGGCCTTCCAGATTTCCTCGAGGTCGGCCGATTCCCGCTCGAGCGCGCCGAGCGTGTCTTCGAGCGCGGCCAGGCGCTTCTTGGTGGCCTCGTCGTGCTCCTTCTTGAGCGCCATCTGCTCGATCTTGAGCTGGATGATGCGCCGGTCGAGCCGATCGAGCGCCTCGGGCTTGGAGTCGATCTCCATGCGGATGCGCGCCCCGGCCTCGTCGATCAGATCGATCGCCTTGTCGGGCAGTTGCCGGTCGGCGATGTAGCGGTGCGAGAGGGTCGCGGCGGCGACGATGGCCGGATCGGTGATGTCCACCCCGTGATGCACCTCGTAGCGCTCCTGCAAACCGCGCAGGATGGCGATGGTGTCCTCCACCGTGGGCTCGTTGACCAGCACCTTCTGGAAGCGCCGCTCGAGGGCGGCGTCCTTCTCGATGTACTTGCGATACTCATCCAGCGTGGTTGCGCCCACGCAGTGCAGCTCGCCGCGCGCCAGCGCGGGCTTGAGCATATTGCCCGCGTCCATCGCGCCCTCGGCCTTGCCGGCGCCGACCACGGTGTGCAGCTCGTCGATGAACAGGATCACCTGGCCTTCCTGCTTCGCCAGGTCGGTGAGCACGGCCTTGAGCCGTTCCTCGAACTCACCGCGGAATTTCGCGCCGGCGATCAGCGCTCCCATGTCGAGCGCCAGGATGCGCTTGCTCTTCAGGCCCTCGGGCACCTCGCCGTTGATGATGCGCTGGGCGAGGCCCTCGACGATGGCGGTCTTGCCCACGCCGGGCTCGCCGATCAGCACCGGGTTGTTCTTGGTGCGCCGCTGCAGCACCTGGATGGTGCGGCGGATCTCATCGTCCCGCCCGATCACCGGATCGAGCTTTCCGGAGCTGGCACGCGCGGTCAGATCGACCGTGTATTTTTCCAGCGCCTGGCGCTGCTCCTCGGCACCGGCATCCTTGACGGCCTCGCCCCCGCGCAGCTCCTCGATGGCGCGGGTGACGGCCGCCTTCTGCACGCGGCTGTCCTTGAATAGCTTGGCGAGCGTGCCCTTGTCCTCGAAGGCCGCCAGCACGAACAACTCGCTCGAGATGTACTGATCGCCGCGCTGCTGGGCGAGCTTCTCGGTGACATTCAGCAGCCGGTTCAGGTCGTTGGAGACGTGCACCTCGCCCGGAGTGCCCTCGACCTTCGGCAGGCGGTCCAGTTCGGCGCCCAGCAGTGCACGGAGCCGATTGACGTCGGCCCCGGCCTTGAGCAGGAGCGGAGCGACACCGCCCCCCTGGGTGTCGAGCATCGCCAGCATCACGTGCGCGGGCTCGATGAATTGGTTATCGCGCCCCACGCACAGCGATTGTGCATCGGCCAGTGCCGCCTGGAAGCGGCTCGTCAGCTTGTCCATGCGCATGGGATTCGACCCTGAGGTTTGGCTACCGGATTGGGCCTAATTTGGGGTCATGGGACGCCGATTTCAACCGCCGGCCGCGACCCCTGCGGGCTAGCCGAGGGCCGCCTCGGCGACCGCAATGGCCGCCACGCCGGCCCCGATCAAGAGCACCTGCATGGCGCTGCCGGCCGGATCCACCCGCCGGTGCAGGCCCGGAATCAGGTCGGCCACCGCCACGTAGATGAGCGAAGCCGCCGCCACGGAAATCGCGTAGGGCAGGACATCGAGCGTGCCCTTGAGCGCGTAGTAGCCGGCCAGGCCGCCAATGATCGAGGTCAGGCTGCTGGCGGTATTGAACAAGAGCGCGCGCATGGGCTTCATGCCCGCATGCAGCAGCACCGCCAGGTCACCGAGTTCCTGGGGGATCTCGTGGGCCGTAATGGCAATCGTCGTGAGCACGCCGAGTCGCACGTCGGTCAGAAAGGCCGCCGCAATCAGGACCCCGTCGAAGCCGTTGTGCACCCCGTCGCCAATCAGCACGATCCAGCCTGCGGCACGATCGCGATGCTCGCTCGCCGGCACCTGGTGGCTCTCGCAGTCCTCGGTGTGGCAGTGGCGCCAGAGCACCCATTTCTCGAGTATGAAGAACAGGGCGATGCCGCCCAGGACGGCGGCACCGATCCCCTGGACGCGGTCCGGACCGACGGCACCGATCGCCTCGGGCAGCAGCCCTAGGAGCGCCGCGGCCAGCATGGCGCCGGTGGCAAAGCTGATCAGGTGCGGCAGCGCCTTGGCGCGCCGGGCCGCCGGGAACCCCAGGAACAGCACCGCCAGGGCGGCACTGAGCACTCCTCCGAACAAAGTGGCCAGAACAATCCACAGCAAAATCGGCATGGCCGCCACTCTAGCACGCGACCTTCAGGCCTCGGCCGGCGCGCGCCATATGAGCGCAGCCATGCGCCCGGTGCGCCCATCGCGCCGGTAGGAGAAGCACCGATCGCCGGCCGCGTAGGTGCACAGCTTGGTACCGCTCCGTTCCAGGACCCCTAAGGCCGCGAGCCTGCGGTGTGCAAGTGCCAGCAGATCGCACTGCCAGCGGCCGCGCGCGTTTGGCGCAAAAGCCTCGGCCGCAGCAGGATCGTGCGCCAGGAAGGCCGCGCGCACCTCCTCGCCCACCTCGAAGTGTTCCTTGCCAATGGCCGGTCCCAGCCAGGCCAGGAGTTGCCCGGGCGGTGCGCGCATGGCGGCGACGGTCGCCTCCAGCACGCCCGCCGCCAGTCCGCGCCATCCCGCGTGGGCCGCGGCCACTACCGCACCGTCCCGACTGGCCAGCAGCACCGGCAGGCAATCGGCGACCTGGATCGCGAGCACGCGCCCGATTTCCCGCGACACGGCAGCGTCCGCCTCGGGCGCGCCGCTCTCGGTGTCGGCATCGGCCACGCGAGTGCCGTGCCGCTGCTCGAGCCACAGCGGCTCGCCCGGCAAGCACAGCGCCGCTGCGAGGCGATGGCGGTTTTCCGCCACGGCCGAAGGATCATCGCCTACGTGTTGGCCCAGGTTGAGGCTCTCGAAGGGGGCGACACTCGCGCCCCCGCTGCGCAAGGAGCAGGCGGCGCGCACCGCGCGTGGCGCGGCCCATTGCGGCAGCAGCACTCCGACGCTCACTGGGACAGCTGCTCGGCGTCCGCGCGCAGCACAGCCAGCAGTGTTTGAAAGTCGGCCGGGAGCGGAGCCTCGAAGGTGTGGTGCCGTCCGGTGAGCGGATGATCGAGGGCCAGGCGCTGCGCGTGCAGCGCCTGGCGGCGAAACAGCGACAGCGCAGCCCGCAGCTGTTCTCCCGCCCCCGCCACCTGCCGGCGCCGGCCGCCGTACAGCGCATCGCCCACGATCGGGAAGCCCAAGTGCGCCAGATGCACACGTATCTGATGGGTGCGGCCGGTCTCGAGTTGCACTCGCAGCAGGGTATGGCCGCGGAAGCGCTCCTCGATGCGATAGTGTGTCACGGCCTCGCGCCCGTCGCGCCGCACCGTCATGCGGGTCCGGAGCGAGCGATGCCGGCCGATGGGCTCATCGATCGTGCCCCCTGCCGTGGGCCGGCCGAGGATCAGGGCCAGGTAGCCGCGCTGGATTTCCCGGCGCTGCAGCATGCTCTGCAGCGCGGTGTGGGCCTCGGGCGTGCGCGCCACCACCAGCAGCCCACTCGTGTCCTTGTCCAGTCGATGGATCAGACCGGCGCGCGGCACCACGGCGAGAGCGGCGTCGTGGGCCAGCAGGGCATTTTGCAGGGTGTGCGCTGGATTGCCGGCGCCCGGATGCACCACCAGCCCGGCCGGCTTGTCGATCACCAGCAGCGTTTCGTCCTCGAAGACCACGCGCAGCGCGATGGGCTCGGGTCCAATTCGCTGATCGGCCGTGAATTCCGCCTGCACCCGGACCCGCTCACCGCCCGCCAGGCGCTGACGCGGCAGCACCACGCGCCCTTCCAGGAGCACCGCGCCCGCGCTGATCCAGCGCTGCAGCCGGGCGCGCGAATACTGCGGCAGGAGCGAGGCGAGCGCGGCATCGAAGCGCTGGCCCGCTGTGCCGTGGGGCAGCTCGAGTTCGTGGATGCGGAACTTGGCGGTCATGGCGCGGTCGCAGGTGCGGCGGACCTTATTCGTTATACTGGCGTTTTCGCCCCGCTAGGATACATCGTGACTGCGAGCCGCCGCTTCGGCCTCCCCTCTTTGCCTGCGCGCGCCCTGCTCGGCGCCGCTCTGCTGCTCGCTTTGTTTGGCGCGCTGGCCGGCTGCCAGAGCCGCAAGGCGCGCGATTTTACCAACTTGACGGCCCCGGGCCTGTATCACCAAGCCCGCAAGTCGCTCGAAGACAATGACTACGAGTCGGCGGTCAAGCAGTACGAGGCACTGACCACGCACTTCCCGTTCTCGGACGAGACGCGCCAGGCGCGCCTGGACCTGATCTGCGTGTACTACCGCAAGGGCGAGAAGGAAACGGCAACCGATGCGGCCGAGCAGTTCCTGCGCGAGAACCCCACCCATCCCCGGGTCGATTACGCCTGGTACATGAAGGGCCTCATCGATTACGAGGACCAGCCCTGGAAAATCGAGCGCTGGCTCGGTGTGGATGCCGCCAAGAAGCCCCCGGCGTCCCTCAACTCGGCGATCACGGCCTTCAGCACCGTGGTCAGGCAATACCCGAAGAGCGAATATGCCCACGATGCGCAGCTGCGCCTGATCTACCTGCGCAACCGGCTGGCCGAATACGAGATCAACGTCGCCCGCTACTACGTGCGGCGCGGGGCCTACGTGGCGGCCGCGGACCGATCGCTCCGCATGATCGAGCAGTACGACGGCGCCCCGGCGGTCAAGGATGGCCTGGATGTGATGATCGAGAGCTACCACAAGCTCGGGCTGACCGACCTGCAATCCAACGTCGAGCGCGTCTACGAGACCAACTACCAGCAATCAAGCGAGCACAACGCAGCTAAGAAAAAGTGGTGGCACTTCTGGTAGCGGCGCTCAGCGCCGGTAGCCGCTGGTGATCGGATAGCGCCAGTCCCGGCCGAAGGCGCGCCGGCTGACTCTCACCCCGGGCGGGGCCTGGCGCCGCTTGTACTCGTTGCGCTGGACCATGTTGAGCACGCGCGTGACCACCGAGCGCTCGAAGCCGCGCGCGCAGATCTCGTCCACCGAAAGATCCTCTTCGATGAAGGCCTCGAGGATCGGATCGAGCAGCGCGTAGGGCGGGAGCGAGTCGGTGTCCTTTTGATCGGGACGCAGTTCCGCGCTCGGTTCGCGCTCGATCACCCGCCGCGGTATGACCTCCCCGCCCACGCCGGCCTGGGCATTCCGGTAGTTGGCGAGCCGGTACACCAGCAGCTTGCTGCAGTCCTTGATGGGGGCAAAGCCCCCGTTCATGTCGCCGTACAGGGTTGCGTAGCCCACCGCCATCTCGCTCTTGTTGCCGGTGGTCAGCAGCATGCGGCCGGTCTTGTTCGAGATCGACATCAGCAACAGCCCGCGCACCCGCGCCTGGATGTTCTCCTCGGTGGTGTCGGGAGCCCGGCCCGCGAACTCCGCGGCCAGCGCGCTCAAGGCGGCCTCGAACAGGCCTTCGATCGGAATCGAGCTGATCTGTACGCCCAGCGAGCGCGATTGCGCCAGGGCGTCGTCCTTGCTCATCTGCGAGGTATAGCGCGAGGGCATCATGACCGCCTGCACCCGTTCCGCGCCCAGCGCATCGACCGCGATCGCAAGCGTCAGCGCCGAATCCACCCCGCCCGACAATCCCATGACGACGCCCGGAAAGCCGTGCTTGTTGACGTAGTCGCGCACGCCCAGCACCAGGGCCTCATAGACGCTCGCCTCGACCGCGAGCTCCGGGGCGATCTCGCCGGGCAGCGGCACGACCTGCGCGCCCTGCCGCTCGAACTGCACCTGGTAGAGGCCTTCGGTGTAGGCGGGCGCGCGAAACGCCAGCTCGCCCCTGGCGTCCATCACGAAGGAGTTGCCGTCGAAGACCAGCTCATCCTGCCCGCCGCACAGATTGACGTACACCAGCGGCACGCCGCACTCGGTAACGCGCTCGCGCACCACGCGCTCGCGCTCGCGCTGCCGGTTCATCTCGAAGGGCGAGGCGTTGATGACCAGCAGCACTTCGGCGCCGAGCTCGCGCGCGCGCCGCGCAGGCCCGGGCTCCCACACGTCCTCGCACACCAGCAGACCCAACTTGAAGCCCTTGCACTCGACCACCGCCGGGTCCCCGCCCGCGCGGAAATAGCGCTTCTCGTCGAACACCCGGTAATTGGGCAGGCAGGATTTGCGCGTCAGCGCCAGGCGCACTCCGTCGCGGTACACGGCGGCGCTGTTGTAGATGTCGCTCCCCTGGTACTCGGGAAACCCGAGCACCAGCGCGATGCCCGGGGGCGCATCGGTGAGCCCGCGCAGCGCGCGCTCGATCTGCGTGCGAAGGCCCCGGTGAAACAGCAGGTCCTCGGGCGGATAGCCCGACAGGGTCAGTTCCGGGAACAGCACCACATCGGCGTCCCAGTCCGCGCGCGCACTCGCCGCCCCGCGCAGGGCCCGCGCCAGGTTCCCCTGCACGTCTCCGACCAGCAGGTTGATTTGCGCCAGCGCGACGGTCAGTCGGTCAGGGCGGTTCAATCAGGCTTCCCGAGGGCGCTTCGCCCTCATCGCCGGGCCCGGGCGCGTCGGCGGCTCGCGGCCCGCGCCGTCGGCCGGGCAGCGCGCTTGGCCCCGCGCTTGGCCTTGCGCTTGGCCGTGCGCTTGGCTGTGCGCTTAGCCGTGCGCTTAGCCTTGGGCGGCTTCGCACCTGTCGGCTTGCGCTTGGGATTTTTCTTGGGCGATTGAGCCTTGCCCGCGCGCACCGCGCCGCCCTTGAGCTTGGCGCGCGGCATCACGGTGGCCGCGCGGGTGCGCGCCGCGCGTCTGCGGCGCAGCTCTGCGGCCATCGCGCTGCCCAGTTCTGCAGGCGAGTGCACGGTGCGCACTCCGGCCGCCTCGAGCGCGCGGAATTTGTCCGCGGCCGTGCCCTTGCCTCCGGCCACCACCGCGCCGGCATGCCCCATGCGCTTGCCCGCCGGTGCGGTGACCCCGGCGATATAGGCCACCACCGGCTTGCGCACGAAGCGGCGGATGTGCTCGGCCGCGGCCTCCTCGTCGCTCCCGCCGATTTCGCCCACCATGACAATACCTTCGGTCTGCGGGTCGCGCTCGAAGAGCTCGATGACGTCTATGAAATTCATGCCGCGCACCGGATCGCCGCCGATCCCCACGCAGCTGCTCTGCCCTAAGCCGTTGTGGGTGGTCTGGAACACCGCCTCGTAGGTGAGGGTGCCCGAACGCGAGACGATCCCGACGCATCCGCGCTTGTGGATAAAGCCCGGCATGATGCCGATCTTGCATTCCCCGGGCGTGATGACCCCGGGGCAGTTGGGGCCGATCAGGCGCGTGCCGGTGCCCAGCAATGCCGCCTTGACCTTGATCATGTCGTTGACCGGCACGCCCTCGGTGATGCACACCACCAGCTCAATGCCGGCCTCGGCCGCCTCGAGTATGCCGTCGGCCGCAAAGGGCGCGGGCACGTAGATCACGCTCGCCGTGGCGCCGGTGGCGCGCACCGCATCGCGCACCGTGTCGAACACCGGGAGCCCCAGGTGCCGCTCGCCGCCGCGTCCCGGGGTCACGCCGCCGACCATGTGCGTGCCGTAGGCGATGCTCTGCTCGGTATGAAAGCTCCCCTGCCGCCCGGTGATGCCCTGGCAGATCACCGCGGTGCGCTTGTTGACCAGGATGCTCATGTGCCGCCCCGCACGCCGGTGGCGCGGGCGGCCGCGACGACCTTGCGGGCCGCGTCGGTCAAATCGCTCGCCGCGGTAATCGCCAGCGACCCGCCGGCCAGCTTGGCGCGCGCGGCCTGCGCATTGGTGCCCTCCAGTCGCACCACCACCGGCACGCGCACCCCGACATCGCGCACCGCATTGATGATGCCATCGGCGATCAGATCGCAGCGGACGATGCCACCGAAGATGTTGACCAGGATCGCGCGCACCTTGGGGTTGGACAGAATCAGCTCGAAGGCGGCGCTCACCCGCTCGGCGGTCGCGCCTCCACCGACGTCGAGGAAATTGGCCGGCGCGCCGCCTTGCAGCTTGATGAGGTCCATGGTTGCCATCGCCAGGCCCGCGCCGTTGACCATGCAGGCAATGTCCCCATCCAGCGAGACGTAGTTCAGATCGTGCTCGCTGGCGATGCGCTCGGCCGGATCTTCCTGTTCCTGATCGCGGAGCGCCGCCATGTCCGGCTGACGGAACAGCGCGTTGGCCTCGATGTCGAGCTTGCAATCGAGCGCCACGAGGCGCCCGCCGCGCGTCACGATCAGGGGGTTGATCTCGATCAGGCTGGCGTCCTTCTCCAGATACAACCGATAGAGCGAAAGCAGGATTGCCTGGAGCTGTGCGGCCTGATCGCCCTTCAGGCCGATGCCGTAGGCGAGCTGCCGGCACTGCCAGGGCTGCAATCCGGCCGCCGGGTGCACCGCGACTGAGAGAATTTTCTCCGGCGTGTCCTGCGCCACCTGTTCGATGTCCATGCCACCTGCGCTGGAGGCGATGACGGCGATGCGCCCGCGCTCGCGATTGAGCGTGAAGCTCAGGTACAGCTCGCGCTCGATGTCCGAGCCGGCCTCCACGTACACCTTGTCGACGGGGAGTCCGGCGGGGCCGGTCTGCTTGGTCACCAGGCGTGTTCCGAGCATCGATGCGGCGGTGGCGCCGACCGCCTCGAGCCCGCGCACCAGCTTGACGCCGCCGGCCTTGCCGCGACCGCCGGCGTGCACCTGCGCCTTGATGACCCAGGCCTCACCGCCCAGGGCACGCGCGGCCGCTTCCGCTTCGTCGGGATTGGCGGCCACCAGACCCTCCGGAACGGGGACGCCGTAGTTCGCTAGAATTTTCTTGGATTGATATTCGTGCAGGTTCATCAGGCCGCCAGGGGAGCGCAAGGTGCGGAATTGTCGCGGAAAGCCGCGACGGATGCTACCGTGCCGCCATGAGTGCTCGGTCCGAGACGCTGGCAAGCCACGATTCCACGAGTACCGATCTGGCCTGGCGCATCGTCGGACTGACCAACCTGTACCGCCTGCTGGCCGTGCTGGTGCTCGTGGCCATCTACACGACCACGCAGCCGGTCCCGGTGTTCGGCAACGCCGCGCCGCAGCTGTTCCGAGTGGCGCTGATCACCTACTTCATCCTGGCGGCGCTGCTCGCGCTGGCCGGGCGCCGTCATTGGCCGGGACGCCGCTCGTTGGTGCTGACCCACGCGCTCATCGACGCGATCGCGGTCGCGGTGCTCACCTACGCGAGCGGCGGGGTGGCCAGCAATCTGGCGGTGCTGCTGGTGATTCCGGTCGGCTCCATGGCGCTGCTGGCCGTGGGGCGCGAAGGCCTGGTGATCGCCGCCATGGCCTCGCTCGCGATCCTGGTGCAGCAGATCGCCAGCCAGGCGGCCGGCTTCAGCACCGTGAACGACTACCCGCTCGCCGGAGTCATGGGCGCAGTCATCTTCCTGGTCGCCGCCTCGGCGTGGCCGGTGGCCAAGCGGCTGCGCGAGAGCGAAGCGCAGGTGCGCCGCCAGGAAGTGGACCTCGCCAACATGGCGCAGCTCTCGCAGTACATCGTGCAGCGATTGCGCGAGAGCATCCTGGTCGTGGACCCGACCGATCGCATCCGGCTGATCAACGAATCGGCCGCCGAGACGCTCGGCGATAAGGTGGCAATTCCCGGAGCGCTGCTGGGCGAAGTGTCGGCGCGCCTGCTCTACCTGCTGACGATGTGGCGCGGCACGCCCGCCCCGCTCCCCGCCGAGGAAGCCTCGGGCACCTTCGCGGCCGCGGACGGGGTGCGCATCATCGAGCCGCATTTTGCGCCGCTCGGCGCGGCCGATCCCTCCCCGGTGCTGATCTTTCTCGAGGACACCAGCACGCTCGCGGCGCGCGTTCAGCAATCGAAACTCGCGGCGCTGGGCCGGCTCACCGCCAGCATCGCGCACGAGATCCGAAATCCGGTCGGCGCCATGAGCCATGCGGCCCAGCTGCTGGCCGAGTCCAGCGGTCTGGGCGAGGCCGAGCAGCGCATGACCGAGATCATGCGCAGCAACGCGGTGCGCATCAGCGGCATCATCGACAACGTGCTTAAGCTCTCGCGGCGCGAGCGGCCGCGCCCGGAGCTCATCCGGCTGGCGGAATGGTGCGCACGCTTTCGCGGTGAATTCTGCGAGACCACGCAGTGCGACCCGGGGCGCTTCAAGCTGCAGCTCGCCTCCCTGGATCTCGAGGCGCTCGTCGATCCGAGCCAGCTGCACCAGATCATGTGGAACCTGTGCGAGAACGCGCTGCGCCACGGTTCCGCCGAGCATGCGGAAGCGGACGTCGAGGTACAGCTCCTGCGGGTCGCGCGCTACGGGCGCGTGTGCCTGGAAGTCACCGATCGCGGCGCGGGCGTCGCTTCTGCCGACGTGGAGCGGATCTTCGAGCCCTTCTACACCCGCGGCGAGGAAGGCACGGGACTGGGGCTGTTCCTGGCCCGCGAGCTGGCGGAAATCAACGGCGCGACGCTGCTGTACGAGCCGCGCAAGGGCGGCGGGAGCCTGTTCCGGCTGGTGTTCGCCGACCCCTCGCGCTGGGCCAGCGTGATCGTGCCCGCCCCGCGGGCGCCCTGATTTTCTGCTCTGCGAAGCCTTAAAGTAGCGCCCATGGCCAAACCCACCGTACTCATCGTCGATGACGAGCCGGACCTGGTCGAGCTGGTCACGCTCACCCTCGAGCGCATGCACCTGGCCACGGCCGCCGCCGGCACGCTGGCCGCGGCCCGCGAACTGCTCAACCAGCGACAGTTCGAGCTGTGCCTGACGGACATGCGATTGCCCGACGGTGACGGCCTGGATCTGGTCGCCTGGATCGAGCAGCGCATGCCGCAACTTCCGGTGGCCGTGATCACGGCCCACGGCAATGTCGAGACCGCAGTGCGTGCGCTCAAGGCCGGGGCCTTCGACTTTGTCTCCAAGCCCCTGGACCTCGGGGTGCTGCGGCGCCTGGTGGCCGTGGCGATCCGCCTGGGCGAGACCGACCACACCATCACGCGCGCAGGTCCCCTGCTGCTCGGGAGCTCGGCGGGGATGGAGGCGCTGCGCGTGCTGATCGCGCGGGTGGCGCGCAGCCAGGCCCCGGTGCACATCTCGGGCGAATCGGGCACCGGCAAGGAACTGGTCGCACGCCTCATCCACGAGGGCGGCGCTCGGCACAGCGGCCCGTTCATTGCCGTGAACTGCGGGGCCATTCCCACCGAGCTCATGGAAAGCGAGCTGTTTGGCCATAAGCGGGGCAGCTTTACCGGGGCGGTGGCCGACAAGCACGGTCTGGTGCAGAGCGCCGAGGGCGGGACGCTGTTTCTGGACGAGGTCGCCGACCTGCCGCTGCACATGCAGGTCAAGCTCCTGCGCGTGATCCAGGAAAAGCGGGTACGCCCGATCGGTGAGTCGCACGAGCAACCGACCGACGTGCGCGTGCTCTCGGCGACGCATAAGAACCTGAGCGCCCTGGTGGCGGCCGGGCGATTCCGTGAGGACCTGTACTACCGAATCAACGTGATCGAAATCAACGTGCCGGCGCTGCGCGATCACGCGAGCGATATTCCCGAGCTGGCCGCCGCGCTCCTGCGCCGGCTCGGCCGGCGCTTGGGCGGGGAAGCCCCGGAACTCGGCGACGATGCGCTCGCCGCGCTGCAAGGCTACGCGTTCCCGGGCAATGTGCGCGAACTGGAAAACATCCTCGAGCGCGCGCTCACCCTGTGTACCGGCTCGCGCATCGGCGTGGAGGATTTGCAGCTGCGCCCGGCCGCGGCGCTCGCCGCTGCGGTGCTCCCCTCATCCCCGGCCTTGAGCGCTCCTCTGCCTACGGGGGCGGACCTGAGCGGGCAGCTCGAGCACATCGAGCGCGATGCGATCCTCAAGGCGCTCGAGCAGACCCGCTACAACAAGACCGCCGCGGCACGGCTCCTGGGCATGACCTTTCGGGCCCTGCGCTACAAGGTCAAGAAGCTCGGGATCGAATAGGCCCCCTCTGACGGGCCTGCGCCCTGAACCCCGGCAGGCTGCCGCGGCGCGTCGCTTTGTGACACCCGAGGACCGATTGTGTCGGCGGATACAGCCGGTGAATAGGTCCAAAAGTTCCTCAGGCTGTTCTTTTAGATATAAAAAACAATAGCTTAGTCATTCCTGGGCGCCTTGGCACGGAGCTTGCTTCATCTTGGACAAGATGGCGTGGGCCATGGCTTGTTTCCCTTAACTTTCGCAGGAGCATTTATGAAGTCGGTTCAAAAAGGTTTTACCCTCATCGAGTTGATGATCGTCGTGGCGATCATCGGCATCTTGGCCGCGATCGCGATCCCGGCCTATCAGGACTACACGATACGTGCGCAGGTGACGGAAGGTCTGAACCTTGCCGCCGCTGCCAAGACGGCCGTTGCTGAGTCGTTTGCCTCGAACCAGGCCTGGCCGGCTACCAATGCCGCTGCGGGCATGGACGTCGCCGCGAACATCAATGGTAAGTACGTGACCAGCGTGACCATTGGCAACGGTGGCCAGATCACCATCGCCTATGGCAACCAGGCCACCGCCATTGCCGGCAAAAACATGACCCTCACCCCGTTCACGAGCGCCAACAACGACGTGTCCTGGCAGTGCGGCGACCATGCCATGCCGGGTACTCTGACGATCGCCACGGGTTCGGCCGCTGGTTCGGCCTCGCTGCTGGCCAAGCACCGCCCGGCGAACTGCCGTCCGTAATTGCCGGAATCGATCGTACCAACTGGAGATCGTGGAGAAGCCCCTCATTCGAGGGGCTTCTTCTTTTTGGGCGGCATCTCGGCGAATGCGCGCGTCGCGAGATATTTTCACTGCACGGCGGAAATGCAGCGCGATGCGAAGGCGCTGGAAGCCCGGGCGCGCTCCTGACAGCGCACTGTGGTCGAGTTGGCAGAACTGTTCCGCAGCTTTTTTGGGCTCACGGAAACGAGACCGGTGTCCGATATGCGGCGGGCACAATGGTGAAGAATTGTTCATCAAGCAATGCACGTCAGTGCGTACAGATACAGGCAGGTGCGATATGAAGTCGGTTCAGAAAGGTTTTACCCTCATCGAGTTGATGATCGTCGTGGCGATCATCGGCATCCTGGCCGCAATCGCGATCCCGGCCTACCAGGACTACACGGTGCGTGCGCAGGTGACGGAAGGCCTGAACCTGGCCGCCGCTGCCAAGACGGCCGTTGCTGAGTCGTTTGCTTCGAACCAGGCCTGGCCGGCGACCAACACCGCCGCGGGCTTGGGCGTCAACACGAGCATCAATGGCAAGTACGTGACCAGCGTGACCGTGGGGGCCGGCGGCCAGATCACCATCGCCTATGGCAACCAGGCCACCGCCATTGCCGGCAAAAACATGACCCTCACGCCGTTCACGAGCGCCAACAACGACATCTCCTGGCAGTGCGGCGACCATGCCATGCCCGGTACCTTGACGATCGCCACGGGTTCGGCCGCTGGTTCGGCCTCGCTGCTGGCCAAGCACCGCCCGGCGAACTGCCGCCCGTAATTGCTGAAATCGATCTGCCCCAAGGCAGATCCCCGAGAAGCCCCTCAGCCGAGGGGCTTCTTTTTTTGGCGCACTCGACATTGCGCTGGCGCGAACTTCGAGGATTCGGCCCGGTGCGCTGCGGGCCGCGCAGCTGCGATGAGGCAGGGCAAGGCCCGCGCGCTGCGATGAGGTTATGGTCAACTCGGCAGTAGAGATTCCCAGCCACAGATTACAAAACGAGAAGGGCATCTACTTTCCGGAAACCACCATGATGAACAATCGTTCATCAATTTCTACGCGCAGGCGCCGCCTGCAAAAGGAGGGTACGAAATGAGCAAGGTACAGAAGGGTTTTACGCTGATCGAGTTGATGATCGTCGTGGCGATCATCGGCATCCTGGCCGCGATCGCGATCCCGGCCTACCAGGACTACACGGTGCGTGCGCAGGTGACGGAAGGCCTGAACCTGGCCGCCGCCGCCAAGACGGCCGTTGCTGAGTCGTTCACCTCGAACCAGAACTGGCCGGCGACTAACGCCGCGGCGGGCATGGACGTCGCTGCGAACATCAACGGCAAGTACGTGACCAGCGTGACCGTGGGTGCCGGCGGCCAGATCACCATCGCCTATGGCAACCAGGCCACGGCCATCGCCGGCAAGACCATGACGCTCACCCCGTTTACGAGCGCCAACAACGACATCTCCTGGCAGTGCGGCGACCATGCCATGCCCGGTACCCTGACGATCGCCACGGGCTCGGCCGCGGGCGCAGCGACGCTGCTGGCCAAGCACCGCCCGGCGAATTGCCGTCCGTAATAATTCGCCCATTGGGTCGAATTTGAGGTCGAAAGGGCCCCTGCTCGGAGGGGCTTCCTCTTTTGGGAAGCCCGTCACCCTGTCGGGCGCGCATCTATGCAAATATCCCGCAGGTATTTGACATTCAAAGTCGGTTCCTGTCAGTTAGACTAGGGTGTGCTCGTGCACCGGGGTCGCTCATAAGTCCATGAACGAAAACGCTTCTTTAGCCCTGAACCCGAGTCGCAGCGGCCTCGGGGGCCTGCCGCAGCGCCTGGTCCAGGATGGCGTGGTCGATGAGGCCGGCATGCGCGCGGCACTGGCCTCGGCCGCCGAGAAGCGCACCAGCTTTGTCACCCAGCTCGTGGCCGCCGGCACGGCGACCGCACGCGACATTGCCGTGGCCGCCTCGGCCGAATACGGCGTTCCGCTCCTGGACATCGCGGCACTGAGCGTGGACCTCGACACCGTGAAGACGGTGTCCGACAAGCTCCTGGCCAAGCACCGCGTGCTGCCGCTGTTCAAGCGCGGCAAGCGATTGTTCCTGGGGGTGGCCGACCCCACCAATCTGCACGCCATCGAGGAAGTCAGATTCCAGACCGGACTGGCCGTCGATGCCATCGTGGTCGAAGACGACAAGCTGCAGAAATTCCTCGACAAGGCGATGGAGCAGGTCGACACCTCCATGCCGAACCTCGGCGACGATGAGGTCGGCGAACTCGACTCGCTCGAAGTCGGCGGGGGCGATGAGGATGTCGGCGCCGAGGTTTCACGCGACGACGTCGAAGACGCGCCGATCGTGCGCTTCGTCAACAAGGTGATGCTCGATGCGATCCGCCGCGGCGCCTCGGACATCCATTTCGAGCCCTACGAGAAGATGTTCCGGGTGCGCCTGCGCATCGACGGCATCCTCAAGGAAATCGCCCAGCCGCCGGTGCAGCTGGCCGGCAAGATCAGCGCGCGCCTCAAGGTCATGTCGCGGCTCGACATCGCCGAGCGCCGCGTGCCGCAGGACGGCCGCATCAAGATGCGCCTGTCCAAGACCCGCGCCATCGACTTTCGCATGAGCACCTGCCCGACGCTGTTCGGCGAGAAGATCGTGCTGCGTATCCTCGACTCCTCGCAGGCGATGCTGGGCATCGACGCGCTCGGCTACGAGGCGCACCAGAAGGAGCTGTACCTGAAGCACCTGGCCAAGCCCCAGGGCATGATTCTGGTGACCGGACCGACCGGCAGCGGCAAGACCGTGTCGCTGTACACGGGCCTGCACATCCTCAACAAGGAAGACACCAACATCTCGACCGCCGAGGACCCGGCGGAAATCAACCTCCCGGGCGTCAACCAGGTCAACGTCAACAACAAGGTCGGCCTGACCTTTGCGGCGGCGCTGCGCGCCTTCCTGCGCCAGGACCCGGACGTGGTGATGGTCGGCGAAATCCGCGACCTGGAGACCGCCGAGATCGCGATCAAGGCGGCGCAGACCGGACACCTGGTGCTCTCCACGCTCCACACCAACGACGCGCCGCAGACCCTCACGCGCCTGATCGACATGGGCGTCAAGCCCTACGCGATCGCCACCTCGGTGAGCCTGATCATCGCCCAGCGTCTGACGCGCCGGCTGTGCTCAAGCTGCAAGCAGCTGGTCGACATACCGCCCGAGGCGCTGCGCAAGGAAGGCTTCACGGAAGAGGAGATTCCGGGCCTGAAGGTCTACGGACCGAAGGGCTGTGCCAACTGCACCGACGGCTACAAGGGCCGCGCGGGCCTGTACCAGGTCATGGAAGTCACCGAATCGATCGGGCGCATCATCATGGCCGGCGGCAACGCCATCGACATCAACGACCAGGCCACCAAGGAAGGGGTCTGGGACCTGAGGCGCGCCGGACTCGAGAAGGTCAAGGCCGGCCTCACCAGCATTGCCGAAGTCAACAGCGTAACGATTGAGTAAGCACTATGGCGCAAGCTAGCACCGCGATCCGTTCCGTCAAACGCGACATGCCCTTCAACTGGGAGGGGCGCGACCGCAAGGGACAGAAGGTCAAGGGCCGTACCGTGGCCCAGAACGAGCAGGCCGTGCGCGGCGAGCTGCGCCGCCAGGGCATCGCCGCCACCCGCATCAAGAAGCAGTCCACTGCCTCGCGCTCGGGCGGCAAGGTCAATGCCGGGGACATCGCCATATTCAGCCGCCAGCTCGCCACCATGCTGGGCGCGGGCATCCCGCTGGTGCAGGCCTTCGAGATCATCGGTGCCGGGCACGACAAGCCCTCGATGCAAAAGCTCCTGCTGGACATCAAGGCCGACATCGAAGGCGGCACCTCGCTCCACGAGGCGCTCGCCAAGCACCCTCTGCACTTCGACGACCTGTTCGTGAATCTCGTCGAGGCCGGCGAGCAGGCCGGTGCGCTCGAATCGCTCCTCGACAAGATCGCGACCTACAAGGAAAAGACCGAGGCCATCAAGAAAAAGGTCAAGAAGGCCCTGTTCTACCCGGCCGCGGTGCTGGTGGTGGCCCTCGTGGTCACGACCATCCTGCTGATCTTCGTGATTCCGCAATTCGAGAGCCTGTTCAAGGGCTTCGGCGCCGACCTGCCGGCTTTTACGCAGATGGTGATCAACCTGTCGCGCTTCATACAGAGCAACGGCATCTACATCCTCACAGTGCTGGGCGCCGGGGTATGGTTTTTCCTGTACACCTACAAGCGCTCGCGCAAGACGCGCGAGTTCCTCGACCGCGCCATGCTGAAGTTTCCGATCATCGGCCCGATCCTCAACAAGGCGGCGATCGCGCGCTTCGCGCGCACGCTCTCGACCATGTTCCAGGCCGGCGTGCCGCTGGTCGAGGCGCTCGAATCGGTGGCCGGCGCCACCGGCAACATCGTCTACGAAGACGCCACCATGAAGATCCGCGACGAGGTGGCCACCGGCCAGCGCCTGCAGCGTGCCATGGAGAACACCAGCCTGTTTCCCAATATGGTGGTGCAGATGATCGCGGTCGGCGAGGAGTCGGGCTCGCTCGACACCATGTCGGGCAAGGTCGCCAGCTTCTACGAGGAAGACGTCGACAACGCGGTCGACAGCATGTCGAGCCTGCTCGAGCCGCTGATCATGGCCATCCTGGGCGTGCTGGTGGGCGGCCTGGTCATCGCCATGTACCTGCCGATCTTCAAACTCGGCGCGGTCGTCTAAGCTTCAGGTGCCGGGGCTGCCAGAACTCGGGCCGGCCTACTGGGTCGCCCTAAGCCTCGTGCTCGGGCTCCTGGTGGGGAGCTTTCTGAACGTCGTCATCCATCGGCTGCCCATCATGATGGAGCGCCAATGGCGCGAGCAGTGCGCGGAGTTCCAGCCGCCCGGCGCGACACCTGCGCCAACGCCGGCCGCGGCGGCGCCCTACAACCTGCTCGTGCCCCGCTCGGCCTGTCCCGCCTGCCACACGCCGATTCCCTCCTGGCACAACCTGCCCGTGCTCAGCTGGCTGCTGCTGCGCGGGCGCTGCGCGGCCTGCCAGGCGCGCATCAGCGTGCGCTATCCGCTGATCGAGCTGCTGTGCGGGCTGTTGAGCGCCGCGGTGGTGTGGAAATTTGGCCCGGGCTGGCCGGCCTGCGGCGCGCTCATCCTCACCTGGTCCCTGATTGCACTCACCGGGATCGATCTGGATCACCAGCTGCTGCCCGATTCGATCACGCTGCCGCTCCTGTGGGGCGGCCTGCTCGCCTCGCTCGGCTGGAGCGTGCTCACCTCGAGCAGCCTGCCGGTCCGGCCCGCGAACGCCATCATCGGTGCGGCGGCCGGGTACCTGAGCCTGTGGAGCGTGTATCAGCTGTTCCGGCTGTGCACCGGAAAGGAAGGCATGGGCTACGGCGACTTCAAATTGCTCGCCGCGCTCGGCGCCTGGCTCGGCTGGCGCATGCTGCTGCCGATCGTGCTGTGCTCGGCCGCGGTGGGCGCGGTGGTCGGAATCGCCCTGATCGTGATCGGCAAGCGCGGCCGCGGCGTGCCCATCCCCTTCGGCCCGTTCCTGGCCGCGGCCGGCTGGCTCGCCATGATGTGGGGACCGGAATGGGTGAGCGCCTACCTGGGGTTGTACGGCCGCGGTTGAACGCTAGACTCTCGGCATGGCCCGCGGCAAACCGATGCGCGTTGCACTCACCGGCGGAATCGCCAGCGGCAAGAGCACGGTGGCGGCGCTGTTTGCCGAGCTCGGCGTGCCGATCGTGGACCTCGATGAGATCGCCCGCGAGGTCGTCCCGGCCGGCAGTGCGCTGCTGGCGCAGGTGTTCGAGCGCTTCGGGCCCGGCGTGCGCGCCGCGGACGGGAGTCTCGACCGGCGCGCGCTGCGCGAGCTCGTATTCAAGGATGCCAAGGAACGCGCCGCGCTCGAAGCACTCCTACATCCTGCGATCCGCGCGCGCGCGGCCGAGCGCGAGGCGAGCGCGCACGCTCCCTATGTGATCACTGTAATCCCGTTGCTGGCTGAAACCGGGCGCGCGAGCGATTATGATCGGGTGCTGTTGGTGGACAGCGAGGAGCGCTCGCAACGCGAGCGCCTGGCGCAGCGCGATAGGAGCAATGCGGCCCTGATCGATGCCGCGCTCGGCGCCCAGGCCTCGCGTGCGGCACGCCGCGCGCTGGCCGATGAGGTGATTGTCAATGACGGCGCGCGCGCTGCGCTCGCGCCGCGCGTGCGCGAACTGCACGCGCAGTACCTGGAACTGGCGCGGAGGTAAGACGTGACGCTTTCACACGCGAGCAGCCTCAAGCACAATACGCAGATGAATCAGACCCAGCCGGGGGCCGCCCGCTTGCCGGGCACGGACCCCACCGTGTTCGAGCAGCCGCTGAACGAGCGGTTGCGCACGTTCCTGCGGCTCGATTTCCTCTACAGCCAGTCGCTGTACCACAACGACAAGGCCAGCAGCTGGGGGAGCCGTGCGGCGATGTCGAGCCTCCTGGACATGCTGGCCATCGCCGCCCGCGGCGATGTGCGCAGCGACGTGCTCAAGGACCTCGAGCGCCACCTCACCAAGCTCCACGAATACCAGAACCACCCCGGCATCGACGCCACGCGCCTGCGCGCGCTGATGAGCAACCTGCTGCGCCTGCGCGCCGACCTCTCGGCCGCGGGCGTCGCCTGGCTGCAACCGCTCCGTGATTCGGAGTTCCTGGCGGCCATCAAGCATCGCAGCGCCATACCCGGGGGAACCTGCGAATTCGACCTGCCGGATTATTACTTCTGGCTCAGTCAGCCCGACGAGCTGCGCATGGACACCTTCGTGCGCTGGCAGGGGCTGCTCAGGCCGCTGTGCGATGCGATCGCCGAGTTGCTGTGGCTCACGCGGCAGAACGGACGCGCCACGGCGGAACTGGCCCGCGGCGGTGTGTTCAACGTCAATTTCGACCGCGAGACGCCCTATCAGCTGCTGCGCGTCACGGTGCCGGCCGGTGCGGCGCTGTATCCGGAGATCAGCGGCAGCCATTATCGCTGCAGCCTGCGTTTTCTGGAGTGGACCGACATCGACAGCCGGCCCAAGCAAACCGAGGTGGACGTGCCCTTCACGCTGACGTGCTGTCCTTGAGGTAGGCGGGTGTGAGTACACCCAAGCGTTACCTGTGTCCGACCTGCAAGCGCGAGATCGCCTGGACAAATGCCTTTCCGTGGCGCCCGTTTTGCAGCGAGCGCTGCAAGATGGTGGACCTGGGCGCGTGGCTGGCGAACGATCGGGCCATTCCCGGTGAGAGCGCCGACGACATCGCGAGCGAGACTAGTCGAGAGGGAGACCTGCCTGCTTGACCACGGGACGCAGCACGAAACTCGAGTCCACGCGCGCCACGCCGGGTAATTTGGTCAGCACCTTGCTGTGCAGGCGCTCGAAGTCCGCGGCGCTGCGTGCCACGACCCGCAGCATGTAGTCTGATTCGCCGGTGGTGAGGTAGCACTCGGCCACTTCCGGCACGCGGCACACGGCCTGCTCAAACGCTCCCAGGTCACGATCGGTCTGGCCCTTGAGCGTGATGCGCACCAGGAAACTGACACTCATCCCGACCTTGAGCGGGTTGAGAACCGCCGTGTAGCGCTCGATCACGCCGGACTGCTCGAGCATCTTGACGCGCCGCAGGCAGGTGGATTCCGACAGATCCACACGCTCGGCCAGTGCCGCGTTGGCGAGCCGCCCGTCGGACTGCAGTGCGGCCAGGATCGCTTTGTCCTTGGCATCGAATGGCATAATCTGCGATTACTTAGCTTAGAAATCGCATTATATGCCATTTTTCTACGCTTTTGGTGAGTATTTTGCAATCCCCTGCGGTGGCCGGGCGCGAGAATAGCGCCTAACATTCGCCCCCCGACCCATCGCCGGAGATCTGTCCCATGCGTATTGGCGTACCCGCAGAAATCAAGATCCACGAATACCGGGTCGGGCTCGTGCCCGCTTCGGTGCGCGAACTGGTCCAGGCCGGCCACTCGGTCACGGTGCAAAGTGGCGCGGGCCACGGCGTGGGCTGCAGCGATGAGGACTATCGGGCCGCGGGCGCGGAAGTGGCCGACACCGCCGCGGCGATCTTTGCGGGCTGCGACATGGTGGTCAAGGTCAAGGAACCGCAGCTTGCCGAGTGCGCGATGCTCCGTCCGGGCCAGGTGCTATTTACCTACCTGCACCTGGCGGCCGATCTGGCCCAGACCGAGGCGCTGATGAAATCCGACGCGGTCGCGATTGCCTACGAGACCGTGACCGCGCGCGACGGCTCGCTCCCCCTGCTGGTGCCGATGAGTGAAGTGGCCGGGCGCATGTCGGTGCAGGTGGGCGCCTACTACCTGCAGAAGGCGCAGGGTGGCCGCGGCGTGCTGCTCGGGGGCGTGGCCGGCGTGCCCGCCGGCAAGGTGGTGGTAATCGGCGGGGGCGTGGCCGGAACCGCGGCCGTGGAAATGGCGCACGGTTTGCGCGCCGAGGTCGCCGTGATCGATCGATCGCTCCCGCGGCTGCGCGCGCTGGACGTGCAGTTCCACGGCGCGGTGAACACAATTTTCTCCACCGCCGAGTCGATTGAGCGAGCGGTATCCGAGGCGGACCTGGTGATCGGCGCGGTGCTGGTGCCCGGCGCCGCGGCTCCTAAGCTGGTGACCGAGGCGATGATCATGCGCATGCGCCCCGGCTCGGTGGTGGTGGACATCGCCATCGATCAGGGCGGGTGCTTTGCCACCAGCCGCCCGACCACGCACGCCGATCCGGTCTACATGCTGCACGGGGTCACGCATTATTGCGTCACCAACATGCCCGGCGCGGTGGCGCGCACCTCCGCGCTGGCGCTCAACAACGCCACTCTTCCCTACGTGAAAGCGCTGGCCGACAAGGGTTGGCAGCAGGCGCTCGCCGATGACCCGGGACTGAAGTCGGGGTTGAACGTGATCAACGGTCGCGTGGTGCACGCCGCGGTCGCCAGGGACCTGGGGCTCCCGGCCGTCAAAGCTTGATCTTGCCGCCCCCGGGGATCGCCCCGCCCCCGCCGATCTCGGGAACCACGATGCGCGAGGAGGACTCGCGCCGGTACTCGCGCGCTTCCTCGATGGCCGCCTCGAGCGCGGCGTGCACTGCCGCGGGGAAACGCTCCACCGCATCGGAGAGCGAACTCGCTTCGATGTCGAAGGACAGGGGCAGCACACCGCCCGGGGTCAGCAGCTGGGTCTGGCCCGAGTAGAGCACCGGGCGCGTGGCATCGGGCGCGCCCTGGGCATCGACCGGAGTGAGGCGGCGTATCGTGCCGGCCTTCCGGTCGGTAAACATGTCCTCGCGATACAGCGCGTTGCGATCCACTTGTATGTCGGGCATTCCCGGTTCCTGGGCCATCGTCTGATCCTCTCTTCTTAATTACTCTCGAGCCAGTCAATAATCGGCAGGTCGGCCGCTAACAGCGCGATCGAGCGCAAGGCCGCGGGCACTTCCCAGCGCAGGCTCTGGCCCTCGCGCCCGGCAGGCACGCCCTCATACTCGTGCACCTTCCAGACCGACAGCTCCACGTGCCGCTCCGGATACTCGTGCCTGAGCTCGAGCACCGGGTGCATTGCACCGGCCTCGACGCCGAGCTCCTCGCGCAGCTCGCGCCGCAACGCGGCCGCGCCGCTCTCGGCCACTTCGATCTTGCCGCCCGGGAACTCCCAGCAGCCCGCCAGCGTCTTTCCCGCCGGCCGCTGCGCGATGAGCACGCGCCCGAGGGGATCATAAATCACTGCGGCGACCACGCGTATCGTCGGTTTGATCAGGACTCCAGCAAGCCGTGACATTGCTTGTACTTGCGCCCCGAGCCGCAGGGGCACGGTTCGTTGCGCCCGATCTTGCGATCACCCCTTACGAAGGGTGCGCTGCCGGCCGCGTCCGCTCCAATGAGCCCAGCGGCCGCGGCACCGGCGCCGGGCGCAGCGGGCTCGCCAGGGGCGGCCGGCAATTCCTGGTTGAGCGCCGTGGGCACCTCGGCGTGCTGGGCCTGCAGCGCCCTCATCAGGCGTTCGCGCCGGTCGGCCTCTTCCCGATCGATCTGCTCCTGGGTGCGTACCTCGATCTTGCTCATGGTCGAGGCCACGTCGTACTTGACGCGCCCGAGCATGGCCGTGAACAGCTCGAAGGCCTCGCGTTTGTACTCGTAGCGATAGTCCTTCTGCGCGTAGCCGCGCAGGTGGATGCCCTGGCGCAGGTAATCCATCGCCGCCAGGTGATCGCGCCAATGCTGGTCGAGCTGGCGCAGCACCACGTCGCGCTCGATGTGGCGCATCAGCTCCGGCCCGATGCGCTCGACCTTCTGCTCATAGCCGGCCAGCACCGCCTGCACTACGCGCGTTCGCACGGCGCTATCCTCGAGCTGAGGGTCGGCAACCAGCCAGGATGCGACATCGACCGTGCCGCCGAAATCGCGCTGCAGCGCTTCGTTCAGCGCGCTCAAGTCCCAGGACTGCGGTGCGCTGCCGACCGGCAGATGCGCGTCCACGAGGCCGCGCACCGCCTCCTCGTACATGCCCTTGACCGCTTCGCTCAAGTCCTCGGTGCCGAGGATATCGGTGCGCTGCTGGTAGACCACCTTGCGCTGATCGTTGGCCACGTCGTCGAACAGGAGCAGCTGCTTGCGGATGTCGAAGTTGTGGGCCTCGACCTTGCGCTGCGCCTTCTCGATCTGGCGCGTGAGCATGCCGCTCTCGATCACCTCGCCGCTCTTCATGCCGGCGATCTGCAACCAGCGCTTGGTGCGCGCCGGGTCGCCAAAGATGCGCATCAGGTTGTCTTCCATCGACAGGTAGAACCGGCTCGAGCCCGGATCGCCCTGGCGGCCGGAACGGCCGCGCAGCTGATTGTCGATGCGCCGCGACTCATGGCGCTCGGTGCCGATGATGTGCAGGCCGCCGGCGGCGACCACCGCCTCGTGCCGCTCCTGCCAGGCGGCGCGCACCTTTGCGAGCGCCTCCGCGTCGGTCTCCGGGGGCAGCGCGTTGAGCTCGGCCTCGAGGCTTCCGCCCAGCACGATGTCGGTGCCGCGGCCGGCCATGTTGGTGGCGATGGTGACGGTAGCCGGCCGGCCGGCGTTGGCCACCACGTGGGCCTCGCGCTCGTGCTGCTTGGCGTTGAGCACGTTGTGGACGATCTTTTCCTTCTGCAGGAGGCCGGCGAGGTACTCGGAGGTCTCGATCGAGGTCGTGCCCACCAGCACCGGCTGCGTGCGCGTCGCGCAATCGCGGATGTCGGCGATGATCGCCTCGAACTTGTCCTGCTGGGTGAGGTACACCAGGTCGGCGCTGTCGATGCGGACCATCGGCCGGTGGGTCGGAATGACCACCACCTCGAGCCCGTAGATCTGCAGGAACTCGGGCGCCTCGGTGTCGGCGGTGCCGGTCATGCCGGCGAGCTTCTTGTAGAGGCGGAAGTAATTCTGGAAGGTGATCGAGGCGACCGTCTGGTTTTCCTCGCGCACCCGCACGCCTTCCTTGGCCTCGACCGCCTGGTGCAGCCCGTCCGACCAGCGCCGGCCGATCATGGTGCGCCCGGTAAACTCATCGACGATGATCACCTCACCGTTCCGTACGATGTACTCCACGTCGCGCTTGTAGATCGCGTGCGCGCGCAGCGCCGCGTTGAGATGGTGCATCAGGCGCACGTTGGCCGCGTCGTACAGGCTCTCGCCCTCGCGCAGCAGCGTGGACTCGAGCATCAGCTGCTCGACGCGCTCGTGGCCGTCTTCGGTCAGGTGGACCTGCTTGGCCTTCTCGTCCACCGAGAAGTCGCCGGGCCCCTCCTCGACCTCCTGGCGCTTGAGGCGCGGCACCAGCATGTTGATGCGCTGGTACACCTCGGTGCTCTCTTCGGCCGGGCCGGAGATGATCAGCGGCGTGCGGGCCTCGTCGATGAGGATCGAGTCGACCTCGTCGATGATGGCGTAGGACAGGGGCCGCTGCACGCGATCCTCGAGCCGGAAGGCCAGGTTGTCGCGCAGGTAGTCGAAGCCGAATTCGTTGTTGGTGCCGAAGGTGATGTCGCAGGCATAGGCGGCGCGCTTCTCGGCCGAGTCCTGCTGGCTCTTGATGACGCCCACCGTGAGCCCGAGGAATTTGTAGATCGGGCCCATCCAGTCCGCATCGCGCTGCGCGAGATACTCGTTGACCGTGACCACGTGCACGCCCTGGCCACTCAGCGCGTTGAGGTAGGCCGGGAGCGTGGCCACCAGCGTCTTGCCCTCGCCGGTGCGCATCTCGGCGATCTTGCCCTGATGCAGCGCCAGTCCGCCGATCAGCTGCACGTCGAAGTGGCGCATCTTGAGCACGCGCTTGGCCGCCTCGCGCACCAGCGCGAAGGCCTCGGGCTGCAGCTCCTCGAAAGCGGTGCCGGCGGCCAGTCTGGTGCGAAACTCAAAGGTCTTGGCCCGCATCTCGTCGTCGCTGAGTGCGCCAATCGGCGCCTCGAGCGCGCCCGAGGCGCGCACCGCGCGGGCGTAGCTCTTGACGAGCCGCTCGTTGCGGCTTCCGAACAATCGCGTCAGGGCCTTAAGCACTTAGAAAAATCCTTTGAAATCAATAGGGTAGCCCTGTAGTTCGCCTTTGGGCCGCCCAGCGGAACCGCGCATTGTACGGATAGATGGGCCAAGGAGGAATTCGTTCGAACCTCAGAGGCGGGCGAGCCTTAGGTCTGACTCCGGTGTATGGGGTCCGATCACCGCCCCACAAGAGCCCCGATGCGCCCGCACCCGCCCTAGGTGGGCGAGATCACCCGAAGTGTGGTCTCCAGGTAATCGCTGAACCCCAGGCGCTCATAGAGTTCCCGGGCGCGCTCATTGTTGCTCATGACATGCAGGCAGGGGATCTGTCGGCGCCGCAATTGCTGCGCCATCACCTTGTTCATGAGCGCTCGCGCATAGCCGCGCCCCTGGTGGTCCGGGTGCGTGCACACGCCGCTCAGCTCGCGCAAGGGTCCCGCGAACATGCGCTCCCCGGCCATGGCAATCAGATGCCCGCCCTTTAAATAGCCGTAGTAGTCGCCGAGCTCGATCGTGCGCGGACCGAAAGGTCCGGGATTGGTGAGCGTCGCGAGTTCCACGGCCTGGCGCGCGTGCTCGGGTCCAAGGCGCACCGCCTCGAAGGCGTCGTCGATGACGGGCTTTGGACTCTCGCGCACCATGCACACGAACATCGCCTCCAGCTCCAGGCGCCAACCGGGCGGCATTGGTCCCGACCAGCCGCCGCAATAGAAACGCTCCCCGGGCGTGCAGTACGGCGCCAGGGACTCGAAGTCCGGATGACGCAGGTCGGCAAAGCCCAGGATCGGGGAAAACCCGGGCGCATAGCGGCGCGCTGCACCTGCGCCGGTGGCGAATTTGGCGTGCGGGCCGGTGAGGGTATTCCAGGCGATGTTGTCGAGCAGGTGCAACAAGCGGAATTAACTTTTCTGTTGTGATGGGTTCGCGGCTTTTTTGAGCCCGGCCCAGTTCGGCGCGAACTTGAGCGCCTCGGTGTACTTCTCGATCGCCTCCTTAAGGCTGCCCTGCTGGCGCAGCACATCGCCCCAGGCTTTGAGCGGATCGGCCCAGCGTGGACCGCGGGCGAGAATTCCGCCGAGCAGTTCATCCGCCATATCCGCCCCCCATTTATTCTGCGGCCCGCGGAAATATTAATTCGTATGCGACTGCTTCGCTCCCTCTTTGAGAGCACCGTCCCGAGGGCCCCGCTCGGCAGGGCCTTGATTTATTTTGCGCTGGTTTATTTAGGCCTGGCCATGGTGAATTTGCCCAGCGGCCTTAGATCTTTTGAGAGGCTCGCCCTGGCTTAAGGCCGAGCGCAGCCCGCGTGCTAGTGGCCGATGAACGCCATCGGATCGATTTGCCGCCCGTCCCTCAGCACCTCGAAGTGCACGTGCGGTCCGGTCGAGCGCCCGGTCGAGCCGACCACCGCGATCATCTGGCCACGCTCTACGGTGTCGCCCTGCGCCACAAGCGCGCGCGAGTTGTGTGCGTAGCGGGTGACGTAGCCATTGCCGTGATTCACTTCGACCAGGACGCCATAGCCTTCGCGCGGACCCGCCCAGGTGACCACGCCCTGCGCCACCGCGAGCACATCCGTGCCCGACTCGCTGGCAAAGTCCAGGCCCTTGTGAAAGGCCTCCTCGCCGTTGAACGGATCCATCCGCTCGCCGAAGTACGAGGAGATGTAGCCGGCCATCACGGGCTTCCCGGAGGGCCGGATCTCAGCCGAGAGCTGCCGGCCGAGCAGCACGTACTCGAGGGCCGAGAACTGCGTGGTTCTGAAGTCCAGGCTCCGATCAAACTGCGTGATCATCGCCGAGAGATTCGGGACGTCGGCGCCGCGCCCGCCGCTGTCGGACTCCGGCCCGCCCACGGCCGGGTCGTGGTCAAAATCGAATTCGCGGCTGCTCAGGTTCGCCATCTGTGTCAGGCGTTTGCCCAGGGCGTTGAGCCGCACCAAGTGCGCATTGAGCAGACCCATCTTCAGGGCCAGTCCGTCGATGCCTTCCTGGAGGTGGGCGCGCAGTTCCACCAATTCCGCGCGCTCGCGCGCGACGCTCGCCGGCTCGCCGAGCATCCCGTCCTCCGCACCCTGCACGCCCGCCTTGACCCCGAGCGCAAATACGCCGACCAGCACCGCCAGGGTCGCGATCGACATGAGCGTTACGGTCAGCGGATGCGACAGGTTGAGATGCCGCGTCCTGCCCTCACGCCGCGAGAAAAAAATCAGATTCACGAGTGGGCCCGCCCGCCGTTTCGGGAGCTTCGCGTGTGGCGCTTGCAGACTGCTAACCCGGCTATCATGGCGCTCCCGCGGCTTTGCTGCGGCTTTTGCTTCCCCGCCTTATGTCAGGCGGCCTGCATCTTTGTCGGTGGCTGGAGACTATGCCGAAGAAGCCTCGTCAAGACAAGCGCACAATTGCCGAAAAGCGCGGCGTGTCCGCCTACAGACGCGAGCGCGTCGCACGGCGTGCGCCTGTGCAAACTTTGTCCCGCATTATGAAAGACCAGGGCTGGATGCACAGCGTGCAGCAGATCCGTGGACAGCAGCAGGAATGGCTCGAGTGGCTGCGCGGGACACTGCCCGAGGAGCTGCGCGGCCCGATCGTCAACGTGGTGCTCAAGGGCCAGGAGCTCACGGTGCTCGCATCCTCGGCCGGCTGGGGCGCGCGATTGCGCTACGCCCTTGAGGCGCTGGGCCCTGAGCTCAAGGAGCGCGCGCCGGATATTGTAAAAATCAGGGTGCGAGTAACGCCCGCGGGCCGCTAGCGGCGGAAGAGATTCTGCGCTGGGGTAGCGCGCTCTTTAGGAAGCGAGCGCGGTGGTCGGGATGGTCAGCGCCTGTACGTAGGATATCGGCGCCTGCTCGGGCCGCTCGAACACCACCTCTTCCCAGGCCGAAGGCTGCGCCTGCAACGCGCGCAACAGCCGGTTGTTGAGGCCGTGGCCGGACTTGTGGCCACTGAATTCGCCGATCAGGCTGTGGCCCAGCAGGTACAGGTCGCCGATCGCATCCAGGATCTTGTGCTTGACGAATTCGTCCTCGTAGCGCAGGCCCCCTTCGTTGAGCACCTTGGAATCATCGAGCACGATCGCGTTATCGAGCGTGCCGCCGAGGGCGAGGTTATGCGAGCGCAGCATCTCCAGGTCGCGCATAAATCCGAAGGTGCGTGCGCGGCTGATTTCCTTGAGGAACGCGGTGGTGGAGAAATCCATGGTTGCCCGCTGCATGCGGCGCTTGAAGATCGGGTGATCGAACTCGATCTCGAAGTTGACCTTGAATCCCTCGTAGGGATCAAACTGCGCCCACTTGTCGCCATCCTCGACGCGCACCGTCTGCTTGACGCGCGTGAAGCGCTTCGGGACCGGTTGCTCTTCGATCCCTGCGGACTGCAGCAGGAACACGAACGGTCCCGCGCTCCCGTCCATGATGGGCACTTCGGGCGCGTTCAGTTCGATGCGCGCATTATCGATGCCCAGTCCCGCGAAAGCGGACAGCAGGTGCTCCACCGTCGAGACCTTGGCCTCACCCTGGACCAGCGTGGTGCCGAGGTTGGTCTCCCCGACGTTCGCGGCTCGGGCCGGGATGTCCGGCGTGCCGGGCAGATCGATGCGCTGGAAGACGATGCCGGTGTCCGGGCGTGCCGGACGCACGGTCATCAGCACGCGGCGCCCGGTGTGCAATCCCACCCCGGTGGCGCGGATGCTGTTGCGGATCGTACGTTGCCCTACCATGGGCGTTACCGTACCACAGCCATGCGGGACTGAGGCGGCAGCCGGTGCGCGCCGTTGAGGGAAATCACAGTACCGCGGACCGATCTGGCCATAATCGGGCGCCGGCGCGCGCCGCCTTGAACCTGAGGGCAGGACGCGCGGTCCGATCGGCCAGGGCCCGCGCGGCTGTAGGTGGGCGTTGTCCCTACACGACGCCTGCGGGCGTGCGCCGCTGCGATTCCAGGCCCTGGCCTTGGCGATCGCAGAGCGCAGCCAGCTGCAGCCACCACCACTAGTCGGCCTGGCGGCGCAGGAACGCCGGGATGTCCAGCATGTCCTCGGCCGGCATCGCCGCCGGTTCCGGGCGCAGTCCATCGCCCACCGCCCGCTGGCGCTGCACGGTCGGCTTGTCGAGCATCGAGTAGTCGCTGGCGGTCATCGGCGTGCGCTTGACGACGCGGATCTGCGGCAAGGCATGGCTGATCGCGACGGTTTCGCGGGCCGCGGCCGCACTGCGCGCTGCCACCACGCTATTGCCGAGGCCCGTGGCCACCACCGTCACGCGCAGCTCATTGCTCATCTCCGGATCGATCACGGTGCCGACCACCACGGTGGCGTCGTCGGAGGCAAACTCCTTGACGATGCGCCCGACTTCCTCGAATTCCCCGATCGCCAGGTCCAGGCCCGCGGTGATGTTGACCAGGATCCCGTGGGCGCCTGCGAGGCTGATGTCCTCGAGGAGCGGTGAGGACACGGCCGCCTCCGCGGCGGTGCGCGCTCGGCCCTCGCCGCTCGCCATCCCACTGCCCATCATCGCCATGCCGGTCTCCGACATCACGGTGCGCACGTCGGCAAAGTCGACGTTGATGAGTCCCGGGCGGGTGATCAGCTCGGCGATGCCCTGCACCGCGCCTTGCAGCACCTGGTTGGCGGACTTGAACGCATCGAGCAGCGTGGTCGTGGGGCCGAGCACGGTCAGCAGTTTCTGGTTGGGTATGGTGATCAGCGAGTCCACGCTCTTGGTAAGCTCGCCGATCCCGTGACCGGCGATCATGCCGCGCTTGCTCCCTTCCATTTCGAAAGGGCGCGTGACCACGGCGACCGTGAGGATCCCGAGTTCGCGCGCCAGCTGCGCGACCACGGGAGCAGCTCCCGTGCCCGTGCCCCCGCCCATCCCGGCGGTGATGAACAGCATGTCGCAGCCGGTGATGAGCTCGACGATGCGGTCGCGATCCTCGACCGCCGCCTGGCGTCCGACCTCGGGGTCGGCCCCGGCCCCCAACCCCTTGGTGATGTTGCTGCCGATCTGCAGCGCGGTCTTGACCTTGGAGGCCTTGAGCGCCTGCGCGTCGGTGTTGATGCAGATAAAATCCACACCCTCGATTCCTGAGGTCACCATGTGGGAGACCGCGTTGCCGCCGCCCCCGCCCACACCTATCACCTTGATCACAGCGCTCTGGCTGTAGGCATCCATTAGTTCAAACATGAGTGTCAGCTCCTTAGTTGGTCGGTTGAACGGAAATACAGCTAAAAATGTCCCTGAAACCACTGCCGCATGCGCCCGAGCGCGGCCCCGGCGGGCCCTCCGATCAGCGCGTTGCGCGCCGCCGGCGCGGCGTTCTCGCGCGCGTACAGCAGCAGGCCCACGGCCGTGGAGTAGATGGGGTTGCGCACCGCGTCGGCGAGCCCGCGCACCTGCTGCGGGAAGCCGAGGCGCACCGGCACGTGGAAGATTTCCTCGGCCAGCTCGATCGCCCCTTCCATGCGCGCGCTTCCGCCGGTGAGCACCAGACCGGCGGCGATGATTTCCTCGAAACCGCTGCGGCGCAGTTCCTCGCGAATCAGGTTGAACAACTCCTCGTAGCGCGGCTCGACCACTTCGGCGAGCGTCTGGCGCGCCAGGCGGCGCGCCGGGCGGTCCCCGACGCTCGGCACCTCGATGCTCTCGTCGGGATTGGCGAGCTGCGAGAGCGCGCAGGCAAAGCGTACCTTGATGTCCTCGGCGTACTGGGTCGGGGTGCGCATCGAGACGGCGATGTCGTTGGTGACCTGGTCGCCGGCGATCGGGATCACGGCGGTGTGGCGGATCGCGCCGCCCGAGAACACCGCGATGTCGGTGGTGCCGCCGCCGACATCGACGATGCACACA
Organism: uncultured Gammaproteobacteria bacterium; assembly: GCA_963789365.1. GTDB lineage: Bacteria > Pseudomonadota > Gammaproteobacteria > Steroidobacterales > Steroidobacteraceae > FEN-1191. Next base: position 1,593,035 of record CAWBKJ010000004.1, read on the forward strand.
CCCAGCTCCTTCTCGTCGTCGGTCAGCACCGCGAAGCTCGAGGCCAGCTGTTCGAGCACGATGTCCTCGACCACCAGACCGCAGCGCTGCACGCACTTGATGATGTTCTGCGCGGCGCTGTCGGCGCCGGTGACGATGTGCACCTTGGCTTCCAGCCGCACGCCGGACATGCCGATCGGATCGCGGATCCCCTCCTGGCCGTCGATGATGAATTCCTGCGGCAGCACGTGCAGGATCCGCTGGTCGGCCGGGATCGCCACCGCCTTGGCCGCCTCGATCACGTGCTCGACATCGGCGGGGGTGACTTCACGGTCGCGTATGCCCACCACGCCGTGCGAGTTCAGGCTCCGGATGTGGCTGCCGGCAATCCCGGCGTAGACCGCGTTGATCTCGCAACCGGCCATGAGCTCGGCTTCCTCGATGGCGCGCTGGATCGACTGCACGGTGGATTCGATGTTGACCACCACGCCCTTCTTCAGGCCGCGCGAGGGCTGCGAGCCCAGGCCGATCAGCTCGATGGTGCCGTCGCTGGCCAGTTCACCGACCAGGGCCACCACTTTCGAGGTGCCGATGTCCAGGCCAACCACCAATGTCCGATCGGAACGCTTAGCCATCCGCTTTACCATCCTGTCCATGACTGTCCGCGCTGGGGCGCGTCGCACCGCTCCGCCAGCCGACCGCAAATCCGTTGCTGTAGCGCATATCCACATACGCGATGTCGGCGGCGCGCTGGCACACCACGCGCAGCGCCACCGTCAGGAAGCGCTCGAAGCGCTCATCGACCTGCCGGCGACCGAAGCGCACCGTCACCCCGTCATCGAGCTGCAGTTCCCAGGCGCCGCGCGCATCGAGCTTCAGCGCGGTGAGCCGTACCCCCGATTCAACGATCCGGCCCTGCACGGCCAGGTAGCGCGCCACCACGTCGGCCTCGGACCCGGGGGGACCGGCCAGTTGCGGGAGTTCGGGCGGCGCGAAGCGCGAATTGCCGGGGAACAGATCCCCGTGCGTGTTGACCAGATCGGTGCTGTTCCAGCGCGCCACCGCCTGCTGTTCGATCACCGTGACGGTGAGGCCGCGTGGCCAGCACGCTGCACGGTGGCCGCCTGCACCCAGGGCAGCAGGCGCAGGGCGCGGCGCACATCGTCCAGTCGCACGCTCACCAGGCCCGCGCCGTGGAGCTGTGCGCGCACCGCCCTTTCCACGTCCTGGGCCGTGAGGTGCTGGAACTGGCCCTCGACGCGGATGCGCTCGATGGGCTGGTTGATAAACAGCAGGAGCGCCGCGCAGGTGGCCGCCCCGCGCCAAGGAGCGCCGCGGCGATGGCGCCGGCCCGTTGCCACGGCAGCTGCGAGAGCTGCCAGCGCTCCCCGCCCTCGGCGCGACGGCGCACGTTGCGCTTGCGCCCTAGCATGGCGTGCGCACCAGGCTGGTCTCGAGAATGCGCCAGACCAGTTCCCCGAAATCCACTCCCGCCACGCGCGCGGCCATCGGCACCAGGCTGTGGTCGGTCATGCCGGGCACGGTGTTGACCTCGAGCAGCATCGCCTGGCCTTGATCGTTCATCATGAAATCCGCTCGGCCCCAGCCCTCGGCCCCGCAGGCCTCGAAGGCGCGGAGCGAGAGCTGCGCCAGCTCGCGCTCGGAGGCGGCGTTCAAGGCCGGAGGGACAGGTCTTGATCGTGTCGTCGCGCAGGTACTTGGCCTCGTAGTCGTAGAAGGCCCGCGGCGTCTCGATGCGGATCGAGGGAAGCGCGGCGCCCTGCAGGATCGAGACCGTGTATTCACCGCCCGTGATCCAGGGTTCGGCAAAGGCGACCGGTTCGTGCTGGGTGGCGGCGCGCCAGGCGGCCGGCAGTTCTTCAGCCTTCTCGACGCGCGTCATGCCGACGCTCGATCCCTGGGAGGCGGGCTTGACGATCATCGGCAGCTTGAGGCGCTTGAGCGCCAGCTCCAGGTCCGCCTCGCCCCTGCAGCACCACGAAATCCGGCGTCGGCACGCCCACCGCCGCGGCCAGGCGCTTGGTGCGGAGCTTGTCCATGGCGATGGCCGAGCCGGTGACTCCGCTCCCGGTGTAGGGGATGCCCAAGAACTCGAGCGCGCCCTGCACCGTGCCGTCCTCGCCCCCGGGCCCGTGCAGGGCGATCCAGAGCGCGCTGGAAATTCTCCTCGCGCAGACGGATCAGGTCGCGCCCGGCCGGATCAAAGCCCTGCGCATCGACACCGCGGCGCAGCAGCGCTGCGAGCACGTCCTTGCCGCTGAGCAGCGAGACCTCGCGCTCGGAGGAGGCGCCGCCCAGGAGCACGGCGACCTTGCCGAACTCGGCCGCGCTCGCCACGCGCCTCAGGAGCTTGGGATCATGGCGCAGGTGCATCAGACGATTCTCCCCAACGATGCGCACCTCGGGCAGCAGATCGATGCCGTGCAGGCGTTGCACGGTGGCGCGCACATGCGCGATGAGCTCCTCCAGGTCGCGCGCCGTGGCGCCGCCCTCGTTGAGGATGAAGTTGGCGTGCTTCTCGGAGACCACCGCGCCGCCGATCCGGAAACCCTTGAGGCCCGCGGCCTCGATCAGGCGCGCGGCGTGATCGCCGGGCGGGTTGGTGAACACCGAGCCGCAGCTCCACTCGCCGAGGGGCTGGGTGAGCTTGCGGCGCTGCGCCAAGCGTCGCACCTCGCCCGCGGCGGCCGGATCGGCGCTGGTAAATTCCAGTTCCGCGGCCAGAAACCATTCGTCGTTGGCGGGCGCGGCAACGCGCCGGTAGCCCACCTGGTACTCGCTCGCCGCCCGCCGGCGGCAGCTGCCGTTGCGCGCCATGACGTCAACGGCGCGCACGTAGCTCCAGGTCTCCCCGCCGTAGGCGCCCGCATTCATCGCCAGCGCGCCGCCCATCGTGCCCGGGATCCCGGCAAAGAATTCCGCGTGGCCTAAGCCCCAGGTGGCGCAATTGCGCGTCACTCGCGCGCAGGGCACGCCCGCCTCGCAGTACACGAGCAGTGCCGCGCGGTGCTCGAGGCGCGTAAAGGCCCCGTAGGTGCAGATGACCACGCCGCGGATGCCGCCATCGCGCACCAGCAGATTGCTGCCCAGGCCCACCCACAGGAGCGGGGCGTCGGCGGGCAGCTGCGCGAGGAATGCGGCCAGGTCGGCCCGATCGCGCGGCGTGAAGAACACATCCGCCGCACCGCCCACGCGCCAGGAGGTGTGCTTGGACATCGGTTCATGGCGCCGGATGCGCGTGTCGAACTCGGCGGCGACGCTTAAGGTCATGGCCGCCGCTCCAGCGCGCGCGGCGCGGCCAGCTGGCTCAGCAACTCCTGCGCCACCGCACCGATGTGTCCTGCGCCCATCGTGACCACGACGTCCCCCTCGCGCAGCACGTCGCGCAGCGCGGTGCCGATGTTCTCGACCCGATTGACGAACACCGGCTCGAGCTTGCCGCGGCTGCGGATCGCGCGGCAGATCGCCCGCCCGTCGGCCCCCTTGATCGGCGCTTCGCCCGCGGGGTACACCTCGGTGATCAGCAGCACGTCAAAGCCGGTCAGCACGTTGGCGAAGTCATCGAGCAGATCGCGCGTGCGCGTGTAGCGATGCGGCTGGAAGGCCAGCACCAGGCGATGGCCGGGCCAGGCCTGGCGCAGCGCATCGAGGGTGGCGGCAATCTCGGTCGGGATGATGACCGTAATCGTCGACGAGGTTGATCTTGCCGCGCGCGGTGTGCACTTCGCCGAGCCACTGCATGCGCCGCTCGATCCCCTGGAAGCCTTCCAGCGCCCGCGCGATGGCCGCGTCTTCGATCTCGAGCTCGGTGCGCCACGGCGATCGCCGCCAGTGCGTTGCGCACGTTGTGCAGGCCCGCCATGTTGAGCGTCACCGAGAGCGGTTCGCTCCGTCCGGGGCGCGCGACCTGGAAGTGCGTGCGCAGCCGCTCGCGGCGGACCTCGAGCGCGCGCACGTCGGCCGCCTCGCTCAGGCCGTAGGTCAGCACCGGCCGGCCGACCCGCGGCAGGATCCCCTGCACGTGTTCGTCGTCCTGGCACAGCACCGCCAGTCCGTAGAACGGCAGGTTGTGCAGGAAACTCAGGAAGCTCTCGCACAGCCGTGCGAAGTCGCCCCCGTGGGTGCCGAGATGATCGTTGTCGATGTTGGTGACGATGGCGATGGTCGGCTGCAGATGAAGGAACGAGGCGTCGCTCTCGTCGGCCTCGGCCACCAGGTAGCGCCCGGTCCCGAGCCTGGCGTTGCTGCCGGCGCTCTTCAGTCGCCCGCCGATCACGAAGGTCGGATCCACGCCGCCCTCGGCCAGCACGCTCGCGACCAGGCTCGTGGTCGTGGTCTTGCCGTGCGTGCCGGCCACCGCGATCGATTGCTGGAAGCGCATCAGCTCACCGAGCATCTCGGCGCGCGGCACGACTGGCACGCGGCGCTTGAGCGCCGCCTGCACCTCGGGGTTGTCGCTGGCGACCGCACTGGAGGTGACCACCACATCCGCGCCCTCGACGTTTTGCGGGCGATGTCCGATGTCGATGCGCACGCCCAACTGCGCCAGGCGCGCGGTGACCGCGTTCGGCTTCAGGTCCGAGCCCTGCACCTTGTAGCCGAGGTTGTGCAGCACCTCGGCGATGCCGCCCATGCCGCTCCCGCCGATGCCCACGAAGTGGATGGTGCCGATGCGGCGCATGCGTTGGTTCATGCCGGCGCTCCGGCAAATTGCACGCAGGCCGTGGCCAGATCGTGCGCGGCGCGCGGACGCGCCAGGAGCCGCGCCCGCTCGGCCATCGCGATCAGCCGGCCGCGCCCCGCGCACAGCGTCGTCAGTTCGGTGGCGAGGCGCTCGGCGGTGAGCTCGCGATCGCTGATCAGGACCGCGGCGCCCTCGGCGGTCGAGACCTGCGCGTTGGCGGTCTGGTGATCATCGACCGCCGCCGGAAACGGCACCAGGATCGCACCCACGCCAGCGCAGGCGAGTTCGGACACGGTCAGCGCGCCGGCGCGGCAGATCACCAGGTCCGCCCAGCCGTAGGCCTCCGCCATATCGTCGATAAAGGGAGTGACCTCGGCCTGCACCCGCGCGGTGGCATACGCGCGGCGCGCGCCCTCCTCCCAGCGCGAGCCGGCCTGGTGTCGAACCTCCACCCGCACGCTCCCCGCAAGGCGCGCCAGCGCATGCGGCACGACGCTGTTGAGCCGCGCCGCGCCCTGACTGCCGCCCACCACCAGAATGCGGATCGCGCCACTTCGGTAGGCAAAGCGCACCGCCGGCGGCGGGAGTGCGGCGATGTCGCTCCGTACCGGGTTGCCGATCTCGTGCGCGATCACCCCGTTGCCGAAGGCGCCCGGGAAGGCGCTGTACACCTCGCGCGCCAGGCGCGCGAGGCAGCGGTTGGTCAATCCTGCGATGGCGTTTTGCTCGTGGATCAGCAAGGGCCGGCGCGCCAGCCAGGCCGCCACGCCCCCCGGACCCGAGACGTAGCCGCCCAAGCCCACGACCACGGTGGGCCGGTGCCGGCGCATGACCGAAAGCGCCTCGAAGAGCGAGTGCAGCAGATACACCGGAGCCGCCAGCCAGGTCCACAGGCTCTTGCCGCGCAGGCCACTGACGCTCAGCCACTCAATCGGAATGTTCTCCGCCGGCACCAGGCGCGCCTCGAGCCCGCGATGCGTGCCCAGCCACACGATCTGCCAGGAGCGGGTCTTAAGTTCACGCGCCAGGGCGAGCGCCGGAAACACGTGCCCGCCAGTGCCGCCGGCCATGATCAGGGCCACCGGCGCGCTCATGCGTAGCGCCCGCGTGCTGCAGCGCGCACGCCGACGGCCACTTCGTGATGCACGCGCAGGATCAGCCCCAGCCAGGCGAGCGCCACCAGCATGCTGCTGCGCCCATAACTCATCAGCGGGAGCGTGAGCCCCTTGGTCGGAAGCACGCCCATGTTCACGCCGATGTTCACGAAGGCCTGCACCAGGAGCCACAGGCCAAAGCCCGAAGCGAGGTAGGCGTGGAATTTCAGATTGGCGTCGTGCGCCCGGCGAGCCAGCACGAACACGCGCCAGGCCAAGGCCAGGAACAGCGCGAGCGTCAGCACCACGCCGGCCAGGCCCAGCTCCTCGGCCAGCACCGCGAACAGGAAGTCGTTGTGCGCCTCGGGCAGGTAGAACAGCTTTTGCACGCTCGCGCCCAGGCCCACGCCGAACCATTGGCCGCGGCCGATGGCAATCAGCGACTGCGTGAGCTGGAAGCCGCTGTTGTAGGGATCCGCCCAGGGATTGAGAAAGCCGGTCACGCGGCGCATCCGGTAATCGGAAAACAGCACCAGCACCGACATCGCACCACTTGCTCCGAGCACCGCGGCCAGCACCCAGCGCAGCTGCGCGCCGGCCAGGAACAGCAGGCCAAAGCCGGTGACGAACAGCACGCTCGCCGCTCCCAGGTCCGGCTCGGCCAGCAGCAGCGCGCCCAAGGCCACCAGCAGGCCCAGGGGCCGGATCAGTCCACCGGCGCTGCTACGCAAGGAACTCTCGAAGCGCACGCAGTAGTGGGCGATGTAGATCAGCGCCAGCACGCGCGCCGCCTCGGAGACCTGGAAGTTGATGCCCGGGAAGCGCAGCCAGCGGCGCCCGCCGTTGACCATGTGGCCGAGCCCGGGGATCAGCACCAGCACCAGCAGCACGCCCGCGGCGGCCAGCAGCACCGGCGCGATGCGCTCGATGACCGCGATCGGGACCAGGAATACGCCGACTGCGAGCGCCAGCCCGCTGGCCACGATCAGCAACTGGCGCTCGAGGTAGGCAAAGGGATCGCCGCTCTCATGCGCGGCCGTGGTCACAGAGGCGGAGGTCACCATGATGAGGCCGAGCAGCAGGATCGCGGCGACCAGGAGCAGCATCACCGGGTCCAGTCGCAGCAGCGGCCCGCGCTCGCCGCGCTCGCCGCGCTCGCCGGGACGATTGGTGGCGGTGGCCAGCTCGTTCATGGCTTGAGCCCCCGCACCGCCGATGCGTACACCTCGCCGCGGTGCGCGTAGTCGCGAAACATGTCGAGGCTCGCGCAGGCCGGCGAGAGCAGCACGGTATCGCCCGGGCGCGCCTGCTGCGCGGCCCGCGCAACCGCCGCCTCGAGCGTCGCGCAATAATCGATCGGGCAGCTTGCGCCGAGCGCCGCGCCGAGCGCACGTGCGTCGCGACCGATGAGCAGCGCGCGGCGCAGCTTGCCGCGCAGCCCCAAGGCCAGCGGCCCGAAGTCCTGGCCCTTGCCCTCGCCTCCGGCGATCAGCAGCAGCGGGCCTGCAAAACCGGAGACCGCCGCGATCGTCGCGCCCACGTTGGTGCCCTTGGAATCATCCACGTAACGCACCCCGCCGATGTCGGCCACCCATTCGGTGCGATGGGGAAGTCCGGGAAACTCGCGCAGCGCCTCGAACATCGCCGCGCGCGGCAGGAGCAATGCTTCGCCGAGCGCCAGGGCCGCGAGCGCGTTGGCGGCGTTGTGGCGACCGGCGAGCTTCAGTTCATCGAGCGCCAGGAGCGGTTCGGTGCCGCGCACCAGCCACTCGCGCCCGGCCTGCTGCGCCAGCCGGTACTCCGCGCCGCTCGCCTCATCGAGCGAGAAGCGCAGGCGCCGCTTGGCCAGGGTGCCCATGGCGGCCACCTGCGGATCGTCGGCGTTGAGCACCGCGGTCCCGCAGTGGCGGAAGATGCGCGCCTTCGAGGCGGCGTAGTCCGAGAGCGTCCCGTAACGATCGAGGTGATCGGCCGTGACGTTCAGCACCGTGGCCGCAGCCAGGGTGAGAGATTCGGTGGTGTCGAGCTGGTAGCTGGAGAGCTCGAGCACATACAGCTCGGCGCTCGGATCGAGCAATTCGAGCGCCGGCTCGCCCAGGTTTCCGCCCACGCGCGTGCGTCGGCCCGAGCGCTCGGCCATCAGGCCCACGAGCGTGGTTACGGTGCTCTTGCCGTTGGTGCCGGTGATGCCCACCACCGGCGCGCGCACCGCGCGCGCGAATAACTCGATGTCGCCGTAGACCGGCAGGCCCCGGCGGCGCGCCGCATCGAAGAACTCCCCGCGCGCGGCGATTCCGGGGGAGACCACGATCGCATCGGCGCCCTCGAGCAATTTTGAATCGAGTGCACCGGTGCTCACCTTGATCTCGGGCGCCAGCGCGCGCAGTTCCGGGAGCGCCGGCGGAGCGGCGCGCGTGTCGGTCACCGCCACAGGCGTGCCGTGCGCGCGCAGGTAACGCACCACCGATATGCCAGTCCTCCCTAAGCCCACCACCACGGTGCGCGGCGAAGTTTGCGGAGCGCTGCTCATCGCAGCTTCAGGGTGGCGAGTCCGGCCAGCACCAGCAGGATGCTGATGATCCAGAAGCGCACGATGATCTTCGGCTCCGGCCAGCCCTTGAGTTCGAAATGATGGTGGAGCGGCGCCATGCGAAAGATGCGCTTGCCGGTGAGCTTATAGGAGGCCACCTGCAGAATGACCGAGGCGGTCTCGAGCACGAAGACCCCGCCCATCAGCAGCGTCACGATCTCCTGGCGCACGATGAAGCCCACGCAGCCCAGGGCGGCGCCGAGCGCCAGCGCGCCGATGTCACCCATAAAAACCTGCGCCGGATAGGCGTTGAACCACAGGAACCCCAGGCCCGCACCGACGATCGCGCTGCAGAACACGGCGAGCTCGCCCGCCCCGGGGACCGCGGTGATCTGCAGGTAGTTGGCGAACACCGCGTTGCCGGTCAGGTAGGCAAAGATGGCCAGCGCGCCGGCCACCATCACCGTCGGGCCGATCGCCAGGCCATCGAGCCCGTCGGTGAGATTCACCGCGTTGCTCATGCCGACGATCATCAGGTAGCCGAGCATCACGAAGCCGGCCGCACCCAGCGGCCAGCTCACGCTCTTGAAGAAGGGCACGTGAAAGGCCGCCACCGTGGCGGTGTGCGCCAGGCGATACAGCAGGATGCCGGCCGCGAGGCCTAAGAGCGATTGCCAGAAGTACTTCCAGCGTGCCACCAGGCCGCGCGAGTTTCCGACCACCAGCTTCAGATAGTCGTCGTAGAAACCGATCAGCCCGTAGCCCAGAGTGATCCCCAGCGCGATCAGCACGAAGCGATTGACCAGGTCCCCCCACAGCGTCGTGGTCAGCACCACCGCGAAGATGATCAGCATCCCGCCCATGGTCGGCGTGCCGGCCTTGGGCAAGTGCGACTGCGGTCCGTCATCGCGTACCACCTGGCCTATCTGGTAGCGCGCGAGACGCGCGATCATGTAGGGCCCGACCAGCAGCGCGATGGCCATGGCCGACATCGCCGCGAGAATGGAGCGCAACGTCAGGTACGAGAAGACGTTGAACAGCGAATAGTGAACCGACAGATGTTTGGCTGCCCAGTACAGCATCAGCCCGCCTGCCGCGTCGCGGACGCGCCGGTGAGCGTGGCCACAAGCCGCTCGAGCCTGTTGACCCGCGATCCCTTGACCAGCAATCGCACCTCGCCGGGCAGCGCGCCGCCGAAGGCACGCCCCAGGGCGTTGATGTCCGTGTAGGCCTCCGCGCCGGCACCGAAGCTCTCGGCCGCCAGCCGCGCGAGCGGCCCGAAGCTGAAGAGGCGCTCCACGCCGAGCGTGCGGGCCAGCGTGCCTAAGTCGCGGTGACTGTCGGCCGCAAAATCCCCAAGCTCCGCCATGTCGCCCAAGACCAGCCAGCGGCGCCCGGGAAGTTCGGCGAGCACCTCGAGCGCGGCGCGCGCCGAGCTCGGGTTGGCGTTGTAGGTGTCATCGATCAGCCACGCGCCCCCGGCGAGCGGCCGGAACTGGAGTCGGCCGGCGACCGAGCGCACGGAAGCTAAGCCCGCGCTGACCTGCGCGAGCGTTGCGCCCGCGGCCATCGCCGCGGCGGCGGCGGCCAACGCGTTGTAGACGTTGTGCCGCCCGGCCAGCGCGAGCGCCACGGGCGCGCTGCCCAGCGCGCACTGGAGCTCGAAGCGTGTCAGGAACCCGGCCGCGCCGACCTCAAGGCGCAGCCCGTGCGCGCGCACCTCGGCGCCGGGGGCCAGGCCAAAATTCACCACGCGCGCGCGCGTGAGCTCGCGCCACAGCGGCGCGTAGGCATCGTCGGCATTGATGATCGCCGTGCCGCCGGGCTCGAGCCCGGCCACCATCTCGCCTTCCGCGCGCGCCACGCCTTCGAGGCTCCCGAAGCCTTCCAGGTGTTCCGCGCCGGCGTTGGTGATCAGGCCCACCGCGGGTCTGGCAAGGCGCACCAGCGCGGCGATTTCGCCGGCGTGATTGGCGCCCATCTCGATCACCGCGCTTTGGTAGCCAGGGTGCAGCCGCATGAGCGTGAGCGGCACGCCCAGCTCATTGTTGAGGTTGCCGCGCGTCGCCAGGCACTCGCCGCGCTGCGCGAGAATCGCGCTCAGCATCTCCTTGGTGGTGGTCTTGCCGTTGCTCCCGGCGACGCCCAGCACCGGTGCGCTGAACGCCGCGCGCCAGGCCGCGCCCGCGAGGCGCAGCGCCCGCGCCACATCGCTCACCAGCACCTGCGGGATCGGCGCGTCGATCTTGCGGCTCACCAAGGCGCCGACGGCGCCCGCATCAGCCGCGGCGGCCACGAATTTGTGGCCGTCGGTGCGCTCACCGGGGAGCGCCACGAACAAATCCCCGCCGCGCAGCTGGCGTGAATCAATGAGCACGTCGGCAAATTCCGCATCCGCGCCCTCCAGGCGCCCCTCGCATACGGCGGCGAATTGCGCGAGCGTGCGCTTCATGCGGCGCTCCGGGAGCTCAAGGCGGCGAGCACCTGCTCCAGGTCGCTGAAGGCGCGCCGCTCGCTGCCAGCCAGCTGGTAGTCCTCGTGGCCCTTGCCGGCCACCAGCACCACATCGCCGGCGGTGGCCGCGGCCACGGCCGCGGCGATCGCGGCGGCACGATCGTGCTGCACCTGGGCGCGCTCGGGATGACGGAGCCCTTCGAGAATATCGGCGACGATGCGCTCGGGCGATTCGCTGCGCGGGTTGTCGTCGGTGATGTGCAGCTCATCGGCGAGCGATTCGGCCACCTGGCCCATCTGCGCGCGCTTGCCGCGATCGCGATCGCCGCCGCATCCGAACACGCACAGCAGCTTCCCCGCGCAGTGCGCGCGCGCCGCGCGCAGCGCGTTGTCGAGCGCATCGGGCGTGTGCGCGTAGTCCACGATCGCGAGCGGCAGCGCGCCGCCGCCGACCACCTGCATGCGCCCCGGCGGCGCCTGGCAGCTCGAGAGCACGCGGCAGGCCGGCTCGAACGCCATGCCGTTGGCCAGCAACACGCCCAGCACCGTCAGCAGATTATCGACGTTGAAATCGCCGATCAGCGGACTGCGCAGCGTGCCCGGGCCCCAGCTGCCGTCGAGGGCGATGTTGAGCCCCTGCGGCTCGTGCGTGCTGCGCAGCGCGCGCAGGTAGCGCGCACCGGGCAGGCGCTGGGCCGGATCGGTGCGCCGGCCGGTCACGATCAGCGTCGCATCGGGCGGAGCGCGCGAGGCAAGCTCGAGCCCCAGGGGATCATCGACGTTGATGACCCGCGCGTTCAAGGTGGGCCATTCGAACAGCGTGCTCTTGGCGGCGGCGTAGCTCTTCAGATCAGCCGTGATAGTCGAGATGATCGCGGCTCAGGTTGGTAAACACGGCGATCTGAAAACGCACTCCCGCGCAGCGATGCTGGTCGAGCGCGTGCGAGGACACTTCCATCGCCACCGCCAGCGCACCCTCGTCGCGAAACTGCGCAAGCTGCCGGTGCAGGCTCACGGCATCGGGCGTGGTGTGGGTGCCCGGCGCCATGTGCCCCTCCAGCCCGCGGCCCAGCGTGCCGAGGTAGGCACAGCTCCGGCCGCTGGCGTTGAGGGCCGCGGCCAGCAGCCAGGCACAGGTCGTCTTGCCGTTGGTGCCGGTGATGCCCGTGACCGAAAGTCGCGCCGAGGGCGCGCCGAAGAACCGGTCCGCAATAAATCCGGCCTGCGCCGAGAGTTCCGGGACCGCCACCACCAGCACCGAGGGGGGAAATTGCGGTGCGTTGATGCCGGGTGCGGGCTCCCAGAGCACGGCGCGCGCGCCCGCCTCGACCGCGGCGCGCGCGAACTCCAGTCCGTGCCGCTTGCGGCCGCGGCAGGCGAGAAACGCCGCGCCCTTGCGCACCTGGCGGCTGTCGAGCGTGAGGTCGGCCACTTCCACGTCGTCGGGCACCTCGATCCCACCGCCCAGCAAGGCGCGGAGCGGGCGCCACACGGCCTCGATCGCGCCCGGATTTGCGCCCGGGCTCATCGGCGCGCCACCTGGGTACCGGAATTGAGCGCACCGGCGCCTCCGCCAGGACGCACACTCGCATCGGTCGCCACGCCCAGCAGCCGGAGCGAACCGCCCAGCACGGCCGCGAACACCGGCGCCGAGACATCCCCGCCGTAGTATTTGCCGGCACTGGGCTCATCGATCACCACCACGGCCGCGAGCCTCGGATTGCTCACCGGTGCGACGCCCGCGAACACCGCGACGTAGCGGTTCTGCGAATAGCCCCCGCCCTCGGCCTTCCAGGCGGTGCCGGTTTTGCCGGCGATGCGATAGCCCGGGATCGCCGCCAGCTTGCCGGTGGCCCCGGGCATCGTGATCACCGATTCGAGCAGGTGCAGGAGCTGCGCGCACACCGGGCGTTCGAGCACCCGATCGCCCGCTACGGGCCCGTCCACGCGCAGCATCGAGACCGGGCGCCGAAGACCCAGCGCGCCGAGCGTGGCGTAGGCCTGCGCCAGCTGGAGCGGCGTCACCGAAAGGCCGTAGCCGTGCGACATGTTGCCGATCAGGACGCTGCGCCAGTGCGAGTAGTTGGATAACTGGCCGGCCGACTCGCCCGGAAAGCCGCTGGCGGTGACCTGCCCGAAGCCGAAGCGCATCGAGCGTGCCCCAGATTTGCTTGGGCTCGAGGGAGAGCGCCAGGTGCGCCATGCCGACGTTGGAGGAGAAGGCAAGCACGGTGGCCAGCGGGATGGAGCCGAGGTTGTGCTCGTCGTGGATCATCGAGGTCCCGACCTGGATGTATCCGGGGCTGGTGTCGATGATGCTGTCGGCCTGGTAGCGGCCCGAGGCCAGCCCCGCGGCGACAAAAAACGGCTTGATGCTCGAGCCGGGCTCGAACAGATCGGTCGCGGCGCGGTTGCGATAGGCCGTGGGATTGAGCTGGTGGCGATCGTTGGGGTTGAACGCCGGCTGGTTGACCATGGCGAGCACTTCGCCGGTGCGCACGTCCATCACCACCACCGAGCCCGAGCGCGCGCGATTGTCGCGCACCGCCGCCTTGAGCTCGCGGTAGGCCAGGTACTGGATGCGCAGGTCGATGCTGAGCTTCAGTTCGCGCCCCGGGCGCACTGCACGAATGCTCTCGACGTCCTCGACGCGGTTGCCCTGGCTGTCCTGGATGACGCGCTTGGCGCCGTCCTCGCCCCCCAGCCAGTTGTCGTAGGCGAGCTCCGCGCCTTCCTGCCCGGTGTCATCGACGTCCGTAAAGCCGAGCAGGTGACCGGTGACTTCGCCGGCCGGGTAGTAGCGCCGATACTCGCGCGCCAGATTCACGCCGTTGATCTGGAGCTGGCGCACCTTGCGCGCATCGGCCGGCTGGAGCCCGCGCGCCACGTACATGAATTCGCGGTCCTGGCCGGTACTGACGCGGCCGACCAGCTCGTGCAGATCCACGTTGATGGCCTTGGCCAGGCGCGGCAGCTGCTCGGTGTTGGCCGAGAGAGAGCGCGGATTGACCCACACCGAATCGACCGGCGTGCTCACCGCGAGCGGCTCGCCGTAGCGATCGGTGATCGTGCCGCGATGCGCGACGATCGCGGCCACGCGGGTAAAGCGCGCCGCGCCCTCGCTGGCAAGGAAGCGATGCTGCACCAACTGCAACTGCACGGCGCGGCCCACCAGCGCGGCGCCGATCCCCAGCATCACGAAAAACACCACGCCCAGGCGCATGCGGAAGGAAATCGGCCGCGCGCTGCGATCGGCACGCGCCTGAGCGCTTCGGCGCGGCGCCCCAGGGCGGCTCATGGGGTGGGTATCTCGACTTCGTTCGAATTGGGAATGCGCATCTGCAGCTTGGTGCTGGCGACGTTCTCGACGTAGGCGTACGTGGACCAGAAGCTCTGCTCGATCTGCAGTCGGCCCCACTCCGCCTCGAGCTCATCGCGCCCGCTGTTGAGATGCTCTAGTTGGACGAACAGCTCGCGCGCCCGGTGCTTGCAGTAGATCGCGCCGGTGGCCGAGCCGAGCACACTCAGCCACAGCAGCGGCATGCCGGCCCACAGCAGCGCGCGCGGCACCGGCTTCACTTCGCCACCGGCCCAAGAAATTCCGCGACGCGCAGCAACGCGCTGCGCGCGCGCGGATTGAAGGCCACTTCGGCGGCGCTGGCGCGTTGCTTGCGCCCGATGCGCCGCAGTCGCGGCATGGCAGTGGCAGGAATCATCGGCAATCGTGCGAGCGAGGGATCGACGGTGCTGTGCGTGCCCAGAAAGTCGCGCACCACGCCGTCTTCGAGCGAATGGAAACTGATGACCGCCAGCCGGCCGCCCGGTGCCAGCAGCGTGAGGGCCTGCTCGAGGGCGCGTTGCAGCTGGCCGAGCTCGTCGTTGATCATCATGCGCAGCGCCTGGAAGGTGCGGGTCGCCGCGTGCTTGCCGGGCTCGCGCGTGGGCACTGCGCGCTGGATCAGCGCCGCGAGCTGCGCGGTTCCGGTCAGCGGCGCGCGCGCGCGCTCGCGCTCGATGGCGCTGGCGATGCGGCGCGCGAAGCGCTCCTGCCCGAAGCTCGCGATCACGTTTCGCATTTCCTCGAACGAGGCCCGAGCAAGCCAGTCGCTGACGGGTTCTCCGGATTGCGGATCCATACGCATGTCGAGCGGGCCGTCCTTCTGGAAGCTAAAGCCGCGCGCGGCGTTGTCCAGTTGTGGTGAGGAGACGCCGCAGTCAATGAGGATTCCGTCGTACACGGCGCATTGCGGTAGCGCCGCGCGCAGCAGCGCCGCCAGCTCGCCAAAGGCTCCATGCACAAACGCAATGCGCCCTTCCGATGCGAAGCGTGCGCGGCCCGCCGCGATGGCCTCGCGATCGCGGTCGATTGCGACGAGGCGTCCTTGCGGTCCGAGGGCGGCGAGGATTCGCTCGCTGTGGCCGCCGCGACCGAACGTAGCGTCGACATAGTGGCCGGCCGGGCGCACGGCAAGAGCTGCAAGCACCTCATCGACAAGCACCGGTTTGTGCTCATCCAAACTCCCCGCCCTGGCGCACTTGGCTTCCGGCCTTCTAGAGCGACAACGAATCGAGATCGCCCGGGAGCGTCCCGGTCGAGTCGTCGCTCTTGAGCCAGACGTCGCGCCGTTCCATCCAGCGTGCTTCGTCCCACAGCTCGAAACGCCCGCCCTGGCCAATCAGCATCGCGTGCCGATGCAGGCCGGCAAATTCGCGCAATTCCGCGGGCAGCAGCAGGCGCCCGTGCGCATCGAGCTCAATGTCGGTGGCGTGACCCACCATCAGTCGCTGGAGTCGTCGGGCCTGCGGCTGCAGTGAGGGCAGCGCCATGAGCTTGCGTTCGATCTGTTCCCATTCGGGAAGCGGGTAGATCAGCAGACACTGATCGCGATCGACAGTGATGACCAGCTGGCCCCCACATTGTTCGCGCAGCCGGTCGCGATGGCGGGTTGGCATGACCAGCCGCCCTTTGTCGTCCACCGTAAGCTTTGTTGCGCCGCGAAACATGTCGTCGATAGGCCACGAGCGCCCATCTGCTCCCACTTTTTCCCACTTGGCGCCACTATAGAAATCGATGACCTCTTATGTCAATGGTTTTTGCCTTGGATTTTTTCCTTTCCCACAACGACTTACGCTCGAAACGGACGCCGCTGCCGAGGTGAACGCGCGCAATCGGAGTCAACCGATCTTATTGATCAAACAGTTGCTCGGCTAACCTCAATTCAAGGTGAAAAAAAATCGCTTTTTTTGCACCCACGCGGGTCGCGCGAAAGGAAGAAGGAGAGCCGGCCGATAAGCCGGGTTCTGTCGTGGGCAATCATTCCTCTGGGACTCACGTCGCCGTGAGCCTCAAGCGGCCTACCCGGAAGCGCGCGCAGGTCCGGCGCTGCGACGTTGCCGCCGCGACTTCCCTATTTGGCCTTGCTCCAGGTGGGGTTTGCCGTGCCGTGCGGTGTTACCACCGACGCGGTGCGCTCTTACCGCACCCTTTCACCCTTACCAGCGCCTTGCGGCACTTCGGCGGTTTACTTTCTGTTGCACTTTCCGTGGGCTCGCGCCCCCCAGGCGTTACCTGGCACCTTGACCCGCCGAGCCCGGACTTTCCTCCACGCCCTTTTGGACCCCGAAAGGCCCTCCGGAACGCAGCGATTGCCTGGCCGGCTCTCCAGTGCCCACCATACGGCCTCTACTCGGGTTCTGCACCGTTATTGCGCGAGAGCTGCATCGCCTGAGCGTAGGCGCGCGCTCGCGGCACGCCTGAGAGCTGCGCGGCAACGGCCGCGGCGCGCGCCGGCGGCAGATCCTTAAGGAGCAGCGGCAAGGCGCGCGCCAGCAGTTGCGCGTCACCGCCCTCCTGCGCCGCAGCGCCCGCCACGACGATCGTGATCTCCCCGCGCGCGAAGTCCTTGTCCTCAAGCGCGCGCTGCGCGAGTTGCGCGAGATTCCCGCGATAGACCGTTTCGTAGCGCTTGGTCAGCTCGCGTGCGACCACCGCCGCACGTTCCGCACCGAACACTTCCGAGAGCTGCTGCAGCGTCTTGGCGATGCGGTGCGGGGCCTCGAACAGCACCAGCGTGCGCGTTTCGGCGCACAGGCGCGCCAGGGCCGCCTGTCGTTCGCCGCTGCGTGCCGGCAAAAAGCCCTCGAAAACGAAGCGATCCGTGGGGAGCCCGGCGATGGCGAGCGCTGCGGTCACCGCCGAGGGGCCGGCGATGCTGCGCACCTCCAGGCCCGCGGCCGCCACCGCCCGCACCAGCACAAAGCCCGGATCCGAGAGCAGGGGCGTGCCGGCATCGCTGACCAGCGCCAGCACCTCCCCGCGCCGGAGCCGCTCCAGGAGTGCATCGACCCGGCCGCTCTCGTTGTGTTCGTGCAGGGACATCAGGGGTCGCGTGATTCCGCAGCTGCCAAGGAGCGCCGCGGTGTGGCGCGTGTCCTCGGCCAGCACCAGATCCGCGGCCCGCAGGGCCTCGATGGCGCGCGGGCTCAGATCGCCGATGTTGCCGATCGGCGTCGCCACGACATCAAGCCTGCCCACGCCGCCAGCCACTATAATCTCGGCCCTCGTTTTGATCGCCTAGCTTGCGGGCGCGGTGCCATCGATGCAAATACGGCCTGTTCACGAAGATTCTGCCTGGCGCGGCGCCCTCGCGCTCGCGGCGCTGGCCGCGCTCGCCGCCTGCTCGAGTATTCCGCCGGCCTCCTTTCCGAACGCAGCTCCCGCATCACCCGCGCCCGCACCGGCCCCGAGCAGCGCGCGCGAGCGCAGCGCGGCGCAGCTTGAAGAGGCAGCCGCCCGCGCCAAGCCCGCAGACCAGCCAGGACTCCAGCTGCAGGCGGCTCGTGCCTGGCTGCAGGCGGCGCGCCCGGCCGATGCCACGCGCACGCTGCGCGCGATTACCGGCAAGCTCACGGCGGTGCAGGTCACCGAACGGCGCGTGATCGAGGCGGACATCGACCTGGCGAACGGCCAGTCGCAGCGCGCCTGGCAGAAGATGAGCGCGATACCCGAACCCACCGGCACGCCGATCGCGCCCCAGTATTTTTCCAGTCGCATGCGCATCGCGCTCGCCGCGGGCCGGCCGGTCGATGGCGTGCGCGCGGAGATGGCCGCCGAGCGCCTCGCCGCCAACCCCAGCGACCGCCGGGCGATGCGCGAGGAATTGCTCGGGCTGCTGCGCGATGCACGCAACCGGGGCGTGAAGCTCGAGCCCGAATCCAGCCAGGACCCGATCGTGCGCGGCTGGCTCGATCTTGGGGCCATTGCGGTCGCCGGCGGCGGCGCCTCGCTCAATGGCGCCAGCGAGGCCGCGCGCTGGCGCGCTCGCTATCCGGATCATCCGGCCACCGAGCTGCTCACCGGCGCGCTGCCGGCGGCCTTGCCGATGGCCTCGCAGCTGCGCAAGATCGCCCTGCTCCTGCCGGTCAGCGGCCAGGCGTCCGGATACGCCGCCACCATCCATGCCGGCTTTGACTTCGCCCTGCAGCAATTGCCCGCCAATTCCCGCCCGCAGGTGCAGGTCTACGACACCGGCGTGATCACGGTGGACGAGGCGCTGCGCACGGCGCGGAGCGAGGGCGCCGACTTCGTGGTCGGGCCCCTGACCCGGCAGGAAGTGGACATTGCCGCCGCCTCCTCCCCCGGGGTACCGATGCTGGCCCTGAATTTCCTGAGCACCGGGCGCAGCGCCCCGCCGGGCATGAACCAGTTTGCGCTCTCGCCCGAGGACGAGGCGCGCGAGGTGGCGCGGCGTTTGCTGGCGGCCGGCCAGAAGCGCGGCGTGGCCTTGGGGCCCACGGGCGATTGGGGCACCCGCGTACTCGCGGCCTTCAAGCAGGAACTCCTGTCGGGCGGGGGCACGCTGCTGGCCCAGGCGGTCTACGATCCATCGGAGCACGACTTCGCCACGCCGATCCGCGCGGTGCTCGGGACCGATCAAAGCTTCGCGCGCCGGCTCCGCCTGCAGGCCGTGCTGGGCCAGAAATTCGAGTTCGAGCCGCGCGGTCGCACCGATGTTGATTTCATCTTCCTGCCGGCGCAGGCGGCCGCGGCGCGCTTGCTCCGCCCGCAGCTGCGCTTCCAGTACGCCGGGGACGTGCCGGTGTATGCCACCAGCGATGCCTTTGCGGCCGATGGCAGCATCGCCAATCAGGACCTAGACGGCCTGATCGTGCCGGCCATGCCTTGGCTGGTGCCCGACAGCGGCGCGGCGGCGGCGCTGCGCAACACCGTGGCGAGCCAATCGGGCGAGAACACGAGCTGGCAATCGGGCCTGTACGCCTTTGGCTACGATGCCTGCCAGCTGGCGATTGCGATCGTGGCGGCCGGGCGCAACGCCCAGCAGGTGCATGTGGCCGGCCTTACCGGCGATCTGACCTTAGGGCCGGACGGGCGCGTGCATCGCGAACCGGCCTGGGTGCGCATCACGCGAAGCGGGGAACCGCAGCTGCTCACGGGTGCGGCCGGCAGCGGGCACGAATAGCCCCACGCAAGCCCATTCGCAATGGCTTCGGTCCCCTGGAGGCGCTGACTGAACACACTGGTCCAAGATACGGTTCTGCCCGCACGCGCCTTCCTCGACTGGCCGGTCATCTGCGATCCGGCGCGCTGGGAGGCGGATATTGCGCTGATCGGCATCCAGCACAGCGAGCCCTATGCGGGCGACGCCCGTCCCAACGATCAGACCCGCGCACCGGATGCGATCCGCAGGGCCTCCGGCCAGTTCAGCGACGGGCGCAACCACTGGGACTTCGATCTCGGCTCGGAACTTGCGAGCGCGCTGCCCGCGCGCTGCGTGGACTGCGGCAACATCGCCTGGAGCGAAGGACCCTACGACTCGTACTCGCAGCGGGTGAGCGAAGTCATCCGGCGGCTGTGGCGCGCTGGCGCCCAGGTCTTCGTGCTCGGTGGCGATCACGGCGTAACCATTCCGGTGCTCGAGGCGCTCGATGTGCTGTCCCGGCCCGTGCATATCTTCCACGTCGATGCGCACCTGGACTGGCGCGAGGAGGTCGGCGGCGTGCGTCGTGGCTACAGCAGCCCGCTGCGCTGGGCGAGCACCAAGGCGCAGGTCTCAGGGATGACGCAGCTCGGAATGCGCTCGACCGGGAGCGCGCGCCGCGCCGAGCTCGAGGCGGCGCGCGCCTACGGCTCGCACATCTTCACGGCCCAGGAATTTCACGAGCGCGGGCCTGAGCCGGTGCTGGCCACGATCCCCGCGGGCGCACCGGTCTACATCACCGTGGATGCCGACGGCCTGGACCCCACCGAGATGCCCGGCGTGATGGCCCCGACCCCAGGCGGAGTGCTGTTCCGCCAGCTGGCGCCGCTCCTGCGCACCATCGCCCGCCAGCACCGGATCGTGGGCATGGATCTGGTCGAGGTCGCGCCGAGCTTCGATTTCACCAACGGCCTGAGCTGCATCATGGCCGGCCGATTGCTGCTGAATGTCATGGGGAGCGCCTGGACCGGCGGTGCAAGCACGGCGAGCTGAGAATTATTTCACCACCGTCAGCTTGACCCGGCGCATCTCGCCCTTAACGGGCGTGCCGGACTCGCCCGGCGGCGGGTCGGGCTCGCTCTCGTTGAATACCATGCCCTCCCCGGTCTCGCGCGCATAGATCCCGAGCACCGCGACCATCGGCACGCGCACGTGATGCACGACGCCGGCAAAGCGAGCGTCGAAGTCGATGCCGTGATTGAGCAGCTGCAGGCGCTGCGTGGCGTTCAGCGACACGTTGAGGACGATCTTGCCGTCCTTGATATAGGCGTTGGGCACTTCGACCCCGCTCCGTCCCGCATCGACGATGATGTGCGGCGTCAGCCCGGCATCGCCCATCCACTCGTGCATGGCGCGCAGCAGGTACGGGCGTCGCGACAACCCGGTGCCGGCGTCATCCGAGCTGCTCACAGCCCGCCTTTCTCGATCTCGACGTCGGACAGGCTGGCGCGCATCGAGGGGCGCGCCAGGATCGTGGCCGCGTACTTGGCCATCGCCTGCGCATGCGGTGGCAGCTCGATTTCGTAGCGGCGCATGCGCCATATCATCGGCGCGATCGTGGCGTCGACCACCGAGAATTCGTCGCTCAGAAAGAACGGCTTGATCTTGAACAGCTCGGCGCTCTCCAGCATGGTGTCGAGCAGCTCCTTCTTGAGCCGCGCCTGGTTCTTGCGATCGGGCTCGCGCTCGATCTGCTCGGCCAGGCCGTACCAGTCGCGCTCGACGCGGTACATCGCCAGCCGGAACTGCGCGCGCAGCACCGGGTCGACCGGCATCAGCGGCGGGTGCGGAAAGCGCTCGTCCAGGTAGTCGATGATGACGCGCGCGTCGTAGAGCACCAGGTCGCGATCGACCAGCGTCGGCAGGCTCCGGTAGGGATTGAGGTCGAGCAGGTCTTCCGGGTAGCGGCCCGGCACTACGCTGATGATGTCGATCTCGTTGGCCTTTTCGGCCAGCACCACGCGCACCCGATGACTCTGAGGTTCATCGGGAGCGGAGAACAGAGTCATGACCGATCGCCGGCTAGCCATAGGCTAAGGGATCCTGCTGCCGGCGTGGCGCGGGGCGCCAGGCCGGCAAAAATCAATGGATGTCTTTCCAATATTCCTTCTTGAGCAGCCATGCCATCCAGGTGAAGGTCAGCATGAACAGCACCACCCACACGCCGATGCTGCGTCGCTCGTCCTGCGCCGGCTCTCCGGCATAGTCGAGGAAATTGACGGTGTCGCGCACGAAGGCGTCGAACTGCTCCGGCGTGAGCTGGCCCTGAGTCAGGGTCTCGAAGTGATCGAAGCGCTTGTCCTTGAACACCGCCTTCTTGACGCCCTCGAGCTCGGAGAGCACGGCCGGCATGGCCGGATTGTTCAGGACCAGGTTGTTGCTGCGCGTCGGGCGCGAGGGGTCCAGGTAGAAGGTCTTGAGGAAGCGGTAGACCTTGTCCGGACCGCGGGAGCGCGCGATCAGCGACAGGTCGGGCGGTTCCTTGCCGAACCAGGTCACCGCATCCGCCGGCAGGAGGCTGGCCTGCAGGTAATCAGCGGGACTCGCGCCCGGCGGAAGCAGGTAGGCTTGAGTTGCTCGGCGGGATCTTCAGATCCTTGGCCATGCGCGAGTAGCGCAGATACTTCATCGAGTGACAGCCGGAGCAGTAATTCATGAAGTTGCGCGCGCCGCGCTGCAGAGAATCGGTATTGGAGACGTTGTTGCCGGCGCTCCAGTGCTGCCAGTCCACCGGGGCGGAGTGCTCTTCGGCGGCTCCGGCCGCCTGCAGCCAGGGGGCGAGCCCGAACAGCAGCAGGGCAAGGGCTGAATTACGCATGGAAACGCACCCTCTCTGGAACCGGCTTGCTGCGATCGGCGCGCGAGTACCAGGGCATCAGCAGGAAGAATGCGAAGTAGCCGATCGCCGCCACGCGCGCGGCGGTCACGTAGGCGCCGGTCGCGGGCTTCAGTCCCAGGTACATCAGCGTCAGGAAGGAGACGGTGAACAGCGCCAGGAAGCCGCTTGAAGAGCGCGCCGCGGTAGCGCACCGACTTGACCGGCGAGCGATCGAGCCAGGGCAGGAAGAAGAACGCCAGCACCGCCATCAGCAGCAGCAGCGCGCCCAGGCGCTGGTTGGGGACCGCGCGCAGGATGGCGTAGTAGGGCGTGAAGTACCAGGAGGGCGCGATCGGCTCGGGCGTCGAGAGCGGATTGGCCGGCTCGAAGTTCGCCTCTTCCATGAACAGGTCGCCGAAAGTCGGCACGAAGAAGGCGACGATCGCAAATAGCGTCAGGAACACGCCGATCCCGACCACGTCCTTGACGGTGTAGTACGGGTGGAACGGAATGCCGTCGAGCGGCTTGCCGTCCGGGCCGCGCTTTTCCTTGATCTCGATGCCGTCGGGGTTGTTCGAGCCGACCTGGCGCAGCGCCACCAGGTGCAGCGCCACCAGCAGCAGCAGCACCAGCGGGATCGCCACCACGTGCAGCGCGAAGAAGCGATCCACGGTGGCATCGGCCACGCCGTAGTCGCCGCGGATCCATTCCACCAGGCCCGGGCCCGATCACCGGGATGGTGCTGAACAGGTTGATGATCACCTGCGCGGCCCAGTAGGACATGTTGCCCCAGGGCAGCACGTAGCCCATGAAGGCCTCGGCCATCAGCGCCAGGTAGATGAACATGCCGAACAGCCACAGCAGCTCGCGCGGCGCCTTGTACGAGCCGTACAGGAGCGCGCGGTACATGTGCAGGTAGATGACGATGAAGAAGGCCGAGGCGCCGGTGGTATGCAGGTAGCGGATCAGCCAGCCGTAGTCGACCTCGCGCATGATGTATTCGACCGAGTCGAAGGCGGAGGTGTCGCCGACCTTGTAGAACATGGTCAGGAAGATGCCCGAAAACAGCTGCATCACCAGCACCAGCAGCGCAAGGGAGCCAAAGAAGTACCAGACGTTGAAATTCTTCGGCGCGTAGTACTCGAGCAGCTGCTCGCGCAGGAATTTCTGCACCGGCATGCGCCGGTTGAGCCAGCCCCAGAAGCCGGGCGGATACTGTGCGTCCTGGTTCGCCATCACGCCGCTCCTTGGGCGCCGGATTCATCCTGGCCGATGACCAGCGTGTTCTCCCTCGTAAAGCTGTACGGCGGAATGCGCAGGTTGGTCGAGGCGGGCGAGCCGTTGAACACGCGCCCGGCCATGTCAAAGCGCGAACCGTGGCAGGGGCACAGAAACCCGCCCGGCCAATCGGCGCCCAGCACCGCATCGCCCGGCTCAAAACGCTGCTTCGGCAGGCAGCCGAGGTGCGTGCAGGTGGCGATCAGCACCGCGATATCCGCCCGTCGCGAGCGGCGCTCGTTGCGCGCGTAGGCGGGCTGGTCGGACTCCTTGGACTGCGGATCCTTCAAGCGCCCGTCGTGCGTCGGCAGGCTCGCCACCATCTCGGGCGAGCGCTTGAATATATAGATCGGCTGGCGGCGCCAGACGTAGGTGACCATCTGGCCCAGCTCCAGCTTGCTCAAGTCCACCGTCACCGGTGCACCCAGCGCGCGAGCGCGCTCGGAGGGTTCCCAGCTCGCTATGAACGGAGTGATCGCAAACACGGCCCCCGCGGCGGCCGTGGCGGCGGTGGCCACCGTCAGGAATTTCCGGCGCCCCTGGTCCACGTCACTGGCCTCGCCCGTCGCTACCGCATCCGTCATCTGTCGCTACTCCGCTGCCTTTGGCCTTCACTTAGGGTCCGCTCAGCGGGCGGGCATCAGGCGAGGCTCACGATTGTCTCGGGAAGTGTCGCATTATACACATCCCGCCGCGGTGCTCTTCGGAGCCCACGCACTGCGCGGGGGCGCGCGCACTGCGCCCATGCTCATCTTTTAAGGAGTCGGAATGAGTCTGCGAAAACTGGGGCCGGGCCTGGTGTTTCTGACCGGTGCCGTCGTCGGCGGACTGGCGCTGGCCTTCCTGGTGGTGTTCTTCCGGCCCGAGCTGCTGGTGCGCACGCACGCTGCGAGGCCCGCGGCACCGGCGACGGGCGCGCATGCACCGGCGGCCGCGCCGCTCGCCACGGTCGCATCCCCGGACAGCGCCGATGCCAGCAATAGCGGCGAGGTCGGCATTGCCCTGCACTCCTTTGCCGATGCCGTGCACCGCGCGGCGCCCGCGGTCGTCAACATCTATACGGCCCGCGTGGTCACCGAGCAGGTGCAGCCCAACTCCTTCGAGCGGCTGTTCGGTCAATACGGGCCGCGCTTTCAGCAGCGCGTGCAGCGCGCGCTGGGCTCGGGGGTGATCGTGGACGAGAGCGGCCACATCATCACCAACAACCACGTGATCGCCAACGCCACCACCATCAAGGTGCAGCTGGCCGACGGACGGAGCGGCGTGGCCAAGGTGGTCGGCCGCGATCCGGACACCGACCTGGCGTTGCTGTCGATCCAGCTCCAGAAGCTCCCGGTCATGAGGCTGGGGCGCTCCGATCGGCTCCAGGTCGGCGACGAGGTGCTGGCGATCGGCAACCCGCTGGGCCTGCAGCAGACCGTCACCCACGGGATCGTCAGTGCCATCGATCGCAAGCAGCTGGGCGTGGCCACCTTCGAGAATTTCATCCAGACGGATGCGGCCATCAACGAAGGCAATTCCGGCGGCGCGCTGATCAATGCCGCGGGCGAACTGGTGGGCATCAACACCGCGGTGATCGCCAAGAACATGGACTCCACCGGCGTGGAGGGCATCGGCTTCGCCATCCCCGTCAACCTGGCGCGCGGGGTAATGCGCGACATCATCGCGCACGGCCATGTGGTGCGCGGCTGGAGCGGCATCATCACCGATGATTTCAGCAACGAGCAGGCCGCCCATTACGGGCTGGCGCGCGGCGGGGTGGTGATCACGAGGCTCTACCCCAACGGCCCGGCCGCCCAGGCGGGATTGCACGCCGGGGACATCCTGTTGGCCATCGACGGCCATGACCTGCACAGCGCCCAGGACGCCATGGCCCAGCTGGCGAGCCACAAACCGGGCGGCAGCGTGCAGCTGCGCGTGCAGCGCGGCCTGAAAGTGCAGGAAGTGCAGTGCCAGGTGGTGGAGCGGCCGAGCCAGGTCTAGGCCGGGAGCCTCTCTAGTTGGGCACCCGCCTGATCTGCGCCCCGACCTGGGCGAGTTTTTCCTCGATCGCCTCGTAGCCGCGATCGATGTGGTAGATGCGCTCGATGTCGGTGCGGCCCTTCGCCACCAGGCCGGCGAGCACCAGGCTCGCCGAGGCGCGCAGGTCCGTGGCCATCACCGGCGCCGCGGTCAGCTCGGATACCCCGTGGATGATGGCGGTGTTGCCCTCGAGGCGGATTTCCGCGCCCATGCGGCGCATTTCCAGCATGTGCATGAAGCGGTTCTCGAAGATGGTCTCCACCACCGTGCCCACGCCGTTGGCGATGGTATCGAGGGCCGCAAACTGCGCCTGCATGTCGGTCGGAAACGCCGGATAGGGCGCGGTGCGCACATCGACCGAGCGCGGGCGCCGCCCGCCCATGTCCAGCTCCACCCAATCGCTCCCGCTGCCCACCCGCGCGCCCGCCTCGATGAGCTTGGCCAGCACGGCATCCAGATGATCGGGGCGCGTGTTCTTGAGGCGGATGCGACCGCCAGTGATCGCGGCCGCGACCAGGTAGGTGCCGGCCTCGATCCGGTCGGGCAGCACCTCGTAGGCCGTGCCCTTGAGGGTCTTGACGCCGTTGATGACGATCTTGTCGCTCCCGGCGCCCTGGATGCGCGCGCCCATAGCGATCAGGAAATTGGCGACATCCACCACCTCGGGTTCGCGCGCGGCGTTCTCGATCACCGTCTCGCCATCGGCCAGAGCCGCGGCCATCATCAGATTCTCGGTACCGGTGACCGTGACGGTGTCGAGCACCAGGTGCGCCCCGTGCAGGCGGCCGGCGCGCGCGCGGATGTAGCCGCCTTCGATATGGATGTCCGCGCCCATGGCCTGGAGCCCCGCGACGTGGATGTTGACCGGCCGCGCACCGATCGCGCAGCCGCCCGGTAGCGAGACATCGGCCCGTCCATAGCGCGCCACCAGCGGACCGAGCACCAGGATCGAGGCGCGCATGGTCTTGACCAGCTCGTAGGGCGCGAAGCACTCCTTGATCGAGGAGGGATCGACCTCGATGCGCATGTGCTCGTCCACCGTGACCGTCACGCCCATGCGCGCCAGCAGCTCGATCATGGTGGTGACATCGTGCAGATGCGGCACGTTGCCGATGTTGACGGGCCCGTCGGCCAGGAGCGAGGCGGCCAGCATCGGGAGCGTGGCGTTCTTGGCTCCCGATACGCGGATCTCGCCATCGAGGCGCACCCCGCCGGTGATCTGCAGCTTATCCACGGCCAGTTTCTGAGGGCGCGGCGCGCTGCGCGATTTCCTGTGGCGTCAGCGCCTCGATCGACAAGGCATGGATCTCGCGGCCGACGCGCTCGCCGAGCGCACGATAGACCAGCTGGTGTCGCGCCACGCCGCGCAGTCCGGCAAAGGCGGGGCTGATGATGCGCGCGCTGAAATGCGTCTGATCGGGCGATTCCACCACCACTTCGGCACCGGGCATTGCGGCGCGAATCAGGTCAGCGACTTGAGCTGGGTGCATGCGGTGGCCATCATGGGGGGAGCGCTGGACGCATCTTACATTACCCTGCTGGCGCGCTATCATGCCGCCCCCATGCGCAAGGTTTCCGCCGGCCTGCTCGAGGATTCCGCCCTGCTGGCGACGGCGCGGCGCACCCTGGCCGCCGAACAGGCCGGGATCGCCGCCCTCAACGGCCGGCTCAACGCGCAGTTTGCGGCCGCCTGCCGCGCGCTGCTGGCCTGCGAGGGGCGCGTGATCGTGAGCGGCATGGGAAAGTCGGGCCACATCGCCGGGAAAATCGCCGCCACGCTGGCCAGCACCGGCACGCCCGCTTTCTTTCTGCACCCGGCCGAGGCCGGGCACGGCGATCTGGGCATGATCACGCGCCCGGACCTGCTGCTGGCGCTCTCCAATTCCGGTGAGACCACCGAGATCCTGCTGCTGCTCCCGCACGTCAAGCGCCTGGGCGTGCCCCTGATCGTGCTCACCGGTCGCCTGGACTCCTCGCTCGCGCAGGCCGCCGACATCACGCTCGATGTCAGCGTCGCGCAGGAGGCCTGCCCGCACAATCTCGCGCCCACCACCAGCACCACCGCGGCGCTGGCGATGGGCGATGCGCTCGCGGTCGCGGTGCTCGAGGCGCGCGGCTTCTCGGCCGAGGAGTTCGCGCGCCGCCACCCCGGCGGCGCGCTGGGACGGCGGCTCCTGCTGCACGTCGAGAACATCATGCGCACCGGAGTGGCCGTGCCGCGCGTGAGCCCGGATACGCTCCTGGCCTCGGGCCTGGTCGAGATGAGCGCCAAGGGCTTGGGGCTCACGGCGATCGTCGATGCCGATGATCGGGTGCTCGGGGTGTTTACCGACGGAGATCTGCGCCGTGCGCTCGATCGTCATACCGATCTGCACACCACGAGCATGCGCCAGGCGATGACCTCGGATGCGCGCACCGTGGGCCCGGGCGAACTGGCCGCCACCGCGGCCCTGCTCATGGAGACCCATCGGGTCACCGCCCTGCTGGTGGTCGATGCGCAGCGCCGCCTGATCGGTGCGCTGAACGTGCACGACCTGATGCGCGCGGGCGTGGTCTAGGGCCATGGCGCGTCGCTCCACGCCGCTCGCCGCCATCCGTCTCCTGGTTCTGGACGTGGACGGCGTGCTCACCGACGGCCGATTGCGCTACGGGCCGGATGGGGAGCGCGAGAAGCTCTTCCACGTGCGCGACGGCTACGGGATCCGCACGCTCGCGGCCTCAGGCGTGATGATCGCGCTGATCTCGGGGCGCAGTTCCGAGGCCGTGACGCGGCGCTGCACGGACCTCGGGATCCGCGAGGTGCAGCAGGGCATCAGCTGATAAGGGCGCGGCATTCACGGCACTGATCGCAAGGCTCGGCATCGCGGCGCGCGAGTGCGCCTGCATCGGCGATGACACGCTCGATGTGTCGATGATGCGCCAGGTGGGCCTGGCGGTGGCGGTGGCCGACGCACACTCGGATGCCAAGCGCGCCGCGCACCGGCGCACGCGCCTACCCGGAGGCGCCGGTGCCGTGCGCGAGGTCTGTGACTGGCTGATGGCGGCGCGCGGGCGCGCCCGTCGCTGAGGCACCGCCGTGCGCCGCGCCTGGTTGCTGCTGGCCTTCGCCGTCGCCCTGGCGATGTGGCTGTGGCGTTCCCCGCGCGAGGAGCCCGCCGACAATCAGGCGCCCGAGGGCGAACACGCGCCCGAGCCGGGCTATGTTGCCACCGGGGCGGTGCTGTTCGAGACCGACCTGGGGGGCCAACCGGTCTATCGGCTGCGCGCCGATCGCATCGCGCAACCCTCCCCTACGGCCGATATCGAACTGAGCTCACCGCAGTTCGAGTACCAGGGCAATACGCACTGGACGCTCAATGCGCGCACCGGCGTGCTGCCTCCCTCCGCGCAGCACATCAACCTGGCGGGGGAAGTGTTCGCGCAGGGCGAACGCACAGGCGCCCAGCCCATCCATATCCACACCGCGACCTTGAGCGTCGATATGCAGACGCGGCGCGCCGATACCAACGACGCGGTGACCATGGACTGGGGGCCCAATCGGCTCTGGGCGCATGGCCTGCACGCCGATATGCAGACCGATCACCTGAGATTAATATCTCCGGTCTATGGCGAATTCACCCGGACCGGCAAATGACTAGCCGCCGCGCCCGATTCCCCGGCCCCTCGCGCCTGCTCGCTCCCCTGCTGCTGATTACCCTGCAGCACGGCGCGAGCGCGGCAAAAGGGGATTGCGACTCCTCGAACCAGGCCAGCTGGCCGGTGTGCGAGACCGGGAACCTGTGCCTGTGCGCGGCGGACGACGTCGAATACCGGAGCGACAAGGTGCTGCTCAATGACGTGGTGCTGTACCAGGGCGGGAGCCCCCTGCTGGTGCGGGCCCAGCACGCCGAAACCCCGTCGATCGATTTCACCGATAGCACCTGGTATCTGTCCGGCGGCGTCACCTCGCGCCTCGCGCAGGGCAAGCTCCAGGCCGACAACGCGGTGGTGCATATCAAAAAGGGGGACTTGAGCGCCGCCACCTTTCGCGGCACGCCCGCGACCTTCGAGGAAAGCGCGGCGCTCACGGCCAAACCCGGCGCGTCCGTGACCAACGTGCACGGGAGCGCGAAGACCATCAACTATGACGCCCAGTCCGGCGGCGAGGTGCGCCTGACCGACGACGTGCAGCTCTACGACGGCTGCAAGGAGATCCACGGTGCCGGCTTTGTCTACAACCTGGAACTGAAGAGTCTCAAGAGCTTCGAGCCGGCCGGCAGCGCGGGCCATGAGCGGGTTCGCGGGAGCTTTCAGCGGGGCTGCAAGCCCGGTGCGGGCGCCGCGCCCGGCGCAGTTTCGGGCGCCACGCCGGGCACTGCTCCAACGGCGGCTCCGGCCACGGCCCCTCCCACGAGCCCGCCCCCTGCCCCGCCGGCCCCGCCTCCGCGGACCATCGTCCCGAAAGCGGCGCCCTGGCCGACGACCCCGCAGTGAGTACCCTCACCGCCACGCAACTGAAGAAATCCTACGGCGCACGCACGGTGGTGCACGACCTTTCGCTCGAGATCAACACCGGCGAGGTGGTCGGGCTCCTGGGGCCGAACGGGGCGGGCAAGACCACCGCCTTTTACATGATCGTGGGACTGATCCGCGCCGACGCCGGCACCATCCGGCTCGATGACCGGGACCTCACCCCGCTCGGCATCGACCAGCGCGCGCGCTTAGGGCTGGGCTACCTGCCGCAGGAAGCCTCCGTCTTCCGCCGGCTGACGGCCGCCGAGAACATCATGGCGATCCTGGAGCTGGTGCCCAAGATCGACCGCACCGAGCGGCTGCGCCGCTGCAAGGAACTGCTGAGCCAGCTGCACATCGAGCACGTGAGCGAGACCTACGGCATGTCGCTGTCGGGCGGGGAGCGCCGGCGGGTCGAGATCGCGCGGGCCCTGGCGGCCTCACCGCGCTTCATCCTGCTGGACGAGCCCTTCGCGGGGGTCGATCCGCTGGCGGTCGCCGACATCCAGCACATCATCCGCGAGCTCGCCGGGCGCGGCATCGGCGTCTTCATTACCGACCATAATGTGCGCGAGACCCTGGGGGTGTGCGCCCGCGCCTACATCGTCAATCGGGGCACTGTAATCGCTTCCGGTTCTGCGGAACAAGTGCTTGCCAACCCACAGGTCCGTGAGGTGTACTTGGGCGAGACTTTCCAGCTTTAAGACTTAAATCAGGCTCGTTCATTGCTCAAAGCGTCCCTCCAGCTACGTCTGGGTCAGTCACTGACGATGACGCCGCAGCTCCAGCAGGCGATCCGCCTGTTGCAGCTCCCGACCATCGAGCTGCAGGCCCATATCCGCGAGGCGCTCGAGAGCAACGTGATGCTGGAGCTGGACGAGGACTCGGACACCGCCACCTTCCAGCCCCTGGCCACCACCGAGATGGGCGGCGAGAGCGCCGCCGCGGCGGGAGCCTCAGAGGTCGAGATCATCGATGAGGCCTGGAGCGACTCGGCCGCCGGCCCGGCCGACAATCCCTGGAACCCGGGCGAGGACGAGCGCGCGCAGGAATTCGCCGACGCCGCCGGGCACACCCTGCACGAGCACCTGCTCTGGCAGCTCGATCTGCAGCAGCTCAGTGGCCGCGAGCAGACCATCGGGCGCGCGCTCATTGACGCCATCAACGACGACGGCTACCTCGCCGATCCGCTTCGGGAAGTGCGCGCGGCCCTGCTTCCCGAGATCGACGCCAGCGAGGCGGAGCTCGAGGCGGTACTGGGCAACGTCCAGGCGCTCGATCCGGCGGGCGTGGGCGCCCGGAGCGTGAGCGAATGCCTGGGCCTGCAGCTCAATCTGCTGGATCCGGCCACGCCGGGACTGGCCACGGCCCGCCTGCTGGCGGCCAACCACCTGGACAAGGTGGCCAACCGCGATTTCGCCACGCTGCGCCGGGCGCTGCGCGCCACCGACACCGAGCTCGAACAGGCCCTCGCGCTGGTGCGCGCCTGCCACCCCCGCCCCGGTTCGGTCATCACGACCGAGGCGGCCGAGTATGTGGTACCGGACGTGTTTGTGCGCCGCACCGCGCGCGGCTGGTCGGTGGAGGTCAATCCGGCCAACGTGCCGCGCGTGCGCCTCAACCAGGGTTACGCCCAGCTGATCGGCCGCGGCGCCGAGCACGCCACCATGCGCACCCAGCTCCAGGAAGCGCGCTGGCTGCTCAAGAGCCTCGAGATCCGCAATGACACCCTGGCCAAGGTGGCCCGCTCGATCGTGGCCCGGCAACACGCCTTCCTCGAGCAGGGCGAGGAGCATATGCAGCCGATGGTGCTGCGCGACATCGCCGCGGCCATCGAGATGCACGAATCGACCGTCTCGCGCATCACCTCGGGCAAGTACATGCACACGCCGCGCGGCGTGTTCGAGATGCGCTATTTCTTTTCCAGCCAGGTCGAAGGCGCGCACGGCGCGGGCGCCACCTCCTCGACTGCGATCCGCGCCAAGATCAAGAAGCTGATCCGGGAGGAGGACCCGGCCAGCCCCTAAGCGATAGCCGCATCGTCGAGTTGCTGGCCGATGAGGGCGTGGCGGTGGCGCGCCGCACGGTCGCCAAGTACCGCGAAGCCCTGGGGCTGGCACCCTCGAACGAACGACGGCGGGAGGTCGGCAAAGATACCGTCCATGCATCCTGAACGCGCGAAGCAAAAAAAGTGAAAGTCAAGGAGTAGCCCATGCAATTGAGCGTCACTGGCCATCATGTCGAGATCACAGCCCCGCTCCGCAGCTACGTGGAGAAGAAAATTGAGCGCCTGGAGCGCCATTCCGACCATCTTATCGACGCCCACTGTGTGATGACGGTGGAGAAGCTCATGAAGCGAGCCGAGATGACGCTGCACCTGCGCGGCGAAACCGTGCACGCACTGGCCGAGCACCTGGACATGTACGCGGCGATCGACGCGATGACCGACAAGCTCGAACGCCTGGTCCGCAAGCACAAGGAAAAGATCACCGACCATCACGCCGCCGAGGCGCAAAAAGCCGCGCGCATCCAGCCTTAAGGGCGCGCGAGCACCGGCCGACGCATGCAGATCATTATTCTTAGCGGGTTGTCGGGAGCCGGCAAGAGCGTGGCGCTGCACATGCTCGAGGACCTCGGCTTTTACTGCATCGACAACATGCCGGCCGCGCTGCTCAAGCCGTTCATCTCCTATACGGTGCGCGGCGACGAGAAGCTCTACGCGCGCACCGCCATCGGCCTGGACGCACGCAACAGCGACGCGGATTTCAGCCTGGTGCCGACGCTGATCGACGAGCTCAAGCGCAGCGCCATCAGCTGCGAGGTGCTGTTCCTGGTGGCCGAGGACCAGGAACTGTTGCGGCGCTTCGCCGAGACGCGCCGCGCCCATCCGCTCGGCCGCCAGGGCGAGACGCTGCGCGAGGCGATCGCCAGCGAACGCCGCCTGCTCGAGCCGATCGCCGACATCGCCGATCAGGTCATCGACACCTCGCGCTTGGGCGTGCACCAGCTGCGCGATCTGATCAACCGGCGCGTCGATCTGCGCTCCGCCGACCGGCTTTCGATGCAGTTCGAATCCTTCGGCTTCAAGCACGGCATACCGGGCGATGCGGATTTCGTGTTCGACGCGCGCTCGCTCCCCAACCCCTACTGGGAGAGCGCGCTGCGCCCGCTCACCGGGCGCGATCCGCCGGTGGTGCGCTTTCTCGAGGCGCAGCCTGCGGTGCACGAGTTCATCGAGGACATCGTCAGGTTCATGCAGGCGCGCATTCCGACCTACCACGCCAGCGCGCGCCAGTACCTGACCGTGGCGGTGGGCTGCACCGGCGGGCAGCATCGCTCGGTCTATATCGTCGAGCGCCTGGCGGAGCGCTTTGCGCATATGCACCCGCCCGTGCGAGTGCGCCACGCGGGGCTTCCGCACGCCAGTTAGCGCCAGTTAGCGCCAGTTAGCCAAGAGCGCTTCGCTCCCCCTTTGCCGACCAGCGGGCAAGGCGCCATCGCCCCGCAAGCCGTCGAGGAGTTCGAGGCATCGCAGCCGGAACCGGGAGGGACCGAAGCATGAACAGGCACTGCTCGCTCATCGCCCTTGCGCTGCCCGCGCTTGCCGGCTGGGCCGCTACGCCACCGCCCGCCGCCCCGGCCAAAGGGGCGAGCGCAGCCACCGTCGCGGTCACCGTGCAGAATTTCACGCGCGCCGAGTCCGACATGTACTTCGCCCGGATGGTGAGCGCCGGTGCCTTCGGCAAGCTGGTGCACGATCGCGCGCCGGTCGCGATCGACCGGCAGGATGTCATCCGCATGAACCGCGACACCCTCTATTCCAAAGGGGTGTTCGATCTGGACGCCGGACCGGTGACGGTGATGCTGCCGGACACCGGCAAGCGCTTCATGTCGCTGCTCGTGATCAACGAGGACCATTACACGCAACCGGTCGTCTACGCCCCGGGCCGCCACACCTACACGCGCAAGGAAGTGGGCACGCGCTACATGGTCACGGTGGTGCGCACGCTGGCCGATCCCAACGATCCGGCCGACATCCGCACGGCGAACGCCGCGCAGGATCGCATCCAGGTGCAGCAGGGGGCGCCCGGGCGCTTTGAGATCCCGAACTGGGACGCGGCGGCGCGCGATGAACTCCGCCAGGCCGTGCTGTTTCTGGCCATGAACAGCGGCGTGAGCACGCGCGGAACGGTTCGGTGCGCGCGAGCAGGTCGACCCGATCCAGCACCTGCTGTTCACGGCCGCCGGCTGGGGCGGAAATCCGCGCGCGGCCGCGGTGTACGTGTCGGTGATACCGAAGGCCAATGACGGCCAGACCGTGCACCGCCTGACCGTCGGGGAGGTGCCGGTGGACGGATTCTGGTCGATCAGCGTGTATAACGCGAAGGGCTTCTTCGAGAAGAATGCGCTCGACAGCTACTCGCTGAACAACCTGACCGCCAAGCGCAACAAGGACGGATCCATCACGGTGCAGTTCGGAGGCTGCAGCGCTACGATTTCGAACTGCCTGGTCACGCCGCCAGGCTGGAACTACGTGGTGCGCCAGTATCGACCGCGCCGACAGATCCTGGACGGCACATGGGAGTTTCCGCGCGCGCAACCGGTTCGGTAGTGAGCGCCTCGCTTGCCTGATCTTGCGCGCCCTTAGCCGCCCGAGCGCGCGCGCCGCAAAACCGCGCCGGAGAAGTTCCGCCACCAGCGTGTCGCGATGCTCGCCCTGGATCTCGATCGCTGCCCTCGCGCACCGTGCCTCCCGAGCCGCAGCGCTGCTTCAGTTCGCGGGCCAGCGCGGCGAGCGCCGCCTCATCGAGCGGCAGTCCCGTGATCAGCGATACCGCCTTGCCGCCGCGACCCTGCGTGACCCGCGATACGCGCACCACGCCGCTCCCGGCGCGCGCGGGCTTCCCGCGCGTGTCCTTGCAGGCACATTGGGCGATGGGACGACGGCAGCCCGGACAAATGCGACCGACGATCGCTCCGGTAGACGATGTTCAAGGCACCATCAACGGCAGCTTGATGGTGTTCGTCAGCTGCTCGCCGCACAGGAATTCCATCAGCTCCTCGCGCTGCGCCATGGCGTCGCGCTCCCCGAGCGCCATGATCTCCTGGGTGAAGCTCGCCTCGAACATCAGGTAGCTCGCCAGCTGCGCGCCGGCTGTGCCGCGCGCGCCCATCACCCGAAGCAGCGCGCGCAGGCTCCGCGGCAGGCTCTTCACGTGGCGCGTGGCGACGATGCGAAGATCCTCGCTGGGCGCAATCATCAAGGTCCCCACCTTGTGGACGCCGGGGACCGCGAAGGGGGCGACCTCGGCCACCTGGTTGAGGCGCGCCACGTGCTCGGCGTTGGCGTAGATCTGATCCATGAACAGCGTGTCGAGCATGTAGCCAAACAGCTGGCCGGGCGTGGGGGCGCCTCGACCACCGTGCGCGGGCGCGCGTTCACGCCCGCGCCCTGTTCGGAGCGCACGCCGATGATCAGCAGCCGGTCTGCGCCCAGGTGTATCGCGGGGCTTAAGGGCCAGAGCTGGCGCTGCGCGCCGTCACCGTAGTACTCACCGTCCAGCAGCACCGGCGGGAACAGGAAGGGCACGCCCATGCTCGCCATGAGGTGATCGAGCGTCAGCTTCTCGCGGCGGCCGACCCGCTGGTGCCGGTCCCAGTTCTGCAGCTCCAGTGCCCCGTCGAAGAATGCCACCGAGGCGGCCGTGCTGTAGCTGGTGGCGCACAGCGCCAGGGCCCGCAGCGCGCCGCGGTTCACGCTGGTGTGCAGATGCTCCCAGCGGATGTTGCGCTTGAGGAGCTTGCG
The DNA here is from genome assembly GCA_963789365.1 of uncultured Gammaproteobacteria bacterium. Classification (GTDB taxonomy): domain Bacteria; phylum Pseudomonadota; class Gammaproteobacteria; order Steroidobacterales; family Steroidobacteraceae; genus FEN-1191. The sequence goes on from CAWBKJ010000004.1 coordinate 1,628,710, forward strand.
GAGCGGTGTATTGTCGAACAGCGCGCGCGGCGGGGGCAGGAGCAATCCGCCCGACATCAGCGACAGCCCCCAGTGCAGTCCCGAACGCAGCATGCTGAAGGCGTTGGCCTGGAAGACCTGCTGCACGCGAAACTCCGACCACACCTTGCACAGCGCATCGACCGCGCGATGCCAGCGGAAGGCCTCGGTGGCCAGCACCGCGGCCGAGACCGCGCCCGCCGAGGTACCGACGATCACCGGAAACGGATTGGGCGCCCCGGGCATCATGTCGGCGATCGCCCGCAGTACGCCGACCTGATAGGCGGCGCGTGCCCCGCCCCCGGGCAGCACCAGCCCGACGGTGCTACCGACGCCCATCCTGGGAAGCCGTGACGGATTCGGGTCCACCGGCATAAGATAACCGCAATCCGCAGAGGTTCGTCATGTATGCAGGTCTCGTTTCCGGCCGGTATGGGGCCCAAACGGGGGCGCGCAATGCTCTATCGGACCGCCACGTTAGTTTCACGAGGATCACCGCCATGACACGATTGATCGCAGTCACGATGCTCAGCACGCTGCTGTGCGCCAGCGCGGCCTGGGCGCAGGCACCGGCCGGCGCACCGGCGGGCACCACCGCTACCTGCAAAGACGGCAGCTTCTCATCGAGCGCCACGAAGAAAGGCGCCTGCAGCAGCCACAAGGGCGTCAAGGAATGGTACGGGCCGACGGCCGTGAAGGTCTGGGCCAACAAGGACACCCAGACCTATCACTGTCCTTCGGACAAGTGGTACGGCAAGACCCAGAACGGCAGCTACATGTCCGAGTCCGACGCCAAGGCCCAGGGCTACCACGCCGATCACGGCAACGCCTGTCAGTAGAGTTAAAGCCGCGCGGGCTTTGGGCCTTGCGCAGGGAGAGTGCGCGAAGCCGGCGTCGCTGCCTGCTTAGGAGCGCTGCGGCCGGGCGCGATGACGCAGCAGACGCCGGCGCTTCAGGGCCTGCACCAGGCGCTCGTGCGAAGCGCGCGCGCCCTTCATGGATTGCTCGGTGGATTGCTCGAGGCCGCCGATCTTGGCGCCCTCCTGGATCAGCGCGCTGCGCACCGCGGCGTTGACGAGTTCGGACATCGGGCGATGCACGGCGAGTGCGCGTACCCGCAGCGCCTGATAGACCTCCGGCTCGAAATAGACCGTGGCACGCTTCGGGGTGCTCATGAGTCGGTCGCTCCGCTGTAGCCTCGTGCCCTTTTCGATTCCCGCTGCACGAGGGATCTTAAGTCTGCTCCGCGTAGATCTTGACCAGGCGGTACAGAAAATCGCGGTCCTGCATCAGCGAGTTCACGTTGATGTACTCGTTCAGTCCGTGCACATTGCCGAGGTCCGGACCTGAGAATGAGGCATTGATGCCGTAGGTCGGAATGCCCGCGGCGTTGAGGAACTGGCCATCGGTGGCCCCCGACTGCAGGATCGGCACCACCGGAACGCCCGGCCAGAACTGCGCCGCCAGTTTCTTGACCGGCTCGAGGATCGCAGGCGTCAGGGGCGGGGGCGGAGAGCTGGGCCCGCGGATCTCGAGCGTCGTGACCTTGACCTTCGGGTCGGCGACGATCTCCTCGAGCTTCTGGCGGATGGCTTCCTGCGTCCACGCCGGGGAAGATCCGGCAATTGATGTTGGCGCCCGCGCGCTGCGGCAAGGCATTGGTCGCGTGGCCCCCATCGAGCATCGTGGCCACGCAGGTGGTGCGCATCATGGCGTTCCAGCTCGGATCCTTCGCCGAGACCAGCGCGATCGCACTCGCATCGCCCGGGTCCTTGGCGAGCGAGGCCATGGCCGCGGCGATGGCGGCCTCGCCCTTGGCCGCCTGGAGCGGCGCCATGGCCGTGAAATAGGCGCGATTGGCGTCGTTGAACTGCGGCGGGAAGTCGTAGCCGGAAACGCGCGTAAGCGCCGCCGCCAGCCGGTAGATCGCATTTTCCTTGACCGGGCGGGAACTGTGGCCGCCCGGATTGGTGACTTCCAGCCGATAGTTCTGCGCCGTCTTCTCGCCCGACTCGATCTGCAGCAGGACCTTGCGGCCCTGCGCATCGAGCTCTCCCCAGGCCCCTTCGTTGATGGCGAAGTCCGCGTCGATCAGATCGCGCTGATGGGCGCTCAGGTACTGGGCGCCGTTGAAGGCTCCGGCGGTCTCCTCGCCGCAGGTGAGTGCCATCTTGACGGTGCGCCGCGGGCGCTTCTTCTCCTCGCTCAGGCGCACCAGGGTGTCGACCCAGATGGATGCCATGGCCTTATCGTCGTGGACACCGCGCGCATAGAAGTTGCCGTTCTCCTCGACGAGCGTGAACGGATCACGAACCCAGTCCTCGCGCCTGGCCTCGACCACATCGATATGCGCGAGCAGCAAGATGGCCTTGCTCTTGGGATCGCGGCCCGGAAACACCGCCACCAGGCCGCCTTCCTTCGGATGCTCGGGCACCGAGAACAGGTGCAGATCGGCGTCCGGAAAACCCGCGGCGCGCAGGTGCGCGGCCATGCGCTCGGCGGCCAGGGTGCAGCTGCCGGCCGAAAGCGTGGTGTTGGTCTCCACCAGCTCCTTGTAGAGCGCGCGATAGCGCGGCTCGCCGCTGTCGGCATCGGCACGCGCCACCGTTCCCATGATCGACAGCCCTGCTGCGATCGCCACCGCCATCTGTGCCCGCATGAGTTATCCCCCCAAAAGCCCTTATCGTCGTGTCACCCGCACGATCTGCATGGAATTCGTGCCCCCCGACACGCCCGGTCAGCTCGCCCTTGGTGAGGATCACCAGGTCGTCGACCTCGACCAGGCTCTGGCCCAGCAACTGATCGAAGATCGCGTGGTAGAGCTCGGGCGGGTTGCTGTCGGTGATATCGAAGGGCACCGCATAGACGCCGCGGTAGAGCGTCACGCGCCGGCGCGTGGCCTGGTGGCGCGTGAAGGCGTAGATCGGGATGTCGGCGCGGATGCGGCTCATCCACAGCGGCGTCAGGCCCGATTCGGTCAGCGCGACGATGGCGCGCACCCGCATGTGATTGGCGGTGTACATCACCGCGCGCGAGATCGCCTCTTCGGTGTTGCTGAACTCGTCCTCGACGCGCACCTCGCGATGCGAGACGCCCAGCTGGTATTTCTCCGCCCCGCGGATCACCTCCGACATGGCCTGCACGGCCTTGACCGGATACTTGCCCGCCGCGGTCTCGGCCGAAAGCATCACCGCGTCGGTCCCGTCCAGCACCGCATTGGCCACATCGCTCACCTCGGCGCGCGTCGGCAGCGGATTCTGGATCATCGATTCCATCATCTGCGTGGCGGTGATCACCACGCGATTGCGGGCGAGGGACTGGCGGATGATGGTCTTCTGAAGCCCGGTGAGCTCGGCGTAGCCCATCTCCACGCCCAGATCGCCGCGCGCCACCATCACGGCGTCGGTGACCGCGAGGATCCCGGCGAGATTATCGAGCGCCTCGCGCCGCTCGATCTTGGCGACCACGCGCGCTTCGCCGCGCCATTTGCGCAGCTCGCCCTGGGTGCGCCGGATGTCATCCGCGTCGCGCGCAAAGGACACCGCCAGGTAATCGACGCCGAGCTCGACCGCGTGCTGAACGTCGGCGAGGTCCTTGTCGGTCAGCGCCGGAGCCGAGATCCCCCCGCCCTGGCGGTTCAGGCCCTTGCGGTTGGAGAGCTCCCCGCCCACGCGCACCACGCAGTGGATGCGGGTGCCGCGGACGCGCTCGACATCGAGCACGATCTGTCCGTCGGCGAGCAGCAGCGAATCGCCCGGAGCGCACATCGCCCGGCAATCCCTGATAGGCGCAGCCCACCTCGCTGCTGTTGCCCGAGTTGGCATCGAGGGCGGTGTCGAGCGCGAAGGGCGCGCCCTCGCTGAGCTGCACGCTCCCCTCGGCGAAGCTCTCGATGCGGATCTTCGGGCCCGCCAGGTCGGCGAGCACGCCGACGTTGCGACCGGCGGCCTCGGCCGCCGCGCGCACCGCCGCGACGTGCGCGCGCTGCGACTCGCGGTTGCCGTGCGAGAAGTTGATGCGCGCCAGATCGAGCCCCGCATCGACCATGGCGGCGATGACACCGCGCTCCTGGGTCGCCGGGCCGAGCGTGGCGACTATCTTTGTGCGGCGCCCGGTATCCATCGTGCCTGGCTCTGTTCGGCGCGCTCCTGCAGCATCGACACGGCCGGCAGCGTCTTGCCCTCGACAAACTCGAGAAAGGCACCGCCGCCCGTGGAGATGTAGGAAATGCCGTCCGCGACCCCGTATTTCTCGATCGCCGCCAGCGTGTCCCCGCCCCCGGCGAGCGAGAAGGCGCCGCTGCTGGCGATGGCATCGGCGATCGCCTTGGTGCCCTCGCCGAACTGATCGAACTCGAACACCCCGACCGGGCCGTTCCACAACACGGTGCCGGCGCCCTTGATGAGGGCGGACAAGCGCTCGGCGGTGTCGGGCCCGATGTCGAGGATCATCTCCCCGGGCTTGACCGCGCCGACCGCGCGCACGTCGGCGTGCGCGGTGGCCGCCAGCGCGGGGGCCACCACCACGTCGGTCGGCAGCGGGATCTCCGCGCCGCGCGCGTGCGCGCGCGCGATCAGGCTCCGGGCCATGTCGAGCATCTCGGTCTCGCACAGCGACTTGCCCACCTGCACGCCGGTAGCGGCCAGGAAGGTGTTGGCGATGCCGCCCCCGACGATCAGCATGTCGACCTTCTCGAGCAGCGCGCCCAAGACCGTGAGCTTGCTCGAGACCTTGGAGCCCGCGACGATCGCCACCAGCGGGCGCGCGGGCTTGAGCAGCGCGCGCTCGAGCGCGTCGAGCTCGGCCACCAGCAGCGGGCCGGCGCAGGCGACCGGCGCGTAGCGGCCCACCCCGTGGGTGCTGCTCTCGGCGCGGTGCGCGGTGCCGAAGGCGTCCATCACGTACACGTCGCAGAGCTTCGCCATGCGGCGCGAGAGTTGCTCATCGTCGGCCTTCTCGCCCGGGTTGTAGCGCACGTTCTCGCACAGCACGGCGCTCCCGGGCGCGCAGTCGACCCCGTCGAGCCAGTCCTTGACCAGCGGCACCGGCCGGCCGAGCAGTTCGGACAGGCGCGCGGCCACCGGGGCGAGTGAAAACTCCATCTCGAACAGGCCTTCCTTGGGTCTGCCTAAGTGCGAGAGGATCAGCACCCGCGCCTTTTTTTCCAGCGCCAGCTGGATGGTCGGGAGCGCGGCGCGGATGCGCGCGTCGCTGGCCACCGCACCGGCCTTGATCGGCACGTTCAGGTCTTCACGGATCAGCACCCGTAGACCGGCCAGATCCAGGTCCGCCATGCGGAGCGGTACGGCCATGCCGTTGGAGCGCACGGTACTAAGCCGCCCGCGACCAGGCGAGGGTGGTATCGAGCATGCGGTTGGAGAATCCCCACTCGTTGTCGTACCAGGCGCAGACCTTGACGAGTTTCCCATCGATGAGCTTGGTCATGGTCGCATCATAAGTGGAGGAGACCGGATCGTGGTTGTAGTCGACCGAGACCAGCGGCGCCTCGGTGTAGGCGAGGATCCCCTTGAGCCGCCCCTGGGCCGCGGTGCGCACCAGTTCGTTGATCTCCTCGAGCGTGGTGGCGCGCTTGGGCGTGAAGGTCAGATCGACGAGCGAGACGTTGATGGTCGGCACGCGGATCGCAAAGCCGTCGAGCCGGCCCTTGAGTTCCGGCAGCACCAGACCGACCGCGGCGGCCGCCCCGGTCTTGGTCGGGATCATCGACATGGTGGCCGAGCGCGCGCGCCGGATGTCCTCGTGGTACACGTCGCTGAGGCGCTGGTCGTTGGTGTAGGAGTGCACGGTGGTCATCAGGCCGCTGTCGATGCCGATGCCGTCGTTGAGCACCTTGGCGAGCGGCGCCAGGCAATTGGTGGTGCACGAGGCGTTCGAGACCACGGTATGAGTGGACTTGAGCACGCCGTGATTGACGCCATAGACGATGGTCGCATCCACATCCTTCCCGCCCGGCGCCGAGATCAGCACTTTCTTGGCGCCGCCGGCCAGGTGCTTGCCGGCATCCGCCTTGGTGGAGAAGAACCCGGTGCACTCGAGCACGAACTCCGCGCCCATCGCTCCCCAGGGCACCTGCGCCGGATCGCGCTTCGCGGTCACCTTGATGCGATCGCCGTTGACGAGCATCGAGTCCGCCTCGACGCTGACCTTGCCGTTGAACTTGCCGTGCACGGTGTCGTACTGGGTGAGGTGCGCGTTGGTCTGCGCGTCGCACAGATCGTTGATGGCCACGATCTGCAGTTCATGCTGGCGAGCGCTCTCGTACAGCGCCCGCAGCACGTTGCGACCGATGCGACCGTAGCCGTTGATGCCCACCTTCACTGCCATAATGACTCCTTAGAGAAAGAAAAAAACCCGCGCGGATCCCGGAGCGAGTTCAGCGCGAGAATTCTAGTACGACCTTCGCGATATTGTCGGCGTCCAGACCATAGGCCCTGAACAACTCCGGACCCTTGCCCGAAGCGCCAAATTCATCGATCCCGAGCACCCGGCCGCTGCTGCCGACGTAACGCCACCACAATCCGGTCGCGCCCGCCTCAATCGCCAGTCGCCGCGTGACTCCTGCGGGCAACACCGATTCGCGCCAGGGACCATCCTGCGCATCGAAGACCTCGGTGCAGGGCATCGACACCAGCCGCACGCGCCTGCCCTGGGCTTGCGCCGCCTTGACCGCCTCGAGGGCAGGGGCGACTTCCGAGCCGGTGGCGATGACGATGACCTCCGGCGCGCCCTGGCAATCGAGCAGTACGTAGCCGCCGCGCGCGATGTGCTCGGGCGCAGCTTGGCTCGTGACCTGCGCCAGGCCCTGGCGCGTCAGCACCAGGCATCCCGGTCCCCCGGTGCGCTCGATGAGCGCAGCCCAGGCGATGGCGGTTTCGAGCGCATCGGCGGGCCGCCACAGGTGCAGGTGCGGTATCAGCCGCAGGCTCGACAGATGCTCGATGGGCTGATGGGTCGGCCCGTCCTCGCCCAGCCCGATCGAATCGTGCGAGTAGACCAGGATCACGCGCTGGCGCATCAGCGCGGCCATGCGCACCGCGTTGCGCGCGTAGTCCGAGAAGGTCAGAAAGGTGCCACCGTAGGGGATCAGCCCGCCGTGGAGCGACATCCCGGTCATCATCGCGGTCATGCCGAACTCGCGCACCCCGTAGTGCAGGTAGCTGCCGGTGGCGTCGGTCGCGCTGATCGCGCGTGCGCTCTTGCTCATCGTGTTGTTGGAACCGGTCAGGTCCGCCGAACCGCCGAACAGTTCCGGAAGCGCCGGGCACAGGATGTTGAGCGTGTTCTGCGAGGACTGGCGCGTCGCCTGCGCGCCGCTCGTGGCGGCGGCCGCGGCCAGGCACTTATCGCGCGTGGCGGACCACTGCTCGGGCAGCTCGCCCTGCATGCGGCGCACGAACTCGGCGGCCAGTAGCGGGTGCGCGGCCTGGTAGCGCGCGAACAAGTCCTGCCACTGCTGCTCGGCCGCGCGACCCGCGGCCTCGCCGTTCCAGGCCTCGCGAAGCGCCGCGGGCACCACGAAGGGCGGCTCGGTCCAGTCCAGGATCTTTCGGACCGCGGCCACCTCTTCGGTGCCCAGCGCCTCGCCGTGCGCCTTGGCGGTGCCCCCGCGGGTCGGGGCCGGATAGCCAATCACCGTGCGACAGCAGATCAGCGTCGGGCGCTTGCGCTCAGCCTTCGCGGCACGCATCGCCTCGGCCACCGCTTCCCCGTCCTGGCCCTCGACGTTGGCTATGACGTGCCAGCCGTAGGCCTCGAAGCGCTTGGGCGTGTCGTCGGCAAACCAGCCGGCCACCTTGCCATCGATGGAAATGCCGTTGTCGTCGTACACGGCAGATCAGCTTGCCCAGGGCGAGCGTGCCGGCGAGCGAGGCGGCCTCGTGCGAGATGCCTTCCATGAGGCAACCGTCGCCGACAAATACCTAGGTGTGGTGATCGACGATTTCGAGGCCCGGCTGGTTGAACTCCGCCGCGAGGAGCTTTTCGGCCAGCGCAAAACCGACCGCGTTCGCAAGGCCCTGGCCGAGTGGTCCGGTGGTGGTCTCGATCCCCATGCTCACATCGTGCTCGGGATGGCCGGCGGTGCGACTGCCCAGCTGGCGAAAATGGCGCAGCTCGTCCATCGACACCGGATAGCCGCGAAGATGCAGGCCACCGCGTACAGCAGCATCGAGGCGTGCCCGTTGGAGAGCACGAAGCGGTCGCGGTCCCACCAGCGCGGATTGGCCGGATTGTGCTTGAGGAACTCCCGCCACAGCACCTCGGCAATGTCCGCCATGCCCATCGGCGCCCCCGGATGGCCTGAGTTGGCCTGCTGTACGGCGTCCATGGCCAGGACGCGGATGACATTGGCGAGTTCGCGACGTGTGGGCATGGGGGCCTGTTTCCGTCCTTAGGGCAGCACTCAAGGGGCGCGCATTGTCTACGGCGGGGCGGGCAATTTCAATCAGAGAAAACCGCGAGCATTCTGTCCGCTTAGGCAATCGTTATAATGTCCAATCCCGAAATACCACCCCTAAGTCAGGATCGCCCATGGCCAACAGTTTCCTGTTCACCTCCGAGTCGGTATCCGAAGGCCACCCGGACAAGGTCGCCGACCAGATTTCCGACGCCGTGCTCGATGCCATCATGGCGGTCGATCCGCGCGGCCGGGTGGCCTGCGAGACCCTGATCAAGACCGGCGTGGTGGTGGTGGCCGGGGAAGTGACCACCTCGGCCTGGATCGATCTTGAGAAACTGGTGCGCGATACCGTCCTCGGGCATCGGCTACAACAGCTCGGAGATGGGGTTCGACGGGGCCAGCTGCGGCGTGGTCAACATCATCGGCAAGCAATCGCCCGACATCGCGATGGGCGTCGATCGCAAGACCAAGCGCCGGCAGGGCGCGGGCGATCAGGGCCTGATGTTCGGATATGCCACCAACGAGACCGACGTGCTCATGCCCGCGCCCATCACCCTCGCCCACCGGCTGGTCAAGCGCCAGGCCGACGTGCGCAAGCGCGGCAAGCTCGAATGGCTCCGCCCCGACGCCAAGAGCCAGATCACGCTGCGCTACGAGAATGATCGCCCGGTGGGGATCGAGGCGGTGGTGCTGTCCACCCAGCACAGCCCGGAGGTGTCCACCAAGAGGCTGCGCGAGGCGGTGATGGAGGAGATCATCGAGCCCGTGCTGCCCAAGCGCTGGCTCAAGAAGCGCACCCAGTACCACATCAACCCGACCGGGCGTTTCGTGGTCGGCGGTCCGGTGGGCGACTGCGGCCTGACCGGCCGCAAGATCATCGTCGACACCTACGGCGGCTTCGCCCGGCACGGCGGCGGGGCCTTCTCCGGCAAGGACCCTTCCAAGGTCGATCGCTCGGCCGCCTACGCCGCGCGCTACGTCGCAAAGAACCTGGTCGCCGCCGGGCTGGCGGCGCGCTGCGAGGTGCAGGTGTCCTACGCCATCGGCGTCGCCGAGCCCACCTCGGTCATGGTCGATGCCTTCGGCACCAGCGCGCTCTCGCGCGAGCAGCTCACCGAGCTGGTGCGCCGTCACTTCGACCTCACGCCCTACGGACTGCGGGTCATGCTCGATCTGACCCGCCCGATCTACCAGAAGACGGCCGCTTACGGCCACTTCGGGCGCAAGGAGGAGGAGTTCACCTGGGAGCGGACCGACCGGGCCGAGGCACTGGCGGTTTCGGGTCGCTACATGGCGCGCCGGGCGGGCCGCTACCGCAAGAATTGAGGTATAATTGAGGAACGGACGTGCTGCCCTGCGGCACGCCGGTGCGTCAAGGAGCGTTGCGACAGGGCACACCGCAAGACGGTGGGCTGTGCCAGGCTTGATGCATCGTGGCTACGGAGCCAACGGCGCTCACAACCCTACAGTCACAAAGGAGTTGGAGACGCCATGAATCGCCACCGTAAAACCCATCACCGAGAAGCGCGACTTTCGGGTCGCCGATCTTAAGCTGGCCGACTGGGGCCGCAAAGAAATCGCCATCGCCGAGACCGAGATGCCCGGCCTGATGGCGATCCGCGAGGAGTTCCGATCGCAGCAGCCGCTGCGCGGGGCGCGCATCAGCGGCTCGCTCCACATGACGATCCAGACCGCGGTGCTGATCGAGACCCTCCAGGCCCTCGGGGCCGAGGTGCGCTGGTGCTCGTGCAACATCTTCTCGACCCAGGATCACGCCGCCGCGGCGATTGCCGCCGGCGGCACCGCGGTCTACGCCTACAAGGGCGAGTCGCTCGAGCAGTACTGGCAGTTCACGCACCGGATCTTCGAATGGCCCAACGGCGCACATGCCAACCTGATCCTCGACGACGGCGGCGATGCGACGCTCCTGCTGCACCTGGGGACCCGCGCCGAGAGCGAGCGCCAGCGTGCTGCACAATCCGACCAGCGATGAGGAGAGCGCGCTGTTCGCCTCCATCACCGCGACGCTCAAGCGCGATCCGCACTGGTACTCGCAGCGCCTCAAGGCGATCCGCGGCGTCTCGGAGGAGACCACCACGGGCGTGAAGCGCCTGTACCAGATGGCGCGCGACAAGGAGCTCGCCTTTCCGGCCATCAACGTCAACGACTCGGTGACCAAGAGCAAGTTCGACAACCTCTACGGCTGCCGCGAATCGCTGGTCGACGGCATCAAGCGCGCCACCGACGTGATGGTCGCGGGCAAGGTGGCGGTGATCGCCGGCTACGGTGATGTCGGCAAGGGCTCGGCCAGCGCGCTGCGGGCGCTCTCTGCCCAGGTCTGGGTGACCGAGATCGACCCGATCTGCGCGCTGCAGGCGGCGATGGAAGGGTATCGCGTCGTGACCATGGATTACGCCGCCGACAAGGGCGATATCTTCGTGACCGCGACCGGCAACTTTCACGTGCTCACGCACGAGCACATGAAGCGCATGAAGAACAACGCCATCGTCTGCAACATCGGCCACTTCGACAACGAGATCGACTGCGCATCGCTCAAGCAGTACCAGTGGGAGAACATCAAGCCGCAGGTCGATCACGTGATCTTCCCGGACGGCAAGCGCATCATCCTCCTGGCCGAGGGCCGTCTGGTCAATCTGGGCTGCGGCACCGGGCATCCGAGTTATGTGATGAGCAGCTCGTTTGCCAACCAGGTGCTGGCGCAGATCGAGTTGTGGAGCCATCACGATCGCTATCCGATCGGCGTGCACGTGCTGCCCAAACACCTGGACGAGAAGGTGGCGCGGCTTCAGCTGGTCAAGCTCAACGCCGAACTTACGCCACTGACCGACGTCCAGGCGCGCTACATCGGAGTCGACAGGCAAGGACCTTACAAGCCAGATCACTACCGGTATTAACAATTAACGGTCCGGGTATCAGCGCGCATGGCGCGAATCGGCGACAGGCCTGCGCGCGTTTTGACATCTCCGATGTAAGAAGATGTAAGACGGCTGTAAGCCCGGTGCGAAACTGTGGAGCAGGTCGAACGAAGGCGCCTGGTTGATGCGCGCGAATTTGACGCCCATCACCCGGCGCCGCGCGCGCCAGCGCTATCATTGCCTGCATGAGTTCTGAACTCCGGCTCCTGCAAATCTCCGACCCGCACCTGTTTGGCTCCGCCGAGGGCATGCTGCGCGGCGTGCCCACGCGCCGCTCGCTCGAATCGGTGCTGCGCCACGTGCGCGCCCACCAAGCGAATGCCGAGGCGATCCTGCTGACCGGGGACCTGGTCAACGACGAGCCCGAAGGCTACGCCGCGGTGCGCGAGCTGCTGGGAAGCCTGGGCAAGCCGGTGTGGTGCCTGCCGGGCAATCACGATGATCCGGCGATCATGAGTCGCGCGCTCGCCGCACCGCCCTTCTCGGTCGGTGGCCATCATGACCTGGGCGCCTGGCGCATCGTCATGCTCGACAGCTGCGCGCCCGGACAATCCTATGGTCTGTTGAGCCGCACGGAGCTGGCGCGGCTCGATGCCGCGCTGGCCGGCGCCGGCAAGCGCCAGGTGCTCATCGGTCTGCACCACCATCCCCTGCCGGTGGGAAGCCGCTGGATCGATTCGGTGGCGCTGAAGAACCCCGAGGATTTCTTTTCCATCACCGATCGCTACGCCTGCGTGCGCGCCATCGTCTGGGGCCACGTGCACCAGAGCCACGACTCGCGGCGCAAGGGCGTGAGGCTCCTGGCCACGCCCTCGACCTGCGCGCAGTTCCTGCCGCAGTCCGAGCATTTCGCCATCGACCCCTCCCCGCCCGCGTACCGGCGATTGACGCTGCGCGCCGACGGCACCATCGACACTGAAGTGCTGAGAGTGGCGCTGGAAGAGGCCACGCAGTACCCGCAGCGCGCCGCCGGCGGTTAGAGCAAGATTCAGTCAGGACCGCGGGCCGTGCTGCCCGGCAGGTTGCGCCCGTGTGGCGCAGCGGCGGCACACAGTGATCTAATCCACGGCTTGGCCACTGCAGCGCGCGATCCGGGGGAGTTGCCGGCCCAGAACGGAGTCGTGTTCCGTTTTGGCGAGTTCGAACTGCACGAGCGTGCGCACGAATTGATACGCGCCGGCAAGCACACGCGCCTGCAGGAGCAACCCTTCCAGGTTTTGCGCGCGCTGCTCGAGCAGGCCGGGCAGGTCGTGACGCGCGAGCAGCTTCGGCAGCACCTGTGGCCATCCAGCGTATACGTGGATTTCGACCACGGCCTGAACAATGCGATGGGCCGGCTGCGTGAGGTGCTCGGTGATACGACCGCCGCCCCCCGCTACATTGAAACGCTGCCCAAGATCGGGTATCGGCTGATTTGCCCGGTCGAGCGCGGGGCTCCCCCCATCCCCACCGTCCCCGCCGCGCCGCGACGGCGCCGGAGCCGCCCGCGCCTGCTTGGCCTCCTAACGGTGCTGATCGTCCTGGCCATCGCGTGGATCCTCTCGAGCCGACGGCCTTCAACCGACGTCCGGCCCGCTCCCGCCGGGGCACACAATCCCGCAGGGGGACAGGATCCGGAGGCGCGCCGCCTCTATGCGATGGGGATCATGAGACTGCGGGGTCGCGGGATGGAGCGGGATCCGGAGCTTGCCGCAGGCTTGTTCCAGCAGGCGCTCGCCCGTGATCCGCAGTACGCGGCCGCCTTCGCCGGTTTGGCGCTTTATCACTTATACGAAGTCTGGGTCGATATGAGTGGCGTGGAGGAGCATACGCGCGCGGGCCGGCTCGCAGCCGATCAGGCCATGGCACTGGACCCCGCCTCGAGCGAATCGCTCCTGGCTAGGGCGAACTTCGAGGCCTGGCAATCGCGCTCGCGTGGCGACTTTGCGGCCTATGGACGTGCCGGCGCCGACTTTCATCGAGCGCTAGCGCGGGATCCGGCCAACTCGGCGAGCTACTTTTATTTTGCACGCACGATCCTTTGGGATGAGCCGCAATTGTCCCAGCAGATGCTCGCTCGGACCATCGACATCGATCCCCTCTGGGACGCGGCGTTGTCCTTGAGCGCGCTGCTGCTCAGCGAGCGCGGTCAACATGAGGCGGCGCGGGCTCGTCTGGCCGATCTGCAGGCGAACACCCTCAGGCCGGAAATTTACTCGATGACGCGCGGTGTCCTGGAGCTACAGCTTGGACACCTGGACGAGGCGGCGGTACAGCTGCAAGGCGTCGACGGCGTGAACGGCTTGCAACTGTGGAGCCTGTACCTGTCGCTGGGAGATTCCGCAGCTGCCGCACGCGAGCTCAAGAGTCTGCAAGGGAGCGAGGTGATCGACGCACTGCGCGGGGCCATGACACTGAGCGCGCGGGGCAAGGCCGGCGAGGCCTTCACCCTCCTGAATGCCCACTGCAATGATTTCCCCCAAACCCTGATCCTGGATCTGCCCACCGCGCGCCTGGCTCTGATTGCGGGGCAAGCGGCCAGGGCTCGGGAGCTCCTGACGCGCCGCTTGCCCGACCTGGCGCGCGGCGCGGAGCCGGTCCGGGCCAGGAACGTCATCCCGGCACTCGATCTTGCGGCCGCGTATCGTGCGACCGGTGATGCGGCGGATGCCAAGCAGCTTCTAATACGTATCGGCGCCTACCTCGATGGGCCCGATGCGCCGCGCTGGCCCATGTTCACGTATCTGCGGGCGCGCACGCACGCCGAAGCGGACGAATCCGAGCAGGCACTCCTGGATCTGCGCCGCGCCTACGACGCCGGCTTCCGCCAGCTGTGGGGACTGGATCTCAACCCTCAACCGCTCCTCTACATCGACGGCATCGACCAGGATCCGGTGTTCGCGACACTGCGCACCGACGCCCGCTACCGCGCCTGGCGGGAGCTGATCCGCGCCGACAATGCCCGGCAGCTCGCCCATCTGAGGGCGCGCGCGAAACCAAGCCGCGAAGCGCAGTAAGACGAACCGGCAGCTGACGAGCAGCCTCAGAAATTCCAGGTGATACCTGCCGAGAATTCCCGCCCCAGCAATGGGTAGGTCCCGGGATCGGTGTTTTCAGGTTCTCCGCTATTGACGAACGGCGGAGCCTGGTCGGCGATGTTGGTGATGGCCGCATTGACCGTAAGATCGCGCCGCCAGCGGTAGTGCAGCTCCAGGCTGTGCACGATCATCGAGGGAATCTGTCGTCGATAGGAAGGGAACACGATGCCCAGCGGCGGGAAATCATCCACCTCCTCGCTCATGGCGCCCACGTACTGGGCCCCGTAGCCGAGCATCCATCGAGCGCGACGCCAGTCCAGGTGGAGCGATCCACGCCAGCGCGGCAGTGCGCCGGCGTCGATCCGCCCCGCCTGCTCGAGGGTCTGGGCCCCATCAAAGGGCCGCTCTTCCCAACGGTCCAGGTAGGTGGCCAGGAGCGATAAGCTCAGCTCTCCGAAGTGCGTACGCCAGCGCCCGTCCACGGCGAGATCCACGCCCCTGACACTTCGACGGGCAAAGTTCCGGTTGACAGCCGCGACCACCTGGATGCGCCCGTCGGGAAGGCGATGCACCGAGGCGCAGCTTTCGGCGGTCCCGTATTGCGCGCACTGGAACAGTATGGACTGTACGTCCTGACTCTCGATCACTCCGGACAGCTCGGTGTCATACCAGTCGAGGCTTGCGGACCAGTCCTGCGCCCAGTCCGGGGTGTAGATCGTTCCGGCGCCCACGGTGGCCCCCTGTTCGGGCTGCAAAGCCGGGTTGCCACCGCTGATGACGGGGAACTCCGAGTCGTCCTGCACGTACGCGCCGCCCGGAACCCCGCTCGCTGCGCAGTGCGCGCGCTGCGCGGCGCTGGGATTGTTGCCGCAGGGATCGAAGTCGTATTCCGAGGCGCTGCTGCGCGTCTGGTAGAGGTCTTGCAGGTCCGGCGCCCTAAACACGGTCGCATAGTTCGCACGCACAGCGATGCTGTGTGCCAGCTGCCAGCGCAGCCCGGCCTCCCAGGAGAGGTGGCTGCCGAAGCTCGGAAAATCCGACCAGCGGGCGCCGAGATTGAGCCAGGCCGCGGGAAGCCCGCTCTGGCCGCGCAGCGCCGGGAGCCGAAGCTCGGCGAACAATTCGCGCGCGTCAAACGCGCCCCCCGAGAGCGAAGGATCCACCAGGGTCGCGTAGCCGAGCTCGCGCAGCGGATCACCCACAAAGCTGCCCGCCTCGCGCCGATATTGCGCGCCGGCGGCCCAGCCCGGCTCCCCGGATTCCCCCGGAGCGTTTTGGCTGCTGTATACGGCTTCGACAAAGCGCTGATCATTGCTTCCCGTGTCCTCGAGAGCGCGCGGAGCCATGTAGGCCAGCTGCGCAGCGCTCACCGAGCCTGCGCCGTTGAAGATGTCGAGGGGCACGCACCCCGGGATGACATCGGCCGCGGCCACGCGGCCGCTGAGAGGATCGGGGGTGCCGCAGGCAATGACGCCCTCAGAGGTCGGGCCGGAGGGACCCAGGGCGCTCTCATAGCGCGAATTCGCGAACGCTGCTTCCGAACGTGTGCTCGACTCGCCGCGCGCGTAGCCGGCCGCCACCTCCCAGTGATGGCCACCCAGGCTGCCTTCTAGGCCTGCGACCAGGCGAGCGATGGCGACGCTCTCGCGCTCCACCCGTGGAGGAGCCTCAATGAAGCGGCGCGCCGCGTAAGGCAGATCGACGCCGAAAGGATTGTAGTAATTGTTCGCCGGCACGCCATTCGAGCCGTCCTCAAGCACCGGCGCAGGATCGATGTTGGAGACAAACTGCTCCGGTGCCGCCTGCTGCGATGACTCGCGGTGGTGATAGAGACCCTCGACGAACACGTCCACCTGCCCGGAGAGGTGCTTTGAGCCACTCAGCCAAAGCGCCGCGCGCTCGTTCGGTGTCTGTGAGTAATTGAACGGCGCCACGCTGAAGGAATCCTCGCGGCTGAACTTCCGGTACGCCGCGGCGCTCTGCCCTTGCACACCGGGCAGGCGCAGGTAGCGGCCGGGCGGCAGGCCGAGTGAATTGCCGGAGGGCACCTGGAACTGGCCGTCCGACACTCCGAGCTGGCCTGCATAGCCGAGCGTCCCATAGCTGTCGATGATCCGCAGAGGCTGGGCTGAATAGTCACGCTGATCGGCCGTGACGCCCTGTTGCCGGACGTAGTCGGCACCGACGCTCAAGTCCCCCGCGCTCGATTGCCCGCCGAGCAGGACGCTTCCTCGGATCACCTGCCCATCGCCCCCATTGGCGACTCTCCAGGCCACTTGCGCGCCGGAATTCTCACCGGGCGGGCGCGTGATCAGATTGACTACCCCGCCGACCGCATCGGAACCGTACAGGGCCGAGGCACCACTCGTGAGCACCTCCGCGCGGTCGATCAGCCCGATGGGCAGCATGTTGAGGTCCACCGAGGTGTCGCCCCCCACCCCGCCGTTCGGGAGCCGTCGTCCGTTCAGCAGCACCAGAGTCCGTTCAGGTCCCAGGCCGTGCAGGTTGATGCGCGCCGCGCCCAGGGCGGCATCGACGTCCGTGTTGGTGGGAACACCCGCATTTGCGGGCAGCGCCAGCAGGGCCTCGGCGATTGAGTCGGCGCCGTTGCGCTCCAGATCGGCATGACTGAGCACGATGACGGGCGATGGGGAGCTGCCGGGTGTCTCGAGCAGCCGGATGCCTGTAATGAAAAGCTCATCGCTGCTCGCCTGCGCTGCTGAGTCTGCACTCTGCCCCATCGCCAGGGCTGACGACGCGTGCGCACCGCCCAAGGCGGCAAGCAGGACCCAGCACGCTGCGGCCGGGCGCACAGGGAGCCACAGCCAATTCCGGCCCTCAGGGGGTCGGCTGGCCCATCCTCCGGCGGCGCGGCTCGACGGCACGTGCATCCCGTCCCTGCAAACTCGGGGGGCGACCAAATTGGGCTCGACTCCGACTGGCCGCAGGTTTCGTCGCGGCCAGAGAGGGCGATTTTTAGTGGAAACCCCTGTGGAGAGAATCATAGGAGGAATTTGTGAGCGGCGCAGGATTGCCCAAGTGAAGCGCCACCTGCAGGTTTCGGGGCGGCCGCCGAACGATGCCCGCCCTTCTCTCACCGTGCCGGAGGACCGCCGATATGAGCCCTGCAGATCGACCTGTCGCCATCAGCCGCCGCCCGAGGTGGCTGCGTACCGGCGTGACTACCAAGGGCCTGCCGGGCTGGCGGCGCGCATGTCTGCCTCTTGGCCTGCTTCTTGGCCTGGGCGGATGCGGAGGTGGCCAGGGTCAAGAAGGCCCCATTCCTACCTATTCCGTGGGGGGAACGGTCATAGGCGTGCTTGGTTCCGGGCTCGTGTTGCGCAACAACCTGGGCGAGGGCCTGCCGGTAGCCACCGACGGCACGTTCAACTTCACGAAGAAATTTGACGGCGGCACTCCTTACACGGTCTCGGTGGGCACCCAGCCGAGCAATCCCAACCAGCGCTGCGACGTATTCCAAGCTGCCGGCACGGTGGTCAGCGGCAATATCGACGATGTGGTGGTGGACTGCACGACCATCACCAGCGGGACCTTTATTGGAGTCGATTACGGAACTTCCGGCGATGATGGAAGCTACGGCATCACGCCCTTTGACGGCGCCGGCAACTTCACCAGCACCTCAATCGAGAACAACGCGGGAACCATCGCCTCCGGGGTCTCTGATGTCGGCACTTACGTGAACTCATTCGATGGTTCGATCATGTTCAATTTCAACAACGGCTTCGTGAGTGCGGACGGCAACGCCATCGTCTCGGCTGACCTGAACTCAGGCGAGCAGGCCTACGTCGATATCGAAGTCAGGCAACGCCAAGACCCGGTCACGAACGCGGAGCTGGAGGGCCGCTATCTGGTCGTCACCTATGGCAATTCGGGCGATAGCGCCACTTTGTGGACGCTGGTTGCGGACGGCTCAGGTCATTTCACCGGTTCCGAAGTTCAGAACAATGGGGGCGTGATCACTCCCAGCAGCGCCATCGCGGGGACCTATGCCGTTGCTGCCGACGGCACGGTGAGCGTGACTCCCGCCACGGGTCCCCCGCTCAGCGGTGGATTGAGCGTGGACGGCAACACCTTGCTGCTGTCCCAGCTCACTTCCGCTCAGGGCCCGTCAATAACGCTCGGAGTGAGGCAGGGTCAGAGCGGTTTTTCGATGGCCGATGCCAGTGGCGACTACGCCGTCGTCGTGCAGGAAAATTCAGGCGATTCGAGTTCCCTGTGGACCTTGGTCTTCGACGACAAGGGAAACATCAGCGGTTCGGGGAATGGCAACGACAACGAGAAGATTGTCAGCAGTTCGCTGACGGGCACTTATTCCATCGCCACAGACGGTAGCTTGACCGCGAGCTTCGGCGGCAAGGCCTTTACGGGGGGTATCAGTGCCGACGGCAAGAGGCTCGTGCTGACCAATCTGAATTCCGGCGTCACACCCGATATTTGGATCGGTATCCGCACTGGAAATTACAATCCTTGGGATTACTAGTCTCTAGGCCACTAGGGGCGAAACCCTGAACGGTCCGGTTCGGAGCCTTTCGCGATCGAGCCGCCCCCGCCCTTCTACCGACGACTCGGGGCTGCGCACCGACCACACGATCGACTGGTCAGAGACAGCTTTGAAATAGCCGCTGTAGTGCGGTCGCTTGCGGCTTGCGATACGCTTGTCGAGACGGTCGCCACAGTCGCGACAAATGCATTCGGCTTTTTGGGGGACACCATTTGAAATACTCAGCACGGGCGTGGCTGGCCATAGGCGTCATTTTCTCTGCGCCGCTCATGGCGGCCAGCACCTCGCCCGATGAGGTGGGCCAGCTGGTGCGCGCCGAAATGCAACGCCAGCACATTCCGGGCCTGACGTTGCTGGTGTCGAAGGACGGCAAGCCGATCCGCAGCGAAGGGTATGGCCTTTCCAACGTGGAATTGAATGTTCCCGCCAAACCCGAGTCGATCTTTCAGTCCGGATCGGTGGGCAAGCAGTTCACCGCCACCGCAGTCATGATGCTGGTGGAGGCGGGCAAGGTCGGGCTGGAAGACCCGCTCAGCAAGTATTTTCCCGACGCGCCGGCCACTTGGAAGCAGGTGACGGTCCGCGAACTGCTGAGCCACACCGCGGGCTTCACCGACTATCCCAAAGATTTCGACATGCGCAAGGACTACACGGAGGAGCAGCTCCTCAAGATCGTCGAGGCGATACCTCTGGCCTATCCGCCCGGCACCCGCTGGAGCTACAGCAACCTGGGTTTCCTGACCCTCGGCATCCTGATTCACAAGGTGACCGGAGAATTCTACGGAGACTTCCTGCAGCACCGGATCTTCCAGCCCCTCGGCATGTCAACGACGCGCGTCATCAGCGAGGCGGACATCGTTCCCAATCGATCGGCGGGATACCGGCTGGTCAAGGGCCAGCTCAAGAACCAGGAATGGGTCTCCCCTTCGCTCAATACCACCGCCGACGGCGCCCTGTATTTCTCGATACTGGACCTGGCCAAATGGGATGCTGCGCTCAACACCGAGAAGCTCCTCAAGCGATCCAGCCTGACGCAGATGTGGACGATCGCGCCGCTGCGCGACGGCAAGCCCAATTCCGGCCACTACGGCTATGCCTGGTTCATCGAGACCGACCACGGGCGCCGTGTCATTGAGCACGGCGGCGCGTGGCAGGGTTTCGAGACCCAGATCTCCCGATACGTGGACGACGGTCTCACGGTGGTCGTCCTGACCAACCTCGAGGGCGCCAAGCCAGGTGAAATCGCACACGGCGTCGCCAACCTCTACCTCAGCAAGCGCCTCACCCACTAAGGGCGCGCCCAGTAAAAGCAGGCCTCTTTCTGCGCCCGGGCGCCCCCGGCCTCGCTGCGCCGATCGGCGCCGTGAAGCGATGGCCTCGCAGGGGCGCCCTCTTCTCCAACCAGCGTCTTTAGTTATTCCTTGTAATATCTATAAATATGTCTATTAGATGCCTTGTTAGCTATCTAAAGACATATATATGAACTTTAAGAGCTTTTTATAGAGGTTAGCAGGAACACCAATATAATAGCTATTAAAATGACTATTATAAGCATATAATGCCCTGTATAGTCTAATTTATAGACTTTATAAGGAGATTCCTATGGCCCCCTATCAGACCACGGCAGAAATGGAGGTCGCCTTGGGGGCGAGCCTCAAAGCGCTGCGGCTGGACCGGAATATCGACCAGCAGAGCATCGCCGACCGAGCTGGCATCAGCACCGGGGCGCTCAAGAACCTGGAAAATGGCAAGGGCTCCACCGTGAAATCCCTGGTTGCGGTCCTGAGGGCCTTAGATCGCGCGGACTGGCTGACGACGATCGCCCCGGTGGCCTCGGTCAACCCACTGAGCCACACACAATCCACCACTCCCCGACGGCGCGCGGCCCCGGCCCGGGCCCACGGCGGCTGAGCGGCAGGCGCCGTAGCGGTGGTGAAGCCCTCGCCCTCCGGCGAAGTACGGCGCGCGGCGCCGACCTACACGCACGTCTCGAGCGTCGAGGTGTTCCTGTGGGGAGAGCGCCTCGGTGTCACCGTCCTGGATCCCCGATACGGCTACTACGCCTTTCGCTACACCCCGGAGTTCCGGCAGCTCGGCATCGAACCGTCCCCTCTGCAGATGCCCACCGAGCCCGATCGGACTCACCTCTTTCCCGACCTGCCCACGGCCACCTACCTGCGCCTGCCGGCGCTGCTGAGCGATGCGCTCCCCGATGACTTCGGCAATGCGCTCATCAACCGCTGGATGGCCGAGCGCGGCATCTCCGCGGATCAGATCACCGCGCTCGATCGCCTGGCGTACATGAGCAATCGCGCCATGGGGGCCTTGCAGTTCAAGCCCTCGCGCGGCCCGGCCACCCGAACCCCCATCGCCATACAGATGAGCGAGCTGGTCCATGAGGCCCGCAAGGCGGTCGCCGGCACGATCGAGGACGACGATCATGCCAAGGCCACGCTGCGCAGCCTCATCGAGGTCGGCACCTCCGCGGGCGGCGCGCGCGCCAAGGCGGTGATCGCCTGGAATCCGCTCACCGGGGAGATCCGCAGCGGGCAGCTCGACGCGCCGCCCGGATTCGAGCAATGGCTGCTCAAGTTCGACGGCATGGGAGTCGACAACGACCTCGGCGGCTCGAAGGATTACGGGCGCATCGAATACGCCTATCACCTGATGGCGAAGGCGGCCGGCATCGCGATGTCCGATTGCCGGCTGCTGCAGGAGCACGGACGAGCGCACTTCATGACCCGCCGGTTCGACCGGGACGAGGGCAACGTGCGCCATCACGTCCAGACGCTGTGCGCGATGAGCCACATCGACTACAAGAAGATCGGGACCAACAGCTACTCGCAGCTCTTCGACACGGCGAACCGCCTGCAGCTGCCGTATGCGGATCGCGAGGAAATCTTCCGCAGGATGAGCTTCAACGTCATGGGCCGCAACTGCGATGATCACTCCAAGAATTTCTCATTTCTGCTCAGGCGCTCTGGCCCCTGGGAACTGGCACCGGCCTACGACCTCAGCTTCGCGCACAATCCGGCCAGCGCCTGGACCCGAGAGCACCTCATGTCGGTCAACGGCAAGTTCACGAACTTCAGCCACAACGACCTGCTGGAAGTGGCCGACCGGTTCGGGATCGGCACCGCGCCGCGGGTCATCGAGCAGGTGCGCGAGGCGATCAGGGGCTGGCC
Source organism: uncultured Gammaproteobacteria bacterium (assembly GCA_963789365.1). GTDB lineage: Bacteria > Pseudomonadota > Gammaproteobacteria > Steroidobacterales > Steroidobacteraceae > FEN-1191. The sequence continues at coordinate 1,650,807 of CAWBKJ010000004.1, forward strand.
CACTTACGCCCACACGGCCGGCGTTTCCGCCGCGCTGACGCAGCACATTGCGGCATTGCAGCTGCCTCTGGTCTGAACCCGGCCGCGGCGGTCCCTCATGCAGGACACGGGCTCGTGTTTGATTCCGCCAGGCGGGAAGAGACAGCATGGGACGGGTGTTTTGAGAGTTCCGCTCAGAGCCTCAAGGCAACAAGGGTCGAGGGCGCGGGTCAGGCGCGCAATTGCCGCTCAGTGCTCGCCCGTGGCCACTTCGATCAGCGGCGCAAGACGGCGCATGCGTTCCTGGGGATCGGCCAGCTCCAGCAAGGCCTGCTGGTCGGTGCGCTCGAGGGGAAGGAATTCCGCCAGGCGGTTGGAGACCCAGTCGGCGTCATCGAAGTCCGCATCCAGGTGGCGCGCCGTGTCACCGAGCTCGGCCAGCACGCGCCGCAGCACCACGGCCAGCGGCCGGTGTTCCTCCGCCAGCGCCTCCGGCCCGGGATCCGCCAGCCATTCCACCTCGCCCAGCTTCAGCCCATCGGACTGCTCACGATGGCGCAGCAAGCGAAAGCGCCGGGAGCCGCGACACATCACCCCGAGCAGGCCGTCGGGCAGCTGGCTGAAGTCAACGACGCGCGCACCCGTACCCACGGCGGCCATGGCCGCGACCGGCCCGGCCTCCTCGCCGCTGGTGATCAGCAGCACCCCGAAATCCGTGCCCTCGCGCATGCAGCGGCCGACCATGTCGAGGTAGCGCGGCTCGAAAATCCGCAGCGGCAGCAGCCCTCCCGGGAAAAGCACGGTGTTGAGGGGAAACAGGGGCAGCTCAGCCATGCGCGTGGCGCGCGGCGAGGCTCTGCAGCAATCGTTCGTGCAGGCCGCCAAATCCGCCGTTGCTCATCAGCAGGGCGTGATCACCGGCGCGCAGTTCCTGGCCGAGACCGGCAACCAGCGCCTCCAGATCAGCGGCAACGTGCGCCTTGGCGCCCAGCGCCTGCAGCGCGCCTGCGGCATCCCAGCCAAGGTCCGCGGGGGCGTAGAGCCAGACGCTGTCGGCACCGCTCAAGGAATCCGCGAGCGTCCCGCGGTGGGTGCCCAGACGCATCGTGTGCGAGCGCGGCTCGAGCACCGCGACGATGCGCTCGGCCCCCACGCGCCGCCTTAGGCCCTGTAGCGTGGTGGCGATGGCGGTCGGATGATGGGCAAAATCATCGTAGACCCTGATGCCGCCCACCGTGCCGCGCAGCTCCATGCGTCGGCGCACGCCCGCAAATTCCGCCAGCGCCGCGCAGGCGCGCGCGGGCGGGACGCCCGCGTGGCAGGCCGCGCTGATCGCCGCGAGCGCGTTATCGACATTGTGCAGCCCGATCAGCGGCCAGCGCACGCTGCCGAAGATCTGCTCGCCGCGGCTCACCTTAAATTCCGAGCCGTCGCTCCCGGCCTCAAGCGCCGCGCTCCACAGCGGCGCGCCCGTTGCCTCACCGCCGGCGCCCTCGCGCGCCCAGCGCTCCACCTCGCTCCAGCAGCCCATCGCCAGCACGCGCTCCAGGTTGGCGTCGCGCGCATTGACCAGGATCCGCCCGCTCCCGGGCACGGTGCGGACCAGATGATGGAACTGGCGCTCGATCGCGCCTAGGTCCGGGTAGATATCGGCGTGATCGAACTCGAGATTGTTCAGCACCAGGGTGCGCGGGCGGTAGTGGACGAACTTGGCGCGCTTGTCGAAGAAGGCCGTGTCGTACTCATCGGCCTCGATGACGAAGAACGGCAGCTCGCCGAGGCGCGCACTCTGCTTGAAGTTGCCCGGGATCCCGCCGATCAGAAAGCCCGGCGACAAGCCCGCATCCTCCAGGATCCAGGCCAGCATCGAGGCGGTGGTGGTCTTGCCGTGCGTGCCCGCGACCGCCAGCACCCAGCGCTCGGCAAGCACTTCGCGCGCCAGCCACTCCGGGCCGGAGGTGTAGGGGATGCCACTCTCGAGCAGCGCCTCGATGACGGGCATGCCGCGCGTGCAGACGTTGCCGACCACCACCACGTCCGGACGCGGCTCGAGCTGTTCGGCGCCAAAGCCGTCGGACAGCTCGATGCCGAGGGACTCGAGCTGCGTGCTCATGGGCGGATAGACGTTGCGGTCCGAGCCGCTCACGCGGTGGCCCGCCGCCCGCGCGATGGCGGCCACGCCGCCCATAAAAGTGCCGCAGATGCCGAGGATGTGCAGGTGCATTATCATGCCAATTGTACACGCGTGCCTTGTGCGCGCCCCCGGCCGCGCAAGCTCGCAAGAGGAGTCCGAAGCACACCTTGTCTACGCCCATCACCGAGGCCGCGGCGCTTGAGGCGGCGGTCGAGCAGCTCTCGCGCGGCAGCGTGCTCGGCCTCGACACCGAATTTATGCGCGAGCGCACCTACTACGCGCAGCTGTGCCTGGTGCAGATGGCCACCACGGAGCTCGCGGTCTGCGTCGATCCGCTGGCGCTCCCCTCCCTCGCTCCCCTGCGCCCGCTCATGGCCGCGAGCGCGCCCTGCAAGATCCTGCACGCCGCCCGCCAGGACCTGGAAGTGCTGGAACCCGCGGTGGGGCCGGTGACCCACATTTTTGACACGCAGGTGGCCGCGGCGCTGGTGGGGTTCCCCGCGCAGGTCGGCTACGCCGAGCTGGTGCGCGAGGTCCTGGGCTTCGATCTGCACAAGAACCAGACGCGCACCGATTGGTCGCGGCGCCCGCTCTCGGCCGCCCAGCTCGACTACGCGCTCGATGACGTGCGCCACCTGCCACCGCTCCGCGAGCGGCTCGCCGAGCGGCTCGAGGCCCTAGGCCGCCGGGCCTGGTTCGATGAGGAAATGGCGCAGATCGGCGGGGATACCTTTGCGATCGATCCGCAGCAGGCCTGGCTGCGGATCAAGGCCTTTGCGGATCTCGATCCCGATCGCCAGCGCCTGGCGCGCGCGCTCGCCGCCTGGCGCGAGCAGCGCGCGATCAGCTCCAACCGCCCGCGCGGCTGGATCCTCCCCGACGCAGCGCTCCGCGATATGGTGTTCCAGGTGCCGCGCGACAAGCCCGCGCTTGAGCGCCTGGGCGAGCTGCCCCAGGGGATACGCGAGAACAGCGGAGCGCAGTTGCTGGAGCTGATCCATGACGCGGCGGTGCCCCAGCCGCCCGCGCCCCTGCCGCAGCGCCGCCGCCCCGACCCCTCGCATCTCGAGATCGTGCAACGCCTCTCGGATCTCACGCGCCGCATCGGCCATGAGCTGGGCCTCGCCCCCGAACTCCTGGCCACCCGGCGCGAGCTGGAGCGCCTGGCCGGTGGACAACGCGACGGCGGACTGTTGAGCGGCTGGCGACGCGCGGCGATCGGCGCCGAACTGCTCAAGGCGCTTTAATTCCTGGCGGGCGTGCTAGCGCGCCGGAAGCACGGAGCGCAGGCGCGATTCCACCTCGATCACGCTTCCCATCGCATCGATGGCGCGCAGCAGCCCTTGCGCGCGGTAGTGCTCGATCAGCGGCAGGGTCTGCTCGTCATAGACGCTGAGGCGGCGCGACACGGTGTTCTCGTTGTCGTCCGGCCGCTGCGTCAGGAGCGGTGCCGGAGCGCAGTTACGGCAGTTCGTGATGCCGCGCGTCGCCTCATCGTGCACGTTGTAGATCGCACCGCAGTTCGGGCAGGTCCGGCGGCCGGCGATGCGGCGCGCGATTTCGGAATAATCGACGTTGAACACCACCACCGCATCGAGCGGCGCCTTGATGCTCTCGAGCATGGTCGTGAGCGCCCTGGCCTGCGCCAGGTTGCGAGGGAATCCATCCAGCACGTAGCCCTGCGCCGCGTCGGCCTCCTTGAGCCGTTCGCGGATGATGCCGATCACGATGTCATCGGCCACCAGCGCACCGGCGTCCATGGCCGCCTTGGCGCGCAACCCTAAGGGCGTGCCGCGGGCCACGGCCGAGCGCAGCAGGTCGCCGGTGGAGATCTGGGGAATGCCGAGACGCGCGACCAGCCGCTGCGCCTGGGTGCCTTTGCCCGAGCCGGGCGCGCCGAGGAGGACAATACGCATCTGGCACAAGGTACCGGTGCGCTCCGCGAGAATCAAACAGCTGCTGCCGCAAGCGGGCGCCTTCAGCTATCCTCAGCGCCTCCCATTCCCCTTCCTCCGGAGCCTGCTCCCACATGCCCAAGCCCGCCGCCCGCAATGCCGTCTATGCCCAGTCCGGCGGGGTCACCGCCGTCATCAACGCCTCGGCCTGCGGGGTCATCGAGGCCGCACAGCGCGCCCGGGGTCACATCAAGCGCCTGTACGCGGGGCGCGATGGGATCGTGGGCATACTCACCGAGGATCTCATCGATGTGGGCGCGGAGGACCGGCGCACGCTGCGCGCGCTGCGTCACACGCCGGCCGGCGCCTTCGGTTCGGCCCGCTTCAAGCTCAAGGGACTGGAAGAGAATCGCGCCGAGTACGAGCGGCTGATCGAGGTGTTCCGCGCGCATGACATCGGCTACTTCTTCTACAACGGCGGGAACGATTCGATGGACACCGCCCACAAGGTCGCGCAGATCGCCGCGCAGCTCGGCTATCCGATCGCCTGCCTGGGGATCCCCAAGACCGTCGACAACGACCTGCCGCACACCGATTGCTGCCCGGGCTTTGGCTCGGTCGCCAAGTACATTGCGATCTCCACGCGCGAGGGCGCGCTCGATGTGGCCTCGATGGCGCGCACCTCCACCAAGGTGTTCGTGCTCGAGGTGATGGGCCGGCACGCCGGCTGGATCGCCGCGGCCGGCGGGCTGGCCGGGCAGCGGCGCGGCGAGGCGCCGCACATCATCCTGTTTCCGGAGATCCCTTTCGAAAAGGAAAAGTTTCTGGAACGCGTCAAGCAGTGCGTGGGCGAGTTTGGCTACTGCGTCATCGTGGTCTCGGAGGGTGCCCGCTACCCGGACGGCAAGTTCCTGGCCGAAGCGGGGACCAAGGATGCCTTCGGCCACACGCAGCTGGGCGGTGTCGGACCGGTGGTCGCCAACATGGTGCGCGAGGCCCACGGCTACAAGTTCCACTGGGCGGTGGCCGATTACCTGCAGCGCGCCGCGCGCCACGTGGCTTCCCGCGTCGACGTCGAGCAGGCCTATGCGGTCGGCAAGGCGGCGGTCGAGTACGCCATCGCAGGAAAGAAGAACGTGATGCCGGCGATCAAGCGTCTGTCCTCCAGGCCCTATCGCTGGAAGATCGTGCCGGTGCCGCTCGAGTCGGTGGCGAACGTCGAGAAGACCGTGCCGCGCAATTTCATCACCGCCGATGGCTTTGGCATCACCGCTCCCTGCCGGCGCTATCTGGAGCCGCTCATCGGCGGGGAGGACTATCCGCCGTACAAGCAGGGCCTGCCCGACTACGCCAGGCTCCGCGGCAAGGGCGTACGCCGCCGGCTCAAGGGCACGTTCCGCCTGAAGTGAGCCTTTAAGGATTTCCGGGAGGGGGAGAAGCCTATGGAGCGGCGCTACAGGACCGTGGACGTATTTACCGAGCGCAGGTTCGGCGGCAATCCGCTCGCCGTGGTGCTCGATGCGCTGGACCTCACGGGCGCGCAGATGCAATCGATCGCCGCGGAGTTCAACTACGCCGAGACCACCTTCGTGCTGCCGCCCCGCGACCCCAGGCACAGCGCGCAGGTGCGGATCTTCACGCCGCGCTCGGAAGTGCCCTTCGCAGGCCATCCGAACGTCGGCACCGCCTATGTGCTGGCCGGGCAGCTGGCGGCGGAGGGCAAGGCGCTGCCGGAAGGCTTCGAATTCGAGGAAGGGGCGGGCCTCGTGCCGGTGCGCCTGCTGCGTGAAGGCACGCAGGTCCTCGGCGCGGAACTCACCGCTCCCGAACCGCTCAAGCGCGGGGCCGAGGTCAGCGCGGAGGTGGCCGGAGCCTGCCTCTCGCTCCCGGGGACGGATATTTCCCTGGCCGTGCACGCCCCACTCGTCGCCTCGGTGGGACTGCCGTTCCTGATCGCCGAGGTGGGAACGCGCTCGGCCCTGGCGCGCTCGCGCCCGGATCTTGCTGCGCACGAGAAATTTCTGCCTGCCATCGGGGTCGATGCGATCTTCGCCTATGTGCGTGCTGCCGACGATGGAGGAAATCGCGTCCTGCACGCGCGCATGTACGCTCCGCTCGATGGCATCCCGGAGGATCCGGCCACGGGCAGTGCGACCGCCGCCATGCTCGCGCTGCTCACGGACCTGGAGGGGCGTGCGGACTTCGAGCAGCGCTGGAGAGTGCACCAGGGTGATGACATGGGCCGCGCCAGCATTCTGCTCGGAGCGACGGCCAAGCGCGCGGGCGCGCTGGGCGAGGTGCGCGTGGGCGGGCGCTGCGCGCCGGTCATGACGGGCGTACTCAACGTGGGCGCGTGAGCAGCAACACCAACCTGCCGGCCATCCTGGTGATGGTGTCGGCCGCGGCGCTGTTCACGATCATGGACGCGGGCATGAAGCTGCTCTCCGCGCACTACCCGCCGATGCAGGTAACCGCGCTGCGGAGCCTCGGCTCACTCCCGTTCGTGTACCTCTACGTGGCCTGGCGCAGCTCCTTCGCGGCCATGCTGCAGGTGCGCTGGCCGCTGCACCTGCTGCGCGGTGCGCTCGCCGTCGTGATGCTCGTGACCTTTGTGATCGGGCTCCAGCATCTGGCGCTCACCGAGACCTATACGATCTTCTACGTGGCCCCGCTCCTCATTACCGCGCTGTCGGTCCCGCTGCTGGGCGAGCGCGTGGGCACGGCGCGCTGGATCGCCATCGGCACCGGCATGACCGGTGTGCTGATCGTGCTGCGCCCCACGGGCGCGGGCGTGTTCACGCTCGCGGGGCTGGCGGTCGTCGCCTCGGCCATGTGTTACACCTTCTCGGCGATCGCGGTGCGCATACTCGGGCGTACCGATTCGATGGAGAGCCTGATGTTCTGGCTGATCTCGATGCTGTCCGTAGGCTCAGCGCTCCTCGCCTGGCCCCATTGGCAATCGATCCGGCCCCAGGACGGGTGGCTGATCGCCGGAGTGGGCATCACCGGCTTTTGCGGCCAGTGGGGTGTGACCTACGCCTTCCGCCATGGCGAGGTCTCGGCGATCGCGCCCTTCGAATACACCTCGCTGATCTGGGCGCTGGGCCTGGACCGGCTCATTTGGCAGACCACGCCCGACCATTACACGCTGCTGGGCGCCGCCATCATCATCGGGAGCGGTGTGTTCCTGGTGCGGCGGGAAAAAGTGCACGCCGAAGCCGAGCATCCTTGAGGAAAGCGGCAAAGGCAGCCGAAGCCCGCGGTGGCCGCGTGCAGGGAGCGAGGTTACCTTCCGCTCAAATTGGACAGCGCCTCGATTTCCAGGTCGCTGAGCAGGCGCCAGTGCTCCTTGGGCAGATCCCCCAGCGAAAGCCCGCCGACCTGGACTCGCACCAGGCGCAATACCGACAGCCCGAAGTGAGCGAGCAGCCGGCGGATATGCCGGTTGCGTCCTTCGATCAGCACGATCTCCAGCCACGCGTGCTTGCTACCCGCGCGCAGGCACTTCACGGATTTCGCGCCCAGGTGCTCGCCCTCCAGCATCGCACCGCGCTGGACTCGCTCCAGCAGCTCTGCGCCGGGCACCTGGTCGACCTGCACGTGGTAACGCTTGTCCAGGCCGGAGCCCGGGCCGGTGAGGCGCGCGGCCCACGCCGGGTCATTGCTGAATAACAAAAGACCCTCGCTGGCCTTGTCGAGGCGTCCCACCGGGGCCAGCCAGGGCAGGTCCGCACCGGCCAGGCACCGATACACGGTCTCACGCCCGCGCTCGTCCCTCGCGCTCGTCACCAAACCTCGCGGTTTGTTCAGCATCAGCACCCGACGCCCGGCCGCAGCGAGCGCCTGGCCTTCGATCTCGATCCGGTCCACCGCCTGCCGTACCGGGAATTCCGCATCGCGCACCACGCGGCCGTTCACCTGCACGCGGCCTTCCTGCACCCAGCGCGCCGCCTGGGAGCGCGAGCCCATGCCGAGTTTCGAGATCACGCGGGCCACGCCGTGGCGTTTGCTGTCCGCGGCGCGCGGGGCCGCAGCGCCACCCGAGGTCCGTTTTGAGTTCGGCAACGCGGTGCTCGTGTCTGGCACTACAGGCCCAGATGGCTGAGTGAGGGATGGTCGGCCGGCCGCGGGCCTGAGGCCCAATGGTACTTGCGCTCGGACACTGCGATCGGCAAGTCGTTGATGCTGGCGATGCGCCGGCGCATCAGGCCCTCGGCATCGAATTCCCAGTTCTCGTTGCCGTAGCTCCGATACCACTGATCGGTTTCATCGTGCCACTCATAGGCAAAGCGCACCGCAATGCGATTGTCCTGGCAGGTCCACAATTCCTTGATCAAGCGGTAGTCGAGCTCGCGCGCCCACTTTCTTTTCAGGAACGCCTCGATCGCCTCGCGGCCGCTGAGAAATTCACTGCGATTGCGCCACTGGCTGTCGGCGGTATAGGCGAGCGCGACCCGCGCCGGATCCCTGCTGTTCCAGGCGTCTTCGGCCATGCGGACCTTCCGAGCCGCGGACTCGGTCGTATAGGGGGGCAAAGGCGGTCGGCTCATAGGATCACCCTCAAGGCGTTCACGCGAGATGGGATTGTGCGGGATCTTTAAAAAAAACCAACCGGTGGCGAACCCAAGTCCTGGCGGCGATCCCTTAGCCGAGATTTCGGGAGGGCGGCGCCGTGTCGGGCCCGCGCAGGGAACCGTAGGACTGCGCGTAGACGCGTGTGAACTCGGCGCCGAGCAGGAAGATCTGGGCCGAGTAATACACCCATACGAACACGATCACCAGCGAACCGGCGGCCCCGAACACCGAAGCGATGCCCGTCTTGCCGATATAGATGCCAATCAGGAGCCGTCCCAGGGTGAACAGGAGCGCGGTCACCGAGGCGCCGAGCCACACGTCAGTCCAGTGGATCGTGACCCTCGGGATGATCCGGTAGATGGCCGCAAAGGAACCCATCGTGATGAGGAAGCCCAGCAGCGCGTTGACCGTTTGCGCCAGAAGTTCCCAGCGTCCGAATGCCCCGGCCCACCACCGCCCCAGGGCCGAGATGGCCGCGCTCAACACCAGGGAGACAATCAGCAGGAAGGCAATGCCGAGGATCATCGCAAAGGACATCAGGCGGGCGCGAATCAGGCTGAGCAGGCCACTGGACTGGCGCGCGGAGGCGTGCCAGATGCGATCGAGCGCGTTCTGAAGTTCACCGAACACGGAGCTGGCGCCGGCCAGCACCAGGACGATCCCGAGGATCGATCCGGCAACGCCGTGGGAGGGCTGGTGCATGCTGGCCAGCTCCTGCTGGACGGTGGCCGCCGCCGCAGGTCCCATCAGGTAGCTCAGCTGACCGATGATCTCGCCACGCACCGCATCGGCCCCGAACACCAGACCGGCCACCGAGATCACGATCAGCAAGGTCGGCGCCATCGAGAAAACGGTGTAGTAGGAGAGCGCGGCGCCCATGCTCGGGGCGTAGTCCGCGAGCCAGGCGTTGACGGTCTTTGTGAGCAGCATCCACCATTCGGGGAGCGAGGGGACATTCACGCGCATCCCCAGGGGTTGCTTGGCGTGCGGGTCGCGCATCATGGCCAGAATCTAGCGCAGCTGCACCGCCCGCTCCGTCAGCGAACAGGACAATCGCCGCATCGGGTGTGGTATACGTCCGTCCGCGGGCCTAACTTTGAATAAACGGGGGGGGGTGCGCGAGTGAAATTCCTGGATTCCCTGACGCGCCGGCATGCGCAGCTGGGGCGCTGCCTGGATCAGCTGCACTCGCTCCTGCTGCTGGCCACGCGCTTTTACGTCGGCTGGCAATTCACCAAGTCCGGCTGGATCAAGATCACTTCCTGGGACACGACCCTGGGACTGTTCCGCGACGAATACCACGTCCCGCTCCTGCCTCCGGATCTTGCCGCCGTGCTGGGCACCTGCGGGGAGCTCGGATTCCCCATCCTTCTGTACCTGGGGCTGTTGACCCGCGTGGGTGCCCTGGGCACCTTCTTTGTGAATGCCATGGCGGTCATTTCCTACCGGCAGGTGCTGTTTGCGGAAGGCTACGAGGCCGCACTGGACGATCACTTCCTGTGGGGCTACATGCTGCTGGTGGTGATGGTTTTTGGCCCCGGGAAGCTCTCGCTCGATCACTGGCTCGAGCAGCGCGCGGCGCGCCAGGGCTGATGGACGATTGAGGGCACCCCAGTCCCTCCGCTACCGGCCGTGGGGCGGGCCTGTGGTATATTGCGCGCCGCTTGCGGGGGGGACCCCTAAGATCGAGGGATCGCGGGGACCCAGAATTAACCAGAAGCTGTTGAATTCCGGAGGTTTTCATGGTTGCCGCTAATTGGCTGTGCGTGGCTGTAGTTGCAGGCGCGCTGGCCGTCGCTTACGGCGTACTTTCGATGTTTTCGATCCTGCGGCTCGATGCCGGCAATGCCCGGATGCAGGAGATCGCGGCAGCCATCCAGGCCGGGGCCAAGGCCTACCTCAATCGCCAGTACAGCACCATCGCCGTGGTCGGCGTCGTGCTCTTTGGCTTGCTCTGGTGGGCGCTGGGCTGGCCGACCGCGGGCGGCTTCGCTGTGGGCGCCGTGCTCTCGGGCCTGGCCGGCTATATCGGCATGAACATCTCGGTGCGCGCCAACGTGCGCACCGCGCAGGCGGCGCACTCGGGCCTGAATGCCGCGCTCCGCGTCGCCTTCCGGGGCGGGGCCATCACCGGCATGCTGGTCGTGGGCTTAGGACTGCTGGGCGTGGCGGGTTATTTCCTCGCCGTGCACGGGAGCATTGGCGATGAGGCGGCGCTCCATTCGCTGGTGGGACTGGCCTTCGGCGGCTCGCTGATCTCGATTTTCGCGCGATTGGGCGGGGGTATCTTCACTAAGGGCGCGGACGTCGGCGCCGACCTGGTCGGCAAGGTCGAAGCGGGCATTCCCGAGGACGATCCGCGCAACCCGGCCGTGATCGCCGACAACGTCGGTGACAATGTCGGCGACTGCGCCGGCATGGCAGCAGACCTGTTCGAGACCTACGCGGTGACCATCGTGGCCACCATGCTGCTCGGAGGCCTGCTGCTCAAGGAAGCGGGGATGAGCGCGATCGTGTTCCCGCTGGCGCTCGGCTCGGCCTCGATCGTGTCCTCGATCATCGGCACCTTCTTCGTGAAGACCTCAGAGGGCGGCAAGATCATGAACGCGCTCTACAAGGGCGTGTTCGTCTCCGGACTGATCTCGGCGATCCTGTTCTGGTTCATCACCCGGCAGCTCATGCCCGGCAACTTCAAGGCGCTGTTTGGCTGCGAACTGGTGGGGCTGGCGCTCACCGCGGTGCTGATCGTGATCACTGAGTACTACACCGCCACCGAGTACCAGCCGGTGCAGCGGGTGGCCTCGGCCTCGCAGACCGGGCATGCGACCAACATCATCGCGGGGCTCGGGGTGTCGATGAAGTCGACCGCGCTGCCGGTGATCGGGGTGTGCATCGCGATCTTTGGCGCCAACGCGCTCGCGGGCCTGTACGGCATCGCAATCGCCGCCACGGCCATGCTCTCCCTGACCGGCATGATCGTGGCCCTCGATGCCTACGGCCCGATCACCGACAACGCCGGGGGCATCGCCGAGATGGCCGGGCTCGACAAGAAGGTGCGCGACATCACCGATCCGCTCGATGCCGTGGGCAACACCACCAAGGCCGTGACCAAGGGCTACGCCATCGGCTCGGCCGGCCTGGCCGCGCTGGTGCTGTTCGCCGACTACACCCATAACCTCGAATCGCACCTGACGAGCACCGGGCGCACGATGGTCGGCTTCTCGCTCTCGGATCCGGCCGTGATCATCGGATTGTTCCTCGGCGGCATGGTCCCCTACCTGTTTGGGGCCATGGCGATGGAGGCCGTGGGTCGTGCCGCCGGCTCGGTGGTCACCGAAGTGCGCCGCCAGTTCCGGGAAATCAAGGGAATCATGGAAGGCACCGCCAAGCCGGATTACTCCAAGGCGGTGGATCTGCTGACGCGCTCGGCCATCAAGGAAATGGTGCTGCCCTCGCTCCTGCCGATCCTGGTGCCGATCATCGTGGCCTTCGGCGTGAACGCGCTGATGGGCCCGGGCGAGGGCATCAAGGCGCTCGGCGGCCTGCTGATCGGCACCATCGTCACCGGATTGTTCGTCGCGATCTCGATGTGCACGGGCGGCGGCGCCTGGGACAACGCCAAGAAATACATCGAAGAAGGTCATTTCGGCGGCAAGGGTTCCGATGCTCACAAGGCTGCGGTCACCGGCGACACCGTCGGCGATCCGTACAAGGACACCGCCGGGCCGGCGATCAACCCGCTGATCAAGATCATCAACATCGTCGCGCTGCTGCTCGTGCCGCTGCTCTGATCCGCTCGGCGCGAAGTTCCTTCGTCGCTGAAATCACTCGACTCAACTGAGAGTGAAACGAATGTCGCCGTCCCGCGACTTGTTGTCATGCACGTCGTTACTCCATACTCTGGTTCAAATATTTCAAAATTGTGTCACGTTGGTTTCGGGGGGCGGGATCGTGGCGGACACACAGACAGACTCCATTTCCATGTTCATGGAAACCATGCAGCGGCTGCTCGTCGCGGGCGAACCTACACCCGATGACATCGTGCTGCCCGAACGCCTCGATCGTGCCAGTCTGGATTTCAGCCTCGAGAGCCTGCAGCAGATCGATGAATATCTGAATGTGGTGCACGAGCATGAGCAGAACTCCGTCGGCTCATCGCTCCTCACGACAATCTGGGTCGTCTCCATCTACATCGGCGAGATCATTCGCCGCGCCGCCCCCGCCCGGCAGTACGAATGGGTCACGATCGGCGACGAGTCGCCCGCCAGCGGCGGCTGCACCGCGAGCCAGATGGATCTGGCCTCGCTCAGAGCGCTCCGTGCCCAGGATGGAGAGCTGTGTCTGCCGAGCAGAGCCGTGCTGCGCGTGATCCTTCGCGGATGCAAGGCGCGAAGCGTGTATTCCTTTGCCTGCGGCGCGATCGAGAGTCCAAGCGTAGCTCCCGCCACCGCGCTTTCGGCCAATGCAGAGCTCAGCGCGCTCCAGGGCCTCGCCGCCTTCGGCTAAGCCTTCGGCCACCGGGCCTTTCCGCCGCCTTTCCGGTCAAGCAAGTGATTGATCGGAATAAGAAAATTTAACAGCAAGAGCCGGGGTGTGTGCGCCGTCGATGTGGTCTAGAGTTTGTCCCACGGTGACAGACAGCAGGCACATTCCATGACCCCAGATAACCGATCCTTAGGGCGCGAGCCCCAAGACAGCGCGAAGGATCCGCGCTGGGCCTCCTTGAGGGCGCGAGATCCGGAAGCGGACGACCGTTTCTTCTACGCCGTGCGGACCACCGGCGTGTACTGCCGCCCGTCCTGTCCCTCGCGACGCGCTCGGCCGGAAAATATTTCATTCTTTGACAGCGCAGCAGAGGCCGAGCAGGCAGGCTTCCGTCCCTGCAAACGCTGTCGGCCGCGAGGACCCTCGCTCGCCGACCGACGCTCGGCCGCGGTGGCGCGGATCTGCGAATACATCCAGCGCACCGAGCCCACTCCGCGCCTGGCCGAGCTCGCCGCGCTCGCCGGCATGAGTCCCTATCATTTTCATCGCGTCTTCAAGGCCACCACCGGCCTGAGCCCCAAGGCCTACGCCACCGCCCAGCGCGCACAGCGTGTGCGCGGCGAACTCAAGCGCGCCACGACGGTGACTCAGGCCATCATGGACGCCGGCTACAACTCGGGCGGTCGCTTCTACGCCGACTCCAACCAGCTGCTTGGCATGACCCCGCGCCAGTACCGCGCGGGCGGGGCGGATACCCGGATCCATTTTGCGATCGGCGATTGCTCGCTCGGCGCGATCCTGGTGGCGCGCAGCGCCAAGGGGCTGTGCGCCATCCTGCTGGGCGATGATCCGGAGGTGCTGCTGCGCGAGCTGCAGGATCGCTTCCCGCGCGCGCAACTGGTGGGTGGCGAGGCGCGCTTCGAGCGGCAGGTGGCCGCGGTCATCCGCTTCGTCGATGCCCCGAGGCTCGGACTGAAACTCCCGCTCGACGTGCGCGGCACCGCCTTTCAGCAGCGGGTGTGGCAGGCGCTGCGCAATATCCCGGTGGGGACGACCGCAAGCTACGCGGATATTGCAAGCCGCATCGGCGCACCGCGCGCGATGCGCGCCGTCGCCCAGGCCTGCGCGGCAAATCCGCTGGCGGTGGCCATACCCTGCCACCGCGTGGTGCGACGGGACGGCGCCTTGTCGGGATATCGCTGGGGCGTGGAGCGCAAGCGCGCGCTCCTGGAACGCGAGGGCGCCGCGCGCCCGGTCGGCTAGGCCGCGAGCGGGAGCGGTGCGGGCCGCCCCAGCGCGTAGCCCTGCAGGAAATCGACGCCGATCTGGCGAGCCGCCTCGACCGCGGCCTCGTCCTCCACGTGCTCGGCAATGACCTTGAAATTCAGGGTACGCGCCAACTTGATCATGGCCGTGACCATGGCCTGGTTGACCGTGTCGCGCGCCAGGTTGTGCATGAACGAGCCGTCGATCTTCAGAAAGTCGACCGCGAGGAGCTTGAGCTTGGCGAAGGAGCCCACGCCGCTCCCGAAGTCATCGAGCGCGAAGCGGCATCCCATGCCGTGCAGCACGCCTATAAAGCGGCGCGCGTGATCGAGGTTGGCGATCACCGCGTTCTCGGCGATCTCGAAGCAGACCTGCGCCGGGTTGGCGCCGGTGGCGTCAAAGCAATCCACCACGAACTCGAGGAACTGCTCGTCGGCGAGCGTCTGCCCGGAAACGTTGAGGGCAATGCTGCGATTGGCCGGCAGCGTGATCGCACCGCGCCCCAAGGCATCGAGCGTGGTCTGCACCACCTGCCGGTCGACCAGCCCCATGAGCCGGTAGCGCTCGGCGGCCTGCAGGAAATCAACCGGAGAGACCTGCTCTCCGGCATCGTTGCGCAGCCGCACCAGCACTTCCATGGCCGGGCCCGAGTCCCCATCGCCGTAGGCGGCCACGATCGGCTGGCAATACAGCTCGAAGCGGTGTTCCTTGAGCGCCCGCTGCAGGAGCTGCAGCCACTGGATCTCGCCGCTCTCGCGCGCGTAGGATTCATCGCGCGCGGAGTACACGGTGACATGACCGCCCTGACGCTTGGCCTGGTAGCAGGCCGAGTCCGCCGAGGCCAGCACCTCCTCGATGCTGCCGGCGGCGGTGGAGATTTCCACCAGGCCGATGCTGGCGCCGACGTCGAAAATCCTATCGCGCCACACGAAGCGGTGATCGGCGACCTTGCGGCACACGTCGTCGGCGATCTGGCGCGCCTTGTCGAGCGGGCAGCCGACCAGCAGCATGCCAAATTCATCGCCCCCTAGGCGTCCGACCGTGTCCGAATCGCGCACCTCGCCGCGCACCAGCTTGGCGATGTCGCGCAGCAGGCTGTCGCCCGCCTGATGCCCGCTGGTGTCATTGATGGCCTTGAAGCGATCGAGGTCGAGGTAGCACAGCACGTGGTTGCCATCGCCGCGGCGTGCGGATTCGATGGCTTCCTGCAGGCGGCGCTCGAACTCGCGCCGGTTGACCAATCCGGTGAGCCCATCATGCGCCGCCTGGTAGGAAATCTGGCGCGTCAGGCCGCGCGATTCGGTGACGTCATTGAAAGTCATCACCGCACCGTCGATATCACCGGCGTCATCGCGAATCGGCGCGACCATGGCCTCGACCAGCCGCTCATTAGCGCCCTGGCCCAGGCCTATCGGCCGGCGCGCGAGGTTGAGAGGAGTGCCCACCGTGAGGGCCTGCTGCACCAGCTCGGCAAGTAGTTTCTGATCCGTGTCGTTGGCCCCGCCGACCAGCTGCTCGGGACTCATGCCGTGGACGGCATCGCTGGGCATGGCGAGCAACGCGATGGCGGCTGGATTGACGTATTCGACCTGGCCGCGCGCATCGAGCGTCACCACGGCGCCGGGCATCGACATGAGCGCGGCGCGGGCGCGCGAGCGCATGCCGCCGGGGGCGGTGAGCGCCGCCACGGTCTGCGTCGGCATCACTTCCACACCGACGATCAACAGCGCTCGATGTCCCTCGTGCTGAATAGGCCAGGCCGTGAGCTCGAGGCGCGCGAGCTGTCCTTGCAGGCCCAGCAGGTCGACTTCGTAGCGCGGGGCGGCCGGCTCGTCGGCGAGACGATGGCGGATGTGCTCGCCCACCAGTTCCGCGTACTCGGGCGGCACCAGATCCTCGAGGCGCCGTCCGACCAGCTCGGAGGGCTGCGCACCAATCAGCGTCGCGAACTGCGGATTGGCGTAAAGGATTCCGCGGTTCCCGTGGATCAGCACCGCCTCATGCAGATGATCGCCCAGCACGCTCACCGGCGCGGACGGGGCAGGTTGTGAATCGGGCGCCGCCGTGCTGGCGCGGGTCAGCAGATGATTGGCGACGGTGACCAGGGCGGCCACCTCGCGCTGATCGGTGTGGAATTCGACCCGGCCGCGGAGCGTTCCGCCCATGGCGATGCGATGGAGCTGACGCGTGACTTCCTCGAAGGCCTGCCGCTGGCGGCGTTGCAGCCCCTGGAGCACGACGAGCGCGATGGTCAGCACGGCGAATGTCGAGCCGAAAAGTACCAGTAACGACATGGGCTGCTGCTGCTTTCCTGTGCGGTCAAACCCTCGCCGGGCGCCGCTTATCTAATAACTGCAGCATAGCCGAGTGGACGGTCGCTTCGGAGGCCAAATTCACCATATCATCCCCACTGTGCGCTGTAGTTTGTGGGTGTTTTTCTTCACTGCCGCCTGACGGCTGAAGCCACGGCCCACAATAAGTTAAGCTTCACTCCAGGATCCCGATGACCCCAAGCTCTATGCTCAACTACAGAGCCGAATCCGAACAGATGATCGCCCAGCAAGTGCGCACCTGGGAGGTGCTCGACGCGCGCGTACTGGAGGCGATGTCCGCGGTGGCGCGCGAGTACTTCGCGCCCGCGGCTTTCCGCTCCCTCGCCTATGCCGACTGCGCGCTGCCTCTCCCCTTGGGAAAGCACATGCTGACGCCCATGCTGGCCGGCCGCATTTTGCAGGCCTTGGACGTGCAACCGGGCGATGAGGTGCTGGAGATCGGTACCGGCTCGGGCTACCTCTCGGCTTGCCTGGCGGCCCTGGGCGCCAGCGTGCTAAGCCTCGAGCTGCACGCCGAGATCGCGGACCAGGCCCGCGCCAATCTGCGCGCCGCGGGCGTCGACGGGGTCGAGCTTCGCTGCGCCGACGGTGCCGAGCTGCTCGGCGAGGCCGAGTACGACGCGATCGTGCTCACCGCCTCGCTCCCCATGTACGACCCGCGCTTCGAGCGCGCCCTGCGCTTCGGCGGCCGACTGTTCGCGGTCGTGGGTCTGGCCCCACTCATGGAAGCGCGGCTCCTGCAGCGGCGCAGCCCCACCGAGTTCCACTCGCAGCCGCTGTTTGAGACCTCGCTCGAGCCCCTCGAGCACCTCCCGGTGCCCCCGACATTCAAGTTTTAGTGATGAGCGCTGTAACCCAGATCGACCCTGCCGGGTTAAAAGCCAAGATGGATGCCGGAGAGTCATTTTGCCTGCTGGATGTGCGTGAGCCCTGGGAGGTCGCACTGGCGGCAATCCCGGGGAGCCTGGCCATTCCAATGCAGGAAATTCCCTCGCGCCTGAAGGAACTTGACGCCAATTCCGAGATCATTGTCATGTGCAAAGCGGGCAGCCGCAGTCAGCGCGCGGCCCAGTTCCTCGCCGCCCAGGGCTATGGCAAGGTCAGCAACCTGCAGGGCGGCATCGACGCCTGGAGTCGCGACATCGATCCGGACGTGCCCGAATACTGAAAACCTATGGATAATTACGCATGAATCGCTTCCTGAGCCTGGCCCTGTCCCTGATCCTGACCTCCGGCGCGGCGCGCGCCGTGGACCTGCAGACCGTCTATGAGCACGCGCTCAGCGCCGATCCGATCATGCAGCAGGCCGAGGCGCTGCATATGGCCTCGAAGGAGACCCGCACCCAGGCGATATTGGACATGCTGCCGCTCGATACCAACATCAGCAAGACCTGGAACGGCGTCAACAGCAACAACACGGCCACGCCGATCCTGGGGAACCTGAGCCTGTCGGTAAATCTGTTTTCATGGGACAAGTGGATCGCCCTCAAGCAGGCCAACTCGGTCGTGGCCCAGGGCGAGGCGAACTACGCCGCGGCGCGCCAGGATCAGATCTCGCGCGTGGCGCAGGAATACTTTGCGGTACTGGCGGCCGACGACACTCTGGCCGCCCAGGCGAGCGCACTCCAGTCGGTCACCCGGCAGCTCGAGCAGGCCGAGCGCCGCTTCGAGGTCGGCCTGATCGCCGTGACCGACGTGCAGATTGCGCGCGCCGCGCGCGACAGTACCGCCGCCGCGGTGATCGCCGCCAAGCGCGTCGTGGCCAACGCCGAAGAGCAGCTGCGGGCCACCACCGGCGTGAAATACACGCGCCTGGCTGAGCCCGGTGACTCCATGCCCCTGCTCACGCCCGATCCGGCCAGCGAAGACTCCTGGGTGACGACCGCGCTCAGCCAGAATGCCACCCTGATCGCGAGCCGCTTGAGTGCGGACATCGCCCACGAAACCTATCTGGCGGCGATCGGCGGACACCTGCCTTCGATCGCTGCGAACGCCACCCGCTCCTGGAACCTCGAGGATCCCAATTCCAAAGCAACCTTCATTCGGGAACCGGGGACCAACACCACCAACACGCTCGGCTTAATTAATACGAACGACATCATCTGGTCGGTCGGGATCACGGTACCGATCTTCAGCGCCGGGGCCACGCAGTCGCGGGTGCGCCAGTCCAAGTATCTGTGGAATGCCAGCAAGGCGGGCTTCGAGGGGACGCTGCGCCAGACCGAGCAGCAGGCGCGCGACGCCTACCAGGGCGTGATCAGCCAGATTGCGCAGGTCGGTGCACTCAAGCAGGCGGTGGAATCCAACCAGGTCTCGCTCCAGGCGACCGAGGCCGGCTACGAGGTCGGCACCAAGACGGCGATCGACGTGCTCTCTTCGCGTGAACTGCTGGTGCAGGCGCAGACGAATTATTCGCAGGCCAAATACGGCTACCTGAATGACATCATCGCGCTGCGCCTGGCGGCCGGCAATCTCGACCCCACCACGGTCCAGCAGATCAACGGCTGGCTGGTGGAACCGGCGCCGCCGGAGCCCGAGAGCCCGCCGACACCCGCTCCGACGCCCCCGCCCGCAAACCCGGCGGACAATCCGGTGGCCGCCCCTGCCCCACCGCCTCCGCCACCTGCTCGCTGACGATCCCAAGCACGCAGGCGAGCGCGCCGCGATTATCGGCGACGGTGGCGCGCGCCGCCTCGGCCAGGCGCGCGCGCAGCGGCGCATTGCCCATCAGGTGCAGCACCGCGGCGCTGAGCTCGGCGGCATTGCGGACCACCAGCAGACCCTGACGCGCGGCCAGGAGCCGCGCGATATCCGGCGCGTTGTGCTGGTGGGGACCGGTGAGCGTGGCCACCCCGAGCGCGGCCGGCTCGAGCAGATTGTGCCCGCCGACGGGCACGAGACTTCCGCCCACAAAGGCCAGATCCGCCGCGGCGTAGAAATTCTCGAGCTCGCCCAGGGTGTCGAGCAATAACACCGAAAGGCCGCTCGAGGCCGTGGCATCCGCGGACCCCACGGCACTGAAGCGCAGCCAGGCCTCGCCCTGCTGTTCCAGGAGCCTGGCCACATCATCGAACCGTGGCCGATGGCGCGGCGCAATCACCAACAGCGCATCGCCCTGCGCGGCACGCAGCGCCTTGTGGGCCGCCAGTGCCGCAAGTTCCTCGCCCGCGTGCGTGCTGCCGGCGACCCACAGCGGGCGATGAGGCGCGTAGCGGGCGCGCAGGGCCTGACCGTTCAGCCGCACGGCGGGCGCCGCGACGCGATCGAACTTTAGGTTGCCGCAAATGCGCAGCCGCGCGCTCGCCACGCCCAGCGATTCGAAGCGCCGCGCGTCGGCGTCCGACTGCGCCGCCACGGTCAGTCCCGATTCGAAGGCCGGGTGCAGGAGTGCGGAAAAACGCGCCCAGCGGGCGCGACTGCGCTCGGACATCCGCGCGCTCGCCATCACCACCGGAATGCCCTGCTCGGCGCACTCGTGCAGCAGATTGGGCCAGATCTCGGACTCCATGACGATCAGCAGCGCGGGGCGGTAGCTGCGCAGCGCCGCGCGCAGGCACCAGGGCAGATCGTAGGGTGCGTAGCGCACCTCGATGTTGGCATCGAAGGCGGCGCGCGCGCGCTCGCGTCCGCCGGGCGTCGCGCTGGTGACCACGAGCGGGAGCTCGGGCCAGGCGCGGCGGAGAGCGGCCACCAAAGCGCTCGCGGCCTGCACTTCGCCCACCGACACGGCATGCACCCAAAGCCCAAGGCCCTCCCCGCTCAGCGGCGCGCCCCGGCCAAAGCGCTGCGTCCAGCCGCGCCAGTAACTGCGCTCGCGCAGTCCGCGCCACAACACCACCAGGCTTGCGAAGGGAAGCAGGAGCGTGAGCAGCAGCGTGTAGAGCAGGCGCACGATCTAACCCAGCATTGGTGCCTGGAGCGGTCGAGTTTCGATGGCGGTGGAGAAATAGCTGTGGATCAGCGCCTGCCAGTCCGCCTGCGAGAAGCGCTCGCCGCCCAGGGGGGCCGAGATCTTGCGGAGCGAGCGCTGCAGGCGCACCAGGTTGGCATCCGACCACCAGCCCGGAGGGCGCACCGCGCCGCGATCAAAGTCGATGAGCCAGACATCGCGCTCGTACTCGCCGAGCAGGATATTGTGGGCGTTCAGATCGGCGTGATACACGCCGCGCGCATGGAAATTGCGCAGGCACCGGCCGATGGCCACCCAGGTGCCCAGCGACACCGGCGCGGCGCTCAAGGCCGCAGCCAGCGAACGTACCCCGGGAATCCGTGCCACCAGCAGATCGGCGCTGTAGCTGAAGCGCTGACGCCGGTAACCGGCCGCGATCGGCCGCGGCACCGGAAGTCCGGCGCGGTGCATGTGATAGAGCAGATGCCACTCGTGGAAGGAGCGCGTGCGCTCGGCGCCGCGCCACAGGTACCGATCGGCGGAGACTCGCGCGACAAATCCGCCGCGCCGGTAATGGCGCAGCACCAGGCTCCGCCCGTCGGCCTCGATCAAGTGCGCCGAGCCGCGCCCTTCCGGCGCCTCGCACACCGTGCCGCGTTCGGCCCACCACGAGGCGTCGAGCCAGCCGGGCGATGCATTGCTGGCCCGGGAGCCGTCATATAGGATCGTGCCGCCCTCGAAATCCTGGATCTTCACTTCCGGACCCAAGGCCATGAAGTTCATACGCGACACTGGGCCCCCGGTTCCCGCATGAGTGATTTGATCACGCCGCCCCGCACTTTATGCATCTTGCGCCTCTCGGCGATCGGCGATGTGACCCACGTGGTCGCCATCGTCCGTACCCTGCAGCACGCCTGGCCCGACACCGCGATTACCTGGGTGGTCGGGCGCATCGAAGCGCGCCTGATCGGGCTGCTGCCCGGCGTCGAGCTTATCATTATAGACAAGCGCTCCCTGCGCGCGGGAGCCCTGGAGCTCAGGCGCCAGATGCGCGGCCGGCGCTTCGACGTGCTGCTGCACATGCAAACGGCGCTGCGCGCGAGTCTGTACTCGACACTGATTCACGCGCGGGTCCGAATCGGCTTCGATCGGGCACGGGCGCGCGAGCTGCAGTGGCTGTTCACCAATCGCAAGATCGCGGCGCGCTCGCGTGAGCACGTTCTGGACAGTTTCTTCGGATTCACCGAAGCCATCGGCCTCAGGGAACGACGCCTGGAGTGGGCGCTGCCCATTCCGGATGCAGCCGCACGCTGGGCGCAGGACCTGATTCCCGAGGGCACGCGAACTCTGATCGTGAGCCCCTGCTCGCGCTGGAGCGCGCGCAATTGGCGGAGCGAGCGCTACGCGGCGCTGATCGATCACGCCGTGCGCCGCCACGGACTGCAGGTGCTGCTGTGCGGCGGTCCGGGCGAGCAGGAGCGCACCATGGGCGCGGCGATCGAGGCGGCGGTGCGCGTTCCGCTGCGAAACATCATCGGCACCGACACGCTCCCGCAACTGCTCGCGCTGCTCTCCCGTGCCACGGTCCTGGTCTCGCCCGACTCGGGCCCAGCGCACATGGCGACGATGGTGGGTACGCCGGTGATCGGCCTGATGGCTGGCACCCGCAGTGCACGCAGCGGGCCCTACCTTTCGCAGCGCTGGTGTGTCGATCGTTTCGCCGAGGCCGCGCTGAAGTACCGCGGGCGGCCCGAGCACGAGCTGCCGTGGATCGAGACCATCGAGGTTCCCGGGGTCATGGACCTGATCGACACCGAGGCGGTGTGCGCGCGGCTGGATGAACTGCTGGCCACGCCCCTGCTACGATAGTCCCATGCAAGACATTCTGGTGCCGATATCGCCGGGCGAGCTGCTCGACAAGGTCACGATCCTGCGCATCAAGTCGGCGCGGATGAGCGATCCGGCCAAACTCGCCAACGTGCGCCTGGAACTCGGGCTGCTCGAGAAACAGTGGCGCGCGGCCTTGCCCGAAGGGATCGAGGTCGCGGGCGAGGAGCGTGCGCTTGAGGAAGTGAACGCCAAGCTCTGGGAGATCGAGGACCTGATTCGGGATCTTGAGGCCGCCAAGCGCTTCGACGAGAGTTTTGTGGAGCTGGCCCGCGCGGTGTACATCAACAACGACGAGCGTGCCGCCATCAAGAAGCGCATCAACCTCAAGTTGGGCTCGGCGCTGATCGAGGAAAAATCCTACCGTCCCTACGCCTAAGGCTCAGCGCTTGAGCGTGTATTCGGCTCCGCAATAGCCGCACTTCGCCCAGCCGGTCTGCTCGATCGCCAGGTACACGCGCGGGTGCGAGTTCCAAAGCGCCATCGCCGGACTGGGGCAGCTCAGGGGCAGGTCCCGCTCGGTGATTTCGTATTGTTTCTGCGTGTTGGCCGGCAGCAAGGCGGTCGGTGCGTTCATGGGGGCATTATAACTCCATCGTCTGGCGCCAGATCGCACCGACCGCGGCGCGCTCGGCGATAAATTCGCCCTCCGGCACCACCGCCGTCAGTCCCGCGATGGTGCGGTGATGGCTGCACTCCCGGTACTTCCGGTATGCGCCGGTGAGCACGTCGATCGTGGCCTGGGGCACGAGCGCGGCCGAGGCCACCGACTCGAGTTCGCGGATCGTGTCGGCGAACCAGGCCACCGGCGGGTACTCGGCCGCCCACAGCAGCGCCCAGTACTGCGCCAGGAACTCGATGTCGGCGATCCCGCCCGGATCCTGCTTCAGATCAAACTCGCCCGCCTTGGCCACCGAGAGCTCCGTGCGCATTCGCTGGCGCATGCGCCGCACCTCATCGCGCAGGGAGTCGCGGCGCACGCAGTCCTTGAGCACGCGCGCGCGGATGGCCGCAAAGCGCTCGCGCAGGCCTTCGTCGCCACACACGGCGCGCGCGTGCAGGAGCGCCTGGTGCTCCCAGGTCCAGGCTTCGCCCTGCTGGTATTCCTCGAAGGCCTCGATGCTGGTGATAAGCATCCCGCCCTTGCCGCTCGGCCGCAGGCGCATATCCACCTCGTAGAGCCTGCCGGCCGCCGAGTGCATCGTCAGCGTGTGCACCATGCGCTGCACGAAGCGAATGAAGAACACCTGGTTATCGACGTTGCGCGCGCCTTCGGTCTCCTGGCCGGGCCCGGTGGAGTCATGCAGGAACACGACGTCGAGGTCCGAGGTGTAGCCAAGCTCGATGCCCCCGAGCTTGCCGTAGCCGACCGCGCAGATGCGCACCTCGCGCCGATCCGCGCCCTGCCCGCACATGGGCGTGCCGTACTGAGCCGTCACGAAGTCCCAGCTGATCTTCAGGGTCTGCTCGATGATGAGCTCGGCAATCTCGGTCAGCCGGTCGCTCACGCTCATGAGCGGCAGCCGGCGCGACAGGTCGGCCACGGCCACCCGAAACAGCGCCGCGCGCTGAAAGTTGCGCAGCTGCGCGACCAGCTGCTCCTCATCGCCGGCCTCGACGTCGGCCAGCCGCGCCTGCAGTTCGGCGGCCAGTTCCGCGCGCGCCGGCAGTTGCTCGAACAGCCGGTCGTCGATGAGTTCATCGAGCAGCAGCGGGAGCGCGGCAATCTGCGCCGTCAGGAAATCACCGTGACTGGCGAGCTCGACCAGTCGCCGGCGCGCGGTCGAGTTCTCCAGCAACAGCGCGTAATAGGCGGAGCGCGCGCCGATGGCCTCGGTGACGCGCAGCAGCCGGCGCAGCACGGCCAGCGCATCCGGGAGCGGCGCCACCTCTTCAACAAGCTGGCCGAGCAGTGAATAGAGCCGCCGGCGGCCGGCCACATCCAGGCGCCGCGGCCACCCCGAGCCGCGCAGATCCAGCAGCAGCTGCGCAACCGTGGCAACCTCCGGCACACCCAGGCTCTGCAGCCGCGCCTCGAGCACCGCGCGCGCCTCCTCGCCCTCGAGCCAACTGGCGAGCGAGACCGCCTGGCGTTGCGCACCGCCATCGGACTGCACCAGCGCCGCGAAATGCGCCGCGACCCGCGCCCGGTGCGAGTCCAGCGCGAGCGCGAGCTGGTCCCAGTCCGAGCAGTTCATGCTGTGCGCGATGCGCTCGCGCACCAGCGCATCGGTCGGCAGCGCGTGGGTTTGCTGGTCCTGATACATCTGCAGCCGGTTTTCCAGTCGCCGCAAAAACGTGTAGGCCGCCGCCAGCTCCGTGGTGACAGCAGGCGGCAGAAGCCGGGCCCCGCCCAGCAGCGGCAGGGTATGCAGCAGCGAGGGGCTTTGCAGGCGGCGCTCAGTGCCGCCGCGAATCAACTGGAGTGACTGCACGATGAATTCGATCTCGCGGATCCCACCGGGCCCGAGCTTGATGTTGTCTTTAAGCTCGCGCCTCGACACTTCCCGCTCGATCAGCGCCTTCATGTCGCGCAAGGCTTCGAAGACACCGAAGTCCAGGTAGCGGCGGTAGACGAAGGGCCGCACGCTGGAGCGAAACACCTGCTCATAGAGCTTCTCTCCAGTCACGGCGCGCGCCTTGATCCAGGCATAGCGCTCCCAGTCCCTGCCCTGTCGCTCGAGGTAATCTTCGAACGCCGCGGTACTGGCCGCGAGCGGGCCGCTGGCGCCAAAGGGCCGCAGGCGCATGTCGACCCGAAACGCGCGCCCCTCCACGGTCGGCGCATCGAGATAGCGGATCAGCGACTGCCCGAGGCGCAGAAAGAATTCCTCGTGCGATTGCGGCCGCGCCCCGGTGGTCTCGCCGTGAGCGTCGAACAGGAAAATCAGATCGACGTCGGAAGAAAAATTCAGTTCCTGACCTCCGAGCTTGCCCATGGCGATGACCACCAGGCGCTGCGCCTCGGGATCTTCGGCCGCCGGCGGGCCGTAGCGCTCGCTGAGCTGCCGCCAGGCGAATTCCTGGGAGGCGCGTATCGCGGTGTCCGCGGCGTTGCTCAGCCCTGTCAGGGTCTCGGCAAGGCTCGCCTGGCCGGCCAGATCGCGCCAGGCAATGCGCGCGAGTTCCGCGCGGCGCCAGCGGCGCAGATCGGCCATGAAATGTGATTCATCGCCGGCGACCGGTCCTGGGGTCTGCGGGGAAAATGGGCTTGCAATCGCTTGCCCGGGATGCGCCAGGAGCTGCGGGAGCAGTTGTTCATCGCGCGCCAAGGCATCGACTACGAAGTCGCTGGCGGAAAACACCCGCCGGGCATCCTGCAGCACTTCCGCCGGAGCATTTTTGAGAAGCGCCGCACAGGCCGGAGCTCGTTCCTCAAGCAGCTGAAAGGCGCGCTCGGCATGATCGTTGCGCAGTGTCATCGAGACAATTCTATGCGCTCAGGGCAGCACGCGACGATGGCAGCCACGGCAGCACCGCAACGATGCTCGATGCTCCCGAGAGCCAAGATGCCCTCGATCGTAGAATCGTCATCGGGCCGCCGGTAATTCAGCGCGTGGCGCTGCACTGCTTGTGCCGGGCGGCCCTCACGGGAATTCGCCAAAAAAAAGAGCCCCGCAAGCGGGGCTCTAAGGTATTGCGCGGAAACGGGGGGGTCTTGTTCCGCGACTTAGGGGCACCGCCGAACTTGACGTCGTACGGTACCCATGGGAGACATAATACGCCACGGAATTGGTTTGTAAAGTGAACTATTTATGAAGTATTCGTTATCTGCTTATGGGTGTCTTAAAACAGAAAGGTGTCTTAAAACAGAGACATTTCAGGTGCTTAACGCCGCTCCGGGCCGTTATATCCGTTCATGTATGTCGCTATTTCTCGGTGGAGTAGATGGCCGTATGCGCGGCCGACTCGGAGCCGATCGAGCCCCGGTACATGCCGCTGCTGTTCATCGCAAAAGCCACGTGGCCTTGGGCATCCATGGCGACGATGGCCCCTTCCCCACCAAGCGTGCCGATGTCGGCCATGGTGTTGTCGGCGGCCGCCTGCACGCTCTCTCCGTGCCAGGCCATACGGTCCCGAAGCTGGCGCGCGGCCGAGGCGCGAATGAAGAATTCCCCATCGCCGGTGGCCGAGACGGCGCACACCTTGTCTTCGGCATAAGTGCCTGCGCCGATGATCGGCGAATCACCGACGCGTCCCCAGCGCTTGCCGGTCGTCCCGCCCGTCGAGGTCGCCGCTGCCAGATGCCCGGCCTGATCGAGCGCGACGGCGCCGACAGTCCCGTAGGCATGGGTGCGATCGAGCAGCGCGCCACTCTTATCGCGCCACTGTAGAAACTGCTGCCACCGCTCCTCGGTGCGGAAATAACCCGGATCCACCTGTTGCAGGCCCTGCTGGAGCGAAAAGGCATCGGCGCCCGCAGCGGCCAACATGACATGCTTGGACTTCTCCATCACCGCGCGCGCGAGACTCACGGGATTCTTAGTGTGCGTGACGCCCGCTACGGCACCCGCCTGGCGAGTACGTCCGTCCATGATCGAGGCGTCCAGTTCGTTGCGCCCCTCGGAGGTGAACACCGAGCCCTTACCGGCGTTGAACAGCGGGTCGTCCTCGAGAACTCTGACCGCGGCCTCGACGGCATCGAGGCTGCTGCCGCCGCTCCGCAGTATTTGCGCTCCGGCCTCAAGGGCGCCTTTGAGGCTGGCGCGATAGGCCGCCTCCTTTTCCGGGGTCAACGACGCAGGCTCGATGACACCGGCACCACCATGAATCGCCAGCTGCCAGTTTTCGGCGGAACGCGCGGGCGCGCCCAGAACCGCCATGCACAGGAAGATCATTAATACCTACATTCTGAATTGATTGCCGATTGCAGCTCTCGCCGCGGCCACAGTTTACCCAACTTGCCGACCGGGGCGACCACCCGCTTGGGGACCCCGCGGGTGGCTTTTTGAGGCCTCCGCCATTGACATAACTCCTTGTATCGGTGATGAGTTTCCCAGTTCAAAACAGCCATTTACCTGCGCGCGTCCGGATTCGTTAGCGTTAAGGACCATCGCTAGGGAGTGCCTGTTTGCCAGCGCACGGGGTCGATCCGAACTGTGGTCTCGAAGGGTCCATGGAACCCGTGCGCCCGCGACTGACCGCGCCTGCAGGGACACTCCGCCCAGCACTGTTCGACTGGTGCCCAACACCCTCCATTCGAGTGGCTCTGGGCTGCGCCTTTCTGGTGGTGTTTGTCGGGCTTGGGGTCGGGATACGCGATGCGCACCAGAATACGGGCGAGGCGGCCCAACTCATCGGCAGTGTGGAGCGGCATTACGAGCCCATCCTGCACAAGACGCGCGAGCTCGAAGAGGCACTCACCAGCTTTAGCCGCATGGTCGATGCAGAAGCGCACGGCCGGTCGAAGGATTCCGCCGACGTGTTGCCCGAGGCCTCATCGCGCCTGCTCACGGCTTTCGACGAGTACGCCCACCTGTCCACCGCGACCCCTGGCCTCGCGGGCTCGACACTGCGCCCCCGCCTGCAGGCCTTCCAGACGCAGGGTCTGTCCATCGCAGAGCTCTGTCGGCAGCGTGCAGGCTACAGCCGCGCCTCGCTGAACGCCCTCAAGGCACTGGCGACCCGCACCGAACTCGCCGCGCAGGGATTCGAGACTGGCGATCAGGTGTACACGCGCAAGTCCCTGGCTGAACTTTCCCGCGACGCAGCAGCGCTGCGCACCAGCACGCTGATGTACTTCGCCGCTCCTTCCAACTCCACCGCCGCCGCCCCGGCGGAAAGCGAAGCTACGCTACGGGCGCTGTTGCGGGCCCATGCGGATGAGTTCCTGCAGGCGCCGGGTCGGGCCTGGTACGAGCTCATGAACAACGATCTCGCCACGGCGGCGCGTGCCCGCACGCGATTTGCCGCGCTCGAGCAGGGTCTGGACACTTCCCTGGCCGTCTTCGAGCAATCGTCCCAGGAACTGGAAGATGTGATCGAAACCGACCTGCAGCGGCCAGCCTGGCAGGCCCTGACGCAGGCCGCCGGACATGCGCGCATCGTGGCCGAGAACACCGAGGTCCACGTGACCTCCTTCACCCTCAGTATCCTTGGTCTGGTGGCGGCGATCGCGCTGATGATCCTGGTCGGCATCGTCGCGCCCATTCGTCGGCTCCTGGTAGGCACCCGACGTCTGGCGCACGGGGCCCTGGAGGCGCGGGTGCCGCGCGGCGGGTTACGGGAACTCGACGAACTGTCGATGGCGTTCAACGACATGGCCGAGGCGCTGCACAACTCCCAGCAGGCCCTTCACGAACACCAGGCTGTCCTCGAGGAGCGCATCGCGAAACGCACCGAGGAACTGTTCATTCTCGCGCACCACGATCCATTGACCGAGTTGCCCAATCGCCGCGAACTGGCGATACGACTGGCAAGCACGATTGCCCGTGCCGAGACCGCCAAGACTTCCTGCGCCCTGTTGTACCTCGACATCGACAACTTCAAGACCATCAATGACACTCTCGGTCACCAGTTTGGCGACCGCGTGTTGCGGGCCATCGCCGCCCGACTCCATGCCATTGCCGAGAGAGTCGGATTTCTGGCGCGCCTCGGTGGCGATGAATTCACACTTGTGGTCACGACCGTCAAGTCGCCGGTGGCCGTTGAATATTTCATGGCGCATATC
Organism: uncultured Gammaproteobacteria bacterium; assembly: GCA_963789365.1. Lineage (GTDB taxonomy): Bacteria > Pseudomonadota > Gammaproteobacteria > Steroidobacterales > Steroidobacteraceae > FEN-1191. Next base: position 1,679,920 of record CAWBKJ010000004.1, read on the forward strand.
CTGCGGGAATTCGCGACTCCATTGCGTGTGGATGAGCGCGAACTCCTGGTGAGCATGAGCGCGGGCATCGCGCTCTATCCGCAGCACGGGGATTCGGTGGAAGCGCTCCTCCGTGCGGCCGACTCCGCGCTCCATGATGCCAAAAACAAAGGACGCAACGGCTTTCAGGTTTATCGCGCGGAGCTGCTGGAGCACGCCTCACATCGCTTTCATACAGAGCAGGCGCTGCGCCACGCCATGGCGAATGGGGACTTCCTGCTCCATTATCAGCCCGAGGTATCGCTCCTTACGAAACGAGCCACCACGGTCGAGGCCTTGCTGCGTTGGCGCCGGCCCGACGGCCACATCGCCCCGGCGGGCGAGTTCATCGAAATCGCCGAACAGTCGGGGCTGCTGCTGGAACTCAGCGACTGGCTGCTGCGCAGCGCCCTGAATGCCGCTCGCGAACTGCGCGCGAGCGGCTGGCCAACGGCCAGAGTCGCCATCAACGTATCACCCCAGCAGTTGCTCGCCGGTCAGTTCCTCGAGCGGGTGCGCAAGGCGGTCACGGCGACCAAGATGCCCGCGGACTGCCTGGAAGTGGAGCTCACCGAGAGCGCTCTGCAGACCGGGCGGCGCGCCACCGAAGTGCTGCGCGAGCTGCGCCACATCGGGGTGGCGGTGGCACTGGATGATTTCGGTACCGGCTACTCGACGCTAAAGTCGATCGAGGAACTGCCCCTGACCCGCGTCAAGCTCGACCGCAGCCTGGTTAAGAACATCGAACAGAGCCCGAGTGCCGCGGGCTTTGCGCAGTCCTGCATCCAGCTGTGCCAGAGCCGTGGACTCGCGGTCACTGTGGAAGGCATCGAGCGTCCCGGGCAGCTCGATGTGCTCCAGAACTACGGCGACATCCAGGTGCAGGGATTCCTGATCGCCCTCCCCGGATCCCTGGAGGAAATCGCCCAATTCGTGCGCGAGGCGCCCGCCCGGATGGATGTCGCGTGGCCGCCCCCGACGGACGAGCAACTGCTGCGCCGCGACCCGTCGGTGACGTTCCTGCACCACCGCAAGCGCTAGCTTCTTCCGACCCGAGGGCGCCGCCTCAAGGGCGGCTCACATTGCAGGCATCGAGTGCAGCTCGACGATCTCGATCGACGACTGGGGAATCTGCAGGAGCGGATGGCCTGCAAAGGACTGGGCCGCAGCCTCGTGCGATTCCGCCTGAGCGATGGAGTACATCATCACATCGTTCTTCGCATCCGCAACACCCTGTGCGGTCACGCGCTTGGTCTTGCCGGCACCGGCACCCATATCCGAATAAATTCCCTTGTGCTGGCTGGTCCACGTCTTCCACGCACGCTGCATTTTTTCTTCTTCCGCCTTTCTTTTTTCCTCCGGGGTTTTTTTCCAGTCTTCAACGACCGAGGCGGGCGCGAGATGCAGTACCAGGAATTTCTTCATGACCTGACTCCTCGAGTGCAAAGGGTGTTGCGCAACTGCGCCGAGGCTATTCCCCAGGGAAATCTTCGTCTGTAGGCCCCGAGGCCGATCGAATGTCGGCTCAATTCGCCTGGGCTGTGCCCATGGGATCTGAGCACGCGCCCGGCGGCCGGCGCGGGAGGGCGGGGGGGAGCCACTGCCACGCGCCGGCCGCCGCTTCTGTTACGGTTGCGTTACCGCACGGATCACTCCGTACTCGCCGTCCGCCTCGTCGTTCAGTCCGGCTGCAAAATACAGGTCGGTGGCAGCCTGGCCCGCGACGCCATTTCCGAAGGCGATGCCCCACAGGCCGTCAAAACGCAGCTGCTTGCCGCCAGAGTCCCTCAACGTTCCAAGCCACGTGCCGCTGACCGGATCGAAGGCGTTGATTCCACCGTCACCGAAATTGCCGATCAGCAGCGCGCCGCCGAACTGCCCAAAGCTGGTGGGAGCCTGCGCAATGCCCCAGGGCGCGTTCAGGGAGCCACGCGTGGCAAAGCGCCGAATCAACCTGCCGCGGCCGTCAAATACATCCACCAGGCCGAGCCCCGCGCCATTGACATTGTCGTGCCGCTGGCCGTCCTGCTTGGCGTAGGTCACGATGATGTCGCCGTGGACATTCTGGATGCCAAAGGGTGCGAAGTTAGCGGGCACGGCGCTGTCCTGGAAGGCGCCCGGCCGGTTCACTCGGCCGAACTTCGCGTTGAACACGTCCACACGCCCGTTATGAAAATCGGTCGCATAGATCAGGTGCTGCGTGCCGTCCCCGCCCAGGGCCAGTCCCTTGTACACGGCACCGGCCGCAGAACGGTCGACGACCTTTACCGCATGCTCCAGATCGACCGTCGGCGCCCAGCCGCTGATCGAGCCGTCTTCGCCGGCAAATAGAAACAGGCTGGCACTGGAATTGCCGCCCTTGCTGACGACGAAATCCGTCGAGCTGTTAAAGACGACGCCGGTGGGGTGACCGAGTCCGTCCCCGATCTTCGCGGGTGGAATCGCCACCACCAGCGACTGGCGGGCGCCTGCTCCATCGTACAGGGTGGACACGCCAGAACCGTTGTCGGCCACCCACACGACGGCGTTGGGATTAAAGGCCACACCCCACGGGTTGACCAGTTTAGGATCGATCACATCGGCAGGAACGGCACCGTTGGATACCAGCGCGTGGGCCCGATAGAAATGGCTGGCCGCGGCAGGATCGACCTGGGCATTGGCGCCCGAGGCATACCCCAGTATTCCAAGAGCGAGCAGCGCCGCGGCCCGGCAAGTGCTCGGGGGAGAAATTGTACGCATAGCGGATCTCCTTAACGTTAGTGAGTTGTTTTGGTAGCCCACCGCCCTCCCCCACGCATAATTCGGTGGCGGTCATTGGTGCCGCGTTTTGTGCGCGCGGTTCACCGCGCCTGCGAATGTTCACAAACTCGCAACAACGACCCTGCGCTCAGGCACTGCTGCTTCAACCTCGACCGTGTCTGAAAGCGGCCCCATGTAGGCCTGTGCCTACGATCCGTCGGGCCGTTGCCCCAGCGCACGCCCAAGGCTTGGGTATTCCCGTGTGCACTTGTGACTTCCGGACCCCTGCAGAGCTTGGCCTAACGATTAACGAGTCTGCAGCTGCGCATATGTGCTGCACCACCTACCCCTCGCCGGGACTGGCCGCCCGAGAGCGATCTGGCGCGAATCTGCTGTAGTATCGCGGCTCCCTCAGAGGCCCGCGGGCCTTGCCACATGGATGTTGAGCGCCTATGAAGTCATCGATGTACCAGTCGGCCGTGCCTCCCTGCGTCCGGGCCCTAACCAATCTCGGCGCCATTCTTGAAAAAGGGGCCGCGCACGCCGAAGCGCGGAAAATTGAGCCCTCGGCACTGCTCGGCGCACGCCTGTTCCCGGACATGCTCCCCTTCACCAAACAGATTCAGATTGCCACCGACACGGCAAGCGGCGGTGTGGCGCGGCTGGCGGGGAACGAGCCTCCGGTGATGGAACACAACGAAGCGAGCTTTGCCGACCTGTTGGCTCGCGTGCAACAGACCGTCCAATACCTGAACTCGATCAAGCCTGAACAGATGGACGGTGGCGAAGACAAGACCATCACCTGGCAGTCCCGGAGCAGCAGCAAGTCCATGCAAGGCCTGCCCTACCTTTTGAACCACCTGCTACCCAATGTGTATTTTCACGTCACCACCGCCTACAACATCTTGAGGCATAACGGCGTCGAACTGGGCAAGATGGATTATCTGGGGCGAAACTGAGCTGACTCAGCGCCCGTGGCGGTGGCCGAATTTGCGGGTCGGCGGAAGATCCTCGAGCCCGGGGGGGCATTAATCAACGACCCGGCCCGCGCATTGCGCGCTCAGCTTTCCGGCAGGTTCATCCTGCGCAACAAGCTCGAGAACCGTGGGTCACCGCGCAGGTTTGCGAACAATGGGTCCGTCTTGACGTTGACGAGTCCCGGGTCCTTCTGCGCGTAGGCCCGATCCAGCCATTCAAATGCCTTGGCGCGCTCGCCGCGGTAAGCGTAGACCTGCGCAATCTGAACTGCGGCGGTCTGTTGATTGTCATTGATCAACTTTTTGAGAGCCGCGTCCGAATCTGGCCTGCGCTTATTAGCAAACGCCAGAATGGATTGGCCTTCCAGCCTGTACCACTCAGCAGACTCCTTCTCAATCACGGCGCTCGCGGCGTCCAGGTGTCCGGCCTCGAGTTCAAGCAGGGCAATAAGCAGGTGAGCCTTGGTCGCCATTGAATTGATGGCAAGTGCGGCCTCGGCGGCAGCCCGGGCCTCGGCGGGGCGTCGCATGGCGTCGAGAAGCATCGCCAGCTGGACGTGCCCTATGACCGAAAGCGGGTCGAGCTGCAGGGACGCTCGAATATAGGTCAGCGCCTGGTCCAAATGACCAACGGCGCGGGCGACTAGCCCGCTGCGCATGAGCGCCCCGTAGTCGTGCGGTCCCGAGGCAAGCAGCTCATCGGTCTGGGTCTTGGCGGCCATCCAGTCCCAGTTGATGATCGCCAGGTTGGCGCGCAGATTGAGTGCCGAGCGCAGGGTGGGATCGAGCCGCAGAGCTTCGTCATTTTCGTGTGCTGCCCTGTCGAGGCTGCCGGGTTCGCCGCTGCCAAACGTGCCCACATAGGTATAGGCGTTCGCCAGCTCGACGTGCGCGGGCGCGAAGTCAGGCTCGAGCGCGATCGCCTGCTTGAGGATCGCGATACCCTGTACAACATCGGCGTCGCTGGCGCGCCGGGCGAAGTACTGCCCGCGCAAATACAAGCTGTAGGCGTCCATGTTGCGCGGCGTGCTGTTGAGCGCCGGCGGCGCGGGCAGAAGCTTGGCCTGCAGCCCCTTGACGACCGCCGCGGCAATTTCCTGCTGCACCTTGAAAACATCGGTAAGTTGTCGTTCGTAGCTTTCTGACCAGAGATCCACGCCATCGACGGCGCGAATGAGCTGTGCCGTGATCCGCAGCTGGTTCCCCGCCTTGCGGACGCTGCCTTCCAGAAGATTGGCGACACCCAGTGTCCTCGCGATCGTCCGTATGTCCTCATTCTTGCCCTTAAAGGCGAACGAAGAGGTTCGGGCGATGACCTTGAGATCCGGATTGTGCGAGAGGTGATCGATCAGTTCTTCAGAGAGGCCATCCGAGAAATACTCCTGGTCGCGCTTTTCGCTCATGTCCACGAAGGGCAGCACCGCGATCGACTTCTCGGGTGCCGCAGGTGCAGCGGCCACCGGCGAACTCTCCGCCCGCTTAGGCGACGCCAGGCGCCACGCCTCCCACGCGATTGTGGAGGCGATCAGTATCCCCGCCACAACGACCGGCCACCCAAGGAGCGTTCGGCGGGCAGGTACAGGGGTCGCAGCCGGAAGAAAGCGGCCGGAGGACCTGCCGGGCGCAGCGCCTCCCAGCAGCGTGACCATGAGCTCGCAGAAGGCGGGCGTGGTGAGTCCGTTGGGCAATCGTGTCCATTGCGCCTTCAGGAAGGACTCGGGCACCTCGGCCCGGGACTCGGACGTGCCATCGACGCACACCGGGACAATGAACGCCTTGCTGCGGGCAATCATGTGACTGCGCTGCTCAGCGAGGTCCCACTCGAGACGAAAATAGCCCTCGCGCCGACTTTGTGTGTGTGCTGAAATAATGGGAACAAACAGCGCGCAATCCCGAATCTGATTGCGAATGTGATGATCCCAGGCATCGCCCCCGCGCAATTCGCTCCGGTCGAACCACACCTCGAGGCCGGCGGCGCGCAGCCCTTCACAGATGCGCGCGGCCGAGGCCGCATCCTCAGAGGCGTAACTCAGGAAAACCGCTGTTTCCGTTTCGCTCATGGACAAGTCATGATCAGGCGTCAGACGGGTTCGTCGCCCGATGCGAATCGATTCTCGGCGCTAACATTCATCGGGCTCCTGTTTGCACGTATCGAGCCGCTTGCAATTCTCCTCAACGGCTCTCGAGATACGCGCGCCATGGTACGAAGTAATACTTCGCCCAGCCGTCCGACACGCCCCCGTAATCCTGTGCGGCCACATTGACGTGCGTCAGCATAATGCGTCCGCCTTTGCGATGCGGGAGAAACGCCAGCACCAGGGTCGAATCCAGGTCCCGTTTGCCGAAATGCGTCGAGCGCCAGGACTGCACGATCAGGCGCCGGGGCACCACCTGCAGGATTTTCCCGCTGAGTGCGCCGCCAAATGCCTCGAAGCGCGCCCCCGCGCGCGCGCCGATCTTAACCGGCAGTCCGGTGATTGCGGCGTGCAGCCGCGGATTGACATACATATCGTAGAGCTGCGCGGGCGTGGCCGGCAGATCCACGGCCAGCATTATCGTATGCGGCATGGCGGTACCCCTAAGTGTGAATCACTAGGCAAGGCGCACGGAGCATAAGGAACCGAAGGACGGTCGAGATATTCCAGGGTATTCGCGATCGCGCTTGGAGGCGCGGGTAGGTCAGAGCGTTCACGAGTGCGCCGCGCATCGGCACGGTCCCGCACAGCGGTGCGCCAAGGGTCGGGCCAACGACGCTCACTTATCCAGGCGCAGGCTCGCCAACACCTGATCGATGTAGGGCTTGTCGCTCACGCCGCTCCGGGAACTTGGGAAATAAATGAATTTCAGCTGCGCATATTCATCGGAGTAGGAGGTCATGGCCACGGTAAAGCGCTCGGTGTTGGAAATGCGCGTGTAGTCGACCAGCGGAAAATCAAAGGGATCGACCGCGATGACCCATTGCTTGGAGCCGTCGTGCACCTGCACCAATAAGCGGTGTTGATCCTTGTCCCACTCCATGGCTTCCACGTGGAAATGACGTTTGTGGAGCCCACCTTTGCCGCCTCCACCGGCATCGGCGCTGCCCGGATCGAAGAACGACAATTCCTTATCCACCACCACCGGCGCGCTTCCGGAGCTGAGCTGCGCGAAATTCACGGTGCCGTCCATCTTTGCGCCCACCAGCTCCAGCGCCTCGATCTGTCGGGCCTTCACGTCACTCGCGACGCTCTCCAGCCGCTCGGTCAGGCTCGCCTTGTCCTTGGGCGGTTGCGTATCGATCCGGCGGCGCAGCTGGCGGAACAGCGGGCTGAGATTGAGCGAATCCTGGAAATTGGCCGCGAGCAGTTCCAGCTCGACCAATTGCTGGTCGACATCGCCGTCCCGCTTGGTCATGAAGGTGTCGAGCACCTTGCCGAACATGTCCTTGCGCAATCCCGAATCGGCCTGTTCGCGCGAGGTCAGCAATTCGGTGTACAGGCGGAGCCGTGCGTCGGCGGCCTGGTTCTTCGCCGTGGTCTCCTCGTAGCGATGCGACAGATACGCCAGGGCCAGCGGTATCGCCAATACGGTCAGTAATGTCTTTGTCGTTTCCGAGCCGAGCCACGCGAGGCGCATGGCTTAACGGCGCACCAGGCGCGCACCGGCCTTACCCACGTCCAGGTCGAAGTCGTACTGAGTCGGATTCGGATCGACAATCACATCGGCCTGGGCCTGAACGCCGCCGTTCGCATAGCTGAGCTTGCAGCTCCCCTTGGCGGTCGTTGAAAAATGATAACTGCCCCGATCATCGGTCTGGGTCTCCACGGGTGTGGCGAGTCCTGCGCAGCTGAGCGTCAGGTGGGCCTTGGCGACCGGTTTGCCCTTCTGCGTGAGGGTCCCGAATATGGTGGCGGCACTGGCGGGCGCTGACAGCAGCAAGCCCAGCACCACAGCGGCCAGTCCGCAAACCCAGAATTTGTTCCGCATGGCAGGCTCCGTATTCGGTTGCAGGGCACGAGTGTGCGCCGCAGGAAGGATAGTCTGAAGCCTGTGCTGCATCAACACGACGCCGGCGCCTGCGCGAGGGCGTCGTGGGGATCTGCGCATGAGCGCGTCGGCGCGGTCCTTGGGGCGCGTAGCTTTGAAAATTTTACGCGGCGGCCGCGACCGGGCGGTATTCGCAAGCCCCATGGGTCTGAGTGCAGCTTGGACGTTCCGATTGTTATGATGTCCCTGAGGACTCTTTAGGGTAGCGCGGGCTGCAGCCGCCTCGAGGCATCTCCATGAGCGCATCCGGTGTGAACTCAGCTTGGCTCATTGGCCCCGACCGCAAGCTTCGGGCGCTGTGGCGGGCGCTGATTTTCTTTGCGCTGGGCAACTGGGTGGTCATTCCCCTGCTCGAGCTTGCCTACGATCCCATCGCCCGCTTATTCCACATGAGCGAGGGGCTGACGGCCGCCAGCATCATGCTTGGGGAGCTGATCCTCCTGATCGCAACCCTGATCTGCACCGCCCTGTTTGCGCGCTACGAGGGACGGCGCGTGGACAGCTACGGCCTTCCTCTCAAGCGGGCCTTTGGCGCGCGGACCTGGGAAGGCGCGCTCGCGGGTGTGGTCATGGCCGGCGCCGTGGCCCTGGGCATGTACGCACTGGGCGGGATGCAGGTGCTCGGCATCGCCACCTCGGGCGGCGCACTGGCCTGGTCCGCCCTGAGCTGGCTCGTGGCCAATGTCTGCATCGGCATCGCCGAGGAGTTCTGGTACCGCTCGTACGTCCTGCAGACCCTCTGGAAGAGCCTGGGCTTCTGGCCGGGCGCGATCATCATCGCGCTCAATTTCGCGGCCGATCACTACTTCTACAAGAGCGGGGAAAACATCTGGGATGTCATCACGCTGGTGTCCTTGAGCCTGCTCATGTGCTACAGCGTCCTGCGTACCGGGACCTTGTGGTTTGCCGTCGGCTTTCACGTCGCCTTCGACTACATGCAGCTGTTCGTCATCGGCACCCCGAACGGCGCGCAGCTTCCCGCGGGGCGATTGCTGAACGTGCACTTCGAGGGGCCGGCGTGGCTGACCGGAGGCGTCCTGGGCACGGAGGCCAGCTTCCTGATGTATCCGATGATCGCCCTGCTGTGGCTCTATGTCTGGTGGCGCTTTCCTGCCGGGACACGGGCTCCGCCGGAATTGAGCACGGCGGCCTCTTAAGGAGAGCGGGCGGCGGCGGGCGCGTGATCGGCTGCGAGGCTGCGCCCCGGTGCAGCTACCCTTCTAGGCCGTCCAGCAATTTCAGCAGTGCGACGGGATCGGCGGGCTTGACCAGGTGATGGTTGAAGCCTGCTTCCGCGGTTCGCCGCCGATCCTGCTCCTGGCCCCAGCCGGTCAATGCGATCACGGTGACTTGCCGTCCCCAGTCCTGCTGGCGGATGCGCCGGCAGACCTCGTAGCCGCTCAATTTCGGCATGCCAATGTCCAACAGGACCGCATCGGGCCGGCAGGCTTCCGCCACCGCGAGTGCCTGCTCGCCATCGTGCGCCAAATGCGGCTCGTAGCCGCTGAGCTCAAGAAGCGTTCCCAGGGTGAGGGCCGCAGCCTCACTGTCATCGACCACCAGGATTCTTCGCCGCTTGGCCGTGGAGCGTTGCCCCGGGGCAGCCGCTTCGGGTGGTGAAACCGCCGATTGATCCTCCGCCAGCGGCAGATGCACCCGGAACTGGCTCCCGCAGCCCGGACCCTCGCTCTGGGCCATGACGCGGCCCTGATGCAGTTCGACCAGTTGCTTGACGAGCGACAAGCCGATGCCCAGGCCGCCGCCTGCAAGGCGGCGCTCGTTGTCGCCCTGGGAAAACAGATCAAACAGGTTTGCCATCTGCCGGGCGGGGATACCGACGCCGCTGTCGATCACCGACACGACAACCTCGGCGCCGTGTTCCTCGGCCAGCAGTTTGATCCGACCGGAAGCCTCGGTGTACTTCGCCGCGTTGTTGAGCAGGTTGGCGAATACCTGCGACAGGCGCGTCAGATCCGCGTTGAGATACAGGGGCTTGGCGGGCAACACGACTTCGAGCTGGTGACGGTTCTGGTCGATGAGCGGGCGGCTGGTCTCCACGGCCCCCTGGATGACCTGCTGCAGCGTCACGCGTTCCCGGCGCAACTCGAGTTTGCCCCGGCTGATGCGGCTCACATCGAGCAAGTCATCGACCATCCTTGCCATCTGTCCGACCTGCCTGTCGACGATGTCCTGGAGCTTGCGCGAGGCGGTATCGGGGCTGCCTTGGGTCCGCAGGATGTGCACGGCGTTGCGGATCGGCGCCAGCGGATTGCGCAGCTCGTGTGCCAGGGTCGCCAGAAACGCGTCCTTGCGCTGGTCCGCCTCGCGCAACGCCTGCTCGGCGAAGACCAGATCGCTGATGTCCATGGACAGGCCGATCAGGCCCCGAAAACCGGTAGTCGGGTCGGACTTGTCATCGGCCAGCGGCACCGCGCTTGACTCGATCCAGCGGTAGGTTCCGTCGGCGCGGCGCAAGCGCATCCGGCCGCTCAGGGGCACGCGATTTCGAATCGCCTCCAGGAACAGGTGGGCGCCGACTTCGCAGTCCTCCGGGTGCAGCACGCTTTGCCATCCGCCGGCGCGCAATTGCTCGAAGGGCACTCCGGTAAATTCCTCGAAGCGCCGGCTCATGAAGGTAAAGCGTCCCTGCGCATCCGTGCTCCAGATAAATCCGGGCGCCGCGTCGGCGAGTCCCTGGAACTGGGCCGCTTGCTCGCGCAGCTGCTCCTGCGCGCTCTCCAGCACCCGGGTGCGCTCCACCAGGTCCTGGGTACGCGCCTTGACGCGCTGCTCCAGGGTGCGGTTGAGCTCATGGAGCCGTCGCTGCGCCTCGCGCCGCTCCGCGGCCTCATCCCCGAGCCGGCGATTGATGCGCTCGAGCTCACGCGACTGGCGGTACAGGTTGGCGAAGATGCCTACCTTGGAGCGCAGCACGGTCGGATTGATGGGCTTGTGCAGATAGTCGACCGCCCCGCTGCTGTAGCCCTCGAGCACGTGCTGGTCTTCGTTGTAGTAGGCCGTCAGGAATATGATCGGGATCTGCTCGTTCTTCTTGCGCTGCTTGATCAGCGTCGCCAGCTCAAAGCCCGTCATGCTGGGCATGCGCACATCGAGGATCAGGAGCGCAAAGTCCTCGGCCATGAGCGCCAGCAAGGCCTGATCGGCCGATTCGGCACGCACCAGCCTGTAGCCCGGGTCCTCCAGCACGGTCTCGAGCACCATGAGATTGATGGGCTCGTCATCCACGATCAGGATGTTGATCGGGTCATTCAGGCCGACGCCGGCCGCCTTGCGCTCCTCGCTCAAGCCGGCCGGCGTCGAAGCACCCGCCTGACGGCTCGTCAGCGCGGAGCGCCCGGCGTCGCTCATCGGAACAGCCACACCCGCATCAGCGACAGCAACTCATCCGTGTTGACCGGCTTGGCGATGTAGTCGCTCGCCCCCGCCATCAGACATTTCTCGCGATCGCCTTTCATGGCCTTCGCGGTCAGGGCCAGGATCGGCAGGGAACGGAAGTTCGGATGCTCTCGGATCTGCCGTATGGTCTCGTAGCCGTCCATATCGGGCATCATGATATCCATGAGCACGATGCTGATCTCGGAATTGTTGAGGACGGTCTGGATGGCGTCGCGTCCATTGGTCGCGCTGATGACCTCCGCAGACTGGTTCTCGAGGAGCGAGGTGAGCGCAAAGATGTTGCGGGCGTCGTCGTCAACCACCAGCACCTTGCGCCCGCGCAGCACCTCGTTGGAACTGTGCAAGCCCTGCAGGACTTTCTGCATCGGTTCCGGAAGCTCGGAGACCACGCGATGCAGAAACAGCGCGGTCTCGTCCAGCAAGCGCTCCGGCGAGCGGACGTCCTTCAGGACGATGCTCTTGGCCAGCGTCTTGAGTCGTTGCTGCTCGGGCTCGTTCAAGTCCTTGCCGGTGTAGACCACCACCGGAACGTCGGTCAGTTGCGGCTCGTCGTGGATCAGTTCCAGCAGCTCGAACCCGCTCATGTCCGGCAGGCGCAGATCCAGCACCACGCAATCGAAGGACTGGGAGCGCATCTGGGCGAGTGCGGCAGTTCCCGTGTCCACCGCCACCATCTCGATGTCCTTGTGGCCAAGCAGGACCTGGATCGACTGCTGCTCGACGAGATTGTCCTCGACGATCAGCAGCCGCTTGGTCCGCGACTTGGTGAATTCGTGAATGCGGTCAAACGCTCCCTCCAGCACGTCCACCGTGGGCGCCTTGATCACGTAGGCAAAGGCGCCGTGTGCCAGGCCGTGCTGGCGCTCCTCGTCGAGCGTGACAATCTGCACCGGGATGTGACGCGTGAGCGGATCGCTTTTGAGCCGGTTGAGTACCGTCCAGCCGAGCATGTCGGGCAGGAAGATGTCCAGCGAGACGGCGCTCGGACGAAACTGGCGCGCCAGCGTCAGTCCGAGGGCCCCGTTGCTGGCCACGATGCCCTTAAAGCCACGGTCGCGGCCCAGGCCCAGAAGGATGCGCGCGTAGTGCGGGTCATCCTCGATGATCAGCAGCACGGCGTCGTCCTCGGCGATCGCGCCGCGATCGTCCTCGACCTGGATCTCGCGCACGCTGGGGAGCGCCGTGAACGGCTGCGGACGCAGGAGCTGCGTCGAGGCGCTGCTGGCCGGGGAACTGCCCTGGCCCTCCGGGCCGGAATACAGCACCGGCAGGAACAGCGTGAAGGTGCTGCCCTCCCCCAGTCGGCTCAACAGCCGGATTTCCCCGCCCAGGAGCGAGGCGAGCTCGCGGCTGATGGCGAGCCCCAGTCCCGTGCCGCCGAACTTGCGCGAGGTGCCGGCATCTGCCTGCTGGAAGGCCTCGAAGATCAGGCGCTGCTTTTCCGGCGCGACGCCGATACCGGTGTCCTCGACCACGAAGGCCACCACCTCGTGCGCCTGGCTCAGCACCGGGTGATCCGGGCTCCAGCCCTCCGTGACGAGCGCGACGCGCACCTCGACATGCCCGTGCGTGGTGAATTTCACGGCATTGGACAGCAGGTTCTTGAGAATCTGCTGCAGGCGCTTGGAGTCGCTCTCCAGGAAGGTCGGCAGGTCACTGGCAAACTGCACCTGGAACGGCAGGTTCTTGGCTTCCGCGACATGGCGGAAATTGCGCTCGATGTTGTCGCGAAGCTGATCGAAGGGGAGCTGCTCGATTTCCACCGTGACCGTGCCCGATTCGATCTTGGACAGATCCAGGATGTCCGTGATCAGATGCAGCAGGTCTGAGCCCGAGGAATTGATGTTGCGCGAGAATTCCACCTGCTTGCCGGACAGGTTCCCCTCGGCGTTCTCGCCGAGCTGCTGGCTGAGGATGAGGATGGAATTGAGCGGCGTGCGCAGCTCGTGCGACATGTTCGCGAGAAATTCGGACTTGTATTTCGAAGTCAGGGCCAGCTCGGCCGCCTTCTCCTCGAGCGCGCGCCGGGCCTGCTCCACTTCCGCGTTCTTGCGTTCCACCTCGGCATTGCGATCGGCCAGCAGCTTGGCCTTGGTGCCCAGTTCCTCGTTGGTCTGCTGCAATTCCCGCTGACGTGACTGCAATTCCACCGTCAGCTGCTGGGACTGGGTCAGCAGGCCCTCGGTGCGCATGGTCGCTTCGATGGTGTTGAATACCGCGCCGATGCTCTGGGTAAGCAGGTCCAGGAAGGCCAGCGATCCGGGGCTGAAGGCTTCCAGCGAGGCCAGCTCGATGACCGCCTTGGTGTCCCCTTCGAATAGCACCGGCAGCACGATGATGCTGATCTGCCGGGCCGCGCCGAGGCTCGAGGAGATCTGGATGAAATCCGAGGCCACGTTGTTGAGGAGCGTGCGCTTCTTCTCCGCCGCGCACTGACCCACCATGCCCTGGCCCAGGGCAATCGTGTTCATGAACTTCACCTCGCCGCCCGAGGCGTAGCTGGCCAGCAGCTTCAATCCGCTCTCGCCCTCGACCTCGGTGAGATGGTAGATCGTGCCCTGGTGGGCGTTGACCAGCGGCGCGAGTTCGCCCAGCAGCAATTTGCCCACGGTGTTGAGTTCGCGCTCGCCCTGGAGCATGCCGGTAAACCGGGCGACGTTGGTCTTCAGCCAGTCCTGCTCGCGATTGCTTTCGGTGGTCTCGCGCAGGTTGGAGATCATCGTGTTGATGTTGTCCTTGAGCTCGGCGACCTCGCCGCGGGTCTCCACCTGGATGGACCGTGTCAGGTCCCCCTTGGTCACGGCGGTGGCGACCTCGGCGATGGCGCGTACCTGCGTGGTCAGGTTGGCGGCCAGCAGGTTGACGTTGCCGGTGAGATCCTTCCAGGTGCCGGCGGCGCCGGGCACGTTGGCCTGGCCACCGAGCCGTCCGTCCACGCCGACCTCGCGGGCCACGTTGGTGACCTGGTCGGCAAAGGTCGCCAGGGTGTCGGTCATGTCGTTGATGGTTTCGGCGAGCGCCGCGACCTCGCCCTTGGACTGCACCGTCAGGCGCTGCGAGAGGTTGCCGTTGGCGACCGCGGTCACGACCTTGACGATGCCGCGCACCTGCTCGGTGAGGTTCGAGGCCATGAAGTTCACGTTATCGGTCAGGTCCTTCCAGGTGCCGCCGACGCCGGGCACCTGCGCCTGGCCGCCGAGCTTGCCCTCGGTGCCCACCTCGCGCGCCACGCGCGTCACTTCGCCGGCGAAGGAATTGAGCTGGTCCACCATGGTGTTAATGGTGTTCTTAAGCTCGAGGATCTCGCCCTTGACGTCCACCGTGATCTTGCGGTTCAGGTCACCGCGGGCCACCGCTGTGGTGACCTCGGCGATGTTGCGGACCTGGGCGGTGAGGTTGGCGCCCATGGTGTTGACCGAGTCGGTGAGATCCTTCCAGGTGCCCGCGACCCCCGGGACCACGGCCTGCACGCCGAGGCGCCCTTCGGTGCCCACCTCGCGCGCCACGCGCGTGACCTCGGAGGCAAAGGAGCGCAGCTGCTCGACCATGGTATTGATGGTTTCCTTGAGCTGCAGGATCTCCCCGCGCACGTCGACGGTGATCTTCTTGGAAAGGTCCCCGTTGGCCACCGCAATGGTGACCTCGGCGATGTTGCGCACCTGTCCGGTCAGGTTCGAGGCCATGGAATTGACGTTGTCGGTCAGGTCCTTCCAGGTCCCGGCGACGCCCGGGACCTGCGCCTGGCCGCCGAGCTTGCCCTCGGAGCCGACCTCACGCGCCACGCGCGTGACTTCGGAGGCGAAGCCGGACAGCTGATCCACCATCGTGTTGATGGTGTCCTTGAGCTTGAGGATCTCGCCTTTGACATCGACGGTGATCTTGCGGTTGAGTTCACCGCGCGCGATCGCCGTGGCCACATCGGCGATGTTGCGCACCTGTCCGGTCAGGTTCGAGGCCATGGAATTCACGTTGTCGGTCAGGTCCTTCCAGGTCCCGGCGACGCCCGGGACCTGCGCCTGCCCGCCGAGCTTGCCGTCGGTCCCGACCTCGCGCGCCACGCGGCTCACTTCGGCGGCAAACGAGCGCAGCTGATCGACCATCGTGTTGATGGTCTCCTTGAGTTCCAGGATTTCGCCGCGCACGTCGACGGTGATCTTCTTGGAAAGGTCCCCGTTGGCCACGGCAATGGTCACCTCGGCGATGTTGCGCACCTGTCCGGTCAGGTTCGAGGCCATGGAATTGACGTTGTCGGTGAGATCCTTCCAGGTCCCGCCCACGCCGGGCACCTGCGCCTGGCCACCGAGCTTGCCCTCGGAACCGACCTCGCGCGCCACGCGCGTCACTTCCGAGGCGAAGCCATTCAATTGATCGACCATCGTGTTGATGGTGTTCTTCAATTCCAGGATCTCGCCGCGCACGTCCACGGTGATCTTCTTGGAAAGGTCCCCGTTGGCCACCGCCGTGGTGACATCCGCGATGTTGCGCACCTGACCGGTCAGGTTCGAGGCCATGAAATTCACGTTGTCGGTCAGGTCCTTCCAGGTGCCGGCGACGCCGGGCACCTGAGCCTGGCCGCCAAGTTTCCCTTCGGTGCCCACCTCGCGCGCCACGCGCGTGACTTCCGAGGCGAAGCCGTTCAACTGATCGACCATGGTGTTGATGGTGTTCTTCAATTCCAGGATCTCGCCGCGCACGTCCACGGTGATCTTCTTGGACAGGTCCCCGTTGGCCACGGCGGTCGCGACACCGGCGATGTTGCGGACCTGACCGGTCAGGTTCGAGGCCATGAAATTGACGTTGTCGGTCAGGTCCTTCCAGGTGCCGGCGATGCCGGGCACCTGCGCCTGGCCGCCGAGTTTCCCTTCGGTGCCCACCTCGCGCGCCACGCGCGTGACTTCCGAGGCGAAGCCGTTCAACTGATCGACCATGGTGTTGATGGTGTTCTTCAATTCCAGGATCTCGCCGCGCACGTCCACGGTGATCTTCTTGGACAGGTCCCCGTTGGCCACCGCCGTGGTGACATCCGCGATGTTGCGCACTTGGCCGGTCAGGTTGTTGGCCATGAAATTGACGTTGTCGGTCAGGTCCTTCCAGGTGCCGGCCACACCGGGCACCATCGCCTGGCCGCCGAGCTTGCCGTCGGTGCCCACCTCGCGCGCCACGCGCGTGACCTCCGAGGCGAAACCGTTCAACTGATCGACCATCGTGTTGATGGTGTTCTTGAGCGCCAGGATCTCGCCCTGCACTTCGACCGTGATCTTCGAGGACAGGTCGCCGCGCGCGATCGCGGTGGCGACATCCGCAATATTTCGCACCTGACCCGTGAGGTTCGAGGCCATCGAGTTCACCGAGTCGGTCAGGTCCTTCCAGGTGCCTGCGACGCCGGGCACCTGCGCCTGGCCGCCGAGTTTCCCTTCGGTGCCCACTTCGCGCGCCACGCGCGTGACCTCGGAGGAAAAGCCGTTGAGCTGATCGACCATCGTGTTGATGGTCTCCTTGAGCTCGAGGATTTCGCCCTTCACATCCACCGTGATCTTGCGCGACAGGTCACCGCGCGCCACGGCGGTCGTGACGGTGGCGATATTGCGCACCTGGGTGGTCAGATTCGTGGCCATCGCATTCACGGAATCGGTGAGATCCTTCCAGGTGCCCGCGACACCGGGCAATACCGCCTGGCCGCCCAGGCGCCCCTCGGTGCCCACCTCGCGCGCCACTCGCGTGACCTCGGAGGCGAAGGAACGGAGCTGGTCGACCATGGTGTTGGTCGCTTCCTTGAGCAGCAGGATTTCGCCGCGGACATCGACGGTGATCTTCTTCGACAGGTCGCCGTTGGCGACGCCGATGGTGACCTCGGCGATGTTGCGGACCTGGGCGGTGAGATTTCCGGCCATCTGGTTGACCGAGTCCCGGAGGTCCTTCCACACCCCGGACACGCCCTTGACCTGGGCCTGCCCGCCGAGCTTGCCCTCGGTGCCGACCTCGCGCGCCACGCGGGTGACCTCCGAGGTGAACACCGCGAGCTGCTGGATCATGGTGTTGACCAGCTTGGCCGAGCGCAGGAACTCGCCCTTGAGCGCGCGACCGTCGACTTCCAGGTCCATGGATTCGGCCAGGTCCCCCTTGGCGACCGCGCCGATGGTGCGCGCAATCTCCGTCGTCGGACGCACCAGGTCATCGATGAGCGTATTGACCGCATCGGCCTCGGCCGCCCAGCCGCCGATACCGCCGGGCAGCGACATGCGCTGTCGCAACCGGCCCTGCTTGCCGACCGACTCGGTCAGCCGGGCCACTTCCTCGGACATGCGCTGCTTTTGCGAGATGGTCTGATTGAAGGCCGCGGCCAGGCGGGCATTGCTGCTCGACCAGTGGGTGGGCAGGCGCACGCTGAAATCACCGTCGCGGAACGCCTCCATGGCGGCGAGAATCTGCCGCTCCTGCGCTTCCGGAGTCTCTTCCATCCACAGCCGAACGGCATCGGCCTTGTGGGCGCGGCCGTTGCCACGCGTAGAGCCCGCGCCGGGGGAATTCTGGCGCGAGCGCGTCCTGACTTCGTTCATGTGACCACCGAGTATTGGAAACGGACCTGGCCCACTGCAGTCGGCGCCGGCTCCGTGCGGATGAGCGTGCGCAGACCGGCCCCGAGGTTTTCCATCGTGCTGGGGAACATACCGTAAGGCTAGCACCGAACTGTCGGCGCACAAGCCAAGCGCCTGTAGGAGAGCTCCGACACTTTAGAAGTTGTGATTCAGTCGGCTCCCATCTCGCGGCATTGCAACCTCGGGGACGCAAGATTCGGCCGGCGGCCAATGGCGCCGCAGTGCGTATTCGGGAGGGGAAACGGTCAGCGGCCTCGGCGACTCAGGGCGAATTTAACTTTTTATGATGCGGCTTGCGACTCCGATCGTACCCATGGGGCCATACGAAAGTACCCGGCAAAAACGAAAACGGGCGAAGAATTAATTAAGTTCTTCGCCCGTCCTCGCAGCAACTTTAAGTTCCTGGCTCAGGAACTGGAGACCCTCACTGCAGTTGCATCCACACCCTTGACGTTCTGGACCTGCTGCACCACCTGCTTGACGTGCTCCACGGCGTCCGCCGTCGGCACGGTGCCCGTCAGAATCACCACACCATTGATGGTGGTGACGGCGAGATTGGCGGCCTGGCCGGCGGAGTCAGCAGCAATTTGCGATTTCACGGCGCTGGTAATCTCTCGGTCCGCGTTGGCGGAGTCCGCACCGGCCGCCCGCGCTTGCATGGTGGTCGTGACTTCACCGCCGCTCAAAGCGGGTGCACCGCTGGGTGTCGTGGCCTCGCTGGCCGCCGCCCCGGTGTGCGAATCCACGGCACCGGGCACGGCATCGATCGTGCCGCCGTTGCTTCCGACCAGGGCACCGCCGCCGGCAGTCGAGGACGAGCTCGCCATGGCGCTGCTTTCGCTGCTCGCACCCCCATTCGCCGGCACTCGGGTCATCGCGGTTTCCTCAGCCACGTTCGGCTTCGCTGCGTTGAAGGTCGCCGGCGGGGTTAGGCCCGCTCCGCTGGCCTTGCCCCGCGGCTGATGGGTCGCGGTGGCGGGTGCGTCCTTCCCCGTGGGCGATTTGGAGGCCGGCGCGCTGGGCTGCGGGCCCGGAGCCGTCTGCGCCGCGTCCGCAGAAGCCGCCGCGCTCACACCGGTATCGGGCGCCGGTGCGCCCTCGGCCATCGGGGGGGGCGGTGCGGTCTGGGGCGTCTCGGTAGTTGCTTGAGGTGCCGTGGTATCAGGCAGCGCCACGGGCGGCGCGCTCGATGAAGGTCTGGCCAGCACGGTCCGGTGCACGTCGACGGCGACCACACCAATGCCGACTGCGGCGATCAAGGCGACACCAGCGCCCACGATGAGTTTATGGGTTTTCTGCACATCGGTATTCATGTCGGAATCCTCCATTAAACGATCGAACGAGAGCGCGCTCCTGATTTTTAGCTGGAGCCGTCACACCACTCACGGCTACGAGTAGACACGCCTCTCCCCTTCATCGAGTAGGTACGGATTTCGACTTTCCTGGCAAGCGATTGCCTACAGTGGATCGGGACGATGGCAGTGCGCGTGGGCCCTGCCCTCCAAGGCAATCATGAGCTTCTTGAAAACGCTGGCGATAAATGTTCAATCACCGCAGGAAGGGACGTAGGCGATGGCCGACGGTGGAACGGGCCTTCGTCCGGTAGGCGCGCTGAGGGCTCCCGGAAGAGCATCGCGACGACCTCAATCGGCACGTGCGCCCTGGCGCACGCGCAGCCTTGGAGATGATGTGAGCTACCAGCGTCCGGTGCTTAAATTCAGCGCCCCATTGAACGTGCGCAGCACCTCCTTGGCCGCCCTGGCCATCCTGAGCATGATCTATTTTTTGCGCATGGCGCAGGCCGTGTTTATCCCGGTCACGATCGCCATCGTGACCGCCTGCGCACTGGCTCCAATGGTGCGCTGGCTGCGCCGATATGCGCATGTCCCCAAACCTGTCGGCGCTGGCGCGATACTCCTGTTGCTTTGCGCGCTGCTGGTGATGGGTGTCAATTCCCTGCAGCCGCAGTTGCTGCACATTCTGGACGTCGTGCCGCGCGCGACCGCGAAATTCAGCGAAGCGATGCGCGCAACCGCCCTCAAGCAGGACGGCGCGCTGCAAAAGCTCAACCGGGCGGCGACCGAAATCGAGCGCGCCGCTGCTGCGGCCAACACCCCCGGCGCCCCGCCACGGCGCGCCTCTTCCAGGCCGCCGGCCGCTCCGGCCGATCCGCCGATCAACGTTCGTGACTACATCATGATGGGCACGGCGAATGCGGTGGCCGGCTTTGGCCAGCTCGTCGTGGTGCTCTCCCTCGCCTACTTCCTGCTGATCTCGGGCGACAGCTTTCGACTGGCCCTGGTGCACGCCAGTGGCCCCAGCCTCGCCAAGAAGAAAATGACCTTGAGGATCTTTGCGCAGATCGTCGAGCAGATTCAACGCTACCTGCGGCTGCAAATCGCGACCAGCCTGCTGCTGGGCGCCGTGGTCGGAATCGCCTTCATAGCACTCGGCCTGGATAATGCCCTGTTCTGGGCCTGGTGCGGCGCCCTGCTGCATATGATCCCGTATGTCGGGCCCGCCGTATTTCTGGTCATCGTGTCCATGGTGGCCTACGTCCAGTTCGAGACCTGGGTACCGGTGGCCGCGGTCGTCGGCAGCATTTTGCTGAGCACGGGGATCATCGGCTTGCTGCTGGTGCCTTGGCTGACCCAGAAGGTGAGCCGGCTCAATGCCGTCACGGTGTTCGTCTCGCTTCTGTTCTGGAGCTGGCTCTGGGGCACCTGGGGACTGCTCCTCGGTATCCCGGTCATGTTGGCGGTGAACGTCATCTGTGAGCGCGTCGAGGGCCTGCAGTCCGTCAGCCATTTCCTGTCGGGGATGCCCACCGCCCGCCGCCGTTCGAACGCTTATAGGTACCACGCCGTCGGACGCGCCCAGGACCCCGTACCGGCCCGGGGTCGTTAACACCTTGATCGGCAAGGGCCTATCGGTTCCCCACCCCATGAATGCGCCCGCGGGGACCCGAATTTAGATCGGATCTGTCCTACGCCGTTTGCAGCTGTATACGTACATCCAGTAAGCCGGCTGGTGCCGATAATCGGGGCGCGGACTGGGGAGATGTAGCTGTTGATCAGGGGTTAAGCAAGTCCGCCCGGAATGTAAGCAACAAACAAGGAGAACGGGGTGTTAGAAACTATTGCGGTCGTGTTGGTGTTGTTGTGGATACTCGGGATGGTGAGCTCGTACACCATGGGCGGGTTCATTCACATACTTCTGGTGATCGCCCTGGTGGTGGTCGTGGTTCGCATCATTCAGGGTCGCAGGCCCCTATGACGCAGCGCCTATGAGCAAACTCTCTACCGGGCGGCGCAAGCAGCTGCCCAAGAGTGAATTCGGACTGCCGGGGAGCAAAAAATACCCCATGCCGGACCGGCGGCACGCGGCCAATGCGAAGGCCCGTGCCCGCCAGCAGGTCAAGAAGGGAAAGCTGTCAGCGAGTGCCGAACGCCGTGTGGACGCCAAGGCCAACCGCATTCTCGCCAGGTGAGTCCCGCGCTCTCTTGCGATCCGCTCGACGGATGGGCCGATGCACGGCGCCGGGTTTTGCCGGCCCGTCGCGACTCCATACTTAGGCCTCTTAGGAGGGCGCGCGTTCCGCGCGAGCGCAGCTGCCCTTCCGGGAGCCGCTTCAGCAATGCGCCGTTATGCCTAATTCAGCTTGTTTCTGATCGAGGCGAGGACCGCCGGGAGCCGGTCGAAATCCATTCCCTTGTCGAGAAATTGTTCCACCCCGAACTCTTTGGCGCGCTCGGCAAAGGTGGGGAGTGAGAAATTGGTGAGCACGATGACCGCCGGTCGCACCTTGCCAAGCGCGCGCAGCACGCCGAAGCCCGAGCCTTCCTTGAGCTGCAAGTCCAGGATGATGGCATCCACATCGTGGGCACGCGTCATCGCCACAGCGTCGCTTTCCGTGTCGGCCGTCCCGATGACCTCCACTCCGGGCATCTGGTCCAGCGTCTCACGCACCCGCTCCGCCAGCAGCTTGGAATCTTCCACGAGTAGTATTCGCATCAGACGCACCTGCAGAGGGGGGCCTCTGCCCAGATTAGTGTCCGGCCGATGCAACCACCGCGCGCGAAATCGCGCTGGAGGCATGAATCGCTCCGGATCATGAAAAACTCGCAATGTGAGCGCACTTGAAGCATGGCCTGACTCAGTGAGGAGCGGCTTGGGTCGCGTGCGCGGATTGGCACACCCCCACGCTGAACCTTTGCCGGCCTCAGGGCAGTCAGTTCAGGCCCTGACCGGGGGTAAGGAGTGACCTACAGCCACATAGGAGCAGCTTCTGTTAGATTGCCCGCCCGTGCGGGACCCCATAAAAATCATGATCGCCGAGGATAATGCGGACTTGCGGGCGACCATGGTCTCCCTGCTCGCTGCTGAATCGGACCTGTGCTGCGTTGCGGAGACGGATGAATTGGAAGCCGTGGGAGCGCTGGCGACGGAATTCAGCCCCCACGTCATCATCCTGGATATCGAGCTGAAGGGGCGCTCGAGCCTCGGGCGCCTGCCGCAGCTCAAGCGCGAGCTGCCCGCCGCACGTTTCATGGTGTACAGCGGTCACGCCCTGCCGGCCCTGATCGATGCCGCACTGGCCGCCGGCGCTACCGAGTACGTGCTGAAATCAGGGGACCCTGAGGAACTGATCAGTGCGGTCCGGCGCTGCGCGCGATCCTAAAGATAGAGTAAACAATCGCGCACCGGCATGGCCGGCCCGCCACAGCAAGGCCCCGAAGCGAACACCGTGGGCCTGCGCCTTGAGCTCACTCAGGCGGTGGCGATCGGCATCTCGATTTTGCCACGCACAATATGAGCGCGCTGCAACAGCTGCGCTGCCAGCCCCGGATCCGAGCCGCTCATGCTCTCCTCGGAGGCCCGCAATAGCGCCTCGAGGTCCAGGATCAGGCTGTCGAGGAACCGGCGCACGTCCCGGGCGTTGAGCCGCGAATCGGCGGCAATGCTCTCGAGCGCGCGCTCGAGCGGATGCACGCCATGCGCGGCCTCGCCGGAAGCGCCCGCCGCTCCGCTCTCCACCGGAACCGGCAGCAGCATTTCCGCCAGCGCGATGGAGTTCCCATCGGGATCTTCTATCACCAGGGTCCGTTCGGCGGAGCTCCTGATGACATCGCCGGCGTCGATTCCCCATTTGTTGAGCTGCAGCATCTCCACATCCAGATTGCCTACCGCGAGCGCCACCGCTCCACGACCCGCGCGGTCGGGTTGCTGATGCAACTGCAGGCGGCCGCCCTGCTCAAAGATCCATTCCACCACCTGGGCTTCGGCGCGATCCGGCCCTCGCCCGACCAGCCTTTCATACCACGGCAACGAGGTTTTGAGATCCTTGACCGCGATACTCGCAATTGCATTCCGTATCGACATGGTAATCGCTGCACTGGCAATCGGTGCGCCGATCGTACGCAGCGTGCGCTTGCTCTGCTGTAGGACAAGCCAGTAAATGTCCGGCGCGTATCGGCGCGGCCGCGAGTGTACGGCGCGACATCGAAAGTGTCGGCGCTATCCCACATCGGCGTGGCTTGAACACCGGCATACGCGATCCAATGCCGGTCACAGAATCGTGCGCATCCGAGGATCTCAAGGAGCAGGTTATGGCCTCGATTAACCGGGCTAGTCGCGAAAATCCCCTGCATATCAGCCTGCGCGGGCTGATGAACGGCCGATGGGAGGTGCTGTGCGACCGGATGCGCGAGCCGCTCATCAGCGTCAATTCGCGCGAAGCCGCGTTCGAGTACGCGGTGCTGCTGGCGGTGGCACATCCGCCCACTACCATTGACTTCGCGAGCTGAGCGACATGATTCATGACTGTAGGGGGTACGGGCCGCGTGGCCGCCGGGAAGCGGCACTGAGGCAGGCCCTCGTCCGGGACACGGCGCAGCGACACACATGAACTCGGGGTACCCATCACTCAAGGAGCCACTTATGAGCCTTAAAGAACAGATTCAGGACGCGAAGCATGCGGTCGTCAATGCACTCAAGCCCACCGACGAGCGCGCGACGGACACGGATATCCTGGACACCTTGAAACACGAACATGAGGCCGTCAGGGAGCTCCTCTCGAATCTTCAGGACGCCGAGAGCGCCGCGCAGCGCCAGGGCCTGGTGCGCGAGATCGCGGCGGCGCTGGTGCCCCATTCGGTCGCCGAGGAAAAGGTTGTCTACGAGGCGGTCATCGCGCTCTCCGACGAGCAGGCCCAGCGCGACGGCTACGAAGGCGAACTTGAGCACAAGTGGGCCGCAAAGACCCTGGAACGTCTGCAGGGAATCAGCGATGCGACCTCCTCGGAACACAAGGCCACGGCGAAGGTGCTGCGCGAGCTTGTGGAACACCACATCAAAGAGGAAGAGCACAATATCTGGCGCGATGTCCGCAAGCATTGTTCGAACGAAGATCGCGCACGCATGAACGCCTTGTACCTGACTGAGAAGAGCAGGACCCCGATACCTGGCGTCGCCGGCTGAGTTTGCCAGGCAGATTACCGCTCTTAAACTATCTGGCGCATATCCGGACACAGCGGGCCGTTCCCAGGAGGGTTCTTGGCCCGCTGTGATCGGCGTGTGCGCCGATAACTACTAAAACCCAATCCGCACTTCCCACCGCGCCTTATTAAGGGCCGTAGCCCTTGTCCTGCACCATGTCGGGGGCCTCGCCGATATGGCAAGGCCGCGGCGTCGTATTAAATGGAGTCGTGTAAAAGGCCTAGCACGTCCTGGAATGTCCGGTTGTCTAAGCCCTAAGGAGACAACACCATGAAATGCAGCACAGCAGCAATACTCATCGCCGCACTCAGTGTGTCGGGCCTGCCTGCCGTGGCAGCCCCCACTTCGGGCCCGGATATCGAAGCGGCCACCCACCTGACGATGAAGGAATGCCTCGCCATGCAGGCGGCCAAGAATGACGGCGCGACGCGCGCGGATATGAAGAAGGCCTGCCGTTGGACCATGGACGAGAATGGCACCAACAACATGTCCAGCACGGAAAAGACCCGCCCGGTGGACTCGACGCCTTATGGACTCTTGCCGGGCACCGTGACTGCACAGCCGCGCTAGCTCATCCTGGCACGATCCTCTACTTCGGCACTTCATTCACCTGCGGCCGTGGAGTTCTGACTCCAGGTGCCGAGGTTGGGCGCGATTGGGATTAGCTCGCTGAACGCGCCATCAATCCTCTTAAGGAACCGAGGGCTAGGTGGCCGGCCATAAGAAACTAGGCCAGCTCGGTTCGTGGCTGCCCAGGGCTTGCTCGCGCTCCCGGGCATCTAGCGCTTCGCGAACCACTTCCCGCGCTCCGCACTCCCTGAAGACGGCTGCTACCCGGCTGGCAGCCCTTGCATTGTGGGCGCAGGCGCTGACCGTGGCCGCTCCGCGCTCCACGCGATCGGCCAGCAGTTCGGCACGCGCGGGGTCAGCGTCGGGGGAAAACAGCGCGCGCAGCGAGGCGAGGAATTTTTCGCGCGCCGCTGGCATGGCCGGCACTCTCGACTGGCCCGGTCCCTGCACCGCGGCCAATGCAATCCGATCGATGGGCAGCTCGCTGACGAGCAAGTTCGCGCGAGCCATCCGCGCCAATTCGTAGTCATCGAACAGACCCAGGATTGTGGTGTTCACGCAAGTCTCCCTGTATTCAGCTTGAGCGAATGTGCCGCTCACGATCCTACACAGGGAGTTCAGCAGTTCACGTAGGCGGGTTCTGATTGCGCTGACGGCCGTCACCGGCATTTTTCAAGCGCTTTTTCGCCGGGCACGGAGCTGGAGTGCAGCGCTTCGCCCTGAGAAGCTCAAGCGCAATCCGCCAATATACCTAGCGGAGCGGCTTCTCCTCGTGCGTCTCGCACAGCGGGAGGCGCACGATGAACTCCGCGCCGCTGCCCACACCGTCGCTGCGGGCCTGCACGTTTCCGCCGTGCAGTTCGACCAGACGCTTTACCAAGGACAGGCCGATTCCCAGCCCGCCCTGCGCGAGCTCGGAGGCTCCCTTGACCTGCGTAAACATGTCGAAGATATGCGGGAGCGCATCCGCCGCGATGCCGATGCCGCTATCGCGTATCAACACCAGGGCTTCGCTCCCCTGCCGCTCGACGCTGAGGCGGATACGCCCACCGTGCGGTGTGTACTTGGCGGCGTTGTTAAGGAGGTTGACGAATACCTGAGCCAGCCGTGTCACATCAGCGTTCACGGTGAGCGCCGCCGCGGGCGGCTCGTAAGTAAAATCGTGACCCATCTGGACCATGAGCGGGCGACTGGTCTCCAGGGCGCTTTGCAGCACCGTGCCCAGCGGCACCGGTGTCTTGTGCAGTTCGATCCGGCCGCTGCTGATCCGGCTGACGTCCATCAGGTCATCGACCAGGCGGATCAGCTGATGGAGCTGCCGGTCCATCATGGCGCGCGTCTGTTCGCCCGAGGGACTCGAGTGCTCCACACGCTTGAGCACCTCGAGTCCCATGCGGATCGGCGCCAGCGGATTGCGCAGTTCATGCGCCAGCGTCGCGAGGAATTCATCCTTGCGGCGGTCCGCGCTCATCAGCGCATCCTGCATCAGCTTGTGCTCGGTTATGTCGCGGTTCGAGCCGATCACCCATTCCGGGCGTCCTTGCGCGTCGGTGCGGACCGTCTCGACCGCCTGAATGTACCGGAGCTGCCCATCGCTGCGCCGCCGGATGCGAAATTCCCGCGTGGTCTTCTGGCGGCGCTCGATGACCTCGGGTAGCGACGCCTCAATGGGCGGCAAATCCTCCGGTTCGACCAGTGCACGCCACTCCTCATAGGGCACGATCCCGTCCGGGGTGGGAGCAATGCCGTAGATCTGGAACAGGTGCGGGTCCCAGTGAATGGTGTTGCTGGCGAGGTGCCATTCCCAGATGCCCACCCCGGTGGCATCGGTGGCCAGCCGGACGCGCGCCTCGCTTTCCGACAGCGCCGCCTCGGTGGCCCTGCGGTCGGTGATATCGCGCGCGATCTTCGAGGCCCCGATAATCCGGCCGCGGGAATCCAGGATCGGGGAAATGCTCACGGAGATTTCCACCTGGCTCCCGTCCTTACGTCTCCGGCGCGTGTCGTAGGCCTCAACCCGTTCGCCGCGGCGAATCTTTTCCATGATCCGCAGCTCTTCATGGCGCTGCTCGACGGGCAGGAGCATCGTGATCGGCTGGCCGATGGCTTCGGCCGCGGAATACCCGAAAATCCGCTCGGCGGCTTCGTTCCAGCTGTTGATCGTCCCGTTCAGATCCTTGGAGACGATCGCATCGATCGAGGTATGCACGATCGCCGCGAGCTTGCCGCGGGCCAGCTCGGCCAGGCGCTGCTCCGCCGGCGTCTTGCTTTGCAAAGGCGCGCCGTGGTCCGAATCGGGTGCCGGCACGATGCGGATGTAGGGCTGCCCCGCGTTCGAAGCGGTGATGCCGGGGGGCCGATCGGTGAATTCGCGCAGCTGCGCAATCACGAAATTCACCACCCCGCCCTCGTTGCCCACGGGGGCGAATGAAAATTCGAGCCGGGTGACTTCCCCCTCCGCGCCGATGTCGGCATCGAAGCGCACCGATTCGCCCGCGGCGGCGCTCTTGGCGGCCTCCCTCACCGCATCGGCCACCGCCGGCGTGGCCTGCAAGCAGCGGGCTTCCCACACGGGGCTCCCCAGCAGCTCCACTCTCTGTCCGGCTTTCGTGAGCGGAGCCGGGTGATTGGCGGCGATCACGACCCCGTTGGGGGTCATCAAGCCCAGAAAATTGTTCGCCCCCGTCGCACAGAGCCTCCCTTCGCCTGCGGATGGGCGGATCTGCGCCCCTGCGCCCTCCTCACTGATTGGCGGCTCGCCGTTGGACTTGACTGATCCGGCCGGCTTGGAATCGGGCGAGGCGGCGTGCGTACGCGCAGGCCCAGGCTCACTGCCTACTTTGAAGCTCTCGGAATCGTTCATTGGCCACTACCCCAGATCTACGGCGTTGGCAGGCATCTCGAACACCCGCAGCTGCACTCAATCCAATCGGCAGCGCGATGTTTTCTCTTTGGCAGGCTGCGCGGGAACCGGCCAAACGCCAGTCGATCGAGCCTATCCAATGGTGCGCAATGTCGCAGTAGGCCGGTGCCTACATTCGCCACGTTTTCCCCAGCACAATCCACGCGCCCGGAGAATCCCGCCCGGAGAATCCTCTGCCTGATCCGGGAAAATCCATGGCTATCGAGAGCGGCCGTCGCCGGCGGTCAAGGCGGGCGTCGCGGAAAATCTCACACTTGCGCTGGCATGTTCCCCGGCGTGCCGTTATCCAGAACCTCTCGTGCCGCCGAACGCCAGCCGGTCCAGCGCCTGCTGATCGGCACCCACACGGCGGCCCAAAGGGAGAGGGCCGGCACGCTCGCCCAGAAATGATCTCCGCATTCGGCCATGGAGGCCAGACGACACAGTTTGACAAGTTCATTCGGCAAGCCATCCATAGTCACTCTCCTCACTCAATTCATTTTTATTCGCTGCGCCGAGTGCGATTAGAGCCAAAGCTGCGGGGATCGTGATGTAGGAAGCCGCGCCCAAACGCGGTCAGCCAAATGCGGTTCTGAATTCGCCTTCGCAGTTTCGATCCATCCAGGCGAGATCTTTCCCGCACTGTCGGGAAGCGATGACGTACACCGATTACCTTCTGTTAAGCGCCGTGCCTGCTGTCGGTGCGTGCTTACAACAGTTTCAACCTCGGCTGACATTCAAGCCGCCATCGGGGCCCTAGGCTTCACATCCGTGGCATCGCTGAATGGAGCGAACTCTTATGAAATACCTAGCTTCTGTGCTCGCGGCCGGCGTGGTTTGGGCCGGGACGGTCGCGGTGGGCGAAGCCGGCCAGCAGGCCCTGCAGCTGACCGGAGCCTCGGAAACGCCGGCGATCGACACCAAGGCCAGTGGCGTGGCCACTCTCAATGTCGATGAGAACGGCGCCGTGAGCGGCGGGCTCAAGACCTCGGGCATCGAGGGCACCGCCGCGCACATTCATATGGGCGCGACCGGAGCAAGCGGGCCGCCGATCGTCACTCTTGAGCGTGCCGGGAAGGACCAGTGGATGGTCCCGGCAGGAGCCAAGCTCTCAGTGGATCAGCTTGCCGCCTATAAGAAAGGGAATCTCTACGTGAACGTGCACAGCAAGGCGCATCCGGGCGGTGAAATTCGCGCCCAGCTCGAGGCACCGACCGGCCCCTAAGGCCGCAGGTCCGTACCCGAACCCAAGGCAGGATGCGCAACGGAGCGAAAACGATGAGCCGACGCCACCAGAATTCCGTGCAACGCGATGCGATTTTGGATTTGGCCTCATCGGGCTATACGCCCAGGGCCCTGGCGAGCCAGTTCGGGATGACCGAGTGGGCCATCAGGCGCTGGGTCGCACAGGCGAGACGGCGCGAGCAGCTGCCGTACTGGAAGCAGATGGCCGGCGCGGAAATCCGCGATGAGCGCAACTGAATTAACTCGATATAGACACCGAATTCATCCCAAGAGCAAAAGAGAAACAGGAGCTACCCATGAAAACCATACTTGCTATCACAACGCTCGCGCTCAGCGCTTCGCTGGCGCCGGCCCTGAGTCTTGCGACCGAGGATCCCGCCACTCCGCCTCCTTCGGGCACGGTGGACCGTTCCCAGCCGATGGCCTACGTGAAGGACTCGGCGATCACGGCGAAGATCAAGGCCAAGCTGGCTGAAGAGCACGTCTCGAGCCTCGAGCGCATTCATGTCGACACCGACGCGGGTGGCAAGGTCTATCTGAGCGGCACGGCACGGAGCCAAGCCGACATCGATAAGGCCGTCACCATTGCCCAGACCACCGAACACGTGGCCGGGGTGCAGAACGACCTGACTGTCCGCGCGGACGATTAACAGCTGGCGGTGTCCGGGCCTGCCGCCCCCACTAGCCTCCATGCCAAGGCTCCTCAAGAGCTGCCGCACGGAGGCGGGCTTTCGGACACCGCCGCTTTCTTTTGTGCGGCAGCCTTCCCACGCAGCGCTCCTCCTCGCCTTCTGGGTCATGGGCCTCGCGGCCCTGGCAGGATGCGCCTCCCTTCCGGCCAGCAGCAGCTATGAAAAGCAGGCCTCGGTCGCCTATGCGCATCCGGAAGGCACGCGCATCGCCCGGCCGTTTGCAGCTTCCGCCGCCGCTCATAGCGGCAGTTCGGCGTTTCGCATCCTCTCCCGGGGGACCGACGGGTTCGCGGTGCGCATGCAGCTCATCGACGCGGCCGAGCACTCACTCGACCTGCAGTACTTCATCTTCCACCAGGACCAGACCGGCCAGCTGATCACCGAGGCACTGCTGCGCGCCGCGGACCGCGGCGTGCACCTGCGTCTGCTCGTGGACGATGGCGCCACCGTCCCGGGCGATGGGCGCATCCGCCTGCTGGCGGCGCATCCGGGGATCGAAGTGCGGATCTTCAATCCCTTTGCCTACCGTGGCGAATCGGCGTTCGGGCGCGGGCTTGAGTTCATGTTTCACCACGGGCGGCTCGACTTCCGGATGCACAACAAGCTGATGCTGGTGGACGGCGCCGGCGCCCTGATCGGCGGGCGCAACATCGGGGATCAGTATTTCCAGATCGATCCGCAGGCCCAGTACGCGGATGACGACCTGTTCGTGGCCGGGCCGACGGTGCACGAGCTCTCGGCCAGCTTTGACCGCTACTGGAACAGCACACTGGCCTATCCGGTTGAAGCGCTCTCCGGCGGCCCACCCAGCGACGCGCAACTGGTCAGCTATCGGGCCGAGTTGTCCGCCACGCGTCAAAAGGCGCAGGACGGCGGCGCCAGCTACCTCAAGGAGGTCGCCAGCGGTGAGCCGCTGTCGGGCATTCTCAACGGGGAACTGCCGGTGGTGTGGGCCCCCGCGCAGGTAGTCTGCGACGCCCCCGACAAGCGCCAGGAACACAAGAGCTCCGGGCGGGGGCCCTTCATGTACCAGCCTGTCGCCGAGGCCGTGGCCGCGGTGCGCTCCGAATTGCTGATGATCACGCCCTACTTCGTGCCGACGCCTGAAGAGAGCCAGATCCTCAAGGAATTGCGCCAGCGCGAGGTGCGCGTCGGCATACTGACCAATTCACTGGAATCGACCACCGAGATCTCGGCGCACGCGGGTTACCAGCGGCACCGCACCGACATGCTGCAGGCGGGGGTCGAGCTCCACGAGCTGCGGGCCGCACCCGACAATGCGCGCGGGAGCGGCGAGTCCGCCGCGCTCCTTCGCCATGGCAACTACGGCCTGCATGCCAAGCTCTACACCTTTGATCGCAGCAAGCTGTTCATCGGCTCGATGAACTTCGATCAGCGCTCCGCCTGGCTGAACACGGAGATTGGTCTGATCATCGACAGCGGCGAGCTCACGTTGCAGGCGGTCGCGCGCTACGACGCCATGACGCAGCTGGGCAACGCCTACGAAGTGGCGCTGCAATCAAACCCGGACGGGCACCCCGCCCTCATCTGGCGCACGCGCCAGGGGGACCGCGTGGTGGAGAGCGCGCACGAGCCCTCCCGCAACGCCTGGCGCACGGTGGAGGATGATTTTCTGCAGCTCCTGCCCATCGACGGTGAGCTCTAGCGGCGGCAATTCGCGCTTGATTATGTACAAAAATTAATTTCGAACGCGCGTCGGTACGGGCTGACATGGCGACGACTCGTGGGCCGACAGCCCCACGCGCAGCGGCGCGGCATCATGATCCAAGCCAACTTCCAACACCACACAGCGGAGAGAGCTCATGGACAACAAGACCTCGCCCAACCAACCGAACCAGACCAGTAATCAGGGCAATAAGCCCCGGACCGACGATGTGCCGGGAACCTCGCGCGACCCGACGGGCCGGGTGATCAGCGACAAATCCTCGCAGGGCAAGGGCCGCCAGGACCAGGGTTCACAGCAGCGTGGCGGCTCGGACCAGCGCGGTTCCGGCTACCGCCCGGAATCCGAGGACCAGAAAGGCTCCTGAGCTAACTAGATAAAGGAAGCTGCCGCGGAGCCTTTGGGGTTCCGCGGCCTTCCTTAAAAAGGATCGCCTGCATGGGCCTGCTCCGCGCCACTCTCACACGCGCCAAATACGGGCTCGCCGCGGCCTGCGACGAGCTGGCCTTCGTGATCGGCAACCTGCCGGCGCGCTTTACATCCGTCCGCCAGACGCGCGACCTGCCCTACGGGGAAGCGCCGGAGCAGCGATTGGACGTGTACGCGCTGCCGGAACTGCGCAACCGGCCCGTCGTGGTGTTCTGGTACGGCGGAGGGTGGACCGACGGGCACAAGGAAGAGTACCGGTTCATGGGCACGGCGCTGGCCGAGCGCGGCTACGTCGCGGTGCTGCCCGATTATCGAAAGTTTCCGGCAGTGAAATTTCCCACCTTCGTGCACGATGGGGCGCGCGCGCTGGTCTGGGCGCGCGAGCACGCGCATCAATGGGGGGGCGATCCCTCGCGCATCATCGTGATGGGTCATTCCGTGGGCGCCCACCTGGGCGCCATGCTGGCCTATGAACCGGAGTACTTGCGCGCCGCCGGTGGCCGGCGGCGCTGGATCCGGGGATTCGTGGGCCTCTCCGGGCTGTATGCCCCGGTCCCGACCAACGATGTGTTTCGCCAGATCATCCCGCCACCGTACCGGAGCGATGACTGGCAGCCCCTATGGCACGTCGATCGCGCTGCGCCCCCGAGCCTGCTGCTCCACGGCCTGGAGGATCGCCTGGTCAATCCGATCGAGACCGTGCGGCTCCGAAATGCCCTGGTGCGCCACGGCGTGCCTGTCGAGATGGAACTCTATTCGGGCCGCTCGCACGCCGATACCGTGGCCGCATTCTCCCCGCTGGCCCGCCGCCGATTGCCGGCGCTCAAGAGTGCGGCGCGATTTATCGACCGGCTGCGACCGAGGCGCGCCGCGCGTGCGGGCGCAATGCCGATGATCACGCCCAACCTCAATTGTTCAGGCTAAGCCGGCTCCCACGGCTGCCTCACCAGGCGGCGGCTTGAGCCGCGATCGACTCCATCCCGCACCCCACCGGCCCTTGGGGGCCAGTTTGAGTGCGGCGCCGTGCAACCGCGCGACTTAGGCGGCTACTGAATGAGCCCGGTGCGCAGCGCGTAGGAAGTCAGATCGGCGTTGGTCTTGAAGCTGGTCTTCTGCAGGATCCGGCTGCGGTAGGTGCTCACGGTCTTGACGCTGATGCACAGCTCGTTGGCGATCTCCGAGACCGACCGGCCGGCGGCCAGCTTGCACAGGGTCTGAAACTCGCGCTCCGAGAGCGCGGCGTGCAGCGGCTTGCTGACATCCGCGTCCAGGTCCGAGACCAGGAAATCGGCGAGCGCCGCGCTCACGTAGCGCCGCCCGGACAGCACCGTCTTGACGGCCTTGGACAGTTCCTCGGGAGCGCTCTCCTTCGAGAGAAACCCATTGGCGCCCGAACGCAGCACGCTGATGGCGTACTGGCGCTCCGGGTAGCCGCTCAGCACCAGCACCCGGGTGTTGGGATGGAGCGCGCGCACCCGCGCCAGGATGTCGAGCCCGCTGCGGTCGGGCATGAAGATGTCCAGCAGCAGCAGGTCCCAGGACTTGGCGCGCAACATGTCGAGCGTGTTGGAACCCGAAATGGCCTCGCCGATTTCCGTGACCTGTGGATCCTGCTCGAGAAATTGCCGCAGACCCGCGCGCACCAGGGCGTGATCGTCTGCAATTAGGACTTTGGCCATTTCAATTTCCTCCGCGAATGCTAACTAATGGCTGAATGCGGTGTCACGGGTGTAGCCATTGAGCTTGTTATACAAGGTCTTCAGGCTGCAGCCCAGCGCCACCGCGGTCTGGGTTTTGTTACCTTCGAAATACTGGAGGGTCGCCTCGATCAGCGTGCGTTCCGCCTGCTTGAGGTTGACGACCCCCACCTCGATGGGGAGCTTGGCGTGGCCCTGGGCCAGCCGGATGGGGGTGCGGGCGCCGACCTGGAGGGGCGCGAGGTCCACGACGCGATCGGCGAGGATATAGGCCCGCTCCACCGCGTTGCGCAACTCCCGCACGTTCCCCGGCCAGCTGTGGGCCCGCAGGGTGCTTAAGAACGATTCCGAAAACTGCTTTTGGATCCCGGAGCCTTCATTGAGCTGCGTCAGGAAATGCTCGGCCAGCATCTCCCTGTCGCTCCCTCGGTCCCGGAGCGGGGGCATCTCGATCGGGAATACCGCCACCCGGTACAACAGGTCCTCGCGCAGCGTTCGCTCCTTCACAGCCTGTAGCAGACAGTGATTGGTCGCCGCCACCACGCGCACGTCGACCTCGATCTCGCGCGCTCCCCCGACCCGGAAGAAGCGGCCGGATTCCAGGACCCGGAGCAGGCGCACCTGCAGGTCGCAGGGCATCTCGGCGATCTCATCCAGGAACAGCGTGCCGCCGTCGGCACGCTCGAACACTCCGGCGTGATCGCGCACCGCCCCGGTAAAGCTCCCTCGCTCATGGCCGAACAGTTCCGCCTCGATGAGGGTGGGCGCGATCGCCCCGCAGTTGATGGCGACGAAGGGCCGCTCGGCGCGGGCACTGTGCTCATGCACGGCGCGGGCCGCGAGTTCCTTGCCGCTGCCGCTCTCGCCGATCAGCATCACGCTGGCATGGGTGGGGCCGACGCGGCGGAT
Organism: uncultured Gammaproteobacteria bacterium; assembly: GCA_963789365.1. Lineage (GTDB taxonomy): Bacteria > Pseudomonadota > Gammaproteobacteria > Steroidobacterales > Steroidobacteraceae > FEN-1191. The sequence goes on from CAWBKJ010000004.1 coordinate 1,714,319, forward strand.
CTGCTCGCGCACGAATTGCATCTGGGGCGAGTCCCCCAGCATGCACTCGAGTGCCGCCCCACTTTCCGATCGGCCCGTCACTTCACATATCCCGCCTGTAATTTCTTCACGTGTATTTTTAACGCACACCTGTTGGCGGGCCAGCGGAGATTGCTCATCGGGGCATAAGACAATCGCCCGTCAGTTTGTAGGTGTTTGTCCCACATTTTCTGACAAGTGTCTGAGCGGCAACCATTTCACTTCCTCCACAGCCGGAAGACCCTTCCTGGCGCCGACGGCATCCCTCCGACGTCCGGGCCCTACTTCAAGTTGGCACGCGAGTTGCATTGCTATGGACAGGTCCGATTCCCGCAAGTTGCGGGAGGTCGGATTTATTAGCGTCAGGAATCATTAAGAGGAGGTAACGATATGCGCACTACAACACTAAGCATTGTGGCCCTGGCATTGGTCACTTTTATTTCAGGCTGCAACAAGGCGGAAAGCCCGAAGGAAGTCCAGAGTGACGTCGCCGAGGCCCGGCAAAGCGCGGACAAGAAGGTCGATCAGGCCGAGCAGTCGGCCGGCAAGTCGGTGGAAGAGGCCCAGCAGAAGGTCGATGAGACCTCAATGAAGGCCAACGACAAGGTCACTGACAAGGAAAAGGACCTGAACTCGACCCAGGCCACCGCCAACTATGACGTGGCGATCAGCAAGGCCAAGGGCGATAACAAGATCGCGCTGGCCAAGTGCGAGTCACTGAATGGTGATGCCCAGAAGGCCTGCAAGGACGAGGCGAACGCCGCGCTCAAGAGTGCCAAGGCGCAGGCCGAGGCCGATCGCGCGCGCCAGACTCCGCCGAGCTGATCCGTGGCTCAAGAAGAGCCTTTGGTTGTCCGACGGACGGAAGGTCTGGCTATGCACTGACGCTGACCGTCACAGGTTCCGTGTGCACTCGCAAGCGGCGAGTGACACGCGAACCTGCTGACGGCGCCGTCCGCGCTCCACGGTGCGATTTTTTTGAGTAGGGGAGTGAGCGGTTCGTGTACGGGAGCTGAAATCTTATTCCCGCAGCTGTTGCCGCGAGGCGACAGTTTATCGGGCGCGGCTTTTTTGCTCAGAGTCGCTCGCCCATTGACCTTTCATGGCGCGTCAGCGCGCACTGACACGGCCTTCGGGTTCACCCCGACAGCCAGAGTCCGTCCCAAAACGCAAAATAGTGCGGCGTAGCGATTAAAGATTTGGGTTTGGACACCGCATCAGGGGTGAAGTATGAATTATCGAGAGTGGCTCCTCTATCGCGCCAGCAAGTACCAGACCGAGGCCGCCGAGCCCGAGGTCCTGCGCTACAACACGTGGCGAAATTATCAGTCGGTGCGAGACTGGGTCCGCCGATCGGACGCTGCGCACATGATCAAGCCTCCGGGCAACGAGCCCGTCGCCGGCTCGAGACTCAGCTGATTTTAAAATTTTCCTGATTTCCCAGGGGCGCTGGTAGCACCGGCGCCGCTGCAAGCGCACCCCCGCACGATCTCTCCCACCGACGCCACCGCTCCGTCCATCGCCCGTTCCCATCGCCTGCACGGCGCCTAGCCACTCCAGGTGCAGGCCCGATCGATGGCTCGCAATGGCCTTCAGGGCCGAAAAAAATTCATCCCTGCTATGCTGCGCGGCCGCCGATTCCCGGCGCAACGCTTGGATTCGGCATGAAGGTACCCCCTCCTCTACAGCCATTGCTCGATGACGGCATCATCGACGCCGTAGTCCGTCGCCTGCGCAGCGGCAAGGAGGCCTCCGTGTTCGTCGTCGACTGCGGTGGCGAATTGCGCTGCGCCAAGGTCTACAAGGACGCGCAGCATCGGGGCTTTCACCGGCTGGCCGAATATCAGGAGGGCCGCAAGCAGCGCGGCAGCCGCGACGAGCGCGCCTTGCGCAACAGCGGGCGCCACGGGCGCGAGCTGCAGGAAGCGCAATGGAAGAACGCCGAGGTGCAGGCGCTCTACACCCTGCATCGGGCCGGCGTCCGCGTACCCATGCCCTATGGCGTGTTCGACGGCGTGCTGCTGATGGAACTGGTGACCGACGCTGAAGGCCGCGCGGCACCGCGCCTGGGCGACCTGCTGATATCGCCCGAGCAGGCGCTACTCTGGCACGGCTTTCTGGTGTCGCAGGTGGTGCTGATGCTCGGCGCCGGGCTGATCCACGGCGACCTGTCGGAATTCAACGTCCTCGTGGACGCCCATGGGCCGGTCATCATCGATTTACCCCAGGCGGTGAATGCCTCGAGCAACAACAATGCCTTCCGCATGCTCGAGCGCGACATCAACAACCTGCGCGAGACTTTCGGTCGCAGCGCGCCGCAGCTGCTCGCGACGCACTACGCGCACGAGATCTGGAGTCTCTATGCCGCAGGAGAACTGAGTGCGGACTCGGTGCTGACCGGAGCGTTTGTCTTCGATGAGACGCGCGGCGGACGTCGATGGCCTGCTCGCCCATATCGAGGAGGAGCGTCTGGAGGCCGAGGAACGCCAGCGGCGCCTGACGGAGGCCATGGCCTGATAGGCGTGGGCCGGGCCCCTCAACTCTTGAGCGCAAAGCTCCAGGCCACGGCCACCGAGGCCAGCGCGCCCAAGCCGGCCAGCCACTGCGGCACCCGCTGCAGAACGCGCTCCACGGCGGCAAAACCTGCCGTGGCACCGAGCAGGCCACCGACCGTAAAGCCCAGGAGGTGCGCGACGATATCGGTCCCCTCCCCGGCCGTGCCGAGCCATCCCAGCAATACCGTGCCGGCCACCAGCGGCGCCCAGCGCCGTGCCCAGCTCTGGCGCAGCGGCAGGCGGATCTGCCAGGAGTGCGCCGCCATCAGGCCGAGCGCCGTGAAGACCGCCGTCGATGCGCCCACCGAGCGGTAGCCCGCAGGCGCCCATTGCGCCTCGAGGCCGTTGGCCAGGGCCGCCCCCGTGACAATCAGCAGCCAGGCGGTCCCGGCACCCAGCTGGCGCGCGGCCAGGATCCCAAACCAGACACCGCCCCCGAGATTGGCGAACAGATGCTCGGCACTGACGTGGAGCGTAAGGGCCGTCCACAAGCGCCACCACTGCCCGGCCTGCACGCGCGCCCCGTCCAGGGCGCCGAGTTCGAAGGCGTCGGCTCGCCACAGGCCATTGGAAATCGAAAGCGCAACGCCCAGCAGCACCAGCACGTACATCAGCGCACCCGTCCAGGCGTAGCCATGCACGCGCGGTGCGGGTGGTGGAGGCGGCGCGGGCACGTTCTCCAACCCGTACTGGTGCAGATGCGCGAGCGCGCGCAGGGCCTCGGAAGCAGGCACGCCCAGGATCCATTGCGCTCCCTCGAAGCGAATCGTGCCCTGGATATCCACGGCGGCCAGCACCAGGGCGCGCTCCTCGCAGGCCGCCCGGCTCGTGGATCGGAAGACCTCCTGGAATTCGCTCGTATCGGCCCCTAAGCTCACGGCGCGGGGGATGCCGCGGCCGCTTCCAGCCGTCCGCTGGCCTCGAGCCACGCCGCCTCGGCCTCGGCGCTTAGCTGCTCCAGTTCCTTCTGGCGCTCGAGCAGGCTGCGGAGATTCTCGCGCGCGGAGGGCAGGTACAGTTCCGGTGCCGCCAGGGCACGCTCGAGTTCGGCGCGATCGCGCGCGAGCTTCTCGATCCTTTGCTCCTGTTTTTGCACGCTCGCCCTCAAGGGCCCAAGGCGATTGCGCTGCGCCGCTTCGCTCCGCCGGCGCTGCTTGCGTTGCTCGGCGCTTTCGCCCGGCGCGGGCGCGGCCTCGACCGAGCGGGCCGGCTCGGCGCTGTTGACGACGCGGACCGGGCCCCCGACGGCCAGCCACTGGGCGTAGTCCTCGAGGTCCCCGTCGAAGGCCACCGCGCGCCCCTCGTGCACCACGATCAGCTCATCGGCCACGGTGTTGAGCAGATGCCGGTCATGCGAGACCAGCACGACCGCGCCCGAGAACTCCTGCAGGGCGACACTCAGTGCCTGGCGCATCTCGAGGTCCAGATGGTTGGTGGGCTCATCGAGCAGCAGCAGGTTCGGGCGCTGGTAGCACACCAGCGCCAAAACCAGCCGCGCCTTCTCGCCTCCCGAGAACGGCCCCACCGGCTCGAACACGCGATCGCCGCGGAAGCCGAAGGTGGCCAGGAAATCGCGCAGCTCCGCCTCGGTCTGGCGCTTGGCCCGCGCACCCCCGCTGCGCCTCAGGTTCTCGAGCGGGGACTCGTCGGCCTTGAGTTGCTCCAGATGGTGCTGCGCGAAGTAGCCGATCTTGAGATCGCGCGCCTCGGTGCGGCTGCCGCCCTGGGCCTCGAGCTCGCCGGCCAGCAGTTTCATGCAGGTGGTCTTTCCGGCGCCGTTCTTTCCTAGCAGCGCAAGCCGGTCGCCGGGCATGAGCGTGAACTTGACCTGATGCAGGAGCGCCCGTCCGCCATAGCCCACGCTCTGCCCGTCGATCGCCAGCAAGGGGCGCGGGAGCTTGTCGGGCTCGGCAAACGCGAACTCGAAGGCGGCCGAATCAACGTGCGCGGGCGCGATGCGCTGCATGCGCTCGAGCGCCTTGAGGCGGCTTTGCGCCTGGCGCGCCTTGGTGGCCTGGGCGCGGAAGCGCTCGACGAAAGATTCCATGTGCCGGATCTCGCGCTGCTGGCGCGCGTAGAGCGCGGATTGCTCGGCCAGCTCCGCGGCGCGCTGCAGCTCGAAGGCCGAGTAGTTGCCGCGGTAGGCGTGCACCTGCTCGTGCTCGATGTTGACGATGCGGTTGCAGACCCGGTCCAGGAACTCCCGATCGTGCGCGATCAGCAGCAGCGTGCCCGGATAGGCGCGCAGCCACCCTTCGAGCCAAAGGATCGCATCGATGTCCAGGTGGTTGGTCGGCTCATCGAGCAGCAGCAGGTCGGAGCGGCACATGAGCGCGCGCGCCACGTTGATGCGCACGCGCCAGCCGCCCGAGAAGGTCCGGATCGGGCGCTCGTCCTCGGTGTGATCGAACCCCAGGCCGTGCATGAGCTGCGCGGCGCGCGCCCGCGCGTCGTACCCGCCCACCTCGGCATAGCGCGCGTGCAGGCTCCCGAGGCGCGCGCCCTCATCGCGCTCGGTGGCGAGCGCCATCTGCGCCTCGATCGCACGCAGTTCCGGGTCGCCGTCGAGCACGAACTCGATCGCCGGCTGCTCGGTGGCCTCGATGTCCTGGCTCACGTGCGCCATCACGAGGTTCCCGGGCATCTCGAAGTTGCCGGCGTCCTGGTGGACGGTGCCGCGCACCAGCTCCAGGAGCGTGGACTTCCCGCTCCCGTTCTCCCCGGTGATCCCGATCTTCTCGCCGCGGAACAGGCTGAAGCTCGCGCCCGCGAACAGCAGGCGCGGGCCGCGCCGCACCGCGATGTCAGTGAAATTGAGCATATCCGCTCAGTGTGACACGCGCCGGCGGCGCCCTAAAAGTTCCGGCGCAGGCCCGCCGTGGCCGGGAGCGGCCGCCCGATCGGCGGATCGGCGATTGGGTGGGAAGCAGGGCTGCGCCCCTGCAAGTGGGCCGGCCCTCATGGGCCGGCCTCCTTGCCGCTCGTCCGGGAGCTGCCGGGCCTGCCCGGTCCTCAGCCGTTCAAAGGCTAAGGACCGGGGTGCCCACTTCATTTAGTCGGTGATTTCAACCGTCACGATCTGGCCCAGGCCCATCGGGGGGAGACCAAAGCCGGCGTTGGAGACGTAAATCTTGCCGTCCGGTCCCCAGGTCATGGCGGTCGGGGTGGTCAGATTCGTCACGATCACCTTGCGGTGTCCGCTGGTATCCAGGCGCACGATCTGGCCGGGCGTCGAAAGCGCCATGGAGTCGGTCGTGGCTTCCAGGACATACAAGCGCCCCTGGGTGTCGAAGAGCACGCCCGTCACTACCGAAAACCCGGCTCTATCGATTTTGATATCCCCGCCAGGCGTAAGCCTGTAGACCTTCGAGGAGCCGGAGGGAATGCCGAAGCGGTTGAGGTTGCCGAGGAAGAAATCGGAGTCGTGCCAGGTGATGGCGGTGGGAACCACGTGGCCGAAATGGGCCGAGACATCCACTACGCGACTGATGGCGCCGGAGGTGGTGATCTTGGTGACCTCGCCCTGATTGGGCTCGACCGCGTACAGCGCGTCGCCTTTCGCGATCATGCTGTACCAGGTGCCGTCGGGCTCATAGTCGCCGGTCTTGTGATCGGTCGGTGCCGCGGTTGGATGCTTCCTCAAGTAGGAACTCAGATCCGCAATCATCGTCCAGCTGCGGTCCTTCTTCACGCGGAAGACGCCGTTTGGAATGCTCGGCACGCCGTGCGAGCAGCCGCCGCTGGCCAGGATCCCGTACATGGTATTGCCGATGAATGCGATATCGGCCACACCGCTCGCCAGGCCGCCGGCCTGGTTGGAGGGCAGGTTATCGACATAGGTCGTCACGGTGCCGTTGGTATCGACCTTCGAAATGCGTGATCCCTTACGGCTTCCGTAGTATTGCCCGGGACCGTTCAGCCCCGCGGTGCAATTTCCAAAATCATTGGGGGGAGCCGCGGTAATCTTCCCGGTGGGGTAGCCCGCTTCGCTCACGTACAGCGTGCCCTTCGGGCCGAACTTGAGGCCGCGCGGATTGGTCAGTCCGCCCGGCACCCACACTTTCACAATGGCCGAGGAACTTCCCGTGGGCGCCGGGACCTGGGCCTGCGCGGTGCCGCTCAGAGCCAGCACGGCGATCAATCCCATCGCAAGCCCGCCGGCCACTCTTGATCTGGTGGCCGCAGGGGCGGGACGGGTCTGCGTAAGATCGTTCATGGATGACATTTTCATGGGGACTTTCTCCGAAATTATTGTTGATGCGTTCGCTTAAGCAGCGCACGTTCTTCTCAGCTACAAATACTCCGAGGCTTAATTCAAGTCAACACGGCGCGCGGCGGGCAATTGCTCCGTCTGGCGCCTGAAAGGATTTGATCGGATAAACAGGGAATTACGAGGAATCGAGAAGAAAATGGATTGAGTCGAGGAAACCATTATCGCGCTGCTTTGTGACAAATTTGCGCTCCACCGCGCCCAAGCCGATGTAGGAATCACGGGTGGCTTTCCGCTGCGGCCGGCTCTTCGACTCTCGGCGCCCGTGGCAAAAACCGATGCCCGAAGTTTGGCTCGGGCCGGTCAGAATGAACGCAGCCCACGACAACCGCCATCGGCTGCGACGCATCGCACGCTCAGGGAAATCGAGCGCGTCTGATCCGTTTGCCTTTGGACCCGCAGCGCGCTAGAAATTCCAGCGCACGCTCGCGGTGGCCGTGAACGGCAGCAAGGTCAGCGGTTCGACCGCGACTCCGGTGGGTGGGGCGACCAGCTCGCTGCAACAGAGGTTTTGGCGATCCAGGGCATTGGCGATGTCCAGACCCAACAGCACTTCCCCTTGCCGCACCGGCAGGCGATAGCCTGCGCGCAGATCGAGCGAGGCGTAATACGGCCAGCGCGCGCCGTTTCTGGACCCGAGCAGCGGATCGCCCGCAGCGTCGTACTGCACGTGCGTGGTCGGCCAGCCGGTGTGCGCCGTCAGCGCCGAGCCCAGCGACCAGCGGGCGTGGCGCCAATCGAGCGAAGCGTTGAAGCTGTGGGTCTGGTCCCAGCTGCGCAAATATTCGACACCGTCGATTTCATCGCGGGCCTGTGACCAACTGTAGTTGAGGCGCCAGTTCCAAACCCCGCTGGTGTAGCCCGCCGAGACTTCCACGCCGCGCAGTTCCGCTCCGTTGGGAATGATGTGCACGCGGTCGGGCTCCAGTTCCGGCAGGATCGATAGCGGATTGAGCTGGTTTTCATAGCGCGGCCGCGGCGCGCTCTGCTCTTTTTGATACAGCTCGGCACGCCAGGCGATGCCGTGGCGGTCGAGGTGCTCGAGCCCGAGGATCGCATGATCGGAGCTTTGCGGATGCGCAAAGCCCACCTCACCGTCTTCGACGTGCAATTCCTCCACGCCATCAGCCTGGTGAAAGCGGCCCCAGCTGGCCCGCAACCGGGTGCGATCATCAAGCTCGAGACTGACCATGACGCGCGGGTCCCACAGCCAGGCGCTCTCCAGTCCCAGGCCCGAAGCGCGCTGCACCCTGAGGCCCCACTCGCTCGTTAGCCGATTGCCGACGCGCAGCCGATCGGCGAAGTACAGCGTGGCATCGCGGCGGTAGGGCGAGAGCACGGTGTCCAGGCTGGCGCTCGCGGGTTTCCCGTACAGCTGTGCAATTTCTGGTGCCAGGCGCTGGGCGTTCCGGTACGCGTAGTCGGCATCGCCGGCGTGCCATTCGCCTCCAAATTCCAGCGTGTGCCTTTCGCTGAGGACACCGTGCATCTGCCAGCGGACATTCCACAGATCCGAGTTGCGCATGTCCGATACCTGCCCGACGACGACCTCGGGGTTGTCCACCTGCCCCACGCGCAAGGAGTGCAGTTCGCTGTAACCGAGCCAGGCCTCGCCCCGCCAGCGTTCGCTCAATCGCTGCTCGCCGTGGAGCCAAAGATAGAAGCTGTGACTGCTGAGGTGCGCGAACTCGCCGCGGAGCGAATCCATCAGCGCCAGGTCATCTTGCGACCACAGGGTTTCGGCGCTGATCGTGCTTGAGGCCGAGGGGCGCCAGCGGAGCTTGGCCACGCCGTCGGCGAAGGTCGGCGACTGTACGTCCGTCGCCAAGCGACTCATCAGGTTGTCCAGGCGCCCGGTGCGCGCCGCGATCAGACCATCCAGATCGTGGCTTTCGGAGAGCGTGCCGGCGGTACGCGCCCCCACGCTCACGTTGCTGGCATACAGCGAAGTACGGGGTTCGCGGTCGGGTGTGAGGGTACTGAGGTCGACTACGCCGCTCATGCGCTCTCCGTAGCGCAATGGAAATCCGCCCGTGTAGGCATCGACGGTGGAAATCAGCGAGGCGTCGAAGGAACTGAACGGTGCCTGGTAGCCGGGCACGTGGAAGGCCTGGCGCACCGGGAAGCCATCGACCAGGAACAGCACCTCATCGGCACTGCCCCCGCGGATGTTGAGTCGCGCCGACTCGCCGTTGTTGGTGATGCCAGGGAGCCGTGCCACCACGCGCAGCGGGTCGTCGGCGTATTTGGGTTGGTCCTCCAGATCGCCGTTTTCAAGATGCTGCGCTCCGTCCTCGCCACCCACGGTGTAGCGACTGGCGGCGATGGTGACTTGCTCGAGGGCACCTGCGGCATGCGTCGGGCTGGCGTTCGGCGCGTTCGCCTCGGCTAGCGCCGCGCTAGGTTCCTGACGCACCACGGCATAGAGTCCGGGAGCGACATTTTTCAGACCGAGGCCGAAGGGCTGCAACAGTTGCCGGGCGATCTGCTCAGGTGGGCCGGGCTCGGGCTCGACGCTCACACGCAGCGCATCGGGAACGAGTTCCGAGCTGAATATGACGGAAAATCCCGGCCCGTGGAGGCCAGTGAGGGCCTCGCTGAGGGGACGCCCGACCCAGTTCGAGGCCCATACGGGCGTTGCCAGGAGCAGCGCCAACCCGACACTCCGGCGAAACATGGCGATTGATGTTGGGCTCGACTCCAGTCTAATCATGGCAAGCGCAGCAATTCACTCTTTCCTGGAGACCATTAATGGCAATTTGGACCGCGCCTTATCCCGTCAGCGGACGGGACTGGCCGTTCGGAATTGACTTTGCACCGGGCACCGACTCCCTCCTGGCAATGTGCGCCGAATGCAGTGTGTCGATTCCGCCGGCGGGGCGCGACTTTGATCCACCCCGCGGCTCGCTCCCCTAAGCATGACAGATCGCGAGGAAGATCGGCGTCGGGTGCGGGCTGTGCTGACAGGAGACTCGACCGCATTCGACGCATTTTTTAACGACTATTTTCCCAAGCTCTACCGCTTCGTGCTGCCGCGGGTGGAGTACTCGATCGCCGATGCGCAGGACCTGTGCCAGGAGACGCTGATGCGCGCGCTGCAACGCCTCGGCACCTACCGCGGCGAGGCGGCGCTCTACAGCTGGATCTGCCAGATCGCCGCCAACCAGGTTTCCGATTTCTGGCAGCAGCGGCGCCGTGACGGGGCGCGCGTGGTTTTTGCCGAGGATGATCCCGACGTGCAGGCCGTGCTTGCCACGCTCCGGGCGGCCGAATCCGACAGCCCCGAAGCCCAGCGCTTCCACGCGGAAATCCCGCGCATCGTACAGGCGACCCTGGACAATCTGCCGGGGCGCCTGGGTGACGCGCTCGAATGGAAGTACCTCGATGGCCTCGCCGTCGTGGATATCGCCTTTCGACTCGGCGTGTCGACGGCGGCGGCACAGTCGCTCCTGCAGCGGGCGCGCGCCGCGTTTCGCGAGGCCTTCACGGCGATCGGTGATGTCACCGTACATGATTGGCTGAGTCCCGATGGCCTACGTGACCCTGAGGTCTAAGACGATGACAACCGAAGAGGACGGAGCGCTCAAGACGCTCTTGCACCGGGCCGGCCGCCGACCGACCCCGCCGGCCGAGGTGGCCAAAGTGGTCTATCAACACGCTCGCCGTGCCTGGCTTGCGCAGGTGCAGCGGCGCAAGGCCCGGCGCCGCGGTTACGCCTGGGCCGCGGGCGCGGCGGCCTGCCTCCTGGCTTCCTGGGCGGCCATCAATGTGTATCCCCACCAGATCATGGCCGCGGTCCCGCCGGGCCAGGCGGTACTGATTACCCACAGCTCCTGGCACCCGTTTGCATCGCGCCGCGCGGGCGAACTGTACGTGGGCGACACCCTGCAGACCGGCGCCTCGGGAGCATCGCTCCAGCGTGGCGAGGGCACGGAGCTGCGTGTGTCCGCCGACTCGCGCCTGTCGTTTGTCTCGGCGAGCACGGTGCGGCTGGGACAAGGACGCGTGTACGTGCGCACCTACGGCACGCATCGCGTCGAGGACCTGGTGGTGAGCACGGACATCGGCAGTGTCGAACATCTCGGCACTCAATTTCTGGTCGAACGCAACATCGACGCGCTGGTCGTGGCGGTGCGCGACGGGCGGGTCGCCCTGCACTATCCACAGCATCAGGCGCTCGAATTGCAGGAAGGCGAGGCTGCGAGCGTCGATCCGCGCGGCGAGCTGAGGCGCTGGGAGCTGTCCGCCTTTGACAGCCTCTGGGACTGGGCCGATGGGCTGGCCTCACCGTTGGCGATCGATGGCCAGTCGCTGTATGTGGTGCTGAGCCAGATTGCGCAACGCTCCGGTCTGCAGCTGCGGTTTTCGAGCCCCTCGGCCGAGATCGAAGCGCGCGGCCTGGCGCTGCACGGGGCGCCGCTGGAACTGGCACCGCGCGATGCGCTGGCCGCAGTGCTGGCCACGACCACGCTAACCGCCAGCACCGTGGGCCGGGAAATCCTGGTGAGCTCACGCTGAAGCTCATGCCTGGCCGCGAAAGAAGCTGATGCAGTACACGCTCGCCTGGTACGTCGTGACCATCGGCCCCTACCTGATGCTGGCCTACGGGGCGACCCTGCTGTGGACTCGTCACAGCCGCGTGCCCGCCCTGCTGGTCGGCGTCGGCTTCCTGGCCGCTGCGCTCAGCCAGATGGCCGCGGCCTATGTCAGCGCGGCGCTCAGTGCGGCGGTCAATTCCAGCGATGGCCTGGCCATGGCCATCCCGCAGTTCCAGCGCTGGCACTGGATCACTCACGACCTGGGCCCGCTGGGCATCTGGGTTGCGGCGGCGGGATTGCTGGCGCACGGCCTGCGTCATTCGCCGCCCGAGCCCCACTGAGCCTTAAGAACACTCTGAAGTACTACGGCTTGCCGGCTCATGCATCCGAGCGTCGTGCCAAAGCAATGTCGGCGCAGAGCAGCCTGACGGGCCGCGCGAAGCTGCGCAGGGCAAAGCGACCGACTACGATCAGTTTCTTGTGTTCCGCGAGCTGCCATTTTGGAACACGCGCCTGTTCGGGCTGGCCTCGCAGTGGAGCCCGCTCAGTGGCAGAAGCCCAACGCCGGCGACTAGGGAAGAGTCCTTCGCAGGTTGCCGATCTCCATGATGACGATACCCGCCACGATCACAGTCAGGCCCGACTAGCCTCGTCATGTCGATGGGTCGTCTTGCCATGCTGAAGAGCCCGAACTGATCGACGAGGGCCGAGGTCAGAAGCTGAGCGATCAGGATAAAGGCCACGAAGCTGGCGGCGCCAAAGCGCGGGATAATGACTGTCGCCGACAGCACGTAGAAGCAGATGACCACGCCAGCGGCATAGCCGACCGGAGGCGCCGAAGCGAGTTGCGCCGCCGTGGGAGGGCCGTAGAGCGCCAAGCTGAGGATGAGGGGAACCACCAGCGCGACCGCAAACATGATCGCCGTCGCGGCGAGCGAGTTGCCGACGCTCCGTGCGATGCCACTGTTGAGCACGCCAATCAGGGGAATCCCCGCGCCCGCGAGGAAGGTCCATGCCGCGAGGAGAACATAGGATCGCATCAGCCGCCCTCCACCGATCATTTCGCCATCGGCTTTTGTTTCGCCCGTTTACGCGCGTTCGCGTCGGGAAGCGCCAAGCCCAGCGCCGCCGGAACTCAGCCGTTGGGCAGGTGAGTGCCGACGTGCGTTTCCGGCTTGGCGCCCAGGAACCTTCGCACCGAGACGAAGAGCACCGGCACGAACAGCACGCCGAACACGGTGCCGGCGATCATGCCGCCGAATATGCCGGTGCCGATGGCGCGCTGCGCTCCGGCGCCGGCGCCATGGGCAAGCGCCAGCGGCAGCACGCCGAAGCCGAAGGCGAGCGAGGTCATCACGATCGGGCGCAGCCGATCGCGCACCGCGTGCAGCGTCGATTCGATGACGCCCATCCCGGCGTCCATGTTGAGCTTGGCGAACTCGACGATCAGGATCGCGTTCTTGCTGGCCAGGCCAATGGTCGTCAGCATGCCGACCTGGAAGTACACGTCGCGCTCCAGGCCCCGAAGCGCGGTCGCCAGCACCGCGCCGATGATGCCCAAGGGCACGGCCATCAGGATCGGGATCGGCATCACCCAGCTCTCGTAGAGCGCGGCAAGCGCCAGGAACACGATGATCACCGACATCGTGTAGAGGATCGGCGTCTGCGCCCCGGCGGCGCGCTCCTGGTAGGACTGGCCGGTCCAGTCGACGCGGAAGCCCTGCGGGCAGCTTGGCGACGATCTCCTCGATGGCCTTCATCGCCGCGCCCGAGGACACGCCGTGCGCCGCCTCGCCGTTGATCTCGACCGCGGGCACGCCGTTGAAACGGTCCAGCTCGGGCGAGCCAAATTCCCAGTGCGCGGTGGAAAAGGCCGAGACCGGCACCATCTGGCCCTGCATCGCCCTTCACGTACCAGCGATTGAAGTCGGCCGGCTGCATGCGAAAGGGCGCATCGCCCTGCACGTAGACGCGCTTGAGCTTGCCGCGATCGATGAAGTCATCGATGTAGCGCCCGCCCCAGGCGAGCGCGAGCGTGTCGTTCACGGCGTCCATGGACACACCGAGCGCGCTGGCGCGTTCGGAGTCGATGTCGAGCCGGTACTGCGGCGAGTCTTCCGAGCCGCCCGGGCCGCAGGCCGGTCAGGCGCTTGTCCTTCGAGGCCATGCCGAGCAGCTGGTTGCGCGCGGCCATCAGCGCCTCGTGACCCTTGCCCGCTTCGTCCTTGAGGTAGAAGTCGAAGCCGGTCGAGGTGCCCAGCTCCGTGACCGCCGGCGGGATGATCGGGAACACCAGGCCGTCCTTGATCTGGCTGAAGGGCCCCCAGGCGCGACCGGCGACCGCCGCGACGCTCTGATCGGCCTTCTTACGCTCCGCCCAGTCCTTGAGCAGGATAAAACCGATGCCGGCGTTCTGGCCCGAGCCCGAGAAGCTGAAGCCCTGCACCGTGAACACCGAGTCGACCGTCTCTGGTCTCGTCCTTGAGAAAATGGTCCTGCACCTTGTCGAGCACATGGTTGGTGCGGATCGCGGTGGCGCCGACCGGCGCCTGCACGAACACCAGCATCCAGCCCTGATCCTCGGTCGGCAGGAACGAGGTCGGGAGCCGTATGAACAGCAGTCCCATGAGCCCGGCCAGCCCCGCGTAGATCAGCATGTTGCGGCCGATGTGCTTGAGCATGCGCGCCACGGTGCGCTGGTAGGCGTGGTTGAGTCGCTCCGTAGATGCGGTTGAACGCCGCGAAGAACAGCGCCGTCGGGGAATTGCCCTGCTTCTTGACCACCGGGCGCAGCAGCGTGACGCACAGCGCCGGGGTCAGGGTCAGGGCGACGAGCACCGAGAGCACCATCGCCGCGACGATGGTGATCGAGAACTGGCGGTAGATGACGCCGGTCGAGCCGGTGAGGAAGGCCATGGGGATGAACACCGCGGTCAGCACCGTGCCGATGCCCACCAGCGCGCCGGTGATCTGGTCCATCGACTTGCGCGTGGCCTCGAGCGGGGAGAGCTTCTCCTCCTCCATCAGCCGCTCGACGTTCTCGACCACCACGATGGCATCATCGACCAGCAAGCCCGATCGCCAGCACCACGGCGAACATGGTCAGCATGTTGATCGAATAGCCGAACGACAGCAGCACCGGGAAGGTGCCCAGCAGCACCACCGGCACGGCGATCGAGGGAATCAGGGTGGCGCGGACGTTCTGCAGGAACAGGTACATCACCAGGAACACCAGCAGCACCGCCTCGATCAGCGTCTTGACCACCTCGCGGATCGAGACGCGCACGTAGGGGGTGGTGTCGAAGGGCACGAAGTCCTTCAGGCTCCGTGGAAATTGCGGCCGCAGCTCATCGAGCCGCGCCTTGATGCGCTCGGCGGTCGCCAGCGCGTTGGCGCCGGCCGCCAGCGACACCGAGAAGCCGGTGGCGGGTCGCCGGTTGTAGAGCACCGAGAAGCTGTAGTCGCTGCTCCCCATCTCGGTGCGCGCCACATCGCGCAGGCGCAGCACACCGCCGGTGGCCGAGCCGCGCACGATGATGTCGCCGAACTCCTCCGGGCGTCTGCAGCCGCCCGCGCGCGGTCACGGTGGCATTCAGGTCCTGGTTCTTGCACCTGCGGCAGGCCGCCGAGCTGCCCGACCGAGAACTGCGCGTTCTGCGCCCGCACCGCCGTCACCACATCGCTCGGCGTCAGCGAATAGGCGCGCAGCTTGTCCGGATCGAGCCAGATGCGCATCGCGTAGCTGGAGCCGAAGTTACGCACGCTCGCCCACGCCATCGACCAGCGACATCTGGTTGGCGACCTGGTTCTTGACGTAGTCGGCCATGTCGGCCCGGGTGAGCGAGCCGTCATCGGAATAAAAGCCGATCGCCATCAGGTTGGAATTGATGATCTTGTTGACCGTGATGCCCTGCTGCTGGACGATCTGCGGCAGCAGCGGCACCACGGCCTGCAGACGGTTTTGCACCTGGACCTGGGCGATGTCCGGGTTGGTGCCGCTGACGAAGGTGAGCGTGATGCCGACCGAGCCGTCCGAGGTGCTGCTCGCGGACATGTAGATCAGCCCGTCGAGCGAGGTCATGTTCTGCTCGATGACCTGGGTCACCGAATCCTCGACCGTCTTCGCATCGGCCCCGGGATAGGTGGCGCTGATGGCGATCGCCGGGGGAGCGATGGTCGGATAGGGCGTGAGCGGGAGTTTGCGGATCGCCATCACGCCGCCCAAGGACAGCATGATCGCCACCACCCAGGCGAAGATCGGCCGGTCGATGAAGAAACGCGACATCGTGGACCGCTTCCCTTACCTTTTTTTGCCCGCCGGGGCGGCGGCGGAGGGGGCGGCGGAGGCGGAGGGCCCGCGGCCGGGGCGGTCTCTTCGCTCGATTGCACCGGCATGCCCGGGCCGATCTTCTGGAGCCCCTCGACGATCAGCTTGTCCCCGGCGGCCAGTCCGCTGGTGACGAGCCACTGATCGCCCACGACGCGCGCCGTGGTCACGTTGCGGAGCGCCGTCTTGCCATCGGTCCCCACGACCATCGCGGTGGCATTGCCCTTCGGATCGCGGGTGATGCCGCGCTGTGGCGCCAGCAGGGCGTCCTTGAGCACGCCCTCGTTGATCGTGGCGCGCACGTACATGCCCGGCAGCAGCAGGCTCTTGGGGTTCGGCACCAGCACGCGCAACAGGAAACTGCCGGTGCCCGACTCGACGGTGACGTCGCTGAACTGCAGCTCGCCGGGCAAGGGATAGGCGCTGCCGTCTTCCATGGTGATGCGCACCTCGCGGCTCCCGTTACCCTGCCCGCCGGCCGACAGTTCCTGCTGGAGCTGGAGCCATTCGGCGCTCGATTGGGTGACATCGACATAGACCGTGTCCAGCTGCTGCACCCTGGCCAGCGGGTCGGGCTGGTTCGCCACCACCAGGGCCCCCTGGGTGACCGCGGACTTGCCGATGCGCCCGGCGATGGGCGCGCTGATGTGCGCGTAGTCGAGGTTGATGCGCGCCGCATCGTCGGCCGCCTCGGCCGCCGCGAGCTCGGCCTGGGCCTGGTGGTAGGCCGATTGCAGGTTGTCGTTGTCCTGCGCGCTGATCAGCTTGGTCTTGTTCAGCTCGGCGCCCCGATCGGCGTTGTTCTTGGCGCTCTCGAGCGCCGCCTGCGCTCTCATGCGCGCCGCCGCGGCACTGCGCTCGGCCGCGCGATACACCGCATCGTCCAGCAGGTAGAGGATCTGGCCCTGCTTGACGAGGCTGCCCTCGGTGAACTGCACGCGCTTGACGATGCCGCTGACCTGGGGTCGCACTTCGGCCACCATGCGCGCGCTCACCAGTCCCGGGAGCTCGCGCTGCAGGTTGAACCCTATCTACTACTCTAAAGGCTGTTTGCCTATGATTTCATAGATATACTGCTCCCCCTGCCGACCAATTCCTGTTCGTATTTTGATCATATCGATGAATAATGTATCTCAAATTAATAGCTTGCTAAAGCTCAGCCTCGGCGCTTGCAACCAGTCGGATGCCCTGCTCCGCTCGCTTGAGCAATCCAATCGCGACCAAAAGGCACAGTTTCTTGCTCTTGCCAACTCACATCATGTGCCATTACGTGCTTTAACCCCGTTGCGTGAGTTCGCGCAAACGCGCGGGTATGCAGAGGTGGCTGTATGGTGCAATGAGGCAGTGTCTAGAGAACAAAGTGTCATTACCGATTCCCTCGGATTTCTGGCAGATATCTGCCAAAAGCTGGAAGGCGCAGGGATTCAGATTACAGTGATGAAGTCACTCGATCACTGGCCTGACATCGGCAATGACCTGGACCTCTACACGACAAGCAGCCCACAAGAGGTCACTCGCGCCATGACGCAACTCTTCGAGGCACAGTTAAAGGGTAGAACATGGGGTGATCGACTCGCACATAAATGTAATTTCGGCGTAAAAGGCCTTAACAAGTCAGTCGAGATTCACCATGGCTATCTGGGACAGACAGGTGAACACATAGCTATTGCTGAAAGGTTCCGAACGCGTCGTGTATCAGAACAGTTTGGCGGCTACACGTTGATGGTGCCAGCGCTCGAGGAACGAGTTATCGCTGCCACTCTTCAGCGCATGTATCGCCATCTCTATATACGCGTCTGTGACATTGTAAATACGCACTCTATCCTCGAGTCCGGAAGGCTCGATATGGATGAGCTGAAATACGCCGCTGATCTTGGGGGCATCTGGCCAGGCGTCGCGACTTATCTGCGAATTGTGACTGAATTTGTCTCAAGGTTCCGCGGGGCAGCTCACAGGCTCGATCGTCATATTCTTGCCGACGCCCGGCTTGGCGTAGACGATATATTTGTGCGAGGCATATGGCTCAGGGTGCCCGTACAACATGTAGCACAGCTATATGGAAACCAGATCTTCAGCATGGCCAACCGCCGCGATTTCCATGGTGTGCTAAGGCTAAGCCTACTTCCACCCCTCGCCTCAGCCGCTCGACTCTCGTACCTCCTTACGGGTAGCCACAGTGGCATTTGGTAGCCGCAAGGCTTTCGTCGTTTGCGCTTTTTAAGCGCATTTCTGTCAGATAGTTCATAGTTCTCATGCGTACCCATCGGGATACGCATGATTCAACACCACAGATTCCATCCCCTTAGATCCGACTTTATGCTGAAACATCTAGAAAGAATCTTGACGGTGTGCGCAATTCTGTTCTATGCAGGAGCATTCTCGCTGCTCCTGGATCAGCAGAGCGCACAGGTTTTTGACGAAAAACCTCAGAATCCAGTCATCGCTGCGATACAGAATAAAGCAGGCCTTGAGCGTAGCGACCCGACACGGGCGAATTCAGCGGCGCTCGCCGGCCGGATTGTTGTCTATTCGATTGTAGCCGTTCTGCTGATTATTCATCGCCGGCGGGCCATGCTTTACCTGCGTAATACCAAACTACTTTGGGCAATCGTGGCCCTTGCCTTCTTGTCTGTCTTGTGGTCAGACGTGTCTGGCTATACGCTTCGACGCTGTGTGAACCTTGCTGCTACAAGTGGGTTCGGGCTGTATCTTGCCTGTCGTTACTCACCACGACAACTCTTGCGGTTGTTGTTCTGGAGCCTTGTGCTCGCGATCGTTTGCAGTGTTGTTGCCGTGCTTTTATGGCCAGATATTGGACACGATTCTGCACTGACGAACCATGCATGGAGGGGTATCTTTATACAGAAGAACGCCTTTGGACAACTCATGTCGCTAGGCGTTCTGGTTTCCTTATTCCTGGCAGCTGACAGCAAGGCGTATCGGTGGGCATACAGCATCTCTGCTGCACTCTGCCTCTGTATGATCTTCGCTGCACGCTCGGCAACCTCTGCCTTGGCCGTTCCTATTCTGCTGAGCCTTATGTGGTTGTTCGCGCTTGCTCGCCAGCGCTCGCTTCTACGAGTATTTACGACAGCATCCTTGGCCCTGTTCGGAATTATCTGTGCATTGATGCTTTTCCTCGACGCGAGCGATCTTACGGCATTGGTGGGCCGTGATACTACATTGTCAGGGCGACTGGATGTATGGAGCGTTGTAATACCGAAGATCATGGCGCACCCGTGGCTTGGTTATGGCTATGGCAGTTTTTGGATGGGACTGGAGAGGCAGACTTCCGCAGATGTGTGGTCAATTTTACATTGGCACGCGTCCCACTCGCACAATGGTTTTCTTGACTTGGCTGAAGAACTTGGCATAGCAGGCTTAGCCTTGTTCTTGGCAGGACTGGTCGTAAGCGCACGGTACGGTCTTAGCTGGGCGCGTAATCAACAAGGCATGATCGGGTTATGGCCGCTCGCGTATCTCAGCTTCATGTTTGTCTTTAATTTAAGTGAAGGCTCCATATTGAAGCAGGACAATCTCGTTTGGGTGCTCTACGTAGCTACTTCTGTGTTTGTTGTACATGAAACAAAGAGCCTATTTCCTGAACGGGCACAAATACAGGTTAGCAGCCCTGGAGCATCGTTTATCGGTGATTATGGGTCTCTAGATTCCGCAAAGGGGAGCATGGGGATGTGATGATGATGGATGCTAGCCGCTACACCCGCCCGTCAATTCTTATATATCGCTCCAATCTGCTACCGCTTTCTGAAACGTTTGTGCTTTCCCAGCCGGAGGCTTTCGAGCACTTCACTCCTCATTTTGTGGGATGTAGTCGGGTGGATGGACTATCGTTGCCTGAAGGAAGATCTCACGTGATCGACGAAACGGGCATTTTGGGTTCCACCCGAAAAGCCTTGTACCGGTTTTTTGGCCTAGCTCCTAGCCTGGCCCGTGAACTTCGTCGTATCAAACCTGTATTGATACATGCACACTTTGGCTTGGATGGCGTTCCAGGGCTATGGCTGGCTCGTCGCTTGAATGTCCCTCTAGTGGTAACATTTCACGGCTTCGACGTGACAATGAAAGAGGAATATGCCCGCAAATATTCATATGAGTATCGTCGGTATCTTCGCTGGAAGCGACGAATACAAAGGGAGGGATCGCTATTTATTGCTGTTTCAGAGTTTGTCCGCGAAAGGCTAATTGGACAAGGATTTCCTTCGAAGAAAATATTGGTTCATTATGTTGGCGTTGATACCAATCTATTCACACCAGACTTGACCGTCTCGCGAACACCCACGGTACTTTTCGTTGGACGTCTCGTTGAGAACAAAGGCTGTGACTTTTTGATTCGGGCAATGACCCTTGTGCAGCGAGACATTCCAGACGCTAGCCTGGTCGTAATTGGCAATGGTCCGCTTCGCAGCCATCTTGAGCAAATGGCGTCAACACAAATCCGTAATTACCAATTCTTAGGTGCAAGAAACCAAAGTGAAGTACGTCACTGGATGAATCGGGCGAAGGTATTCAGTGTGCCAAGTGTCACCACCTCCGGAGGCACGTCAGAGGGGTTTGGACTAGCTTTTGCCGAAGCCCAGGCAATGGGCTTACCCGTAGTGAGTTTCGCCACGGGAGGAATTCCAGAGGCAGTCGCTCATGACGTTACGGGGCTATTGACTGGAGAGCGGGACGTGGAAGGGTTGGCAGATAACATCTGCCGCATGTTGAAAGACGACATCCTATGGGCACAGTTTAGCTTAGCGGCAAAGAAAAGGGCTCGGGAATGTTTCAGCCTGCGAGAGCAGACCGCAAAACTTGAATATATCTATGATCGTCTGCTTATTCGCCAGCCTGCGGTTGCATTCGCTGATTCACTCTCCATTCACCTCCAAGATTAAATATATCCAGCGGCTACTCGCGCATGGTAGATCATCCTTTAATCACGGTAGTAATACCTACTTTCGGACGACCCCATCTGGTCCTTCGAGCTGTAGACTCTGCCTTGCAGCAGACTTTTTGTGAGCTGGAGGTAGTGGTAGTTATAGACGGCAATGATGATTTTACCGCCGCTTCCCTGACATCTAGAGTCTCTCCGAAGCTCAGGATTGTCCAGCTAGCGCAGCAAAGCGGGGGATCTCATGCCAGGAATGAAGGCGTTCGCGAAGCAAGGGGAGAATGGATCGCCTTCTTGGACGACGATGATATTTGGTTTCCGACAAAATTAGAGAAGCAGTTCGCTGTGGCGATGGCGTCAGAAGCGAAAGAGCCCATAGTTGCGTGTAAAGTGGTCGCGCGTACTGCAAGCGGAGAGTTCCGATGGCCAAGAAAACTGCCATCCAAACCACTTTCAGAATATCTTCTTGCCCGCAATTCCTGGAGTCAGGGCGATAACCTGCTGCAAACATCAACCCTGTTAGCGCGTAGGCGATTGTTGCTAGAGGTCGGCTTCGAGGAAGGGCTCCAAAAACACCAGGATTGGGATTGGCTACTTCGTGTTACCAGAATACCTGGAGTCGGGATTGAATTCGTGGATGAACCACTATCGATTTGGAACCTAGAGCCGTCCCGAAGCAGCGTGAGTCGCCGACAAGATTGGCGATCATCACTAGCGTGGATCCAGGCCCGACGCGAACTGGTTACTCGCCGCGCCTACGCCGGTTTTATAGCAACCCAGATCGCCCCCCAGGCCGCACGACAAAAAGAGTGGAAAGCGTTCGTACCTCTATTGTCCGAAATGGTTCGGGTTGGCAGACCGAGAACGATCGATATTTTTCTCCTACTTGGGATGTGGTTTGTGCCCCCGTCGTTGCGAGACTGGCTGCGCTCATCCTAGCAAAGACATCAACAGACGATCCTGTATCTCCTTATCGACATGGCACATCTGACAATTGGTTTACCCGTCTTTAACGCTATGCCTTTTTTAGAAGAAAGCATGGCGAGTTTACTCCGTCAGACGGATGGTGACTTCACTATCCTTGCCATTGACGATGGCTCGACAGACTCGGGACTTGAGTATCTCCGCTCGATAAAAGATCCACGCCTGACAGTCAAGACACAGCCAAATCGTGGATTGACGTTCACATTGAACAGAATGTTATGTGAAGCGCAGACACCGTGGTTGATGCGCCATGATGCCGATGACATTGCCGCGCCGGATCGTGTGGCTATTGTCAAGCGTTCAATTGAGCTATTTCCTGACGCGGGGATGTTTTACTCTGAAGCCCGTTATTATCAAAACGGGCGCAGCATAGGTGTTTTCCGTTCCACAAGGGCTACACCAGACGAACTAAGAGAGATCACCACGCGCGGATATCTTCTGGCGATATGTCACCCTACCGTGACTCTAAATGTTGAAAAAGCAATCTCATTGGGGGGCTATAGATTTGACCTTCATGTTGAAGACATTGATCTATGGTGGCGTATGGCGCTTAAATATGACATTCGCTACCTCCCACAGGTTACCACCTATTTCCGACATAATACGGACAGCGTCTCCACGCTAAACCTTGAATCCCAATCGATCAATACGCTCTATATTCAATATTTACTTCTCTCGCATATGCATGGCTTTCCACCAATGGATTATGAAGATGTGTATGCCCATTTGGAGCAAATTGTCGACCGACGCAGACTCGCATTCCGTGAGGAGATGCGCCTAGCTAACATCTGCTTTAGTCGAAGGCAATACTCCAGAGCATGCAGTCATTTAGGTAGGGCTGCAATAGCTCACCCTTCGTACTTCGCGATACGTGTGTTATATGAACTTTATTCCGATCGTGCGGTGCTTAACGGTGAAGCACCAGCCATATTTCTACAAAAACGTGATGTGTTGTGGCCGGCGGGAGGGACCTAATACTCAAACACAGCCAAAAGTGGTCTTGAAGAAGAATGAGGAATGCATTGATGCCCGTGACGAGCGAGTCTACAAGTCCTCGGCTAGTTAGAACTCGTGCGAGAAGATCAAGGATTGCCGGCGTTGAAGTTGAAGCGCTAAGCATTTCCCATCTGAATGAAATCGTTGTCAGAGCCATTGAGGCCGGTGACCATATTGTCGTCGCCAATCACAATCTTCACAGTATTTATCTTTACCACCACGACTCAAAGATGCGGAGATTTTATTCAGCTGCGGATCATATCCACGTCGACGGCATGGCAATCATCGGCCTCGGGCGTGTGTTAGGCATGCCTTTGTCTCGAGAGCATCGTGTTACCTTTGTCGATTGGATGGAGCCATTGGCAAGCGTTGCGGCGAAGTACGGTTGGAGAGTGTTTTATCTTGGATCTCGACCTGGGGTGGCAGAAAAAGGAGCCGAGGTTCTAAGACACCGCCACCCTGGGCTTCAAATCAAGACTTCTCACGGTTTCTTTGACCGGGATCCGGTTTCTCGCGAAGCTCAGGTGACACTAGCCGACATTGAGACATATCGACCTCAATTGTTGATTGTGGGAATGGGCATGCCGCGACAGGAACATTGGATTGTCGATCACTTAGATAAGCTCACGGCCAACGTGATCCTGAACGGTGGTGCGGCGCTCGATTATTTCGCGGGCGCTATACCTACGCCACCACGCTGGGCGGGGCGTGTAGGTTTGGAATGGTTGTTTCGGCTGGCATCCGAGCCCCGCCGACTGTGGTCTCGGTATTTGATCGAACCTTGGTATATAGCCTGCAAAGTAGTCGGGGAAATATTTGCGCGACGTCAATGTAGTCCGAGGGATTATGACTAAGTCTAACTTAACTCTGCTGAGTCAGAACCGGGAAAAGAAGAATGCAACAGCGCAGCGGCTACCGCGAAGCATGCAAAACAACATCGAGAAGTATGGAAGAAAATCGCGTAAAGAGCTCTTTCTCGATGCCATGAATGAGTTGGTTCCGTGGAGGGAGCTGGAAGCGATCGTGGAGCCGCACTATCCGAAGGTCGGTTCGGGGGGACATACAGCAGCCCTCTCGATCATGCTACGAGTATTTTTTGTGCAGCAATGGTTCAGAGTGTCTGACTCTGGAATTGAAGAGGTGCTGTACGATTCGATTGCCCTTCGACGGTTTGCTGGCGTTGATTTGGCACGTGCACCTGCGCCAGATGTAATCACGGTGAGCAGGTTCCGGCAGCTGTTAGAGGCGCACGAACTCTGCGACCAGATCATCGACACCGTAGCGCGCCATCTCGACGAAAAGGGAGTTCGCGTTAGCACGGGAACGATTAGTGATGCCAGTATCATTTATGCACCGTGAAGAGCGAGCAATAAGTAATTGCCAGGGTCGCTAACCCGACACACAATTAGAAAATGTTTTGACCTACCTCTCCATTGGATTCGTATCGGTCTTTTCCGTCGACGCGATCTCTAAATGCTGTTGCTACAGCTATCGGAGAACAACAGCTAACTCGATAGTCAGCGTTGAGGTAAGTTGCTTGGCTATCAGAATGCACTTCGTTACATAGTGGTATTGACATGAACATGAGTGTTAGCAGGGCTTTGATGTCTGATTGTGATCAACGATCAGTGGTCGTAAATGGTCGAATGGTCAGGTTTCGTGGGATACGCCGCCGGATGATTTGCGCCGCCGTAGTCCTTGGGCTCACAGGATGCGGCATAACCGTGGGCTCCAGCGCCGCGGGCACTGCATCAGGCGATCCACCTCCGCCGGCTAGTCCTGCGCCAACGGTGAGCGCGATTACACCGCAGAGCGGGAGCACGGCCGGGGGAACGTCTGTCAGCATTAGCGGAAGTAATTTCTTGTCAGGAGCAACGGTCAGTTTTGATACCGTCGCGGCTACAAGCGTGAGCGTAGTCAATGGCACCACGATCACCGCTGTCACACCAGCTCACGCCGCAGGCGAGGCAAATGTCACGGTGACTAACTCTGACGGCCAGAGTGCGACGCTGGTCGGCAATGTCAGCCCATTGTCCAATGCTGGATTTGAATCAGGAGCAGTGGACTGGGTCTTGTCGGGCTCCGGAGGAACAGCAACCTTCCAGAATAATGCTGCCAATGCTCATAGCGGCAACGGCTACGCCGAGCTTACTGCACCAGCCGGAGCACATCCCGTGTTGTTTGCGGCAAATTCAAGTAATGTAGCTGCTTACTTCCCGGTAAATCCGGGCGATGTGATCACTTTCGGCGGCTGGGGCTATCACGTCTCCGGTGACGGCAAAGCGCGCTGGGGGCTCGAGGTCTCGGATACGAATAAGGCAAACCCTGTCTATGTCTCAGCCTCGCCGTTTAATGTGACGACAGCGGGAACATGGGTGAACTTCCAAAGTACCTATACTGTGCCGGCAGGCATGGCTTTCGTTCGCCTCTATTGCGAGGTCGGAAGCAGCACTGTCGCTGCTGTCGATCGCTTCGATGACGCCTTCCTCCAACGCTCTATTCCTGGCGGCGGTTTCGAGTACGGTACCGGAACGCAAACCAACCCGGCGCCTACGCTGACGTCAATCAGTCCGCAGAGCGGGAGCACGGCCGGGGGAACGTCTGTCAGCATTAGCGGAAGTAATTTCTTGTCAGGAGCAACAGTTATATTTGCAGGTAGTTCGGCTACAAGCGTGAGCGTAGTCAATGGCACCACGATCACCGCTGTCACACCACCTCACGCCGCAGGTCAGGCAAATATCACGGTCACCAATCCCGATGGTCAAAGCGCATCTCTCGTCGGGTCGAATGGCTTTACCTTTGCCAACGCAGCACAGCCGGCTAGTCCTGCGCCAACGGTGAGCGCGATTAACCCGCAGAGCGGGAGCACGGCCGGGGGAACGTCTGTCAGCATTAGCGGAACTAATTTCTTGTCAGGAGCAACGGTCAAGTTTGACACCATCGCTGCTACAAGCGTGAGCGTAGTCAATGGCACTACGATCACTGCCGTCACACCGGCCCACGCCGCAGGTCAGGCTAATGTCACAGTGACTAACTCTGATGGCCAGAGTGCGACGCTGGTCGGCAACGTCAGCCCACTGTCCAATGCTGGATTTGAATCAGGAGCGGTGAACTGGGTCTTGTCGGGTTCAGGTGGAACAGCAACATTCCAGAACATTGCTGCCAACGCTCATACCGGCAGCGGTTACGTACAACTGAGTGCGCCCACCGCAGGTGCGCATCCGGTGCTATACGCGGCAAATTCAAGTAACGTAGCTGCTTACTTCCCGGTAAATCCGGGCGATGTGATCACTTTCGGCGGCTGGGGCTATCACGTCTCCGGTGACGGCAAGGCTCGCTGGGGCCTCGAGGTCTCGAATACAAATAAGGCGAACCCTGTCTATGTCTCCGCTTCGCCGTTTAATGTGACGACAGCGGGAACATGGGTGAACTTCCAAAGTACCTATACTGTGCCGGCAGGCATGGCTTTCGTTCGCCTCTATTGCGAGGTCGGAAGCAGCACCGTTGCTGCTGTCGATCGCTTCGACGATGCCTTCCTCCAACGGTCTATTCCGGGCGGAGGTTTTAAGTACACTACCGGAACACAAACCAACCCTGCGCCAACGGTGAGCGCGATTACACCGCAGAGCGGGAGCACGGCCGGGGGAACGTCTGTCAGCATTAGCGGAACTAATTTCTTGTCAGGAGCAACGGTCAAGTTTGACACCATCGCTGCTACAAGCGTGAGCGTAGTCAATGGCACTACGATCACTGCCGTCACACCGGCCCACGCCGCAGGTCAGGCTAATGTCACAGTGACTAACTCTGATGGCCAGAGTGCGACGCTGGTCGGCAACGTCAGCCCACTGTCCAATGCTGGATTTGAATCAGGAGCGGTGAACTGGGTCTTGTCGGGTTCAGGTGGAACAGCAACATTCCAGAACATTGCTGCCAACGCTCATACCGGCAGCGGTTACGTACAACTGAGTGCGCCCACCGCAGGTGCGCATCCGGTGCTATACGCGGCAAATTCAAGTAACGTAGCTGCTTACTTCCCGGTAAATCCGGGCGATGTGATCACTTTCGGCGGCTGGGGCTATCACGTCTCCGGTGACGGCAAGGCTCGCTGGGGCCTCGAGGTCTCGAATACAAATAAGGCGAACCCTGTCTATGTCTCCGCTTCGCCGTTTAATGTGACGACAGCGGGAACATGGGTGAACTTCCAAAGTACCTATACTGTGCCGGCAGGCATGGCTTTCGTTCGCCTCTATTGCGAGGTCGGAAGCAGCACCGTTGCTGCTGTCGATCGCTTCGACGATGCCTTCCTCCAAATAGCGGTTCCTGGTAATGGTTTCAACTATATCGTCCAAACTCCGCCGACTAATCCCGTTATCAACTCAATATCACCAACGCAGGGTGTCAGCACTGGTGGTGACACGGTTACAATTTCGGGTTCCGGTTTTGCACCTGGTGCAACGGTCACATTCGGGGGAGTTCCTGCAACTACAAATGTGGTCAGCAGCACTGTAATAAGGGTTGTTACGCCTGCGACAGCGCCGGGGTCGGCAGATATCGTGGTAACCAATCCGGGCGGACAGACCTCCACACTCGCTAGCTTACTGCACAATCAATCCTTTGAGTCGGGATCCACCTACTGGCAACTTAGCGGTTCTGGCGGGACAAAAACCATTGGAACAATCACTGCAAATGCGCATACAGGAACAAGCTATCTTGAGCTTTCCTCATCGGGTGGGGCGAGTCACCCGGTAATGTATGCATCTGGAGCAAACGGGGCATCCCTATATTTCCCGGTATCCCCAGGGCAAAGCGTTACTTTCGGTGGTTACGCGTATCGCGTATCCGGTGGATCGAATGTCCGCTTTGCTCTGGAGATAACTGATGCAAACAAGGCAAACGCAACCACTATTTCGGCTCCTCCTCATAGCGCGTACGATCCTCTTTGGACACTATTGCAAGGCACCTATACAGTTCCGTCTGGCAAGAGCTTTGTCAGACTCTATGCGGACGTGGCAGTCGGCAGCACAGCCACAGTGGGCCGCTTTGACGATGCATTCCTGCAGATTGGCTCAGGCAACTCCACCGGCTTTCTGTTCTTTGCGCCGCCAATCGTTACCTCGATCGCTCCAAATTGGGGTGCGCCTGCCGGCGGCACCACTCGGACGATCTACGGGACTGGATTCAAGGCGGGAGCACAGGTTCTGTTTGGTGGTATAGCCGCTTCGAACGTCCAGGTAGTGAGCGCGAATGCGATTGAAGCCTTCGCGCCGGCACAAAACGCGGGAAAAGTGAACATCACTGTAGAGCAGGGCTCGCAAATCAGCACACTCCAGAACGCCTACACGTACGCCGCGCCTCCTGCGCCTCCTTCATCGATGTTGGCCATGAAACACATCATTGTCGAGCTGCAGGAAAACCGTTCATTCGACCACTACTTTGGGAGGATGAATGAATACCGGCAGATGAACGGCATTAACGATAACGCTGTCGATGAGAGGAGTAGCACGCTCGCTCTTCCAGATGTGGCCGGTAACCCCGTTACCCAGTACCATGTGCAAACCGCGTGTATTGAAAATCTCCAGCCAAGCTGGGATTCAGTACATTTTGATTACGATGGCGGAAAGATGGACAACTTCCTCAAGGCCGGGAACGACATTGGATTCTCTACATATGATCCTAATGGGACCCGTGCGATCAGCTACTACGACTGGACTGACTTTCCTTATTACTACAGTTTGGCATTCCAGTTTGGCACCAGCGATAGATGGTTTTCGCCGATGCTCGGTCCTACTGATCCAAACCGCATGTACTGGTATGGCGCAACTTCCCTCGGATGGGTAGCGACGCCGCATCCGCCGCAGGGGGGATTCCCGAATCTCACGATTTTCGATCTTTTGGACCAGGCCGGAATCTCGTGGAAGTACTACTACCAGTTTGCCCAGCCATTGCATATCCCCTACTGGTCTATTTATCAGAAAGATCCAAACAAGTTCGTTCCCATCTCGAATTACTTTACCGACGTGAAGAGCGAAAGCACCTTGCCATCTGTAGTGTTTATCGAGGAAGGTGAATTCGATGAACATCCGGAACCCAACCCAGGGACGAACGGCAGAACAGAGAGTGTGCAACAAGGAGCCGGTGTTATCAAGTCCATTGTCGACGCCCTAATGCAAAGCCCGACATGGCAGACGTCAGCCTTTATTCTTAGCTATGACGAAGGCGGCGGCTTACATGACCACGTCGTGCCTCCGGCCTTTGTGCAACCTGACGGGATCCCACCAATCGTTACCATAGGGCAAGACGCGTCAGGCCTCTTTAACCAGGGGGGAATTCGGTTGCCTGTAATCGTAGCCTCGCCGTGGTCTACTCCACATTTCGTCTCGCATGTCCCTCGTGATCACACTGCGATTCTGAAGCTCATCGAGACACGCTTTAGTCTCCCCCCGCTCACGTCGCGTGACGCAGCAAGCGACAACATGGCGGAGTTCTTCAACTTCGCATCGCCGTCCTACCTAGTTCCGCCAACGATGCCTGCTCAGCCTGAGACTGCCCCGTGCAATCTGAGCATAGAAAGTTCCCCAAACCAGTAACCCTCTTCTCCGACTCTCTTACCGCGTCAATTTTCCGAATAGAGCAGTAACACCAATATGTCGTCGATCTTCTTGAAAGACCGTAAACCCTGGAGCAGACGGCAGTTCGTGTCTTGCGTTGGTTCGGTCGCTGGATTCTACGCTATGTCAGGCGCTGGGATGCTTCGATCAGTGCTTGCGGCTGAGACCAGTTTGAGAGAGCTGGCTTCGGCCAAGGGGTTGCTCTACGGTTGCGCTAATAGCCCAGATCGCCTGACGGCAGATCCAGTTTTTGCACGTCTCGTTGCAGAGCAATGCAGTCTGCTGGTTCCGGAAAATTCGTTGAATTGGAAGTACGTTGAACCTCGTTACGGGGAATTCGACTTTCATCTCGGAGATTCATTAGCGAATTTCGCAAAAGACCATAACATGAAGTTTGGCGCCGGTACGCTTGTTTGGCACGAAGGACTGCCACAGTGGTTTAGCAGTTTGCCACCGTCGTCAGCTAAAGCCGCGATGGTAAACCACGTGACACAGGTGGTGGGTCACTATCGCGGACATGCTTTTTCATGGGCGGTTATCAATGAGGCCCTGGCGTTTCGCGGACAGGGTGCAGTGCTGAAAGACACGCCCTTTTTACGCCTCGGCGGACCCGACTATATTGAAGCAGCCTTTCGAGCAGCAGCGCTAACCGATCCGAGTGCCCTTCTTGTTCTCAATGAAAATCACCTTGAGTACGATCTTCCCGAAGATGACTATCGACGTGACGCATTGCTGAAATTACTCCAGCAATTGGTTGGGAAGAAGGTCCCCATAGGCGCATTAGGAATTCAATCTCATTTACGGACCGGCGGTGTTCCTTTCAGTAGTAGCAAGCTAAAAGGATTCCTAGACAGCGTCAGCGATCTGGGCCTCAAAATCGTGGTGTCTGAATTGGATGTAGCTGAAAAAGGTTCAGAAGCGACAGTCGCCGATCGAGATAACGCTGTGGCGAAAGAGATTGATCGTTACCTGGAGGTAATACTGCAGGAGAAATCTGTCGTTGCCGTAGTGACTTGGGGTCTCACCGCGAAATATACCTGGTTGGCTAGCTATGCGCCTCGCTCTGATGGTCAGCAAGTGCGACCCCTGCCCTATGATTCGGAACTTCATCCAACTGCTGCATGGCAGGCGCTCGCTACAGCCTTCGCGCGCGCACCAGCACGTTGAGTTGATCAACCTATATCCACAATAGCCCTGGTTGAAAGGAGTATTCACGAGTGGCACTTAAACAACTGTATGCAGCAATTTATAAACCATTCTTCCAGAAATTCCGCTCTGAGCGTCTTCGACGTATGTGTGAAGTATGCCGCGTGTCTGAAGATAGTAACGTTCTCGATGTAGGTGGGAGCTACTATTCCTTTTGGGCGTATAGCCCTATAAAACCTAAGGTGACACTTCTCAACCCAAAGGCCTCATGGCTGAAATGCGACGAACCTGGCTTCTCAACCATTCTAGGGGATGGACGCTCTCTTCCATTTGATAATCAGAGCTTCGACATCGTAGTCAGCAATTCCGTGATCGAACACCTGGGAGAGTGGAATCAGCAAAAGATATTTGCTGATGAAATCAGAAGGGTAGGTCGTAGTTATTGGGTACAAACGCCAAGTCGCACCTTCTTTATTGAGCCGCACTATCTCGCTCCCCTCATCCATTTCCTACCGAAGAAATATAGGCGACTATTGGCCCGTTATTTCACCGTCTGGGGGCTTACAGTTCATCCCACACCTAAACAAGTTGACGAAATGGTGGAGGAATTAAACCTGTTAAACAAACCAGAAGTGGAGCAACTGTTCCCCGAGGCCACTATCATTTGTGAAAAATGGTGTGGAATGACCAAATCTATCATTGCATGCAAGCTTCAGTCTTAAGCAGACGCTAAACAGCAAATATCACGTCGTAGATTAGTTGAGTTCGATAACGATCGCATATCAGCGTCACCCCTGTCACATAATCGAATACATAGAAAGACGTGCTCTGATCGTTGTGCTGAGAACAAACGACCTATATTTGACACGCCTCCTTTCGAGAATAGGACGCAAAACTCTGCTAGACCTCGCGGGCCTAAGGCATGCGGATTCGGCACGTTCAAAAGCCTACGTACGTCCTCTTACCAGGCCTGGCGTTCACCCGGCCGCCACAGTGCACGTAACTGACGGCCTCGAAAGTGCTACCTTCTTCGCGAAAGCCCAACGAGTGGGCTACCGTGGCGCTCAAAGTCTCGAGAAGGAATTGAACTTTCTCTCAAATGTGGCCCCTTTGATCACTGCGGAGAATCCTACCCTCCGGTCCCCATTGCCAATTGCCTACTATCCCGAACCAGGTCTCCTTCTGATGGAATTCATTCCTGGACACTCGCTCAAGCATCATCTATTTGACCTTAGCTTCACACATTCTGAGCGGCCCGACTTGCCTGAACTATTGCAGCATACGGGCCGTTGGCTGGGCAGTCTACACCGTCTCACACTAAATACGATATGTGGCAATCCCCTCGAATGGCTATTGCGCGAGTTTACGAATGAGAGAACAGTGGAGGCCTTCACTCTCTACTCTCTCAAAGACAGTTATACAGAAATGCTGTCGATCTTGAACAGCTGCCATGAGCGCAATCCGCATTTCCAACGCAGGTTATGCAGTGTACATGGAGAGTTTACTCCAATTCACGTAATGGTCGCCAACGAAGCGATCTATGTAGTCGACTTTGGAAATAGCAGACTTGGCTACCTTTACGAGGACATTGGATTATTTGAAGCGTTCTACGACTCTCTACAACCTTGGCGCGCCTTCATGGGATCCTATCGGCTCAAGTTACAGGAGCAGAAAGGATTGTTTTTACGTGGCTATTTGGAACAATCTCCTGCCGCTTTCACCGCAGCTGACATGGCTATCATGCGGTGGGTGCGGCTCATCTCTTTGGCGCGTATGCTGAATGGGCGCCAGCGCAGATATAACGGATGGCAAAAATGGATGTACTCGCGGCTGGCCCTGAGTACGCTACGGAAACGGTTTATAGAGGCGAGCACCGCCGAGCTTAATGCAATGAGACGCCTCCCACCAGATGTCTTTGACGACGCTGTTCGACGCGACGATGCGCCATCCTGCGAAGTGAAGATGCCACTCAGAACGGCAAGTGCTTCCATCTAACATACCCACCATCTGAGATAGCCACATCTGGCTATCGAAAGCCCAAGTCATAGCCGGTCTGCAGCTCTTACATTGTCGACACACTGGGCCATCGTGTAATCTCCTAACCTTTGTATTTATCCCCTATTTCGTTACCTACCTATTCATAGCACCACGAGAGCACAATGACATCATATCGGAATAAAGTGCTTCTGAATTCGCTTAAGGCATTTGATCTTTTGCTCGTTGCAGCCATGGGTCTGGCGGCCACCTACATCACATTGCCCCATCGATCAGGTATATCGCTGGAAGAAGTTTTGGCCATGCGTATTAAGGTAGGGAATTTTATATTGTGTGCAGGGATCTTGTTAATGTGGCATTTGATCTATGCGGCCTGCGGTATGTATAACTCCCGCCGGATGCTTGGATGCTTCTCTGATATCCGAGACCCCATCAAAGCGTGCATCGTAGGTGTCATCCTGATTGGAAGCGTCGGAGCGATTTTCCATGTAAGAATGTTTTCGCCACTGTTTTTGCTTGTTTTTTTTATTGTCGTGTCGACGGCATCGGTTGTTAGCCGTTTGTTGATACGAGCTGCTCTGAGGGCTGCTAGAAAACGTGGCCATAACCTGCGCAATATTCTGATAATCGGAACCGGTCCGCGCGCTAGCCGTTTTGTGTCAATGATCGAATCCAAGCCGGAACTTGGGTATCGACTTCTCGGCTTTGTCGATCGACCATGGCATGGGCTACAGCAATGGCAAGGCAAAGGCTATGACGTCCTATGCGACTTCGAAGGCCTCCAGGGTCTACTTAGGGCTTGTGTAGTAGATGAGGTTGTAATCGCATTGCCAATTCGATCTCTCCATGTAGAAGCGGCGCAAGTGGCTGCGGCGTGCGAGATACAGGGCATTCCCATACGTGTGTTCTCTGATCTATACGAGTCCAGCCTGTCTTGGGCCAGGGCGGATGAGATTTTGGGAGGCCTACTCATTAGTCATCGCCGAGCGATGGACGACGGGTGGCGCGCCGACGCTAAACGACTATTTGATATCCTTGTCTCCTCCCTTCTACTGCTGGCGCTTTCTCCTTTGTTGCTTATTATCGCTGCGATGGTCAAGCTAGGTAGCCCAGGTCCGATATTCTTCAGGCAAAGCCGAGTTGGGCTTGGTAAGCGACAGTTTAAGATGTATAAGTTTCGCACGATGGTCGCAGACGCCGAACAGCGCCTCCGACATTTAGAGCACTTGAACGAGGTGTCTGGGCCTGTTTTTAAACTGAAGAACGATCCTCGCATTACCCCTATGGGACAATTTCTCAGAAAGAGCAGCCTTGATGAATTACCTCAATTACTCAATGTCCTGAAAGGAGACATGAGCCTGGTGGGGCCAAGACCTCTACCTCTTCGCGACTATGAGGGTTTTAACGAGGACTGGCAGCGACGGCGCTTCAGCGTTCGACCCGGCCTGACTTGTCTTTGGCAGGTGGCTGGCAGGAGTTCGATTCCCTTTGAGACTTGGATGCAGCTCGATCTTCAGTATATCGACAGATGGTCGTTCTGGCTCGATCTACAAATTCTGATGCAAACGATTCCCGCGGTCTTAAAGGGACTTGGAGCTTTCTAGATGGCCTGTTAGACGTGCGATTAAATGCCCTCCCTATATGGCTTTTTAACACTCACGATACAAATATATGCCGCAGCATTAGCATCATAAGTTAAGTGCAAATTGACAGACAGGGTGCAGTGTAAACATGCGCATAGGCCTAATGGACGCCACGAGTCCGCGAAGCACTTATTCTTCTTATGAAACCATTTATGCTATGGCCACCGCCTTTAGAAGGTGCGGTTGCGAAGTGTCCCTTATTTCATCTCTAAAACCCAGGGGCATCTTGGCTCCCCGCATGCACCGAGCTGTTGCTCGGTTGTTGGCAGACGATACAATATGTCGCGATGACAGAGTCGTGCACACGAGTCTGTCATCGCGACATATCAACACAGATGGGAGTAACCACGCTGTTGATGTGGTGCTTGGCCTTTCCTCCATGGATTTGGCATTTGAAATATCCGGGCCATCCGTCTTATGGGGAGAGACTAGAGCGACATTGACAGTCGATAAACACCCTTATCACCAGCGCATCAATAGACGTCATATTGGGGAACGTGAGAAACGTGAGCAAGCGGCGCTCGACAACAGTGCGCTTATAGTGTTCCCGAGTGAATGGGCAGCAGATGTCGCCTGCGATAGGTATTCTTTGGATCGCGGTAGAGTACGGGTCATACCATATGGCGTGAACCTGCCGAGTGCTCTAACTGAAGAGGACATTGGCGAGTGTTTGCGTAGAAAGGGCTCAAGTGAATGGGAGTTGCTCTTCATAGGAGAAGACTGGAAACACGAAGGAGTTAGGATTGCTATAGATACGGCCTCGATATTGAGGGCTCGTGGGTTGAATGTACACCTCACTCTTGTCGACTGTGTTCCGCCTCAGGCAGCTCATGTGCCGGAAT
Source organism: uncultured Gammaproteobacteria bacterium (assembly GCA_963789365.1). Lineage (GTDB taxonomy): Bacteria > Pseudomonadota > Gammaproteobacteria > Steroidobacterales > Steroidobacteraceae > FEN-1191. Next base: position 1,749,135 of record CAWBKJ010000004.1, read on the forward strand.
ATGTAAGTACAATTCCGAGGATTGATAGGACGACTCTGAAGGGGCAGACATTCCTGGCCTCTCTCTACGTTCAATCTCACCTTTTGATTCTGCCGGGGAGTCGAAAAGATTCCACGACCATTCTCTCCGAAGCTGGTGCATACGGAGTTCCCTCCTTAAGTACAGCAGTAGGTAATAACGGTGCCGTTGTTATAAATGGTGTCAACGGGCAGCTATTTCCGGCGATCCTGTCGCAGGCCTTGAGCCTGCTGACGCCGGCCAGCATGATCGTCACGACCGGCGATCAGGCGGTGATACGCCAGCTCCGGCAGCGTCACCCGGCCGTGCCCGCCGGCCTGACGATCAGCGCTGACCTGCCTGAGACTGCGCGTTACCTGGCGCAGCGGGCACGCCGGCAGGCGCGCAGCAGACTGGATCCTGTGCTCGCCTCGGGCGCGACCTGGGCGGTGGTGCACCAGCGTCTCGCCCGTCCTGACCTCCTGGCCGACTGCCGCCGTCATGGCCTGGCCACGATGGTGTGGACCGTCAATGACGACAGGGTGATGTCGCGATTGCTCGCCAGTCCTGACGTCGATGTTGTTGTCACTGACCGGCCTGGTCGCGCGGCCGCGCTCCGCAGGCAGCCGACCTGAGCCGCCAGCCGACCTGAGCCGTCCGCTGATCTGAGCCGCCAGCCGACCTGAGCCGCCAGCCGGCCTGCCTAGTCCGGCGGGCCAGCGACGATCGGCTGGAGGCCCGCGTCGGGCGCCGGACCTGAACCGGGCACGCCACCCCGGCGGAACTGGTGGGCGATCAGCCCGGCGCTGACCCAGCCCACGGCGATCGCGAGCCAGAAGTTGACGACGCGGAACGCCAGCGCAGCCGAGACCGCCGGGACCCGGCCGGCTCCGTAGGCGACGAGCACGACAGCGAGGCTGCCCTCGACGATGCCGAGCCCGCCGGGCACGATCGGGAACGACCCCGCCACTTGCGCGACGCCATAGGCCAGCAGCACGCCTGCCCATGGGATCGGCGAGTGCACGGCGCGGAAGCTGCATAGCAGGCACAGGAAGTCGCAGCACCAGACGCCAGCGGCGATGGCCACCACGCCCGCAGTTGACCGCGCGGTCAGCGGGATCTCCCGCATCCGGGTGAGCGTGTCCTCGATCCGGGCGCCGATGGTGCCGTGGGGACGTCCAGTCAGCCGCCGGGCACCGCGGACGACCCCAGCAGCCAGCCGGAGTACCAGGTCGCGGCGGACCAGCACCGCCGCCGGCAGCAAGGACGATCAGCAGGCCGACGATCGTGATCCCGGCTCCGGTGGTGCGGGCCACGCCGGCCAGTGCGACGACGACGCCGAGCAGCAGCACCAGCGACATGCCGATCGCCTGCGCGATCAGGATCGTGAAGATCGTCCAGCCAGCGCTGGCGCCGCTCGCCCCGCGCCGCCGGTAGAACCGGTACCGGTAGGCGCTGGACACGGCCGGCTCACCGGGCACCGAGTTCGCGATGGCGTCATTGGCCAGCGTGAGCAGGAACAGGCCGGGCAGCCGGATGCTCGTGCCGCTCAGGCGCAGCACCCGCTGCTGAAGCCAGGCGTAGGCCAGCAGCGACAGCGCCTCAGCCGCGACCGCCGCGGCCACCCACGCCGAGCTGGCGCCAGCCAGGTGCCGCCAGGCGGCGGCAAGCTCGCCACGCTTGCCGACGAGCAGTAGCAGGACCAGCAGTCCAAGCACGATGCCCGCGGCATACCGGAGCAGGGCCTTCAGCCGGCGGCTCGCATCGGGATCAGGTTGCTCATCTGGCACGCAACCACGGTACCGAGTAGCCCGCGGCCCACAGCAGTGCTGGCAGCATGGGCGCCAGATCACCGCGGCGGCGGGCAACCACGGTACCGAGTAGCCCGCGGCCCACAGCAGTGCTGGCAGCATGGGCGCCAGATCACCGCGACGGCGACCACCCACCAGGCGAAGGAGGCAGCGCGAGGTGGCACATGACTTCGGCGGGCGGATAGGCGCCGACTGGCGGGATTCGCAGGCATGGTGGCCGCCCAGCCGGCCGCCAGGCCGGCGCGCCGAACCTGATCTTGGTAGTGCTGGACGATGTCGGTTACGCCCAGCTCGGCTGCTACGGCTCCGACATCGAGACACCAGCAATCGACAGCCTGGCCGCGGCGGGTGTCCGGCTCGCCAACTTCCACACCGCATCGTTGTGCTCGCCCACCAGGGCATGCCTGCTCACCGGCCGCAATCACCACCGCAGCGGCATGGGGCGTGTCGCCGACCTGGCCATCGGCTACCCCGGCTACTGGGGCAAGCCGCCACGCGAGAACGGCTACCTGTCGGAGATCCTGCGCTCCGCCGGCTATGCCACCTACGCGATCGGCAAGTGGCACCTGTCGCCCGAGGACGAGACGAACATGGCCGCTTCACGCGCGACCTGGCCGCTCGCCCGCGGGTTCGACCGCTGGTACGGCTTCCACGGCGGCGAGACCCATCAGTTCGTGCCCGCGCTGTATCACGACAACCACAGCGTGCGGCCGCCGAGGTCGATCGACGAGGGCTATCACCTGACCGAGGACCTGGCCGACCACGCCATCGAGTTCCTGGGCGACCTGCGCGCCGTCGACGCTGTCAGGCCCTTCTTCCTCTACTTCGCCACCGGCGCCTGCCACTCCCCGCACCAGCCGCCGCGGCGCTGGCTCGACCACTACCGCGGCCGGTTCGACATCGGCTGGGACGCCTGGCGCGAGCAGATCTTCGCGCGACAGCTCGGCACCGGCCTGCTCCGGCCTCGACCACGCTGTCGGCGCGTCCGGCCTGGGTACCGGCCTGGGACTCCCTCGGCGACCGGGACCGGGCGGTTGCGGCCCGGTTCATGGAGTGCTTCGCCGGATTCCTGTCGCATACGGACGAGCAGATCGGGCGCGTGCTCGACTTCGTCCGGGAACGGGGTGAGCTCGACAACACCATCGTCTGCGTCGTCTCCGACAACGGCGCCAGTGCGGAAGGCGGCGCAGAAGGCTCCATCAACGATGTGCGGATGCTCAACATCGACCCTGCGCAGCCGGAGGAGATGTTCGCCCGGCTAGACGAGATCGGCGGGCCGCTCACCCACAACAACTACCCGTGGGGCTGGACGATGGCGGGCAATACGCCGTTCCGCCGCTGGAAGCGCGAGGTGCATGAGGGCGGCGTCGCCGATCCGTGCATCATCTCCTGGCCGGTCGGCACGGTCCAAGCAAGCACCGTCGAACCAAACACGGTCCAAGCAAGCCCGGTCCAAGCAAGCACGGTCCAAGCAAGCACGGTCCAAGCAAACACGGTCCAAGCAAGCACGGTCGAAGCAAGCTCGGTCGAAGCAAGCTCGGTCGAACCTGGCGCGATCCGGCACCAGTTCGCGCACGCGATCGATCTGCTGCGCCACGCTGGCCGAGCTCGCCGACGTGTCGCTTCCGGCCGAGATCGAGGGCAGCCGCGCGGGACGGGGAAGCTCGACGGGACAAGCCTGGCCTACCTGTCCGGCCGCGGGCGCCGCCGCACCCGAACGGCACGAGACTCGAGTACTTCGGAGAATGTTCGGGTCCGTGCCATCTATCACCGGGGCTGGAAGGGCGTGGCGTTTCCACCCGATCGGGCCGCTGTATGACGACCAGGATCCGAACGCGCCGTTCGACGCCGACGTCTGGGAGCTATACCACGTGGCCGAGGACTTGTCCGAGGTCGCGCGACCTGGCGCAGGAGCAGCCCGGAGCTGCTCAGCGAGCTCATCGAGCTGTGGTGGGCGCAGGCGCGGCGCAACCAGGTGCTGCCGCTCGACAACCGGGTGCTGTGGGCGCTCGTGCACCCCAAGCCAGACCGGCGCCTCCCGCGCGATGAGTACGAGTACTTCCAGGGCGGGGCGCAGGTACCCGGAATCCGTCGCCGTCAACGTGCGCAACCGATCGCACGAGCTGGTAGTCGACGTGACGATCCCCGATCCGCCTGGTGCGACCGACGGCGTCCTGCTGGCCCTTGGCTCTGTCCTCGGCGGCTGGTCGCTGCACATCCTGGGCGGCCACATCCGTTACGTGCACAACCTGTACGGCAAGGAGCGGCACGTCATCGAGTCAGTGGAGACCGTCACGCCGGGCGACCATCGGATCGAGTATGCCTTCGCCAAGGATGCCCAGGCCTGGGCGGCACCGGCGTGCTGCGTTACGACGACCGCGAAATCGGGCGCGGGGTGATTCCCCACTTCACGCCGTCCGGTTTCAACAGGGGTCGGCGCAGGGCTGACCTGCGGATACGAATGGGGGCCCGCCGTAGGTGGGGGGTATGCGGCCCCGTTCCCATTCCCTGGAATCATTCGTCAGGCAGTGGTGCGAACCACTGGCCCCGTCGTTCGTGACCCGCTAGCCGAGCTGGAAGCGATCCTCGCCGAGCAGTGACCTACTGCGGCTTGCGGAGCAGCAGGAACACGCTCGGGCCGAAATACAGGGACGCCAGTCGTTCCTGGAGCGCGCGCTCGGCCGCCAGCAGCACGGGCCGCGGCAGCATCCGCGTCGCCACGCGGTGCCGGCAGGTTGGACACCGACAGCATGCGTTCCAGCCGGAAGCCGGTCGCGAGGAGCAGGCGAACAACAGTCGCCGGGTGGTGATTGACGAACGGGATGCCATCCTCGCGGCGAAGATGCTGCGGCAGGATGTCCACCGGTGCTCGCGGGATCGCGGTGCGCCTGATGAGGTACCTGACCCGGTTCACCGCATGCGCGACGTTGGCCACCTCGACGACGGCGTGACCGCCGGGTCGCAGGATCCGGTACACCTCGTGTAGCTCGGCCGCCGGCTCTGGCAGGTGATGGAGCACCCGGACCATCATGGCCAGGTCGACGCTCGCGTCGTCGAGCTGCAGGTCGGCTGCGTCCATGCGGGCGACGGAGACCTGCGGATACTCCGCCAGGAACGTCCTGGCCAGGTCGAGCTGCTGCTGGCTGGAATCCACCAGCGTCACGCGGCTGGCATAGTCGGACAGCACGATCGACAGTCGCCCGTAGCCGCCTCCGACGTCGACGGCGTGCTCGAAGGTGTGCCCGGAGAGCAGCCGCCGGATGGCCATCACCTCGGCTGCGTGCTCGTAGCCACGGTCGGTCCAGTAGTCGGCGTAGTTGAGGTTCTCGTCGTCGTAATATGCGTGCTTGTCGCGCGCG